>NZ_JARXXV010000002.1 GCF_029893825.1 Aurantimicrobium minutum | reverse complement strand
AACTCCTCAGGCGAGAGCACCTCTACATCGTGAGGAGGATCAATAATTCCATCGTGAATGATGGGTAAGTTCTCTGACGGCGCATTGTTTGTCATAGTTTCTCCATTGTTTCACCCAGCAAGACGCATTAGCCTCAAAAGCATGAGCCTGAATGACATTGCATTGACCACTCTGGATGGAAAACCCACAACCTTTGGCGCTTATTCCGACAAAGTAGTTCTTGTTGTGAACGTGGCAAGTCGTTGTGGTTTATCTCCCCAGTATCAGCAGCTGGAAGAACTTCAGAAGAAGTATGGATCTCGTGGTTTCACTGTGCTCGGCATCCCATCCAATCAGTTCCTTCAAGAACTCAAGAACAGCGATGACATTGCCCAGTATTGCTCCACCACCTGGGGTGTAACCTTCCCCATGATGGAGAAGGCAAAAGTCAATGGGCGCAGCCGTCACCCGCTTTATGTTGAGCTGGTCAAGGCAAAGGATGCCTCCGGCAAAGCTGGTCCTGTGATGTGGAATTTCGAGAAGTTCTTGGTTCTGCCCAGCGGTGAAATCAAACGCTTCCGTCCCACCACTAAGCCAGATGACCCTGCAATCGTTTCCGCGATTGAAGCTGCTCTACCAAACTAGGAAAAGAACTTAAAGAAAAAGAGCCCCAGAAAACTGGGGCTCTTGTCATTCACCTGAGGTGAATTACATCTTTTCAGCTTCAGGGTCTTTGACGCCTTCTTCAACGATGCCCTGGGCGAGAAGTGCGAGGCGACGCTCTTCCAAGCGGCGCTCAAACTCTGCCTGACCTGCTGCGATGAATTCATCAGACAGCGGGTAGTTCACGGCACGAGGGTTACCGTGGTACTTCTCGATGTATGCATCGAGCTCGGGGCCTGACTCCCATGAGGTGATCAAGCAGTAACGAGGCTCGTCGCCCTGGTGCCACACGGCGTGCCAGAAGCGCTGAGTGTCCACGATGAGCTGTGCACCTGCAGGAAGAGGAATACGAATCTCAGTCGAAGGGTCCAGGCGGTCTTCGCGCAGGATCATCATCGAGTCTGGGTTGTCAGAGAGGTTGAAGAATCCACGAACAATCCAGCCAGTACCGTCTGGGTTCAGACGGTTGTTGTCGTCCTGGTGCATGTTGTAGAGAGCGTCAGAGTACTTGTTTGGCTGAAGCTCAATCACGCGGCAACGACCAATGTTGGCGCCGGGCTCTTCGGCACGCTTCTTCAAAATAGGAGCGAGGTCGATGTTCTTTTGAACCCAAACGCCATCCTTGTCAGTGCGAGGAGGGGTGTGGTTCCAGAAACCGTTGCACTCCATCTCGCCGAAGGCAGAAGCCAGCGGAGCGAAACGGGTAACACCGGAAGACTTCCAGTCGACATACTCGATGTCGAGCCATTCCTTGGGGTCAGCAGACTGGTCATAGCTGTCAAGAACGACATAACCAGTTTCTTCAAATGCCTTGAGGCGGTTGTAGCCCATAAGGTGGGTCCCTTTCAACAACGAGCGCACACGTTTTTATACGCTCAACTAATGGGAAACGCTACCACCGCGATGCCCCACTTCCCCGGATTCGCAGGGCGTTCTGAGCCAATTCATATCTGAGCTCAGAAATGTCTACTCCCCCGTACACAAACCCCTCAAGACGCCCAGCAAGGTGTGTGAACTCTGGTTATAAATAAGTGTGCACAACACACCTGTTGAGGACTCCCGCAGCACAACTGCCCAGAGCCACTCATTACTTGACGATATTGTCGGCATTTCTGCCTCTGCCTTGCTTGCCTCTGTCGGCATTTTCTTGATGGACAGCGGCCACGTAGTTACCGGTGGAATTGCGGGTCTCGCACTGCTGATCAGCTATGCCACACCACTGTCTTTCAGCGTGGTCTGGATTATTGCGAGCCTGCCGTTTCTGCCGCTGGCAGTCTGGAAAAAGGGCTGGAACTTCACACTACGCAGCTTGATTGCCATCGTCTTGGTGTCGTTGTTTACACAGCTTGTTTCTTACAACATGGGTCCGCTCGAGATTGATCCTCTCTTTGGCGCGGTTGCTGGAAACGTTGTTGCCAGTATTGGTGTTCTGGGGCTCTTCCGGCACCGCTCTTCACTGGGTGGCTTCAACGTGGTTGCGTTGATCGCCCAGGAGCAGTATCACTGGCGCGCAGGGTATGTGCAGTTGGTCATTGACCTTGCAATTGTGGCAGGGGCCTTCTTTGTGGCATCGCCGGTGATTGTGCTTTATTCAGCAGTGGGTGCCTTCGTATTCAACTTCATTTTGGCTCTGAACCACCGCGAAGGCCGCTATAACGGCTAACCGTCAACTGGGTGTGCAGGTGTCTCGAACGTGAGCTGATAAAACGCCAAGTCTTGCCAGCGACCAAACTTGAAACCCACTTCTGGCAGCGTTCCCACATTTACAAACCCAAGTTTCTTGTGAAGTTCGATACTGGCGAGATTATCGGCGGTGATTCCGCCAATCATGGCGTGAAGTTCACGCTCTTTGGCGGCCTCAATGATGAGTTCCAGTAGGCGTCGGCCTAGGCCTTGCCCGCGGAAATCCTGGTGCACATACACCGAGTGCTCAACCGTGTATTTATTGGCAGGAAAAGGCCTGAAACTTCCCATGCTGGCAAAGCCAGCCAGGGTGTTGTTCTGATCAACCAGCCCAATGACTGGAAAGTTGCCGGCATGCTTGAGCTCAAACCAAGCCGCCATCTTCTCCGGGGTTCGCAGCTCATACTCAAACAATGCCGTTGAGTTAGTGATGGCATCGTTGAAGATCTCGAGGATGGCATCGCCGTGCTCATCGAGTGTGCACTGAACAATGCGGTATTCGGCCATGAACAGTAGTCAAGCAGATGAATCCGCGAAGAAAGAACTCACACAGCGCATGATGTGCAATCACAAATGGTGGAGATGGGGGGAATTGAACCCCCGTCCACTGCTGTAATTGTGAGTCTTCTACGGGTGTAGCTGATTAGAGGCGTTCTACTTGGCTCCGACCTTTGTTACCAGCATCTAAGTCGACAAGCCCAGTCTGAGTTAAAGTCCCGCAATGCCCTCAGGCATAACACTGCAGCAAGTCCCCTTCATGACGCCAGAGCACGGAACGGGGACATTTCCGGTCTGACGGACTTCAGGCTCGCTTAGGCAGCGAGGGCGAAGTCGGCGCGGTTAGATTTTGCACCTATTTTTTGCAGAGGTCGTTAACGAGATATCCCTGCATCCTCGACCCGCTTCTCTCCCGCTTGCAGGCAATGTCGAATCCGATCATCCCCATGAGAGTGCGTTGTCACATCATGCGCTGTTGAGTTGTGTGTGCAAGCCTGGGCTTGCTCTGGCGCGTATTTCAGCGCAGTTGAAGTGTATAACGCGAAACTGAGAAAAAGTATTCCCCGCGATCTCGCTATTCACCCATGTGTTTGCGTGCCGAGATAGCGCGATCTGCTTCACGCTTATCCTGGCGTTCACGCAAGGTCTGACGCTTGTCGTATTCCTTCTTACCCTTAGCCAGTGCAAGTTCGACCTTTGCTCGGCCGTCACTGAAGTAGAGGGAGAGAGGAATGAGGGTGTAGCCACCCTCCTTGACCTTGTTGGAGAGCTTCAGGATCTCTTGCTTGTGCAGCAGGAGCTTGCGCTTACGTCTGGGAGCGTGGTTGTTCCAGGTTCCCTGGGTGTATTCGGGGATGTGGACGGCATCAAGCCAGGCCTCGCCGTTTTCTATAAACGCATAGCCATCAGTCAATGACGCACGTCCCTGGCGCAGAGACTTCACTTCCGTTCCCCACAACACCACACCACACTCGTAGGTGTCCAGGATGTTGTAATCGTGACGAGCCTTACGGTTGGTGGCAACAACCTTTTGGCCTTGTTCCTTGGGCATTGCACACCTCCTTCAGGTTCTTTGCGCAAACCCCTAGTTTACGCGCCTGGAAGAGTGGCTAAATCTTGAGGTAACGAGTGATGGCGAAGTTGGCGGAAATCGCTGCCAGCAGCGAACCAACCACGATCAGAATTGGAACCACAATCAGTGCGTCTGAGATGCCCACAAACGAGGTGAGTGGAATGTTTACAGCAAGGTATCCCTGAACAAAGAAGTGCACGATACCCACAATTGCAGCGCCAGCCATGACCGAACCCACGAGCGCAGCAAAGACACCTTCAAGAATGAAGGGGGTTTGGATGAAGCGGTTAGATGCACCAACCAAGCGCATGATGCCCAGCTCGCGTCGACGTGAGAAGGCAGAGAGACGAATGGTGGTTGCAATCAGAAGCACAGCTGCAATCAGCATCAAACCGGCAACACCAATGGCGGTGTAACTGGCGGAGTTCAGGATAGAGAAGATCTGGTCCAGGTAGCTGCGCTGGTCAGTGACCGATTCAACACCCTTTTGTGCTGAAAGTGCCTCTACGAGTACCGCAGACTGCGATGGGTCCTTGAGGTTGACCCAGAAAGTCTCATTGAGCTGGTCCGCAGTGACATATTCAGCGACTGGGTTTCCCTTGAACTGATCTTGGAAGTTCGCGAAAGCCTGGTCATGGTCTTCGAAGTAGAACTTGTCAATGAATGGAGCAAGGGTAGCGCCCGAAAGTGCTTCCTTGACCGCATCAATTTCGCTGGCGGAGGCAGCTCCGTCGAGGCAGTTCTCCCCCGCAGAAACATCAGTACAGAGATACACAGCAACCTGTGCTTTGTCATACCAATAGTTCTTCATCTGGCCAATCTGCATTTGCAGCAAAATGGCTGTGCCCACGAAGGTCAATGAAATGAAGGTAACCAAGATGACCGAAACCACCATGGAGAAGTTACGTCGAAGTCCGTTAGCAACCTCAGACCAAATGAGTGAGAACCTCATCGAACAGGCCCCACATTCTGGTCATCATTTCCAGCTTGCTTTGCACGCTGTTGCGCCTGAATACGCAGGCGCTCAGTCAGCGGCAACGAACTCATGTCAACCTGAGGCTTGGTGAGTGGTTCTGCCTCGTCCGATGCCGGTGGGGCATCTTGGAATGCAGGTGGATCGAGGCGTTGAACCGGGCGTGAATCATTCATGCCAAAGAGTTCGCTCAAATCACCTAAGTCATCAATTTCCCCAGTGTCATAGGCACTGGGGATTTCTGGAACTGCGTCCAAGGTGATTTCATCAACCTGTTCGAACACAGGGGTGGGAACAACGATGTCGGTGGTCTCAATGATTTGAGGCTGTTCCGACGCGGTAACGATGCCTTGAGGTCGAGTAGTGGCTGCCATCGCTGCGGCGGCAGCAGCAGTGTGGTCACCGGTTGAGTTGATGGTGGCGTCTGCACCCACAATGGGCAGTGCCGCAGTGTTTCCGTAGCCAGATTCACGTTCGTCACGAACAATCTGGCCGGCAACAAGCTCGATAACGCGCTTTTGCATGCGGTCCACGAAGTCAGCGGCGTGGGTAGCCATCACAATGGTAGTTCCACCAGCGTTGATGCGCTCCAGCAAAGCCATAATGCCCGCGCTGGTGGCAGGGTCGAGGTTACCGGTGGGCTCATCAGCCAGCAGGAGTGCAGGCTTGTTCACAATGGCGCGAGCAATAGCTACACGCTGCTGCTCACCACCGGAGAGTTCGTGAGGGTAACGCTGAGCCTTTCCAGCAAGACCCACCATCTTAAGCACGTCTGGAACTGCTTCTTGAATAAACCCTCGAGACTTACCAATGACCTGCAGGGTAAAAGCAACGTTGTCGAAGACGGTCTTGTTGGGAAGCAGACGGAAGTCTTGGAATACAACACCTAGGTTGCGACGGAAGTAGGGAATCTTGCGGTTCGAGATGGAACCCAAGTCCTGGCCCAGTACGTGGATAGAACCAGCGTTGGGCTTATCTTCCTTAATCATCAAACGCAGGCAGGATGACTTACCGGAACCAGAAGCTCCCACGAGGAAGACGAACTCTCCGCGCAGGATTTCAAAGTCAACGCCGTTGAGGGCGGGACGCGAAGAACCTGCGTACTTTTTGGTGACCGTGCTGAAGCGAATCATGACTCAACGAGCCTATGCGGGCATCTGATGAAAATCCTGAAAGGCGCGGGCGTGCCGACGAACCGGTAACCTTGAGACATGCGCAAGTTCTTATTCAATGCCAGCGTCTTGGGCGCCATCTTTGGCGGCTTCAGTGCACTGCGTGCCACTGCACGCGGTCCACGTGACTGGCGATTGATTCTGGTGTGGCTTGGCTGGGCAATCTCCGTTGCCCTCGCTGTTGCTGACGTTGTTGCCGAAAGCAAAGAAGAAGAACTCGAAGCTGAGCCCTACGACTTCTAACCATGATTTCAACCACTCTCAAGGGTGCTGATCCCCACGAATACGACCACTCCCACCCAGATCTAGCTGGTGGCTGGCTTCGCGCCTCTGTCTTCGGCGCAATGGATGGTCTGGTCTCCAACATTGCTCTGATCGCCGGCATCGGTGCCGCAGGAGCCAATGCACAAACGGTGGTTCTCACTGGTGCTGCAGGGCTTGTTGCTGGTGCATTCTCGATGGCGCTTGGTGAATACGCCTCCGTGAAGACTTCGAATGAGCAGGTAGATTCTGAGCTCGAAATTGAGCGTCAGGCGCACGCTCGTAACCCTGAAGGTGAAGAAAACGAACTCGTTCTCAATTTCATCGAGATGGGCATGGCAGAAAAAACTGCTCGTTTTGCTGCTGCTGAGGTTCACCAAAACAAGGAACAAGCAGCCCGCATCCACATTGCACAGGAGCTGGGGGTTGACCCCGATTCCAAACCCTCACCCTGGATTGCAGCAATGTCTTCCTTCGCCATGTTTGCAACAGGCGCTTTCATCCCACTCATCCCCTATGCGCTGGGATTTGAATCACTGGCTCTGGGTCTTGGCGTGGGCGGTGTGGGCTTGCTCGTGGCTGGCGGAATTGCCGCACGTTTCACTCGTAAGTCGTGGTGGAAGAGCGCGCTTCGTCAACTGCTTTTCGGTGCTATCGCTGTCACAGCAACTTATCTCGTGGGTTCATTGTTGGGTGTAGGCGGAGCGTAATTTCCGTCATAGAGTGAGACAACTTCACTTCACCCCTCAGGGAGAACTCTTGTTTAACTCAACTACCCTCAAGACTTCAGTTGGTCTATGGATTCTGCTGGCAATCTCGTTTGGTGCAGCGTTTGTTCCTGCAGGCACACCTGGCAGCATCACACTGCTGATAGGACTTGTCCCGGTCACCTTCTCGATGTGGCATTTCATCCGCTGGGCAGGAGCTAGAACGGCATGGTTATCTTTCCTCGCTGTCGTAGTGATCAGTTTCACTGGTGAAGCACTCGGGGTCGCAACCGGTTTGGTCTTTGGGAACTATTACTACCCGGACGGCCCCCTTGGCCCCCTCCTTTTGGGCGTACCCCCGCTGATTCAGCTGCAATACTTTGCTATGGCTTATGCATCGCTCATGATTGCACGGTCTATAGGTGGTGTACTCACAACCGCTGCACGCGGATGGTGGCTTGCAGCCGTCTCAGCAATGGCAGCATTTGGCATGACACTGCTGGATCTTGCCAGCGACCCCTGGCACGCAACCGTGCTGGGGCAATGGATTTGGCGCGATGGCGGCCCCTACTTCGGAATTCCGCTGCACAACTTCTTTGGTTGGTTCTTCGAAACCCTTGCCTTCTTACTGGTGGTTCAAGCCCTGTTGAACTCAAAGAAAGCTTTGGCAAAGATTTCCGAGGTGAAACCTCGAGGTTTCTGGTTACAAGGAGTCTTGCTTTATGGCACGTTCCCCTTCACTATTGCACTGACGCCCCTCATTCAAGGCTCTGCCTTTAGCCAAGCAGATGTAGATATCGCCGTGGCGATGGTCTGTGTTGCCCTGTTTGCCATAGTTCCACTGTGGCTGGCGGCATTGATGTCACTCAAAAAGATGAGTTCAACTTCATAACCCTTTACGCTGGAGCGCGTGCAACAAGAGATTATTGACTGGTTTGAAGTCGAGGGGAGGGATCTCCCCTGGCGACAACCAGACTTCACCCCGTGGGGTTCACTTGTCTCTGAATTCATGCTGCAACAAACACCTGTTGCACGTGTCATCCCCAAGTTAGAAGAATTCCTGACCCGCTGGCCCACCCCAGCAGCGCTCGCGGCATCACCCTCTGGTGATGCTGTGCGAGCGTGGGCAAACCTGGGCTATCCCCGCAGGGCACTCTGGCTGCACGCCTGCGCCGTGACCATCGTGGAGAAATACAACGGCGAGGTGCCCCACAATGTTGAGGAATTACTCACCCTTCCAGGGATTGGTCCCTACACCGCCCGCGCCATCGCTGTCTTTGCCTATGGCGCCCACGAGCCCGTGGTGGATACGAACATTCGCCGGGTCATTGCACGCCACAACCAAGGCAATGCCGATCAGGGTCCGCCCTCAACAACGCGTGACTTGGAAGCGATGACTGCACTTCTTCCGTCGCCTGAACTTTCCCCCGTATTCAACGCAGGGATGATGGAACTCGGTGCACTCATCTGCACGGCACGCAATCCACTGTGCCAGGCATGCCCCATCGCCAGAACCTGCGCCTGGAAGAACGCGGGCTACCCCGAACACGTGGGGCCTAAGAAAACTATTCAGAAAAAATACGAAGGAAGTGACCGTCAGGCACGTGGTGCCGTGATGAAAGTTCTGCGAGAAAGCCACCGGGTAGTTACTACAGATGAGCTCTCAGCACATTGGCACGATGCTGCGCAACTGGGACGCGCAATTTCTGGCCTCCTCAAAGATGGCCTCATAGAGCTTGTTTCTGATGACAGTTACCAACTCCCGGCGTAGAGTGAACCCATGAGTGATCAAGAATTACGTGACGTTGCCAAGAAGCGCCTGAAGAAGCAGGCCGAGTTCAAGCGCTACCTGTGGACCTGGCTGGGTGTTTCAGTACTGTGTTCAGCAATCTGGCTGATTACCTCCCCCACCGAATACTTCTGGCCTATTTGGGTGATCTTCGGAATGGGTATCGGTGCACTGTTCTCAGGCATCGAGGCTTATGGCAAGGCACCCACCGTCATTACTGACAGCGATATTGACGCTGAGGTTGAAAAGCTCAAAGGCAAGAAATAGCAGGATTGAATAAGTAAAGGCCCAGATGATTCTGGGCCTTTACTTGTTAATCTTCGTCGTGGTGTTCGCGAGGCTTCACATAAGGATCTTCATCCCCTGCGTATTTCGCCTTCTTCGCGAGCGCTTCGACCTCTTCGTCTTGAGCGTGTGCCTTGGCAAGCAAGTCGTCGATGGACTTGGCAGTATCGGGCAACGCATCAAGGATGAATTCGATGGTGGGAGTCAGGCGCACGGTCAGCCCGCGGCCAACCTCGCCACGAATACGACCCGTGTTTGCCTTCAAGGCTGCAGCAGTCTCTTCACGCTCTTCATCTGTTCCGTAGACGGTGTAGAAGATTGAAGCATGCTGGAGGTCACCGGTCATGCGTACGTCCGTAATCGTGACGAACCCTAAACGAGTGTCCTTGATGACGCCACGTTCCAATGCCTGGGCAACGATGACCTTAATGAGTTCACCGAGCTTACGAGCTCTCGCGTGATCAACCATGATGTTCCCTTACCTGAAAGTGAAGAGGGGCCTAGCTGAATCTTGTCAGCCTAGGCCCCTCATGCGCACTAGACGCGGGGCTTTTCCTTGAGTTCGATGGTCTCGATCTCATCGCCGATCTGGATGTCGTTGTACTTACCCAAACCGATACCACATTCGAAGTCGGTACGAACTTCGGTGGCGTCATCCTTGAAACGACGCAGCGACTCGATGGCCAGGCCATCGGCGATAACGATACCTTCACGGATAACGCGTGCCTTGGAGTTACGAGTAATCGTTCCGCTGCGGACAATACATCCGGCAATGTTGCCGAACTTGCTGGAGCGGAAGATTTCGCGAATCTCTGCAACACCAGACTGAACCTCTTCGAACTCAGGCTTGAGCATGCCCTTGAGGGAGTTCTCAATGTCCTCGAGTGCCGAGTAGATGACCGAGTAGAAGCGGATGTCAACACCCTCACGCATGGCACGCTCACGTGCCTTGGTGTCGGGTCGAACGTTGAAGCCGATGATGACGGCGTTGTCCACGGTTGCGAGGTTAACATCGCTCTCGGTGACGGCACCAACACCACGGTGGATGATGCGCAGCTGAACGCTGTCATCAACCTCGATCTTGAGCAGAGACTCTTCGAGTGCTTCAACAGCACCAGAAACGTCACCCTTGATGATGAGGTTGAGGGATTCAACCTTGCCATCCTCGAGAGCCTTGGTGAAGTCTTCGAGCGAGATGCGCTTGCGAGCCTTAGCCAGTTGAGCGTTACGCTCTGCAGCTTCACGCTTCTCTGCGATCTGACGAGCAGTACGGTCATCCTCGGTCACCAGGAAGGTGTCACCGGCTCGAGGCACGGAAGACAGACCCTGAACCTGAACGGGACGAGAAGGAGTAGCTGCTTCAACAGCCACACCGTTTTCATCGACCATCGCACGAACACGACCGTAGGCAGTGCCCGCAACAATGGCGTCACCAACGCGCAGAGTTCCAGACTCGATGAGAACGGTAGCAACAGCACCGCGTCCCTTGTCCAGTCGAGCTTCAATCGCAATACCGCGTGCATCCTTGTTGGGGTTAGCGCGCAGATCCAGACCTGCGTCTGCGGTGAGCAGAACAGCATCCAGAAGTTCGGTCACACCCATGCCAGAGAGTGCAGATACGTCTACGAACATGACGTCTCCACCGTATTCTTCGGCAACCAAGTTGTACTCAGTGAGCTGCTGGCGAACCTTCGCAGGATTCGCATCTGGCTTGTCCACCTTGTTGACAGCAACCACGATAGGCACATTTGCTGCCTGTGCGTGGTTCAAGGCCTCAATGGTCTGAGGCATGATGCCGTCATCTGCAGCAACAACCAGGATTGCGATGTCAGTGACCTGAGCGCCACGGGCACGCATGGCGGTGAACGCCTCGTGACCGGGGGTGTCGATGAAGGTAATCAGACGGTCAACACCATCGTGGTTCGCGTGAACCTGGTAGGCACCGATGTGCTGGGTGATACCACCAGCTTCACCCGCGATGACGTTGGTCTTGCGGATGGCATCGAGCAGTCGAGTCTTACCGTGGTCAACGTGACCCATCACAGTGACAACTGGTGGACGAATTTCGAGGTCTTCATCGGTCTCGTCCTCAAGCTCCTGCTCGAGGTCGATGTTGAAGGCGTCGAGCAGTTCCTTGTCTTCTTCCTCAGGTGAAACAATCTGGATCTTGAAGCCCAGTTCTTCACCAAGGATTTCGAAGGTTGCTTCGTCAATCGACTCGGTAGCGGTTGCCATTTCACCAAGGTGGAACAGAACGGTTACCAAGTTGGCTGGGGTTGCATTGATCTTGTCAGCGAAGTCAGCAAGTGATGCACCACGGCGCAGACGAATTACAGTGCTTCCGTCACCACGAGGAACACTTACGCCACCAAGCGATGGTGCCTCGCGGAGTTCGAACTCTGCTCTCTTCGTCCGCTTCGACTTACGTGCCTTGGACTTTCCGCCGCCACGACCGAACGCACCAGCGGTTCCACCGCCGGGACCACGGCCACGACCGCCACCGCCACCTGCTGGTGGACGATTAGGGCCAAATCCGGGACGTGCTGGAGCTCCAGCACCACCGGGTGCACCTGCACCACCGGCACCACCAGCGCGGAAACCGCCACCGGCACCACCTGGACGCTGGAAACCTGCACCTGCGCCACCGGGACGGCCAGCGCCACCGGGACGACCTGCACCACCGGCACCGCCGGGTCGGGGCATGCCACCGGGGCGTGGGGCCATAGGACGAGGAATGCTGCCTGGGCTGGGGGAACCAGCGGGGCGAGTACCCATGCCCTGAGCAGAAGCGAAGGGGTTGTTACCTGGACGTGGAGCACCCGCGGGACGAGTACCCATGCCCTGAGCAGAAGCGAAGGGGTTGTTACCGGGACGAGCGCCACCGGCAGGCTTAGATGCTGGAGCGTCACCCTCTGAGGCTGCAGGCGCAGCAGGGGCATCAGCAGCTGGTGCTGGCTTCTCTTCTGCCTTGGGTGCTGCAGGTCCTGGGGTTGGTGCAGCAGGAGCTGGTGCTTCTGCAGGTGCCTCAGCCTTGGGAGCAGCCTTAGCAGGAGCCTTCGCAGCAGGTGCTGCCTCTCCAGCAGGAACAGGCTTCATGCCTTCTGCTTCAAGAGCATTACGCAGCTTGCGCGCTACGGGAGGCTCAATGGTTGACGATGGTCCCTTAACGAACTCACCGAGATCTTTCAGCTTGGCTAGAGCAAGCTTGCTGTCGATGCCGTATTCGGCAGCAACTTCGTGTACGCGTGGTTTGGCAGCCACAATTCTCCTGTCTTAGGGCCTGAGCCCTGATAAAACAGGACCAGACCATTACTTACGGACGGAACTCATTTCGAGCCGCTCATTAGTTGTCCATTAGCCGTTCAGCCTTTGTGTGATGGTGTCAGTGTTAGTAATTTCTGCGCGAAGTGCCCGGCCAAATGCCCGGCGCTTCACTGCTTCGTTGCAACACTCTGGTGTGGGGTGTAGCCACGCGCCTCGACCTGGAGCAGAACCGGAAATATCTGGTTCAACACGGCCATCAACCTCGATAACTCGCAACAAAGCGGACTTATCTGAGCGCTGACGGCAACCGATGCACGTTCTTACAGGTTCCATGATACCCCAGCAACGCTGTGGCGGGGGTCCCCGCCGTGCGGTGCTGCCTAGTCTTCGTCCATTACGGAGTCGGGCTGGATGTCGATCTTGGCACCGGTCAGCTTGGCAGCCAGACGCGCGTTCTGGCCTTCCTTACCGATTGCCAGCGAAAGCTGGTAGTCGGGAACCAGTGCACGAACTGCCTTAGTGGCTGCATCAAGCACGAATGCTTCAGAAACCTTGGCAGGTGAGAGTGCATTGGTGACGAAGGTGGGAAGATCTGCTGAGTAGTCAACGATGTCGATTTTTTCTTCGTTGAGCTCTTCAGTAACCGCACGAACACGACGTCCGAGTTCACCGATGCAGGCACCCTTAGCGTTGATCGCGGGGTCAGTTGCCTTCACGGCAATCTTGGTGCGGTGACCGGCTTCGCGAGCCAGTGCCACGATTTCAACTAGGCCGCTCTGAATTTCAGGAACTTCCATGGTGAACAGTTTGCGCACCAGCTGCGGGTGGGTTCTGGAAACAGTAACCTGAGGGCCCTTAGTTCCGCGGGTTACTGCAGTGACATAGACACGAATGCGCTTGCCGTGAGAGTAGTCCTCACCAGGAACCTGCTCTTCAGGAGGCATGACTGCTTCAACGGTGCCGAGGTCGATGAAGACCATCTTGGGGTTTTGACCCTGCTGAATCACACCAGAAACGATGTCGCCTTCGCGACCCTTGAACTCTCCGATGACTGCTTCGTCTGCGATGTCGCGCAGACGCTGGTTGATAACCTGCTTTGCTGCGAATGCAGCAATACGGCCGAAGTCTTCAGGAGTAGCAACGGCTTCACCAATAACGACACCTTCTTCGTCCTTCTCAGGAACAAAGATGGTGACAATGCCGGTCTTGCGGTCCAGCTCCACACGTGCTTCAGGGAGCTCTGGAGCAACGCGAGGTGCACGAGGAGTGTCAGTGTCAACAGACCCTGCACCGCCGCCGAGGCCGGTAGGGCTCTTGGGGTTCTTCACACCAGTGCCACGAGTGGGCTCTGACTGAATCATGTGCTTTTGGTAGGCGGTGAGGATGGCCTGCTCGATAATTTCTACCAATTCATCGAAGGGAATACCTTTTTCGGTTTCCATGAGCTTGAGAACTCTGAGATCGATGTCCACTGTGGGCCTCCTCTATTCGCACCTGTAATCATGCGCCTCCCGGCGCAGAACTCTAAGGCTACCCGAGTCTCGGGCAGGTTGAAACCTGCGTTCCTTCTGAAGCAACGCAGGATTGAATGAATTAACTACTTCAGGTGAGAAAGAATCTCGCCCACGGGCACGCTCGTGCGCTCGTTGGTGCGGCGATCCCACAGCTCAACTACGCCCTCAGCGAGGCCCTTACCCACGATCACAATTGTGGGAACACCGATGAGTTCAGCATCACCAAACTTCACACCAGGTGAGACCTTGGGGCGATCATCGTAGAGAACTTCGTAACGGGCATCTTCTAGCTCAGAAACAATCTTCTCTGCAGCTTCAAACACCTCATCGTCCTTGCCGGTGGCAATGACGTGAATATCGAAGGGAGAAACATTTGCTGGCCAGATCAGTCCCTTATCGTCATTGTTTGTTTCAGCAATGACAGCAAGGATACGTGTGACACCAATGCCATAGGAACCCATAGTGACGGTGACGAGCTTGCCGTTCTCATCGAGAACCTTCAGCCCCAGAGCTTCTGCGTACTTGCGACCGAGCTGGAAAACGTGACCGATTTCCATACCACGCGCAATTTCAACGGGACCCGAACCATCTGGGGCTGGGTCGCCTGCACGAACATCGGAGCATTCCACAACACCGTCTGCAACGAAGTCACGACCTGCGACGACATTGAGCACGTGCTTCTGGTCAACGTTTGCACCGGTGACCCACGCACTACCGTCAACAACTCGTGGGTCAACGAAGTAACGAATCTTGGATGTTCCTTCCGAGCCCAGAACAGCACCCTTGTCTGACCAGGGGCCGATGTAACCCTTGACCAGTGCGCGGTTCTTGGCGAAGTCTTCCTCGGTTGCCGCTTCAACACCGGCAGGAGCGAAAGCAACTTCAACACGTGCGAGTTCAACCTCGCGGTCACCAGGCAAACCAATAGAAATCAGCTCACGAGTGCCATCAAGGTGAGTCAGTGCCAGTACGACGTTCTTGAGGGTGTCTGCCGCAGTCCACTCACGGCCATCTTCACGAGGCTCGGTGGCGTTCAAGTGAGCAACAAGAGTGTCGATGGTGGGAGTGTTGGGCGAATCAAACACACGTGCTGCAGGCTGACCCTCAATGGGGATCGACGCAGGAACAACAGTGGTAAATGCCTCAATGTTGGCGGTATACCCACCGGCAGAGCGCACGAAGGAGTCTTCTCCCACCTCAGTGGGGTGCAAGAACTCTTCTGAGCGTGAACCGCCCATTGCGCCCGCATCTGCCTTCACAATGACGTAGTTCAGGCCGAGACGAGTGAAGATTCGCTCATAGGCATCACGCTGTGCTTGGTAGCTTTCAGCAAGACCTTCATCAGAGATATCGAAGGAGTATGCATCCTTCATGGTGAACTCGCGTCCACGGAGGAGACCTGCGCGAGGACGTGCCTCATCGCGATACTTGTCCTGGATTTGATACAAGCACACGGGCAAGTCTTTGTAAGAGTTGTAGAGATCCTTCACCAGGAGTGTGAAGACCTCTTCGTGGGTTGGAGCAAGCAGGTAGTCCGCGTCCTTACGGTCCTTGAGGCGGAAAATACCGTCGCCGTATTCAGTCCAGCGGTTGGTGACCTCGTAAGGCTCCTTGGGAAGCAGCGCAGGGAAGTGAACTTCCTGTGCACCTGCTGCCGTCATCTCTTCACGAATGATCTTCTCGATCTTTGCTTTCACGCGAAGACCCAGGGGCAACCAGGCAAAGACTCCTGGTGCTTGGCGGCGGATGTATCCGGCGCGAAGAAGCAGCTTGTGGCTGGTTACTTCTGCTTCAGCAGGATCTTCTCGCAGCGTACGAAGGAACAAGTGTGAAAGACGTGTAGGCACGCCTCAATCTTAAGCCGTGGCGGCGGTCTTGGTGCGCCAGCCAAGCAGGAGCACTGCAATTACGACCAACACAACCAAGGTAATGGTCCACACATTGAGCATTCCGTAGCCCACCGCAGCTAGCACGAGACCTGCAAGTGCGCCTCCCCCTGCACCCGCCAGGCTCATCACGGTGTCGGAGAAGCCTTGAACCGTGGTGCGATCTTGAGCTGCGACAGATTCGGTCAGCAGCGCACTGGAAGCAACCGTTGATGCTGACCAGCCCAGCCCCAGCAGCACGAGGGCAACAGTGACTGCAGGAACGGAATCAGGTGCAGAGAAATTCACCAGCAAAGAGGCAAGCAAGATTCCTTGGCCAATCAAGATCACTGTGGTTCGGCCAATACGGTCGGCCAGCCAACCAAACACGGGTGAGAACGCATACATGCCTGCAGTATGCAGACTGATGGTCAACCCAATCAGCGGAATAACGACTCCGTGAAGCGCCAGGTGAACAGGAGTCATCGCCATCACCGCCACCATCGTGGCATGGCTCATGGCGAGAGCAAACACGGCAACTGCGGCGGCTGGAGTGGCCGCCAAGATACGAATAGCTGCACCAAATCCGCGTTTCGGTGCGGGCTGGGTTGAACCTTCTTCTACGCTGCGCCTGCGTGACATCAGCAGTGGATCTGGGCGTAGGGCGCTCAAATACAAAACGGCGGAAAGTAACTGCGCAATGGCTGCGAGGGCAAAGGCGCCTGTTAGTGGCGGCAAGCCCCAATGCTCCCCCAAAACATCGCCAGGACCAACAAGGTTTGGTCCTGCCACGACGCCAATGGTTGTTGCCCACACCACAAGTGAGAGATCCCTGGCACGTGTTTCAGGTTTGGCTAGGTCTGCCGCGGCAAAGCGAGTTTGTAGGTTGACGGCACCACCTGCGCCGAGAGTCAACATGCTTGCCAGCAACAACGGCAAGTTATTTACCGATGCGGCAACGATAACCATCACCGCACCGACGAGACCAATGGCACCACCGGTGGCAAGGGCATATCGACGACCTACACGGCCAGCAAGTCTGGCCAGTGGAATGGCAAAGAGTGCAGTTCCCAGAGTGGACATGGTTGCGGAAAGCCCTGCATAAGCTGGTGAACCACCCACAGCCGCAGTGAGGAGTGAACCCAACGAGAAGGCTGCCCCCATACCCAAACCGCCGAGGATTTGTCCGGTAGCCAATACGCGCAATGAGCGCTTTTGGATAGCAACATAATCTGTGATGGTCACAGAAAGAGGCTATACCCCTAGGGGTTTATTTGAAGCGACTGAAAATCACAATTCCGATGCCGATGAGCACCAAGAAAAAGATGGCAGAGAAAATAAAGGGGCCTGACATACTCTGGCCTACTAAGGCGTAATGACCTGAACGGTGCCCACCTCACTGGCTGGCATTTCTGCAGCAAGTCGGTTAGCTTCCTCGATCAGGGTTGCCACAATTTCACTCTCAGGAACCGTCTTGATGACTTCACCCTTGACGAAAATCTGGCCCTTACCGTTACCTGAAGCAACACCCAGGTCAGCATCGCGTGCTTCACCTGGGCCGTTCACAACACAGCCCATCACAGCAACACGAAGTGGAACGGTCATGCCCTCCAAACCTTCGGTCACATCGTTGGCGAGCTTGTACACATCTACCTGAGCACGACCGCAGCTCGGGCAGGACACAATCTCAAGCTTGCGCTCACGGAGGTTCAGCGACTGCAGAATCTGCAGTCCAACCTTGACCTCTTCAGCAGGAGGTGCAGAAAGCGACACACGAATCGTGTCACCGATGCCTTCACCCAACAAGATTCCAAAAGCGGTAGCCGACTTGATGGTCCCCTGGAATGCTGGACCTGCCTCGGTCACGCCCAAGTGCAGTGGCCAGTCACCACGCTCAGCGAGCTGACGGTAGGCCTTGACCATCACGATGGGGTCATTGTGCTTGACCGAAATCTTAAAGTCGTGGAAATCGTGTTCTTCAAACAAGCTTGCTTCCCACACAGCACTTTCAACCAGTGCCTCGGGAGTTGCCTTGCCGTATTTTTCCAGCAAGCGTGGATCCAGTGATCCTGCGTTCACACCGATACGGATGCTCACGCCAGCTTCCTTGGCACGGCGCGCAATTTCACCAACTTGGTCATCAAACTTGCGGATATTGCCGGGGTTTACTCGAACTGCTGCACAACCTGCATCAATGGCCGCATAGACGTAGTTGGGCTGGAAGTGAATATCGGCAATAACCGGAATCTGGCTCTTCTTGGCAATGATGGGCAGCGCTTCAGCATCATCACGGCTAGGAACAGCAACGCGAACAATGTCACAGCCCGAGGCAGTGAGCTCCGCAATTTGCTGCAAGGTTGCATTGATGTTGGTGGTGGGTGTGGTGCACATGGACTGCACGCTGACGGGTGCATCACCACCAACAAGCACCTTACCCACCTTGATCTGGCGCGACTTACGGCGCGGAGCAAGGACTTCTGGCGTTTTAGGCATTCCCAAATTTACGGCTGGCACGGCATTAGCTTACGCGTCTGAGGTGAACTTGTTTAGCCAAAAATGCTGACTGGTTTGAAGATGTCTGCGTAAAGCAACAGAGCACTCATCGAACCCAGCAACACGATAACAACGAGGGTGAGTGGCATCAGCTTGGCTGTGTCAAAAGGACCTGGGTCTGGCCGCTTGCGAAGTATCGCAATTTGACGGCGCACAGCCTCATACAGGGCACCGGCAATGTGACCACCGTCGAGGGGCAGCAAAGGAACCATGTTGAACACAAACAGCGCAATGTTCAGCGATGCCAGAATTCCAATCAGGGTTGCCCCCTTCGAAAGGGGATCAACCTGGTCAGTGCTGGCTACTTCACCGGCAACACGACCCACACCAACAATTCCTATGGGTCCGTTGACATCCCGCTTACCAGGGCCAAAAGCAGCATTGGATACGTCCACCATGCGCTGAGGCAGGTGAAGGATCATGTTAGTGACCCCCGAGATGTTCTGCCCCATGAGAGGGAAGACATCAGTAATCGGTTGAGGGGTCATGGCATAAGTCGGAGCCATGCCAATGAAGCCCACTTCCTCAATGACAGGGTTACCTGCAGCATCGAGAACAGGTGCACCCTGGTCGTCAACGAGTGAGCGCTGTGCCAAAACAGGTGTGATACTCAACGTTTTTTCAACGCCATCTCGATTGACCACGATCTCAAGTGGCTTCCCAGCAGATGCTCGGATGGTGTCGGTGCCATCGCTCCAATTCGAAACCTTCTGGCCATCGATAGACACGATGACATCTCCAGCTATCAGTCCACCGACTACTCCAGGGGCACTTACGGTGCTGTCGCTGCAATCTGCGGGCACACCATCAGCAGTTACGCACTGGGTGACGGCAGCAATTGCCGTCGTGGGTTGGGGATTACCGATGCCCACAATCAAAATTGCAAACAGCAAAAAGGCAAGCACGAGGTTCATGAATGGTCCGCCGACCATAATGATGATGCGCTTCCACACTGGAAGGTTATAGAACGCACGAGACTTATCCAGGTTGACCATGGTCTCGTCACTGGCTTGGCGCGCATCTTGGACAAGCTTGCCGAAGAAGCGACGCAGGCGATTCTTGGATTCTTCTTGCTCTGTGCCGGGAGGATACATACCTGCCATGGAGATGTAGCCACCTAACGGAATGGCTTTGATTCCGTATTCGGTTTCACCCACTTTGCGGGAGAACAGGGTGGGCCCAAACCCGATCATGTATTGCCCGACACGAACGCCAAAGATTTTCGCTGGGACTAAGTGTCCAATTTCATGCAGGCCAATAGAGATCGTCAACCCGAGAGCGAAAATGACGACGCCGAGAACATAAAGCCAGAAAGTATCCATTAGAAAAAGATTAACCTGACCGACTGACAATCCGCCGAGAAGACTTATGAACCAATAACTTCGTCAGCACGCTGACGTGCCCAGCGTTCAGCTTCAAGCACAGCCTCACGGGTGAGGTCTCCGGATTCTGGAGTGTGTTCGTCCACCACACGCTGAATGGTGGTGAGGATGTCGAGATAGCCAATCTTTCCGGCATGGAAAGCTATAACTGCTTGCTCATTGGCTGCATTGAACACTGCAGGGAAAGTAGAACCAGCAGTACCGACCTGCTTGGCCAACCACACTGCAGGGAATGCTTCTTGATCGAGTGGCTCAAAGGTCCAACTCTGTGCCTTGGTCCAATCCAGAGGCTCCCCCACTCCGGCAACGCGGTGGGGCCAGTCAAGTCCTAAAGAAATGGGCAGGCGCATATCCGGCGGAGATGCCTGCGCAATTGTCGACCCATCCACGAACTCGACCATCGAATGCACAATCGACTGCGGGTGAACAGTGACATCAATGCGGTCGAAAGGAATGTCAAATAACAGGTGAGCTTCGATTACTTCCAGGCCCTTGTTCACCAGAGTGGATGAGTTCGTGGTGACCACGAGGCCCATGTCCCAGGTGGGGTGTGCCAGAGCTTGGGCGGGAGTGACATCGACGAGTGATTCACGTGAACGGCCACGGAAAGGACCACCCGATGCGGTGAGAACCAGGCGTCGAACTTCTGCGTGCGTTCCTGATACCAGAGCTTGAGCAATTGCCGAGTGCTCGGAGTCAACCGGGACTATCTGGCCAGGTTTTGCTAGTGAAGTAACGAGAGTGCCACCGACGATGAGGCTTTCTTTATTGGCCAAAGCCAAGGTCTTGCCCGTTTCTAGAGCTGCGAGGGTGGGCCCGAGCCCGACCGACCCAGTAATTCCGTTGAGCACAACGTCGGCATCTACCGATCGAACAAGTTCTTCTGCTTCGATATGACCCAGAGCGATGTTGCTCACACCAAACTCTGTTGCTTGTTGGTGAAGTACTTCTCGGTTAGAGCCGACAGAAAGGCCAACCACCTCAAAGCGATCCCGGTTTTTACGAATGACATCAAGTGCCTGCGTTCCGATGGAACCAGACGAACCGAGGATAAGTACGCGACGCATAACAGCCATCTTTCCACTCTTATCTCGAGAGTTATCTCTAGCTATATCGTTCGGGCACGAACTAACATGGAGGAAGTTCTCAAAATCGGTGAAAAATCACGATTTTTTCCACCGCGACACCCACGCTCCTCACAGTTGAGGAAGTTAGGATTGCAGTATGTCAAACACCTCTGCCCCCGCATCTGTTGCAGTTACACAGGAACGTAAGGTTGTCACCGCGATTCCTGGCCCCAAGTCTCAGGAAATGCACAAACGACGTGCAGAGGTAATCCCTCCCGGCGTCTCTGCCGCATTGCCTGTTTACATTGAAAACGCTTACGGATCGATTGTTCAGGACGTTGATGGCAACCAGTTCATTGACTTCGCAACCGGTATTGGCGTGACCACCATTGGCCACGCCAATGACGCAGTTGTTGCTGCCGTTGCAGAAGCTGCAAGCCACTTCACTCACGTGTGCTTCACCGTGACCCCCTATGAGGGTTATGTGAAGGTTGCTGAGCTGCTGGCTAAGCACACCCCTGGCGACCACGCCAAGCGCACCATGTTGTGCAACTCGGGTGCCGAGGCAGTAGAAAACGCCGTCAAGATTGCACGTAAGTACACACGCAAGAACGGTGTAGCAGTTCTGGACCACGCCTATCACGGTCGCACCAACCTGACCATGAGCATGAACTTCAAGAACGCTCCCTACGCGACTGGCTTTGGTCCCACCGCTCCCTCCATCTTCCGCGCACCAAGCTCCTACCCCTACCGCGATGGTCTTTCCGGTGCTGAGGCAGCAAAGCGCACTATCACCTACCTCGAGAAGGTAGTTGGTGCAGAAGATCTTGCTGTTGTCTTCGCTGAGCCCATCCAGGGTGAAGGTGGATTCATCGTGCCAGCAGATGGTTACCTACCCGCAATCCAGGAATGGTGCACCAAGAACAACGTCGTCTTCGTAGCTGACGAAGTTCAGGCAGGTATGGCTCGTACGGGTGCTTACTTCGCTTCAGAAGGTTTTGGCTTCGTTCCTGACCTGGTCACCATTGCTAAGGGTGTCGGTGGCGGCATGCCCATTGCTGCTGTTACCGGTCGCGCTGAAATCATGGATGCGTCTCACCCCGGTGGCCTTGGTGGCACCTTCGGTGGAAACCCTGTTTCGTGTGCAGCTGCTATCGCCATCTTCAGCGAAATCGAGAAGGACAACCTGCTCGGTGAAGCAAAGCGTGTTGAGAAGACCCTCGGTGGTGGCCTCAAGAAGCTGCAGGAGAAGTACCCCGTCATCGGCGAGGTTCGTGGAAAGGGTGCCATGCTCGCCATCGAGCTCGTGCACCCCGGAACCAAGGACCCCTATGCAGAAGCAGTCAGCAAGATTGTGGCATTCGGTGCGCAGCACGGTCTGCTCCTGCTCTCGGCTGGAACCTACGGAAACGTCCTGCGCTTCCTGCCTTCGGTCAAGACCAGCGATGCACTTCTCGAAGATGCACTCACTGTCCTCGATGAGGCACTGGCTTCGCTCTAAACAAGTAGATTATGAGGGGTCGCTGCGAAGTGCAGTGACCCCTCATTTCTTTATCTCAAGGAAATCACCATGGCTGGAACCGGAACAGTAGAAACTTCTGAAGAACTTGCCGTTCTTGTGCGCAACGACTTCATTGAGTCGCGTCACGTTGGCAGCGTGGTTGTGGTTGATTCCACCGGGAATGTGCTGTTCAGCAAGGGCGACCCCAATGCGCTCGTGTTCCCTCGCTCTGCGATGAAACTGTTCCAGGCGATGGGTATCTTCTCCACTGGTATCGAGCTTTCTCCTGAATTCACTGCCCTCGCAACATCAAGCCACACTGGTTCACAAGCTCATGTCGAGTTGGTTCGAGAACTCCTCGCTTCTGGTGGATTCACCGAGGCAGATCTCAAGTGTGCAACTGAGTGGCCAGTCAATAAGGACATGCTCAAGCAGGTGTACAAATCCGATGGCACTGCCCTTCCGATCTATCACTGCTGTTCAGGCAAGCACGCAGCAATGCTCCTTGCCTGCAAACACGAAGGCTGGCCGACCGCGAACTACCTCGACACAGACCACCCTCTCCAGCTTCGAATCCTTGAAGCGATCGAATACCTCACCGGTGAAACAATTACCTCCACTGCTGTGGATGGATGTGGTGCGCCAGTGCACGCAATGCCGTTAGTTGCACTCGCATCTGGTGTTGCCAAGATGCATTCTGCAGATGATTCAGCACCTCTGAGTATCAGTAATTCAGCAACAAACCTGTTCTCCTCGATGCTTGCCCATCCGTGGGTCGTTGGCGATCATGGTGAACCGGACACCACCATCATGGAAGAGCTCGGCTTCGCCGCAAAGTCTGGTTACGAAGGGGTTTTCATTGTGACCACACCGCAGGGTGTGACAGTCGCGACGAAGATATTGGACGGAAACCTCCGCACTGCACCAATCGTGGCATTACAGGCATTGGTTCGTGCTGGAGCACTTGAGCAAGCACAGCTAGATGCCCTTATCCCCCGTCTCCACACCGAGGTTTATGGCGGCGGAAAGGTAGTCGGAGAACTCCGAACCACCTTCTAATTTCAACTACCCAAGAACAGTTCTCGCCGTAGAGCTGACTTCGAGGTTTAGCCCGTCTGGCATAAATATCGACACCACCGGTGGATGCCAGGTTTTTGACAGACTGACCGTTGCACTGCGACCATCTTTCGTCACTGCAGACAACACATTCACCCCGTCACTTTCCGAGGTGGGGATCATCTGGAGGTAGTGGTCAGTTTCAGCCCTGACAGCAGAGTCAGTGAGTGTGATTCGTGCATGACCGTTCACCACTTGAACATCATCTAAATTGAAGGCTTCTGCTGCGGCGAGCGCTGCACCATCTGCAACCGTAAACAGACGCTTTCGTTCGATATAGAGGCTTGTGGCAGCAACTGTGCCCAGGATTACAGCTAGCCCAATCAGACCGGCGAAGATGATGAGGATGAGACTTGACCCTTCTTCGTCATAAAGACGTTCACTCCACATCAGCGCACCCCGTGGAAGCGAGAGACAACCTGACTTGCTTGCGAAGAAACCGGAATCACAGCAGCCTGATCGAGATTCAATACTGCAGGCACCAGCGGCATCGGAACATTAACCGAGACTCCTATGCTCACCAATGATTTAGGGGTCAAGCATGCTTCGGAACAACTGATTGAGATATTGGCCTTCTTCGAATCGATCCCATAATCAGCGAGAGCAAAATCAATAGCTTGCTGCGCACGTGTGACGGCGGTTTCGAGATCAGGTGACTCGACATAAACTCGGGCAGCCTGTCGGGCTGCGCCCTCGGTGGCCAATGTGGCACCTTGCACAACACCGACTGCTACCACCAGATAGACCAGAGGGATCAGTAACAGCATTCCAGCCGTGATGAACTCGAGTGAGGCAGATCCATCATCTTTAGCCAAGAACTTCAGTAGCCGCATGTCCACTCACCTCCAGCGAGGTTGCAGGTCCCCACAGTCCGATCACGGGAAGTGGCGCCTTCACTGTTATCACCGTGGCGGGAGTACCTAGCCACTGTTGGCTTGAAACACTGATATTCCTGGCGTACTGCTCTCCAACAGCAGTGGTGATGAGTTCTTTAGTTCGCTGCGCTCCCTCAGCTGGGGTGGAGTCAATCAGAGCACCCCACCTGGCGCCCTCAGATGCAGCGTCCTGAATAGTGTTGCGAACATGAAGAGCCAGGCCTAGTTGAAGAACACCCAGGGTAAGGAATGTGAGCAGGATACCCACAAAGACAAACTCGACCACTGCCGAGCCGCTTTCTTCTGCGCGAATTCTCTCGAGCACGCGCCCTAACCCTGTCTTCATCGTGTGTTCTAGAAGCTCACAACACGAGAGATTGCTTGATCAAAGACTGTTCCCAGTGCCGGCGCTGCGATGGCCCAAATGGCAACAACAAGACCTGCGGTCATGAGAGTAATGAGGACCCAGCCTGGAACATCTCCACGCTCATCATTGAGCTTGGTCGTAATCGCGGTGTTGATTCGCGTAATTATGTTTTTCATTTCTATTTCTCCTTGAGTTGGGGGCTAGAAGCCCGATTGAATGACGAGTAATCCGGGGAAGACGGCAAAGACGATGGTCACAGGCAATATGAGAAAAACCAGTGGGACCAACATCGCTACTTCCTTCTGTCCTGCACTTTCGAGCAATCTGCGCTTGGAATCCTCACGGGCATCAAGTGCATGTGCTTGAAGAACAGCCGACACGGGAGTTCCCCGATTGAGTCCGCCCAAAATCTGTTCAATTCCGCGTGAAAGCGCGGATATCTTGAGCTTCCTCTCCAGGGTCTGCAATGCAGTTGCCATGGGGATACCCATCTGGACATCCAGCACAACCACTCGGAACTCATCGGTGATGTCTCCGTGACCTATCGTGGCCATCCTTCGCAGAGCATCTGGTAAGCCTTCACCTGCAGAGAGGCTCAAGGACAAGAATTCCCACACCGCTGGTAATTGAGCTTCAATCCGCTTCACCCGAGACTTAGCGGCATAGCCCAAGAAATACCTCACGCTGAGATATCCAACGAGCGCACCCATGACGGGCACCAAGACATATGCAAGTGCGGCAGGTTGAGTCAACACAGATACAGCACCATCAACAAGAAGCCCTGCAGCTGCTCCCCATAAGCCCCAGGTAATTTGGCGGGCTCTAAACTCAGTCACTGAGAATTCTGAACCTGCACGGGCGAGATCAAGCTCCACAGCATCTGCCGGACCTGCAAAACGTTCTGTGATGGCGAGCAAGCTGTTCTTGAGCCCACGAATACCAAAATCAAATTGGGGCAATGGAGCAGAACTTTTCTCAGTCACATCCGCATAGGCCTGAGGTGAAATATCCGCGACCATGTGCGCAACGCGTTTGGGCAAAGATGCGCTTCGGAAACTCGGCAGCGTGGTGAGGATGATCCACACTCCCAAGCCGAAAAGAGCTCCGAGACCAATCCCCCATCCAGCAAGTGAACTCATGCTAACCACCGCTTTTCATCAGGGAGATACCCCACGGCAGACATGATTCGGTATGCCAGCAGACTTACTCCAAGGCCAATCAGGATGAGCACAACACCGGCGCCAGAGTTATATGCCTGTGCCGCTTCGGGCCTGGTAGAAAGCAACACCAACACAATCCACGGAGCCATCACCCCGATTCGCGCAGCCAAGCGAATCCATCCTTGACGGGCTTCGACCTCCTGTCTCAGTGCCGATTCAGCACGCAAGTGAGAACCTAAAGAGCCAAGCACAGTGGTGATCTCTGTTCCACCGAGTTCTCGCCCCAAACGAAGAGTTTCCACAATGCGATCACCATTGGGATTGGCCCATCTTGCTTTGAGGTCTTGTGCCGCCAGTTCAAAGTTGCCAGAAACCCTGTAATCCTGAGCAAACAAAGCAGCTGGCGTGCTCACTGCTTTCGAAGAGAATCCCGCAAGAGACACAACAGCATCAGGGATATTCGCACCCGAGCGGATGGCAGAAATAAGTGCATCCACCACATCTGGCCACTGATTGCGCAATGCCTTGCGAGCAGCAGCACGTCGACCTGCGGCAAACATCACCGGCAGAGCAGCTGCGGTTCCAGCAAGCACCACGCTCAACACGGCAACGCCTGTAATTGCCCAGGCGAGTGTTCCACCAATGATGGCGAGAACAGAACACAGCGCCCACAACACAGCAGGTTTCATACCTAACTGCAGAGCGGTTTCACCTAGTCCACGAGAAAACGTGGAGGCTGAAGAAGCTCGTGTAACACGTTCTTTCCTAGGCCAAAGCTTGCTGGAAACAATGAGAAAGATACCTAAACCGGCGCTGGCGCCCAGAAAGATACCCAGTATTTCGATCGAGGAAAGTCTCATGCTGCATCCAAGACGATGCGAGGGTTGAGGTTCGTGAGTTCAAACTTGTCGAGACGCTCGGGAGCCATGCCGGTAGCAACCAGGACATCATCAGCAAGATGGAAAATGACTGTGGTTTCAATCTCCCCCTTCACCACACGACCGGTGGGAGCAATGATTTCACTCACTCGGCGACGACCAAAACGATCGAGCTCGCAGTGCACAACAACATCGATGCAGCTCGCCACCGTGGGAACCACAAAGCTAGAGTCAATGTTTCGACCGGCAAGCAACGGCAGAGTGCAGAGCTTGGTCAACGCATCTTGCGCGCTGTTGGCATGGAGAGAGCACGCCCCGGGTAGGCCGCTATTCAAAGCAATCAGCAGATCCAGGCTCTCTGCCTCGCGCACCTCACCCACCACTAACCGGTCTGGGCGCATGCGCAGTGCCTCTTTGATGAGACGGCGGAGTGTGATCTCACCAGTGCCTTCCAGGCTTGCCTGGCGACATTGCATCGCAACACAGTCACGAGCATCGAAGTTGAGCTCAAAAGTCTCTTCCACCGTGATGATGCGGTCGTTTTCACGGGAAGAACGAAGCAACGCATTGAGCATGGTGGTCTTACCTGCCTGTGTTGCCCCACAAACCAGGATGTTTTGTCTAGCTAGAACACTCATGCGCAGGAATTCAGCTGCCTGACGGGTAAGCGAGCCGCTTTCCACCAGGTGCGCTAGATCACGAACATTCTTGGAGAATTTACGGATGTTCACTGCCCAGTGCTTCGATGTGATGTCAGGGATTGTCACGTGGAGACGAGAACCATCCGGCAACGATGCGTCCACAAAAGGTGAGGACATATCAACCCGGCGTCCAGAAGCTTGGAGCATGCGCTCAACAAGGTCCCTTACCTGGGTATCCGTAAATGAAAGCTCGGTCAGCTCTGCCACACCATTGCGGGCAACAAAAACTTCAGTGGGGCTGTTGATCCAAATTTCTTCAATGGAAGTATCTTCCAAAAGTGGTTGGAGAGCACCGAAACCGTTGAGCTCCGCCATTGCGAGCGAACGAAGTTCCTCATCGCTCAGCGGTGCACCTGAGTTGTGGGATCCATCCCGAAGAATCTCCTCGCGAAGTAACTTCTCGAGGTCAGGATTCAGCGTTGTCGATGCAGCAGTGCTGTCATGTGCTTTGGCTCGGACAGCACCAACAATTCGGGAGATGGAATCGGACATGAAGAAATCATGCCCGTTCCGACTACCTACCTTCCGGAGTTATCCACAACTCGCTTTTATATACGGAGCAATAGTTAACACATTTTCTGAATGACTCCAGAAACAACCAAGTTGAGCTCTGCTGGCCAATCAGAAGTTGCCTCAGCGCCTCGTTCCAGAATCATGTTCTTCGCACTACCCCACGCAATGAGTTCTTCGACCGTGGAGATGCCGCTGGTGTTCGCTGCATCTTTGGCTAAGGCGCGCACAAACTCGCCCTTGCCCTTCTTGTTGAAGTGATTCAGGGCACGAAGTTGTCCGTTTTCTCCCTTTGTCACCACACGCAGATAAACCGTGTTCTCCGCAGGAGCTAGTGGGGCAAGAGCTGAGTAGCCTTCTGAGCGCAGATCTAGAACGAGTTGTGGTTCTTCCTTGAGCTTCTTCGCCAGAGACTTCCCTCCCACCTCAGCCCATGCCTTCTTGAGGCTCCCTGCGGCCAATGCAGGCAGTTTGGAGTCAAAGGAGAGTCGATATGCCGGGATGGGCTCTAGAGCCCCCACTGGGCCCAGTAGTGCCGATTGGATCAGAACGTTCTGAGCAAGGAACTCACGGGCTTCCTGGGGAAGATTAGAGGCAGCCAGGCCGTCATAAAGAACACCGGTATAGCGATCAATGGCCGGCATTGTTGGCGAGGTCTTGACCGCCTTGTTGCGGTCAACCTCGCCCATTTGCTTAGGGCTGAGTTTGAGTGCTTCAGCACATTCTTTAGGTCTGCGCGCCAAAGACACGGTTGCAGCAACCACGCGCTTACGAATGGCGTTGAGTTCTGGAAAAGACAGAGCAGATTCAGCTAGGAGCTGCTCCAGTGGAGCACCCTCTCCCCCGTCACGCTTCGTTTCCGAAGGTGGTAGCAGAATTAACACTACGTCTCCATTAATACGTGTCCTTTAAGTGCAAACACCCGCAGGAAGAGGAACTCTTCAACCGCGGGCATTAGCGTGTGTGAGGTTGGTGTTATGCAACCAATTCTGCGGCAGATGCAACAACAGAAACGTTGTTGTTCTCGACCGAGAGGAAACCACCTGCTGCGTTAGCGGTGATCTTCGAGCCGTCCTCAGTGGTGACACGAACTTCACCGCCGGCAAGGATTGCCAGCATGGGTTCGTGTCCTGGAAGGATACCGATCTCGCCCTCGCTGGTCTTGGCAACAACCATAGTGGCTGCGCCAGACCAGACTTCCTGGTCGGCAGCTACGACGCTGACCTGAAGGAGAGAAGAAGCCATGATTAGCCGTTTTCCTTCTGGATCTTTGCCCACTGCTCTTCAACATCGGAGATAGCACCAACGTTGAAGAAGGCCTGCTCTGCAACGTGGTCAAAGTCACCACGTGCAATGGCATCGAAGGACTCGATGGTGTCCTTGAGAGGAACGGTCGAACCTTCAACACCGGTGAACTTCTTCGCCATGTAGGTGTTCTGAGACAGGAACTGCTGGATGCGACGTGCGCGGGCAACAGTGATCTTGTCTTCTTCAGAGAGCTCGTCAACACCCAAAATCGCGATGATTTCCTGGAGTTCCTTGTTCTTCTGGAGGATTGCCTTCACGGTGGTCGCAACGCGGTAGTGGTCTTCACCTAAGTAGCGAGGGTCCATGATTCGAGAAGTCGACGTCAGTGGGTCCACAGCTGGGTAGAGACCCTTCGATGCGATTTCACGAGAAAGCTCGGTGGTTGCATCGAGGTGTGCGAAGGTGGTCGCAGGAGCGGGGTCGGTGTAGTCATCCGCAGGAACGTAGATAGCCTGCAGCGAGGTAATCGAGTGACCACGGGTTGAGGTAATGCGCTCCTGGAGGATACCCATTTCGTCAGCCAGGTTGGGCTGGTAACCCACAGCTGAAGGCATACGGCCGAGAAGGGTCGAAACCTCAGAACCTGCCTGGGTGAAACGGAAGATGTTGTCGATGAAGAGCAGAACGTCCTGCTTCTGAACGTCACGGAAGTATTCCGCCATGGTCAGAGCAGACAGTGCTACACGAAGACGGGTTCCTGGTGGCTCATCCATCTGGCCGAAGACGAGAGCGGTCTTGTCGAAGACGCCTGCTTCTTCCATTTCGTGGATCAGGTCGTTACCTTCACGGGTACGCTCACCCACACCGGCGAATACCGATACACCACCGTGGTCCTGAGCTACACGCTGAATCATTTCCTGAATCAGAACGGTCTTACCCACACCAGCACCACCGAACAGACCGATCTTTCCACCCTGAACGTAGGGGGTCAGCAGGTCGATGACCTTGATACCGGTTTCGAAGAGCTGAGTCTTGGACTCGAGCTGGTCGAATGCAGGTGGGGTGCGGTGGATGGGCCAGCGCTCCTTGATTTCAACCTTGTCGCCAGGGTTTCCGTTGAGGATGTCACCGGTGACGTTGAAAACCTTACCCTTGGTGACGTCACCCACGGGCACGGAGATTGGAGCACCGGTGTCGGTGACTTCCTGGCCGCGCACGAGACCGTCGGTGGGCTTGAGGGCAATGGCGCGCACGAGGTCGTCACCGAGGTGCTGGGCAACCTCGAGTACGAGCTTGGTGCTCTCAGCGCCGATGACGACCGTGGTCTCCAGGGCGTTGTAGATGCCGGGGATCGAGTCGTGTGGGAACTCGATGTCGACGACGGGACCGTTCACGCGGGCGATGCGACCGGTTGCGGTTGCTGCCTTCTTAGGAGCCGCTGCTTTCTTAGCAGGTGCTGCCTTTGCGGGGGTCTTAGCCTTAGTAGCGGGTGCTGCTGCCATTGCTCTTCTTCTCTCTTACCGGGTTTGGAAAGTCTGTGTTACTTGGCGGACGACAGGGCGTCGGCGCCACCAACGATTTCGGAAATTTGCTGGGTGATCTCGGACTGACGAGCGTTGTTCGCCAGACGGGTGTAGTCGCGGATGAGCTTGTCTGCGTTGTCGCTTGCAGACTTCATCGCGCGCTGACGGCTTGCGTGCTCAGAGGCAGCAGACTGCAACATGGCGTTGTAGATGCGGCTCTCGATGTACACAGGAAGCAGAGCGTCCAGTACCTTGTCAGCTTCGGGTTCGAACTCGTAGAGAGGAAGAACCTCGTCTTCACCGGGCTCGTCCACGCCTTCGACAACTTCCAAAGGAAGCATGCGAACAACGTGAGGAACCTGAGAAACCATGGAAACGAAACGGTTGTAGACAACGTGAATCTCGTCGACACCACCGTCTGCGTAGTCGCGCAGGAAACTTTCGAGAACAGCGCCAGCGATTTCCTGAGCGGTTTCGAATACGGGCTGGTCAGTGCCACCGGTCCATACACGCTCAGCTGGACGCTGACGGAAGGAGAAGTAGGCGTTTGCCTTACGGCCAACCAGGAAGTAGACAACTTCCTTGCCCTGCTCGCGCAGAAGCTCAGCCAGCTGCTCAGATTCACGAAGAACCTGTGAGCTGAAAGCACCAGCAAGACCGCGGTCAGAAGCCAGAATCACAATTGCTGCGCGCTGGATCTTCTCAGGCTCGGTGGTGAGGATGTGTGACACGTTGGAATACGTGGCAACAGCCGACACGGCGCGAGTAATCGCACGCGAGTAGGGCGTGGACTGCATCACACGTGCCTGTGCTTTTTGAATGCGCGAGGCAGAGATCAGCTCCATTGCACGCGTGATCTTCTTGGTCGTCTGGGCAGAACGAATTTTCTGCCTATAGACCCGAAGTTGCGCTCCCATGTCTCTCCTGTGGTTTCTCTAAAAGGTGGTTGATGTCAGTGAAGAAGGCGCTTAGCGCTTCTTCTTGACGATCTTTTCCTGCTTGACGTCTGCTTCGTCGATAGCGGTGAACTCTTCTTTACCAACCGAAGCCAGTGAAGAACCGTCGCCTGCCTGGAATTCCTTCTTGAAGGCAACAACAGCCTTCTCGAGGTCTTCCACAGTCTTGTCATCGAGCACGTTGGTCTCGCGCAGGGTGGTGAGTACCTTGGTCTTACGTCCCAGGTAGTCGAGGAACTCACGCTCAAAGCGCAGGATGTCCTCAACGGGAACCTCATCGAGCTTGCCAGTGGTACCAGCCCAGATGGAGACAACCTGGTCTTCAACGGGGTATGGGGTGTACTGAGGCTGCTTGAGAAGCTCGGTCAGACGAGCACCACGTGCCAGCTGACGACGGCTTGCTGCGTCGAGGTCGGATGCGAACATCGCGAATGCCTCGAGTGAGCGGTACTGAGCCAATTCGAGCTTTAAGGTACCGGAGACCTTCTTGATCGACTTGACCTGAGCGTCACCACCCACACGGGAAACGGAGATACCTACGTCAACAGCTGGACGCTGGTTCGCGTTGAACAGGTCGGACTGAAGGAAGATCTGACCGTCGGTGATCGAGATCACGTTGGTGGGGATGTATGCCGAGACGTCGTTTGCCTTGGTCTCGATGATGGGAAGACCGGTCATCGAACCTGCGCCGAGCTCATCAGAGAGCTTTGCACAACGCTCGAGCAGACGGGAGTGTAAGTAGAACACGTCACCGGGGTATGCTTCACGTCCTGGTGGGCGACGCAGAAGCAGCGATACGGCACGGTAAGCCTCAGCCTGCTTGGAGAGGTCATCGAAAATGATGAGAACGTGCTTGCCGCCGTACATCCAGTGCTGACCAATGGCAGAACCGGTGTAAGGAGCAAGGTACTTGAAACCTGCGGGGTCTGATGCAGGAGCAGCCACGATGGTGGTGTACTCCATTGCGCCAGCGTCTTCCAGTGCGCCCTTCACAGCAGCAATGGTCGAACCCTTCTGACCAATGGCAACGTAGATGCAGCGAACCTGCTTGTTGACGTCACCGGACTCCCAGTTAGCCTTCTGGTTGATGATGGTGTCGATCGCAATAGCGGTCTTACCGGTCTGACGGTCACCAATGATGAGCTGACGCTGTCCACGACCTACTGGGATCATGGCGTCAATAGCCTTGATACCGGTCTGCATGGGCTCGTGCACCGACTTACGCTGCATAACGCCAGGAGCCTGGAGCTCGAGAGCACGACGACCCTCAATCTTCTTGATGTCTCCCAGACCATCGATGGGGTTACCCAGTGGGTCAACCACGCGGCCGAGGTAGCCTTCGCCGACAGGTACGGAGAGAACCTCGCCAGTGCGAGTTACTTCCATACCTTCAACGATGCCGGTGAACTCACCGAGGACAACAACACCGATCTCGTTCTCGTCGAGGTTCAGGGCGAGACCAAGAGTGCCATCTGCGAAGCGGATGAGCTCGTTAGCCATCACACCGGGCAGGCCCTCAACGTGTGCGATACCGTCGGCTGCGTCGATGACGTGGCCAACTTCGGTCTTCGAAGCCTTGGTGGGCTTGTAGGAAGAAACGAAGTCCTTGAGAGCGTCGCGGATCTCGTTGGGGCTGATCGTGAGTTCTGCCATTGTGTTTTCCTTGTCTGGTTCAGCCGGTTGACTGAGAGGGTTTGGTGAAGTCTTACTTCGCTTATCCAGCGAGCTGGAGTCGTAGTTCTTGAATACGGGACGAAACGGAGCCATCGATCACGTCATCGCCAACCTGCACACGCAGGCCACCGATAATCGAGGGGTCAATGACGAGGTTGATGTTGAGCTCGCGTCCGTAGACCTTTGCCAGGGACTTGCCCAGGCTGGACAGCTGCGCTGCAGCAATAGGCTGCGCACTGGTCACGGTTGCAATGGAGGCGCCTGCCTGGTCTGCAACAACATCTGCTGCATAGGAGAGCAGTGCGCCAATGCGGCGACCACGAGGCTGCTGCACAAGAGCAGAGACGATGGCAATCGTTGCTGCCGAGGCCTTGCCCTTGAGGAGCTTCTTCACAAGTGCTGCTTTTGCTTCGGGGTTACCAAGCTTGGAGCCGATGCTGAGCTCGAGTTCTGCGTCGCTCGACACGGCACGAGAGAACGCGAACAGCTCAGCGTCTACAGCTTCAGTCTTCTTGGCACCCGACACAGCAGCACGGATAGCGATTTCTTCGACACCGGCGAGCAGGTCATCCTGGCTCGACCAGCGGTTGGAGACGATCTGTCCCAGCAGCTTGGATGCAGTGGCATCCAATCCCTTGCCGAAGACCTTGCTCAGCAGAGCGGTCTTGTCAGCGTCAGAAACTGCAGGGTCAGCCAGCACGGCGCGCAGTTGGGCAGACTCAGCGAAGGCACGACCAGCAGCAAAGAGCTGCTCGCCCAATGCCAGGTTTGCCTTAGCTCCCAAGCCAGCAAGGGCTGCCTTGGAGCTGGTGATTGCGTGTCTGCTTGCGCTACCCATTACTTAGCTGCCTTCTCCGACTTTTCGAGGTCAGCAAGGAATCGGTCAACCAGTGCCTTGGACTTCTTGTCGTCGGTGAGAGCCTCACCGATAACACCAGAAGCCAGGTCGATGGCCAGCGTGCCAACCTCGCTCTTGAGCGAAACGAGTGCGCTCTGGCGCTCTGCTTCGATCTGAGCCTTAGCGGTCGCAGTAATGCGAGCTGCCTCGGTTGATGCGCTTTCCTTAGCCTCAGTCACGATCTTGGCGCCGTCTGCACGTGCAGCGTCGCGGATCTTGCCTGCCTCTGCACGCGCTTCAGCGAGCTGAGCGGTGTACTTCGCAAGGGCTTCTTCAGCTTCGCGCTGAGCAGCATCTGCCTTCTCGATGTTTCCTTCGATTGCAGCACCACGTGCCTCGAGCATGGCTGAGACGTTGGGCAGAACCTTCTTCCAGAAGAAGATGAGGATAATCGCGAAGACAACAGCGGACCACAAAAGGTCAGCTGGTGCTGGCAACAGAGGGTTCTGAATTTCCTCTGAAGCGATAAGTGCCTGAAGCATGATGCCTCCGTGTCGAACGCGGGTAAGTGACTAGTTGGTGAAGATGAAGTAGGTAGCGATACCGATGAAGGCAAGTGCCTCGGTAAATGCGATACCCAGGTACATCAGAACCTGAAGACGACCTGCGAGCTCAGGCTGGCGTGCAACCGACTCGATGGTCTTGCCGACGACGATACCTACGCCGATAGCGGGGCCGATGGCTGCGAGACCGTAGCCGACGGTGGCAATGTTGCCGTTGATTTCGGCGAGAACCGATGTTGCGTCCACGATTGTTTCCTTCCGTGTGGTCGAGACTGGCGGATGCCAGACCCGTTAGTGTTCCTCAGCCAGCGCGAGCTGGATGTAGACCGTTGTAAGCAGGGTGAAGACGTATGCCTGAAGCACAGCAACCAGGATTTCGAATCCCGAGAAGATGAAACCGAAAGCAAACGTTCCAAGGCTGAATGCCTTCCACGCACCGTCGGTCTCAAACAGGAAGAACGAGGTGGCGGAGAAGCACAGAACCAAGAGCAGGTGGCCAGCAACCATGTTCATCAGAAGACGAAGGGCCAGCGTGATGGGGCGCAGGATGAAGATCGAGAAGAACTCAATCGGAGTCACGATGAAGTAGATAGGCCAGGGCACTCCGGGTGGGAAGAACGAGTTCTTCAGGAATGCACCGGGGTGCTTCTTCAAACCTGCGTAGATGAAGGTGACATAGGCAACAACGGCCAGAGTCAGTGGCAAACCAACCAGTGACGAACCGGCAACGTTGAATCCAGGGAAGATACCGGGAATGTTCATGGCCAGCACGGTGAAGAAGATGGCGGTCAACAGCGGAAGGAAGCGCTTTCCGTCCTTCTTGCCCAGCAGGTCTTCAGCAATGTTGACTCGAACAACGTCCAACGCCATTTCTGCCAGAGACTGTCCCTTGGAAGGAACAAGCTTCATGTTGCGAGTACCCAACCAGAACAGCAGGATCAGCACAGCTGCGAGAATGAAACGAATCAGGATGATTCGGTTGATCTCAAAAGGGGTTCCTGCGAAGAAGATCGCGGGTGGGAAGAATTCGGCGATCGAGGGCCCGTGAAAGCTCGAGTCGCCCTCTGTCGAGGTGACGAGCGTGGTTACAGCGTTTACTAGCAGCGCTATCTCCTGTTTCGGGGCGTGGAGCTTCTGCTCTCGCGACGACGAACATGCGGATCCCCCAGCAGTTCACTCTCGTTTGGCTTCGTTGTCGAAACGTGACTGAATGATCCGCAATTGGTGCGAGGGATTACTCAAGACTTTACAGGGAAAAACCGCCGCTGACCCAATCTAAAAACTACTTACCGCTCAGCGGAAATACTCCCCCGCATGACCTGCCAGAAAGTAACAAAACAAATGCCCAGACAAAGTCTGGGCATTGTTATTTCTGACTAAGAAATATGGAATTAATTACCTAGTTCTTGGGGTCAGACACGTAGGGCATACGCGTCTTCATCACAACCACCACATCCACCACCAGGGATGAAATCACGCCGGCAATGAGAGATAAGAACAGCGCAGTCGGGTTGATCCAGGGCTGGTCGCGCAGTGCCAGCGCCACCACGATGAAGGCGACGAACTTCAGCAACCACGCACCCAGCACAATTCCGAAAAACGCCACGATGTCGTAACGCACAGCGATCAAGATACTCAGCGCCGTGATTCCTAAGAACACACCTGCCATCACGGCACCGATAACTGCGCTCCACGCCGCTATCGGCCCAGCAACGAGCAGGCCAATGACCCCGCCCACCACAGCTATCGCTGCGGCGAAAGCGAAACCATAGGCCAGGGTTCGCTTGAGCACAGGAACAGAGCTAGGCACTCCAGGTGGCAATACGCGTGCAGTTTCGGGATTAGTCATCACTACTTGTCGGTTTCTTTCTCATCAGCAAAATTAGGTGCAGAAAACTTAGGTGCAGCATTCTTGGCAGAACCACGTTTCACAATTCCACCCAGATCAATCTGGCCGGTAGCACCAGCAATAACTTCCTCGGCAGGAACGGGAACATCGTCTGCAAACTTGTTACTGGCTGCATCGAGTGGGTCATATTCGGCCAAGACGGCATCGTTCTTGAGCGACTGAATCGTCTTCTCCACCCGCTGGCGCCTGGTCAAAGGCAGGATGGTCAACACGGCACTGACAATGGTTCCTACGATCAAGAACACCACGGCAATGGCATAGGGCTTCACAATAAAGAACAGCAGGAAGCCGATAGAGACCACCGCTGTCCAGCTGTAAAGAATGAGCACTGCCTGGAGGTGGGAGTGGCCCATATCCAGCAAGCGGTGGTGTAAGTGCTTGCGGTCTGCCGTAAAGGGAGACTTTCCAGCACTTACGCGGCGCAGCACAGCAAGTGAGAAGTCAGCCAATGGCAACAGCAAGATGGCAAAGGGAAGCATGATGGGCAAGAACGCAGGAAGCAACTGAGACTTACCCAAGCCATCTGGGTTTACTTGTCCAGGGTCAATCTGCCCAGTCACTGCAATACCGGCCACCGCCATGAGGAGACCCACCAGCATGGAGCCGGCATCTCCCATGAACAGGCGCGCACGATGCCAGTTAAATGGCAAGAACCCAGCACACGCACCAACCAATACAGCAGCAATCAGTGACGCGAGGTTGAAGTAATTGGAGGGGCTGGTTTCACGGGCTAGCAAGTAGCTATAAATCAGGAAGACGCCATTAGAAATCAGCGAGACACCTGCTACCAGACCATCAAGTCCGTCAATAAAGTTCACGGCATTCATCACTAATACAATCGCAAAGATTGTAATGAGGAATGACATGGTGGGAGAACCCACTGTGATGCCACCAATAGGCAGCGACAAAATCTGAACACCCTGCCAGGCAACAAGTGCTGCCACACCCAACTGAGCTGCCAGCTTGATTGTCCAGTCCAGATCCCATATGTCATCGAGTACACCAATAACAACAATCAGAAATGCGCCGCCCATGATTGCCCAGACTGGCCCAGGGTCAGCAAAAATAACTTTAAAGAATGGGATTTGACTGGCAACAGCAAACGAAATAACGATTCCCAAAAACATTGCCACGCCACCCAAACGAGGGGTGGGGCGGGTGTGAACGTCACGTTCGCGGATCTTGGGATAAAGCTTGTATTTGAGGCTCAATCGGCGAATGACATAGGAAAACCCAAAGGTCACCACTGCCGAGGCAAAAGCCATCAAGGCCAGCATCAACATGAGCTAGCCCACCGCATCTGTCGAGGGCTCGAGAGCATCTCCAATAACCTCGCGCAATTGCGCAGCACTAACGACACCGTCACGAAGAATGCGAATACCACCAGCACCACGTGAAAGAGCAGTGGCATCAATGATGGTCGACGCCATTCCTTCGGTTGCTTCTCCCCCGTCGAGGTAAACCTCCACGCGAGCACCAAGTTGGTCATGAGCACCAGCAGCAGTAGTTGCTGCAGGTTGGCCAGTCAGGTTTGCCGAGGACACGGCCAAAGGCCCCGTCTCAGCGAGAAGTTCGAGAGCAACAGGGTGTGCTGGAACACGCACGGCAACCGTGCCATTGGTGTCACCCAGATCCCAGGCAAGGGAAGGCTGTGCTTCCAACACGATGGTGAGACCACCGGGCCAGAAAGCATCCGCCAAAGCACGAACCTGGTCAGGAATGTTTTGCGCCAGACCATCCATAGTTGCTGACGAAGGCATCAACACCGGTGGTGGTGACTGGCGACCACGACCCTTAGCTTCCAGAAGAAGTTGCACTGCTTCTGGACTGAATGCATTTGCCCCCACGCCATAGACGGTGTCTGTGGGAATTACAACTAACTGCCCCTTGGCGACGGCTTGCCGAGCAAGCCGCATACCGGTTAGGAGTTCGGAATTATCCGAGCAGTCATAGATGCGAGACATAACGCATTTAGTCTACGGGCGGGTTGCAGTGGTGTAGCGGTCGCGACCGGTGAGGTCGCGATGTGTGGCGGTTGCCCTCCAGCCATCCGCGCTGAGAATTTCTCGAATATCTGCGCCCTGTAATTCACCGTGTTCAAGCATGAGCTGAGTACCAGGGCGTCCAAGAACAAGAGCAACCTGTGACACCTGGCGAACAACGTCGAGTCCGTCCTGGCCTCCATATAAAGCAAGGGCAGGGTCAAACAATTGCACCTCAAGATCGCGAGGAATAGCGCCAACTGGAATGTAGGGAGGATTAGAAGCAATTACTGCTACCGAGCCTTCCAGCTCAGGGAACGTGGACAACAACTCTTCTCCAGCCAAGTCACCAGGAACCAGGTGAGCGTTATGGCCACCGAGTGCGCTGAAGTTCTTACTCGTCCAGGGCAAAGCTTCTGGGCTTTTCTCCACGGCATAAATCTGGGCGTGGGGAACCTCAGTTGCCATGGCTAGAGCAATCGCACCTGAGCCTGTTCCCAAATCCACACCAATGGGTGAAGGATCCGCCAGAGAACGCAGTGCATCAATCGCCATTCCGGCAAGTTGTTCCGTTTCTGGGCGCGGAACAAAGACGCCTGGGCCAACCTGAAGCGTCAATGACCTAAACCAGGCGACCCCCAAGATGTGTTGCAAAGGCTCACGCCCAGCACGGCGGTCTACCAGCTGGCGAATTGCCACAGCAGATTCACCCGGTACGACAAAGCCGGTTACGAGCTTGGAAGCGACTTCTCCCCTACTCAAACCCAGCACGTGACCAATGAGCAGCTCGGCATCCACATCCGATTCGAGAATCCCTGCAGAACTCAAAGACGACATTGCCCACTGACGAAGGTCAGCCAGGGCAATGTCGTCGGCATGCGCAGAAGAATTCATAATGTCTTTGAACGTAACAGAACTAGGTGTGTTGTGTGTGCGTGCCACATAATCAAAGAACGCTTTAGTACCACCCCATCTATAGAGAAACAGGTTCATCGTGGCTCGTCTGTATGACAACATCACTGACGTCACCGGCAACACTCCGCTGGTACGCATCAACCGTCTAACCGAAGGCGCTGGAGCCACGGTTTACGCCAAGCTCGAGTTCTACAACCCCGGCAACTCCGTTAAGGACCGCCTGGGTAAGGCAATCATTGACGCTGCCGAGAAGTCTGGTGAACTCAAGCCAGGTGGAACCATCGTGGAGGGAACCTCCGGAAACACCGGTATCGCTCTTGCACTCGTGGGTGCTGCTCGCGGCTACAAGGTCATCTTGACCATGCCAGAGACCATGAGCATCGAGCGCCGCGTGCTGGTGCGCGCATACGGCGCAGAAGTTGTCCTCACTCCCGGTTCTGAGGGTATGCGCGGTGCTGTTTCTCGCGCTGAAGAGATCGTGGCTAACACCCCCGGTGCAATCCTGGCTCGCCAGTTCGAGAACGCAGCCAACCCTGCAATTCACCGCGCCACCACTGCTGAAGAAATCTGGGCAGACACTGACGGCAAGGTAGACATCTTCATTGCAGGTGTTGGTACCGGTGGAACCATCACTGGTACCGGATCACGCCTGAAGGAACTCAACCCCAACATCCAGATCATTGCTGTTGAGCCTGAAGAGTCCCCCATCCTCAACGGTGGAGCACCTGGCCCTCACAAGATCCAGGGAATCGGTGCGAACTTCGTACCACCCATCCTCGACACCACCGTCTACGACGAGGTCTTCGACGTAAACTTCGACCAGTCGATTGAGTACGCACGCCGCCTCGCAGCAGAAGAGGGCATCTTGGCTGGTATCTCCACCGGAGCTATCTTCTATGCAGCATCTCAGGTTGCCAAGCGCCCAGAGAACGCAGGCAAGACCATCGTCGCCATCGTCTGCGACTATGGCGAGCGCTACGTCTCCACCGCACTGTGGGAACCTTTCAAGGACTAATCCCTCACCAAGGTGAACAGAAGCCGCTCAGCATCAGCTGTGCGGCTTCTGTCGTGTTCGGGGAATACTCCAGCATTCGGTAGCCTTGTAGTTCTTATGCTCAATATCCGTGAAGACATCGCCAACGCGCGCTCACACGACCCAGCAGCACGCTCGTCGTTTGAGACGTGGGTTGTTGCCTCAGGTCTTCATGCTGTCTGGGCACATCGCTTGCACCACTGGCTCTGGAATCACGGATTCAAGTTCATAGCCCGCGTGGGATCACAATGCACACGCTTTTGGACCGGTGTAGAAATTCACCCAGGTGCCACCATTGGGCGTCGCTTCTTCATTGACCACGGCATGGGCGTGGTCATTGGTGAAACTGCAGAGATCGGTGACGACGTGATGATTTATCACGGCGTCACACTTGGTGGGCGTTCACTTGCGCAGGGTAAGCGCCACCCCACCATAGAAAACAACGTCACTATTGGTGCTGGCGCCAAGATTCTGGGCCCACTCACTGTTGGCCACAACAGCGCCATTGGCGCCAATGCTGTTGTGGTGAAGGATGTGCCAGCAGACTCGCAAGTTGTGGGCATCCCAGGTATTGCTAAGCCACGCAATGGCAAGGTTGCTGTTCCTGGTGAGGCTGTTGAAGACAGTGGTCGCGCGTGGGTTGACCCCGCGATGTTTATCTAAGAGATAAACCTTCTAGGCACGCGAAGCTTCGAGCGAATACTTCGCAATCTTCTTGTGGTCATCCAGCGAAACGTTGAGTGCGCGGTGAATATTCACCCACTTTGTCCAGGCATAGGCAGGGTTCACACACATCCAGTGCACTTTGGCCCAAAAGCTGTAATCGCTATCTCGAAGAATCTTGCCCCAACACACCAACACATCTCTCACGGCGCGAAGTTTGGCTTGAATCCAGGACAATGACTGGCGTCCTTCTCCCACGCGACGCATGCCAAGGTTTTCATCAAAGATGCGTTTGCCGTATTCGCTAAAAGTCACATCGTTTGAGTGTTCAACAATTGCTGTTGCTGCATACGCCTTGCGGTAACCAGCTTCCAACAGATCCCGAGCAAATGCCATGTCTTCTGAGTAATTCACATCACGATAGGAAATCACGTTCAGTAAGAAGTCTCGGCGGGTAGCAGAGTTCACATCGGAGTAGAACAACTCACCTGGAGTGAGCTCATGGGTCTTTGACAACGCACCATCAATCACGGTGGTCTCACCGTCAGGGCCGCAGGACCTGAATACTCCGTCAATTTCATACTTGAGCAATGGTGAGCAGTTCGACCTGGCAATGTGTTTGCCCACCACTCCAACACAGTCCAATCCCTGAGGATCTAGCGGGGCTGTGATGTTGGTAAGCCATGTGTTTTTTGCAGGGATCGCATCATGGCTCAAATAGGCAATGTTCGTTCCACGGGCCAGCTTGGCAGCCAAGTTACGCGTCTTGCCGTGACCAAACTCTGAACCAGGTATCTCAACGAGTCGAACTGCTGGGTGTGTGCCAATGATGTCGAGGGTGGCATCACTGGAACCCGAGTCGATGATGAGGATTTCAAAGTTGCCTGCAAAGTCCTGAGACTCAACGGCGTGAAGTAGTCGATCAAGATATTTCTCACCGTTGAAGGTAGGAATGAAGACGGTTGAATCAACCGTCTTCTTATCCTCTGGAGTAACGAGGGGCATTACTTCTTCTTGCGCTTGATGATTTTGTCGAACATGGCCACAACCTGAGAGCCAGCGTCATTCCAGGACCCACCCTCTGCGGACTTCGCCAGCGAGCGTGAGTATTCAACCTGATCGGGGCGATCAAGAGCAGCAATGATGCGGTCAGCCATGAGTGCAGGAGACATGGGCACAAACTCAATACGTGGGTCATCTCGCAGAGTCATACGGGTGTTTTCACCATCGTTGACTACAGGAACAACGCCACAGGCCATGACTTCCAACGGAAGCAACGACATACACGTCAGCGACAGCACGAGTGCAGCACCACAGCGGTTATAAAGCTCTGGAAGCTGTGAAACCTGCAATGTTCCGTGGTTTACAAACGGGAATTCAATTCCCGCCTTAGACATATCCCAGCCAGCAATGTTGATAACGATGTCAGGGCGGCGGCGGTGAACTTCTTCCAGAACTAGAAGTCCAAACTCTGTGCCACGACGTGGAGTCGTGGGGCGGGCATAAAACAAGATTTCATTGCGCTTGGCATCGTTGGTGCGGGTGTAGCGAGCAGCATCTACGGCATATTCATAAAAGTCCGTCGGCATGCCGTAATCACGCTTCAGCTTCGCGGCAAGCCACGAACCGATCGTGATTCCGTGGTATCCCAAGCGATAAGAGTTTTCTGCCACAACATAGTCAGGACCTGCTGGGAAGAAGTAGGGTTCAAAGTCGAGAACCCAATAAATCCTGGGGATGTTGCGTTTATATCGCCACGCAGCATAGGCAGTTGCCCAGTCGGTTGCCACAATGACGTCAAAGTCACCCGTCAGACCCGTTTCTGGGTCATACATCCGGTACTCAGCGTTGAGCTTGGGATAGCCCGAGTTGGTGGAAAGCATGTGCTTGACACCTTCAACACTCACCTTGGGATAGGCACCTGCTGAATACAAAAAGATCGTGATTTCGTAGCCTGCTTGCTCTAAGAATTCCATGAACAAGTAGGCATTCTGGTGTCCGCCGCTGGAGCGTCCCGGAGGAGAAATAACCCAGGCAATTTGAGGCTTGCCGCCGGGTTTGACAGGCTTTTCAGCTTTGAAGTCGCGATCTTGTGTCCAGTCCACGGCCAGAACATCTTGTTTGAACACTGTTGCTAGAGGTACTTCTTCGAAGGGATTTGACCTCGAGGTCAACCACTTCGCCCCACGCCATGCAGTGGACTTCACGCCCTCATACTTGAGCATGTCAGAAGCACGTTTGAGCACTGACATTAGGGGCGGAATGCCTTCACGGTCTCGATGACATATGCCACTTGTTCAACTGTCATGCCTGGCCACAAGGGCAAACGGGCTAGACGACCAGCGAAAGAATCTGTCTTCTCCATGGACCCCACAGTTCGGCCATACTTCTGACCTGCTGGGCTGGAGTGCAAGGGCACATAGTGGAAAGTGCCAATAACGCCATGCGCGCGTAAGTGTTCCAGCAGTGCATCACGCACTTCTTGGTTAGGCATCAGGACGAAGAAGACGTGAGCTGCGTGCTCACCCTCTGCGGGGTTCATCACAGAGCCACCAAGGTCCATGGCCCACTGTGAAAGTTCAGCCGCGTAGGTGTTCCAAATCTGGAATCGACGCTCCTGGATGCCCTCAAAGGCATCCAGCTGGGCGTCGAGCACAGCTGCATTCAACTCTGAGGGAAGATAACTGGAACCCCAATCCACCCAGGTGTATTTGTCCACCTGGCCGCGAAGGAACTTGGAACGGTTAGTTCCCTTTTCTCGCATGATTTCTGCAGGTTCTGTCAACGTAGCATCGTTGATTAGAACTGCACCACCTTCACCGCAGTGAACATTCTTGGTGTCATGGAAACTCTGGATAGCTACAGAACCAATGGTTCCGAGAGCACCGAACCTTGACTTCACTGCCAGACCGTGAGCATTGTCTTCGATGACAGGAATGTTGTGCTTTCGTGAGATCGCCATGATGGCGTCCATGTCCGCTGGAACACCGCCGTAGTGCATGACAGAGATAGCCTTGGTTTTGGGCGTAATCGCAGCTTCAACCTGTGCCGGGTCTACGTTTCCGCTGTCACCCTCGATGTCAACAAAGACAGGCACTCCCCCGGCAGCAACGATAGAAGCTGCACCTGAAGAGAAAGTAAAGCTCGGAACAATAACCTCATCGCCTTCGCCAATACCCAGAAGACGAACAGCCATCTCTAGAGCAGCAGTACCTGAAGTAGTCAGCAGAACCGAAGGTGAACCCGTGAGCTCAACTAATTTTGCCGATGCAGACTTCGTGAAAGGACCATCACCATGGACATGATCTGACGCGATGACCGCTGCGAGGTTTCCTGGTGCTGCAGGCGCGCGAAATGGCACCGAGAAAAGAATCGGTGTCATTGCATCGCTTGCAGACATGATTTGAGTCTAGTTCTGAACTAGTTTTGGTCGCCCAAAGCAGCCAAGCGCGATTCTTCGTCCGCCGAGATGCATGACTGAATCACAGGCTCAATAGCCCCATCCATCACACGGTCAAGGTCGTAAGACTTGTAACCAGTGCGGTGGTCAGCAATACGGTTTTCTGGGAAGTTGTAGGTACGAATACGCTCTGAACGGTCCACAGTGCGGATCTGTTCTTTACGAGCCGCGCTTGCTTCCGCTGCAGCTTCTTCCTGCTGACGAGCAAGGATACGTGCACGAAGCACACGCATACCGGCTTCACGGTTCTGCAGCTGGCTCTTTTCGTTCTGCATCGACACCACGATTCCCGTGGGAAGGTGGGTAATACGAACGGCGGAGTCAGTGGTGTTCACGGACTGACCACCAGGGCCACTTGATCGATAGACATCAATCTTGAGGTCGTTCTGGTTGATCTGCACTTCTTCAGGCTCATCAACTTCGGGGAAGACCAACACACCTGCAGCAGAGGTGTGGATACGACCTTGAGACTCGGTTGCGGGCACACGCTGAACGCGGTGCACGCCACCTTCATACTTCAGGTGTGCCCAGACACCCTGTGCTGGGTCGTTCGAGTTGCCCTTGATGGCAACTTGAACGTCCTTGTAACCACCAAGGTCGGATTCGGTCTTGTCGAGCACTTCGGTCTTCCACCCCTTGGACTCGGCGTAGTGCAGATACATGCGCAGAAGGTCAGCAACGAAGAGCTGGCTTTCAGCACCACCTTCACCACCCTTGATTTCCATGATGACGTCACGGCCATCATCAGGGTCACGTGGGATCAGCAGACGGCGCAGCTTCTCTTGAGCTCCAGGAATAGCTTCCTCAAGTCCAGGAATTTCAGCAGCGAAAGCTTCGTCTTCTTTTGCTAGTTCTTTAGCAGCGGCTAGATCTTCCTCAAGTGAGGTCAGCTGCTCATAAGCTGCCTTGATCTGACTGAGCTCGGCATAACGACGGTTGAGCTTCTTCGAACGTGCAGCGTCAGCGTGCACGGCCGGGTCGGAGAGCTGAACCTGCAGCTCTTCGTACTCGGCGAGAAGGCCTTGTACAGAAGAAAGCACGGCTTAGTCCTCCTTGGAGACGTTGGACTTCTGCATCAGCATCAGGAACTCAACGTTGGTTGCAGTCTCCTTGAGCTTGCCCACAACACTTTCCAGCGCCTGTTGAGTATCGAGACCTGCCAGTGCGCGGCGAAGCTTCCAAGTGACCTTGACTTCGTCAGCACCCATCAGCATCTCTTCACGGCGAGTACCAGAAGCGTTCACATCTACCGCAGGGAAGATGCGCTTGTCAGCCAGTACACGAGAAAGGCGAAGCTCCATGTTGCCGGTGCCCTTGAACTCTTCGAAGATGACTTCGTCCATCTTCGAACCGGTCTCAACCAGTGCGGAAGCAATGATGGTCAGCGAGCCACCGTTCTCAATGTTGCGTGCAGCACCGAAGAACTTCTTGGGTGGGTAGAGCGCAGCTGCGTCCACACCACCAGAAAGGATACGACCAGAAGCAGGTGCTGCCAGGTTGTAGGCACGGCCCAAGCGAGTGATCGAGTCAAGGAGAACAACAACATCCTGACCGAGCTCGACGAGGCGCTTCGCGCGCTCGATAGCGAGCTCTGCCACCATGGTGTGGTCTTCTGCGGGACGGTCAAAGGTGGAAGCAATAACTTCGCCCTTGACGGTGCGCTCCATGTCAGTGACTTCTTCGGGACGCTCGTCGACGAGAACAACCATGAGGTGAACCTCAGGGTTGTTCTGAGCGATTGCGTTCGCAATCTGCTGCATCACGATGGTCTTGCCCGCCTTTGGTGGCGCAACAATCAGACCACGCTGGCCCTTACCAATGGGAGAAACCAAGTCAATGATGCGACCAGTGATCTTGGAAGACTCAGTCTCCAGACGCAGACGCTCCTGAGGATACAGTGGGGTCAAAGATTGGAAGTCAACACGGGTAGCTGCTTCTTCAATGGTCTGGCCATTGATGGAGTCAATCTTGACCAGTGCGTTGTACTTCTGGCGACCAAAGCCTTCACCTTCGCGAGGCTGCTTGATTGAACCAATCACAGCGTCACCCTTGCGCAGGTTGTACTTCTTTACCTGGCCGAGTGAGACATAGACGTCGTTGTTTCCGGGAAGATATCCGGAAGTGCGGACGAATGCGTAGTTGTCGAGAACGTCCAAAATACCTGCGATAGGAATCAGTACGTCGTCTTCGAGAATTTCTGGTTCAACCTCATCGCCCATGCGGCCACCGCGACGGCGGTCACGCTGACGGTTGTTGCGATTGTTGCGGTCATTACGGTCGAAGCGCTCTTCGCCTTCGGACTCAGGACCGTTGTTACGGTTACCGTTGTCACCTTCACCACGGTCGTTGCGGTCACGACGGTTGCGGTTACGGTTGCGGTTACGGCTGGGGCGATCGCCTTCGGCGTTGTCGCCCTCAGATCCACCCTCGGTGGGGTTGTTCTGCTCTGCATCTCCTGCAGACTCTGCAACATCGTTGTTCCGGCCACGGCCGCGTCCGCGACGTGGACCTGCTTCGCCTTCTTCTGCTGGTGCAGCAGATTCGGTTGCTGGCGCGTCAACAGAGGCATCTGCGCTCTTCTTCGCTGGGCGGCCACGGCCGCGACGAGGTGCTTCCTCAGCGCTGGCCTGCAATGCAGGTGCCAGCGCAGGAACACCGGCGTCGCCAGAGTTCACGTGGTTAGAAGCGCTGACCGACACAGCACCAGAAACTGCATCAGCAGATGCCACAGGAGCGGTGACGGTTGCGCGACGAGAAGTGCGCTTGCGGGGTGCTGATTCTTCAGCAGGGGTTTCGTTGATTGAGTTCTCAGACATGAGTTCTCCTTTATTAGTTTTGAGCACTCGAGCTTTTCCTAGCCACTGCATTGAAAATGTGGGCTGTGTGGAGCTGGTGCGAAATGGGGTGTTACAGAAGTTCGGAATCGAACTGGTGAATGCTCCGGGAGGCTTTCGCGAGATTTCGCGACTTCAACCGGTGCACTTACATAATAGCAGTTTGCTCATGCCCAGGCTGAGCTCCAGCTAGTTCTGGCGTGCCCTTGTAGTCTGGGGAAGGAAATTTCTCATGACTGCCACCACAACTGCCCCTAGCGATGTAGCCATCATTACCGTGAGCTACAACTCCAGCGCGCAGTTGGCAGACTTCCTCGCTAGCGCTGTGAAGTCGGTTGCCTCTCCTAACCAGATCACCGTGGTGGACAACAACTCTGCAGATATTGGGGTTACTGAGAAGCTCACCAAGAAACTCGGTGTCAACTTGCTCAAGCTCGATAAGAATGTGGGCTACGGATCTGCCGTCAACAAAGCAGTACCTGTACTTCCTGCAGAGTTCACTACTCTGCTGGTGTGTAATCCAGATAGTGAGCTAAACCTCGAAACTGTTGTCGCACTCAAGAACGCGGTTCAAGACAGCACAGTAGGCGTAGCAGGCCCCCGTATTTTCAACGAAGACCGGTCTGTTTACCCTTCAGCTAGGTCAATCCCGTCCATTCGCAATGGTGTTGGACACGCACTCTTTGCCAATATTTGGCTTTCTAACCCGTGGACCAAGAACTACCTCTCCGAAGCACACCTTCAGGACAAAACCGTTTCAACCGGTTGGGTCTCAGGTGCATGTCTTGCTATTCGGAGAGATCTCTTCACTGAAGTGGGTGGCTTCGATGATGGCTACTTCATGTATTTCGAAGATGTAGACCTGGGTTACCGCCTAGGCAAGTTGGGTTACACCAACCTCTATGTTCCAGAGGTTTCCATTACCCACATCGGTGGCGAATCAACCAAGGCAATTAAGAAGACCATGCTGCGCATTCACCATGAAAGTGCCATGCACTTCATTCAAGTGAAATACAAGGGCATCCTGTGGGCGCCAGTTCGCGGAGTAATCCGCATAGGTCTTGCCTTGCGCTTCTGGCTCCAAGCCAGAAAAGCAACAACGTAGAAGTTGTTATTCAGCAGGTGCGTAGGAAGCGCCTGCGAAGTCCACAGCAAGCATGAGTGCTCGCCAAGGTGTTTCTTCGTGCTTGGCAACGAGCTTTGCTGCCTCCACTCGCTGGGCAGGATCAGAACAAAGAACCAAAATCGAGGGGCCTGCACCTGAGACAACCGCTGCAAAGTCGTGCTCGCGAAGAAGCTTGATCAGTGTGCTGGTCTGAGGCATTGCCTCAGCACGATAGTCCTGGTGAAGCTTGTCTTCGGTTGATTCAAAAAGCAGTTCAGGGCTCTGAGTAAGTGCAGCAACCAACAAAGAAGAGCGCGACACGTTGAAGATGGCATCTTCGTGCGGAACACTCTCTGGTTGGAGAGCGCGAGCCTGCTTAGTGGACATGGTGAACGAAGGAACCAACACCAATGGTGAAACACCACGGTGAACAAGCAGTCGCTTGCAGCGTGGGCCATCTTCAGTGGTCCACGCAATGGTCAGGCCACCGAACAGCGCGGGTGCGACATTGTCGGGGTGGCCTTCAAGATCAGTGGCAAGACGCAACAAGGTGTCAGCGTCGAAGTCATAGATTCCCTCAAGGAGGCCTTGAGCTGCGATCAAACCTGACACAATTGCAGCACTCGAGGACCCCATGCCGCGGCTATGAGGGATCTGGTTGTGAGCTCGGAGGTTCAGCCCTGGCATTGCCACGCCCGCATGCGCGAAAGCGTGAGCAATGGACTGAACTACAAGGTTTGATTCATCAGTCGAAACAGGAGCTGCACTGTCCACCGAGCCTTCGCCAATGACTTCAACAGTTGCGCCAGGTTCAGAGCGGGTAGAAACCTCAAGTTGGTCATAGAAGCCTAAAGCCAGACCAAGAGTGTCAAACCCGGGGCCCAAGTTTGCAGAAGTAGCCGGTACGCGAACGGTAACCGCTCTGCCTACCGGCACCTGCATGGACCCTGAAGACATTAGTGTGAAGCGCCCTTGACCAAACCAAGTACGCCAGCGACCTCTTCGGTGCTGACAGGAACAACAGTTGGGGTTACTTCAGTACCGTCTGCCTTCTTCAAGGCCCACAGTGGGTCCTTGAGACCGTGACCGGTCACGGTCAAGACAACGGTTGAACCTGCGGGAATGTGACCGTTTTCGGCACGCTCCAAAAGACCTGCAACAGAGATTGCGGAGGCTGGCTCGACGAAGATGCCTACCTCTGCGGAGAGGATGCGTTGAGCAGCAAGGATTCCTGCGTCGTCAATGGCACCGAAGTAACCATTGCTGGTGTCTCGTGCACCGAGAGCGAACTCCCACGAAGCTGGGTTACCGATGCGGATAGCACTTGCAATGGTTTCAGGGTTCTTGACAGGGTGCCCCAGAACAATAGGTGCAGAACCTGCTGCCTGGAAACCGAACATGCGAGGAAGCTTGGTGGAAGCTCCACGTTCGAGCTCTTCGCTGTAGCCACGGAAGTAAGCGGTGTAGTTACCAGCGTTACCTACGGGAACAAAGTGGAAGTCAGGAGCATCCTGAAGAACTTCAACAACTTCAAAAGCAGCAGTCTTCTGGCCTTCAATACGGTCAGGGTTGACCGAGTTAACCAGGTGAACGGGGTAGTTCTCTGCGAGGTCACGAGCAATATCTAGGCAGTCATCGAAGTTACCCTCGATCTGAATGATTTCAGCATTGTGGGCAACAGCCTGGCTGAGCTTACCCATGGAGATCTTGCCTTCTGGGATGAGCACAGCTGCAGAGATGCCTGCGTGGGTTGCATACGCTGCAGCAGAAGCACTGGTGTTTCCAGTGGAAGCACAGATAACAGCCTTAGCGCCGTGCTCAACAGCCTTGGAGATGGCCATGGTCATACCGCGGTCCTTGAATGACCCTGTAGGGTTCATACCTTCGTACTTCACGAAGACACGAGCACCGGTGCGAGCCGAGAGAGCCTTAGCTTCAATCAGTGGCGTGCCACCTTCACCCAAGGTGATGATGGGGGTTGCATCTGAAATGTTCAGGCGGTCTGCGTATTCGGGCAGAACTCCACGCCACTGGTGTGCCAATTTAGGCTCCTTCAACTCGTAGAACCGAAACCACTGAACTCACGCCATCCAGCTGTGCGAGAGCGGAAACGGTGGCCGCCAGATCAGACTCAAGTGCTGCGTGCGTGCCAATAACTAGCGTAGCCGTCACAGCCGCTTCTCCAGTCACCGCCTCGCTGCCGAATGTACCCTGTTCAACCAATTCAACCGAAACTCCGTGCTTGGCAAACTCTTCGGCTACCGAAGCAAGCACACCTGGGCGGTCAAAGACGGACAACGTTACGTGGTAGCGGGTAGTGATCGCGCTGATTGGAAGCACAGGCAGGTTAGCGTGCGTAGACGCACCCAGCCCAGGGCCGCCGATGACGTGACGGCGTGCCGCAGAGACGAGGTCTCCCAGAACTGCAGAAGCAGTCTCGGGGCCGCCAGCACCTGCGCCATAGAACATCAGCGCGCCGGCTGCTTCTGCCTCGACGAAGACAGCGTTATTTGCCTTGTGCACAGCAGCAAGAGGGTGCTCACGCGAAATCAACGCAGGGTAGACGCGAGCAGAGACACCTTCTTCACCAGTTGCGGCATCAGTCAAGCGCTCGCATACGGCAAGAAGCTTGACCACGTATCCAGCCTTCTTGGCAAGTTCAACCGTCTTACCTGTAATCTCGCGAATTCCTTCACGGTGAACACTTTCCAGAGGAATAGTTGTGTGGAAAGCGAGGCTGGCCAAGATGGAGGCCTTCTGAGCTGCGTCAAAAGCATCAACATCTGCGGTGGGATCTGCTTCGGCATATCCCAGCTCTGTAGCCACCGCGAGCGCGTCATCGAATGACGCGCCTTCGGTGTCCATCTTGTCCAAGATGTAGTTGGTGGTTCCGTTCACAATGCCCATGATGCGCTTCACGCGGTCCCCGGCAAGGCTTTCACGCAGTGGGCGAATGATGGGGATAGCGCCCGCAACTGCTGCTTCGAAGTACAGCTGAGCGCCTACGCGCTCTGCTGCTTCGAAGAGCTCAGTTCCGTGCGTCGCAAGTAGAGCCTTGTTAGCTGTGACAACGTCTGCGCCTGAGTTGATTGCCTGCAAGATGTAGCTTCGTGCAGGTTCGAGGCCCCCCATAACCTCAATAACGATGTCGGCACCCAAAATCAAAGATTCTGCATCTGTGGTGAACAGTTCTTTAGGGAGATCTGCAGAACGAGCTGCATCCAGGTTGCGCACGGCAATCCCAGTGAGTTCCAGACTTGCTCCCACGCGTGAAGCAAACTCTTCTTTGTGCTCGAGAAGCAGTCGAGCAACCTGGGCTCCTACTGTTCCACCGCCAAGCAAAGCTACGCGGACGTTTCGGTACTCAATCATTACTGTGCCTTTCGGATAACGCCCATGTCGCGCGCTAAGAGGTCTTCTTCTGTTTCGCCGCGCACAATCACGCGTGCGACACCGTCTTTGACAGCCACGACCGGAGGTCGTGTTAAGTAGTTGTAATTACTGGCAAGTGACCAGCAATAAGCGCCCGTAGCTGGGATAGCTAACAAATCACCTGGGTGGACATCTCCGGGGAGGTAATCCGCATAGACAAGAATGTCTCCGGATTCGCAGTGCTTTCCAGCGATGCGCACCAATGCAGGTTCTGCATCGGATACTCGGTTCGCAATACGAACCGAGTAATCAGCTCCATAAAGCGCTGGCCGAGCGTTATCACTCATGCCACCGTCAACGCTCACATACTTGCGAACAGCAGTTTGGCCGGTGGGGACGCCGTTCTCGTCAATAACGTCGACGGTGACATCTTTAGTAGTTCCCACTTCATACAGCGTGAAAGTGGAGGTTCCAATTACTGCACGACCTGGCTCAACACAGATAACTGGAATATCGATACCTAGACGAGAACATTCAGCTGAAACCACAGAAGCAATCTCCTGAGCAATCTCTTCGATAGGAGTTGGTTCATCCGCTGGCGTATAGGCAATACCAAAGCCACCACCGAGATTGAGTTCTGGAACAGGTCCACCCTTGAGGAGTTCAGCATGAAGCGCAAGCAAACGTGCTGCAGACTCTGCAAAACCGTCGGTTCCAAAGATTTGAGAACCAATGTGGCAGTGCAGACCGACAAACTCCAGAGACTCATGTGAGCGAATCTCAGCAACAAGGGCAGGGGCGTCAGCAATAGTGACGCCGAACTTCTGATCTTCATGCGCGGTAGCAAGGAAACTGTGAGTATGAGCGTGAACACCACTGTTCACACGAAGACGGACGCTTTGGGTCTTTCCGGCACGGCGAGCTGCATCAGCAACGCGTCCGATTTCAACGAAAGAATCAATGACGATGGTGCCGACACCGAGGTCGACAGCTCGCTCGATTTCAGCTTGCGACTTGTTGTTGCCGTGCAGACCGATTCGAGCTGGATTCAGTCCTGCTGCGAGCGCAACCGCGAGCTCTCCCCCGCTTGCAACATCCACATTGAGACCAGCTTCAGAAACCCAGCGCACCACTTCAGTGCACAAGAATGCTTTTCCTGCGTAGTAGACCTTTGCCTTGGCGCCGACAGCGCCAAGTGCTGAATCAAAAGCTGATCGAACCAGCAAAGCACGCTGACGCGCATGTGATTCGTCTACAACGAATAGAGGTGTCCCAAATTCAGCGGCAAGTGTAGAAGCTGAGAGTCCTGCGATTTCGAGTTCGCCTGAGGAATTACGACCAGTATTGGAGGACCATATGCCACTGATCAGCGCGTTGTCATCCACACTGGCGTCGAGCCAGTGTGGAGCAAGCGGGTTAGCAACCACAGGAATACCTCATGAGATGAAAATCAGAGTCAAAGTGTGGGCGAGCGGACCCGGCTTGGTCCCTGAAGCCTTTCACCAAGCGCGAAGCGCGGTGAACTTCAATTCTAGGCGAGTGAAAACACCCGCGCGAACTGGCTACATGCGCTCCGGAGCAGAAACACCCAGCAAACCAAGACCGTTTCGAATAACCTGACCAGTCGCATCATTGAGCCACAGCCTTGTGCGGTGAAGATCTGTAACTTCTTCATCAGCCTGTGGAATGACACGGCACTTGTCGTACCAACGGTGGTAGTAACCAGCAACCTCTTCGATGTAACGCGCGACTCGGTGAGGCTCGCGTAGTTCAGCAGCCTGAGCAACAATACGAGGGAACTCTTGCAAGACACCAAGCAGTTGAGATTCTGCCTCGTGGTCGAGGAGCTCTGGGGCAAATCCATCTTCACGACGGACACCAGAAGCCTCAGCATTACGACCTACCGCACAGGTGCGTGCATGTGCGTATTGAACGTAGAAAACAGGGTTGTCGTTGGTCTTTTTGCCCAGAAGGTCTAGATCAATATCGAGCTGTGAGTCGCTCGAGCTGCGCACCAGTGCATAACGACCAGCATCCACGCCAACTGCTTCAACCAAGTCTTCAAGTGTCACGATGGTGCCTGCACGCTTACTCATGCGCATGGGCTGACCGTCACGAACCAAGTTGACCATCTGGCCAATCATGATTTCCAGGTTCACACCTGGCTCATCACCGAACGCAGCACACATGGCCATCATGCGGGCAACATAACCGTGGTGGTCAGCACCAAGCATGATGATGTTGCGATCAAAGCCACGTTCACGCTTGTCTAGGTAATACGCAAGGTCCCCTGCAATATAGGCAGCTTGACCGTCACTCTTGATGATCACACGGTCTTTGTCGTCACCAAGATCTGTTGTGCGGAGCCAAGTTGCTCCATCTTGTTCAAAGATGTGGCCCTGTTGGCGCAGTCGCTCTACTGCGCGCTCAACTGCGCGGGATTCGTGGAGTGAGTCTTCGTGGAAGTACACATCAAAGTCCACGCCAAACTCATGAAGGCTGGCTTTGATCTCACCGAACATCAGTTCTACACCGATGGAACGGAAGACTTCCTGCATCTCTTCTCGAGGAAGGACGGTCAAATCATTGGCATATGCAGCTGCTACACGTGCAGCAATGTCATGAATGTATGCCCCGCCATACCCATCTTCGGGAGCAGGTTCACCAAGATGCGCAGCGATAAGGCTTCGTGAGAAACGGTCAATCTGCGCACCGTGATCATTGAAGTAATACTCACGGGTTACTTCACCACCAGCTGCCTGGAGAATACGTGCGAGCGAGTCACCAACAGCAGCCCAACGAGTACCGCCCATATGAATAGGGCCAGTAGGGTTCGCTGAGACAAACTCAAGATTGAGCTTCACGCCACGGTAAACATCACCGCGACCGTATTCAATTCCACCTTCAACGATGGTTTTCGCAAGAGCACCTGCTGATGCAGCATCGAGGCGGATGTTGATAAATCCAGGTCCTGCAACTTCAACAGAAGCTATCCCTTCAACAGATTCAAGCTCAGCAGCCAATTCGGTTGCAAGATCACGTGGGTTCAAACCCCAGGGCTTAGCTAGTTTGAGGGAGATGCTGGAAGCCCAGTCACCGTGGTCGCGGTTTTTTGGTCGCTCAAGAACAACGTCATCAACAGAAAGAGAGGAAAAGTCGTGATTACCACGTTGAGCAACGAGAAGGATGCGCTCAAATAGTTCACGAGCTAAGTCTTGAGGGGTCACAGTCCTCAATTCTATCGGCCGGGGTGCCCATGGCCTGACTGATAGCCTTGTTCAGTCCCGCCCTCGTAGCTCAGGGGATAGAGCATTGGTTTCCGGTACCAAAGGTCGGAGGTTCGAATCCTCTCGAGGGCACTTCTAAACAGGCTGAATCAAATCACGCACAACGTCTTGTAGGCCAAGCCCGAAGGTGTCATAGCGGCCGGTTCTTTTCTCTTCTAACACGTACCTAATTCTCTTTAATCGTTTAGCGGGTAGCTCTTGACGAGCACGTTCATGGGCAAGTTTCCCGGCAGCTGCATTGTGAGCATCCCCTTGATCATTGAGAAAGTATGGATGAGAGTTCATTGCCTTTGCCCGTGCAAATAAACGAGTATTTCTTTCTGTCCGAGGGAAGACGAGACGCCCTACATAGTGCCGAAGGCCTGGTTTTTTCATGCCTATTTGATTATTTCCATGCTGGCGATAATCAATTAAGCATTCATCGCTCATGTGAACTTGTCCTGCAAAAGATGCAACTAAAGCAAGCCATTCATCATGGACCCACTCTGAAGGGAAAGGTGTCGCGTAATCGAGCAAATTCCTGCGAAGGAGGACAGTTGCACCTGTGGCCAGGTTCCTCCTCAAAAAGACTGCTTGTGAATTTCCAGAAGTAACGGCAGTTCGTTCTGTCTCAGATACAACCAATGCTTGGAAGGAGGTGACTCCTAGCGGTTTACCCGCCGCATCGACAAGCCGTGAATCAGTAAAAACGAAAAGAAGTTTTGGATCCTTCTCGAAAAGCGGCACAAGCTTCTCAAGTTTGTCAGGTTGCCAAATGTCATCTTGATCACTCAGAGCAAGAATTGGATGTTGGCAAGCAAGTAGTGCCTGTTCAAAGTTCTTGGTTACTCCAAGAGATAAAGGATTTTTGATAACAGTAAGTGAAACATCAGCTGCAAGAGGAAAAGTTTGGTTTTTCTTTGACCAGAAGCTCTCAATAATGTCTAAAGTTTCGTCTGTAGATCCATCATCAGAAATAACAATCTCTGACGGAAGCAAGCTTTGTTTCAAAATACTGGAGAGCTGTTCTTCAACGTATTTTGCACCGTTATAGGTGCACATTGCGACGGAAATCTTCATGATGGTAAGAATTCAGCCTTGAGTGTGTCGAACTGAAACTATCGACAGGAATTCGTCGTAAGAGTGAATGTAATCATCAGCGTCGTAAGTGTGAGAAGCAAGCACAAGCAAAACAGCATCGGGTGAGTAGTCATATTGAGCACCCCACGTCAATGGAGGCATGTGAAGTCCGAGAGTTGGGCGATCAAGAGTCACCACCGTTCGCGTGTCCCCATCATCGACCATTGCTTTGACGGACCCTGCAACACACACTAAAAACTGGTGGCATTCTTTGTGCGCATGAATTCCTCGAGGTTCCCCTTCGGGAACCTTGGAAACAAAAAAGAATCGTTCAACAACAAAAGGAAGTTGCTGATGGAGCTCTCCCACAACAAGACTGCCTCGATGATCGTCAAAACCACTCAGTTCGACTAACTGAGGCAACCCACCTGGAGTCTCTAACAATTCGAAAGTGCTTCCGTAATTACATCTACTTCACGTGCTTCCAATTCAGGAAACAACGGAACAGAAAAAATGGAAGCAGAAGCCCACTCAGTTACAGGCAGGGAAGCCTCTCGAGGAACGAAATCAGGAAATTTCTGACGGTGATCAGGAATAGGGTAATGCACATCCGTTTTTACGCCAGACGCCTCAACCAAGGCTCGTGCAGCATCTCGGTTATCGCAGACCACGACCGCCAAGTGGCCAATGAATGATTCAGTAGCCGAATTAACGAGCGTGATTCCCTCGTGGGCTGCAGATTCATATTGTGCGTGTATGTTCCTGCGGCGCTCGTTTTGCGCGTCAAGCAATGGGAGTTTTTCTCGCAAAATTGCAGCCTGAATTTCATCCAAACGAGAGTTCTTGCCATGGGCATATTCAATGCTGTATTTAGACGCCCAACCGTATTGGCGCATACGTCTGACCTTGTCGGCGAGTTCGTCATTATTGGTGAATACTGCTCCACCATCGCCGAGTGCACCTAGGTTTTTGGTGGGGTAAAAACTTGTAGTCGAAATATCTGCAAAGCTTCCACCGCGTCGGCCTCCAAGAGTCGCACCGAGTGACTGGGCGCAGTCTTCAATAATTGCAATGTTGTGCTTGTGTGCGACAGCCACCAACTCAAGGATGGGTGCGAGTGCTCCATAAAGGTGAGTGACCACAATGGCCTGTGGCTTCTCCGCGAGCGAGGCAAGGGTTGTTTCCAAAGTCTCAACTGACATCAACAAGGTTGTGGAATCTACGTCACAATAAACAGGTTCTGCACCTAACAGAAGTGCCGCAGTGCTCGTATAGGCACCAGCGTTAGCTACCGTGACTACCTGACTACCCGCTGTAACGCCAACTGCAGCCAGTGCAAGTTCAAGAGCGTCCGTGCCATTACCCACGTTGATTGTGTGTTTCACACCCATGTATTCCGAAAGCTCTGTTTCCAAAGCGTCATGCTCAGGGCCAAGAACAAACCAACCACTTGAAACCACGCGGGCTATAGCTGAATCAATCTGAGTTCGGAGATCGCGAGTGCCACGACCTAAATCATTGAAGGGGACAACTATTTCAGCCACGTGAGGAACCTCCGAAGCCTAGATATAGTCCGTTGTTCAAGGATTTTTCGACCATAATGATAAAGACTATCGTGCCTTATTTAACGGAAACATTCATGACAAACGCGCTCATTATCTCCACCGGATACGACCCCGAGTATTTGAGAATCGTTGAGCAAATTGCACGAGAATCTGTGCGGGCTGGACGGACACCTATTGTGTTCGATCTGGCAACGATAATGACGAGCCCTACCGAAACTTACTCGCCACGATTCCTCAACCTCTTTGGCTACAAAAGTTGCGCACAAATTTTTGCCCCCAGGATGACTGAACGTGGCGTGAAAGTTATTTCTGCGAAAGAGATAGATGCGCAACCTCAGGCGCTGCCCGCTGAAGTAGAAGAAGTACTACACGAGTCAACTCAGTCTGCAATGCTGACGTATTTTCGCACGGATATTTTGAACTTTTCAAAGCCTCGGATTGTCAAGACAAGAAAGCGACTATTAACAGAAGGCACGAGCTCATATCTTCGTACCTCTGAACTTTTGCAATCTATCAAATTCGAAGTTGCCTATATTCCTAATGGCCGATTTCCTGTGCAAAGAATGGCAAAAACAGCTCTCATAAGAGCTGGAGTTCCCGTTTTCCATTTCGAAAAAGGGGCGACGAAAGATCATGCGTTCTTCCGCCCCTACTCCCCTCATGACAGAATCGCCACTCAAGGTGATGTCGAACACGTTCTCGAGGGGCTGCCTCACGCCGAAGTCGAAAGTATTGCGGATGCCTGGCTACAAGCCAGACTTCCATCTAAATCGTCGAGTAATGAATACTCGGCAATATGGAGCGAACAAGATTCTTCAAGCGACGAAGTGAAACCATCACAAAAAAGAATCGGGTTTTTCACGTCTTCACAAGACGAATTTCTTCACCTTGGTCCCGACTGGCAATTGCACTCGTGGACAAGTCAATTTGAAGCATTTGACACCCTCATCACCTACTTTGAATCGCAAGGTTTCACTTGTTTCATGCGTGTCCACCCAAATCTCAGCACAAAGGAACATGCATGTTTCGTTCGAGAACTGAAAGGGCTTAAAGATCTTTCTGCCAAGCACCCCCATCTTGAGGTTTATTGGCACGATGACGCCACGAGTTCGTATTCCTTACTCAAGGAATGCGCTGGGATTGTGGTGTGGGACTCGACTATCGGTCTGGAAGCAAGTGCTCAAGGAATTCCGGTGTGGAACTGCGCTGCTTCGTATTACGGACTGATTGCAGATACCCGTCAGGTCCTTGGCCCAGAACACATAGATGACGACAATCTTCAACTGTGGAATGTTGATTCCCACAAAGCCAAACGCTTCATTGCCTGCACCGTACTAAGGGACTTGCCGTTGCAAACCCTGGCCAACGATTGGGCAACATGGGATGTTTCTGCTCCCCCATTTGCTGTCCGCGCCTCGTCATTTGTTCGAAGTGGCGGCGCTCCAACATTGACTGATTCTGTTTTAGCTTCTGTAGACCCTTGGCGCCACAGGAGTTGGAAGGTCAACCGCAAGCTCCTCAAAGCAAAGCTCTCTCGGCTCAGAAGCAGTTAGAAAGCGCAACTGCTGCAAACAAGTCGCGGATTTCTTAAACTTTGAAGTTCACTACCTCACTCGAGGGCCAAGGTCGCCAACTTCGGCATCAAGTCGACTGTGAGCATCGCCCAATCTGTGTGCTTCAAGAATGATGGGGAGTGTCTCCGCATAAGCTCGTGCTATTTTTTCCAGATCTTCATCGTCATGTGCATCCATAACGTTGTGAGTGGCAATCATCAATACGCCACGCTTACTCATTTCCTGCATGAATAAGATTTTGAGATCCGCTAACTGTTCGCCGATTTCAGGGTTCCAGACAAGGAACATCCACGCCGGGTGACCCTGCAGAGAGACAAGTTCCCCTGCACCAGCAGCATCAATTACTTCATTGACCAACGAAGTAAGTTTCTCTCCCTTTGCAGAAATCCGAGAGATCACATCTGTGTTCTTGATTCTCTCGAGAACCGTTTTTGCAGCAGTCAGCGAGAGTAGCTCACCACCGAAAGTCCCAGTGAAGAAAGCCTTTTCCAAAACCAACATGTATTCACGGCGGCCAACGATTGCAGAAAGGGGATAACCGTTTGCCATTCCTTTTCCAAAAGTTGAAAGGTCTGGTGTTACTCCGAAGTATTCCTGCGCCCCACCGTTCGCGAAGCGGAATCCGGTGACCATTTCATCGAATACAAGAAGTGCTCCATAACGAGTTGCGAGTTCACGGACTCCTTCTAGATAGCCTTCTTGAGGCCATTCGAGAGTCATGACTTCCATGATGATTGCCGCGGTGGGGTTCTTCTTGAGTTCAGCTTCCATGGCGTCAAGATCGTTAAAAGGAACAGAGTGCGCAAGGGCAGCAACATCCAGAGGAACACCCAAATTACGAGTTGGCGCAGTACCGATATACCAGTCATGCCAGCCGTGATATCCACACACAATGACATGGTCACGACCTGTGTAGCCACGTGCAACTCGGATAGCTGCACTTGTGGCATCAGAGCCATTTTTTCCAAAACGAACCATTTCGGCAGAAGGCACTAAATCGACAATGAGTTGAGCTACTTCTTCCTCGATGGGGTGGGCCAAGGAGATAGTTACGCCATTTGGAACCTGGGTAATAACAGCATCGCCAATTTCTTTGTCACCGTAACCGATGTTAACCGCAGCTAGACCGGCAACGAGATCGATGTATTCGTTACCGTCAACATCCCAAATCTTGCAACCTTCTGCACGGGTTGCATATAACGGGGCGATACCTGGAGGAAGAGTGAGTCTTGATTTACTGACCGTTTGTGCACCTAGCGGAATAACCCGCTCCGCCTTCTCCAACTGCTTGAGTGATTGTGCGTAACGGTGCTGTTCTGCCAACATCTGCTGGTCTCCTTGATTAATTACTTGTTTGACCCAGAATTACGAGCTACTTCAACGTCCGTTCGTGAAATTTCTGGGTGGAGTTGGAGCAAATCTAGTATTTCGTTTTGACCAAAGTACTTGTTCTCATCATAGAGATGACCATAAACAAGTCTGACAAAATCTAGATCATCTTGAACGTCCACTGTCCATCGAAGGCTACTGAGGTTTGGGGCCTGCGTGATCGAGGAAAGAGAGTATTTTTCTGGGTGGCTGTAAAGACCCAAAGTTACATGTTCACGTTCAGGAATGGAAAGGTTTGATTTCCTTAGGTCGGCAAAAGCAGAGGCGGAAATGCACTCTACATCGAGGCCATCTGGGAAAGTTGGTTCCAACACATTCGAGGTGTAATCAGATTGCTTTTCAATGTGAGCAGAAATAACTTCATCAATTACCAGAACATCAGCAAGAGGACAATCTGCTGTTAGTCGAACAATAGTTTCTGGTTTAAATTCATCAACCACAATGCCGAACCTTTCAACGACATCGTCTAAGGGCCCTCTACGCACCTCGATACCAGCGTCTTCGAGAACTGCCACTAACTTGTCGTCCGAAACGTCAACTGAGGTAGCAACGACGAGTCGATCGATTAGTTGACTGTGCTTCAGGCGTTCAATCTGCCGAAGAATCATGGGCTCTCCATGAAGGTCTTTGAGTACCTTTCCAGGAAGGCGAGTCGAACTTAATCTGCCCTGCAAGATGCCCAAAATCATGGATTCATCCTTACATTTGGCCATACGCGTGGATCTAGGATTTCCCGGGGTACAGCTGGCAATTCAAAGTCTTCATATTCACTTGCGGATTCCCAGGCGGATGTAATTTCGGTCAACTCACCAAGAGTCGTTGCGCCGACGAGAACTGCATCGACATATCTGTGATGACGGATTTTTGCCAACACAAGTTCAAGCAAGCTTTTGCCGGTTTCTGCTGCAACATTTTGAAGCTCGATGAGCGCTGGCTTGAGAGGTTCGAAGAATTCTGAAAGTTGTGACGGAGATGTCAGGAGCAAACCCTGGAGGAATACACTCCGAACATGAATTTCAACACCTCGTGATTTCAGCATGTGAACTTCATCCGACTCAAGGAGATCCATATCAAGCACATTTGCAGGAAGTTGGAGTAGATCTAGATCGGGAAATACATCAAGCGCTAACTCTAAGTCCGCCCTGTTATAGATGCTCACACCGATTCTCGAGAGAATTTCAGCATCTCGACCTGCCCTGAGAATTTCTAAAGTTTTTTCAAGACGAGGATCCGTTAAGTCTTCCAACTTATGGAATAGGACTCCGTGTAGTTTTTGAACTCGTAGGAGTTTCATTGAGTCAGAATAAACATTTTCCTGAGTAGGTAATGAGCCGTCAGCAGGTAATGAAAATTTGGTGACATACCTATTACTGTTCCCAATTGGGGCGAGTTGACCTAATCGGTATTGTGAATTTCCATAATCCGCAGCAGTGTCGAAGACGCGAATATCGTGTTCCTGAGCAAATACAAGCATTTGTTGAACCACTTGGTCAGGTATTTCACCAGAACTATTGGTGATCCCATAGTCCAAGCCGAATTGAACTGTACCAAGAATGAGCTGGCTCATTTTCAATTACTTCCAATGAGGTCTGGGCGTACTTTCCCAAGCAAAATTACGTCATCTCTTTGGCCTGATGGCAGTTCAACCTGTGAAAGTTGCCGTCCCTCTTCTTTATATCCACAGGACAAGAAAGCCCGAATTGAACCTTGGTTTGAGGCATAACTGCCAGCGTTAATTTTGGAAAGACCGAGAGTTTCAAAACCCCACTCTGTTAAAGCAGAAATAACTTCTTTAGCAACTCCTTTACCCCACCAGTTTCTTTCTCCAATAACTAAACCGAGTGGTGCAGAGTTGTGGGAGGCATTGATTGGCCCGAGTTTAATATTCCCTATATGTTCGCCTGATTCTTTGGAAACAATTGCAAAAAGGGCAGAATTCTGTGACTTCAGCATTTGTTCAACGAAAGCGGTCAGGCTGGCTTTCGTTTGTGTAGAAAAACGAGTTTCAAGATATTGATTGACCTCATCTGAATTCAGCCAAGAAAGATAGTTCTCACTCACAAATGAAAGGTCGAGTGTCTGCAACATAAAACGAGACGTTTCAATGCTTTTTTCAAGTCTCATTATTGATTATCTTCTCTAAATAATTAATCACTCGAACTTTTCCCAAACCGTCGAAATATATGGTGCTTTCGCGGGAAAGACGTTCTCTCAGCTCATTGTCTTCGATGAGGCTGAGAACCATTGTCTCGACTTGGGTTGTGAAATTCTGATTGCCACCCCGAGTCAGATCAATGCCTAGGACAAGTTTGTTTTCAATCATCCGCTGAAGTGATTGTGATTGATTTTCAACTACAGCTATGAGTAGAGACGGAATTCCTAAGCTACAAAGCTCCCATGCGCTAGTCCCTGCTGCTGAAATCGCTATATCGGCAGAGGCTAAAACTTTAGGAAGTTCGGTAGTCGGACTAATAATTTCAAAACCATCCAGCTTTCCTAATAAAGCTTGAACTTGTTCGAACCATTGTTGGCTGGCTACAACTGTTGCCGTACACCTTCCTTGAAATGATTTGAGAGCTTGTGAAACGTCAATGATTGTCCCAGTGGGGTCAGAGCCTCCCATCACCGCAACTATGTGAGGAACTGCTCCCTGAAAAACCCAGGGTTGTTTTCTCTTTCTGACTAACACGGCATCTCTGATAAGTGCGAACTTACTTCCTGCTAATAGCCTTCCTGATGTTTCATCCGGCCATGGCTCTAATTCCGCACCAAGGTTGTGGTCTAAATATCCAGTAGCAACAATTCCCCTAGTGTCACCATCCACAATCGATAGCACAGGAATCTTCCTGGCTAACAGCGAAATCGTTTCAGCTTCAATCTCGTAGGAATCTGTGACTACAACATCAGGAGCAAGTGAAATACAGACATCAATGGGAAGTTCATGTTGACGAACACGAAGGACTTCAGTGTTTGACTTACCAATGACTTGCTCAAGCCATTCAACCTCTGAAAAGTTCGTCAACAGGACAACCTCGTGACCTCGACGGAGAAGTTCTTCTGAAAGTGTGAGGCACCGCATAACGTGGCCAGTTCCTTGCACGGGCGACGCGTCTGCTCTCAGTAGGACTTTCATAGGTATTCCCATTGGTTACGGTCAGCGGTGGCGAGTATTTGGTAGGCTCACGGAGGTAAGTTTTTTGTGCAATTTTTGGAGGTTTGGCTTTGTCCATTCTAGAAGGCTCGTCAATCCTCATCACGGGCGGTACCGGATCATTCGGTAAAGCTTTCATCGAGTACGCTCTTGAAAACCTTAACCCTAAGAAGATTGTCATCTTCTCTCGCGACGAGCTCAAACAGTATGAAGTGAGACTCAAGTTCAACAACGACCCACGCCTCCGCTTCTTTGTCGGTGACATTCGTGACCAGCACCGCTTGATGCGTGCAATGCACAACATCGATTACGTAGTGCACGCTGCTGCTCTGAAGCAGGTTGACACCGCTGAATATAACCCTTTCGAATATGTGCAGACCAACATCATTGGCTCTCAGAACGTCATCGAAGCGTCAATTGACACCGGCGTAAAGAAAATTGTTGCCCTATCCACCGATAAGGCTTCAAGCCCGCTAAATCTCTATGGCGCGACCAAACTTGCCGCTGACAAGCTCTTCCAGTCTGCAAACCACTATGCAGCCGGTTACGAAACACGTTTCTCTGTAGTCCGCTACGGAAACGTCATGGGTAGTCGCGGGTCAGTTATTCCCTTCTTCAAGGAACTTGCAGCTAAGGGCGAATCACTTCCCATTACTGACGAGCGTATGACTCGTTTCTGGATTACCCTCCCACAGGCTGTCCAATTCGTTATCGATTCCTTCGACCTGATGGTGGGTGGAGAACTGTATGTTCCCCGCATTCCCAGCATGCGTATCCTTGACCTCGTAGAGGCAGTAGCTCCTGGCTCAAAAACTCATTCAGTAGGTATCCGTCCTGGTGAGAAACTTCACGAAGAGATGATCTCCGAAGACGACAGTCGACGCACCTTGCTCCTCGGTGACCGTTACGTCATTCTTCCCACTATTGCTGAGTGGGGCTTCGTAGCTCCCGAGGGTGACGAAGTTCCCGATGGCTTTGCATACCGCTCTGATTCCAACGACCAGTGGCTCAACGTTGAGGAGCTCCGCGACCTCATCGAAAAATTCGCCTAAATGAGCATCCCCTACGGCCGTCAGTCGATATCTCAAGAAGATATCGATGCTGTCGTTGCTGTCATGAAGACCGACTGGCTCACGATGGGGCCAGTGGTCAGCGAATTTGAAGCTGCCATTGCAGACCTTGCCCACACTCCAGACGCAACAGTCGTTTCTTCAGGTACCTCAGCTCTCCACTGTGCCTACGCTGCGCTTGGTGTGAAGCCCGGAGACGAAGTCATTACTTCTCCTCTCACTTTCGTTGCCACTGCCTCTACAGCTATGGCACAAGGCGCAAAGGTTTTATTTGCCGACGTCGCAGAAGACACCGGAAACATTGACCCGACTTCTGTCGAAAGTCTCATCACCGAACGAACCAAGGTTATTTCTGGCGTGGACTACGCGGGCCACCCCGTTGATGCAGATGAGCTTTCAGCTCTTGCAGCAAGTGCAGAGGCATATTTCTTGGAAGATGCCGCTCACTCCATTGCTTCTCTCTACAAGGGAAAGCCTGTGGGTTCACTAGCCGATATCACTGCGTTTTCGTTCTTCCCCACTAAGAACATGACAACCGCAGAAGGCGGAGCTGTTGTAGCCAAAGATGCAGCATTGGTTGAACGTGCTCGTCGCTTCCGTTCTCACGGTTTAGTTCGCAACAAGGACGAACAGCGTTACCCCGACGAAGGCCCCTGGCACCAGGAAGTTCACGAAATTGGTTTGAACTACCGCCTTCCAGATGTTCTCAGTGCAATTGGCTTGAGTCAGATCAAGCGAATCATGGAGTTTAAGGCGCGACGAACTGCAGTATTCGAACGTTACCACGCTGAATTAGCAGACGTTCAGGGCCTTATTCTTCCTACCAAGCGTGACTATGTAGACCCCATGTGGCACCTCTACCCCATCCGCGTCCAAGATGGCCGCCGCAGAGAAGTATTTGAATTCATGCGCGACCAGGGTGTCCTAGTTCAGGTGAACTACATTCCTGCCTATTGGCACCCCGCTTTTGAGGATCTTGGCTACAAGCGCGGAATGTGCCCTGTCGCCGAAGAGTATTACTCTCAAGAAATATCACTCCCTATGTATGCGGATCTCAGTGACGACCAGCAGTCTGTTGTTATTGATGTTCTTCGCAAGGCACTGGCGTAGTTCTTTCCCCCAATCTCTAGGAGAATCACCGTGAGTAAGCTCCCCCTCGGCCCAGAAAAGGGACCGATGATTGTTGCTGAAATTTCCGGCAACCACAACGGTTCTCTTCCCCGAGCTCTCGACATCGTTCGGGCTATCGCCGATACAGGTGCGCACGCGGTCAAGATTCAGACCTACACCGCGGACACCATCACTCTGAACGTGGATACTCCTGCATTCCGAATTAGTGACGGCCACGAGCTCTGGGGTTCACGCAAGCTCTATGACCTCTACGAAGAAGCTCACACCCCTTGGGAATGGCACGAACCTATCTTTTCCCTCGCAAACGATCTAGGGATGATCGCATTCAGCACTCCATTTGATGAGACAGCTGTGGACTTCCTGGAAACATTTGATGTTCCCGTCTACAAAATTGCTTCTTTGGAAATCGTTGACTTGCCTCTCATTAAGCAAGTTGCCCAGACGGGTAAACCCATGATTCTTTCCGTGGGAACTGGTTCGATTGCTGAAGTAGCAGAAGCAGTCGCTGCAGCTCGTTCGGGCGGATGCACAGACCTCACTCTTCTGGCATGCACAAGCTCGTATCCTGCTCAGCCTGACGACGCGAATCTTCTCCGAATGCCTGCAATGGCTCAGATGTTTGGAACCAAGGTTGGACTTTCTGACCACACCATGGGCCTAGGTGTTTCTGTGACAGCTGCCGCCCTGGGAGCTTCAGTCATCGAAAAACACGTCACACTCCGCCGCGCCGATGGCGGTGTTGACAGTGCTTTCTCGCTAGAACCTGCAGAGCTTGCTCAACTTGTTGAGGCATGTGACATGGCAGTTCGCGCTCTAGGGTCTGCTGATGCTTGGGCGACGTCAGCTGAGAATGAATCTCTTCGCTTGCGACCTTCACTCTATGTCTCTCAAGATGTCAAAGCAGGCGATGTCGCCACTCACTCAAATGTAAGGTCAGTGAGGCCTGGTGGCGGGCTGCCGCCCAAGGATATTGATCGGGTGATGGGTCGAACATTTTCTGCAGACTCACCCGCAGGTACTCCAGTGAGCTGGGATTTGTTCTAATCTTTCAGATTCAGCTTTAACTGAACAACACCATCTTGTGAGTGTTGAGGAACAAAGTTCTCAGAAACAAAAATCTTCATGCTGGGGAGGTTTTCCTCCCGAATTGTTGCTGTTAAATCAATTACCCGAGGGTGTTCAGTGGTAAACACCTCGATTGCATCATGAAGTATCGATTGAGCAAGGCCCTTACCGCGATGTTCTGGGTTGAGGTTGATACTTACTTCAGCAGACTCTCTCTCTTCGGAGATGTTGAATCTGCACATTCCAAGCGGTGAGGACTCTGCAGGTATGTCTTCTGCAATATAAATAACAACTTGTGGGTTCTTGAGAACCGAGAGGTACCACTTTTGGTGCTCTTCCCAATGAATTTCGTCAGTATTTAGTGAAGCGTTTCTTGTGGTTGGGTCATTCCGCCATTCGAATAAATAACGAGAGTCCTCAATTCCAGCACTTCTAATTACCACTGTTCCTCAAATCTGCACTCACACCACTTCTAGAGACTGTAACGCACGGTGTAACAACTGAGCTGACGCACACTCTTGTGATAGCTTTGCGACTCGTGAAAGCTCTTTTCTTTTCCCCGTTCGCCAATATCTGGGAACACTCTTTTCCCGAAGGACTAGTCGCCGAGGGGCTTAAAGAAAACGGCATAGAGATCGTTACTGTTAGGTGCGCCGGCCTTTACAACAGCTATTGCGTTGCAATGTCTGCGGCAGGGCTAACTGCTGCCGATGCTGAAAAAAAGAAAAAACAAGTCTGCGGAGCATGCATCAAACGCAGAAATCTTCTAGATAAAGATTTTGGGTTCAGAAACCTGATAATCGAGGATTTTCTTGACGAACGTGACTACACAATCACTCAAGCTTTGATTGATTCGGCCAGTCTCGAAAACTGGCCGGAACTCATGCTCAATAACGTCCCTATTGGCAGGTATGCGGCTTACGAATTCTTACTTAATTACAAAATAATGGGGACTAATGTTCCTCCTGAGTTGTTTGATGTTTACCTCAACCAACTTCGTAACAGCACGCTCACACTACTTTCCGCCGAGAAAATACTTGATGCAGAAAATCCTGACTATGTGCTTACTTACAACCGGCTCTACGGAGTAAACCATGCTTTCCTAGCAGTCGCAGAAGCGCGTGGAATACCTACATACAGCCTCCAAGGTGGCGGTCACATCACTCATCGTGGAGAAACGATGACGATGTTCAAGGAAAGTCAAACCCAATTTCAACTGTTCCATTCAGAAAGTTGGAAGACATACCAGCAGGCACCCATTGGAGAGGAAGAAGTAAATCTCGTTGCTTCACACTTCGATGGCCTGTTGGAAGGTAGCAGCGCATTTGCTTACTCGAGCGCCTTTGAGGCAAGTGACCCAAGACTGCTCCGGGATAGATTTGGTATTCCTCAAGATGCCAAAGTAGCGCTGATCCCCATGTCGAGCGAAGATGAACTCAACGCCGCACAATTAGCGGACCTGCTTCCCGACACTTCACAGTTACCGAATCTTTTCGAAGATCAGTTTGCTTGGATCAGGTTTGTTTTTGAATATGCGAAACAGCGACCTGAGGTGAAATTTATTCTCAGACTTCACCCCCGAATGTATCCAAACAAGCGTGAAAATGTGACCGCACCGGTTGTTGCTCGGGTTATGGAGCTTCTCGAAGAGGCGCCATCCAACATTGTTGTGAATTTACCTTCTGACAACGTCAGTCTTTATGACCTCATGCAAATTCTTGATGTGGTGCTCGGTTACAGATCATCTGTAGGAGCAGAACTAGCAGCATTTGGTCTCCCTGTAGTTTCACCCGCAAATAAAGATTTTTTTACATACCCCAGTGAAATCAACAGAATTGGTTCATCAGCTCAGGAATACACTCTCAAACTTGATGATGCATTGCGAGAGGGTTGGTCAATCGAAAACGTGAGGGCATCTTTCCGCTGGTATGCCTACTTATTCAGCCGTATTGCTGTTGATTTTTCAGAATCTGTCAGTGCAAAACCAATCGCCATACGCCCCAAGAAACCTGGTTTCAAACTGTGGTTATGGAGAAAAATGGTATTTCTCGTTATCACTTTCGGGCCCCTAATTAGGGAACGCTTAGCCTTACGAGGAAGATCTTCATCACAGCTGAGCAAAAACGTCTTTTTTGATGTCATTTCTAACGGCCGTGGAAGTGTCGCAGAATCTAGCGCTTGGCCAACAAGACAGAACTCTTTTACGAATGAGACTGAATTGCTCGAGAAGTATTTGAATAATCTTTGCAACGGGATTTGGAAAGATATTTCAGCAGAGAATTCACTAGCAGCAAAAATAAGGGCAGCAATAAGTAAACAACTAGGAAGCCTCTGAGTGAAGAACTACTTCCTTTTTGCTTTTCTGGCGCGATTCTGTTTCCTCAGTTCTAAAGCAGCAGTGATTGCTAGGCCCCGTGCAACTCCAAATGGCGTCTCGGCAAAAACCTTTTCCCCCACCCATTTATCTGCACTTTCGTCAAGAACTGGATTAGTCTCCAGAACATTACCTATGGGACCTTCGAATAGATCTAATTCAGACCAAGGTGCTTTCATAAGTGAATTAGTGCCCTCGTCATATCCCGCATAGGTAACGAGATTTTGGTTGGGCGAGAGAACGAATGAGTCTCTTGACCACATGCTTGCAATCCATCTATACGCCCAAGTAGAAATTCTGTTCGCCTCGGCATCAGCAAAATTCTGTTTCCAGCGAATTGCACCTGCAGTAGAGCCAACTATTTTGGCTAGTTCAGAAGTGGAGGCATTCAACGCCCAATCAAGGGAACCATCAAACTTTTCCCAAGCGCGGTCCCAGGTTGCCCAGGCAATGGATTCGGGATATCTGCTCAGACGGCTACCTCGCCCATGCAGGGTCTGGAATTTTTCTGGTACTAGGTTGTAGCCAGAAATATGCTCGATGGAAGATTCACTCCGATATCGAGTCAACATTTCTTCGGCGTATGGGAACCAATTCTTGCCAGGAAGAGTGTCTTCTTCAATGATGATTGCCTGCCCATGAACTGAAACAGCATGGCTTACTACATCAGTGACTGCCGCACGGAGACCTAAGTTCGTTGGACGGAATCTGGTCTCAACTTTGTCTGTCCAGGTGAAGTTATTGACTAAAGATTGAACTTCCGCAACCTTCGCAACGTCAGCAGGCTTACCAGGCTTAGGTCCATCGACAGCAAAAATGATGTTCGTGGGTTGTAACTGCTCAAGCCGAGAGATGAGTCTTCTGACCTTGTCGGGCCTGTTGTAGGCAATCACGACGACCGGTGTATCACGCACGAGAAGAACTCCAGCTGGATAGAATTAAGGTCGCGGTGTTTGAGCGAGGAATTCGTTCAGTTATCCGTGACTTACCTAAGGATAAGGGATTGAAAGCTGTCATCGTCGGGTTGGGCTATGTAGGTCTGCCATTAGCTGTTGCCGCTGCTGAGTCAGGGATTTCTGTTGTGGGGTTAGACCGCAATGAATCTATCGTGAACGGGCTCAACTCAGGCGTTAGCCACATCGATGACCTCAGCTCGGCAGACATTGCTGAGCTTCTGGGAAATGGCTTCACAGCGACAACCAACCCTGAGTGCATCGCTGAGACAGATGTGGTTGTCATCTGCGTTCCCACCCCGCTTGATTCCAGCGGACAGCCGGATCTCAAAGCTGTTATGGGGGCTTCTCGAGACATTGCACAGTTCGCCCACGATGGCCTCACTGTTGTACTTGAGTCGACAACTTACCCAGGTACCACCGAAGAAATTCTGAAGCCCTTGCTTGAAGAAACTGGCCGCAAGGTCGGCAAGGAAATTTACCTCGCCTTCTCCCCTGAGCGCATTGATCCTGGTAATCCAACTTATGGAATCAAGAACACTCCAAAGATTGTCGGCGGAGTTACAGAAGTTTGTGGCGACAAAGCTGTTGCTTTCTACGAGCAATTCATTGAAACAGTTGTGCGCGCAAAGGGCACCCGCGAGGCAGAAACAGCGAAACTTCTCGAAAACACCTACCGCCACATCAACATTGCTCTGGTCAATGAAATGGCTCAGTTTGCTCACGCCATGGATATTGATATCTGGAATGTCGTAGAACTCGCCAAAACCAAGCCTTTCGGTTTCCAGTCCTTCTCCCCCAGTGCTGGCGTCGGAGGACATTGCATTCCTATTGATCCCAATTACTTGGCTTACAAAGTTCGGGCAGAGCTAGAGCGGCCTTTCCGCTTTGTCGAGCTCGCCGAAGAGATCAATCACAGCATGCCCCCTTATGTTGCTCGCCGTGTGCAAGATCTCCTGAATACCCAAAGCAAGGCAGTCAAGGGATCTAAAGTCTTACTTCTTGGCGTTACTTATAAGGCAAACATCTCGGATAAGCGTGAATCGCCTGCTGTACCACTTGGACAGCGTCTTCTTGATATGGGCGCAGAACTCGCTTATTTCGACCCACACGTGCCAACCTGGGGCGTCAACGGCGTCGATGTGCCACGGGCGGCAAGTATCTCTCAAGCCCTGAAAGAATCTGATGTAGTCATTCTGGTTCAGCCTCACAGGGAGTTCGTCGAGGCAGCTTCTGAGATCACCTCTTCTTCTACGGTCGTACTCGACACCACCGGCAAATTCACCGGTGCAAACATCGAGCGACTTTAAGTTAGATGTCAACAACAACTCCTCGCGTTTATTGCACCTATTTTGATAGTGGCTATCTCAGCCGAGGACTTGCTCTAATTTCTTCATTACGAGAGCACGGAGATGATTCTCCGGTTTATGTTCTAGCTCTTGATGACGCAGCAGGCTTGTTTCTCGATCAACATGCTCCTGAAAATGTTTTCGTCTTGCGCATTGAAGAACTTGAACTGGTAGAGCCAGAACTGCTCCCCCTCAAAACTCAACGTTCACGCATGGAGTATTACTTCACATGTACTCCACTGTTGATTCGTTATGTCATGAATCAACACTCAACGCCTGGATCAATTGCAATCTATCTTGATGCGGATCTCTTTTTCTTTGATGACCCACAACTGGTTATTTCTGCCATGGGAAACGGATCTGTTGGCATCATTGAACACAGATACCCAGATACAGTTGTGCCTAAATTAGCAAAATATGGACGATTTAACGTTGGCTGGGTCGGCTTCAAAGATGATGCTGCGGGACGAAATGTTCTGGATTGGTATGCATCAAAAACACTTGAGTGGTGTTCCGACATACCTGAGGACGGCAAGTATGCCGATCAGGGATACCTTGATTGGTTCCCTGACTTTAAAGGAGTGGAAATCCTCAATTCTCCTGGATTCAACCTTGCCCCCTGGAATACAAGAAGACACAAGTTGAAGCTGACTCCTGTGGGAAGCTCAGACCAAAACCATTCTGATTCGACTCTTAGAGTTGATGGTGAGCCACTTGTTTTTTTCCATTTCCATGGCCTGCGTGCTGTAGGAAGTTGGTTTGTTTCAAGCCAAATAATATACAAATCTCAAATGAACGAGATATTGAGGAAGTGCGTTTACCAACCGTATGTCAACAAGCTTCATTCCACTGATAACGAGGTTTTCCCTTACCTGCCCACAACAGTGATCAAGAAGCGTGGTAATGGTTTACACGGTGCACTGAGTCGTCTCAGAAAAAACTTAGTCAATGTGATTTCAATTGCTACACAGAACGCATTGAAACCGAATAACTAATCTGGATTCTGCTCGAAAGACATCAATTTTACGTATTCAGCAACCATGGGAACTGTCTTCCTGAGGTGCATAAATGTTCCTGACGCAGAGATGGTTCCATCTTCAACAACATAGACAGTGTCTGAATGCTGAACAGTTGAAAGACGGTGTGCAATGACGATGACTGTGACGTCCTTACCCAAATTTTTCAAGCTAGAAGAAATAAACGCCTCTGAGCTGGCATCTAAAGCGCTAGTCGCTTCATCTAAAACAATCAGCTTTGGCTGACCGTAAAGTGCTCTAGCAAGTCCTAGACGTTGAATCTGCCCACCACTGAGAGCATCAGATTGACTACCAACAGAGGAATAAATTCCTTCTGGTAAGGAAAGTACAAAATCTGACATGTTTGCTGCCTCTAAGGCGCTGACTACTCTCTTCTCATCTATTTCAGATACTGGGGTCCCAAGTGCAACGTTTTCGGCGATTGAACCAGAGACGATTCCGGGGTTTTGGGGAACATAGGAAACCAAACCTTGCTCGATAAGTGAGCCACTTAGATGTTCATCATTTCCGACAACTACCGTGCCACTTGTAGGTTCGATGAGTCCCAAAATCATGTCAACAATCGTTGTTTTACCAGCACCAGATGGTCCAATAAATGCAACGTGTTGACCACCATCAATATGCAAAGAGACGTTCTTTAGAGCAGGGGACGATGCTCCGGGATAAGTGAAATAAACGTTGCTGAGCGTAACTTGCAGTGCTTTATTGGTCTCGGCACTATTCTGAGTTTTCACAACCTCAATTCGGATGGATTCCTCTTCACTGCTTTGTGGTTCTGACAATTTCAAAGACGCTTCTCTTGCATCTAAAAGCAGTCGTTGTGCCATTTCAGATTGCTCGACCTGGTTCTTTGCAATGGCTGCCGCATTTTGAAGAGGTAAGAGAGATGCCATGATCCTGACACCACCTGTCATGAATACACCGACTGTAACCAAGCCTGAAGCTAATTGTCCTGTGACAAATTGATACCCAACGAAGATTACAACGCCCAACATCAATGCTGTCTCAACTACATATCGGGGCATCCCGGCAAGAAAATTAAGCGTGCCTCCACTATAGGAAAGGCGTGATCTAGCAAGCCTAAATTTCTCGATGAAGTAGTCCTGTTTGTTGAAAATTGTGATCTCGCGATATGCCCCAAGGACATCGTCAATTACGAGCAGACTTTCCATGTTCCCTTCAGCAGCGTCTATGCCTGCCTTTTTCAACAATCTGCTAATGATTACTTGAATAGACAGGATAATCAGGCCGAAGTAGATAAACACAAAAACTGCAGCTACTGGATCAACCAAGATAAAAGTACTTGCGACCAAGAGCAAGAGCAGGCCTTCTGCGATAAAGGTTGACAAGTTGGAAAGCAACCCTGCAAATGCGTTCGAGGTCGAACCCATAACGGCCCACGAAATTTCACCCTTATTGAGACTTTGGAGTCGTGAGAGATCACCGGTGAAGAGATAGCGTGCAATTTCTGCAGATTTTTCGCTATCAATTCGAGCCAAGAAATTGGCAATTGCTTTCCCCAGTGATACTGCGATGACCGCTTTACCAGCAAACACAACAAGAACAACTATGACTAAAACCAGCAGTGTTTGTTCGCTCACTGGTGGCAATGTGAAACCAAGAATGACCAACGGTTTGGAGGGATCTAAATTACTTGCAGCTAAACCAGCAAGTAGACCTGTTAGAGCTATACCAACTACGTCAAGTAATCCCGAAAGTGCCCTAATTGCGACAAGAGTGAAGTAAACAATTCGTTCACGTCGCGAAAGGAAACCAAGCGACCTACGAATAGCGGCTAACATCGAGTGTTTCCCTTAGTCCGAGGTAACAACAGTGTCGATCCACGGTTTTCCTGCGGCAGCTAATGCTTGAATATCGGCGTCAACCATGATTCGCGCCAACTCTGGTGTCATTACCTTAGGAACCCAGCCAAGCTTGGTTTGTGCACGAGTTGAGTCTCCAACCAGGGCATCGACTTCTGTCGGACGCAGATAACGTTCGTCAAACTTGACGTACTTTTCCCAGTCCAATCCGACATGTTCGAACGAGAACTGCAGGAAGTCTTTGACTGTGTAGTCAGTTCCAGTTGCAACTACGTAGTCATCTGGTTCATCTACTTGGAGCATGCGCCACATTGCTTCTACGTATTCGGGGGCATATCCCCAGTCACGAACTGCGTCAAGGTTGCCCATGTAGAGAGCATCCTGTTCGCCTGCCTTGATACGTGCCACTGCACGTGTAATTTTACGAGTTACGAAGGTCTCTCCACGTCGTGGGGATTCGTGGTTAAACAGAATGCCGTTAACAGCGAACATTCCATAACCCTCACGGTAGTTACGAGTGACCCAGTAGGAATAAAGCTTTGCTGCACCATATGGCGAACGAGGGTAGAAAACAGTTTCCTCATTCTGTGGAGGTGGAGTCGCCCCAAACATTTCTGAGCTTGATGCTTGGTAATAACGACAGTCCAAGCCAATCATGCGAATAGCTTCGAGTAGACGAATGGAACCGAGTCCAGTTGTGTTACCTGTGAACTCTGGCTCGTCAAAACTAACCCGGACGTGTGACTGGGCAGCAAGGTTATAAACCTCGTGTGGCTTCACAGAATCAAGGAGCGTGACCAAGCGCGTGCCATCACTGAGATCCCCATAGTGCAGAAACAGTTTGGTGCCAGCGATGTGTGGGTCGTTGTAGAGGTGGTCAATACGAGAAGTATTGAAGGTAGATGCTCGGCGAATAACACCGTGAACTTCATAGCCCTTTGAGAGGAGAAGTTCAGCAAGATAGCTTCCATCTTGACCAGTAATACCAGTGATGAGCGCTCGTTTTGCGGTGGTTTCAGCCATCTGAATAGTTCCTCAGTAACAGTGTGGAGAACTAGATAAATGCAATTAGTCCTAGCCCACAATCAACCTGTCTAGGCTATCGCAACTAGTGCCTATGCACGGGAACTGACGATGTTTGCAGCAAAGGCAGAAGCCCATCTGATTGGGTACTGCCAGATAAATCTGACGGGCCGCAAAACCCGGGGTAGATGCTTTGCTTTAACTGCTTCTGATTCCAAGCTGGAGTTTCGACGATTTGCCACAGTTAGAGAATCTGGATGCCACCTAAACGCAGAAACTATTTCTCGGGTATAGACAAACTTGCCCAATTTCTTGAGTTTGAGGAATGCGTCAAGATCCATCGCGTACTTTAAGGCAGGATCAAACATGCCAATCTGTTCAAGCGCATCGAGCCTGATCATGGAGCCAGGGTGCGGAATGAGATCAGGTCCCCAGGGTAAAAGAATTTGGGCAAACTTGCCTGCAGCGCTTTGTGCCAACACCTTGCCTGTGGGGTCGATGTAATCACAACCACCATAGGCAACTACGGCTTGGGGATTCTTGTCCAATAATCCCTGAAGTCTTTCTAAACCTTCTGGTCGGAAAAGATCGTCATCGCCCATCCATGCATAGAACTCTTCATCATTCCTTGCCCGGATTCCGCAATTTATGGCTTCAGATATCCCCGTTTTGGGATCATCTACTACCTCTGCACCGAATTGCTGAGCTAATTCTCTTGCTTGAGTTGCCGTGGACGGAGCCACAACAATCAGCCTGAGTGAAGCGGTCTGTCGTTGTGTCTCGATTGTCTCCAACGTTTCTTGGAGAGTTTCTAACCGGTCGCCCAGTGTCGGCAATACAACCAAAATTCGCTTCGTTTCATTGGCCAAGAAAACACAACTCCTCACAAGTCATCGTCTTAGACTCTATCTAGCTAGAAGTCAGTTATTGCCGAAAATACAAGTGAGATTTATCCATGTCGCAAAGTTCTGCCCTGTACCCGCTTGACCATAAGAGCACCGTATATATCGCTGGCCACCGTGGAATGGTTGGTGGCGCGATATGGCGTGAACTATCAAACAGAGGATTTACCAACCTCATTGGTGCAACTTCTCAGGAGTTAGACCTGCGAAACCGGGAAGCGGTTTTTGGATTTTTTCAAGACGTTAAACCTGACGTCGTTATTGATGCTGCAGCTCGAGTTGGAGGGATTCTCGCTAATAACTCCTACCCCGCAGAATTCCTTAGCGACAATCTTCAAATTCAGGTCAACATCATGGATGCTGCCAATTCAGTAGATGTTGATCGACTATTGTTCCTCGGATCTTCTTGTATCTATCCCAAGTTCGCTGAACAGCCCATTAAAGAAGATTCTTTACTTACCGGCGCACTTGAACCGACCAATGATGCTTACGCAATCGCCAAAATTGCCGGAATCATGCAGGTTCAGGCGTCACGCAGACAATATGGAAGACATTGGATTAGCGCAATGCCTACCAACTTGTATGGACCTGGCGATAACTTCCACCCGGATAATTCTCACGTTCTCCCTGCACTCATTAGACGTTTCCACGAAGCCAAACTTGCGGGTGATTCTGAAGTAGTGATGTGGGGAACCGGCACTCCAAGGCGCGAATTCCTTTATGTTGAGGACTTAGCCCGAGCATGCGTTTTTCTTCTCGAAAACTATGACTCACCAGAAACCATCAACGTGGGAGTAGGTGATGACATTTCGATTCGTGAGCTCGGAGAGATTGTTGCCGCCACTGTTGGGTACACCGGAAAAATAGAGCAAGATCTTTCCAAACCAGATGGAACTCCCCGAAAATTACTGGATATCTCGCGGATTAAGGCTCTCGGTTGGGCCCCTGAAATTGAACTTGAAGAGGGAATTAGAAGAACCTACCAATGGTTCCAAGCACACAATTCTGAACTCCGAGCAAAATAAAACTCTTCACCTAATAGAATTCGTACCATGACCGTGGATCTCAGCAAGACGTTGATTGTGATGCCGGCATATAACGAAGAAGCAGTCATTGATCAGGTGCTCACAGAGGTTTATTCAACTAACCCTGGTATTACTTGTCTCGTCGTAGACGACGGGTCACGGGATAGAACCACACAAATTTCCAGCCAAGCTGGGGCGATAGTCGCAACACTCCCCTATAACCTCGGCGTAGGGGGTGCTATGCGCGTTGGGTTTAATTACGCACTGGCAAACGGTTTTGAGAATGTGGTTCAGGTAGATGCCGACGGCCAGCACAATCCACGAGATGTTGCTCGTTTAGTTGCTGAATTATCTGATGCTGATCTGGTTCTCGGCGCTCGATTTGCAGGTTCTGGAGATTATGAAGCGAAAGGTCCTCGCAAGTGGGCAATGATTGTGCTTGCAAAACTACTAAGTAGATCTGCACATGCTCAGCTCACTGATACAACCTCAGGTTTTAGAGCCTCAGGCCCCAGAGCTGTCAAGCTTTTTGCACAGCATTATCCAGCCGAATACCTGGGAGACACTGTTGAATCCCTCGTAATTGCAGCACGAGCTGGCTTTGTCATCAAACAGGTTCCCGTTTCAATGCGAGCACGCGCTGGTGGAACCCCATCTCACAGTCCAATCAAAGCAACTATATTCCTCGCCAGGGTAGGGGTTGCTATGTTGTTTGCCTTCCTGCGCCCACCCGTGAAAGAGATAGGTCAGTCCCAATTATGAATCCTGTCCAATACACATTGGGTATCGTTGCTTCCGTAGCAACCTTCGCCATCGTTATAGAAATGCTCAGGCGCCGGCGGTTACGGGAACGTCATGCTGGCTGGTGGATAGTTGCTGGACTCTTCGCCATCATCATCAGCGTATTTCCCAGCACTTTACGTTTTGCTTCAGAACTGCTGGGATTTGAAGTTCCCGTCAATCTGGTCTTTTTCTTGAGCCTGTTTATTTTGTTTTTGGTGGCTCTTCAACACAGTTCAGAACTCACTCAGCTTGAGTCACATAACAGATCACTTGTAGAGCGTCTGATTGTCTTAGAGCTCAAGGTTAAGGATTTAGAAAAACAAACTTCTATATCGCAGTCGAATAATTCAGACTAGAAAGTTCTGTGTCACTAAGGTTTCTGGCTTGTCTTGTTGAAGCAGAATCCATTTGAAGCCTGCGCTGATTGCCACGGCAAAGCCCAAAGCCCCTAAAATCCAAACCGTCATCGGACTAAGAGGAATATTCCACCACCACTCGACGTTCGCATCGAGGCTCACACCAGTGCCATTGTTGAGTCCACTCACATATCTCTTTGTATTGACATAAAGAGCGAGAGCATTAGCTATGGCTATTCCGGCCAAAATAACCCAACTTTGGAGACTAGAAAGTACCGGTTTAGTTTCCGCAAACTTCAAACATGCGATGGCCGCAAAACCAACGATGAGTGGAAGAAGATAGCGAGGTTGTACCTGCTCACCAACGTGATTGAGCCCCTTTTGCAAAACATAAAGAGGTAGCGCGTAGAGAATAGCCGCAAGCCCTAACAAAGTTATTGCTCGCCGTTTTGTGGCTCCTCTTAGAAGAAGGAACATAACAGCCGCAAAAATGCCCGAAATTGTTACCCACACTAACGCTGGCATTTGTGTGTCTAACCACCCAAGAGGCCAGAAACCAAATGCCCCAACCCACAGCTCTGGAAGTTGAACAAGGTTGATAGCGAGAACTCCTAATGCTGTTCGTGGAGCTTCGCCATCAGTACTGGTCATCCCCGAGCTTGCAACTGTTGACTGAAGTGATGATGCGTAAAAGTAAAGGGAAATCAATGACGCTGTGAATGGCAAAATCAATTTTTGAGCAAAACTCTTGGTCCTCTGCCATGTCAAGAAGCCAATAAGTACAGAGCCAATGATTGTGTAGATGGCCGCATCCCCACGAGCACCTGAAACAAGAAAAACTTGAACAAGGAAAAGCACACCTGCTGCTAAGGATCTCTTTCCGGATTGTGTCAGAAAAAGATAAAGTGCCATCCAAGCTGTAGGAACTCCAGTAATTGCCCACGAAGAGGGATTTGTTGATGCAATCAAAAATATCCCCAGCGGCACAATGGTGAGTGCCCACATCCAAAAGTAAGAAATTCGAAGCTGTCGTGGTGCAATGAGTATTAGAGCAATCAAACTTCCCATGAAGAAGAGGGAATTAAAAATTCTGATGGCAATAACAGAATTGGGAATATCTGAAGTAGCAAAAACGCTCGTAATTGCGTAATACACCGGAGGATAATTCGCTGTAAAAGATCCACGAGTTGAATCGATTAGCTCTGTTTGCGAAAAGATTTGATTCCGCAGCTGACATTCCGCACTTTGAGCAGGTTCAAAGACATAACAACCCGCCTCGACCAACCCCGGAAGCAAACGACGGTGACCATCCTCACCAGTTGCTTCACAAAGACCTGGTTTATCCCCGGCACCACACCAAATACTTGCAAGATGGAAGTCGTCGTCTGGACTAGCGCCCACTGCAGAGCTCAATGACCACGCGCCTAGGGCAACAAAAAGGCCAACTAGTGCAAGAACTGCCCAACGGGTTTTCGCAGTAAACACTTGTGACACCAATCCCAATAGAAGTGGGCTGTTAAGCCTTGCCGGTAAGTTTACGGAAGACAAGCTTGTAACCACCTTCACGCATGGCAAGTTTTGCTCCGCGCAACTTCCCAACAAGCCAATAATCTCTTTTGACGTGCAAAGGCAAGTTCTCAATAGGCCTTAGATAATCAGCGGAATGTTTGCCTTTTTCAATAAATTCCAACAAAGGTTGAGCTGCTTTGGACCATCTGTACCCTTCACGAACTCGCAAAACGTTTTGTGAAAATTGCTCACGCAAATGCTTATTTTCGATCAAGGTGATGATTGCTTCAATACATGATTGAACATCACTTTCATCAACAACAATGCCCAATTTGTGATGTTCAATAATCGGGGCAAAGGTATCGCCCTCCGTTGCGATGATGGGCAATCCAGCCCACAAATAGTCAAGAAGCCTTGTTCTGAAACTGAAGGCGGTTTCGAGGTGAACGAAATGGGTGCTAACTCCTACGTTGGCGTCGAGCAGGTAATCCGCTCTTTCTTCAAAAGGAACCCAAGATTCATTGAAAAATACATTCTTATTACGAATTTCAAGTTCTTCAGCCAGCAAAAGCGCCTTATCCGACATTGAATACTCTGTAAATAACGGATTGGGGTGCGCTAACCCCATAAAGAATAGCTTTACTTCCGGATGAGTTATGGAAACCTGGTGGACTGCCCGGATCAACGTAAGTGGGTCAAACCAGTTATAGATCCCTCCACCCCAAAGCAGAAGAAAATCGGTATCCGAGATACCAGGAATTACTCCACGAATACCATGTTGAGTTTGAACTGGGTTTTCTTCTGAAATTCCGAACGGTACGACTGCGATTAGTTCGCGCAAGCTGGAATCCTGCACATAATTTGCAGGGTTAATTCTTCCTAACGCACTGAGATAGCCCAGCCAAAAGTCTCTTTGCTTTTCACTTGCACAAATAATGAAATCGGCATATCTCAGTTGCTCGGTCACTGATGCAACAGTTGCTCGGATTGCGTCTGTACGAGTAGCGATATCTTCAGCATGTGTATCTTCTAATTGCTCTAGATGAAGTGGGTCATACAAATCCGCAATAAGTAGTGCATTGGAATATTTAAGCCAGGGATATTGAGCCAAGATGAAGCCCTGAAACAAAATGACGTCAGCCCAGTTAGCGTGTTCACGTAACTGACGTCTTGAGGTTTGTTCGACGAACACATCCGATTCAATTGGCGAGAAGTCACCTGTAGTTACAACACGAACAGTGTTGTTCTTGCCGAGGACAGTGCCCAGTTGGACTGCTCGAATACCAGGTCCCGCCATCGACGGCGCAATGGAATCACCGGTTATGACGAGAACATTATGACTAACCATGCTTGATAAGTGTTGCGAGATATATACCGTACCCACTCTTCAAGAGCGGTGCTGAAAGTTCGTGTAGCTGAGAGTCGGTAATCCATCCATTGCGCCAGGCTATTTCTTCAATACAACCGATTTTGAATCCTTGTCGGTCTTCAATAACACGCACGTATTCTGAAGCCTGCATCATTGATTCAAAAGTACCTGTATCTAACCAAGCAGTTCCTCGGTCGAGTACCGTGACTTTGAGCTTTCCTCGATTTAAATATTGTTCATTTACCGAACTGATTTCGAGTTCGCCACGTGCACTTGGAGAAATTCCCTTGGCAATTCCCACAATGTCATTGTCATAGAAATAGAGCCCTGGAACTGCATAATTACTTTTAGGAACTGCTGGTTTTTCTTCAATAGAAATTGCCTGGAAATTCTCATCGAACTCAACGACACCATATGCTGCAGGGTCTGCTACATGGTAGGCAAAGATATTCGCACCTTCCAGGGAAGTATTGTTCTTCAAGGCACTCCCCAAACCAGCGCCATGGAAAATATTGTCTCCCAGCACGAGTGCTACCGAATCATTACCTATGAATTCTTCTCCGATCAAAAATGCTTGGGCTAAACCATCCGGTGATTCCTGAATCGCATACTCAAGGGTCATCCCCAAGGAAGTACCATCTCCTAACAGTGCCTTGAATTGATCCTGATAATCCGGAGTTGTAATAATGAGGACTTCTCTTATCCCTGCCATCATCAAAGTAGAAAGAGGGTAGTAAATCATTGGCTTGTCATAAATTGGCATCAGTTGTTTAGAAATGCCTTTAGTAATAGGCCAAAGTCTGGTTCCACTGCCACCAGCAAGGATTATTCCCTTCACAAGGAACCCCTCTCAATTGACAACTGCTCGTATCGAGCAAGCGACTCTTCCCAAGTAGGCAGTAAACCTATCTTCATTGCTTCATGAAGCGACGGTGCCTCTGCATCTTTAGGAGAGAGAGAAATCTCAATACCTTCGATATCGGTTAATCCCAAAACTGGGTCAAACGGATTGACTCCGTGCTCACGTTCTGGATTGTAAACACCACTTACTAAGTAATTAACCACCGAGTTGTCTTTAAAGGCAATAAAACCGTGTCCCAAACCTTCAGCCAAATAAACCGCTTTCCTGTTTTTGTCGTTGAGTAACACGGTTTCAACTTGTCCAAAAGTGGGAGAACCCACCCGAATGTCCACGACGATATCTAAAACTTCCCCAAAAGGGCAGGTAACGTATTTTGCTTGTCCGGGATGCAATTCCGCGAAATGAATTCCTCTGAATACACCACGTTTGGACACAGAAGCGTTTGCTTGGCGTAATGAAAGCGGATGGCCGACATGTTCAGAAAGTTGGTCGAATTTGTACCACTCCCAGAAATCACCACGATCATCAGAGTGGACTTTCGGGGTCACCACATAAGAATGGGGGATTGTTAAGCCGGTCACGTCCACAACAAGACTCTACCAATTCAAGATTGGCAAATAATTAAGTTGGCATCGATGCGTGTGACTATCAGGTAACTTTCAACTTCTTCTTTAAACTTGAACACATGGTGAAACACGAAATTGTCGCGCCCATGAGGGCCGTAATCGCTTTACTTGCGACATTCATCATGCTTTTCTCTGACCTCACCTTCTTCAACACTCCCCGCGCTGAAGCCGCTGATCTGAGTCAATTTAATGCAGGAAACATCATTAGCGACGCCATTTTTTATGACGGCAGTGCCATGTCAGCGTCCGATGTTCAAGCTTTCCTCAACAGCAAAGTACCCACATGCACTATCAATAATGGGCAAGCTTCCCATGCGGCTGGAGCCCCTTACGGGTCTACCACCATTTCAGACGTGTGTCTCAAGGATTATCGCCAAACTACCCCTAGCATGGCGACACAGCCAGGCATATGTGCCGCGTATTCAGGTAGCCCCTCTGAATCTGCAGCAAGCATCATTGCCAAAGTTGGTGCTGCTTGTAATATCAACCAAAAGGTTCTCTTAGTACTCCTCGAAAAAGAGCAATCGCTCATTTCGGATTCTTGGCCAACAGTCCGTCAAATCAGTCAAGCTACCGGCTTTGCATGTTACGACAATGGCCAACCATGTGTTCAAGATTATGCTGGATTTTTCTACCAAGTTTGGTCTGCAGCAAGACAATTCCAGAGATACGGTACTTCGCCATTTACTTGGTATCCGGTTGGCCAAACTTCAAACATTTTGTACCAAGCAAACATGCCTGAGTGTGGCACTAAGGCTGTTTATATCGAAAATAGAGCAACTGCTGCTCTCTACTACTACACCCCATACACACCAAACGACGCTGCTTTGGCAGCAGGCTATGGTCTAGGTGATGCATGTTCTGCATATGGAAATAGAAATTTTTATCAACTCTTTGTTGATTGGTTTGGTTCCACACAAAACCCCAGGGCACTTATTGCTGGGGCATGGGAAACTCTAACTGGTAGCCCGGGTTCAATTAATGTCTCGGGGTGGCTCCTTGTCAGATCAAGTCCGACTTCAACGGCAAACTTAGTCTTTTCTATCGATGGCGTTCGTCAAAGCGCGATTACTGCATCATTCCCTAGTCAAGCTAGTGAAATTTCTGTCCCAGGCGCAGGTGCAAGCCACGGCTTCACAGCGAGTTTTCCGGCAACAACGGGTACACACCGCATCTGCGGATTCCCACAACTTCTCTCTTCAGGAGAAGTTGATTGGGGCTGCACATCCGTTACAGTTCCAGCAGAACCGCCTGTAAGAGGGGCATGGGAAACACTTTCTGCAACTCCAGGCCAAATCAACACCTCTGGATGGTTGCTCTACCCTGCAAGCCAAAACAGCAGCGCATCTGTCGTGTTCACCGTTGATGGAGTACGCACCAGC
>NZ_JARXXV010000001.1 GCF_029893825.1 Aurantimicrobium minutum | reverse complement strand
TCACCGCCTCTATCCCTGCAAGCCCAGGCACACACCGTATTTGTGGCTATCCACAACTCTCTGGCGGCGGCGACTACGACTGGGGCTGCACCTACGTCACCGTCCCCAACACTCCCCGAATCGCCGGAGCTTGGGAATCGTTGACTGGAAGTGCAGGCCAAATCAACACCTCTGGATGGTTGCTCTACCCTGCAAGCCAAAACAGCAGCGCATCTGTCGTGTTCACCGTTGATGGAGTACGCACCAGCGCATTCACCGCCAACCAAACCAACACCGGATCATCTGCGACATACCCAAGTGCTGGAACCAGCCACGGCTTCACCGCCTCTATCCCTGCAAGCCCAGGCACACACCGTATTTGTGGCTATCCACAACTCTCTGGCGGCGGCGACTACGACTGGGGCTGCACCTACATACGGGTGCCATAGGGCACCAACATCAATTCCAACGGTTAGAGTTATATACGTCTTTGCGAAACTTAATTCGCTGAACATTTGACCAACATAATCAACGGAGAGTGGGCGACTTTAGCTGTGTCGAACCAGACGGAGAATGGCGGAGCAGCCGATGAGTTCGGCGCTAATGAATGGATGGTCGAAGAGCTCTATGAGCAATTCGTCGTAGACAAGAACTCAGTCGATCCAAACTGGTGGCCAACACTGGAGAAGTACGCAGCAAAGTCCGGGTTTACAGCCCCTGCAACCCCCGCACTTTCTGCCCCGGCTCAGGCAACCACTCCACCTGTCACTGCAACTGCTGGCACAGACACACAGCCCGTTGCCACCACCACCTCACGCCCAGCTCAATCAGCACCTATCCCTGCAGATGCTCCAGTTATTGCTCAGGACTTCGCTGCTGCTGAGTCTGCCGAAGAGGACGTTGTAACGATCCTCAAGGGAATGCCCAAGGCTTTGGCAACCAATATGGACCAGTCTTTGACTATCCCCACCGCAACAAGCGTACGCGCAATCCCCGCCAAGCTTCTCATTGATAACCGCATTGTTATCAACAACCACCTCAAGCGAACCCGAGGTGGGAAGGTTTCCTTCACCCACATCATTGGCTGGGCGCTGGTCCAGGCGTTGAAGGCTTTCCCCAGCCAAAACGTCTATTACGACGAAGTAGATGGCAAGCCTGCACTGGTTTCACCAGCACACGTCACCCTTGGTCTCGCGGTTGACGTACCCAAGCCTGACGGTTCTCGTGCCCTTATGGTTCCTGGCATTAAGCGTGCAGACACTATGACTTTCGGCGAATTCCTTGCTGCTTATGAAGACCTCGTAGTCAAGGCGCGTAACAACAAACTCGCTGCAGAAGACTTCCAAGGAATCACCGTTTCTCTGACCAACCCTGGTGGAATCGGAACAGTTCACTCTGTACCTCGCCTTATGCGTGGACAGGGCTGCATCATTGGTGCTGGAGCACTCGACTATCCAGCTGAGTTCCAAGGTGCGAGTGAAGAAACTCTCATCGAAATGGCGATCAGCAAGGTCCTGACTTTGACCAGCACCTATGACCACCGCGTCATCCAAGGTGCTGGTTCTGGTGAATTCCTCAAGATCGTGCACGAGTTGCTTATCGGTCAACGGAATTTTTACGAAGACATCTTTGCTGCACTTCGCATCCCCTACGTCCCCATTCACTGGGGAGTTGACGTCAGCGTTAACCGTGGTTCTGCCATCGACAAAACTGCCCGTGTTCAGGAGCTCATCAACGCATACCGCGTTCGTGGCCACCTCATGGCAGACATCGATCCTCTTGAGTACAAGCAGCGCACTCACCCAGATCTCGAAATCGAAAGCCACGGCCTGACTTTCTGGGATCTCGACCGTGAATTCGTTACAGGTGGCATCGGTGGAACTCGCACTGCTCCCCTGCGCAAGGTTCTCGGAATCCTTCGTGACTCCTACTGCCGCACTGTTGGTCTGGAATACATGCACATCCAGGACCCAGAGCAGCGTAAGTGGATCCAAGAAAAGGTCGAGCGCCCCTATGAAAAGCCTGGCCACGATGAGCAGATGCGCATTCTGGGCAAGCTCAACGAAGCAGAAGCCTTCGAAACCTTCCTCCAGACCAAGTACGTAGGCCAGAAGCGCTTCAGCCTTGAAGGCGGCGAGTCTGTAATTCCTCTCCTGGATGAAATTCTCCAGGATGCAGCAACTGCTGAACTCGACGGCGTAGGCATTGGTATGGCTCACCGTGGTCGCCTCAACGTCCTGACCAACATTGCAGGCAAGACTTACGGACAGATCTTCCGTGAATTCGAAGGAACCCAAGATCCCAAGAGCGTTCAGGGCTCTGGTGACGTGAAGTACCACCTCGGAACCGAGGGTGTCTTTACTTCCGCAGAAGGAAAGACCATTCCCGTCTCCCTCGCTGCTAACCCTTCACACCTTGAGACAGTAAACACTGTTCTCCAAGGAATCGTCCGCGCCAAGCAGGACCTCAAGCCCATCGGCACTTTCACAACTCTCCCTGTGCTCATTCACGGTGACGCAGCTATGGCTGGTCAAGGAGTTGTCCTTGAAGGTCTGCAGATGTCACAGCTTCGCGGCTACCGCATTGGTGGAACCGTTCACATTGTGATCAACAACCAGGTTGGTTTCACCACCCTGCCCGAAGCATCACGCACCTCTGTCTACGCAACCGACGTCGCAAAGACCATCCAGGCACCAATCTGGCACGTCAACGGAGATGACCCTGAAGCTGTCGTTCGTGTTGCACGTCTGGCATTCGAATTCCGCCAACGTTTCAACAAGGACGTTGTCATTGACCTCGTTTGCTACCGCCGCCGCGGTCACAACGAAGGTGACGACCCTTCGATGACTCAGCCACTGATGTACAACCTGATTGAGGCAAAGCGTTCCGTTCGTCGCCTCTACACCGAAGCCCTTGTCGGCCGCGGTGACATAACTCAAGAAGAGTTCGACAAGGCACAGGCAGACTTCCAGGCTCAGCTAGAGACAGCTTTCGCTGAAACTCACGCAGCACAGACCGGAACGATGTCAACTATTGGCGCTAATGACACTGTCACAGGTGGCAACCTCCTCGACAACGAAGTTCTTGCCCCCACCACAACTGGTGTTGACGTTTCCGTCATTCACCGTATTGGAGACGCATTCAACAACGTTCCTGCAGGCTTCACTGTTCACAGCAAGCTCCAGCAGCTCCTTGCTAAGCGCCTTGAAATGAGTCGCAATGGCGACATTGACTGGGGCTTTGGAGAACTACTTGCCTTCGGATCCCTCCTTCTTGAAGGAAAGCCTGTTCGTCTCACTGGTCAAGATGTGCGCCGTGGAACCTTCGTTCAGCGTCATGCAGTCTTCCATGACCGTGAGAACGGTCAGGAATGGTTGCCACTGCTCAACCTCAGCGAAGATCAGGGCCGTTTCTGGATCTATGACTCACTCCTGAGCGAGTATGCCGTTCTTGGCTACGAGTACGGATACTCAGTCCAGCGAGAAGACGCATTGGTAATGTGGGAGGCACAGTTCGGTGACTTCGCTGACGGTGCGCAGACAGTCATTGACGAATACATTTCTGCTTCCGAGCAGAAGTGGGGACAGCGCTCGTCAGTTGTGATGCTCCTCCCCCACGGTTACGAAGGCCAGGGTCCTGACCACTCATCAGCACGTATTGAGCGCTTCCTGCAGCTCTGTGCTGAAGACAATATGGTTGTGGCTCGGCCTTCGACACCTGCTTCTTACTTCCACCTGCTACGTCGTCAGGCATACAGCAAGCCACGGAAGCCACTGATTGTTTTCACCCCCAAGGCAATGCTCCGTCTCCGGGGTGCGTCCAGCAATGTTGAAGACTTCACCAGCGGTGTATTCGAGCCTGTTCTTGATGACCCACGCCAGCTCGACCGTAACGCGGTTAAGCGCGTGATTCTCACAGCGGGTAAGCCTTACCACGACCTCGTTGCAGAGCTGGAGAAGTTCCCCAACCCTGCAATAGCAATCGTGCGCCTCGAGCAATTCTACCCAGCTCCCATGAAGCAGCTCAACGAAGTTCTAGCTTCCTACCCCAACGCTGAGTTGGTCTGGTACCAAGACGAGCCAGCTAACCAGGGTGCATGGCCTTTCATGCTCTTCGAGGTCTCCCCCAAGCTTGAAGGACGCGTTCTTCGCAACGTTTCACGACCCGCTTCAGCCTCCCCAGCTGTGGGTTCAGCGAAGCGTCACGCTATTGAAGCTGCTGAGATTCTTTCGAAAGCTCTGAACTTTTCATAACTATTACCAACAGAGACTAAATTACTGTTTTCACTTTTTTCAAGGAATTACTTCAACTTCGTATCCAGTGCTTCTTCTAATGCCTTTTTCAATGGCAAACGCAAAGACTTTGAAAAAGTCGAGGTCATATGGTGAAAATCGCTGTAGACAATCACTCCGCCTATGACTGTTGAGCACTTCGAATTACTGCAGAAGTAAGGAGTCATGTCCACGGTGGTCACACCATCAATCTGTTGTGCAGCCAAGTACTCAAGATCAGGAGTTTGGAAGACAACATCTTGAGGAACATCACAGACGGAGAAATCACTTTGTTGTTGACTGATGCACGTTAGCGGGTCCTCAAGCCAATACGGGGTGTCCTTGATGACAACAATCTTCGTACCTTCTGCTAACAGTGGCTCCCAAACACTGGCAAAACCTTCAGTAACAGACTCTGAGCTCTGGCCATCGTTATACAGGTTCGGCGCTAAAGAAGTGATGATGGCAAATTTGTAATCACCCTGAGCGACTAATGTCTCCAATGCGCCCTGAGACCAAATGGGGCATTGAGAATACATTTCGCTTCTCGGCACTAGAGAGAATGTGCAACTTGAACGAAGATACAGATCAAGTTGCCAGTTATTATTGAGGGCAATTTGTTCCAACGCAGGAAACCAGTGTCCAGCGTGAGAATCACCTACTAAAGCAACTTTGGTTTTCGAACCCACCTTGCCAAATGAGCAAACAGTTACTTCCGTAGTGTCTGACTTACATGCATTAGCTTCGGTCGGAAGATCATCATGAACTAGAGCTAGGTCGGGTACTAAAGCAGTGGTTACATCAGCACTACAAAGTATTCCGGGGATTCTTGATTCAGCTCCAAAACAATCTTGAAGCTGTAGTTCTTTTGTTAATTCTGCAGAATGTGCGGCTCGAGCATTCATGTCGAAGAACAGGTAACACACAGGCATCAAACACAAAATAGCTGCGAGTAATGCTGCAACAAATGTTCTTCGTGGTTTGGCTTTGGTAAGAATTTGTAAGTTTTGAAGAGGCTTTTCAACAAACCTTGTCGATGCCCACGAAATAACAACGACGGCAATGAGTATCTCAATTTTGTTTTGTGTATGGAGGTCGTGGCCAAAAACAAATGGGAACAGAATGATCAATGGCCAATGCCATAGGTACATGGAATACGAAATTCCACCAAGCCAGGTTGCTGGCTTGAGTAATTGTTTGTTATTACCAGCTTGATTCTCATTTACTCCTGAGCCACCGAGCAAGATCAAAGCAGTCCCGGTTACTGGGAGAATCGCTATCCAACCAGGAAATTGAAGTTCAGGCGTGATGAGGGCAATAGATGCAATTAACAATATCCAGCCACAAAACTGAAAAGCCCTGAGCAAATTCTCCCTTGAGATTACGGAAGTCTTTAACACAAGAAATGCGCAAATCGCCCCGAACCCAAATTCCCAAATTCGAGAAAAAGTATTGAAATATCCACTGGGATTGTTTGTGACCCCCAACAAGATTGAGAGGGAGAGTGAGAGTAACACGAGTACAAACAACGTAGAAAAAATGGTGAGTGATAATTTAGCCCTAATTTTGCGGCTAACCATAAGCACCGTAATCAACAGAAGAGGCCAAAGAATATAAAACTGTTCTTCTACAGAAAGTGACCAATACTGTTGCACCGCTGTTGGTGCATTATCGGCATTGAGGTAATTTACCGAATCAAACGCAAGCACCCAGTTTTCGTAATAAAACACTGACGCTATTGCTTGTTTGCCAAACTCAACTCTCTCTGAAAGAGGAAGCACCACAAGCACGACTATTGAGGTTGCTGCTACAACGAGAAAGGCTATAGGAAGAAGTCTTCTTATCCTTCGTGCCCAAAATTGAAAGACACTAACTCCCAATGTGGAAAAAGCTTCTGAAAAGAGGTGACTGGAGATCAGAAAACCTGAAATGACAAAAAAGATGTCTACGCCTATGAAGCCAGATCTCACCCGCCCAGGCCACAAATGAAATAGGACCACCAACATCACAGCTACCGCGCGTAAAACCTGTATGTCGGTTCTTAAGGGTTTTGTCGAAGCCATGATTCATCTAGCCTACTTTTGAATTATCGGTAGGAGATGTGTTGCCTAACTGGAAACTCAGAGGCTGTGTTGTTGCATGCTTCGGAGTTTTTCTAATACTTCAAGTTTCAGAGCTTCAGGTGCTGTCTCTTCACACGCGCGCTTGACCGCTTCAGTCAACACAACACCGACACGGTGCTCATCTGAACAGTCAACACAGTTCTCCATATGTGCACGGATATCTGCAGCTTCTTCACTACAGAGTTCATTGTGGAGATACTCTTCAAGGTCCTTCTTGGCCTTATCGCAACCGCAGTCACCCATTACTTGCCCTTTCCAATGCCTTGCTCGCGTGCATAGTCAGCTAATTGTTCGCGCAGAAGCTTTCTTCCGCGGTGAAGTCTGCTCATGACAGTTCCAGTTGGTGTCTCCATGATGTCGGCTACTTCTTGGTAGCTATATCCCTCAACATCTACCAAGTAGACAGCAGCCCTGAAGTCTTCAGGGATTGCCTGCAATGCATCTTTTACTGCACTTGCAGGCAAGTGATCAATAGCTTCTGCCTCAGCAGAACGACTGGAAGTTGCTGTTCTGCTTTCTGCATCTCCGAGTTGCCAGTCTTCTAAATCCTCAAGCGGAGAGTAATAAGGCTGATTCTGAAGCTTGCGGTATTGGTTGATGTAGGTGTTCTCAAGAATGCGGTGAAGCCAGGCCTTGATATTGGTTCCTTGCTGGAATTGGTCAAAGGCAGCAAAGGCTTTGAGATAGGTTTCCTGCACTAAATCATTGGCATCTACGCGGTTGCCAGTCTTACGCATGGCGTGGGCATATAGCTTGTCAATGTGCTCCATCGCCTGTTCTTCAAACAGTGCGCTTTTGGCAGAGGGTGCTGTAGTCATCTGCTCTAAGCCTACGCCTGCTCCCTCCAAGGTGACTGAACCTGCCATCAGCGCCCACTCCTAATCTAAATCCTCGATAACCTAGAACAGATGTTGACCTCTCCTTATTCCCGTCCTGAATTTGACCCATACGGGTCAAACGACGTCCATGATGCCGATTCAGGGCACTGGAAGGCTCCACTCGCAGGAAAACCAGTAACTGGAGAGCTTCAAATCCCAGGCTCCAAGTCCCTAACTAACCGTGAACTTGTACTCGCTGCTCTGGCAGACGGCCCATCCACAATTAAGCGACCTCTTCATTCACGAGACAGCCGCCTCATGATTGAGGCTCTAAAGTCTTTGGGCGCTGAAATCACCGAAGTTCCTGGCGACGGCGCTTTTGGCCCAGACTGGCACATCACCCCCGGTGAACTCATTGGATCAACCACCATTGATTGTGGTCTTGCCGGGACAGTAATGCGCTTTATGCCTCCTGTTGCCTCGTTGGCACTTGGTCCCACTACGTTTGATGGCGATGAAGGTGCTCGCCGTCGCCCTATGTCAACCACAATTTCTTCTCTTCGCGCACTAGGCGTGGATGTGGCTGATGAAGGCCGTGGCAGCTTGCCGTTCACTGTTCATGGAACAGGAAAAGTAGCTGGCGGTGAACTCACCATCGACGCTTCCAGCTCAAGTCAGTTCGTTTCTGGCTTGTTGCTTTCTGCAGCTCGTTTCGAAAAGGGACTCGATCTCACCCACTCGGGTGAACGTCTTCCCAGCCTCCCCCACATCGAGATGACTATCGACGTTCTACATTCTCGTGATGTTGAAGTAGAAAGCCCCGAAGTTGGTCGTTGGGTTGTGAAACAAGGACCGATTTCAGCCATCGATGTGCAGATTGAACCAGATCTATCTAATGCAGCACCATTCTTGGCAGCTGCGGTTGTGACAGGTGGTTCCGTCACCATTTCGGGGTGGCCAAGTGAAACTACTCAGGTAGGCAATGACTTACTTGAGATCTTGCCTCTCTTCGGTGCGAGCGTCTCTCGCGATGGTGACAAGGTGACCGTCACGGGAAAGCTTGACGAAGTAGGAAACCCTGTGGTTCACGGCATCACACTTGACCTCACCACCGGTGGTGAACTTGCCCCTGCAATCGTTGCCATTGCAGCACTGGCTTCCACTTCGAGCACCATCACAGGGATTGGACATATTCGCCATCACGAAACTGACCGCTTGGCTGCCCTTGCGAATGAAATAAACAAACTCGGTGGCAAAGTTTCTGTGCTTGAAGACGGTCTTCAGATTGAACCTGCCCATCTCCATGGCGGGGTTTGGTTGAGCTACGAAGATCACCGAATGGCGACCTCTGGAGCCATCATCGGCCTTGTCGTTCCTGGTGTCGAGGTTGAAAACATTGGAACAACCTCAAAGACCCTGCCTGAATTCCCTGAACTTTGGACTGGCCTTGTGGAGTCTTCTCACTCATGAGTTGGTGGTCTGCAAACTCTGACGAAAACTCACTCGGTGAGCAATACGACGAGTCAGACATTCGGATTCGCCCAAACCCCAAAGCAAACAAACCACGCACAAAAAACCGTCCTGACCATGCGGACGCAGTCACCGGAATGGTGACAGGTGTTGACCGTGGTCGTTACACCGTTCTGATCAATGAAATCCCTGTCACCTGCTCTAGGGCCCGTGAACTCAGCAAGAACGCCATTGTTATTGGTGACTTCGTCAACGTGGTTGGCGATGTCACTGGTGAACCGGGCAGTCTTGCTCGCATTGTCCGAGTTGAACCCAGAACAACAATCCTTAGAAGAAGTGCTGATGACACCGACGCTGTAGAACGCGTCATCGTTGCCAATGCTGACCAGTTACTGATTGTGATTGCTGCGGCTAATCCTGAACCACGCGTTCGACTGGTTGATCGCTATCTTGTTGCTGCTTTTGATGCGGGCATCAAGCCACTCATTGTTATCACCAAATGCGACACTCATGATCCTTCAGAATTCTTGGCGAACTTTGCTGGTCTTGATGTTCCAATCTTTAGAAGTGGAACTGACCAAGTTCCTCTTGAAGAACTCCAGCAAGCCCTTGCTGGACACACAACGGTGGCAGTTGGGCACTCTGGTGTGGGAAAGTCCACACTAGTGAATGTCTTAGTTCCAAGCGCTCAAAGAGCCACTGGGCACGTCAATGAAGTCACGGGACGTGGTCGTCACACCTCGAGCTCCAGCATCTGTTTCAAGTTAGAGACTCCATTTGGCAATGGTTGGGTTATCGATACCCCTGGTGTTCGTTCTTTTGGGCTAGGGCACGTGAACCCAGAAAACATCTTGGGATCATTCAGTGACCTCACTGAGATTGCAGAGCGATGCCCTCGTGGATGTTCGCATTTAGCGGATGCGCCTGACTGTGCCCTCAATGAAGCCCAAGAGGCAGGCGAACTCGGCGATGCCGGCGCAACCAGACTGGACTCACTCCATCGCCTGCTTGCGACGTTCAAAGATTAAGCCAGATACTCCTGAAGTCTGGCTTCCCAACTCGCTGGGATGAAACCTGTTGCTTCAATCTTGGAAAGATCAAGCATGCTCCATAGCGGCCTGGGGGCAATGCCCTCTTTCTCAGCGAAATACTCTTCGGTTGTCACTCCAGTGACATCGGCAGGATTGTGACCAGTTAGTTCATACACCCGCGAAGCAATGTCAGCCCAGCTGGAAGCTGGGCCTTCATTGCTGAGGTTATATGTCCCAAAAGGACTTTGAGAATTGATCAGGTGGCGAATTGCTGCGGCCAAATCTTTAGTGAAAGTCAATCGTCCAATCTGATCGTTCACAACTGATGGTTTGATTCCTCGCTCAGCAAGGGATGCCATAGTTCGAACGAAGTTATTGCCATCGCCAATGACCCAACTGGTTCGAAGAATGTAATGCTGCGGTACTAACATGACAGATAAATCACCTTGGGCTTTAGTCTTCGCGTAGACGCCCAACGGATTAAACTGGTCTGTTTCCAGATACGGAGTGTTCTTCGTCCCATCGAAGACGTAGTCAGTAGAGACATGAACAAGGAGAATTCCATGCTCAGTCGCAGCATGAGATAGTGCTTGAACCGCAGAAGCATTGACAGCTTCTGCGAGCGCGGCACCCTCAGTTGTCTCGGCCAGATCAACCGCCGTATACGCAGCAGCATTAATTAGAACGTCAAATTGGTCAATCGGGAGTTGATCAACCTGATCAATGTTCACCAGGTCACAGTCTTCTCGACTATAAATAACAGCTTGCGGAAATTCAGCACGAAGAGCTTTCCCCAATTGGCCGTTTGCACCAAGGACAAGAACTCGTTGTTCAGGCAAGGAAGTTACTGTCCTTTAGAAGCGTAGAACGCCTCAGTGGCATCCTTGGTAGGTGCCCACCAAGCTTCGTTGGCTTTGTACCAGTCGATAGTAGCCGCAATACCTGACTCAAAGTCTGCGTGGGTAGGCTTCCAGCCGAGCTCAGTGCGGAGCTTGGTTGAATCAATGGCGTATCGCAGGTCGTGGCCTGGACGGTCAGTTACGTGGTCATATGCGTCAGCTGGCTGCCCCATTGTCGTGAGAATCAATTCAACAACGTCCTTGTTGTTCTTTTCTCCGTCAGCCCCAATGAGGTAAGTCTCTCCAAGCACACCCTTGTCCACGATTGTCATGACTGCACTGGAGTGGTCATCAGCATGAATCCAGTCACGAACGTTCTCCCCAGCTCCATAGAGCTTGGGTCGAACACCACGGATCACATTCGTGATCTGTCGAGGAATGAACTTCTCCACGTGCTGGTAGGGACCATAGTTGTTCGAACAATTAGAGATAGTTGCACGAACTCCAAATGATCGAACCCACGCACGAACGAGCAGGTCACTGCCAGCTTTAGTCGAAGAGTATGGGCTCGAAGGGTTGTAGGGAGTGGATTCGCTGAAGCGTTCTGGATCATCAAGCTCGAGGTCGCCATATACCTCGTCTGTAGAGATGTGGTGGAGTCTGGTGTCGTATTTACGCGCTGCTTCAAGCAGCGTGTACGTACCAATGATGTTGGTCTCGAGGAATGGGCGAGGGTTATCCAGCGAATTGTCATTATGTGATTCAGCTGCATAGTGAACGACTGTGTCGTTCTTGCGGAAGAGCTCATCTACGAGCTCAGCATCACGGATGTCACCGTGAACAAAAGTGAATCGGTTCGAAGGAAGATCTACGAGTGAGGCCTTGTTACCTGCATAGGTTAGTGAGTCAAGAACAGTGACTTCGTGGTCAGTGTTGTCCATGAGGTAGTGCACAAAATTAGAGCCAATAAAACCAGCGCCGCCGGTTACGAGAATCTTGCTCAATTAACCACACCTCAAAAAGCTAATCCGAATGAAAGACCAGTTTATCTGGCGATTTTCAAGTAGCAGGGTTTGTGTAGCTGGAATAACCTATATTCATGACTACACGACTTGAAGCAGGACAAAAAGCGCCTTCGTTTACCCTTCCGGACCAGAACGGTAACCCCGTCAGTCTTTCTGACTACTCAGGCAAGAAAGTCATCCTCTACTTCTACCCTGCAGCTTCAACACCTGGCTGCACCAAACAGGCTTGCGACTTCCGGGACAGCTTGGAATCACTTGCAGCATCAGGTTATGTCGTTCTCGGCGTATCAAAAGATGCACCTGCCAAGCTCAAGAAGTTTGAAACCAACGAAAGCCTGACTTTCCCGCTTCTCAGTGATCCTGAACTCACTGTCCACAACGCTTACGCCACATATGGCGAGAAGTCGATGTATGGAAAGACTGTAATGGGTGTTATCCGATCAACCTTTGTGATTGACGAAACAGGGAAGATTGAGCTTGCTCTCTACAATGTCAAGGCAACTGGCCACGTGGCTAGCCTCAAGGGCAAGTTAGGCCTGGAATAGTCTTTATTTCTCCGACGTCATCGCAGTGATGACAGGACGAGAAAAAAGCAGTACTGCAGTTGCAACCGCCAAGACGATAAGTAGCCATCCCACTGGCTGCCACACTGCTATTCCTTGAATAAATGACGTTGCAACAACAAACTGCATGATCTGCCAGGTAACAATTGCTCCACGGGTCCATGACTTAGCTTTGAACGACCCAAATGCTATGGAAACCAGCCCTGCAGCGATAATCACCGTGATCACAAAAATAACAATTGCGCCGGAGAGGTTTTCTGGTTTTTCAATGAAAATGCGGCTGAGGAAGTAGATTGCTCCTGCAGTCACAAGCAAAACTTCAATACTCACAAGCACTCCCAGCAAAGCGACCAAGAGTTGTTGACGTGGCTGCTTCTGACCGTTTAAGCCCGGTTTTGTGGGGTTTAGCTCTGAATTTTCTGACATTTCCTGAGTTTCTGTGAAAAAAGTCTTGACCTTAACTTGAAGGCATGTAACCATTATCTAAGTCGATAAGCCCCTACGTCGTTGTGGGCAAGCAAATATTCGCTCTGAATATTGTTTGGGACTGGCTCTCGACACGCATTCGAAAAATAGTCCGAATGCATCTCAACTTGATTTTTCCCATGCCCGCAAACAAGGAGTATCCCCATGGATTGGCGTAACGACGCAGCTTGCCTGACTGTAGACCCAGAACTATTCTTCCCAGTAGGTAACACTGGTCCTGCAGTCGACCAGATCGACAAGGCAAAGGTTGTCTGCTCTCGCTGCACCGTCACCGAGATGTGCCTCCAGTATGCACTCGAGACCGGCCAGGACTCTGGGGTATGGGGTGGACTGAGCGAAGACGAGCGTCGTGCTCTCAAGCGTCGCGCTGCTCGTGCACGTCGTGCTAGCTAATTAGCTTTCAAACAACGAATCCCCTCCAGTGGATCTGGAGGGGATTTGTTGATTAAGCCTTGATTAATTGCACTGTGCCAAAGCTAGGGACTCGTTGAGGTATTTCGTCAATGCTTCATTACCGTGACCTGTACGTGCCTTAACTGATTCTTCCGTCGCGGTTGCCATACCGAAGTAACTGTTGATTCCTAAACAATCCCCAGCGTTTGTCATGCGATCGATTTCTCCCTGAGTTCCTGGGTCATAATCAGCCCAAATAACTTCAGTGCGCGCAGTTGACGGAGTTGGAGAAGAAGTGCCTGAGGAACTCGGCTTTGCTGAGCTTTCATCTGCAATAGACGCCTTTGCTTCAGAAATCGTTTCTGCAGGATTAGGTGTGGAAGCAGTTTCGGTTCCAGGAAATACCCCACACCCACTCAATGCAATGGCAAGTGCGATAAATCCAGCTGCAATGGTTACTTTCTTCACACCAGAAAGCTAACAGGAAGACCCTTGGAATCGACTGAGTGACAGTCAGCAATCTCTACTTCAATGTTTTTTGAAGAAGAACTGTCCCCAACCAACGATCAAACTTGAAGCCAACTTTGCCCATTCGGCCAATTTCTTTGAAGCCAAAGTCTTCATGCAACTTGATGGAGGAATCAGCTCCCCCATCTGCGATGACCGCAATGATTTCTTTCAATCCTGCTGCCTTAGAGCGTTCAACAAGCTCTTGCATAAGTGCCTTACCTAAACCCTTGCCGGTTGAAGCTGCTCGAAGATAGATCGAGTTCTCAACGGTGTAACGGTATGCCCGCTTTTGCTTCCAGGGAGTGACGAGGGCATAGCCAAGTACTTGTTGTCCAGGTGAAACAGCAACGATGAAGGGCATCTTGAGTTTCTCAAGATAAGCAAACTTCTGCTTCCACTCTTTGAGCGTCATGAGATCTTCATCAAAAGTCACAACAGAGTTGAGCACGTAGTAGTTATATATCTCTCGAATATCTGGGAGATCAGAAGCAGTTGCTTCTCGAATGGTGAAAGAGAATGGCGCTTCTGGCTCTGGTCGCTTCTGCAAATGCAACGGAAGCTGACGCGGTTTGAGATATTCCTCGGGAAGCACGGCTCAAGCCTATCTATTAGAACAACGAGGCAGCACTGGGAAGTGTCCAATTAATGGGTTCTTGACCTAATTCTGTCAACGCCTGGTTTGCCCCTGAGAAAGGGCGTGATCCAAAGAAACCTCTGGAAGCTGAAAGAGGGCTTGGGTGTGCTGATTCCAGCACAGCACTGTGAGTGAGTAATTCCATGGCTGTAGCTGCATCATTACCCCACAACAGGGCAACCAATGGTTTTTCTCTCTCATCGAGTGCACGTAATGCCTGTTCTGTTACTTTCTCCCAGCCCCACTTTCGGTGAGAACCTGCTTGTCCAGAGCGGACCGTGAGCACACGGTTGAGCAACATCACGCCCTGGGAGACCCATGGTGTGAGATCGCCAGATGCAGGCTGTGGACAGCCAGTGTCAGCACTGAGCTCAGTGAAGATGTTTTTGAGACTACGAGGCAACACTCTTTGTTCAGGTGAGACTGAAAAAGAAAGACCTACAGCATCACCAGGAGTTGGATAAGGGTCTTGCCCAAGAATGAGTACCCGAACACTGTGAAATGGCAACTGGAACGCCCTCATGATGTTCTCAGGTCGAGGGAAAAACTGATTTCCTTGCTCTATTTCCCTTGAGAGTTTCTGTGCAATCTCATCGAGAACGCCCTGCACGGGAGAAAGAGGTTCGACCCAACTTGGATCAATTCTGTGAGAAGCAGCTAATTCCTCAAGATTGAGGGTGAGAGTCATTGGGGTGTGGCTTCTCGTGAGAGTGTGAGGTTGTTTCATGAGCGCTGTGGTCTTGAGAGCGACGGTGAACTATCTGGACCTTTTCACTGAGATAGGACACAACAGTGGCTGTCGTGGCACCAACGATGACGACGCCACCGAGCATCAACATGGATGCATAGACACGGCCAGCAATGGTGACTGGAATCATGTCGCCATAGCCCACGGTCGTGATGGTTTCGATGGCCCACCACACGGAGTCTCCGTAACTCAGGATGCTGGCTCTAGGAGCATGACGCTCAGCAGCATAGACAGCTAAAGAAAGCACATAGATATACATCAGAGCGAACGAGCCGGCATAAGCAACGAGTCGTGCACGAACTGAGGAGCCCTGGCGTCCACGGAACCACTTCAGTCGAGACAGATACATCAACAACAGAAAAGGCCTAAAGAAAGGAATGGCCATAGAGATGAGATCTATGACATTTCTCTTGAAGAAAATGCGCTTGTTTGTGGAAAGCACAAGTCGAACGAAGTAGTCAACGATGAATGCGACCCAAATGATGAGCAATCCGGCAAGGATGAATTTGTCTAGGCCCTGGGTAAATACCTCGTCATCCAGGATGAGGACAGAAAATCCAAGTAAGAAAATGAACGACAAAAAGATGAAGGGAAGAGTGGTGTATCTCTCCCACACAATCTCTTTGGGGCTTCTGGTGTCTTCAACGAGAACACCAGCTGCGTTCATGATCATTGGCTTCGGAGTGGATTCCATAGTTCTAGGCTAGTAAATATGAGCACACAACGGGTCGCGTTATGGGATAACGCCCGTTTTGGAGCCATTGCGCTCATGGTGGCTGGGCACACACTCACCAAAATGGTGGGAGAAAACGATGCCGCCTTTACGCTCTACGTCTTTATTTATGCCTTCCACGTTCCTGTCTTTGTGGCAGTTTCTGGCTACTTCAGCCGAGGAACAGCTCCAGATGACAAGCGAATCAGGTCGATTTTCACCGACATCGTTGTTCCGTACATCATTTTTGAAGTGATCTGGTCGATCGTTCTGTTCTTCAATAACGGCAACTTCAGACTTGATCTCACCAGAGCATCATGGACGCTCTGGTTCCTGCTGGCTCTCGCCATTTGGCGCATTGTGCTGCCCTACCTGGTTGCGCTTAAGTACCCACTACTCGTAAGCGTTGTGATTTCCATAGCTGCGGGCTACTTCCCCATTGACCAAACATTCTCTGCCGCCAGAGTTCTGGGTTTCCTGCCCTTCTTCGTCTTCGGCTGGCAACTGCGCGAATGGAACCTCGGCGAGCGATGGATGGCATTGTGTTCCCAGTCCGTTACGCGCTGGCGAATCCTCGCCGTGGCAGTTATGGCAACAGTTGCAACGTTTATTGCCCTGAATGTTCCGTTCCTTAGAGAAGTGCAGATCCGAAGCTTCATTACCTATGACGCAGGCTATGCCACGTTTGGTTATGACCAGTGGTGGGGTGGACTTGGCCGTCTGGCCACCATGCTGGTGGCTGCGGCCATGATCATGGCTTTCTTGATTCTGATTCCCCGGGAACAGACTTGGTTTACACAGTTTGGCCAAGCCACGATGTATGTCTATCTATTGCATACTTTCGTGCTTTATCCCCTGCGGGAGAATGGCGTTCTCGACGGTGAACGGCCTCTGTGGTACATCCTCTTAGCTGTCATTCTTTCTTTTGGATTGACGGTAGTTCTCTCGACCAAATCAGTGGTGAAACTGTTCAAACCGCTAGTTCAACCGAACCTCAATTGGCTCTTTGTTACACCGCGTGACTTGCGCAATTGAGTAGCGCCCGAGGCGGGCGTAACGTCGAAGCAAGTTTTCACCACCCGCCTAAGGAGCACACCATGAGCAACGACCAAGCAAACTGGAAGTTTGAAACCAAACAGATCCACTCGGGCGCGCAGCCTGACCCCGTCACTAACGCACGCGCTACTCCGATCTACCAGACCACTTCTTACGTCTTCAACAACGCGGAGCACGCAAAGAACCTCTTTGCTCTTGCAGAGTTCGGAAACATCTACACCCGTATTCAGAACCCCACTCAGGACGTTGTGGAGCAGCGTGTAGCCGCTCTTGAAGGCGGAACTGCAGCTCTGCTGGTTTCTTCCGGTCAGGCTGCAGAGACCTTCGCTGTGCTCAACATTGCAGAAGCCGGTGACCACATTGTGTCCTCGAGCTCCATCTATGGCGGTACCTACAACCTGTTCAAGTACACCCTGGCAAAGCTGGGTATCGAAGTAACCTTCGTGGAGAATCAGGATGACGCTGACGAATGGCGTGCAGCAGTTCGCCCCAACACCAAGCTCTTCTTCGGAGAAACCATTGGTAACCCCAAGATCAACATCTTGGACATTGGCTTGGTTTCCAAGGTTGCGCACGAAGCTGGTGTTCCACTGATCGTGGACAACACCATTGCTACCCCATACCTGATCCGTCCTCTCGAGCACGGTGCTGACATTGTTGTTCACTCAGCAACCAAGTTCCTGGGTGGCCACGGTACCGTCATTGGTGGTGTCATCGTGGATGGTGGAAAGTTCGAATGGTCCAAGAACGTCGAGAAGTTCCCAAGCCTCACCGAACCAGACCCCTCCTACCACGGGGCCAGCTACACCACCGTTCTTGGTGACGCTATTGCTTACATCATCAAGGCACGTGTTCAACTTCTTCGTGACCTCGGTTCTTCCATCGCTCCTGCGAGCGCATGGCAGATCATTCAGGGCATTGAAACCTTGAGCCTGCGTATTGAGCGACACGTGGAAAACGCAACTGCTGTTGCACAGTGGCTGGAAGCACACCCTCAGGTTGCTTCCGTCAACTATGCAGCACTTCCTTCCAGCCCTTGGTACACCGCAGCAAACCGCTATGCGCCTAAGGGGGTTGGCGCTGTGCTCTCCTTTGAACTCAAGGGCGGGGTTGAAGCAGGAAAGGCATTCGTTGACAACCTTGACCTGTTTAGTCACCTGGCAAACATTGGTGACGTTCGCTCACTAGTTATCCACCCAGCGTCTACCACCCACTCGCAGCTCACTCCTGAGCAGCAGCTGACCAGCGGTGTGACTCCTGGCCTGGTTCGCCTCTCTGTTGGTCTTGAAAACATTGAAGACCTCAAGGCAGACCTCGAGAAGGGTCTTGCTGCGGCTGCAGCAATCTAGTTCTCAGCGTTTGTAACTGGTCGAGGGGCTCGGCCGTGGAGTAGCGTCTACTTCATGGCTGAGCCCCTCGTTATAGTTTCCACAACTGGTCACATTCGTCACCTTAAGCTCAATCGTGCTGAAAAGATGAATGCTGCCAATAGGCAGATGCTCACTGAGCTTTCACTCGCTAATGCGGAGGCAGACCGCGACGACAATATCCGCGTTGTCGTCGTATCTGCCACAGGTGATCACTTCACGGCTGGTCTAGATCTAGGTGATGTCTTAGGAACAGCCACGGAATCAGGGCTCGAACTCACACCAATTGGTGGAATTGATCCCTGGGGAATTACAACCACACCGATTTCCAAGCCAGTGATTTTGGCAGTTCAAGGCACATGCCTAACTTTGGGCGTGGAATTGATCCTTGCTTCTGAACTTGCTGTGGCAGATGACACCACCGTCTTTGGACAACTCGAGGTCACACGAGGAATTATGCCCTTTGGTGGGGCAACCACGCGCTTTGCCCAACGAGTGGGCTGGGCAAATGCATCTCGTTATCTCCTCACTGGAGAAACCTTTTCTGCCGCAGAAGCACTCCGTATTGGCCTCATCAATGAAGTCGTTCCTGCGGGAACCCAGGTAGAGCGGGCCATGGAGCTAGCTGGGCTGATTGCAGAGCAGGCACCCCTGGCAGTTCAAGCCACTTTAAGAAATGCCCGAGTAGCTCGCTCTGCTGTTGAGAAGGAAGCGCTAAGCCAGCTCCCGAAGGAACTGGCAGCGCTCCTGTCCAGCAAAGACTTCCAAGCTGGTGTTGCTGCATTTAGTACTAGGTCAAAGCCAGAGTTCACAGGCAAGTAGGCTTAATCCACTATGGATTGGCAAGATTCGGCCGACAACCTGCCCTCAGGCTTTATTACTGACGAGCAGGTTCGTTCTGTTGCCGGAAAGCCGCCTGTCACGGGTGCGTGGCGCGACGGAGATGCTCCGGGCAACCGCCAGTTCGCCAACTTAGGCCCTTTTGACTTTGAATGTGGTGGATCACTCCCCCATGTTCGTATTGCCTACGAGACCTGGGGCACACTCAACGAGGCCAAAGACAATGCTGTGCTTGTGCTTCACGCTCTCACTGGAGACAGCCATGTGGTTGGACCCGCCGGAGGCGGCCACACCACAGCTGGCTGGTGGAATGAGGTTGTCGGCCCAGGCCTAGCTATTGATACAGAAAAGTGGTTTGTGGTTGCTCCTAATGTGTTGGGTGGCTGCCAGGGTTCTACTGGACCAGCTTCGCTAGCTCCAGATGGGTATGAATGGGGTTCACGCTTCCCCTACACAACCATTCGAGACCAAGCACGCGCTCAAGCTCAGTTCTCTGATGTCATAGGTATTGAGAAATGGGCTGCTGTTATTGGCGGCTCTATGGGTGGCATGCACGCACTTGAGTGGGGAGCAATGTTCCCGGAGCGTGTGGAGCGATTAGCTGTTCTTGCTGCACCCCCTGCAACAAGTGCTGATGAGATTGCATTGAACACGGTTCAAATTGAAGCAATCATGTTAGATCCTGCATTTCGTGCAGGTCACTACTACGAGGCACGAGATGGCGAAGGCCCCTACCGTGGCCTTGCCCTAGCCCGCCGTATTTCTTTCCAGAACTTCCGCACGCCTTCGGAACTAAATGAACGATTTGACCGCTCCTCACAGAGCGACATTAGCCCTTTGGGTAAGGGTGGCCGCTTTGCGGTTGCAAGCTACCTTGACTTCCACGGCAATAAGTTCACGCGTCGTTTCGATGCAAATAGCTACGTCACCCTCGTGGAAGCAATGAATTCACATGATCTCGGCCGCAACCGAGAAAGCATTGAAAAAGTTTTGGAATCAATCACGATTCCCACACTGATTATCGGTATTGATAGTGACCGTTTCTTCCCACTTGAGGGCCAAAAGCGTTTAGCTGCTCACATTCCTGGCAACATTAACGGCGATGTTCCAGCATTGCTGGAATCTGACTTTGGTCACGACGCATTCTTGATTGAGTCAGAGTTCGTGGGAGCTCAGATTTCTCGTCTTTTAGCTTCATAGAGCACGGAAATCGAAACTGCCAGCAACAGTAGCTCCCCGATGTTACGCAACGTCAGAATGCTGAGCTCTAAGGGCTGAACCTCAAGCAGCCCTGTGTAGAGGTAGGGATAAAACGCTTGCGTCAGTGCTGCCACTACCAAGGCAATGATGGCTGGGGCTTTAAACCTTTTCTTCTCCAGCACAAGCCCGGCAATGAGGGGTGCAGCTAGCCAGCCAATGTACTGAGGTGAGCCCACTTTGTTGAACACAATCAACACAACTGTGAGGGCAAGAGCAACGGCAGGCAATACATGGCTGGGACGTGAACCACTACGGTGCAGCCAAATTCCCCAACCCAGGACTGTCAGAAATGCTGTTCCCAACAACACAGAAGAAACATCAGCAACAACTCCGGTACTCTCCCCCATGACCTGGAAGGTCAAGATCACGGTGTCGTAGTAGACGGCATAACCTGGCTCTTTGAAGGCCGCTAACCACAAGAACGGGGTAGCTAAAGGAGCTTCTATTTGAAGGCCGCGACTGGTTTGTTGCCCAAGGAAGCTAAATAGATTTGCTCCCCCGCCCAGAATCAGAGCAATCAAGATGATGGCTACTGAGGTAAATACGACAGAGACAAGAACTGCCTTGCGCTTGTTCACAGCGACCAGCACCGCTGCAATCAACGCTGCAGGCCATACCTTGATCCAGGTCGCCACTGCCAGCAGCGCTCCAGCGAATGCTGGTCGCTGCACTGCAGCAAGCAATCCAACAATTGCAAGCGGGGTAACAATGCTGTCCAAACGTGCAACAGATATGGGCCCAAGCAATAGCAGAAACATAACCCACCACAGTGCTGCTTTTCGTTGCAACAAGTTGCGAGTTGTGCCAGGTGCCGAATAGAGAAGATAACCGAATGCCCCGGCGTTCAACGTTGTGACCAGAATGATCCAGCCAATGGGATATAGGCCAGGGCCTGCAATAAGTGGAAGCAATATGGGAACTAGAGCGACGACCGGATAAACCCACTGCGAATCAAGTCCGACAATTCCTGACCCGCCAGCGGATTGGCCAGCCCAGAATTCATATACAAAGCTGACATCACCATATGGAACCGCCTCAGCAACATACCCCTGCCAACCCAACCACACGCTGACGAGTACAAACACGCTCCACAAAAAGGCAGAACTCACCGCCCACGGCCGTTGAGTCATTGCTATCTGACTTCTACTTCACCGAGTTCAACAAAGGCTCTGCTGGCTGCCTTAGCAACGTCAAGCGCAGGGAATGGTCCATTTTCACCAGCAAGCTCCGCTGCTCTGCCATGAAGATACACACCTGTTGCTGCAATCTGTCCAAGTTCTTGGAATCCAGGGACTCTCTTCACTGAATTTGTTGCCAGGACAGCACCGATGATGCCTGCCAACACATCTCCTGTGCCGGCAGTAGCTAGCCAGGTCGTGGGTGATGTTACTTTCACTCGGAACTTGCCACCTGCTGGTTCTTCAGGGGTTGCGACTACTGTTTCGTGCCCTTTGAGCACAACAACTACATCCAGAGAATCTGCAGCCTTGGATGCCCAGTCTTCACGACTCAAATCTCCCCGAGGAATGAGACGTTCCAGCTCCCCCTCGTGTGGAGTGATGATTGCTGGCGCGGTGACATGGTCAAGAAAACCCAATCCGCCAGCATCCACAACAACGGGTTGTGTGCCGAGCACAGCACGTGCCAGATCCGGAAGCTCCGGATTTAGGTCTGTTGTTGATTCCATCCCTGAGCCCACAAGCCATGCATCGACGGCCCCAGAAACAATCACTGTTTCAGGCCGTCGTGCAAGCACTAGCTCAGCAGGTGTTTGCTCTCCTAGGAATCGCACCATTCCGATGCCGGTTCTGTGTGCAGCCTCAACTCCAAGGACTGCAGCTCCTGGATATTTCTCAGACCCCGTGACGACTCCAAGTACACCGTGGCTGTATTTGTTGTCATTTGGGCCAGGAACTCGAATATGTCGTGCCGCCTGCGAAGCTCCCCAAAAACTTGAAGACAAGCCCTCGATATCATCTTTCTTTGCAATCAAGGCATTTACTTCGTTCTATCCATCAAGCTTGGAGTTGCTGTCGAGCTTGTGCCAGGTGCGGTTGTGATAGACCAGCGGGTGGGCACTACTGGCATCAAGTTCACTGCTGCCTTCAGCAGGGGTCTTTGCCTCGAGCGCTTCAATCAAGAACACGGTGGAGTTGCCTGCCTTAAGTTTGTTCACGGTGCGGCCACGAATCCAGGCATGAGCTTCGGAATACACTGTCTCACCGGTGGGCAGTTTTTCCCAGGCAACATCATCGGGGAACCGATTCACACCGCTCGTGGCAGCGAGTTTGGCTAAGTGCAGCTGATCAGCCCCTAGTAAGTGAACAACAACCGTTTGCGCCTCAGTGATTGTGGGGGTTGCGGATGAGAGTGCCGAGGCGGAGAACACCAACAGGGGTGGTTCAGCACTGACTGAGAACACACTAGTGACCGTCATTGCAACAGGACCTTTACCAGCATCTGCCGTCACAATCGCAACCCCAGCAGGGTGGTTACGGAAAGCCAACTTGAACTCCTCAGGCGAGAGCACCTCTACATCGTGAGGAGGATCAATAATTCCATCGTGAATGATGGGTAAGTTCTCTGACGGCGCATTGTTTGTCATGGTTTCTCCATTGTTTCACCTGCGCCTTGTGGCGTCCTGGACTTCACCGACGAGCTCTTCAATGATGTCTTCCAGGAACAGAACTCCAGTGGTGGTGCCACTGAGGTCAACAACCCGCGCGATGTGGATTCCACTTCGCTGAAGTTCTGCCAGGGCGTCTTCTAAGTCTGTGGACTCGGTCAGGGTGGCAAGTTGGCGTATTCGCTTGGCTTTAATGGGGCCGGTGTGGGTGCCAGCCTCGGAGATGTCATCATCGAAGGTGAGGACATCTTTGAGGTGGACATAACCTATAGGTTCACCATTACTGTCACTGATGACGTAACGGGAGAATCCATACTTCGCCACCGCTTGCTCAAGATCACTCACACTTGCCGATTCTGGCAAGGTGACAAGATTCTCTAGCTTGACGGTAATGTCGCCTGCCTTCTTGGTGGTGAAGTCAAAGGCAGCAGAGAGGGTTCCTGAGGAGTCCTCAATAGTTCCTTCTCGTGTGGAGTGAGAGACGATAGTTGCCACTTCATTGAGCGAAAACGCGCTGTTTGCTTCTTCTCGTGGTTCAACTTTGAACAAGCGCAGCACCGCATTGGCGGTGGCATTCATTGCAACAATGATCGGCTTTACAATCCGCGCAATAAACACCAGCGGTGGTGCCAGTAACAAAATGGCCTTTTCTGGAACAGAGAAGGACGCATTCTTGGGTACCATCTCACCAAAGATGACGTGCAGGAATGTCACCAGGATCAGCGCAACAGCGAAGCTGATGCCGGTGATCCATCCATCTGCCATTCCAGTTCCTGAAAGACCTAGTTCAACTAAGTGGTGGATAGAAGGTTCAGAGACGTTCAAAATCAGCAGTGAGGCAACCGTAATACCCAGCTGGCTTGTTGCCAGCATGAGGCTCACGTGTTCAATGGCATAGAGAGCTGTCTTCGCAGAAGACTTTCCTTTTTGCGCCAGTGGCTCAATCTGCGAGCGCCGGGCAGAAATCACGGCAAATTCTGCCGCAACAAAGAATGCATTTACTGCCAACAGAATGACAAGCCAGAACAGTCCAGACCAATCAGTCATTGTTCTCACCTGCTTCTTCTGAAACAGCAGGTGTGAATCTCAGGCGATCAATACGTCGGCCGTCCATGCGGACAACCTTGAATTCTCCTCCTGCAACAGAGACAACGTCTCCCTGTTCGGGGATTCTGCCTAACTCGCTCATGACGAAACCGGCCACGGTTTCGTAGTTCTCATTTTCTGGAACCAGAATTCCGGTGCGCTCTTCGAGTTCATCTGGACGCAGTGAGCCAGGAAAGGTCAGGTAGTCGGCAGAGCTGACGACACCCGCACGCGTGCGGTCATGTTCGTCAGCGACTTCACCAACGAGCTCTTCAACCAAGTCTTCGAGTGTGGCAATACCGGCGGTTCCTCCGTATTCATCCACCACGACAGCCATCTGGAAGCCTTGACCACGAAGCTCGGCAAGCAAAGCATCCAGAGACATGGTGTCTGGAACTCGAAGGGGATCGTTCATCAATGCCGAGACTGGAACATCGTTGCGGCGTTCTCTCGGCACTGAGATGGCGTTCTTGACGTGGACGATACCCACCACGTCGTCAAGACCGTCTTCGGTAACTGGGAAGCGGGAGAAACCTGTCTTTCGCGCTAGTTCCAACACTGCTCGTGCTGAATCACCAGGTTCCAGAGATTCAATGCGGAGGCGTGGTGTCATGACGTCGCTGGCAGAGAGTTCACTAAATGCCAAGGTCTTGCTCAGCAGGGTGGCGGTGTCTTCCTCGAGGGCGCCCTCGCTTGCGGAGCGCCGCAGTAGGGAGGCGAGTTCCTCTGCTGAACGAGCACCAGAGAGTTCTTCCTTGGGCTCAAGTCCGAAACCTTTGAGCACTGAGTTGGAAAGACCGTTCAACAACACAATCACTGGCTTGAACACCACGGTGAATGCTGTTTGGAACGGCATGACGACTCGTGCTGTTTTCTCTGGCAGCGCGAGTGCAAAGTTCTTAGGAACCAGCTCCCCCACAATCATGGAAATGATTGTCGCAAAAGCAACAGCAATCACGCCGGATACGGCGTGAATTGTTCCTGCTGACCAGCCAAACCCTGAAAAAGCGGGTGTGAGAAGTGCTGAGAGAGCGGGTTCCATAACGAAACCTGTCAGCAAGGTGGTGAGCGTGATGCCGAGTTGGGCACTGGAGAGATGCGTAGATGTTTTAGTCAGTGCAGAGATGGTGAGGCTGAGACCACGAACGCCGCGGTCACGCTTTGCTTCGAGCTCCGGGCGATCTAGGTTGACCAGGGCAAACTCAGCAGCAACGAAGAAGCCGGTGCCGACAGAAAGCACGAGACCACAGGCGAAAGCGAGCCAGTTAAGCCACACGAAGAACACCTCGCTCGGTTACCAAGCGGAACAGGCTACTGTTCGTGTGTCGTGCTCGCGGCGGGTCGTCCATTGCTTCTTCAGCTTACCGAAGTTCCCGCAATCAAGCGGGGAAGCGTGTTATTCGGGTGTAACGAAGCGCAGTGGAACCTCGATTGAAACATCGGTACCACCATCAGCTGCTGCACCCCACTCAATGGAGCCACTGAGCTCACCTTGAATGAGTGTTTTCACGATCTGTGTTCCCAGACCGTCACCAATTTCACCTTCAGGTAATCCTGTTCCGTTATCCACGATGTGGACGGTGAGAAGCTCATCAGTTCTATTGGCTTCAATGACCACTGTGCCTTCACGGCCTGCCAGGCCGTGTTCTACAGCGTTGGTAACGAGCTCAGTGAGTGCCAATGCCAATGGTGTGGCGTATTCGCTGGGGAGAACACCAAAGCTTCCAGTCAAGCGCGGGTGCACGGTAGTGCCGTGAATAGCTGCAACTTCGGCGCTGAGCATCAAGACGCGGTTGAAGACGTCATCGAAGTCCACGTTCTGGTTGAGGCCTTCGGACAGGGTGTCGTGAACAACCGCAATAGAGGCAACACGGCGCATTGCTTGAGTGAGTGCTTCACGTGCTTCATCTGATTGGGTTCTGCGTGCCTGAATACGGAGCAAAGATGCCACGGTTTGGAGGTTGTTCTTCACACGGTGGTGGATCTCACGAATGGTCGCATCCTTGGTGATGAGCTCCATCTCCTGGTGACGAAGCTCTGTCACGTCTCGGCAGAGCACAATCGCACCAGTTCGCTCACCGAGGTGGCGAATGGGGATTGTGCGCAGCGAGACTGTCACTCCACGTGCTTCAATATCTGCGCGCCACGGTGCGCGGCCTGTAACGACAACAGGAAGAGACTCATCCACGTTGATCTTGCCGGTGAGCACACGGGTGGTGATTTCTGCCAGTGATTCGCCTTCAAGCTCATCGTTGAAACCGATGCGGTTGAAGGCTGAAAGGGCGTTGGGGCTGGCAAAGGTGACAACACCGTCCACATCTAGACGAATCAAACCATCTGTTGCACGTGGCGCACCACGGCGTGGTGACGGCGCTGCATCCAAGTCGGGGAAGTCACCTGAGGCAATCATGTCGAAGAGATCATTTGCGCAGGAGTTAAACGTCATTTCCTGGCGGCTCGGTGAGCGGCTCTCTGACAGGTTGGTGTGGAGAGAGATGACTGCAATAGGCCCGGTAGGTTCTGGGTCTGTTGACCCCTGACGCACTCGACGAATGACGGGAACTGCCCGCACACGAGTGGGGGTCTCCTCATACCACGCAGGTGAAGACGACTCAATGATCTGAGCTGTTTCATAGGCTTCGCCTACTTGAGCACGCCATTCTGCCTTGATTTTCTGGCCTACGAAGTCACGATAGAAAAGGGTTGCCGAGCTGGAGGGGCGTGCGTGGGAGACGGCAACGAAGGAACCATCTTGGGTGGGAGCCCAGAGCACAATGTCGGCAAAGGCAAGGTCAGCGATGAGCTGCCAGTCCCCAATGAGCATATGGAGCCATTCAATATCGGCTGCTGAGCCAATTCCTTGGGCTTCCATGATGTTACTGAGGGTCGACATACCTCTAGCCTAGAGTCATGCGCAAAAAGTGGTTGTGGCGGACACTGTCCGTCCTTGCCGGATTAGTGGTGGTGACCGTTCTCGTGTTTACTCTGAGCCCCTGGCCAAGTGCCTTGATTATTCGCCAAATCTTCCAAGACGGCGCCAAAAAGACTGCCGCCATCATGGCGCCCTACGCACCCACCAGCGGCGTGGACTCGGTACTCGACGTGCAATACGCCACAGACTCAACCGAACCCCATGTTAAAGCAAGTGACTTCACACAGCTGGATGTGTACTACCCCACCGGAACGACTACTCAACTGGGCACCGTGATCTGGACCCACGGTGGTGCGTGGATCTCAGGTAACAAGTCCAATGACCGCAGCTACTTCGAGATCTTGGCATCTAAGGGATACACCGTCGTTGGTTTGAACTACACCTACGGCCCCGAGGCTCAGTACCCCACAGCAGTGTTTGAACTCAACCAAGCTCACAAGTTCTTGCTGGAGAACGCAAACAAGTTCCACATTGACCCCACCAAGATTGTTCTTGCTGGTGACTCGGCAGGTGCACAACTATCTAGTCAACTTGCTGCATTGATTACTAACCCTGACTTTGCCAAGGAAATGAACTTCACTCCTGCCCTCACGTCAGAAAACCTGCAGGGAATGGTGCTCAACTGTGGCGTATACCAACTCACCTCGCTGATTGGTGGCAAGGGAATCCTCGGCTGGGGTGATGACATGTCGCTCTGGGCATACACCGGTGACCGAGACATCACCACATCTCCAGCAATGGGCCAAATGTCCACCATTAACCACGTCACAAGCAACTTCCCTGCAACTTATATTTCAGGTGGAAATGCAGACCCCCTCACTGCAGAAAACAGCAAGCCTTTTGCAGCGAAACTGCAATCACTGGGAGTGAATGTCACTGAGTTGTTCTGGCCAGCTGACTACACGCCAGCGTTGCCACACGAATACCAGTTCAAGCTGAATCTCGATGCTGCTCAGATTGCTCTGACACAGACTCTTGCTTTCTTGAACGAGCGAATCGGTTCGACTTCACAGCAGTAGATACTTCACCAGGCACTACCTGCTGTGCCAAGGTTAGGAACTGCTTTCTCAGTTTGCTGTTCTTGGCAGCCTGGTTGAGTGGCTGACACAACACAGAAGAAGCACCTATGGCTTTGTCGTCGTAAGAAAGCTCGTGCAAGTCATGAAGACCTGCATAGCGACCTAGAGCCGTTGTTGCCTGTGTTGTGCCCCTCGAATCGAACCCTGAACGCACCTTGTTGACCACTATCAACCTCAGTGACTCTGGGAACGCATCGACCAACACGTCGTGTGCTCTGATGAAGCGGGCAATTCCTAATGCATCTGCACTTGCTACTTCAATGATGCAATCAGCATCTTTGAGCACAGCATGCGTTGCCGCATTGCGCCTGGGTGCAAAGAGGTCACTGGTAATCTCTTCGTCGGTTTCAAGATTGAAACCGACATCAACCACGACCACATCACAACACTGTGTGGCAAGTGCACAGACTTTCTTCATGCGCTCAGCGGAGAGTTCAGGCCATCGATCCGTTTTCACAATCCCAGAGATGACCTGAAGTTCTCCGTGTGCCGTGGGAACTAATTGGCTCACCCGGTCGATATCTTCTTCTGCTAAAGACCCTGACTCTGCCAATCTGCACAGCGCAGCTAGGCCAGATGCGTCATCGGTCAGACCAAGCAGCGGAGCAATAGCTCCGCCATAGGTGTCTGCATCAATGAGGAGTACTCGACTGCCCTGCTCTGCCAGCTCTGCTGCCAGATTGATGGCGACCGTGGTGCGACCAGGAGCACCTGTTGGTCCCCACACGGCAATCAGCTGAGACATTAGGCCTTGCCCCTGCTGGGTACTAAAGAAATTGCATCTCCGTTGGCTTGGGATTCAAGCAAGGCAGCAACCTTGGTCTGGGGAACAACAATCTCAACGCGAACTCCACCGGTGGAGGCAGCTAAACCGGTTGCCTCGGTGATGTGAGCAATCTGAGCTCCAGGAATGATGACGGCTGGTGGACCAAAGACACCTTGACCTGCTGCCATAGAGGCCCAGACATCCACGGTGGAGCCTTCGGTGGCGTCTGAAGACAGTGGCAGGTCAAGCTGGACCACCACGTTCGTGGTGGCGACCTGCTTGGCCGTCCCCACGGCACTGATGGGTATGAGTTCTCCAGCACCCACTGTCTTGGTGACCACAGATCCGGCACTCAGTTGTGATGCCGAGAGATAAGAGTTCCCAGACTTACCCAGCTTCACATCGGTGAGAACAAGATCTGACTTTTGAAGCACGTGACCTGGCGCAAGAGTTTTCGTTGCGGCATACACAGCTGTGGTGTTATCTGCTGCTGTGACGAGGAGGAAACCAGCAAGGGCGGCTGCAATCACCAGTGCGATGCCAATGATGAGACGCATATCGAAGCGTCGAAGAGAAGTGTGAGTCATGACAAGCATCTTCTCTAAAGCGATGAAAGGACCACAGAAGTTATCCACAGATTCTCTATCGGTGGCCTCTGGGACGCGAGGGTTTCTTATTGTATGGATATGAACGATTTTGATTCGACCGAAGCTCAGGCTGACCGTTTCCTCACCGTTGCTGAAGCAGCGGAATTACTCAAGGTTTCCGCAGCAGACGTTCATGAACTCATCGACTCCGGTGAGTTACACGCATTCAAGGTTGGCACTCGCGGTCCTTGGCGTATCGAGCACGAGATCTTCGAGCTCTTCATTGCCCAGCAATACGAAGAGTCTCGACGCAGCGCGATGTGGAACAACCCTTCGCTTGCCTCGGTTCACAACATCGTGGACTTCTAAACCATCTGAACGAAGAGCACTTCTCGTAAGGGAATCACCCGGCGAACATCGCCGGATGTCACATCGAGGTGATCACTTCCCACGTGATCTATGGTTCCGTGAACCATGTCTGTCTGGGTGTGAAGTCGAACGTTCTTTCTGCGGCGGCTGATGTCTCGCAGTACAAAGGCTAAGTTGACCTTTTCAGCAAGGCTGCTCTTTCCAGAGAAAGCCTGCAGGTCGTGATCTGAGACTTCGCCAATTGCAGTTCCCAAGCTTTCTTTGACAGACATCTGTGGAATCTCGAGCGTCACAAAGGCATGGATGGGACAGATTACAGAACCCTGGATTTCCTGGGGCTCCAGCACTTCGATAGCAACCCAGTCTTTGCCCACGTTCTTGATTATGAAGACAAGAGATCGTTGGCCACGGATTGTTCCGCGCAGTTCCAGGTTTGATTCTGAGCGCTTGAGCGCAAGCAGGCGGTCACGAATACTGAGCTTGGCACGACGTTCACGTTCTTCATCTTCGAGGCGATTAATCATTTCGGCATCAAGCTCGTATTCGAGTTGATTCTCTAAATCTTGGAAAAGGGTTTCGAAGTCCATAGTGAGCGAAGGTAAGTGGCGAACCTGAGAATCTGCTGGAGTTATCCACATGTTTCCTGAGAAATAGACTTTCAGTCTAATTTTCATGTCACAGTGTTGGCATGACCCCCGCACCCTTATTCCAAACACCACGCACCAGCATCTCTACTGATGAATTCTTTGGGCACCAGCCCACCGCAACCACGGCACTGCCTGATCCCCAACCCATGGTGGAAAACCTGGCGCGCAGCGTGATGGAAATCCTCGCTGGATGCCGGGACCTGGAACAGATCTCACGCTGGGTCACCGATGACGTCTATCGCAACCTGTTACAGCGCGTGCACATCTCGCGCCGTGCTCGTGCAGTGAAGAAGCAAGCCGTTGTGCTGCCCACATTTGGTCTAGGCCGCACCATCATTACCCACCCCACAGATGGCGTCGTGGAATCAGTGGTGATTGTGCACGGCAAAGCCCGCACCCGCTCTATCGCGATCCGCCTCCAAGGCTTAGACGGTCGCTGGAGAGCAACCGCTATTCACGTTCTCTAAGCAGTGAGGTTGGGTCGTTCTTTGTTGTATCTCGTGAAGAGCATGCCCACCCTAAATGCTGATTCACTCACAATCATGAGTAAGCCTGTGGTGATCAAGAGATTCACGAAGTAGTTCGAATAAGTGCTGTTTTCAGACACTGTTTTCACGATGACGAGGAATATCAACGCCAAGTACTCTGCGCCGCTATTTCGAACGATAACCGCTTTCTTTTCGGGTAGCGGGCGCACCCACATAATGCGTGTCCGATAGCGAGCAAAGAGATAGCCAAGGATGACACCGACACCACCGGCAAACCAATGCCACACATCGCGGGAAAGATCGTCCCAGAGAACAATCCCGATGAACAATATTTCAAAAACGGGATCAAAGATGGCCAACCACAACAGGCTGACATATTCCTTTTTGGGTAGGTGAAGAACTTTCTTGCCGTAATTCCTGGCTTTCAGGTCAAAAATGACCATGACAACAATCAACGGCGAGAGCCACGCCAAGAGTAGCCAGTCATTCTCCATAGAGAAAGTCTAGATTGCTTCATTCCTGTGAATGAAGCACAGCCTTAGCCTCTACTTCTTCTTGCGACGCTCTGCGCGGTTCATCGCAGGAGCTCCGCCGGTCTGCTGACCGAACGCACCGCGGGAACCGGAGGAAGGACCAACGGGACGTTCCTGCTCAGGAACAATCTGGCGGCCGTTATCAGCTGCCTGCTGAGCACGAGCGGTCTCTGCCTTCTCGATCTGACCACGGTCGTCACGGACCTCGACGTGACCGTCCTCAGAAGGTGCGGTGTAGCTGAGATGAGCATTAGCGTCTTCAGACTGTCCCAGGCCCTTAGCGGCGATGCTGGGGTGTTCTGGGTCGCCTTCAGCAGCGTTGACCTGAACTTCGAGGTTGAACAAGAAGCCGACAGATTCTGCCTTAATCGCAGCCATCATGCCCTGGTAAAGAGCAAAGCCTTCACGCTGGTATTCCACCAGAGGATCACGCTGAGCCATGGCACGAAGACCAATACCGTCCTTGAGGTAGTCCATCTCATAGAGGTGGTCACGCCAGCGGCGGTCCACCACGGAGAGAACAACACGGCGCTCAAGTTCACGCATAGCGGTTTCGCCCAGTGATTCTTCACGGCGTGCATAGGCAAGAACAGCATCAGACTGGATTTCGCGGCGCATGAACTCCTTGTTCACACGGCCCTTGTTTCCAGCTTCCTGAATGACCTCATCAATGGTGATGGAGACAGGGTAGATGGTCTTGAGCTCTGCCCAGAGAGCATCGAAGTCCCAGTCATCACCATTGCCTTCACCGGTGTGAACGGCAAGAACTTCGTCGATGACGTCTTCAAGGAACGCGTGGACGCGATCCTTGAGGTCATCGCCCTCGAGGATGTGTGCACGGTCAGAGTAGATCGCTTCACGCTGACGGTTGAGAACGTCGTCATACTTCAGAACGTTCTTACGCATTTCAGCGTTACGTGCTTCCACCTGTGACTGTGCAGAGCGAATAGCACGCGAAACAATGGTGGACTCAATCGCAGTGTCATCTGGGATATTGCTACGGCTCATGATGGCCTCAGCAGCACCTGAGTTGAACATACGCATCAAGTCATCGGTGAGGGAGAGATAGAAGCGGCTTTCACCGGGGTCACCCTGACGGCCGGAACGACCACGCAGCTGGTTGTCAATACGACGTGACTCGTGACGCTCGGTACCGAGGACGTAAAGACCACCGGCGGCGACAACCTTGTCGGCTTCTTCCTGAACGGCAGCCTTGACCTTGCCGAAGGCTTCTTCCCAAGCTGCTTCATACTCGTCAGGAGTCTCGATGGGGTTGAGACCCTTCGATGCCAACTCGGTGACGGTCAGGTGCTCAGCGTTACCACCGAGCATGATGTCGGTACCGCGACCGGCCATGTTGGTGGCAACAGTAACTGCACCTAAGCGACCTGCCTGAGCAACAATGGCTGCTTCACGGGCGTGGTTCTTAGCGTTGAGGACTTCGTGCTTGATGCCCTTTTTCGCCAGAAGCTTGGAGAGGTATTCGCTCTTCTCGACCGAGGTGGTACCAACCAGCACAGGCTGGCCCTTGGCGTGGCGTTCAGCAATGTCAACGGCAACCTGCTCGAACTTGATGACTTCGTTCTTGTAAACCAGGTCTGGCTGGTCGATGCGCTGCATGGGCTTGTTGGTGGGGATAGGAACCACACCAATCTTGTAGGTGCTCATGAACTCCCCGGCTTCGGTTTCTGCCGTACCGGTCATACCCGAGATCTTCTCGTACATACGGAAGTAGTTCTGCAAGGTCACAGTAGCCAAGGTCTGGTTCTCGGCCTTAACCTCAACACCTTCCTTGGCTTCAATGGCCTGGTGAATACCTTCGTTGTAACGACGACCAGCCAAGATACGGCCCGTGTGCTCATCCACGATGAGCACTTCACCGTTCATCACGACGTAGTCCTTGTCGCGCTTGAACAGCGCGATGGCCTTGAGAGAGTTGTTGAGGAACGAAATCAGTGGGGTATTTGCTGATTCGTAGAGGTTGTCGATACCGAGGTAGTCCTCAACCTTTTCAATACCGGGTTCGAGCACACCCACGGTGCGCTTCTTTTCGTCGACTTCGTAGTCAACACCGGGCTCTAATGTGGTGGCGATCTTGGCAAACTCGGTGAACCAGCGGTTAGCTTCACCAGAGGCAGGACCAGAGATGATCAGTGGGGTACGAGCCTCATCGATGAGGATGGAGTCAACCTCATCGACGATGGCGAAGAAGTGTCCGCGCTGAACCTTGTCAGCAGCACTCCACGCCATATTGTCGCGGAGGTAGTCGAAACCAAACTCGTTGTTGGTTCCATAAGTGATGTCGCACAGGTACTGCTCGCGACGAACAGCAGGAACCTGACCGGCGGTGATCACACCGGTGGTCATGCCCAGGGCGCGGAAGACGCGGCCCATCAGTTCTGACTGGTAGCTGGCCAGGTAGTCGTTCACGGTCACAACGTGAACACCACGGCCAGCGATGGCGTTGAGATATGCGGGAAGGGTCGCAACCAGTGTCTTACCTTCACCGGTCTTCATTTCAGCAATGTTGCCGAAGTGAAGTGCAGCACCACCCATCAGCTGAACGTCGAAGTGACGAAGACCAATGGTGCGGCGTGCTGCTTCGCGCACAGCTGCGAAAGCTTCAGGGAGCATGTGATCGAGGGATTCTCCCTCGATGTAGCGCTTGCGGAAGTCTGTGGTCTCCGCACGCAGTTCCTCATCAGTGAGGTTGATAAAGCCCTCTTCGAGTTCATTGACTGCCTTCGCCAGATTTTCAAGCTTGCGCAGGGTACGACCCTCACCAATGCGTAGGACCTTGTCAAGAATGTTTGCCACGTAAATCTCCGAGCGTTCTAGCTGCGCAGTAAGCGCTGAGGGCGGTCCTCACGCATGCGTGTAAGACCGCCCTCAATGCTACCGGGAATGAGCTTTCCCCGCCTGAACAACCCCTGTAAGAGCCCTGGAGGTGGGGTGAGCATTACCCCCTAAGCCGCTGATGAAGGAATGATGGCGTGTTCACCGGTGTTCACACGCTCAATGTCTTCAGGGGTAGCAGGGACAATATCCAGCTGGGCAAAGGCGTCTGCGCTTGCTTCATGGATGGACAGTGGCTTCTGGTGGCCGTGGTGGTGAATCTTCTTCTTATCGCGAGCACGACGAAGTTGTTCCATCAAACGGCCCATGGCCAGGTCAAAGGCAGCATATTTGTCTTCGCCGTCTGACTCTGCACGCAGAACAGGACCTGCCTCAACCAGTTTGAGTTCAACATGGTCACCACCGACGAGACCCTTGCCTCCGTGGTGCTTGCTCACGGTGACATCCAGTTCGAGTGGACGGTCTGCGAGCTTCTCGATCTTGTCGACCTTCTCGGCCACGTAATTACGGAATCGGTCAGTGATTTCAATGTGACGTGTAACGAAGTTCAGTTCCATGACGACCTCCCGTAGTTGGCGTTTACGCCCAACTTTTGGGCGATCCTTTCACGCCAATCGATGTTGTTGAAAATGTAGTCCTGTTACCCAACAAATGTCACGCAATTTCCCTGCGAGTGTCCTGAAAGTTTTTTGGAGTGTAGGCAAGCACTGCTGCGCCGAGCACCACGGCGCCCCCGGCGCGCAGCGCCCGGGCGCATTCCAGCATGGTGGCGCCGGTGGTCATCACGTCATCGACCAGGATCACGTTCTTTCCTTTAATGCCGTCTCGCGCCCGATACACACCCCGCATATTGTGAAATCGCTCCATGCGTCCCAGGGTGGATTGGTCGGCTCTTGTGCGAGTGATGCGCAAGAGTTTTGTGGGGGTAACCCCCACTGCCTTCACCAGTTCCACAATGGGTGAATAACCCCGCTGGCGAAAGCCTGCCCGACTAGATGGTGGCACTACCCAGCAAATCTCTCCCGTCACCCCAGCTTCTCGAGCTTGCGAATACATTGCTTTCATTGCCACACGAAGCGGCTCAGACAAAGCCTTGGCGACAGAAGTCCTCCCCTGATCTTTGAAGGCATGAACAATGCCACTCAAGGGTTCTGCCAACTCCATGGCATACCAAAGCGGGAGTCGCTCCAGGCTGGTTTCATCAAAGAGTTCCCGATATTGCACCGTTGCAACCAGTGAATCCCGACAAGATAGACACAGGTTGCGATCGAGCATTCCGCACCCTGCACAAGAAATCGGCAGTGCAAGCGCGAGCGCATCCGCGGCATGTTCCTTAAGGCTCGAAATAAAGTCAGTGAGTGACGTCATGCCGGAAGTGTGGCTGACAAACAGGCGACACGACTACCACTGAGCCGCATCCGTGGATAATGACTCAGGTTCACGTTGTGTGCTTATTGCTGAACGGCGAGCGCCTTCACACTCGTAATGGCAGAAAGCCACTGAGCTCCACTGCGCTGGGAAAGTACAACGCCATCGCTGGTCAAGATGCGAATACCGGCAACGGTATTCGCCCCAGCCACAGATACTGGGGTCGCGCCACTGATTTGTGCCAAGTCAGTTCCCTGTCCACCAACAACCTGTGTCTTCACGTTGGTGACACCACTGCCACCTGCAGAAACACTCACAACAGTGGTGGAATCAACCCAGCCTGCAGTAATGGGTGTGCCGGAAGCAAGGGAGAGCACTTGGGGAACTCCCAATTGAGCAGGTAGTGACTTTTCACTACGCACCAGTGCACTGACCAGCAGTTGGTAACTGCTGCCTTCTTTCAGCAGTGCCAGCACCCTCGTGCCATCACGAGAGAGCGACAGCGACAAGATGGAGTCTGCGGTAGTCCAAGGAACTTCCAGCAATTGTTGTTTGCCATCGGTTGAGATGACAAACAACTTTCCAGGCGAATCCTGAGGGACAGACCAGAGATAACCGAAGCTATCCAAGGCAGGAGCTATCAACCCTGCACGGGTGTCCACGAGCTGAGTAGAGCCATTACGGACAAACGCTGCGCCCTGGCTTGTCTGAATGGCAGCCATGCCATTCTTCATTGCCGTGGTGATGGCGGTTGGTTTCTGCTCCACAATGGCGTTGGACAGCTGAGACACGCTCTCCACCTTGGATCCTGTCCAATACCCAAAGGTCTTATCGGTCAAGACAAGTGGTCTGGAATCTACCGGTGCAGGTAGGACGCCATCGAGGGTTCCTGAGATGGCGCTGTTGAGGGTGGCACCATCGACCAGCATGGTGACGGTACTGATGTTGTCCACGCTGGTCAGGCTGGCCGAGAGCTGCTGTTTCATCTGGCGAATAATCGCCGGATCAGACGATAGCGCTGCAGAGTTGAGGTCTACTGTTGCGGTTCCACGAGAGACGGGCACCGTGTCTGCGACAAGAGCGGTTCCGGCAGGGAAGCTGGTGTGCACGGCGCCATTGGCTGACAGCCATGCAGATGGCCCAGCCAAGAGCGCCTTGGTGATGCGCGTGCTAGCAGAAGCACCGGCAGGGAAGAAGCGAACGTCTGGAACAAGCTTGGTGTTGGTTGAGTCAAAGAAGTAGAGCGAGTGGGGCTGATAGACCTGGTCAAAGGTGAAGCGATCCATCACCACACCATTGGGGGCTTCACTGATGCGCCACTGGCCATCCACCTGAGCGAAGGTGTAATTACCGGTTACTGACTGAGCTGGGGCAACCTCGGAATAGTTTCCTTGCGCATCAACTACTGCCCCGAGGGAGAAGGTGAGTTGGCCCAGGTTCTCCCCTGTTTGGGTAATGGTACGCAGCCCCGAATCAACACTCACGGTCGTGGTGGCATCCCATTTGGTTGCAAAGTCTGGGGTGAGGAATTGGCGCGCAATGGCATAGTCGCTCACCGGCGAAGAAGACGCTTCAATAAACCCGCGCAAGATCTGTTCGATCGTGGCGTTCCTGGAAGGCCCCGACGGCAGGAACTCAATCGCATCATCCTCAACCGGGACAACAGCAGAACCCTGGTTGACTGCACCTGAACGTGGAATACCTGAGCAGGCAGTGAGCACGGCTAGTGAAGCTAGTGCGATGCTGGCCATGACGATTCGTGAGAATTTCTTCGCCATTACGCCTCACCACCAGAATTCTCAGTGGGATGAAGCGGAAGTGGTGAGGACGCAATAGGAACCTCAATGTCACGAGGAAGCGTGAGCCTAAACAGAGCACCTTCACCTGGAGCTGCCCAGACATCGAGTTGTCCGTTGTGAATGCGGGCATCTTCGAGCGAGATAGCCAAGCCCAAACCGGTGCCACCTAAGGTGCGCTGACGTGAAGGATCTGCCCGCCAGAAACGACTGAACACCTGCTCCAGCTGCTCCTGTTCCATCCCCACACCGTGGTCACGAACACTGATCGCCACGGCCGTGGCGTTGGAGTCAACGGCGACATCAATGGGTTTGTTTTCGCCATGTTCAATGGCGTTACCAATCAAGTTCATCAGAATGCGACGAACACGACGGGGGTCAATATCAGCATCGAAGTGACCACCGGGTGCAGACAGCGACAAGTCACATCCGTGCTGTTCGGCCAGGGTGGTCATTGTTCCCACCACGTCCTGCACAAGCCCGGCCACGTTTGTAGGTTCTGCTTCGAGGTTCACACTTCCGGCGTCATAGCGACTGATTTCGAGTAAGTCACCAAGCAACTTTTCGAAGCGGTGAACTTGGGCATTGAGCAGTTCTGTGCTGCGTCTGGTTTTGGCCTCAAAGTTTTCACGCTCTTGGAAGAGAACATCACCAGCAAGTTTGATGGTGGTCAGTGGTGTGCGCAGCTCGTGGGAGACGTCAGAGACGAATCTTTGCTGCATGACCGAGAGATCAGCCAGTTCAGTGAGCTGGCGCTGCATACTGCCAGCCATGTCGTTGAAGGATCTGGCCAGTGTGGCCACAACGTCTTCACCCTTTTCCGGGATTCGAACTGCCAAGTCTCCGGCAGCAAGTTTTTGTGATGTTTCTGCCGCGTTCTTTAGTGGCGAGACCACCATGCGGGAAACGACCCAGGCGACACCGCCTACCAAAACCAGCAGTCCAAAGCCAGAAATCCAGAGCACCTGCTGAATAAATAGCAGTGTTTGCTCGGACTGTTCAAAGTCATACCCAATGAACAACTCATAAGTTCCTGCACCAGGAATATCTAGTTGAGAACCAACGACAACTCCGGGAACAAGAGAGCCGTTCACGGGCAGTTCAACTGATTGCCAGAATTGCTGATCTGCGGTGGTCATCACCTGATCTTTGAGTTCAGGAGTAATCACACCGCCGGTGAGCTCCGTACTGGAGAAGTTCTGCGGTGCAAGGGGGTTGGGTTCCTGGTCTGGCACTCGATAGACCGCCACCAGCGAGCTCGAGGAGGCGTCACGAATGGCAGTGCGGGCAGCATTCATGACAGATTGCATCGAGGCCTGGTCTGTGGCGTCTGAGGAATCGAAGATGCGCTGGGCAGCAACCTGGGCACGCTGAGATTCTGAAAGAACCTGATTCAACCTCGAGGCAAAGAGGTCATTGCTGATCGAGAAGGACATATAGACACCGACCAAGATGATGGCAACTCCAGAGAGTGCCATCGAGGACACGACGGTTCGAAACTGGAGGGATCGGCGCCAGATGCGCGTCACGCGCGCGGGCAATCCCAGAATGTCGAAGCGTCGAACCTTCATTGTGTCGGCTAGATCACAGCTCCGGCACGGTAACCAATGCCGCGAACGGTTGTCACGATGGTGGGGTTATCGGCATCGTGCTCAACCTTGCTGCGCAGACGCTGAACGTGCACGTTCACCAGACGAGTATCTGCCTTGTATTGGTAGCCCCAGACTTTCTCAAGCAGCATTTCACGAGTAAACACCTGTTGAGGCTTCGATGCCAGTGCAACAAGCAAATCAAACTCGAGCGGAGTGAGGTTGATAGATGTCGACCCACGCTTGACCTCGTGACCGTCCACATCAATGGTGAGATCACCAATGCGCAGGGTCTGCGATGTTGCCAGCGCAGGAGCCATGGAACGAAGTCGCGTGCGAATACGTGCGACAAGCTCACCAGGGTTGAACGGCTTGACCATGTAGTCATCGGCGCCTGCTTCCAGGCCAGCGACGACGTCTGTGGCGTCGCCCTTGGCGGTGAGCATGATGATGGGCAGTCCAGATTCTTGACGAATCTGGCCACACACCTCTATGCCGTCAAAACCGGGAAGCATGAGATCAAGCAGAACCAGGTCTGGCTTGTGTTCCCGGAATGCCGCAAGTGCCTCGGCACCATCAGCGCAGAAGGAAGGCTCAAAGCCTTCACCTTCCAGCACAATGCCGACCATCTCCGCCAATGCGGCGTCGTCGTCTACAACGAGAATGCGTGCACTCATGCGTTAGAGCCTAGTCTCGGCAGGACTAGTAGCGGTAATGGTCAACCTTGTAGGGACCCTCGACAGGAACGCCAATGTAGGCAGCCTGCTCGGGGGTCAAGGTTGTCATCTTCACACCAAGAGCTTCCAAGTGGAGGCGCGCAACCTTCTCATCGAGGTGTTTAGGCAACACATACACGCCCACGGGGTAGTTCTCCCTGCGCACAAACAACTCAATCTGTGCCAACACCTGGTTAGCAAAGGAGTTGCTCATCACAAAGGAGGGGTGTCCAGTTGCGTTACCGAGGTTCATCAGGCGTCCTTCGGACAGAACCAGGATGCTGCGTCCATTGGGCATGCGCCACTCGTGCACCTGGGGCTTGATCTCGATCTTCTCGGTGCCAGCAAGGTTTTCTAGTGCTGCCATGTCGATTTCGTTATCGAAGTGACCCACGTTTGCCACGATGGCCTGGTGCTTCATCTCCAGCAAGTGTTCGAGACGAATAACGTCTTTGTTTCCCGTGGTGGTGACAAAGATGTCAACCTGGCCCACGACGTTCTCGAGGGTGTCCACCTGGTAGCCATCCATGGCTGCCTGCAGGGCACAAATGGGGTCAATCTCGCTGACAATCACCCGAGCGCCTTGACCACGCAGTGCCTCAGCAGATCCCTTACCCACATCCCCATAACCAGCAACGAAGGCAACCTTGCCGCCGATGAGAACATCGGTGGCACGGTTCAAACCGTCAGGAAGAGAGTGGCGAATGCCGTACTTGTTATCAAACTTGCTCTTGGTGACCGAGTCATTGACGTTGATGGCAGGGAAGAGAAGTTCCTGCTTGGCAAAAAGTTCATAGAGGCGGTGAACACCGGTGGTGGTCTCCTCGGTCACACCGATGAGCTCTAACGCCACGGTCTGCCAGCGAGAAGGTGTCTCGGCCAGCGTCTTGCGCAGGAGTTCCAAGATCACGCCATATTCGTGGCTATCTGTTGCCGAGGTTGCTGGAACAGCACCCGCAAGTTCGAACTCACGTCCCTTGTGAACCAGCAGGGTTGCATCTCCACCGTCATCAAGAATCAGGTTGGGACCAATCCAGTCCGCACCAGCAGCAGCCGCCTCTGTTGACCAGTCAAAGATGCGTTCAGTGCACCACCAGTACTCGTCGAGGGTTTCACCCTTCCAGGCAAACACGGGAGAACCGGCAGGTGCATCGACCGTACCGGTGGGTCCCACCGCAATAGCTGCGGCAGCTTCGTCTTGAGTGGAGAAAATGTTGCAGCTGGCCCAGCGAACCTGAGCACCGAGAGCCACCAGGGTCTCAATCAACACTGCTGTCTGCACGGTCATGTGCAGGCTGCCGGCAATACGAGCACCCTTGAGAGGCTGTGTAGGACCAAACTCGTCACGAAGGGCCATGAGCCCCGGCATTTCGTTCTCTGCCAAGCGAATCTGGTGACGACCTGCTTCAGCCAAACTCAGGTCAGCGACCTTATATTCCAGGCCGGATTGAGCATCGAAGGTTGCAGTAGGCATCAGCACAGTCATGCCTTCAAGTTTAGAGCCGGATCGAAGGCTCAAAAACGCTGCAGATTACTCAGCGCGGATGAGAGCGAGGACTTCGTCCCGGATAGCAGACATGGTCTGCTCATCCGCTGCTTCCACATTCAACCGCAGCAGTGGCTCAGTGTTGGAAGGTCGCACCGAGAACCACCAGAAGGCTTCGCCTTCACCGGTGGTTCCGGTGATAGTCATTCCGTCTAGGCCATCTTCAGTGCCACGAGAAGCAAACGCCTCGCGCACGCGTTGGGTGGCCACCACCACGTCAGAGACGGTGGAGTTGATCTCACCACTGCTGGCGTAGGGCATGAACTCTGCAGCAAAACCAGAAAGGGACTTGGGCTGGTGTCCAAACTCTGCCAGCACGTGCATGGCGGCAAGCATGCCGTTATCTGCACCCCAGAAGTTACTGAAGTAGTAGTGCGCAGAGTGCTCCCCACCAAAAACAGCGCCAGTGGCAGCCATTTGATCCTTGATCAGTGAGTGACCCACTCTGGTGCGCACTGGCGTAGCCCCCGCACCAATGATGGTCTCCTTCACAATGTTGGAGGAGATGAGGTTGTGAATAACAAAGATTTCTTCATTGGGGGTTGCTGCCTTGGCGCGAGCAATCTCTCGCAGCGCAACAATGGCAGAGACTGCAGAAGGTGTAACAGGAGCACCGTTCTCGTCCACGACGAAGCAACGGTCGGCGTCACCATCGAAGGCAAGACCTAGGTCTGCACCGTGCTCCACAACTGCCTTCTGCAGATCGACCAGGTTCTTTGGCTCTAGCGGGTTGGCTTCGTGGTTGGGGAAGTTGCCATCAAGTTCGAAATACATCGGGATGATCTCGATGGGCAGAGCTGGAAGTCCTGCCGCTGTTCCGAGCACGGCAGGAACGGTCATACCGCCCATGCCATTACCGGCATCAACAACAACCCGGATGGGCTTGATGCCCGAGAGGTCCACGAGTGAACGTAAGTAGCCGGCATATTCAGCCAGAATGTCCACCTCGCGGTAAGAGCCGGGGTTGGCAACAGAGGTGAGACCGTTCTCGAGATACTCACACGCACGATCACGAATAGCGGCAAGACCGGTGTCAAGACTGATGCCTTGAGCACCAGCCCGGGAGAATTTGATCCCGTTATAGGCAGCTGGGTTGTGGCTTGCTGTGAACATGGCGGCAGGAGCATTCCACGAACCAGATGCAAAGTAGGTCTCATCTGTTGAGCACAGTCCCAGGTTCACCACGTGTGCTCCGCGCGCCTGAGCACCGCGAGCAAAGGCAGCTGCAAATCCGGGAGAAGAATCACGCATGTCGTGACCGACAACAACCTCTGAACCTGCTCCGTCAATCTCGTCGATGAACCCGGCAGCGAGAGCTTCGACCATTTCTTCGGTCAGCTGTTCGCCCACCAAACCACGGACGTCGTAGGCCTTAACGATGGAACGCAGGCTCTCAACCGGATTTTCAGGGGCGTTTTTGCTCATTGACTAAGTCTAAATGGCGCATCTCATTCCACCCTTGAGGCGCAGTGAAACCAAGGGCATGCTTTCGGCATAAATCATGAGCAGCAGACTCTGGTTCTGGAGACAGCGGACCAATCACGGCCAGCTTGTCCTCATAGTCATAGGTGAGAGTGAACAGGGCGGGCTGCTTGCAGCGTCCATTGGTGCATTCTCTCAATTGATATTAACCATGATGCATGCTGAGTGGACCGCCCCCGTAACGCATCAAGACATAGGGCTTCCCATTTGACGTCATTAACTGAGATAGTCCGATTCGAACTTCTGTAACTTCGGCTAAGGACTTCCACCGCGAAATTTCCTGAGTTGGAATTTGAATGCGATTTGATTCACGGGGATTCAATTGCAGCTCCTGAGACCAAATTTTGTTGTTGTTCTGGTCAAAAACTGTAAGAGAAGTTTCACCTGGGACATGAGAATGATTCATTACAACTACTTGTAATTCGTCTAACAAGTTGACATCAAGTAAACGCCAAGAGGACCATTCATTCCTTTGGGGAGCTGCATTTGCCAATTTGGCGCTAATAGGCCAAATTGCTCCAAAAACCTTGCCTCGATATGACTCAATCGAGTGGACATACATGTAGTTTTCATTTGCATCCCGATAAGAGACCCAAAATGGGGTGTTTGCTTCAGCACCCAATACATTAGGCAAGGTTTTCATTTGTTTGCGAATAATGCGGGGAGGTTTGAGATCAACGTAAACCATTCCCTCCATGGGAATATCTTCACCAAGTAAATCTTCAATGCCCAAGTAGAGCTGACCGAATGGTGCAACCTCGAAAGACTTTTTCGCTATTTGCTTTCCTGAGTGATCGTGAAGCCACACTGTCGCAGTCGCAGCGGTGAGTGTGTCGGGGAAAAAGAAGGAGTAGTAGTTCTGCAGGTGAATCTGGCTCTTCAAACCTGCATCGTTAATGAAAAAATGAGCGAATGCTCTACGGGGTATAAATCCAGCCTCAAGTACACCCTCATATGAGGATCTAACAAGGGTACTTTTGGAAAGAGTCGACATTATGCTCATGAGTTGGCACCTTCTAGCAGGTTGGATTCAGCAAAAAGAAGTTTGTGAAGAGACTCATTCGCTTCAATTCTTCGCTGTCCGCCCCAAGTCGTGAAGTAATAAATCGGTGGAAGAGTGTGATCGCAGGCAATAGCACCAGTGTCGAGATTCCTAGTCATTGAAATAGGTACCATTCCAGAGTCTCGAGACAAACCAATAATCATTCCAAGTCCACCAGCAGAAATAAACTGCTCAAGTTTCCCCAACTTAATTAATGCTTCTCGAACACTCAGAAAAGTCATCGTCCACGGTTTCACTGAAATAGTTCCCAGGCCATACGAATTTCCACTCGCATCAACAATCGAGTACTCCATGTTTCCGGTGTCGTGGTAATCAAAAGTCGTAGACACATTGAGGAGGGCAAAAATAGTATCTACAGATTCCGAAACAATGACTTTGGGGGCCTGAAGAAGAGTTGTCCTGGTTTTATTGAATCGGGAATCATTCTGCGGGCCCATCTGATAGGCGAGACCGGTGATAACCCCCTTCGGTTCTTGCCGGAATTCAATGAAGTCATCAGAAGCTGACACATGGGCCATGAGTTCTGCTCGAGAAACATCAACTGAAGTTTTCCCTCGGAATCGGACAGGTACCACATGTGCAACACCGAGCATCCGTTTTTCTCGCTCAATTCCCATTGAATCAAGAACATCACGTGTGTCATGTTTCACAACATGGCCAGGTTCTAGTGTGCCCATGTACTTTGAGCCCAATACTTTTCCCTCTTCGGATAAGAAGGTAAAAGTAATGTCCATTTCAGATGCAAAGGGACCCTTTACTAGCCCATTATTAACAGAAACCGAGGTCCCGTAGCCAAGTTCACCCATGATTGGGAATATGCATGGGCGATAGAAGAGAGGGTCGAACTCTTTCACATCTAGTTCAGTCATTTGTGTCCTCCGAGGGGTCTTCTTAAGTTTACTCACCTTGCTGTAGAGGTCATCTGTTTTGCGCCAGTAACATGGGCGCATGGACAGCGCATTCCCCAACACGGTTCCCAACCGTGGACTGAGCCGTAATCGGCATGGGCGAGGAATGCGTGGACCGGTCACCGGTCCACACCTGCCCCAAATACGTGGCCGCTACGAAACCTTCATGCTGACCATTGCTCACACCGTCGACTACCTGCGCAGTATGTGGTCGGAAGAGTTAGCTGATGTTCACTTTGATGTGGCCCCCACTCCGCCACGTGTGGAGGTGAACGGGGTAGTTGAACGCTGGAAGGTCGACCACGAACGCCGCCGTATTGTGCTCTATCGCGTTCCCATTCAGCGCATGAGCAAACTTCACAAGGATGACGCCTTGCACCGCCAAATGATGGTGGAGAGTGTGGTCTTTCGAGCCGTGGCAGAACTCCTCGGCAAAGACCCGTGGGATCTTGGTCCTGAAAGACTACGCCCTTAGATCTTCCCTATCTGGGGTACACAGTGATGCTGGAGCCCAAGACATTGGCGGGATTCAGCGGGATGAATGATCCAATTCCCGAACCGGTGAAGGTCAATCCACCGACCAGTCCCTCAACACCCTTCGCGGTGTATTTGGCATCAGAGACCAGTGGCGTGGTGACCATTTCTCCGGCCTTGACGGAGAGAGTGATGTCCTTCTTCCCCTGTGCTGAGAGTGTGACCTCGGCCGTGCGATTAGCAGGGTTGTAGAAGGTCACGGTCGGTGCTGGCCCAACAGGAACAGGAATCAGGATCTGGTCAGTGAGGAAACTCGTTGAGCTCAGCCACGTGAAGTCTCCGCCGGTTTCTGAACCTGCGGGAACAATGGGAGCAGCTGGGTCTGTCACAGCAGGTGTTGCGCCACCAGCAGCTGCACCGCTATCCGCTCCTTGGACTGTGCGAATGCCGGCAACCAGAGGCTCCTGACCCGTCACAATGACGGTATAGGTGCCATCTGCAATACCTGCCAGAGGAAGCTGAACTACCTTCTTAGCCTTGAGGTTCGCGCTGTATTCGACCTTCTTGCCGGTGCTCGAGAGCAGTGTCACAGTGACCTTGCTGTCTCTCTCGCCGGGAACAACCACACGAATAGCGGGCTCGAGGTCACTGACCACGTTGCCAACCTCAGAACGGTCATGCTCTGCCTGACCGGCAACAAAGACACCGGGAATGATCTGCTGTGTTGCCAGTCCAGAACCGGGAGAAACCCACTCAACACCAGAAGGGGCGAGGGTGCGGGTGACGGACTGCTGAAGGTTTGCCAGAACCTGACCGCCGTTGCTCATCACGCGAACGACAGGAGCAATGACGTCAGGGGCATAACCAGCGAGAGAAATAATGCGCTGTTCTCCTGGAAGGACAATGATTCCTTCGGACGAGACTGCATCGATGTATCCCTTTTCGGAGAACACTTCGAGGGTCACCGTTGCCGTCACATCGGTGGGGTTGGATAGCGTCACCAACGTGGTGCGACCAATCTCGGTTGAGCCACCAACTAACCACAGGTCATTGCCTGGATCCGTGCAGGCAGCCGCGGCTAAACCAGAGAGTGCTTCGGTGGAAATCTGCTCAACCTGGTTTCCTGCCAGCACTGGTGCATCTTCGGCAGAGGCGGCAGGTGGCACCGTGATGACCTTGGGTGCTGCAGATAGAGCATCGTTTTGGTTATCGACTGCATCGAGCCAGAAGTTGTCGTAGTTCTTCTCGCTGGATTCTTCTGAGTACTGAGTCTGGCCAGTGGAGTAGAACGAAATATCGTCAGCTCCTTGTGACATCACTTCAACAAGCGGGCCAGGGCACACGCGCTGCTGAATTGCAGGAACAGGTGCAATGCTCAGCGCGGGAGCTGTACCCACATAGCCCGGAAGTGGCAATGTCACTAGCGCAGCGATACCCAGAGCCACCGCACCTGCACTGACGATGCCAGTGACGCCGGTCACACCAGCACGTAACGCCTTAGTTGCTTTCGACATCTTGATCACCTGCCAGTGGGTCGAGGGCTGCCAGTTCGTCATCGCTTTCAACTAGCCCAGGCAGGTAACGCTTGGGGCGAAGATCAGACATGACTGCACCGGTTGGAATTGCCAGTAGCAAAGTCAAAATGATGACGAGAGCTTGAACACTGGCAATCACGGTGCGCCACGGTTCAACCGGCATAGCCGATTGCAATGGAGTAATCGCAGAGGCGTCATATCCAGGGAAGCGCCAGAGCAAACCAGCATCTGTCTTTCCCACAATCTCCACGCCCGCATTAGCGTCCAGTGTTGCCTTCACGCGGGCAGACATGCTCTGAGCTTGAGGCGAAACCTTTTCTCCCACCTCGGCAAGGGGCGGAGTGAGAACAACGAAAGCAACACCGAGTGAAGTGAGTTCTTCGGTTGAGTCAACACCACTGACTGAGGCGAGGTTACTCACGGTGTTGGCAAGAATCTTTTCTTCAGGAGCAAAACCAGCACCAGTGGTGACGAACGTGGAAGTTGCTTCCAAGGTCATGCCGGTGCCACGAACCAGGTTTGCACCCAAACCACCATCTGGCTGAGGGGTCAGTACGAGTGTGCCCACGGTGGGATCAATCGCTGCCTGCGCAACGACATAGGCAGGAAGGGTTTGCCCATTCCCGGCAACCACCTTGGAATTACCCAGACTCGATGCTGCCAGGGCCGGCAATGCCAGCAAAGCTACTGCCGCAATACCTGCCACAGCGGGGAAGAAGGAGAAGCGACGAAGAATAGATGCGCCTGTGCCAGCTGCAACCATGAGTCCCAGCCAGGCCAGGCTCAGGCCATTGCCGGGCCAGATAGCTACAGGCTCTCCCCCGTTGAAAGAAACGAAGAAACCGGAAGCAAAGACGGCGGTGACAATTCCGAGCACCATCACCACAACAGCTAGCTGTGCACGGATGGGGTACTGCGAGAACAAACCAACGAATGCCAGTGCAACAAGCACACCAACCAGGATGGCAACCCACACACTTGCCACAGGGTTAGCCCACGGCAAGAAGCTTGCAGCCTGAATCCAGCCGCCGAGTCCTTCGGTGGGGAAGCCCAAAGCCAGTTGCCAGTGTGGTGAGACGGCACTACCGATGGCAGGGCCTGGGTCTGCAGCTAAACCAAACAGGTTCAGCCCAAAGACCTGTACCAAAACGATGGGCGCAACCAGTGCTGCTGCGGGGATGGGAATAGCGAGGAAGCGTGGGACGTAGCGTCCAGTGAGCAACAGGGTGCCGATCCACACCACCAGCAGTGCGGGGGTGAGTGACGGAGCACACGCCACCACAGCAGCAAAGAGCAGTGCTGTGGTTGCTGAAGCAGACCAAGAACGTGCGGCGCGAATACCTGCAAAGAAGAGGAAGGGAAGCAGAATGTGTGCGATGACGGCAGCGGGTCGACCCTGCGTAAGCGCACCAAGTAATGCAGGACTAAGTCCATAACCCAAACCAATGAATGCTCGAATGCTAGCGCGCTGGGTTAGACGTGCAGCCAGAAGCCACGCACCCAAACCGGCCAATGGCATCGCCAAGAACCACAACAGGACCAGAGAGAAACTGGGCTGCCAGAAGGTCAGCGTTCCCAGCACGGCAACAACGCCAGCAAACCCATCAGCTGGTCCCACGACACTGAATGCGCCTTCTCGCCAACCCCAGAGAGTCTGCGCCCAGAGGTCAGTGACTGAACCACCCAAAGGCAGCAGTGCCCCGCCCGCAATGGCGTTGGCACCAACCAGTGTGGAGAACGTTCCTACCGACACAAAAGCGAGAACCAGAGTGACCCAAGCACCACCGGTGGAGAAGAAATGTATGGGTTTCTTCTCGCCGTGCATGCGCAACTGAATTGCTTCACGGGCGAGCGATTCACGCCTGCGCACATCTGCTCGAGAAACACGCAACGGTGCCAGTGCGCTCCATGAAGCAACCCGAGTCGATTTCAGGAGCTTGCGTGCGCGACCGACGGAACCACCGGAGAAGGCAGCAGAGAGTGCTGCGCGGAATTCTCCAGAGACTGCACCAGGGCGCTTGGCCAAGAGCTGACCGAGTGAACGGATGACGGCCGAAGGCAGCAATCCCATCCAGTGCCAGAACAGTGCGCCGCTGTTGGAGTAGACGAGACGACGGTAGAGCTCTGCGGAGCGATACTGTCGAGCACGCTTCTTGCGTGCACGGTAGCTATCAGTTCCAACAGGGCCAATGACTCCGTCGCCGGCGCTGAGCACGCGGGCAGAAGGAACTACAGAAACACGGTGACCAGCGAGGCGGGCGCGAACGCAGAAGTCGAGTGCATCATCGACCACGCGCAGGTGGTGATCAAAACCTGCCAACTGCTCCCAGACTTGCTGACGAACTAGCATGCCGTTAGCACCCACCGCCATGACGTCGCTGACGTTGTCATGCTGGGCCTGGTCGAGTTCATCAACTACGAGGGAGATGGTGCGACCACCCTGAGCCATGGTGAGGCCATACTCGCGGATGTAGTCGGGGCGTTCCCAGTCCATTTGTTTAGGACCAACAACAGCTACCGAAGGTGATACTTCGAGTGCGCCAATGAGCTCAGCAAGTGCGGTGGGTTCGGGTGCGCTGTCTTGAGCGAGGAACCACAGGAATTCATCGGGTCCAGTGACGGCAGGAAATGCTCGGGCGGCCACGTCGAGGGCTTCACCGAAGCTGAGACGACCGCCCCCGGTGAGTAGCTGACTTGCCCCGAAAGCTTGCAGCTGCGCTGCTGCGTTGTTCTTGGATGAATTGTCGACGGCAAGGACAATATCTGGCCGTCTGGTTTGCTTGTTGAGCGCTTCGAGGGTTCGCGCGAGGTGCTCGCCACCCTGGCGGGCAACAATGATCGCTGTGACTCTCGTTTTCATCCCTGCCAGCCTAGGCAGGAGAAGCCAAAAACCCGCCCAATTGGGCGGGCGTGGCTAGGAAACTAGTGGTTTCGAGAAGGCTTAGGCGCGACGGCGGAGCTTGCGACGTTCGCGCTCACTCAGACCACCCCAGATGCCGAAACGCTCGTCGTTGGAGAGGGCGTATTCGAGGCATTCGCTACGAACTTCGCAGGAGGTGCAAATCTTCTTCGCGTCGCGAGTGGAGCCACCCTTTTCAGGGAAGAACGACTCGGGGTCGGTCTGTGCACAGAGTGCATCAGCCTGCCATGCGAGGGGGTTGTCGTCTTCTAAGAGAGTGCGAGACGAGGGGGTTCCTGGAACTCCCAAACGAACTGGATCAACAAACCAATTCTCTGGAACGCTTCCGCGATATTCCGGTGCCATCAAGAACTCCCACCCCGGTGTCTTACGCACGCCGCCTTGGCGCGTCTAAGTAATTACACCGTTGTCATTCGTTTGAGTCAAGTCGAGATTTCAAAACTTTGAAGACGCGCTGGAGACTTTAGAGTCAAAAGAGGGTTTATCCCCTAATGGGCAATGAAAAGTTCACCCTCACCAGAGAAGGAAATATGGCCTTCTTCCGCGGAAATAAAGGCATTTTGACCCTGGGCAAGTTCAATCGTCGACTCGAGACCGGTCAGCGTCACATTTCCTGCCGTGCACGTAACAATTGCGTGACGAGTGAGTGAAATCTGCTCGGAAGGGGACATTCCGGAAGTTACCAGCACGTGTGCGAGGACAAAGTCGGGAACATCCGGAGTGAATATTTCAATCCCTGCACCAACGTGTGCGGGGGTGAGCAGTGGGACAGGTACGACCTGATCGCTGACCACCGAGAGTAGCTCGGGAACATCCACGTGCTTGGAGGTGAGACCTCCACGCATCACATTGTCACTGGCTGCCATCAGCTCAATACCCAGTCCTCGGATATAGGCGTGCATATTGCCGGCAGGCAAATACAGTGCCTGCCCTCGAGTCAAGGTGACCCGGTTGAGCAGCAGCGCCACCACTATCCCCGGGTCGCCGGGGTAATCCTGTGCCAGTTCTGTGAGCAACGAATCCTTGACAAGCTTTCCTGCAACGGAGATTTCAGAGACCAAGGCAGCAGCATTGTCACCGGTGAGTGCCCAGTCCAGAGCCCAACGGATAGCTCCGTCACCTCGCTCAATAAGTTGAGCAGTGAACTCGGCGAGCGCCGAGGTTGGTGAACAAGCCTGTGCATTTGCAGCGGCAAGTGTTTCAAGCTCAGCAATGGTGAGGTCGATCTGACGAAAACCGCAGAGTGCTTCAAAGGTGTCACTGAGTGCATAGATGAGTTCAGGCTTGTGTGCATCATCGCGGTAGTTGCGATGAGGTGCATCGAGCGCAATCCCTGCTGCGTTTTCGCGCGCGTAGCCTTCACGTGCTTGCTCGGGTGAGGGGTGTGCCTGGATGGAGAGGGGGTGCGCTGCGGCCAACACCTTCAACAGGTATGGCAGCGGTTCCTCTCCACGGGAAGATAACAACTCAGCAATAGTGGCTGCCCCGGCAGCCTCGGCAGGGTTCACAATCTGCGTGGGAGAGCCGGGGTGGGTGCCCAGCCACAGCTCTGCCTGGGGCGAACCGGTAGGGGCTAGGCCTCGAAGTTCAGCGATGTCGGTCAGGGAACCCCAGGCGTAGTCACGCGGGGTGTTATCGACACGAATCATCACGAGGATTAGCCTAGCCACATGAGCTTTGAGAACTTGGTAAGTGACTTCTTCCACCTTGAGTCGAGCTTGTCTGCTCAGGAACTTGAGAAGCTGATGGAATTGCGCAGCTATCTCGAGACTGAGATTAAGCCGGTGATCAACGACCACTGGGAGCGGGCAGAGTTTCCGAAGTCCCTGGTTGCCGGGCTCGCCAACACGGGGCTGATGGGTATGGCATGGCCGGAGACGCAGCCCTTTGAAACGACTGCGATATTCCGAGGCTGGGTCGCTCTCGAGTTGGCACGTATCGATGCCAGCGTTGCCACTTATGTGGGTGTGCAGAACGGTCTCGCCATGGGATCGCTCGGTGTCTGTGGTTCTGATGAGCAGCGTGCCTTCTGGTTACCCAAGATGAGTTCGGGTGAGATTGTGGGCTCCTTTGGATTGACAGAACCCCTATCGGGTTCTGACTCTGCCCAGGGCCTGCGCACCACGGCCACCCGCGAGGGTGATGAGTGGGTGCTCAACGGCTCTAAGAGGTGGATTGGGAATGCCACCTGGGCAGATATCTGTGTGGTGTGGGCCAAGGACACTGCCGATGGTCAGGTGAAGGGCTTCATTGTTCCCACCGATACTGACGGTTATGTCGCAACCAAGATTGAGGGAAAGCAGTCCTTGCGTGTGGTTCAAAACGCAGACATCACCTTGACCAATGTGCGCGTGCCCGAAGCCAACCGTTTGCAAAAGGCCAACAGCTTTGCAGACACTGCAACAGTGCTTCGTCTCACCCGTGCTGAGGTTGCCTGGGCTGCCGTGGGTATTGCTGTGGGTGCCTATGAAGCTGCACTGGCCTATGCCAAGGAACGCATCCAGTTTGGTAAGCCCATTGCGGCCCACCAGATGGTGCAGGACTTGCTGGTCAAGAGCCTGGGAAACATCACCTCGAGCCTGTCTCTGGTTCTGGAAACTTCTCGCATGCAGGATGCCGGAAAGCTGAAGGACGAGCATGCAGCACTGGCCAAGGCGGTGGCAACAGCACGTATGCGTGAGTCCGTTGCATGGTGTCGAGAGATCCTGGGCGGTAACGGAATCGTGCTGGATTATGATGTTGCCCGCTTCTTTGCCGACGCGGAAGCGATCTACAGCTATGAGGGAACCAGGGAGATGAACACCCTCATTGTGGGTAGGGCCATCACAGGTCACGCCGCATTCGTCTAGCCTTGATACATGCCCGCCACAGAATATAGAAAAGCGAAGACCGGCTTAGCCGTCGTCACGCTGTTCATGCTCTTTGCCGGTGAGGCTATTCGCAACCTGCTGGGCTGGGAACTTTTCATGGGACTGGGAGTCCTGATCACGGTCATTTACATCGTGGTTATCTTCCGCGCCCGTCACCTCATCCACTGGCGCAGCATCCCGTTCTGGCTCGCCTTCTTTGCCCTGCTTGCTGTTGCCTCAGTGACCTGGGCCTACTCTCCTGCCAATACTGCATTGACGCTGTGGCCATTCATTGAGGTCACCATCGGCGGTGTCGGTATTGCGTTGACACTGCCCTGGAATGATTTCGTTCGTGCACTGGGCACCACCCTGCGCTGGATTCTTGCTGCCTCACTGCTGTTTGAACTCTGGGTCAGCGTGTTTATTGGCCATGCCATTTATCCGGTGTGGGTAGACACCACACAGGGCAAGGTTCCTGCTGTGTTTCAGTGGAGCCGCAACCTTCTGCTTGAGGGTGGGCCCATCCAAGGCGTGGTGGGTAACCGCAACCAGCTCGGTTTCATTGCCGTCATTGCCCTGATTGTGTTCTGCCTGCAATTGGCAGACCGAAAGGTGTGGCGTAACTGGGGTTATGTCTGGGTTGCCTTGGCACTGCTCACCATTGGACTAACGCGTTCAGCCACAGACCTCATTGCACTGATGGTGGTCACCGCGGTTGCGCTGATCGCGCTCTGGATGCGTTCAGTGCCAGCGACCAAACGTCGTCCCGTTTACCTGACTACTTTCGGAATCATTGCTGCCGTTGCCGTGCTGGTGAATGTTGCCAGCTCCACCATCTTGTCCATCTTTGGTAAGGGCTCAGATCTGACCGGCCGCACCGACATCTGGGCAGCAGTGACCCAGATGGCCGAGCAACGCCCTGTCTTTGGCTGGGGTTGGCTGAGCCCCTGGGTCCCCTGGTTAGAACCCTTCAACAACTTGGCAGTGCACAACGGCGTGCACTACCTCCAAGCACACAACGTCTGGCTAGATGTGTGGATGCAGCTTGGATACGTCGGAGTGATTGCACTCATCCTGGCCATGTGGGGACTGTTCTCACGTTCCTGGTTCATCGCCATTGATCGCCCCCAGTGGGATCTCGTGGACACTCGTCCCTATAGCGCGAGTTCACTCCTGCCACTGCTGGTCACCGTTGCACTATTAGCACAAAGTTTTGCCGAGAGTCAGCTCGTGGTTCAGTCCGGGTGGGCACTGATGGTGATTTTGTCACTGACGGTGATGGTTCCCACTCGCATTACCAAAGCGCTGAACTAGGGTCTTCGTGAGCGAGACAACACACCCCATCGCCGAAGCGGCGTATTCGTTCTTTTCTCATGCCCGCTTTGCCAAGGCCTTCAGCCTGGTGGTTCTGGCAACTGTTCTCGGCACGCACCTGCTGCGTTCAGTGGTAGGAACGGCAGGTCTCACCGCCATCATTGCAACCGAGCTCGTGCTGGCAGCTCTCATGCTTGTTGCACGCCGGCGCGTGGTGAGGTGGAATGCATTCCTCCCGATCTCACTTGCCGTGTTTGTGGCCTGGTGCTCCATCAGCTACTTCTGGTCGTATTACCCCAAGGCAACACTGCTGGGTATTGCCTCCCAACTGAGCATTGCTGCTCTTGCCCTTGCCATTTCGGCAACACGTGATTCCATCCAACTCATTCGTGCCGTCGGTGATGTGCTTCGCGTGTTCTTAGCTGCTTCTTTAGCGCTGGAGATCATCGCGGGTGTGCTCATTGACGGGCCCATCCAGTTCCTGGGTATTCGAGGAAACCTGGTTAATGGTGAAGGCATTCAAGGACTCTTTGGTTCACGCAATGCGTTCATGCTTGTTGCGCTCATTGCTGCCGTGACCTTCATCATTGAGTGGCGAACCAAGAGTGTCACCCGCGAGGTTGCGGGCTGGTCCATTGTGGGAGCAGTGCTGTGTGTTCTCTTGGCCGCCTCCCCTGTCGGCTTCGTCACGGCATTGGTGGTGGCAGGTGTTGCTGCGCTGCTTGCCGGGCTTCGCAAGATGGAAGCTGGAGTGCGGCGCGGAACGGAGATTGCGGCGGGAAGCGTGGCAGTCCTAGCGCTGATTGTTGCATGGGCACTGCGTGGTCGCATTCTGGAAGCCCTCAGTTCATCTGAGGTTTTGCAGTACCGACTCTCGCTCTGGAGCGAAGAGCTGCGCCTAGCCGCCATGAAACCTCTCGAAGGTTGGGGCTGGGTGGGCCTGTGGCCACGCAAGACTCAGCCCTTCACTGTGATGAACTCGGGCAGTGGAGACATCCACTCTTCAGGTCTCAACATCTTCCTAGACGCCTGGCTCCAGGTGGGCATTGTGGGCCTTGCATTACTGCTGATCTTGTTGGGCTTCGCCTATGCGCGCAGCTGGAGACTGGGCACCAGCAAGAAGAGTGAGATCTACACCTGGGCACCGCTAGTGCTCACAATGCTGATCATCTCTGGCCTGGCTGAAAGCACGGCGCTGACCGAGTGGGGTTGGCTCTTTGTGGTTCTGATCGTCGCCCGCAGCTCAGCAGAGCTGAGCTGGCGTCGCGATAAGAACTAAACCATCTCAGCAATCAGCAGTGCGCTCAATTACTCAAGGGAAACTCCAGACTGACTACTGAGCTGGAGTTTCAGTCGGTGCAGGTGGGTGCAGGATTGAGTTGACGTAAGCCTGAATACCGGGGTAGTCAGGGAACTCGGTGTCTACGGGGAAAGGCTCGTAGTAGGGGGTGAGCTCAACGTGGGTAATGGGCTGCTTCTTGGTCTTGAGACCCAGATCCACAAAATAGCCGAGCATGGACTGCGGAATATCGGTCTTCACTACCTGGGTTCCGGCAGCAGCAATCTCTTGGAACTTCGACAACACGTTGGCAGGGTTCATCTGACGCAGCAGAGCTTCTTGAACTTGCTGCTGACGAGCCATGCGGTCGTAGTCGCCAGTGCCGGACCAGCGTGAACGCATGAACATCATGGCGTGGTAACCGTCCATGTGCTGCTCGCCAACCTCAATCCATTCACCGACCTGATCTTCAGGGGTTTCTGGCTCGGCAATCGCGATGCGCTCCTCAACGGTGATGTCCACACCACCGAGTGAATCAATCAGGTTCTGCAGACCCTGCATGTCGATCAGCACGTAGTACTGAATCTGCAAACCAGTAATGGCCTCTGCAGCGTCACGCATGGCCTCGATACCAGGAGAAGAACCGTTAGCGGCAGCATCTGGGTAGAGGTCGGGGTGATCGAGTTCACCGGCAACATAGACCGTGTTCAAACATGCCCAACGGGTGCAGTATTCACCGGTTTCTTGGGTGTAACCATCGGGGTAAATGGTGTGCATAGGAGAGTCTTCATTGAACGGAATGTTCTGCAGGTCACGAGGCATACCGATGATGGTGGCCGCTCCCGTTTCTGCGTTGATGCTCACTACCTGTGCGGTGTCGGCACGAAGACCTTGGCGGTCCTCACCGGCGTCGCCACCCAGCAGAAGGAAGTTGTATTGGCCATCAATGGGTGGCTGGCTAGGCCCTGCCACAAAGATCTTGCCAAGAGCACTGTTGAGACTTCCAGTCAGGGTTGCTGCATACGCTGCAGTGCCAGAGATGAAGAACATCATCACTACTGTGACTCCGGCGACCCACCAGCGTGCGCGGGGTCCGGTCTTCACAACGCGAATTAAGCGCAGTGTGTCCAGTGTCAGCACTGCCCACAAGATGGCATAGAAGAAGAGTGCAATCTGCCCCACAAACAAGGTGGGGCCCCAGGTGCCGAGGAAGAAGACAGCGGTTGGCCACAGCAAACCAAGCAAGAAGGTGAGAAGTAAGAAACCAACCAAGACCAGGGTTGCACCCAGCCCAATCTTGCCCAAACGCTTATTGCCTGCCAGCGCCTGCACAGAACCTGGCAGCACGAAATTGAGTACGACCAACCACCAGGCGCGGGTGGTCATCACCTTCTGCGAACTGGTGTCGGGATACCTCAGTGGGCTGGTTTGACTCATAGCTGAGACTTGAGCGCCTTGTTCTTTTCTTCGACGAGGTCAGCAAGACCTGCGGCATATGTTTCAACTGCGGAAAGAAGTTCAGGGTTGCTGGTGGCCAGGATCTTGACCGCCAACAAGGCAGCATTGGTGGCGCCACCGATAGAGACAGCCGCAACGGGAACACCGGCAGGCATCTGCACGATGGAGAGCAACGAGTCCATACCGTCGAGCTTTGCCAGTGGTACGGGAACACCAATAACCGGAAGAGCCGTCACGCTGGCGAGCATGCCTGGCAGGTGTGCAGCGCCACCGGCACCAGCGATGATCACCTTGAGGCCACGGCTAGCTGCTGCCTTGCCAAAAGAAATCATCTTCTCAGGCGTGCGATGTGCTGAGAGCACCTCAACCTCGAAGGGGATGCCGAAGTCGTTGAGTACGTTGGCGGCGGAACTCATGACAGTCCAGTCAGAGTCAGATCCCATAACAACGGCGACGAGTGGTTGCGATTCAGCCATTGTTCAAGGGTAGGGCTCAGACCTGAAAGAAACCTGCTGCGCCACGCGCCTGATAGGCAACCTCTGGCAGGTCATCTCCTGAAGCGTTGACGTGGCCGACCTTGCGACCGGGCCGAGGCTGCTTGCCATAGGTGTGGATTTTCACGGTTGGGTGATCCGCCATCGCGCGTGGGAAGGGTGAGAGCATGTCCCCCGAGGCGGGTCCACCCAGAATGTTCACCATCACGGTAAACGGTGAGGTCAGCCCGGTTGCACCCAGTGGCAGGTCGAGCACAGCACGCAAGTGCTGCTCGAACTGGCTGGTGGTGCTGCCGTCTTGAGTCCAGTGTCCTGAGTTGTGGGGACGCATGGCCAACTCGTTGACCAGGATGCGGTCATCAGTGGTTTCAAACAGTTCCACTGCCATCACACCGGTGACCTGGAGTTCGGCTGCAATCTGGGAGGCAATCGAGCCTGCCATGTCAGCGATCTTGCCTTGTGAGTGTGGTGCCGGAGCAATGACTTCACTGCACACGCCATCAGCCTGAATGCTCTCCACCACGGGCCACAGTGCCATCTCGCCACTGGGGCGGCGAGCAATGAGCTGAGAGAGTTCCCGGCGGAATTCAACAAATTCTTCCAGCAGGAGTGACTCTCCTGGCTGGAGGAGTCCTAACCAGTCCGACACCTCGGTAGCGCTGGTGATGACGCGAACACCCTTGCCGTCATAGCCACCACGTGCCGTCTTCGCCACGGCACGTCCACCCCACTCTGCTAAGAAGTCGGTGACGCGCTCTGCTGTGGAGGCGTGTGCCCAACCGGGAACAGGAATACCGAGTTCACCGAGGCGCTCGCGCATGCGCAGTTTGTCTTGAGCAAACTCGAGAGCGTGGGGTCCTGGCTGCACGGAATATCCGCGCTTGATGAGCTCTGCAAGAACGTGGGCAGGAACATGCTCGTGATCGAAAGTGATGACATCGCAACCGTCGGCGAATGAAAGAACCGTCTCCACATCGGTGTAGTCACCGACCGCAGTGGCAGCAATTTGAGCTGAAGAATCCTCGTTCTCAGCCAGTACACGGATTTCTAGGCCTAGATTGATTGCAGGGGGCACCATCATCCGGGCCAATTGGCCGCCACCTATAACGCCAACTACAGTTGTCAACGGCTCATCTTTCGCGTGGTTGAACGGGTTTGAGAGTGCACTTGCGTAGGAGAAACATGACCACATCGGAGCGAATAATCGCAACCGAGTCCTCTCCGAGCCTGTTTACTCGCCTGCGAAAAGGCCTGTTGGGCTACTTCGTCAAGTTCGGACTGGTCGGTTTGGTCGGCTTAGTCGTCGACGTTTCCCTCTTTAATCTACTCTCCATTACCGGCCCCGGTTGGTGGTCGCAGCCTCTGGTGGCGAAGTTCATCAGCACCTCGGTGGCAATCGTGGTGAACTGGCTGGGCAACCGTTATTGGACCTTCCGCCGCGATAAGCGTTCAGATGTGGTGAGAGAACTCATCGAGTTTGTCATTGCCTCAGTTGCCGGCATGGCCGTGACCTTGGCCACGTTGTGGTTCACCCACTACGTCTTGGGCTTTGACTCCCTACTAGCAGACAATGTCTCAGCCAACATCATTGGTTTAGGTCTGGGCACTCTGGTTCGTTTCGCTTTGTATCGCTGGTGGGTGTGGAGCGTGAAGCGATGAGCGTTGTTGTCGTTATTCCCACCTTTAACGAACTTCAGACCCTGCCAGAGGCAGTGGCCTCTGTTCGCACTGCCGTGCCAGAGGCAAACATTCTGATCGTGGATGACAACAGCCCCGATGGCACCGGCGCTAAGGCTGACGCCCTGGCCAGTGTGGACCCCTTTGTTCATGTGCTGCACCGCAGTGAAAAGTCCGGTCTTGGCGATGCCTATCTTGCCGGCTTCGCCTGGGCACTCGAGCATGGCTTCGAGATCATTGTGGAGATGGATGCGGATGGTTCCCATCCTGCAGATCGATTGGCTGCCCTGATCGGTGCTGTTTCTGAGCCGACTGTTCCCGGCGCTCACTATCCCGGTCTTGCTATTGGTTCTCGCTGGGTCAAGGGTGGCTCAGTGCTCAACTGGCCAGCACGTCGACTCTTCCTCAGCCGCGGTGCCAACGCCTATGCCCGGATTGCTCTGGGTATTTCCGTGAAAGATTCCACCGCAGGGTTCCGCGCTTTTCGCGCGGAAGTGCTGCGCGGAATCCATCTCGAAGAAGTGAGCTCCCACGGCTACTGCTTCCAGATTGATCTCACCTTGCGTGTACTCGATGCCGGTTACACCGTGGTGGAACTTCCTATCGTGTTCAAGGAACGTGAAACTGGCGAATCCAAGATGAGTAAAAACATCGTGGTGGAAGCGATGAAGAATGTCACCGTGTGGGGATGGCAGCGTCGCTTCGGAAAGAAGACAGCTTCCCCTTCTTAGTGCGTGGGGTTAGAACTCATTCGTCCAGCGCTGGTCATCTCGACGCAGCTGTGCTGCCAAAGGTGCTTGGGTGTCTACCAACTCTGACAGTGCTGAGAGCACCAGGTTTGCCTTTGGCAGGTCATAGAGGCGGATGGGTGCTTCTGCACCGGTGTTGAGCAACAGGTCACCCGCGCCAAATACTGCCTGCACGGCATTCTGGCGCACGGTCACATCGTGGATGCGTCCATAGAGAACTTCTTGGCGGGTGCGAGTTAGAATCCCGCGATAAATAATCACGCGACGCGTGGTGATGATGACACGGTTACCTAACCAGGTCACCAGAGGGAACACCCACAACACAATGACGGCGAGCGCCGAGAGCAGCCAGAACACCAGGTTCATCCACAGCTCAGGGAAACCTTCAGAGAAGAACCCCCAGGCGGTAGCAACCCCGATCAACGCCAGGGTGGGCATGAACAGAACACGACCGTGGCGACGAAGTCGCACAACTACCGGTTCTGCTGCTTCCGTGGGCGCAGGCTCATAGGCAACAGTGGGGTTAGACATCAGCTCAATTATTGCTGTCTGGGTGGGCCAGCAAGGTCAGACCACGCGAAGATGCGTGACATCTCCGGCAGAAACAACCAGTGGTTCGGCACAGTTACTCATCTCCACCACGAGTGAGCCCTGCTCGTTAATTCCGATAGCAGTTCCGACGGGGTTCTCCCCCGAGGGCAGTTCCACGCGAACTGATTTGCCCAGAGTGTCACAGAGTTGCGTTACCTGGTCAAGCAAACCGGAGCTGCGCACATTCCCTGCCGCCGAAACAAAGACTTTCGTAATTCGGGAGAACTCGGTGAGGTAGGCGGCAAGGAGTGCATCCAGTGTGGTGTGGGCACCTTCAAGAACGAGGGAGGTCGCGGTGGGAACAGGAAGATCTGCCTCGGCGAGCGCAATGTTTACTCCCGCGCCCACCACCAGAGCAGGACCTTGCGGGGTGATCACGAGTTCGCTGAGCACACCGCAGACTTTCTTGCCCTCGATCAGAACATCGTTGGGCCACTTGATAGTGGCCTGCTTCCCTTCGGGAAGAACCGAGTTACACGCCCTCGCCATCGCGAGCCCAGCGAGCAGACCAAACCACCCCAGGGACTCTGGTGGCAGTGGCCGCCCGGCAGGAGTTTCTGGTCGAAGTAATACAGACACTGCCAGTGAAGCTCCCGCAGGTGCACTCCAGTCACGCCCAAGACGTCCCTTACCTGCGACTTGATTGTCGGTGGCAACCACCGAGAAATCAGGCCAGTTCTGGGCATCTTCAGCGTTCACGGCTGCCACCAGGTAGGTGTTGGTGGAGCCAACTTCGTCCAACCAGACAAGTTTCGAAGCGAGAGGGGTGCTGAGGGAAAGTTCCATAAGAACAGTTTGGCAGGTGTTTTTTGTAGGGAAGCTCTAACCCTTTTTCGATACCTATGGCAAGTAGAGTGAAAAGCGTGACTGAAAACGCAAAATCTATTGACCCCTTCACTACTGCTGGAAAGCTCGCCGATCTGAAGGCTCGCTACACCGAGGCAGTTATTGAGAACGGCGCTAAGGCAGCTGAGAAGCAGCACGCCAAAGGCAAGATGACTGCCCGCGAGCGCATTGAAGAACTTCTCGATCCAGGCTCCTTCGTAGAGCTGGACGAATACGTCCGTCACCGCACTACTGCTTTCGGCATGGACAAGAACCGTCCCTATGGTGACGCAGTCGTCACCGGTACCGGAACTATCCACGGTCGTCAGGTCGCCGTCTACTCCCAGGACTTCACCGTGTTCGGTGGATCACTCGGTGAAGTAGCCGGTGAAAAGATCATCAAGGTGATGGACCTGGCTATCAAGACCGGTGTTCCTATCCTGGGCATCTTGGACTCCGGTGGAGCTCGTATTCAAGAGGGTGTTGTTGCCCTGGGTAAGTACGGTGAAATCTTCCGTCGCAACACTGCTGCTTCTGGTGTGATTCCTCAGATCTCGATCATCATGGGTCCTGCTGCTGGTGGTGCTGTGTACTCCCCCGCGCTGACCGACTTCGTCATCATGGTCGATAAGACCAGCCACATGTTCGTGACCGGTCCTGATGTGATCAAGACCGTCACCGGTGAAGAGGTGGGCTTTGAGGAGCTCGGTGGTGCACTGACTCACAACACCGTCTCCGGTGTTTCTCACTACCTCGCCGCAGACGAGAGCGACGCTCTTGACTACGCCCGCACCCTGGTCGGCTTCCTACCCGATAACAACATGGCAGAGCTGCCCGTCTATGAGTCCGAGGTTGAACTCGAGATTACGGATGAGGACAAGAAACTCAACACTCTCATTCCCGACAGCACCAACCAGCCCTATGACGTGCACGAAGTCATTCGAGGTATTGCTGACAACGGAGACTTCCTCGAAGTTCAGGCGCTGTTTGCACCCAACATCGTGGTGGGCTTCGCCCGCGTTGAAGGTCGCACCGTCGGCATTGTGGCCAACCAGCCTTCGCAGATGGCAGGAACGCTCAACATTGAAGCCGGTGAAAAGGCATCACGTTTCGTGCGCTTCTGTGATGCGTTCTCTATCCCCATCCTGACTCTGGTCGATGTTCCTGGATACCTTCCTGGTACTGACCAGGAGTGGGCTGGTGTGATTCGTCGTGGTGCCAAGTTGCTCTATGCCTACTCTGAAGCAACCGTTCCCCTGGTGACCGTGATCACCCGCAAGGCTTACGGTGGTGCATACATCGTGATGGGTTCCAAGCAGCTCGGTGCTGATATCAACCTTGCTTGGCCCACTGCTGAGATCGCCGTGATGGGTGGTCAAGGTGCCGTGAACATTCTCTACCGCGGTGAAATCAAGAAGGCAGAAGAAGAGGGTGCTGACGTCAACGCCGTGCGCACCAAGCTCGCCAACGAATACACCTACAACGTGGCTAGCCCCTTCCTCGCTGCTGAGCGTGGAGAACTTGACGGTGTGATCGAGCCAGCACAGACTCGTGTTGCTGTGATCAAGGCGCTGCGTGCCCTGCGCGGAAAGCGCGCTTCACTTCCTCCCAAGAAGCACGGAAACATCCCACTGTGAACCTCGACCAGGTGCGCTTCCTCACCGACGGGGTCACCCCGGAGGAGAAGGCTGCTGTGCTCGCCGTCCTCGATGCTCAAATCGAGGAAGAATCGGCGATTGAGCACGAGGTTCAAGGCGCCGGCATGAGTGCATGGCAGAAGTCACAGCGCGGCATCCGTGAAGACATCAAGGGCGGCTCTCGCCGCTTTGGATGGGACTTTGGCAAATAGGCCTAAGAAGTAGCTAGCTTCTGACGAAGCGGGCGACTGCTTCCACGTGGTGTGTGTTGGGGAATAGATCGAACGCACGCAGTTCCTGCAGTTCATAACCTTGCTCGGCGAGCAATGCCACATCTCGTGAAAGTGCGACCGGGTCACACGCCACATACACCAGCTGCGCTGGGGAGAGCTCAGCCAGCGAGTTCACGACCTCTTTACCTGCCCCAGCACGTGGTGGGTCGAGCACAATTGTGGCTGCTTCGAAACGGGCTTTCTCGATGGCGTTCAGGTCACGACGGACACTTTCGAGGTAGCGATCCACACGTGCCGTGACGGCACGAGCTCCCACCCACTCAGCCAAGTTATCGAGCGCATACTCGGTGGCCATCTCATCGGATTCCACCGAGGTCATCCGGGTAGTTGAACCAAAACGATCACCGATAGCTGCCGCAAACAAACCAACGCCACCATAAAGGTCATGATTGGCAGCACGAGGGTCAAAGAGTGCCTCATCAATGACTGAGCTGACCGCTTCTGAGAGCGTGGCAGCAGCGTGGCGATGCACCTGCCAAAATCCCCGCACATCAACCTTGAACGCACGCTTACCCACCATTTCGGTGACGGGTTCGGCAGCGGGACGCTTCTTGTTTTTGCCTGTGTCAATGTTGCCTGCAATAGCTCTGGCAGAGTCACCACTGGGGCCAACCAGGTCAATGAAATCAATGCCGGGAATACGTTGGCCCAGTGGAGCCAATTCGGCAATGCGTGCAGCAGCTAAGGGCAAATCCTCAACAGCAATGATGTTGTGACTGCGGGCAGCATAGGGACCGACGTTGCCGTCTGAATCAACGTGGAGTCGAACACGCGTGCGCCAACCGGTGCCACGAGATTCGTCATCACCTTCGAGAGCTTCCACCTGAACGCGGCGTTCGATCTTCGCCATGCGGGCCAGGGAATCTTCGAGAACAAAAGCCTTCAGCTCACGCTGCACAGGAAGCTTGATGTGGCCAAACTCAGCACCGCCTGCACGCTGTGCTGGATCTCTCGTCACACTGGCAGCAGACCAGATGTGTTCCTGGCGATCTGGCGATGCCTTGAGCACCTCTACCGTGTCAGCACGCCAGAAGCTTTTCTGGGACGCATCGGTGATGCGGGCCAGCACACGTTCCCCCGGCAGGGTGTCTGCAACGAAGATGACACGGCCGTCATGACGGGCAACAAAAACACCACCGTGAGCGACATTGGTAATGTCGAGCTCACAGAGTGTGCCCACGAACTCGGAACCGCGTCGGGGTGAAGAACTTCTGGGGACCATCCTTCGAGCATCCCATATTTGAAAGGCAGTCGCGTGCGCTTCTATCTCGCATCCACCTCACCTGCCCGTTTGGCAACCCTGCGCAGCAGTGGAATAGAACCTGTCGTGGTGCCCAGCGAAGTGGATGAAGACGCCGCTGTGGCAGCGGCCGAGGCTGCTGCCGGCGGCACCTTGGCACCTGCAGACATGGTGCAATTACTGGCCCAGGCAAAAGCAGAGGCCGTGCTCTCTGCCGAGATTGATGGTCTTGTTTTAGGTGGCGATTCCGCGTTTGTGCTCGATGGCATCACCTATGGCAAACCTCACACTCCCGAGGTGGCGCTCGAGCGCTGGCAGAAGCAGCGTGGTCGAACCGGGCAGTTGTTTTCAGGTCACTGGATGATTGACCACCGCGGTGGCGCGCTCAACGGCGCCGTCGGTGAGGTCACGGTGGCGCAGGTCACGTTCTCTTCCGATATCAGTGACGCAGAGCTGGAGTCCTACATTTCTTCTGGTGAGCCGCTCAAAGTTGCCGGAGCTTTCACGATTGATTCACTCGGTGCTGCCTTCATTGACCGCATCGAAGGAGACCCTTCCACCGTGGTGGGGGTCTCCGTTCCGGCACTGCGCCGAATGGCCAACGAACTGGGAGTGTTCTGGCCAGATCTCTGGAACAGCTGAGTTTGTTGTAGGCATCGTCTACGACTCGCGGACTTTTTTGTCGTAGATGCCCAACTGAAGAGCCTCAAGGCTTACTAGGCTGGGGACTATGTCCCGCATTACTAAGGTCCTTATTGCCAACCGTGGTGAGATCGCCGTGCGCATCATTCGTGCTGCCCGCGACTACGGAATTGGTTCGGTAGCTGTTTACGCTGACCAAGACATTAACTCTCTCCACGCCAAGCTCGCAGACGAGGCCTATGCGCTCGGTGGCACCACCAGTGCCGAGACCTACCTCGTGATCGACAAGATCCTGGCTGTGGCCCGCAAGTCCGGTGCGAACGCTGTTCACCCCGGATATGGCTTCTTGGCAGAAAACGCTGACTTTGCCCGCAAGGTGCAGGCAGCTGGCCTGATTTGGATCGGCCCCAGCCCCGAAGCTATTGAACAGCTCGGCGACAAGGTCTCTGCCCGTCACGTGGCAGAAAAGGTGGGTGCACCACTTGCCCCTGGAACCATCAACCCCGTTTCTGGCGCTGAAGAAGTTCTCGACTTCGTCGACATCCACGGTCTCCCCGTTGCCATCAAGGCAGCTTTCGGTGGCGGTGGTCGTGGCCTCAAGGTTGCCCGCAACCGTGAAGAGGTGGCAGAGCTTTTTGAATCGGCAACCCGTGAAGCAATCGCAGCCTTCGGCCGCGGTGAGTGCTTCGTGGAGAAGTACTTGGATGAACCACGTCACGTGGAGACCCAGTGTTTAGCTGATGCCCACGGGAACGTGGTTGTAGTTTCTACTCGTGACTGCTCGCTGCAGCGTCGTCACCAGAAGCTCGTGGAAGAAGCACCTGCTCCCTTCCTGACCGAGGCACAGACCACTGAGCTCTACCGCGCATCCAAGGCCATCCTCAAAGAGGTTGGATACCTCGGTGCCGGCACCTGTGAATTCTTGATTGGTAAGGACGGCACTGTCTCCTTCCTCGAGGTGAACACTCGCCTCCAGGTTGAGCACCCTGTCTCTGAAGAAGTCACCGGCATTGACTTGGTTCGTGAGCAGTTCCGCATCGCTGAAGGTGGCGTGCTGGACTACCCAGACCCCGTTGTCACCGGCCACTCCTTCGAGTTCCGTATCAACGGTGAAGACGGTGGACGTAACTTCCTTCCCGCACCAGGCCCCGTGCACGTATTCCGTGCACCCGGTGGACCCGGTGTTCGCGTGGACTCCGGTGTTACTGCCGGGGATGTCATCTCCGGCTCGTTCGACTCACTTCTTGCCAAGCTGATCGTGACAGGCGCCACACGTGAAGAAGCTCTCGAGCGTTCACGTCGTGCCCTGGACGAGTTTGAGGTTGCCGGCCTTCCCACCGTGCTTCCCTTCCACCGCAAGATTGTGCGCGACCCTGCGTTTGCTCCCGAAGGTGACATGCCCTTCTCCGTCTACACTCGCTGGATCGAAACCGAGTTCGTCAACGACATCGAGCCCTGGAGCGGTGAAGCTGAGGAAACTCCGGCACTAGCTAAGCGTCAGCACGTCACCATCGAGGTTGATGACCGCCGCATTGAGGTCTCCCTGCCCGCTAAGTTGCTGCGTGCTAACTCTGCTGACCTGGCAACCCAGGGCCCTGCACCCGTGCGCAAGGTTGCGTCACATGCAGTGGGTGGTGGCGGCGGCGCAACCGTCAAGGCCCCCATGCAGGCAACCGTGGTCAAGATCGCTGTTGAGGAAGGTCAGAAGGTCGTCAAGGGTGACCTCATCCTTGTCCTCGAAGCGATGAAGATGGAACAGCCCGTCGAAGCCCACAAGGACGGCGTTATCTCCGGCATCAATGCTGAGGTTGGCCAGACTGTCTCCAACGGTCACGTGCTGCTCAACATCGACGACGCAGAGTAAAACTCACAAAACTCGTTCGAACTAAGGATGCCCCGCTGATTTCAGCGGGGCATCCTTAAGTTTCAGTTCACACCTCTGTTGTGTTACTTGCGCTCTACCGAGTGCATCGCACGGGCGGCATCCACGATGCTACCGGCGATGGAGGGGTAGATGGCAAAGCTCTTTGCCACGTCATCCACGGTCAGGCGGTGCTCCACAGCAAGAGCCAGCGGGAAGATCAGCTCAGACGCACGAGGAGCCACAATAACTCCACCAATAACCGTGCGAGAAGTGGTGGTTGTGATGAGCTTGACGAAACCATCACGAATACCTTGCATCTTGGCACGGGGGTTAGACGTCAATGGAAGCTTATAAACCGTGCCGCGGATAATGCCGGACTCGATCTCTGCCTGACTCCAGCCCACCGAGGCAACCTCTGGCTGAGTGAAGATGTTGGCGGCCACGTTGCGCTCATCAAATGGGGTCACCGCATCACCGAGTGCGTGGAAGGCCGCGGTGCGCCCCTGCATCATGGCAACAGATGCCAGCGGGAGTGCTGCGGAGCAGTCGCCCACGCCATAGATGTTGGGAACTGAGGATCTGGCAACGCGGTTAACTACGATGCGTCCTGCGCTATCGAGTTCAACACCTGCATCTTCGAGACCAAGACCTGCAGTGTTGGGGATGGAACCCACTGCAATCAAACAGTGACTTCCCTCTACGGTTTGACCATCAGCCAAGGTGACCTTCACACCCGTGTCGGTGCGCTCCACCTTCTCCATGCGGGCCTTCGACATCAAGGTCATGCCGCGGCGGATGAAGACTTCTTCCAGCACGGCGGCAGCATCCGCATCTTCACCCGGAAGCACGGTGTCACGGCTGGAAACCAGAGTCACTTTGGAGCCAAGGGAAGAGTAGGCAGAAGCAAACTCAGCACCGGTCACACCAGAGCCAACAACGATCATGTGCTCTGGCAACTCGGTGAGGTTATAGAGCTGGGTCCAGGTGAGGATGCGCTCCCCATCTGGCTTGGCGGTGTCCAGAACGCGTGGACTTGCACCCACAGACACGATAATGGTGTCCGCTTCAATGCGGTCAAAGTCAGTTCCGCCAGGGCCGGTGGAGGCGATCACAGCGTGGGTGCCATCAAGGCGGCCGTGACCTGGGATGAAGTTCACGCCTGCCTTCTTCAAGGCCTTCTGCATGTCCTCGGAGGTGTCATGAGCCAGGGCAAGTAGACGCTTGTTCACTGTGGCCAAGTTGATGGCAACCTCGGGCTTGTGGGCTTTCTTGTCATCGCCTTTCACGAAGTACTTCACCCCGAGCTCATCAGAGCGCTCAAGAGTGGAGGTGAATTCAGCGGTGGCAATAAGGGTCTTTGAGGGCACAACATCGGTGAGCACGGCAGAGCCGCCCACACCAGAGCGTTCAATCAGGGTGACTTCAGCACCGAGCTGGGCTGCTGCCAGTGCTGCTTCGTAGCCACCGGGGCCACCACCCAAAATTGCGATGCGCTGCTTGCGCTCAAACTCAAAAGCCATGTCCTTATTCTGGCACTAGGTGAGCAATAGGCTTATGCGTATGTCGATTGCAGGTGAGTGGGGTTTCAACCCACTGGAAGACCCATCACAAGATCCTGCCGAAATTGCTAAACAGGCCGCATTTGAAATCGCAGTTGCCACCGGCATTGGTCACCATGACATCGCACTAACCTTGGGCTCTGGCTGGGCAGCCGTGGTGGATCTGATTGGTAAGACCACCGAAGAAATCCCGGCAGAGGAAATCACTGGTTTTAGCTCCTCTGGCATTCCAGGACATCTGGGCACGATTCGCAGCGTGATTTTGCCTAACAACAAACGAGCACTGGTGATTGGCGCTAGGACGCACCTGTATGAAGGTCGTGGTGCTCAAGGGTTTGTTCGCCGAGTTGTGCACAGCGTGAGAACCGCAGCAGCCTCTGGGGCAAAGACAATGGTGCTTACTCACGGTGCTGGCGGTATTCGACCTGCGTGGCAGCCGGGCACGCCCGTGCTGATCAAGGACCACCTCAATCTCACCGGAACAACCCCCATCGAAGGGGCAACCTTCATCGACATGACCAATGTCTACACACCCGCCTTGCGTGATTTAGCCAAGAGTGTGGACCCTTCCCTAGGTGAGGGTGTCTTGGCGCAGGTTCCTGGGCCGCAGTATGAAACCCCCGCCGAGGTTCAGATGCTGCGCGGGTTGGGCGCAGACATGGTGGGCATGTCTGTGGCGCTCGAGGCAATGGCAGCACGGCAAGCAGGTATGGATGTGTTGGGACTTTCCCTGATTACCAACCAAGCAGCAGGCATTTCACCTACTCCGCTTTCTCACAAAGAAGTTCTTGAGGCGGGTGCAAAGGCAGAGCCTCGAGTCAGTGCCCTGCTTGCTCGCATCCTCGAGCAGATCTAGAAGTACTACCTGGCGTTCTGAACGGCTTCAATGAAGCCGTCAGTAATCGCATCGGCGAGCGCTTCACGATCTTCGAGTGGCAAGAATGCCGAGGCTGCCGCATTCTGCTGGAATGCTTCGAGGTCACTGAGGCCGTAGGCAAACGCATCTGCGACTAACCACAGTTCACGAGAGAGTGTGGTTCCACTTTGCAGGCGGTTATCTGTGTTCACGGTGACCGTCATGCCCAGTTGATAGAGCAGATCGAAGGGGTGATCCATGATGTCTTCACCCCAGGCCGCGATGGCTCCGGTTTGCAGGTTGGAGGAGGGGGAAAGTTCGAGGGTGATGCCCCGGTCTTTGACCCACTGTGCCAGCACACCCAGCGAGACGAAGGTGGCATTAGCGTCAGAGCCATCGATACTGATGTCTTCTGCCAGGCGAACACCATGACCTAGGCGCAGGGCACGGCCGTCATAGATCGCACTTTCAATACTGGGCAAACCATCTGCTTCGCCTGCGTGAATGGTGACGGGGAAGTATTCACTGGCGAGGTAGTCAAAAGCGGCCTTGTGCTTGGAGGCGGGGAAACCCAGCTCTGCACCGGCAATATCGAAACCGACGACACCCTTGTCCCTGTGGCGCACAGCAAGCTGAGCTATCTCGAGGCTTCGGTCGGCGTGACGCATCGCTGTGACCAACTGGCCTATGCGTATGGTCTGGCCTTGAGCGGCGGCATCGACAATGCCCTGCTCAATTCCTTCTTGCACATATTCCACAACCTGATCCAAAGTCAGCCCCTTGGTCAGGTGCTGCTCGGGAGCCCAGCGCAGCTCGCCATAAATCACACCGTCGTTGGCTAGGTCAATGACTGACTCACGTGCCACACGGGTAAGGCCCTCGCGGGTTTGCATCACTGCACAAGTCAGATCAAAAGTCTTGAGGTATTCGACGAGGGAACCAGAGTTGGATTGCTCAGCAAACCACTTACCCAAGCCCTCTGCATCCAACACAGGAAGTTCATTGCCTTCTGCTTCGGCCAGCTCAATGATGGTCGAAGGGCGCAGGCTGCCGTCGAGGTGGTCGTGCAAGGAAACCTTGGGCAGGGTGCGCACGTCGACGCCGTCGACGAAGAAGTCTGTTTCGTTCATTGATTACAGAACGTCGTCGCGGCCAGAGATGCGCAGTGCATCCACCACCGACTTCACCTTCTGCGCTTGCGCAGTGGTGGTGACCAAGAGTGCATCAGGGGTGTCCACCACCACGATGTCTTTCACACCCACGAGCGCGATGGTGCGACCGGTGTCGGTGATGAGGATTCCTGAAGAGGCATCAGAGAGAACACGAGCACCTTCACCCAAGATGGCGAGGTCTTTTTTGTAGCCGGAGGAGTGCAGCTTTGCAATGGAGGCAAAGTCCCCCACGTCATCCCAGTCGAACTCACCCGGAATAACCACCAGCTTGCCGGCAGCGGCCGCTGGTTCAGCCACGGCGTAGTCGATGGCAATCTTCTTCAGGGTGGGCCAAATCTTGTCCACGGCAGGACCACGCTTGGCGTGGTCATCCCAGACCTCGGCAAGAGCAACCACTCCTGCGTGAAGTTCTGGCTGAGTCTTTGCGAGCTCTTCCAAGAGCACCGATGCCTTGGTGATGAACATGCCAGCGTTCCAGAGGTAGTCCCCACTGGTGACGTATTCCTCGGCGGTGTGAGCATTGGGCTTTTCCACGAAAGAATCCACCTTGAGTGCCGAAGGAGCACCTTCCAGCTCGGTTTCTTCCGTTGCGTGGATATATCCAAATCCGATTGCAGGCTCGGTGGGAACGATGCCGATGGTGGCAATGAAGCCGGCACGGGCTGCTTCAACAGCCTCGGCGACGGCCATATTGAAGAAGCGGTTTCCCTTGATCACGTGGTCTGCAGCGAAGGAGCCGATGATGACGCCTGGCTCACGCTTTTCCAAAATGGCGGCAGCCAGACCAATTGCTGCGGAGGAGTCACGGGGCTCACTTTCGAGTACCACGTTGAGATCTGCGAGCTGTGGGAGCTGTTCTTCCACCGCTGCGCGGTGGGCACGGCCAGTAACAACCATGACGCGCTGCTCGCCGGCAAGCGGTGCCAAACGGTCCCAGGTGTCCTTGAGCAGGGAGCTGCCGGAACCGGTGAGGTCATGCAGGAACTTGGGAGCGTCTGCGCGGGATAAAGGCCAGAGGCGGGAACCTATTCCGCCGGCTGGAATAACCGCGTAGAAGTCCTGAAGTGGGGTCGTAAGACGTGCCATAACACCAGACTATCGGGCGTAAAGTTGGAGGAAGTTATTGCCCACAACCAAGGAGGGTTGTCTGTGTCCGCTGTCACGGCACCACGCTCACAAAATAAGCCCCGTCCGGGTGGAACGCTTTACCGCGGCTACACCGGCATGTGGTCTTGGGTTCTGCACCGTATTACCGGTGTGGCCATCTTCTTCTTCCTGCTTGTACACATCCTCGACACCGCACTCGTGCGTGTGAGCCCCGAGGCATACAACGCAGTGATCAGCACCTACAAGACTCCCCTGATGGGTCTTGGCGAGATCGGCCTGGTTGGAGCAATCCTGTTCCACGCCCTCAACGGTCTGCGCATCATCTTGGTTGACTTCTGGAGCAAGGGCGTGAAGTACCAGCGCACCATGTTCTGGATTGTGATTGGACTGTGGGTCGTCCTGATGGCAGGGTTCCTGCCTCGACAGATTGCCAACATCATCCTGGAGGTGAACGGACAGTGAGCACCGTAGAAGCACCCCGTAGCCCCTACGCCCGCACCCAGCGCTCCGGCACCAACTGGGAAAAGTGGGGCTGGATGTACATGCGCGCCTCGGGCGTGGTCCTGGTTGTCCTCATCTTCGGTCACCTGTTTGTGAACATGGTTTCCGGTGAAGGTGTCCGCGCCATCGACTTCGCGTTCGTAGCCGGTAAGTGGGCTTCCCCCTTCTGGCAGGTCTGGGATCTGCTCATGCTGTGGCTTGCCCTCATTCACGGCGCCAACGGTATGCGCACCATCATCAACGACTACTCGAGCTCAGTAACTCTCGGAAAGGTGCTCCGCGGAGCTGTCTTCCTTTCCGCTGCTGCACTCATCGTTTTGGGCACCTTGGTGATCTTCACCTTTGACCCATGCCCTTCGGTCAGCCCTGAGCAGCTGGGAATGCTGCCCTCGTTCTGCCCACCTCAGTAATTCTTTAGATCACTAACTACGGAGTATCCCTCGTGGCAACCACTAGCAACGACACGTACGAAGAAACAAAGCTCGTCGACGGCGTTTACTACCACCAGCACGATGTTGTCATCGTTGGTGCTGGTGGCGCAGGTATGCGTGCAGCGATTGAGGCTGGCCCCAACGCCCGCACCGCTGTAATCAGCAAGCTCTACCCCACCCGCTCGCACACCGGTGCAGCACAGGGCGGTATGGCTGCTGCGCTGGCCAACGTGGAAGAGGACAGCTGGGAATGGCACACCTTCGACACCGTCAAGGGTGGCGACTACCTGGTTGACCAGGATGCTGCTGAGATTCTGGCCAAGGAAGCTATCGACGCGGTCATCGACCTCGAGAACATGGGACTTCCCTTTAACAGAACTCCCGATGGCAAGATCGACCAGCGTCGTTTCGGTGGCCACACTCGCGACCACGGTAAGGCACCTGTTCGTCGCTCCTGCTACGCAGCAGACCGCACCGGTCACATGATTTTGCAGACCCTGTTCCAGAACTGCGTCAAGCTCGGCATCGAGTTCTACAACGAGTTCTATGTGCTTGACCTCGTCATGGTCGAGGTCAAGGGCAAGCAGGTTCCTGCCGGTGTCGTTGCTTACGAACTAGCAACAGGTGACCTGCACGTCTTCCAGGGCAAGTCGATCGTGTTCGCAACCGGTGGTTTCGGCAAGATCTACAAGACCACCTCGAACGCTCACACCCTCACCGGTGACGGCGTGGGCATCATCTGGCGCAAGGGTATTCCTCTCGAGGACATGGAGTTCTTCCAGTTCCACCCCACCGGTCTTGCCGGTCTCGGCATTCTCTTGACTGAGGGTGCTCGTGGTGAAGGTGCGATCTTGCGTAATGCTTCTGGTGAGCGCTTCATGGAGCGCTACGCCCCCACTATCAAGGACCTTGCACCTCGTGACATCGTTTCGCGCTGCATGGTTCAGGAAGTGGCCGAAGGCCGCGGCGCGGGTCCCAACAAGGATTACGTTCTCCTGGACTGCACCCACTTGGGTGCTGAGGTTCTCGAGACCAAGCTTCCAGACATCACCGAATTCGCTCGCACCTACTTGGGTGTTGACCCCGTGGTTGAGCCAGTTCCCGTGATGCCTACTGCTCACTACGCGATGGGTGGTATTCCTACCAACATCAAGGCAGAGGTTCTCTCCGATAACAAGACCGTGATCCCTGGCCTCTATGCCGCAGGTGAATGTGCATGTGTGTCAGTTCACGGTTCTAACCGTCTGGGCACCAACTCGCTGCTGGACATCAACGTGTTCGGTAAGCGCGCAGGTCGCTACGCAGTCGAATATGCCAAGACAGCCAAGTTCGTTCCACTGCCCAAGGACCCTGCCGGTCCTGTGCGCGAGATGATCGAAAGCATCCGCAACGCGTCGGGCACCCAGCGTGTTCCTGCCCTGCGTAAGGAACTGCAGGAAGAGATGGATAAGAACGCACAGGTCTTCCGCACCGAAGACTCTCTCAAGTCGGTCACCAAGACCATTGAGAAGCTGCGTGAGGAATACAAGAACATCTCCATCCACGACAAGGGCAAGCGTTACAACACTGACCTGCTCGAAGCTGTTGAGCTGGGCTTCCTGCTCGACTTGGCAGAGGTTGTTGTCTACTCGGCTCGTAACCGTAAGGAAAGCCGTGGCGGTCACATGCGCGACGACTTCCCCAACCGCGATGACAAGAAGTTCATGAAGCACACCATGGCGTACCTCTCGGGTGACGCTAAGAGTGATGACGCTGGTGACCACATCAAGCTTGATTGGAAGCCTGTTGTTATTACCAACTACCAGCCCATGGAGAGGAAGTACTAAGAATGGCTACCGCAGTCGCTACACAGGCAGCCGTACCCGAGGTACAGGCTTTCACCATCACGCTGATCATTCGTCGCTTCCTGCCCGAGATCGATGAGGAAGCTCGTTGGGAATCCTTCGATGTTGATGTGTATTCAACAGACCGTATTCTGGATGCCCTGCACCGCATCAAGTGGGACCAGGATGGTTCGCTGTCTTTCCGTCGCTCCTGTGCTCACGGTATTTGTGGTTCAGACGCGATGCGCATCAATGGTCGCAACCGTCTGGCATGCAAGACCTTGATCAAGGACTTGGACATCACTCAGCCCATCTATGTTGAGGCCATCAAGGGTCTTCCCCTGGAGAAGGATCTCATCGTCGACATGGAGCCTTTCTTCGCTGCATACCGCGAGGTCAAGCCATTCCTCATCTCCAACAATGAGCCTGAGGCTGGCAAGGAACGTCGCCAGAGCATCGAGGACCGCGAGCGCTTCGACGACACCACCAAGTGCATCTTGTGTGCTGCCTGCACCACAAGCTGCCCTGTGTTCTGGACTGATGGACAGTACTTCGGTCCTGCCGCCATCGTGAACGCTCACCGTTTCATCTTTGACTCTCGTGATGATGCTGGCGATGTTCGCCTCGACATCCTGAACGACAAAGAGGGTGTGTGGCGCTGCCGCACCACCTTCAACTGCACCGACGCATGCCCTCGTGGCATCCAGGTCACACAGGCTATTGCCGATGTGAAGCAGGCTGTTCTGCGTGGACGCGCATAACAACAGATCATCTACTAAAAAGACCCGGCCCTTTGAGGAAGGCCGGGTCTTTTTGTAGTTCCGCAGGTCGTCTCCCCTGCAGAAGTTTTACTCGCTACCGAGTTTGCGTGCCTGGGCGGCGGTGCGTCCGTTCAACGCACGAGCGGCACGAGCCTGGGCTTCGTCGAGTGTGACAGTAAGTAGTGCGGCACGAACCTCTGCCAATGCAGCAGGGGTCATGCTCAAGGTAGTGACGCCCAAACCAACAAGAACAATCGCTAAGTTTGGGTCAGCTGCAGCTTCACCACAGACACCCACGGGCTTGCCAGCGGCAGCGCCGGCATCACCGAGCTGCTTGATCAGGCGCAGCACAGCAGGGTGCCAGGGGTCTTGGTAGGAACCGACGGTGCCGAGCATACGGTCAGCGGCCATGGTGTACTGGGTGAGGTCATTGGTTCCGATGCTGACAAAGTCAGCAGTTTCGAGTACCTGGTCGGCAACAAGTGCCAGTGAGGGAACCTCAGCCATGACACCAGGAACACGAAGGCCTAGCTCGCGGCAGAGCCCGACAAAGTAGTCGGTCTCTTCTGCATCAGCAATCATGGGTGCCATTACCCACAGGTCTGCTTCGGTCTTGTTCTGTGCGTTCACGAGTGCGGTGAGCTGATCGCGCAGAATGTTTTCCTTCACGCGCAGGGCACGAATACCGCGAAGACCCAGGGCCGGGTTTTCTTCGTGAGCATCGTTCAAGAATGACAATGGCTTATCTGCTCCGGCATCCAGTGCGCGAACCACAACCTTCTTGCCGGGGAATGCTTCGAGTAGTTCCACATACTGTGCTTCTTGTTCTGCAACGGTGGGAGCAGTTGCTGAATCTAGGAAGAGGAACTCGGTGCGGAAGAGACCAACACCTTCAGCGCCGAGGGCAATGGCACCGGCAGCTTCTTTGGGAGATCCGAGGTTAGCCAGCAGTGGAACCTTGTGACCATCCTTCAATGCACCATCAGTAATAGGTGCGTTGGATGCTTCCAGCCATTCGCTGCGCTTAACCAGTGCAGCATCAACATCTGCTTGGCTGACACCTGCGGTGACAGTGGAGGTGGCAGCGTTGACCACGACCAGAGTGTCATCGGTGAGCTTCTCAGCATCTGGACCCACACCCACGATCGCGGGGATGGACTTGGCCCTGGCCAAGATGGCGGTGTGAGAGGTGGGGCCACCATCGCGAGTGACGAGGGCGTAGACCTTGGTGAAGTCCAGTAGAGCAGTGTCTGCAGGTGCGAGGTCGTGCGCAATCAGAATGAAGGGCTCGTCTGATTCGGGAACACCAGGGGCAGGGACTCCGCGCAGGTGAGCAATCACGCGCTGAGCAACATCAGCCAGGTCAGCTGCGCGCTCACCCATGTAACCGCCCATGCCTTCAAGCATTTTCTGGAACGACGCGAAAGCATCGAACACTGCACGCTCAGCGGTCTTACCTGCTTCGATCCGCTTAGCAATGTCTTTGGCCAGGGCAGGGTCGCCAGCCATCAAGGCTTGGGCATCGAGCACATCCTTGGCTTCGCCGCCTGCCTTGACGCCACGCTCACGCAGCCATTCACCAACAGCAGCGAGGGAGACCTTGGCAGCAGCGATCTCGGTCTCGGCATCGGCAGTGCGTTCAATGTCTGCGGGCTCGGCCAGAGGCTCGGGCATGCGCTTGACGGGACCAGCTGCGATTCCGCGGCCTACTCCGATACCGGTGAGCTCCATTGCTGCTCCTTGGGGAAGAAAGTCCTTCTCAATTCACAATCAAGGAGGGCTTGTTTATGTTGGACAAAAACCTTATGTACCCCAACAAACGGATACAAACATAAACTTTACCCCCCTTTCATGTTGACAAACAAGTAGATACGGGAGTAAAAAAAGACAAACAAACATTTTGCTGTCATAATGTTTGTAAGCAACGACCGCTCGACAATGGAGTCCCATGTACGCACCTGAACGCCACCAGGCCATCCTGGCCAAGGCGCGTCATCAGGGCCGTGTGGAAGTTCGCTCCCTCGCCGAAGAACTCGATGTCACTCCCGAGACCATTCGTCGCGATCTCTCTGCTTTAGAGCGCCGTGGTCTACTGCACCGTGCACACGGAGGCGCAATCCCTATTGACCGCCTCAGCGTAGAACCCGACGTTTCCTACCGCGAAGGCATGCTCTCCGATGAAAAGGAGCGCATCGCACGCATGGCACTGTCCGAAGTGCCCCAGGGTGGTTCGATCATCATCGATGCCGGAACCACAACAGCTCGTCTGGCTGCACTGCTTCCTCAAGACATTGACCTCACCGTCGTCACCAACTCAATTCCTATTGCAGCTGTGCTGGCGACTCGTTCCAACATTCAGTTGCACCTGCTTGGTGGTCACGTTCGTCCCCTCACCTTGGCCATGGTTGGCTCGTGGCCTGAAGACGCCCTGCGTTCACTCTCAGTCGATGTTGCCTTCTTGGGAATCAACGGGCTCACCCCTGAGCGTGGACTCACCACCCCCGACTTAGAAGAAGCACGCATCAAGAGTTCCTTCGTCGATGCAGCCCGTCGCACCGTGGTCCTGGCCGACCACACCAAGTTTGGTCGTGAAGACTTTGGTCACGTTGCACCGCTGAGCCGTATTGACACCGTGATTACCGATAGCTCCATCGATAACGAGCACCTGCTCGAAATCGAAATGGCCGGACCTGATGTGGTGGTCGCATGATCATTACTCTGACCGCCAACCCCAGCGTGGACCTCACCCTAGAGCTGGACACCTTTGCCACCGGTGAAGTAAACCGTTCCACCGGTAAGCACAAGGACCCTGCAGGTAAGGGCATCAATGTTTCTCGTGCACTCCACAAGAACAACATCGACACCGCAGCCATCTTCCCCGCAGATGCTGTTGTGGGCGGCTGGATTGAAACTGCGCTGAGCGAGTCCGGTATTCAGACCATCACCACCCGCATCGCGGAGGAGGTTCGCCAGAACATCACTATTGTTGATGCTCACGGTGACACCACCAAGATCAATGAGCCAGGCCCTGCACTGACCGAGGCTGAGACTTCCGCCCTCTTGGCTCAGATTGCTGGCGTGCTCGAAAGCTCACCCCAGTGGCTTGTTGCTGCCGGCAGCTTGCCTCGAGGACTTGATGGTTCCTTCTATGTTTCTCTCGGAAAGCTTGCCCACGAACACGGCGTGCGCTTTGCCGTCGACACTTCAGGTGGAGCATTTGCTTCCGTTGCTCACTCCGGTGTGGCAGATCTGATGAAACCCAACCACGAAGAGTTGGAAGAACTTGCTGGCCGCGAACTGCCCACCGTGGGCGACGTGGTTGCATTCGCACAGAGTTTGCTCGGCAACGACGAAGCTGCCATCGTGGTGAGCCTGGGTGAAAACGGTGCCTTGCTTGTCAACAAGCGTGGCAGCATCTGGGCCGGTCACGAACCTGTCACTCCAGACAGCACTGTTGGTGCCGGAGACAGTACTTTGGCTGGATATCTCAGCGCCGACGTAACTATTTCTGAAGAACTTTCCCAGCTCGTAGAAGGCGACATTACGCGGATTTCGACCGCTGTTGCCTGGGGCTCGGCAGCTGTCCAATTACCCGCCACCACCGTGCCCGGGCCAAAAGACATTACTATTACGGCAGTTCACACTGTTGTTAATCCCAGTCTCACCACCGCCATTAAGGAGCTCCACGTATGACTGACGCAACCGCAGCACTCACCACCGAAGACATCGTCATCGTTGGTCTGGTTGCTGAAACCAAGGAAGACGCTACTCGCCAGCTCGCTGTCAAGCTTGCCAACGATGGTCGCGTAACTGACCTCGACGGATTCCTCGCCGACGTTCGTGCCCGCGAAGAGCAGATGGCTACCGGTCTTCCCGGTGGTATTGGTATCCCCCACGCACGCTCTGCCCACGTCACCGTTCCTTCGGTTGCCGTGGCAACCAGCGTTGACGGTGTGAACTTCGGAGCCGCTGACGGCCCCGCACACCTCATCTTCTTGATCGCTGCACCAGACGGCGCAGACGACAAGCACCTTCACATCCTCGCTGCACTTGCTCGCAAGCTCGTGCACGAAGACTTCCGCCAGTCACTGCGCGACGCCAACTCAGGTGCCGAGATCGCAGCCATCATCACACGAGAGGTACAGTCCTAATGACCAAGATCGTCGCCGTAACATCCTGCATCACCGGTATCGCCCACACCTACATGGCAGCTGAAGCTCTCGAGCAGGCAGCAAAGAAGGCTGGATACGAAATCACTGTAGAGACTCAGGGCTCTGCTGGATCTTCCCCCATGAAGCAGTCGACCATCGACGCTGCTGACGTGGTAATTTTCGCAACCGACCTCGAGGTCAAGGACCGCGCTCGCTTCGCCGGCAAGCCTTTCCTTCAGATCGGAGTGAGCAAGGCTCTCTCTGACGCCGAGAACGTTGTTGCAAAAGCTGTGAGCTCCATCGACACCCTTCCTAAGGATGCCGGTAGTGCTCCCAAGGTTGCAGCACCCGCTGCAGCTTCAAAGCCCGCCAGCGACACGGGTGAAAAGAAGGGCTTCTTTGCCCGCCTTTTCAGCTGATCAAGGCGTAGCTTTTTCATAGAGTTCCTGCTGAGACGGCAGGATCTGTAACACCAAACAAATGCAATGAGGCATTGGAGGCCACAATTGTCTAACAACTCAGGAACAGGAACACGCATCCGCCAATGGCTGATGACCGGTGTTTCCTACATGATCCCCTTCGTGGCGGCCGGCGGTATCCTTATCGCTCTGTCGTTCATGATCGGTGGTTATGACATCGTTTACCAGGACCAGGCAGAGTTCCTGGCTAAGGGTTTCAACCCTCTAGCCGCTCACGACTGGGCCTACGTCATGTTCGCCGTTGGTGCTGCTACCTTCGGTTTCCTCGTACCAGTCCTTTCCGGTTTCATCGCTTACGCGATTGCTGACCGTCCAGGTCTGGCTCCCGGTTTCGTTGGTGGTGCCATCGCTGGTACCGTTGGCGCCGGATTCCTCGGTGGTCTTATCACCGGTTTCCTCGGTGGTTTCGTAGCTCTGTGGCTTAGCCGCATCAAGCTCCCCAACTGGCTGCGTCCGCTCATGCCAGTTGTTGTGATCCCACTGGTTGCAACCTTCATCACCGCTGGTCTGATGCTCGTCATCCTCGGAGGTCCTCTCAAGGCCCTCATGACCGCTCTGAACGACTGGCTGACCGGCCTCTCCGGTGGAAGCCTCATTGGTCTGGGTATCATCCTCGGCCTCATGATGGCATTCGACATGGGTGGTCCTGTCAACAAGGTTGCTTACACCTTCGCTGCTGCTGGTCTCACCGAGGCTGGCGCATCTGCTGACGCAAACGACCCTCGTTTCGTCATCATGGCAATCGTTATGGCTGCAGGTATGACTCCTCCTCTGGGTCTCGCACTCGCAACTGTTCTTCGTAAGAACATGTTCTCGAACGCTGAGCGCCAGAACGGTAAGGCTGCCTGGCTGCTCGGTGCATCCTTCATCACTGAAGGTGCAATCCCATTCGCTGCTGCTGACCCACTGCGCGTGATCCCTTCGATCATGATCGGTTCGGGTGTATCTGGTGCTCTCGTTGCTGCCTTCGGCTGCACCCTGCGCGCACCTCACGGTGGTCTGTGGGTATTCGGTCTCGTAGGCAACTGGCCAATGTACCTCGTTGCAGTTGCTGTCGGTACCGTAGTTACCGCTCTCCTGGTTATCGTCGCAAAGAACATCAAGCCTGGTGTATCTGACGAAGCACTGGAGGAAGCAGTTGCCTAAAGCTCAGAGAACCGTCACTGTTGGTTCGCGCGTAGGACTTCACGCTCGCCCAGCTAGCACTTTTGTGCAGGCTGTCGCAGCTACCGGTCACGACGTCACGATTACAAAGCCAAACGGTGACAACGCAGATGGTGCAAGCATCCTCTCGGTGCTCGCTCTCGCTGTCGGACACGGAGAAGAAATCGTGCTCGACGTCGAAGGTGACAACGCTGAGGCTGTTGCCGATGAGCTGGCTAGCCTGCTCACATCTGACCTCGACGCTGACTAAAAGTTAGCGGGGCTCTTTGGCCCGTGGGTTTTCGAAAGAAACCCACGGGCCTTTCCCTTTAAGCTGGCAGGTATGAAGAAGACGCTTGCATGGGCACGAACCTTGTTGCCGTATCGCGTCTATAAGTCATACAGCGCAGCCGGTGGCAATCTTCTCGCCGCGGGAATGTCTTTCCAAGCTGTCTTTGCCACCTTCGCGGCAGTCTGGATTGGCTTTAGCCTGACTGGGATTTTTCTCTCAGATAAACCTGAGATTCGCAATGCTGTCATTGCCTTCATCAATGCCCAGGTGCCTGACCTCATTCGCACTGGTGGTGCCATCGATCCTAAGGTTCTCGAATCCACCACCAGCTTTGGCTGGACTGGAGGGTTGGCTGTTGTCGTCGTGTTGTACACCGCGATTAACTGGCTGAATTATGTTCGCACTGCCGTGCGCACCATTTTCTACCTGCCACAAACCACGGTGAACTACTTGCTGCTCAAGGTCTATGACCTCGTCCTTGCGATGATCTATGTCGTGTTTGTCCTGTTCAGTGCAACCGCAACTGTGGGTCTGACCAGGCTGTCTGGACTGATTTTCCCTGAGCTCGGCATTGCCGATAAGAGCGGTATCGGAAGAATCGTTTTCCAAATCATCGGTTTACTTGTGGTCTTCCTCTTTGACACGGCAGTACTAGCAGCCATCATCCGAATCCTGAGCGGTGTTCCAATTCCATGGCGCATCCTGCGCAATGGAACACTTCTGGGTGGTCTTGCCTTGATGGTGCTGAAAGTATTGGGCTCGTATGTGCTGACTCGCCCAGAAAGCAACCCACTGCTGGCCAGCTTCACCGTGTTCATTGGTTTGCTCATCTACTTCAACTTTGCCTCGCGCATTTACCTCTTGGCCACGAGCTGGGTTGCCGTGAATATGAGAGATTCAGGGATTGTTCTCGAAGACTTCGGCTGGGTCGTGCCCCACCGTCACGAGAAGAACTAGCCCGTAGAATTGGGCTATGTCTGTGCGCATCGCAACCGTTAACGTCAATGGCGTCCGTGCCGCATTCCGCAAAGGAATGGGTGAATGGCTGGCTAACCGCGGTGTTGACATCCTTGCCCTGCAAGAGGTTCGTGCTTCCACTGAAGACCTCGAAGAACTACTCGGACCTGACTGGAACATTTTGCACGACGCTGCCACGGCCAAGGGCCGTGCAGGTGTCGCTCTGGCTAGCCGCAACTCTGCCGTGATTCACCGCGTCAGCCTTGGCGCAGACGACTTCGACACGGCAGGTCGCTGGCTCGAAGCCGACTACAAGATCGGCGACAAAATCCTCACCGTAGTGAGCACCTATGTGCACTCCGGTGAAGTGGACACTCCTAAGCAGGTGGAGAAGTTCAAGTTCTTAGAAGCGATGCAAGAGCGCCTGCCAGAGTTGGCCAAGCACTCTGACTACGCACTGGTGGTGGGTGACCTCAATGTCGGTCACACTGAACTCGATATCAAGAACTGGAAGGGCAACGTTAAACGTGCTGGCTTCCTACCCCAAGAACGTGCCTACTTTGACCGCTTTATGGGTGCTGCTGGCCAGAGCGTGACCGGCCCTGATGGGTCAACCGGCCCTGGCCTGGGTTGGGTTGACGTGGGACGTCAAGCCGCAGGCAACGTCCCTGGTCCCTACACCTGGTGGTCGTGGCGCGGTCAGGCATTCGATACAGATGCCGGTTGGCGTATTGACTACCACCTGGCAACCCCCGCCTTGGCTGCCGTGGCAACCAATTACACCGTGGACCGTGCAGACTCGTATGACACTCGCTGGTCAGATCACACCCCCGTCGTCGTCGACTACAACCTCTAGGACTTTTCATGAGCAACAAGCCCGTCATTCTTTCTGGAATGCAACCCTCCAGCGATTCCCTCCACCTGGGTAACTACATTGGTGCACTCGGCAACTGGGTGACCATGCAGGATGAGTTCGATGCGTTCTACTGCGTGGTTGACCTGCACGCCATCACAGTTCCTCAGGACCCTGCAGAATTGCGTGAGCGCACCCGCTCCACCGCAGCGCAATACATTGCTGCTGGTATCGACACCGACAAGTCCACCTTGTTCATTCAGTCCCATGTTCAGGCTCACACCCAGATTGCCTGGGTGCTCAACACCATCACTGGTTTTGGTGAAGCCAGCCGAATGACCCAGTTCAAGGACAAGTCCGCCAAGAACGGTGCTGATGCAGCATCTGTGGGCCTGTTCACTTACCCCATCCTGATGGCAGCAGACATCCTCGCTTATCAAGCAAATGTTGTTCCCGTGGGCGAAGACCAGCGCCAGCACCTCGAGCTCACCCGTGACCTTGCGATGCGTTTCAACTCTCGCTTTGGTGAGACCTTCACTATTCCTGAAGGCCACATCCTCAAAGAGACCGCCAAGATCTACGACCTGCAGACCCCGACCGCCAAGATGTCGAAATCAGCCGAGACCGAAGCTGGGCTGTTGAAGATCATGGATGATCCTGCCGTGACAGCGAAGAAGGTCATGCGTGCGGTGACCGATGCTGATGGCGAGATTCGTTTTGACCGCGAAAACAAGCCTGGTGTTGCGAACCTACTCACCATCTTCTCGGTGCTCTCTGGTCGCAGCGTTGATGACCTGGTCAACGAATATGCCGGCGGCGGTTATGGTGCGTTGAAGAAGGACTTGGCAGAGCAGGTCACTGCCAGCTTCACCCCTATTCGCGAGCGCACCAACGAACTGCTCTCTGATCCTGCAGAGCTGGACCGCATCCTGGGTAAAGCAGCTGATCGCGCTTCAGCGGTGGCAGATGCCACCCTGGCCAAGGTTTATGACGCCATTGGTTTGCTTCCTCGCCACCACGGCTAACTTGGCTCTGAGCGAACCCACAGCTGAACACCTCGCGGGGAATAAACCCACCAGCTAGACTGTTACCTAGAGCAACGCGCTTCGGGGTCAGTGAAAATCTGAGCCGGCGGTTATAGTCCGCGACCCTCATGCAAAAGCCATCTGGCCAGAGGATGAGGTTGATCTGGTGAAACTCCAGAACCGACGGTTAAAGTCCGGATGGGAGAACGCGCGCGGCGGGCTACTTTTTTGTACCCGTCGAGTTCGGTTGTCGTCATGGCACCCGTCTACCCGAAGCACGCCTCCCTAACAGAGAGCACCGGTAGATGAGCCAGAACACACCTTCGCAGGGCTACGAGCCCGCGATGCGTCGCGCCATTGCGCTGGCTGCCAACGGCCCCAGCAATGGCATCAACCCTCAGGTGGGTTGTGTCGTGTTGAACTCTGCCGGCACCATCATTGCCGAGGGATGGCACCGTGGTGCTGGAACTGCGCATGCTGAAGTCGATGCTCTGTCTCAACTCACTGCCGAGCAGGCCCAGGGTTCCACCTTCGTTGTGACCCTTGAGCCCTGCAACCACACCGGGCGAACTGGTCCTTGTGCTGTTGCGCTCATTGAAGCCGGTGTTGGCAAGGTTGTGTACGCAGCTACTGACCCTGGTCACGCTTCCTCTGGTGGAGCACAGCGTCTGCGCGATGCTGGCATCGAGGTGATCGGTGGTGTGCTCGAGGACGCGGTGGAAGAACTGCTCGAAGAGTGGATGCTCTCTGCACGCCTGCACCGCCCCCACGTCACCGTGAAGTGGGCAGCTAGCTTGGATGGCCGCGCAGCAGCTACTGATGGGACCAGCCAATGGATTTCTGGTGCACAGTCGCGGGTGCGCGTGCACGAACAGCGCAGTGCTGCCGATGCCATCGTGGTGGGCACAGGAACTGTGTTGGCAGATAACCCTTCTCTTACTGCCCGCACACCAGAAGGTTCCCTACACGACCACCAACCCGTTCCGGTGATCATTGGCTCACGCAACATCCCCGGTGATGCACTCGTGCACCAACACCCCCTCGAGCCCCTCATCATTGGCCACAACGACCTCCACGCTGCCTTGAGTGAAATGTATGCGCAAGGCATTCGCTCTGTCTTTGTTGAAGGCGGCCCCACCCTTGCCAGTGCCTTTATCGCTGAAGGCCTGGTTGATCGTCTCTACATCTACCTCGCACCTGTCTTGCTGGGCGGCGACAAGGTTGCTTTAGGTGATCTCGGCGTGAACACCCTCAGCGAGCGCATAGACCTCAACATTCGCTCGGTTGAAAACCTGGGCGAAGACATTTTCATCACTGCCACACCAACCCGGAAGGACTCCTGATGTTTACCGGACTGATTGAAGAACGTGGAACGATCACCGCAATCGAGCAGCTGCCCGATGCGGTGCGCCTGACCGTCAGCGGCAACACTGCCCTATCTGGTGCGCGGCAGGGTGATTCGATCGCAGTCAGTGGCGTGTGTTTAACCGTGGTGGAGCACGATGCCTCCTCTTTCACCGCAGATGTGATGGAACAAACCCTCGCCATGACCACGATGCGTGACGCGGTTGTGGGACTTCCCGTGAACTTGGAGCGCGCTGCGCAGCTGGGCTCGCGCCTGGGCGGTCACATCGTTCAGGGCCACGTTGATGGCACTGCCGAAGTGCTCTCCATTACCCCCAGTGCCGACTGGACCGTGGTGCGCTTTGGGCTCAGCCGCGACCTTGCTCCGTTACTGGTGGACAAGGGCTCAATCACGGTCGACGGCGTCTCGCTCACCGTGAGTAACATCAGCTCCCCAAGAGAAGCCTCCCAGTGGTTTGAGGTCTCCCTCATCCCCGAGACATTGAGTGTGACCACCCTTGGCCTACGCGCCGTGGGCGACAAGGTCAACCTCGAAACAGACATTATTGCCCGCCAGGTCGCACGAATGCTGGCCTTCCTACCCCAACAGAATGCAGGTGCCTAACATGGCTCTCACTCCCATCCCCGAAGTTCTTGAGGCGCTCAAGGCAGGACGTATTGTCCTTGTCGCCGATGACGAAGGTCGCGAAAACGAAGGTGACGCCATCATGGCTGCCGAGTTCGCGACCAAAGAAACCATGGCCTGGATTGTGAAGCACTCCTCCGGCTTGGTGTGTGCTCCGATGCCACGTGATGTGGCAGACCGCCTCAACTTGCCCATCATGGTTGAGCGTAACCAGGACGTGCGCACCACCGCGTACACCATCTCTGTGGATGCAGCAGAGGGAGTCACCACCGGGATTAGCGCCAGTGACCGTGCTCGCACGGTCAACATCTTGGCTAACCCCGACTCTGCTCCCTCAGACCTCATTCGCCCCGGCCACATCCTGCCGCTGCGCGCCGTGGATGGTGGTGTGATGCAACGTGCTGGTCACACTGAGGCGACTGTTGACTTGCTGCGTCTCGCCGGCTTGAATCCCGTTGGCGTGATTGCTGAAATCGTGGATGAGGACGGGGACATGATGCGCATGCCTGGGCTCGAGAAGCTGGCCCAGCGTGACAATATGCCACTGACCACCGTAGCGGCACTTGTCGACTACCTGGAAGCACATCCGCTTCCCGCCCGCATTGAGGGTGAGCTTGATGCCCACCGTGTTGCCTTCGAGGTGGAGACCAACGTTCCCACCGAGAATGGCACCTTCCGCATGCGTGGATATCGTGACCACTCCACTGGCACCGATCACGTGGCGATTGTGGCAGGTAATCCTGACGGAGAAAACGTACTGGTTCGCGTCCACTCCGAGTGCCTCACCGGTGAAGCTCTGCACTCACTCAAGTGTGAGTGTGGACCACAGCTTGATGAGGCCCTGCGCATGATTGAAGCAGATCCTGCCGGTGGTGTCGTGCTCTACATGCGCGGCCAGGAAGGCCGCGGTATTGGCCTGGTGAACAAGTTCAAGGCCTACAAACTCCAAGAGCAGGGCCTGGACACACTCGATGCCAACCTTGCCCTCGGCTTGCCTGCCGACGCGCGTGACTACACCGCAGCTGCGCGCATGCTCGCAGATATGGGCATTCGCTCGGTTCGACTACTCTCGAACAACCCTGAGAAGAAGCGCCAGCTCGAAAACTACGGCATCACCATCAATGACCTCGTTCCACTGGTGGTGGGATTGGGTGAATACAACACGGGATATCTCAACGTGAAGCGTGACCGCATGGGACACCAGCTTCCCGGTGTTCTTCCCGCAATTGAACCCGCAGCAACCCCAAAGGAGGTCACCGCATGAGTGGCGCAGGATCACCCACCATTACCGTTGACGGCACTGGTTTAAACGTTGTCATCGTGGCAGGTCAGTGGCATGAGGTCATTACTGACGCCATGATTGCTTCGGCACAGCGCACCCTGGAAGCCGCAGGTGCTACCCACTCCCTGGTTCGAGTCGCTGGAAGTTTTGAACTGCCCGTGGTGAGCAAGGCTGTGCTGGAAGCAGGAGCAGATGCTGTCGTGGCACTGGGTGTCATTATTCGTGGTGGCACACCACACTTCGAGTTTGTCTCTGACGCCGCAACCAGCGGATTGACCCGCGTTTCTCTCGACACCGGCAAGCCAGTCGGCTTTGGTGTTCTCACTCTCGATGATGAACAGCAGGGACTAGACCGTGCTGGTCTTCCTGATTCCAAAGAAGACAAGGGTGCTGAAGCAGCCATTGCCGCCTTGGAAACCGCTGTGACCCTTCGTTCTATCCGGAACAAGTAGTTAGGCTGAAGCTATGGAACTTTTAGTCACAATCCTCGTCATCCTGCACTTCGTTGGTCTGTCCTTCTTGCTGGGATCATTCCTGGTTCAGATCAAGGACATTGCTGCTGGTAAGGGTCGCGTTCTGCGCGGCATGCTCGATGGTGCTTACACCCAGCTTGTTACCGGTGTTGCACTCACCGGCATCTACTCAGCCGGTCTGGTTGAAGATGAAGAGGTCAACAACGCCAAGATTGCAGTGAAGCTTTCTGTGCTCATTGTGATCACTGTGATTGCCCTCATCTTCCGCAAGCGCGAGGTAGCACCTTCGTGGGCACTGTGGACCATCGGTGGTCTGACTCTGCTCAACGTTGTCCTCGCCGTTGCCTGGAACTAACCCCTGGTGAGCTCCCCCCGCATGGGGCGTCGTTCAACGACCCCAGATTCGAAGTCATCAGCGCCTAAAGCTAGCTTTGGGCAGCTGATGCCCTACCTGCTTGAACACAAGAAGGTGCTCTCCTTCGTGATTGTGTTGAGCGTGCTAGGTGCTGCTGCTTCCTTGGCACAGCCTCTGCTGGTGGGTCAGGTCATCAACCGCGTGAGCGCGGGTGAGCTGATGGGGAACCTGGTCTGGCTGCTGATCAGCCTTGTGGTAGCCACCGCTTTGATTAACGGTTTCCAGCACTACCTCCTGCAGCGCACGGGTGAAGGTGTTGTGCTTTCCTCCAGGCGCCGCCTGGTGGGACGCATTCTGCGCCTGCCCATTAGTGAGTTTGATACTCGTCGCACCGGTGACCTCGTCTCGCGTGTGGGCTCAGACACCACGCTGCTGCGTGCAGTGCTGACGCAGGGACTTGTGGAAGCCATTGGTGGTTCTTTGACCTTCATTGGCGCCATCATCGCGATGGCAATCATTGACCCCGTATTGCTGGGTCTCACCGTTCTGGTGGTATTCAGCGCGATCATCATCGTCACGGTGCTCTCGCGCCGTATTCGAGTTGCCAGCCGCAAGGCTCAGGCAAAGGTCGGTGAACTCGCTGCCTCGGTGGAGCGTGCGATTTCTGCTGTCCGCACAGTGCGTGCAGCGAACGCCACTGACCGCGAAATCAAAGTTGTTGAAGAAGAAGCCGAAGGCGCCTGGCGCATGGGCATCAAGGTTGCCAAGATTTCTGCCCTGGTTGTTCCCGTTGCCGGCATTGCCATGCAGGTGGCCTTCCTCACCGTGCTGGGTGTCGGTGGTTACCGCGTTGCTTCTGGCGCGATTACGGTTGCCAACCTGGTCACCTTCATCCTGTTCTTGTTCATGATGATCATGCCGCTGGGTCAAGCCTTTGGTGCGATCACCTCGGTGAACTCTGCTCTGGGTGCTTTAGGACGTATTCAAGAAATCATTGCACTGCCCAGTGAAGGTGAGTTTGACCGCGAGCTGGCACCGCTTGCCGTGCTCGACGGTGGTGCTCGCGGTGCTGTCAAGAATTCACCAGTAGCCGTTGAATTTGTTGATGTGCGCTTCTCCTACCCCAAGCTGGTTCTGCCCACTGAAGAGGATGAGAGCACCACAGACCCGACCGCAAAGATGAGCCGTGCTGAAAAAGCACGCATCAAGGCTGGCGGAGCTGCCGGTGAAGCTCTCGCCTTGGAAGCCCTGCCCGAGGTTGAGGCTCCCGAGATTCTTAAGGGTGTTTCCTTCTCGGTTCAGCACGGAACTCGTGCGGCACTGGTGGGACCATCGGGTGCAGGTAAGTCGACCATCTTGGGACTCATTGAGCGCTTCTACGACCCCACCTCTGGCGAGATTCGCCTCGGTGGCGTGGATATCAAGGCGCTGCCTCGTGAAGACCTTCGTGCACAGATTGGCTATGTGGAGCAGGATGCTCCCGTCTTGGCTGGTTCGCTGCGCGAGAACCTGCTGCTGGGCTCGCCCCAGGCAACCGATGAGGACTGTATTGCGGTGCTCGCCGATGTGAACCTGTCCAACGTTCTCGAACGCAGCGGACTAGGACTGGATGCTCCAGTCGGCGAGGAGGGCGTCATGCTCTCCGGCGGTGAGCGTCAACGTCTAGCTATTGCTCGAGCACTTTTGGCCGCTCCCCCGATTTTGTTGCTTGATGAGTCCACCTCAAGCCTGGACGGAGCGAATGAGCAACTCATGCGTGAAGCGATTGACCGCGTTGCTCAGGATCGAACCCTGATCATCATTGCGCACCGCCTCTCCACTGTGGTCGATAGTGATCAGATTATTGTGTTGGAGAACGGTGCTGTTGTCGGCACCGGCACCCACTCTGAACTGGTGAAGACTACCCCGCTGTATAAGAACCTGGCCAAGCACCAGTTGCTAGTCTAGTGACCTCAAGCATGAAGAACGCCTCCCCAGCGGGGAGGCGTTCTTCATTTGCTTGTTGCTTCGTTGTTATACGAAGGGCTTAGGCAAAGGGATTAGGTGTCATGGTGTATTTCACCGAGAGGTACTCGTTGATACCTTCAAAGCCACCCTCGCGGCCCAGACCAGACATCTTCACTCCACCGAATGGTGCAGAAGCGTTGGAGATGACACCAGCGTTCAGACCCATCATGCCGGTTTGCAGCTTTTCAATCAGTCGCTGACCGCGCTTGAAGTCTTCGGTGTAGACATAACCAATGAGACCGTATTCGGTGTCGTTAGCAATCTTGATGCCTTCTTCTTCGGTTGAGAAGGTGGTGATGGAAAGCACTGGGCCAAAGATTTCTTCGGTCATGATGTCAGCACCGGGCTTGACACCGGTGAGCACGGTGGGCTCATAGAAGGTGCCTGCACCTTCAATAGCCTTGCCACCGGTGAGCACTGTTGCACCCTTTGCCACAGCGTCCTGCACGAGCTCGTTTGCCTTGGCTACAGCCTTGGAATCGATGAGGGGTCCAATGCTGACGCCTTCTTCGGTTCCGCGACCGATCTTCATGGCCTGAACACGTTCGGTGACTTTCTTGGCAAATGCGTCGGCAACACTCTCGTGCACGATCACACGGTTTGCTGCGGTGCAGGCCTGTCCGATGTTGCGGAACTTCGCAATCATCACACCGTCCACGGCCTTGTCGAGATCTGCATCTTCGAACACCAGGAATGGTGCGTTTCCGCCGAGCTCCATTGAGGTGCGGAGCATGTTCTCGGTGGCAAGCTTCATCAGTGACTGACCCACACCGGTGGAACCGGTGAAGGAGAGCTTGCGCAAACGCTTGTCGGTCACGATGGGGTCAGAAACGGCTGCGGTGTTCGAGGTGGTGAACACGTTCACTACACCGGCAGGAACTCCACACTCTTCCAAGATCTTCACGAAGTAGAGGGTGGTCAGTGGGGTGAGGGTTGCAGGCTTGACCACAACGGTGCAGCCAGCAGCAAGTGCGGGAGCAATCTTGCGGGTTGCCATCGCCAGTGGGAAGTTCCAGGGGGTGATCAAGTAGCTGGGGCCCACGGGCATGTGGGTCACGATGGTGCGACCGGTGCCTTCAGGGTTGCTGCCGTAACGACCGGTGATGCGTACTGCTTCTTCGCTGAACCAGCGTAGGAATTCAGAACCGTAGTTCACTTCACCAATAGCTTCAGCGAGGGGCTTACCCATCTCGAGGGTCATCAGCAGCGCAAATTCATCCTTGAGTTCCTGCACGCGCTCAAACGCCTTACGCAGGATGTCACTGCGGGTGCGAGGAGGTGTGGCCGCCCAAGCGTCCTGTGCTGCCACGGCAGCATCCAGGGCCTTCATGCCGTCTTCTGGTGAAGCGTCAGCAATGCTCTTGAGCACCAGACCGGTTGCTGGGTCGATCACATCGACAGTTTTGCCACCAGCAGCATCTACCCACTTGCCGTCAATATACAGCTGAGATGGAACCTTAGAGAGCAGTTCTGATTCGGAAATCGTTGACATTCTTCACCTTTTCTACGAATTCCTTATTCTAACCGCAAATATGGTGCGAAATAAAGGGGTCGTTTGGACTCAAACGATATTACAAGAACTCAGCCCCCTATTTCTAGGGGGCTGAGGAGTGAAACGAAAGTGAATTACTTCAGTTTTCCGAGTTTGCTGGGCCACCAAATTTTGGGTCCAATGTCATAGGCAAGCGCGGGAACCAGCAGGGTTCGCACCAGTGCGGTGTCAATGATCACACCCACCGACACGATGAAGGCCAGCTGAACCAAGAACAACAGCGGGATAACACCCAGTGCAGCAAAAGTTGCTGCCAAGACCACACCAGCCGAGGTAATCACACCACCGGTGACGGTGAGACCCTTGAGGATTCCGGGGCGCGTGCCCAGGTTGATGCTTTCCTCGCGCACACGCGTCATCAAGAAGATGTTGTAGTCAATACCGAGTGCAACGAGGAAGACGAAGCCAAACAGTGGCACGCTCGCATCAGCACCGGGGAAACCGAACACGTTGTTGAAGAAGATCGCGGACAGACCCAGCGTTGCCGCAAAGCTGACAACAACAGTGAAGATCAGTACCAGCGGCGCCACAATCGAGCGCAGCAACAGCATCAGAATCAAGAAGATCACCAGCAACACGATGGGGATGATCTTGGCCAAGTCAGCCTGTGCTGTTTCGTTGGTGTCGAGTGCAATAGCGGTCTCACCACCAACAAGAACACTGGGGTCTTCGGCAACGAGATCTGCACGCATCTGCTTGACTACGTTCTCTGCCTCAGCAGAGTCCGCCTGATACTTCAAAGTTGCGTTGATGATGACCTTGCCGTCAACCACCTGAGGGATGGTCTCAATCTCTGGCATCACGAAAGCTGATGGTGCACCAGCAGCGGGAGGGCCGCTGGCATAGGCGGCAGCAGCCGCTGCAGCAGCGTCTTCGGCTGCCTTCTTGTAGGCAGCAGCCATTGCTTTGGCATCGGCTTGAACAGAAGCCTTAGAAATACCATCGGTGGCTTCAGTCGCAGCAAGAACTGCTTCATACTTCTTCTCGTCTGCAACGATCACCACGGGTGACCCGTCGCCGGCGTCGAAGTGCTGGGCCAGAACATCTTGTCCGTCGACAGATTCGATGTTGTCACCGAGCAAGAAGTCGGTCTGTGGAATACCGCTTGCCTTCAGACCTGGCAAGCCTGCGATGGCAGCGAGAAGCACCACCAGGGTGACAATCCACGTCGCACGAGGCTTCTTGCCTACGAGGTTACCCACGCCCTTCCACAGGCCACGAACACCCTCGAGGCCAGGCAGAGTGTTGGGCTCAACCGGAGCCAACTTCTTCTTGCCAGGCTTAGGCATGAATGGCCAGAACGCGGCACGGCCAAAGATGGCCAACAGCGCGGGCAAGAAGGTGATGGCGGCAAGGAAGGCAAACCCGATACCGAAGGCGGCAATGGGGCCCAGCGCCTTGTTGGAGTTGAGGTCAGAGAACAGCAAGCACAGCAGCGCTGCGATAACTGTTGCCGCCGAGGCGAAGATGGGCTCGAAGGATCCGCGGAATGCGCGGCCCAGAGCAGACCACTTGTTCTGCACGTCGAAGAGTGCCTCGCGGTAGCGGGCAACAAAGAGCAGGGCGTAGTCGGTCGCCGCACCAATAACCAGAATCGAGAGGATTCCCTGACTTTGACCAGAGACCTTGATGATGTCGTTCAGGGCGAGGTAGTAAATGCCCAGGATCGAACCAGAGAGGGCGAATACCGAGGTGAGCAAAACCAGAATCGGCAGCAGCAGTGCGCGGTAAACCACGAGCAAGATGATGAACACGGCCAGCAGTGCCACGATCAGCAAGATGCCATCAATACCAGCGAAGCCACTGACGAAGTCAGCGAGCAGACCACCAGGTCCGGTCACATAGGAGGTGAAACCAGCTGGGGTTGCATCCTTGAGCTCAGCACGCAGACCGTTGATGCTGGTGAGAAGTTCTTCACCACTGGCATCAAAGAACACCAGGTATTCAACTGCCTGGCCATCTTCTGAATAGGTGGGACCAAGAACAGAGGGCATCTCGCCTTCAACGGTGGGAGCAACACCCTCAGCGTCTTCGAGAGTTGGAGTGAGCTCGTCAAACTTCAGCTTGTCAGCGTCAGTGACCGTGCCAGAGTCCTTCTGGAATACCACGATGGCAGGGATGTTCTCCGAGTCGTTGAACTTGCTCTGCCATTCATTGACCTCGGTGCTTTGCGCACTAGCAGGAAGGAATCCTGCCTGGTCATTGGTGGAGACATCAGAGATCTTGCCGAATGTGGGACCACCCAGGCCAGCGATTGCAAACCACACCACAACCAAGACGGTGGGCAGCAAAATACGCAGCCAGAGTTTTGGAGTCCAGTCCTTCATGTGTTTCCCCTTACGGATCCGTAGTACACAAGCAATGGAGCTATGGGGCCGCCTGCGGGAATTGAACCCGCGACCTATTCTTTACGAGGGAATCGCTCTACCAACTGAGCTAAGGCGGCGCGAACCGCAAGATGCGGAACAGTTGTCAAGCTTAGTAGTTCGCTACTTTGCCTGCGAGTTGCGGCGGCGGCGCAAAGACACCAGAACCAGCACACCAGCTAGAACCACAGCACCTGCAGCACTCAAGCCCAGCACCAGCTGAAGCTGTGTGTCATTACCGGAACCACTCGAGGTAACCATCACATCGGAGTCTGCTTCTGCGATGGCATCCGTGTCAGCATCGGCATCTGCTGCAACGAGGGCAGGGGCATCGGATCCTTCAACAGCAAAGAACAGCTCGCCAGAAGCAGGGTGTCCATCTTGGGAAACGATGCGGTAGCTGGCGGTGTAGTCACCGTTAGGCAGTGCACCCGAAAGAATCTGGACGGTCATTGTTGCCCCGGTTTCATCAAGAATGGGGGCACCAAGCTCGGCAGCAATGCCGTCTTGGTTGACCAAAACCACCTCGGGTGGTGAAAGCTCGGCATTGACAGGCTCAACGAAGGTGAACTGAATCTCGGTCACCGGAGTTGTGACGGTCGAGTCATCGGCGGGAACTGACTGGAATGAGTCAGAGTGTGCTGAAGCCATCTGGGCAGTGCCACATGAGAAACCCACTGCAAATACGAGAGCAACAAGAGCTGCACCAATACGACGAATCATCCGAGTAGTCCTTCTCCTATGTAGCCGCCACGGCGAGCGCCGGGTGGAAGAGCAAACACAGCTGAACCTATTGGTGTGATCCAAGTGTTCAATAAATCTAAGTCTGCCAAACGTTGCTGAACCGGAACGAACTGTTTCTGAATATCCGCCATGTAGGCGGCGAAGATCAGGCCAGCGTTGGGCTCTCCAGAAGGCAGAAGTCCGTCTTCATAGTTCAGGGGTCTGCGCAAGAACTTCTCGGTGTCCTTGCCTGTATTTGCCCTGCGAACATGAGCAAAAGCAGGAATGACGGACAGGCCGTGAGCATTCTTAGCTTCGAGATCAGGCTTATCAAATTCTGAAGTTCCTGTCAGCGGTGCCCCGTTGCTCAGGCGACGACCCATGGACGCTTCTTTTTTGGTGTCGTCCAATTTGTCCCAGCCGGCAAAATCCATCTGAATACGACGAATGACAAGGCAGGTTCCATCATGGAACCACCGTGGTCCAGATGATGCCCACACCTGAGCATCGAATTCTTGGGCAGACCGTGGATTGACGGTGCCATCAACTTGGCCGAACAGATTACGCCCGGTCTGGTCGGTGGGCTCACCATATTGTGGCCGGTTGAACCCTGTCTGTGACCACAGTGGTGTGGCGAAAGTATTCGCCGTGCGAGTGAGCTGACGTGCAGCGTGGGCGACAGTGAGGGGGTTATCAGCCCCCACGTGAATGACGAGGTCACCACCGCTGTATTCGGGCTGTAGTTTGTCGATGCTAAACGCTGGAAGCTCACCAAAGCCAACAGGCATTTTGCCGGCCAAGCCGAGCTTGGAGAAGAAGCCTGGACCGAAACCAAAGGTTGAGGTCAAACGTGCAGGTTCGGTTGCCAGATAGGGGTCACCATCTGGAAGTGTGGGCTTGCCCACAGCAAGCCTCGCTGCATCGTCAGTGAGCAGCTGCATCATCGAGCGAGCCTGATCAATTCCAGTTGAGGATTTGAGGTTGAAGGCCATATAGGTGCCATAGGCCTGCAGCGGCGTCATGATGCCGGCTTGGTAATCCCCAAAGAAAGGAATGGTTGCTGCTTGTTCCTGTGCACGCAGTTGTGACTGTGTGCACAACGAGCTAGCCGAGACTGCCGAAGCAGTAACAGCACCACCAGCAAAACCGGCAACCCCCGCTGCTACGTAACTAGAAACGACGCCAGCAGAAGCCAGGAAACCACGTCGAGTGACTTCAGTTTCGGCCTGTGCTTCTGCTGGTGTGTGTGTCATTTCTCTATCCTGTTGAACTCTGTTGAAAGCTCGGTGTGAACTTATTTAGCCTGCGTAGGTAGAGATGTCGCGTGCAACGGCGTCAACATCCAGAGTTGTTCCGTTGGAGAACTCAAGGGTCAGGGTGACGTGGCTTCCTACTGGAATGGGCTTGAGCAGATCCCAATACATCACGTGGTAGCCGCCTGGCTTGAGGGTGACAGATTCCTTGGCAGGAATGACAATGCCACCTTCAACCATCTGCATCTTCATTTCACCGTCGTCGCCCTTGACCACTTCGTGGATTTCCATAGCTGTCTCGGTGAGACCTTCGGTGGTGTTCTTCGCACCCACGAGCTCGATGTCTGCTTCTGTTGGGTTTTCCAGTGTCATGAATACACCGGTCATGGCCATGCCATCCATGAGCTCAGGAACAGCCTTGATCCACACATCGGTCGCAGTGGGGGTAACAGGCTCTGGCGCGGCTGGTGCACATCCCACTAGCGCGAGTGCAGCGATGGCAACGACGACGAGTGAGAATCCGCGCTGAGTTGCGGAAGTTGAGTTCTTCACTTCAATTCCTTTGTTTGGTGTATTCTACGTAACGTAGAACAACACTATTCTACGTTTTGTAGAATCACAACCTTGGAGTGCTCATGACCCCCAGTCGTAACCGAGGTGAACTCGAGTCAGACATCATGAATATCCTCTGGCGCACAAGCGAAGCACTCACCGCCAAAGAGGTGCAAGCACAGTTCACCGACAACGTCCCCGCCATCACCACCCTCATCACCGTGCTGGATCGAATGACCGTCAAGGGACTTGTCACCAAGAACTCTGCTGGGGGCCGCAGTCAAACTTTCGCAGCAACTCAGTCACGCATCGACCACGTTGCCAACACCATGACCTCTGCACTGCAGAGCGCCGATGACCAAGTTGCTGCCCTGCTTCACTTCGCTGGATCGCTCTCAGAAGAAGACCGTGCGTTTTTGCGTAAAGCTATAGACAGCTCCAACTAGGGTCATGGATCTGCGCACGATCGCAATCTTGTTTGCCGCCTATGCGGCAATTTCACTTTTTGTTCCGCGTCTGCTCGCCGAGCCAGCACTGGTGAGCAAACGACCAGGATTCGTTCTCACAGCTTGGCTCATCTCGCTTTCCGTGGCAGCGCTTTCGTTGCTGAGCGCACTGGTGGGACTCATAGCTCTTGCGGTTGCGCAACATAGTGAAGAGGATTTCACCTCAAGTATTTTTGTTCCCATCTTGATCAATGTGTTCGGCTGGGTTGCACTGGGTGCCCTGGGCATATTGGCATTTAGATTCATTGCAGCTCTGAGTGAACTGAAGTCTGCTCGAGACGAGATGGCGCAACGTATTGCGCTCGTCGTCCCCAGCACAGGGGTGAGCACCATCAACGGCCATGCAGTTGCGCTGGTGGTCAGTGACCAACCACTTCTCATGGCCGTTCCCAGTGCCCGCTACATCCTGCTGAGCACGCATCTGAACAACACCCTCAATCCCGAGCTGCTCCATGCTGCCCTCGCCCATGAACAAGCACACCTTGACCAACGCCACGGAATCATCCGCGCTGCTGGCGCTTTAGCCATGGCAGTTGCCCCCGGCTTCTCCGCCAGCGAGCAGATGGCTCAGGCCACTCGCATCACAACCGAGCTTCTTGCCGACGATGCCGCAGCACAGAAGTTCTCCAAGCAGACTGTTGCTCAGGCACTGCGCGCGTGCTTTGGTTCAAGCCCGCTCATCGACGAACGTGTAGCCAGGCTCGAGGCCTAGCACTTGGGATCTGTTGCCGGAACTTTTCCTCTGAGCAAGAACCCGTCCACGGCGTTATTCACGCAGGCGTTGGACTTGTTATAGGCCGTGTGACCTTCACCGTTGTAGGTAACAAGGTGACCACCCTCCAGCTCTTTTGCCAATGCCTGTGCCCAGGCATAGGGAGTTGCTGGGTCTCCGGTTGTTCCCACAACCAGGATGTCGCCAGCTCCCTTGGCGCTGACCTTTCCTGGTTTCATTACGGCTTTGTAGGGCCAGGCGGAGCACAGCTGATCGCCATAGGACATGTAGGGGCCAATGATCGGCGCTTTCTCGACCAGCTTCTGGGCATCTGCTTTCCACTGCGCCGGGTCAGAGGAAACGGGGTAGTCCAAGCAGTTGATGGCAATGAATGCCTCGGTTGAGTTATCGGCATAGGTGCCATCGTCATTGCGGTTGTAATACCAATCAACTGCGCCATAGGCATAGTCGGCATCCCCGTCATTGACCCCAGCAAACACCTTGGTCAAGAAGCTCCATGCTTCTTTGTCATAGAGCGGAGCAATGATGGCGGTGAGCATGGCATCGGCTCCCAGCACGCGACCATCTGAGGCCGTCAGGGGTGAGCTTTCCAAACCAGCCAGGAGATCTCCTACCTGCGCCATTGCAGAATCCACTGATCCCGTGAATGGACAATCGGAGCCAGCAAGGCAGTCGGCGAGATAGGCGCGCAGCGCATTCTCAAAGCCCACTGATTGGGTCAGGTTCACATCAAAACTGCTCGAGGCAGGATCCAACGCTCCATCGAGCACCATGCGGCCCACGTTGCCAGGGAAGTTTTCGGCATAAATTGCACCCAGCAAGGTGCCATAGGAGTAGCCGAGGTAGTTCAGTTCCCGATCCCCCACCACAGCTCGCAGCATGTCGAGGTCGTGAGCTGCGCTCACGGTGTCGACATGGGCCAAGAGGTCACCGGTGTGCTCTGCACAGCCCTGAGCAAATGATTCACTACTCATCTGCCGCTCGTTAAACCACTCAGGAGTATTTCTGGCGGAAACGAAAGGAGCAAAGAGATACTCATCGAGTTGTGCAGGGGTGTCCACACACACCACGGCGGTGGAAGCACCCACCCCTCGAGGATCAAAACCAATCACGTCATAGTTCTTTTGCACCGCACCGCTGACCGCATAATCCAGCGAATTGGCAATGAAGTTCACTCCGGAAGCTCCTGGGCCACCTGGGTTCACAAACAGAGAACCCAGCTTGTTCGACCCAGTGGCCTGATGGCGAACAAGGGCCAACGAGATGGTTTCTCCCGTGGGTTGTGCCCAGTCCAGTGGTGCCGTTGCCGAAGCACACTGCATGCCGTCATGACAGTCAGTCCAGTCCAGGCTTTGCTCATAGAAAGACTGAAGCTCTGCAGGTACTACTTCAGGTGCTTTGGACGGCTCAGGAACGACAGCTGCCGAGCAGGCACTCAACGTTGTGACAACTACTGCCGCTACGAGGGCGCGAAGGAGTGATGTTCTTTTCATGCAGATACTTCAGAACGCGAAGCGCGTATGAGCACAGCTTCCATCGCAAGCGCCGGTGCCACGTTCGAATCAATACGACTCCGAGCCTCACCAATGGCTTCCATGGTGGCGAGGGTGTCCTCGCTTGAGCGAGCAGCGGCAGCTGCACGCAGCTCTGACTCGAACTCCACGTTGATGAGCTCTTCGCTGACGCCCAATTGCAGGCGCAACACGTCACGATAGACCGAGAGCAAGTCGACCAGAATCCGGTCGAGTCCATCACGCAAGCTTCGGGTGGCACGGCGCTTCTGCTGTTCCTCGAGGCCCTTGACTTGGCTGCGCATATTGGAGGGGATGGCATCGCCTTCGGCAATACCCATCGATCTGCGCAGCTGTTCGAGTTCTGCCGCATCTCGCTCATCGGTGAGTGCCTTGGCATCGTCGGTGGCAATTTCAATCATGCGGGCTGCGGCAAGCACAGCTTCACGCACGGTCATGATGTTCAACACCAGGCGTACAGTTTCTTCGCGGCGAGCAGCAGCTTCAGGGTTGGTGGCCAAGCGGTGAGCCATGCCGATGTGTGATTGGGCATGACGAGCGGCGCGTTCTGCAGTGGATGCATCCACACCATCACGAGCGGTAATGAGCTCGGCAACTGCCTGAACACTGGGCACGCGCAATCTCACTGATCGCACGCGGGAACGAATCGTGGGAATTAGGTCTGCCTCACTTGGAGCACACAAGATCCACACCGTGCGCTCTGGTGGCTCTTCGAGTGCTTTGAGTAAGACGTTGGAAGTGCGCTCTGCCATGCGGTCAGCATCTTCAATCACAATGACGCGATAGCGCGCCACGGCAGGCGAATACTGTGAGCTTTGCACCAGCGCACGAACTTCATCGATGGAGATGATGACGCGCTCAGTGGTGAGCGTGGAGAGGTCTGGGTGGGTGCGGGCAGCGACCTGCTTGCAGTCAGCACATGTGCCACACCCGCCCTCGCGACACAGCAGCGACGCAGCGAAAGCATAGGCCAGGTTGGAACGACCAGAACCGGGAGGACCGGTTACCAACCAGGAATGGGTCATTGCAGAATCGTGACTGGTCGAACTCGCCAGTTCTGCCTGGGAGGCAGCACGGAAAACATCAATGGCCTCCTGCTGGCCAACGAGGTCATCCCACACGCTCATAGCTCAAGGCTACCGGCAGTAGCTGACAAGAATCTGACTAGCTCAGCTCTTGTTCAACGCGAGATCGAATAGCAGCAGCTAACTCCTCGATGGGCAAGGTGGCATCAAGCACCAAGAAGCGTTCAGGCTCTGCCTCAGCTAGGGCAAGGAATCCTGCACGCACGCGTGCGTGAAACTCTGCCTTCTCGTTTTCTAGACGATCAAAGGGCTTATCTGCTGCATCCAGACGCGTGCGGGCAAGATTCTCATCGAGATCAAGCAACACGGTCACATCTGGCAGCAAGCTATCGGTTGCCCACAGGGAGAGGTCGCGGATTTCTTTCGAATCCAGCACGCGGCCAGCGCCTTGATATGCCACGGATGAATCGAAGTAGCGGTCTTGGATAACCACGTCACCGCGCTCAAGCGCAGGGCGCACCAAGGTTGCCACGTGGTGAGCACGGTCAGCTGCATAGAGCAGAGCTTCAGCACGGGGATCAATCTCGCCGCGGTGGTGGAGCACGAGGTTGCGCACCTCAACACCCACGTCGGTGCCACCGGGTTCACGGGTGCGCACGACAGTGCGACCTGTTTCGGTGAGCCACTGGGCAAGTAGGCCTGCTTGGGTGGATTTGCCCGAACCGTCTCCACCTTCGAAGGTGATGAACAACCCGGCCATCAGCTACTCGCTGGCCTTGGAAGAAATACCTGACTTGCCCAAGGTGGTGGCTGCCTTCTTTGCGCCTGCCTTCTTCACCACAATGGTGTCGCCGACCTTCTTGGTGTTCTTCTTCGCTGCTGGTTTCTTAGCAGCGGCTTTCTTCGCTGGTGCCTTCTTGCGCACAACCGGTCCCTTGGCGCGCTTGATAGCCAGCAGTTCCACCGCGCGATCGAAGTCGATCTCTTCGGGAACCTCGCCACGAGGAATGGTCGCGTTGGTGGTGCCATCGGTGACATAGGGGCCGAAGCGACCATCCTTGATCTTGATGGGCTTGCCACTTTCAGGGTCAGCATCGAATTCTTTGATCGCACTAGCTGCCTTGCGGGCACCATATTTGGGCTGAGCAAACAGTTCGAGTGCTCCGGCTAGATCAATCGCGAAGATCTGGTCTTCATTCTCGAGTGAACGAGTGTCGGTGCCCTTCTTGAGGTAAGCACCGTAGCGACCATTCTGTGAAGTGATCATCTCGCCCGACTCAGGATCTGCACCCACTTCGCGTGGAAGGTTGAGTAGCTTGAGAGCGGTTTCAAGATCGACGGTGGCAGGATCCATGCTCTTGAAGAGTGACGCGGTGCGAGGCTTAACAACTTCAGCCTTAGCCACGCGCTTCTTCTTTTTGACCTCGACAACCTCACCGGTTGCAGGGTCAATCTCTGCCTCATCGAGGGCAATCTCGGGTTCGGGCTCAAGCTCGGTGACATAGGGACCAAAACGGCCATCCTTTGACACGACTGTCTTGCCGTTTTCTGGGTTCACTCCCAAAACACGGTCGGTGACGATCGGTGCATCGATGAGTTCTTGCACCTTCGCTTCGGTCAGCTCATCAGGAGCGAGGTCCAAAGGAATGTTCACAATGCGAGGCTTCTCATCCTCGGCAGCATCGGGGTTGGTCACCTCGATGTAGGGGCCGTATTTGCCCACGCGAATCGCAGCCCCGCTGTCTCCCACACGGAAGGTGTTGAGCTCACGGGGATCAATGTCGCCGATGTTGTCCAAGATTTCACGCAGACCGTGGTGGCCAGGTTCACCGAAGTAGAACTTCTTCAGCCACTGGGAACCGGTGCCTTCGCCGCCGGCAATCTTGTCGAGATCTTCTTCCATCTCGGCGGTAAAGGCATAGTCGACCAGGTCGGAGTAGTGCTCCTGCATGAGACGAACGATGGAGAACGCAACCCACGCAGGAACAAATGCTGAACCCTTAGGAACCACATAGCCACGGTCCACGATCAGGCCCAGGATGGAGGCATAGGTGGAGGGTCGGCCAATGCCGAGCTCTTCCAACTTCTTCACCAGCGTTGCTTCGGTGTAACGAGGTGGTGGGGTGGTGTCGTGGCCCTTGGCCTCGACATCGGCAAGCACCAACTTCTGACCTTCGGTCATGATGGGAAGCTTGGCTTCAGCCTGAGCGTCCTGAGCGTTGCGCTCTTCATCCGTGCTTTCCTCATACGCATTGAGGAAGCCGCGGAAGGTAATGACTGTTCCACTGGCGGTGAATTCGACAGCATCGCCTGTTGCAGGCGTTGCCTTCACGGTCACGGTGGCAGTTTGACCCTTGGCATCCGCCATCTGAGAAGCAACGGTGCGCTTCCAGATCAGGTCGTAAAGCTTCCACTCGTTGCCGCGCAGAACATTCTGCAATTCGGCAGGGGTCTTGAAGGTTTCACCAGCGGGACGGATTGCCTCGTGTGCTTCTTGAGCGTTCTTGCTCTTTCCCGAGTACTGACGTGGAGCATCCGCTACCTGGTCAGCACCGTAGAGAGCAGTTGCCTGGGTGCGAGCTGCCGCAATTGCCTGCCCAGATAGGGATGGCGAGTCAGTACGCATATAGGTGATGTAACCGTTTTCATACAGACCCTGAGCCACGCTCATGGTCTGTTTGGACGAGAACTTCAGCTTGCGCGATGCCTCCTGCTGCAGCGTGGAAGTAGTGAACGGTGCTGATGGGCGGCGGGTGTAGGGCTTGGTTTCCAGCCCTGCCACCACAATCTCAGTGCTTGCTTCACGAAGTGCAGCAGCAAGTGCAACAGCAGCTTCTTCGCTCAGCAACGTTGCCTTGGTGATCAGCTGACCGTTGTCATCAAAGTCTTTACCTGAAGCAATTGTGTTGCCGCCAACACGAACCAGCTTGGCTTCAAACTGGGTGCTTGCCTCAGTGGAAGTTCCCAATGTGGCGAGCAGATCCCAATAGTTGGCCGAGTTGAAAGCCATGCGTTCACGCTCACGGTCGACCACTAGACGCAATGCAACGGTCTGAACACGACCTGCAGAAGTGCCAGGTCCCACGCGGCGACGCATCACATCGGACATTTCCCAGCCATAGAGTCGGTCGAGAATACGACGTGTCTCTTGTGCATCTACCAGTGCAGTGTCGAGCTCACGAGTGTTCTCTTGGGCTGCCTGGATAGCTTCCTTGGTGATTTCGTGGAACACCATGCGGTGCACAGGAACCTTGGGCTTGAGCACCTGGAGCAGGTGCCATGAGATCGCTTCACCTTCGCGGTCCTCATCAGTTGCGAGGTAGAGCTCGTCGGCGTCTTTGAGTGCCTTCTTCAGTTCGGCAACAGTCTTCTTACTGTTCTCACTGACCACATAGTAGGGCTCGAAGTTGTCTTCAACGTTGACGGCAAACTTTCCAAAGGGACCCTTTTTCATGTCTGCGGGAAGCTCACTGGGCTTGGGCAAGTCACGGATGTGACCTACCGAAGCGAGTACCTCATAGTTGTCGCCCAAGTATTTGCCAATGGTCTTGGCTTTTGCTGGTGACTCAACGATGACGAGCTTTCTCGAGCTAGACAAACATTCCTCCGAAATAAATGGCGTTCCAAAAGGTCAAGATACACGGCAAATTGAGTTCGTCAATCACGGAAGAGAATTTTGGGGACCTGCTTTGGCCCTAGTGTGGGTCAAAAATCCCAAAACGGTGACCTGGAAGGTCACCCGCGTAATGAGATGATCCACCTCACATTTTTCTAATTCAAAGTGGTGTGCTTCGGCGAGTCTTTCCGCGCGATCACAGGGATATCCGGGAATTCGCCCCGAGGCGGCATCCGCTGCCTCGAGGGCGGCTTGGTCTGTTACTGACTGTGCTCTATCGAGGGTGATCAAGGCAGTTCCGAAAAAAAGTAAAAGACTTGTCACTGAAATTACTCCCCCGACCAGAATCAGGGTTGCCGCAGCACTAGAGCCTTGCTCAGTTTGCATCGACAACACACTCCCTCACCTTCACCTCGTGAACGAGCAATGACAGCGGTCCAGCGCCGACTGATTGGCGCAACGTGACACACACCAATTCCCCATCGTGTTCGTGGGCGAGTAGTGCCGCGGCGTTTGCCGCGGCCATGTTCGCGACCACGATGGACACGTCCGTTCCACGGGAGAGCTGCCCTGCCGCCTGCCTAGCGAGCGCAGCATTGGTCAGCTGCATGCCCAGAGCAGCGATGGCTTGTAAGCACAGCCCCAGGATCAACATGATCACCGGCAGAACCATGGCGAGCTCTGCGGTGACACTACCCTCCGAACGTGAGAGCACGATGCACCATGTCGGTCAGGATTTGCTTCACCTCATCACCGCGCAGGATGGCCACCAGCAGACCAGCAAATCCCACCGCCGCCATGGTGGCAATGGCGTATTCCGCCGTTGCCGAACCGTCCTCTTTATACAGACGTGTGAATGCCTGTCGTATTCGTTGAGTTCTCATGTTCACCTCACCTTTCGGTGACTATTAGAACCAGTGAGAACTGCACGTTTTCGTACCTCTATATAAGAGGTGTGTGAAGCCTAGGTATTCAGTGCTGTGGAGGAGAGCATGCTGGCCACAATCGGCAGCACTCCCACGGCAATAAATGCGGGCAAAACGCACACCCCGAGCGGAATCATCAGATGAACCGCAAGCTTCTCTACACGAATCTGGGCATATTCCCGTGCTGCCAGTCGTGCTTGTGTGGCACGCTCTCGCAGCAGCCCCACCAGCGCCACCCCCGTAGTTCTCGACAACTGTGCCAGAGAGTTACTCTCTTCCCTTTCTTTCGTTGCCTCGGATGGACTCAGATAATTCTGCGCAATGGACTCCGCCCAGGACTGGGAGGCCGAAAGTGATTGCCCTGCAGCAAGGGAGATGGCCATGCACTCTAAGGACATGCCCCGAGACCAGGACCACAGTTGTGCTGTGTGCAGCATTCGCCTGGACCAGCGCTGGGCAACAAACATCAGCCCTCCCGCAAACAGCAGAATGACCCAGCCCATGACTGTGCCCAGCAGAAACCCCCACGGGTCATAGCCTGCAACTACACCTCCGGCGAGCGCGAGCAGAGGTAACCCCATCACTAGACGTGTTGCTGCCTGAGGTCCTGCCATCTGGACCCGGGCAGCTCGGGCATTCTCTGCAGCAGCTGCAAAGCTCTCTGAACACACATCAAACACGGCAGCTGGTGCTGCTCCAGTGTCGAGGACGAATGTCCACACTTCATGCAAGAACGCCTCTGGGGTTCCCCTGGTGGGGGTTGTGATCTCAAGCTTGGCCTCTCGCGCAGCCATCGAAAGTGAGAGACCTGCTCGCAACAGCGAGGCCATCAACTGTGTCTTGCTGGAGAGAGCGCGAAGCTGATGTTCTTCTTCAGATGCTGAGCTCGCGAAGTGTAAGTGCACCTTCTTTTTGAGTAAATTCACCCAGTGCTGCAATGCGTCGACCATGTTCACCTCGTTCCAGGTGAACAACTAGATCTAGACCACCTAGGACAAGCGCAGAGAGAAGTTCGACACTCATCCCAGCCAGGAATCCCAGTGCAGATAATCGTGCTGGCACTTCTTCCAGGGAATTGGCATGCACAGTGAGACCCCCTCCGGTGTGACCGGTGTTCAGCGCTGCAAGCACTGGTGCGATTTCTGCCCCGCGGCATTCACCCAACACCAAGCGATCTGCTCTCATGCGAAGTGCGTGGGGCACGAGAGATTCCAGGGGTATTCCCCCGGCTCCTTCCACATTGGCTTGCCGTGCTTCGAGTGAAATCACTTGGGGATGGGCAATCTGGAGTTCGCCCACATCTTCGAGCACCACGATGCGTTCGGTGTGAGCAACTGTGGAAAGGAGATGCCCGAGAAGTGAAGTCTTTCCTGTTCCTGCGGCACCGGTAATGAGAATGGTGCGCTTGCTGCGCACAGCACTCAGGAGAAAGTCTCGTTGGCGGGCAGTGATGAAACCTGAGTCGATACGGTCATCCCAGCTCAGGCCTGTGGTTCGTGGAATACGAATCGAGATGGTCGTTCCTGAGCTGGCGATCGGTTCCAGCACGGCATGCACGCGAATGTTTCCCGATAGTCGCACATCCACGCAGGGGTGTGCTTGGTCGATGTGTCGTCCGCCGTGTCCAATGAGTTCAACGGCAAGGTGGCGCACGTCAATTTCGCTGGCCCTCCAGGCCACATCACGAACGAGACCTGCCCCTTTATCTATCCAGAGCCCGGCATGAGCGGAAATGAGGATGTCGGTGACCTCGGGGTCGTGAAGGTAGCTGTCCAGCCTGGCGCGCATCGGGTAAAAATAGGCAAAAAATCCATCATGTGGGAATTTTTGGGCCCTTTTGGGGGTATTTGTACCCCTTTTGCCCCTGTGGAGGACTAGGCGTACGCACCCGAATGATCTGCTTAACGTAGGAAGGCGACACCAGTTGGGGGGAACGGTGTCGCCTTCGTGGCGCCAGATTGGGGGAATCGGCGGCGCCACCAGTCAGATACGAAGCTCTGAACTATTCGAGTGTAGAACAAAAAACTGAATATTTTCTGTACCCCGAGTACAAAAAGTAACTTTGTATACAAAGTGTGTTTTTGGGAGTAATCTCAGTACAGACTTAGTTCACGTTTTAGTCACCGCCCAATGAAGTGAGGTGCTCGAAATGAGCAACAATATTGACAACCTGATGCACGAAGATCGTCGCTTCCCACCTAGCGCCGAATTCACCGCACAAGCTGTTGGTCAAGCCAGTTTGTATGCAGAAGCAAACCAGGACCGCCTGGGCTTCTGGGACAAGCAAGCAAAAGAGCTGCTGCACTGGCACAAGCCCTTCACTCGCGTTCTCGACTGGAGCGATGCACCCGTTGCGAAGTGGTTCGATGACGGTGAACTCAACGTGGCCTACAACTGCCTCGACCGTCACGTGCTCGAAGGCCGCGGAGACCGCGTCGCCATCTATGGCGAAGGCGAGCCCGGAGATCAGCGTGTATACACATACAGCGAATTAACCGCAGAAGTTAAGCGCGTCGCTAACGTATTCCTCTCCCTGGGCGTCACTGCAGGTGACCGTATTGCGATTTACATGCCCATGATTCCTGAGGCTGTCATCACCATGCTGGCCTCTGCACGTATTGGTGCCGTTCACACCGTCGTCTTCGGTGGTTTCTCGGCAGATAGCCTGCGCAGCCGCATCGACGACGCCGAAGCAAAGCTCGTTGTCACCGCTGATGGTGGTTGGCGCAAGGGCAAGGTATTCCCCCTCAAGCCAACCGTGGATGCAGCACTGGAAGCTAACGGTGGCGGAAGCACCGTGACCAACGTGCTCGTGGTCAAGCGTGGCGAGAACGAGGTTGCTTGGACCGAAGGTCGCGACATCTGGTGGGATGACGCTAAGGCAGGCGTGGAAGCAGAGCACGTAGCTCAGGGCTTCCCCGCAGAGCACCCCCTCTTCATCCTGTACACCTCGGGTACGACGGGAAAGCCCAAGGGCATCCTGCACACCACCGGTGGCTACCTCACTCAGGCAGCGTTTACCCACAAGAACATCTTCGATTTGCACGCAGAAACAGATGTCTACTGGTGCACCGCCGACGTGGGCTGGATTACCGGTCACTCCTATGTGGTTTACGGACCCCTTGCTAACGGTGCAACCCAGGTTGTCTATGAGGGCACCCCAGACGCACCACACCCAGGTCGCTGGTGGGAAATCATCGAGAAGTACAAGGTCTCGATCCTCTACACCGCGCCTACCGCTATTCGTTCCTTCATGAAGCTCGGCCGCGAAATTCCTGCCAAGTTCGACCTCTCCAGCATTCGCGTGCTGGGTTCGGTAGGTGAACCCATCAACCCTGAGGCATGGATTTGGTACCACGACATCATTGGTGGCGGTAAGGCACCGATTGTGGACACCTGGTGGCAGACCGAGACTGGAGCAATCATGATTGCTGCTCTGCCCGGTGTCACCACTCTCAAGCCAGGTTCAGCCCAGGTGCCCATCCCCGGTGTCGTGATCGACATCCTGGATGAGCAGGGCGTTCACCAGGGCAAGAACTCGGGTGGACTGCTGGTTATCTCCGAACCTTGGCCTTCGATGCTTCGCGGAATTTGGGGAGACCCTGCCCGCTTCCAGGAGACCTACTGGGAGAAGTTCGGCGACAAGTACTTCGCTGGCGACGGTGCACGTTACGACCGCGACGGCGACATCTGGCTCCTAGGCCGTGTCGACGACGTGATGAACGTCTCTGGTCACCGTCTCTCCACTGCAGAGATTGAGTCCGCTCTGGTGGGCAACCAGATCGTGGCAGAAGCTGCTGTGGTGGGTGCTGCTGATGAAACAACCGGTCAGGCCGTTGTTGCATTCGTCATCCTCAAGAAGAGCCACGTCAACGACCAGACTCCTGAGGAAGCAAGTGCAATCCTGCGCAAGCACGTTGCCGAGCAGATTGGTGCAATTGCTCGCCCCTCGAAGGTTTACATCGTGGACGAGCTGCCCAAGACCCGCTCCGGCAAGATCATGCGCCGACTGCTCCAGGACGTTGCTGAAGGTCGCGAGATTGGTGACACCACCACCCTCGCCGACACGGGTGTGGTCAGCATCATTAGTGCACAGGTTCACTAACCAACTCAACGAAGCTCAACAAAAAGATCCCCAGGCCTTATGGCCTGGGGATCTTTATTGATGTTGTGAACGTGTTCTTGTGGACTACTTGAACGAGACCACAATCTCGACCTCAACGGGTGCATCCAGTGGAAGCACGGCAACACCCACGGCAGAGCGGGCGTGAACGCCGGCGTCGCCGAAGATTTCTCCGAGAACTTCGGAAGCTCCGTTGATCACACCGGGCTGACCAGTGAATGCAGGGTCGCTCGAAACGAAACCGACAACCTTGACCACGCGGGTCACACGGTTGAGGTCACCGAGTACGGACTTCACCGCGGCGAGCGCGTTGAGTGCACAGGTGCGAGCGTATTCCTTGGCATCAGATGCAGGAATGAGTCCGTGGCCTTCGCCCACCTTCCCGGTGGCAGGAAGTGCGCCAGAGACCATGGGTAGCTGACCTGAAGTGAAGACGAGGTCTCCGTGAATGACGGCAGGGGTGTAGGCCGCAACGGGGGGAACCAGGTCGGGGATGTCAATGCCGAGTTCGGCCAGACGTGCGTCAATGTTGGACATGTTTTATTCCTTACTTGTGGCTAGTCAGCCAGTGGTCGTTTGAGGTATGCAACCAGCCCGCCTTCGGGACCGGTGACGATTTGAACGAGCTCCCAGCCTTCTGAACCCCAGGTATTCAAAATGGCTGTGGTGTTGTGAATAAGCAGAGGAGTGGTGATGTATTCCCACTTGGTGGTGGCCATGGGTCTCCGTTCGGTTATTTCTCAGAAATACGGGCTAAATTAGAGTCTATGTTTGCCAAGAAGCCTACGCGTTCAGGAATCATCGGGGGACTGCTCGCATTTGTCGGCATGAGTGCTGTTGCATCAGTTCTCATTGCTGCTGCAGTGACCCCTGCTATCGCCGTGACTGGCGTGACAGCCAACAGTGCGCTGGGCGTATTTGACGAACTCCCCGCATACCTCAAGATCAACGACTTGGCCGAAAAGTCGAGCATGTATGCCAAGGCTGAGGACGGTACTGACGTTCTCCTGGCTTCGTTCTATGCACAGAACCGCATCACTGTTCCACTCAAAGACATCTCCAACTACGCCATTGACGCCGCAATTGCGACCGAAGACCCCCGCTTCTATGAGCACGGTGGTGTTGACCTCATTGGTACTGCCCGCGCCATCATCTCGAACGCAACCGGTGGCAGCGTGCAGGGTGGTTCTTCCATCAGCCAGCAGTATGTGAAGAACATCTTGGTGATGCGCGCCGAAGAAATCTCTGACCCTGATGCGCGTAAGGCTGCCTACTACGCAGCTACCCAGACCAGCATTGAGCGCAAGCTCAAGGAAATGAAGCTGGCGATTAGCATCGAATCCAAGTACTCCAAGGATGAGATCCTCAACGGCTACCTCAACATTGCTTCCTTCGGTGGCCGTGTCTACGGTATTGAAACTGCTGCTGAGTACTACTTCGGCGTCAAGGCTAAAGACCTCACTCTGGCTCAAGCAGCCAGCTTGATCGCCACCGTGAACAACCCCAACAACTTGCGTATCGACATCGCTGAGAACGTTCCCTACAACGAGAAGCGTCGTAACTACGTCCTTGGTCGCATGCTTGCTGAAGGCAAGATCACCGACAAGCAATACAAGGAAGCAGTAGCAGAACCTGTTACTCCCGTGATTACTCCGTCGAGCACCGGTTGCCAGACTGCCGGTGGTGCTGCGTTCTTCTGTGACTACGTCACCTGGATCATCAAGAACGACCCCGCCTTCGGTGCGACCGAAGACGAGCGCTGGGCAGCATTCCAGCGCGGTGGTTGGAAGATCATGACCACACTGGATGTCGAGATGCAGGCAGCTGCAGAAACTGCACTCAATGAGCGCGTGCCCAAGATTGTTCCCGAAGGTGACATCGCAGGTTCTGCCGTTTCTGTTCAGGTTGGCACCGGACGTGTACTCGCCATGGCACAAAGCAAGGATTACTCTGCAGACCCCGAGGTTGTTGCATCAGGCGCCAACTTCACCTCGGTGAACTACAACACCGACAGCAAGTACGGTAGCTCCACCGGATTCCCCGTGGGTTCGACCTACAAGATCTTCACCCTGATCGAATGGCTCAAGCAGGGCCACGGTCTCAATGAGGTTGTTTCCGGCAAGGTCAAAGACTGGAAGATGACGGAGTTTAAGAACAGCTGTGAACCCACCGGTGGCCCCAACTGGCGCCCCGTGAACTACGCCGGTGCATTCGACTCCACCACCACCGTGATGAACGCGTTGAAGAACTCCTACAACCTGAACTTCATCACCATGGCCTCGAAGATGGACCTGTGTAACATCCGTAAGGATGCTGAAGCATTCGGTGTTCACCGTGCTGACTACCAGCAGTTGAAGTCCAACCCGTCAACCATTATTGGTACCGAGGAAATCGCTCCGCTGACCATGGCAGTTGCTACTGCGGGTATTGCGAACGACGGTAAGACCTGTACTGCTATCGCCATCGATGAAATCATCGACTACAAGGGTAAGAAGATTACGCCCCCCAAGACCAAGTGCACCCAGTCGGTTACCCCCGCTATTGCTCGCACCACCGCATATGCGATGGAGAATGTGCACTCAGCCGGTGGTACTGCTGCACGCGCTGCAGTTGGAGATGACATCCCCTGGATTGCCAAGACCGGTACCTCCGATAACGCGGAACAGAACTGGATCATGGGTTCAACCACCAAGGTTGCCACCGTGGTCTGGCTCGGTAACGTTTCCGGTCACGTCGCACTCTCGAGTGTCGACTTCACCGGCGGTCGCCAATACAACACCAAGCAAGACATCTGGCGAGACATCATGACGGTGGCAAACCGCCAGTTCGGTGGTGACGCCTTCGGCGCACCAGATCCAAACCTGGTCAAGGGTAAGTCCGTCAGTGTTCCTGCCATCCAGGGCCTCACCAAGGAACAGGCACAATCACTCATTGAGAGTGTTGGTCTGACCTTCGTTGATGGTGGCGAGATGGACTCAGAACTCCCCCTCAACACCGTTGCGAAGTCGGAACCAGCTTCTGGTGAACCCACTGCAGTTGGTGGCGAGGTCAAGGTCTACTTCTCTAACCACACCCTGGTTGCTGGACCACCCAGCACCGTGGGCATGACTGAGACTCAGGCTCGCAGCACCCTGGTTGCTGCTGGCTGGACTGTTGCTCCCACGGTGGAACTGCCCATCCCAGATGCGCTGTGTCCTGTGCCACTTCCACCTGCTCCAACCCCTGCACCAACTCCAAGTGCGTCTCCCACGGCCTGCCCTGGCCAGCCGAACCCACTGCCTGTTGGTCAGCGTCTGGTTGTCACGCAGACACCTTCTGGTGGCTTCGTCAAACCAACCACACCAATCGTCATTACCGTCCAGAAGTAATGAGCTCCTCCTCATCACTTGGCCGCGATGTCCTTCTGGGCATCGGGCTGATTGGTGCAGGTGCGCTGGTGTGGGGAACGCTGATTGAACGCAATGCGTTCACGCTCCGTCAGATAGAAGCACAGGTTCTCGAGCCTGGCTCTGCCCCCTTGCGCGTGCTCCACATCTCCGATCTTCACCTTGCCCCCTGGCAAAAGGGAAAGATGGAGTGGATTCGCTCATTGGCATCACTCTCGCCTGACCTGATTGTGAACACCGGAGACAACCTCGGTCACGAGAAGGCACTGCCTGCTCTCGAGGAGACTCTGCGGGCATTTGCTGGGGTTCCTGGGGTGTTCGTCAACGGTTCCAACGATTACTTTGCTCCAGAGTTCAAAAACCCCTTCGCTTACTTCGCAGGACCCTCCAAGGCAACCAAGGTTGCCACCCGGTTAGACACTGCAGCTTTGATGGAGTTTTTCACTGAGGAAATGGGCTGGGCTAATCTCAACAACTCCGCCGCAACGCTGACCATTGGCAGCCGTCGCATCGACTTCATGGGCGTGGACGATCCTCACCGCTGCTTTGATTCGCTCTCCCGGATGGAGCGCGCACTCGAGTCCATTCAGTCTGAGGACTTCCTGTCTGAGACCACACCGGAAATCACCATGGGTGTTGCACACGCGCCCTATCAGCGCATTCTGAACGACTTCGTCACGCAGGGTGCTGACATGATCTTTGCCGGCCACACGCATGGCGGTCAGGTGTGTGTTCCAGGCTTTGGCGCCCTCGTCACCAACTGCGACATCCCCCGTGACCAGGTCAAGGGACTGAGCTCCTGGCGCCACGGCAGCCGCACAGCAGCCCTCAATGTCTCTGCCGGTGTTGGCACATCAATTTATGCACCCGTGCGCTTTGCCTGTGCTCCGGAGGCGTCACTCGTGACCCTCACCGCACGCGAAGGCTAAAGCTTAGAAGTAAACCTCTTTGCGGAACATGCGGTTGAGCTTGCCTGCAATGCGGTAGCCGAACTTGTTCCACAGCTTGGTCTTCTTTTCATCCACGACCAGGTCGTAGGTTCCCACTCGGTCGATCACGATGGGGCTCAGGCTGGTCTTGAACATGCCAATGCCGTGCAAGTGGTGGGAGGTGTCCTTGAGCTGGTCAGATGGTGGGCACCCCATCATGTCGTAGCTGACAGCCTGACCACGTGCTTTGTGCCATTCGATGATGTGCCACTGCAAGGCGTGGCTTGCGCCATAGGCCTTGCGGTCACGAATAGACGCACCGTCTTTATACCAAGCCTTGTAGCCCAGCCAGCCAGTGTAGGCACCGGCAACAACCTCACCATCGACGTAGGCGAAGAACATCTTGCCCTGGTCACGCTTGGCGTATTCGTTCCAGAACGAGACGTAGTAGTCGTAGGTGCGAATCATGAAGCCAGCGTCGTCACCGGTTGCGCCCAGGAGCTTGTACATGATGCGCATGTTCTCTTCGGTCAGCGGCGCCTCTGCCACGGTCACGCCATCGCGAATAGCGCGACGGATCGCATAGCGACCCTTCTGCGGCATGTTCGCCATGATGGTGTCGATGTCGGGGGTGAGATCCAGCATCACGGTTGAGGAGATGGGCTGAACGTTGTCCACCTTGATCAGACCGGCATTAAGCAGGGTCTGATCTGCGCGGTCAGAGACAAGAATCTCTGACTCCAGCTTGACCAGGAATACGCCGTGCCCAGCTGCGAATTCTTTGAGTGCGGGCACAACAGCAGCAACCTGTTCCGCGGTGGCAAAACCTGGACCGGTGGGCGCATACCAGAGCTTGCCCAGTCCCGGAATGCTGCGTTCGATAAAGAGACCAGCAACCTGAGGTGCTGCTTCTGTGTTGGCCTCGTTGAAGATGAGGTGGCGAGCACTCCAGCCACCAATCGCCTTCGCAATGGCGAAGCTTTCGGTCTGATACATCGACCCGTGATCAGGGTTAGCAATGACCAGATTGTCCCAATTGGCAATCTCTGCGTCGGTCGCGAAGCGCACTGGAAGAGTCATCGAACTAAGCTTAGGGCAAGTACTTTGTGCCAAAACTAAAGGCCCTCAGCGTGGGAAGGAAAACCGTAGATGGCTTCTTCCACCATTGCCCGGGCCAGCACCCTGATGGCAGTCGGCACCGCTGCTTCACGCGTGTTGGGTTTCGTCAAAGCCATGGTGCTCGCCACCGCAATCGGTGTGACCGCATCTGTGGGTGCTGACTCCTTTGCCGTGGGAAACATGATCCCCAACAGCGTCTATATGGTGCTCATCGGCGGTGTCTTGAGTGCTGTGCTGGTGCCCCAAATCGTGCAAGCCATGGCCGGTCATGACGGTGGCAGTGCGTATGTGAACAAGCTGGTCACCATTGCCATGGTGTTCCTTCTCGCCATTACGGCACTGGCCATGGCGCTTGCTCCCTTGCTGGTGCGCCTCTATGCCATGGCATGGTCACCACAGCAGCTGGCTCTAGCCGTCGGCTTTGCCTATTGGTGTTTGCCACAGATTTTCTTCTATGGCCTCTTCAACATCTTGGGTGAAGTACTCAATGCCAAGAAGGTGTTTGGCCCCTCCTCCTGGGCTCCGGTGCTCAACAACGTGGTGGCCATCACTGGCCTTGCCATTTACATCGCGCTCTTTGGTGCAGACCCTGACGGTAATCGTGGGCTTGGCGATTGGCACGAGGGCCAGATAGCTCTGCTTGCCGGCAGTGCCACCCTCGGCGTGATCGCCCAAGCCATCATTCTTTCCATTGCGTGGCGCAAGGCCGGCATTAGCTACCGTCCAGACTTTGTTTGGCGCGGTGTGGGCTTTGGCACCCTCGGCAAGATTGCCGGATGGTCACTGGCCACCGTCATCGTGATGCAGCTTGGTGGCATCGTCACAACCAACGTGGCAAGCACGGCCTCTGGTCAAGGCGCCTCGGTTGCTGCCCTGCAGTATGCCTGGCTGATCTTCATGCTGCCCTACTCAATTCTTGCCTTCTCCATTGGCACTGCCTACTTCACCCGCCTGGCTGAGCATGCCCGCAATGACAAGCCTGAAGACATGCGCGCGGATGTCTCCTCTGCCCTGCGCGTGATTGGCCTGGTAATGACCGGCTCTGCCGCGGTCATCTTCGTCACCGCTCCCTTCATTGCGTGGGTTCTGATGGACGGTGCGAAGCCGGCAGACATCGCCGCCCTGGCTGTGGTCATCATGATGTACATCTTGAGCCTGACCCCCTATGGCATGCTCTTTGTCATCCAGCGCACCTACTTCGCCTTCAACGACACGAGAACGCCATTCTTCTTCACCCTGCTGCAGATTCTGCTGTTTGTGGGTGGCTCATTGCTGGTTCTTGTCTTCTCCCCCGTTGAATTGATTGCCTCGATGCTGGCGCTGTCCTTCACCATCGCCACCATTATTCAGGTGATTGTGGGGCTCATGTTCTTGCGCAAGAAGCTCGGTGGCATCGACGGCAAGCGGGTCTTTGTCAGCCACCTCAAATACGCCATTGCAGTTGTTCCGGTCGTGATTGCCGGCTACTTCATGCTGCAGTTCAGTGCCACGCTCATTCGCTTAGACAGTCTTGCTGTGGCCATCATTGAAAGCGTTGTCTATGCCGCCATCCTCGGCGCCCTCTACTTCGTTGTGCTGTGGCTGTTGCGCTCAGAAGAGATCACTGAGCTGGTTGCCCAGGTCAAGGGGAAACTGAAGCGTTCCTAGGGACCTCTTAGGGGCGTCCCATACTGCTGTAGTGGAAGCCAGCGGCTCTCCACGCAGCAGGATCCAACACATTGCGTGCATCCACGATGCGCTTGTGCTTCATCAGGTCTCCCACATTGCGGGGATCTAGGTCAACAAACTCTGGCCACTCGGTTACCAGCACGGCAATGTCTGCATCCAGCAGTGCCTGCTGAGCATTCTGCGCCACCGTCAGCTCGGGGAAGCGCTTGAGTGCAGGCCCCATTGCTTCGGGGTCATAGGCCACAACGACCGCACCAGCATCCACTAAGCCTCTAGCAACATCCAGGGCTGGTGAGTCGCGAACATCATCCGACTGCGGCTTGAAAGCTAGACCCAACACGGCAACCTTGATGCTGGTGGCATCGCCACCGGCATCAGCAATGACGCGGTTGATCACACGCTCACGCTGACGCAGATTGATTGCGTCCACTTCGCTCAAGAAGGCAACAGAAGACCCCAGACCCAGTTCTTCAGCACGTGCAGAGAAGGCACGGATGTCCTTAGGTAGACAGCCACCACCGAAGCCCACACCGGCGTTCAAGAATCGTCGGCCAATACGAGTGTCATAGCCAATGGCATCTGCCAACTCGGTCACGTTCGCACCGGTAGCTTCGGCAATCTCACTCATCGCGTTGATGAAGCTGATCTTGGTGGCTAAGAAGGCATTGGCCGCGGTCTTCACCAGCTCTGCCGTGGCAAGGTCGGTTTCCACCACGGGAGTTCCTGCCGCAATCGTGGCCGCATAGACCTCGTGCAGGGCGGCGCTAGCTTGTTTTGCATGGGCGCCGGGAGCAATACCGAATACCAAGCGATCAGGCGAGAGCGTGTCCTTCACCGCAAAGCCTTCACGTAAGAACTCTGGATTCCACACCAGTGTTGCCGAAGAGCCTGAGGTGAGGATTCTTTCGGCAAGACGCTGGGCGGTTCCGACCGGAACCGTGCTCTTGCCCACGACTACGTCCGTGTCTCCCAGGTGGGGAATAAGGGCATCAATGGCGGCATTGACAAAGCTCACATCCGCAGCGCCACTGTCGTTGCTCTGCGGAGTGCCCACAGCTATGAAGTGCAGGCGCGCACCTGCGACCTCTGAGATGTCTGTGGTGAACCGCAGACGGCCAGAAGCTAGGGAGGAACTCAGAATTTCAGGCAAACCTGGTTCGAAGAAGGGCGGGTTACCCGCAGCTAACGCGGCAACTTTGTCTGCGTCCACATCAACCGCAATAACCTCGTGACCGAGGTCGGCCATTGCCGCTGCGTGAACAGCGCCGAGATAGCCACAGCCGATGACGGAGACGCGCATGGCAAAGAAACTTAGCTGAAGTCGGGGTCTGGCTCGAAGGAGTATGCCACAGGCCACTGGCGGCGACCTGCGTTGAGAACACCGTTGCTCTCAATGAGGTAGCAGTTACCACACAGAGGTTCGTAGTTCACAGCAACACCGTCAATAGCAACCTGCTCACCATCGAAGATGAAACGGTCGTTGTATTTGCGGGCGTTGAAGATAGCCTTCTTGCCACAACGGCAGATGGTCTTCAGCTCATCGATCTCGTGCGAGATCTCCAGCAGACGACGAGAACCGGGGAAGGCAACAGTCTGGAAGTCGGTGCGAATACCAAAGGCCATCACAGGAACGTCTTCGAGCAGGGCAATACGCAGCAGGTCATCTACCTGTGCTTCGGTGAGGAACTGAGCCTCATCCACCATGAAGCACTTCACGTCAGCGCCGGTCTTGCGGATGATCTCTTCACGCTCGTGCTGAAAGAGGCCGTAGACGTCGCTCTCTTCGGCAATGACGAAGTCAGAGCGGCGGGTGATACCCACGCGAGAAAGAATGCCCATGTCACCCTTCTGGTCGATAGCTGGCTTTGCCAGCACGACAGAGTGTCCACGCTCTTCGTAGTTGTAAGCAGCCTGGAGCATTGCGGTGCTCTTGCCACTGTTCATCGCGCCATAACGGAAATAAAGCTTGGCCATTAGGTCAAATATCCATCCTCGGCTGCACGCCGAACCAAATCTGCCCGCCGGGACGCGGGTCTTCCTGCTCTAGCGTACTTCTCGCGAACGCGTCTGAGGTACGTTTTGGCCGTCTCAAACTGAACATTCATGGCTTCGGCGACCTCTTTGGTGGCTAATCCCCGGCAATACAGCACAAGCGCCTGTTCTTCACCGGCGCTCAGACGCGGTTTAGCCAGCTCCTCGGCGTGTTGAGGGGCAGGATGTGTGCCAGAAACACTGTCAACAACCGTCGGGGCCATACCCAGCAGGGTCCTCATCTTGGCTGCCACGATATTCATCGAAGTGGACTTATCAAAGAAGGCATCTGCGCCAGCTACGAGCACTCGCTCTTCCAGCTCAGGGCTCGCCAATGCGCTCATCACCACCACGCGTGAACCGGCTGCCTTACAGGTGAGCACTCGTGCTTCAATAGAGACAGACTCGGCCAGTTGGTAATCCATCAGAACAACCTGGGATGGGAAGGCAGAGTTGGCCAGACACGCAGACCATGAGGTTTCAGCCACCTCGACGACAAAGTCCTGCGCATTGGCCTCAAACCAACTAGCCAAGCTGTCCACCAGCAGGCCGTGGTCGTCGAGGATGGTCAGTGAGACCGGATCAGAATTATTCATCATCACTTCGCATAGTAGAACATCACATTCACGTTGCCATCGTTGGTGATGAAGCGCACGTCTTCAAAGACGACATACATCACGCGCAAAAATGAAGAGAGGTGGGTGCGCAGCTTGCCGCCGCTGAGTCCCTGGGCATTTTCTGTGCCCTGAATCACACAGGACAACCGCTGCGTTGTGGGATCCACACGCAGTGACACCTGAATGTTGCTCACATTGGCATCAGTCATGCCACTGATCAGTGCCGAGAGTGCGGACTGAGCAGAGAGCTCCAAATCACTCAAGACGTGTTCTGGATCGTGCAGGGTGCAGCCAGCACGCTCCACCCAGGTCTGGGCTGTCATCTCGAGCAGTTGTGAACGAATCTGGCCGGCCAGTGCCCGGGCATGCTCTGTGTCTTCTTCGGTGACACGGCCCGAATCCAGCAACCCAATAAAGAACTCACGAGCTTCGTGGGTAATGGGCTCTGAGAGCTCCTGTGTAGACACGTCGGCAGGGTCCACGGCGTTCTCATTGACGGTCTTCTGCCAGGCCATCAAGATGCGGCTGGCTTTATAGGTGTAACTGGCTTGTCCCAGCACCACGATGGCGATCAGGGTTATTCCGGAGACAGCAAAATAGGCAAGCCCAAAGGGCAGTTCGTGATGCAGTCCATCAACGGCAAGCATGCCCCCCAGCGTCAGCACCGCGGCCAAACCGGCGTAGTACTGATCCGGCAGTGGTCGATATCCACTTGCGGAGGCGAAGATCAACGCAACAGCGATGGGACCCCAGTCAGTGAGCATCGAAATAGTTCCGCCACCATCGCTGACAATCTCACAAGCTCCCGCACTGATGATGAGGAACACCACGATGGAGTAGCTGCGCCGGGTATATGGCGCATGGCGAGGTGCTGCGGACCACAGATGCACCAACACACCCAAGGAGAACAGCACCAATGCCACAATCAAGAACACTGGTTGATCACTGTGGCGGAAATTAGAAGTGGAGACCACAGCTGCATAGGCCCAGGTTGCAATGCCGAAGAACAGCGCAACATCCCAGCTGGTGCCAGCAGCCAGTGGATCGAGCTGCTGCAGTGTGCGTTCGTGATTACGCATCAGCACCTCCAACCGGTAGCTGCAGCATCACTGCAGTGCCCTGGCCTTCACTGGCCCAGATGCGCACGGAACCGCCAGCAGACTCAATTCGATTTCGAACTGACAGCTTGATTCCCATGCGGTCTTCCGGCACGGCTTCGAGGTCGAATCCCACGCCCCCATCAATGACGGTGACGGCGATGTTCTCACCGGCGGCCAGGATCACCACTTCAACGGCGGCTTGTCCGGAGTGCAATAGAACATTGGTCAGACATTGAGCCAGCGCAGAACACAACGCTTCTCGACGCTCAGGCGTGAGCTGAAGCAGTGCCGTGGGGGTTCCACCCAGAGTGACGGTCAGTCCCTGAGCCTCTGCCTGGGAAACCACGCTCATCAGATCATTCAGATCAGCAGAGCCCGAAGGGTTCGAAGACAGGGGTGCCTGAGCAAAGCCACTGGTCTCAAAGAGGGCCAACTGGCTTTCAATCTCTTCACGCAGAGGATCTTGCAGCATGCCAGGTTTGGTGGCAGAAATCACTGCCAGTTTCGCCAGCACGGTGTCGTGCAATCGAGCAGCCACCACTCGTGCATTCTCCCGGCGCTCTGCATCGCTGGCCAGTGTCTCTGCACTGTTATCGAGGGTGATCTGGAACTTGGTGTTTGCCCGCAGTAGACGGGGTGTGGCAATGACAGATCCGATTACAACAACCAAGCCCACCAAGATGCGCCAGTCGAATTCGTAGGGTTTTCCTGCAAGGCCAGCCCCCACCATCAATGCCACATTGGCTGAGGCATACCCACCCAGTGCCCACATCACGCGATCTCCTGCACGAGAGGCAACACCACAGGCGGTGATCAGCGCAAAGCCCAACAGCGTGAAGGGAAGGAACTTCGTGCTCTCCACCTCGGGCATCGTGGCCAGCACTGCCCAGGCCGCGATGGCCAAGCAGGCAGAGAGAAAAAGAATATATACGGAGGCAGACAGCGGCGACAGGGGTGTGAACATCAAGCGCCACAACACAAAGCCGGGAAAGCCCACGAGGAACCCTGCCCACATCACCCAGGCGTTGTTCTCGTGCCAGCCCGCCAGCAGGATCAAAACCTCAGCGAAGATCACGGAGTAGGCCGAATAGACCAAGAGCAATCTGGTGAGGGCTTGCGCAAAGAGGACCGGAGCCAGCTGTGCTGGAATACCTAACTGCATCTCACCGCCGCCGTTGAAGATTGTCGTTTACACGACCTAGTCTTCCCTATCTAAAGAGGTTAGACGGTGAGCTTGAGGGTCTTTGCGCTAGTTGCGAATGACTTCTTTGCCGCGGCAGGTGTGTCAGACAGTCGAGTTCCGTAGCTAGGGATCATCTTCTTGATCTCTGGTTCCCAGCCAGCAAACTCGGTGGGGAAGCACTTCTTGAGAACATCCAACATAACTGGAACAGAAACGGACGCACCAGGAGAAGCACCCAAAAGACCGGCAATGGTTCCGTCAGAGGCAGCAATAACCTCGGTGCCAAACTGCAGAACACCAACCTTCTTGGGGTCCTTCTTCATCACCTGAACGCGCTGGCCAGCAGTGATGAGCTCCCAGTCTTGGTGCTGAGCATCGGGGAAGAACTCGCGCAGAGCATCGAGCTTCTTCTGAGGGCTTGCCATCAGTTCACCGATCAAGTACTTGAGCAAGTCCAGGTTGGTTGCACCGACTGCCAGCATGGGCAGGATGTTGTTGAAACGGATGGATCCGGGAAGATCAAACCAGGAACCCTGCTTCAAGAACTTCGGCGTGAAGCCGGCGAAGGGACCAAACAAGAGTGACTTCTCGCCGTCAACAACACGAGTGTCGAGGTGAGGAACAGACATGGGTGGTGCTCCCACAGATGCCTTGCCATAGACCTTGGCCTGGTGGCGGGCAACTAGGGCAGGGTTGGAGGTGCGCAGGAACTGTCCCGAGATGGGGAATCCACCGAAGCCCTTAGCTTCCTTGATTCCCGCGCTCTGCAGCAGTGACAAAGCGCCACCACCAGCACCAACAAAAACAAACTTGGCAGTGATCGTGTGGGGGGTGTTCCCAACCGAGTCACGCAGGTTCACACGCCAGTGACCGTTGTGAAGCTTCTTCAGCGAAGTCACCTGAGTCTCGGTGCGCAGCTTCGCACCATGGGCAGTGATGTAGTTCAGCAGTTGCTTGGTCAGTGAACCGTAGTCCACGTCAGTACCGGCAGCAATGCGGGTGGCTGCAATAGGTTCATTGCCGGTGCGACCATCCATCAACAGTGGGGTCCACTTGGCAATGACCTTGGGGTCTTCGGAATACTCCATGCCTGCAAACAGTGGCTCATCCTTGAGCACAGCGAAACGCTTGCGCAGGTATTCCACGTTGGCCTCTCCCCAGACGAAGGTCATGTGGGGGGTGGAGTTGATAAAGCTAGTGGGAACATCAAGCATCTTGCCGGCAACCATGTGTGCCCAGAACTGCAAAGAAACTTGGAATTGCTCGTTGATTGCCACTGCCTTGGATGCTTCGACGGAACCGTCTGGAGCTTCAGGCATGTAGTTGAGTTCACACAGACCTGCGTGACCAGTACCAGCGTTGTTCCAGGGGTTGGAGCTTTCCTGAGCGACCTCACCGAGGCGTTCATACACCTGGATGCTCCAGTCGGGCTGCAATTGCTTAATCAGAGCGCCAAGGGTGGCACTCATGATTCCGCCACCAATCAGGGCAACATCAACCGTCTTTGCATTCACATCCGCCAGTTTACGCGTGAAAGCACCCCAGCACCCCTGTTATCATTCCCACCTACCGGATGAACTCAAGGGAGCAATGACAAAGGCCATCCAGAGAGTATCTGGATGGCCTTTCGACGTTGGTGCGTTGAGCTTAGGAGTGGTCTGCTGCAATCAGCTCAGCGATCTGAACTGCGTTGAGGGCAGCGCCCTTGCGCAGGTTGTCATTGCTGACAAACAGAGCCAAACCACGACCGCCATCAACGGTCTCATCGGCACGAATACGGCCCACAAAGCTGGGGTCAGCGCCGGCTGCTTGAAGAGGCGTGGGAACGTCTTCCAGCTGAACTCCGGGAGCGTCTGCGAGCAATTCGCGAGCGCGCTCAGGAGAAAGAGCCTTGCCGAACTCGGCATTGATGGACAGGGAGTGACCGGTGAACACGGGAACACGAACACACAGACCAGAGACAAGAAGGCCGGGGATCTCAAGGATCTTGCGGCTCTCGTTACGCAGCTTCTTCTCTTCGTCGGTTTCGTTCAGACCGTCCTCGACGATGGCACCAGCAAGGGGCACAACATCAAAAGCGATGGTCTTCACGTACTTCACCGGAGCGGGGAAGGAGATAGCGGAACCGTCGTGCACGAGGTCTTCCAGGTTGCCCTGGTCAACAGCGGCACGAACCTGGTTAGCCAGCTCTTCAGCTCCAGCAAGACCGGAACCAGACACGGCCTGGAAGGTGGTGACGTTCATGCGCTCCAGGCCAGCTTCGGCGTGAAGGACCTTGAGCACAGGCATTGCTGCCATCGTGGTGCAGTTGGGGTTAGCAATAATGCCCTTGACGGCTTGCTTGATCGCGTGAGGGTTAACCTCAGAAACCACGAGAGGAACCTCAGGGTCCATGCGCCAGGCAGACGAGTTATCAACCACGGTCACACCGGCAGCCGCGAAGCGAGGAGCCTGTGCCTTGGATGCGGTTGCACCTGCAGAGAACAGGGCAACATCAATGCCGCTTGGATCTGCAGTTTCCACATCCTCCACGACCACGTCGTGACCTGCATAGGGAAGAACAGTTCCTGCAGAACGGGCAGATGCGAAGAAACGGATCGACTTCACGGGGAAGTTACGCTCCTCGAGCAGACGACGCATGACCTTGCCCACCTGGCCGGTTGCACCGACCACGGCAACGTTGAGCCCCTCAGGGGCGATGACGGTCATCGGCCGGTTCCTGCGTAGACAACAGCCTCAACATCAGAGTCGAGACCGAAAGCGGTGTGCACCTTGCGCAGAGCCTCGTTGAGCTGGTCAGCACGCATGATCACCGAGATGCGAATCTCGGAAGTGGAGATCATGTCGATGTTGACGCCTGCTTCATAGAGCGCAGTGAACAGCTGAGCAGAAACACCTGAGCTGGTGCGCATGCCGGCACCAACCACAGAAAGCTTGCCAATGTTCTCATCCAGCGCCAGGTCAGAGAAGCCGATGTCTGCCTGTGCTGCCTTCAGGGCAGCAAGAGCAGACTCTGCTTCTGCCTTAGGCAGGGTGAAGGAGATGTCGGTCTGCCCAGAACCACCGGAGGAAACGTTCTGCACGATCATGTCGATGTTGGTGTCAGCTGCTGCGACAACGGTGAAAATCTGAGCAGCCTTACCAGGCACGTCTGGAACACCGGCAACGGTGATCTTTGCTTCGCTCAGATCCCCGGCAACACCGGTGATGATGGGCTCTTCCACTGTTTCTCCCTCCGTGGGGTTGTAGACAATTGTTCCCTCGTTGGCAACGAACGAGGAGCGCACGTGCAATGTCACGCCGTGACGGCGTGCATATTCGGTTGCGCGAATGTTGAGAACCTTGGCACCGCTGGCAGCTAGTTCGAGCATTTCTTCACTCGAGATGCGGTGAATCTTGGACGCGTTAGGAACAACGCGAGGATCAGCGGTGAACACTCCATCGACGTCGGTGTAGATCTCACAGACATCAGCATTCAGTGCTGCAGCCAGTGCCACGGCAGACGTGTCCGAACCACCACGACCAAGTGTGGTGATATCTCCGGTGGAGCGGTTGAAGCCTTGGAAACCGGCAACGATAACCACGTTGCCTTCGTCGACTGCTTCGCGCAGACGACCAGGGGTCACCTCAACAATGCGCGCAGTTCCGTGCTGCGCGTCGGTGATCATGCCGGCCTGTGAACCGGTGAAAGACTTTGCGTCGTGGCCCAAAGAGCGAACAGCCATGGCAACTAGAGCCATCGAGATGCGCTCACCTGCGGTGAGCAGCATGTCGAGCTCACGAGGGTGGTGATCGCTGGCTACTTCATTGGCCAGATCCATCAGCTCATCAGTGGTGTCACCCATGGCAGAAACAACGACAACAACGTCGTTTCCTGCTTCTTTGGTCTCGACAATGCGCTTGGCGACGCGCTTGATGCTCTCGGCATCTGCAACGGAAGATCCGCCAAACTTCTGCACAATCAAGCTCACGGTTGAAACTCCTGGAAGTTACTGCTCGCGGCTACGGTTCACACGAGCTGGAAACTCTATTCTACGGGCAGTTTTAGACCTAAAAATTACGCGAGCAGTTTTATCAACGCTGAGGTGAGCGATCTCACCTGCTGCAGATCTACCCATTCATCAATAGCGTGAAGTCCCCCACCGGTGGGACCACAGATCAAGGTGGGGCACACTTCTTCCCACAACGTTGCTTCCATCCAATACGGGGCAACAAAGTTCAACCCTGTTCCCAGCTCCGAAGCCAGTGCCTGCGCAAGATCTGCCGCAGGACCTTCAGATTGCAGTTGCCACGCTTCGCGTGAGGCAACCAGCTCCAGATTCCAGTTCCAACTGGAATCTCCCAGGGTGTGAACAAGTTCAACAGCCTGGTCAGCACGAACACCTGGAACAGTGCGCAGTTCAATGATGCACTCGGCCTCATCAGGGATGACGAAGGGTGAATCTCCCCCGCGCACCATCGTCACCATCAGGTCACCGCCGGTGGCGCGGATTTCCTGAGCCTTGTTCTCCACGGCAGCTAATAAATGACCCAGCTGAGTCACAGCATTGATACCCAGTTCCGGTTGAGAACTGTGGGAAGCGCGGCCAGTAAAACGAGCACGAACAACAGCAAAGCCGCGCAAAGACACCGCCAGGTCCAGACCGGTGGGCTCGGCAATCACACACAGTTCAGGAGCTAGACCTATGTCAGGAAGTGCAGCAATGACCGCTTCTGAACCCATGCTGGCATCTTCCTCATCTGCGACCAGTGCCAGCACTGGTCGGTATGAGGAAGTGCTGCGAGCTAAATGTTCTGCCGCCACAACCAGTGCAGCAACGCCGCCCTTCATATCTGCAGCACCACGTGCAAAGAGTTTGTCTCCGTCAACCCGTGCAGTGAAGGGTTCATCCATCCCTTTCACCCCGACCGTGTCGAGGTGGCCATTGAACACCACCGTGGCACCCTCGCCTGGGCCAACAGCAACCAGGCTGGGTCGGTCAGGAGCACCCTGCGAAGGAACGATATGAATGGTGAAGCCCTGTGCTTCAAGTCGAGCGGCAAGGAAGTTAACAATCTCTTCTTCACCAACAGCACCAGCAACCAGGCCAGGATTCACGCTGTCGATGCCCACGAGCTGGGTGAGAAGCTCTACGGCTTCCTGCTCTACTGACATAGCAACTTCCCTCACTGGGCGTTAGTTGACGGTGCGACGACCCTCAAAGGCACGACCAAGCGTGACCTCGTCGGCGTATTCCAAATCTCCACCCACGGGAAGCCCTGAAGCCAGGCGAGAAACCTTGATCTCCAGAGTCTTGAGTAGACGAGACAGATAGGTCGCCGTTGCTTCACCCTCCAAGTTGGGGTCGGTGGCAATAATGACCTCGGTCACGGTGCCATCGGCAAGACGAGTCATCAACTGGCGAATACGCAGGTCATCAGGGCCAATGCCATCAATGGGGCTAATTGCTCCACCAAGCACGTGATAGAGCCCACGGAATTCTCGGGTGCGCTCGATAGCAACAACATCCTTGGCCTCTTCCACCACACAGATAAAGTTGGGGTCGCGGCGAGGATCACGGCAAATAGCGCAGGTGACATCTTCACTGACGTTTCCGCAGATGTCGCAGAACTTTACCTTTTCGCGCACCTCAATGAGCACAGAGGAAAGCCTGGTCACATCAAAGGACTCGGTCTGCAGAATGTGGAACGCAATGCGCTGCGCAGACTTAGGCCCAATACCGGGAAGGCGCCCCAGTTCATCAATGAGTTCCTGAACTATGCCGTCATACATGACTAGTCCTCAGGATCAAGTTCTGCAGCAACGGTAGGAATAGGTGCAGTGACTTCTTCCGCAATGAACTTGGCATCCAAGATCTCGCGCACCACGGCTTCGCCATAGCGAGCATCTTCTTGTGCAGCCTGCTCAGGAGTGAGCTTCTTGGTAGGAGCAGCAGGTTCTGCCACAGCAACAGCAACCTCTACCTCTTCATCAACAACGTCTTCTTCCAGCACGGCAGGTGCACCAGACCCAGGAATAGCCACAACATCCCAGCCGTCATCATCAACAGCAGCAGGAGCAGGTGCAGCAGTAGGAGCCGGTGCAACAGACTTAGCTGCAGGAGCAGCAGCTGGCGCAGCGTCCTCGTAGGGAGGCTCGTCGTCCAGATCTGCTGGCGGTTCCTCTGGCAGTGGAGGTTCTTCTTCGGCAGCTGCTGGTGTTGCAAACTCCCGAGGTGCATTCACCTGAGCAGATTCAGTAGCAACCGAACCGGTCTGGGTCAGACGGTCAATAGGAGCGGTTGCTGTGGTGTCACTGGAAACCTTGAAGGCAACGCGCACACCCACCGTGTCAATGATTGCCTGACGCAGAATCTCGTGCACACCACCAGGAATGCCCTTTTGTGGACGGAACGAGGCAGCATCTGCCTCGTTACTGAAGACAAGCGTGAGCACGTCATCTTCGAGTGAACGAACCTGAGCAGAGACAACAACCAACCAGGCAGCACGGCTCTTGTTCTGGATCTTCTCCAAAACAGCAGGCCATGCCTCAAGAAGTTCACGTGTTCCCACCGGCCCGGTTGGAACAACAGGTTCAGGCTTGGCTGCAACAGCTTCCTTGACTGGCTCCACCTTGGCAGCTGGTGCTGCAGGAGCGGGTGGAGCTGCCGGTGCAGAAGCCTTGGGAACAGCTGGAGCAGCTGGAGCAGCTGCTGAAGCTGAAGCTGAAGCGGCAGGGCTAGAAGAGATTGCCCCTGCAGGTGCAGTGCCGGTGGCACGAACCAGCAGGCGAGCAATCATGAGCTCAAGGTGTAGTCGTGGTGAAGTGGCACCGGTCATCTCAGTCAAAGAAGAGTTCACCACGTCAGCAGCACGGGAGAGTTCAGCAGAACCAAAGTTCTTAGCTTGTGCCTGCATACGCTCGAGTTCATCCGCAGGAATACTGCGAAGAACGGCATTGGCGTTAGCGCCTGTAGCGGCAACAAGAATGAGATCACGCAGACGCTCGAGTAGATCCTCAACGAAACGCCTAGGGTCTTGACCGGTTTGAATAACCCGGTCCACAGCAGCAAAGGCTTCAGCCGAATTACCAGCAGCAAGAGCATCTACGGCTTCATCCAGTAGTGCGCTGTGGGTGTAACCCAAGAGAGAGACAGCACGCTCATACGTGACACTGTCCTGCTCAGAACCAGCAATCAGCTGGTCGAGCAGTGACAAGGTGTCACGTGCAGAACCGCCACCGGCGCGAACAACAAGGGCAAGAACACCAGGTTCAACACTGATCTTCTCCGAAGCACACAGGCTCTCGCAGTATTCCAGCATTTGTGCTGGAGGAATAAGACGGAAGGGGTAGTGGTGGGTGCGCGAGCGAATCGTGCCGATAACCTTCTCGGGCTCGGTGGTGGCAAAGATGAACTTCACGTGCTCGGGTGGTTCTTCCACCAACTTGAGCAGAGCATTGAAGCCCTGCGGGGTGACCATGTGTGCCTCGTCAAGGATGAAGATCTTGTAGCGGTCACGAGCAGGTGCAAACACCGCACGTTCGCGTAGGTCACGAGCGTCATCAACACCGTTGTGACTGGCGGCGTCAATCTCGACCACGTCGAGTGAGCCGCCCCCATCACGAGAAAGTTCAATACAGCTGGGGCACTTGCCGCAGGGAATATCAGTGGGACCTTCAGCGCAGTTCAGGCAACGAGCCAAAATACGGGCAGAGGTTGTCTTGCCACACCCACGTGGGCCACTGAACAAATAGGCGTGGTTAACCCTGTTAGTCCTCAGTGCCGTCATCAAGGGTTCGGTAACGTGGGACTGCCCAATAACGTCAGCGAAGGATTCAGGCCGGTAACGGCGATACAGTGCGGTAGCCACACTTCAATAGTACGTGCCAGAGCGGACATCTCAGCCCGGCGCAAGAGGTTTAGCCACACGCTCTCAGCGCAAATAAAAAGGACCCCTCGCGCACCCGCCAGAGCCCGGTTACCCTTGCTACGTTTCCGTCCTGGGGGAGTTGGCCTGGATGGCGCCACGCGAGGAGCCAGTTACCAGTGTAAAGCACAAGCCTGAGTGCTCTCCACGCCAGTTCGTCAGCAACGCCTCAGTGCGGTTAGAATATTCAAGTTGTCCTCTCACCTCGTGTGAGTAGGTTCACCAGGAGGATTCGCCTAGTGGCCTATGGCGCACGCTTGGAAAGCGTGTTGGGTTAACGCCCTCGGGGGTTCGAATCCCCCATCTTCCGCAGAGAAAAGCCCCAGAGTAATCTGGGGCTTTTTCTGATTTATCACACACGTGATCACGCGCTGGTGAGGAAAAGATAAAGGTGTAACACTTTTAGCTCGGTGTTACACTCATTCCATGCCTACTGCCCGCCAGCGCCACATGATCACCGAGACCGAGCAGCTCTCTCGTGCCCTTGAGGAAGCAGCAACCATCTGGCCCGAGTACCGCAATAAAAGGGCAGAACTCTTACGCCAGATCATTGACCAAGGCAGTGAAGTCGTGCACTCCCTGGCAGAAAAGAAAATCCAGAAGCGCCTGAAGGCAATCGAAAAAATCTCAGGCGCGTACACAGATATCTGGCCAGATAACTGGCGTGAAGAATCGCGACAGGAGTGGCCTGCGTGATTACCCTTGACGCCAATGTACTGATTGCAGTGTTCAACAGTAAAGATGCTCACCACGATTGGGCGATGACCTTCATCAAAGACACAGCAGCAGAAGACTTTGTCATCTCAGCACTGAACTATGCAGAAATATTGGTGAACCCCACCCGCCATGGAGTTCTGTCGGAGTTGAGAAAGAGCATTGATTCGCTCGGTTACGAGATTGCACCCATTAGTCCGGAAGATGCGGTTGAAATTGCCCTAGTCCGCAGCGAAACAGGATTACGCATGCCAGATGCTGTCGTGATTCACACAGCCCACGCACACTCAGCATCACTGGCAACCACAGATGCTCAGGTGGCAAGGATTGCCACAGAGCGAGGAATAACCGTTTACTGTCCCTAGTTCGCCCAGGGCTTGGGTCGATCCCAATCCACCGTGGCATCTGTGGGCTTCACGCCCAGCTCACTCCCGCCGGCACGAACACAGATAAACCTCAGTTGGTCTTCGCTGTCGGGCAGGCAACGGTAGGTGCGCATCACGTTCTGCCCGACCCGAATAACAGTGCCTGGACCAACGTCAACCACGTCCTCGTCCAGACCCATCTGACCACGACCGGTCAGGAAGAGATAGATCTCTTCCACCTCTGCATGGTCATGCCAATAGGCATCTTCTTGACCAGGCAGCAAAGCATTGACAGTGAGACCGAGGTATTGGGTCTCAATCTCGTGATCAACAACCCGGCGGCCCTCACGAGTGTTGTGAGCACTCCACCCGCCTGTGAAATCGCGCCAGTTCTCGAGTGCACCAACATTGACTACTTCGTACTTCATAACTTCACGCTAACAGCACACCCAGCCTAGATAAATGGCGGTTATCTAAACTGGCTCTATGAGCACACTTGTTGTCATTGCCGCCCTGCTCCAAGCAACGATTGCTGTGGGTGTTGCCGCCTTCCAGGCAGCAGTCTTATTCGGAGCACCCTGGGGCGAATACACCATGGGTGGCATGAACCCAGGCAAGCTCCATGGACAACTGCGGATCACCGCAGGTGTGTCCGCAGTGATCATGCTTGCCCAGTCTGGTCACTACCTCGCCCAGGCAGGCATCTTCTCCCCTGCCCTGAGCCCTATGCAGAACACCATAGTGAACTGGTTCTGGTTTGGCTTTGCCGTGCTGGGCTTGATTATGAACAGCATCAGCAGAAGCAAAAAGGAACGCAACCTGTGGGTTCCTGTCTTGCTGGTCAGTGCCGCCTGCACACTGATGGTGGCAGTTTAGTAATTCCTAATTCACCAGGTGTTGTAAGTCCAATGTCAGGGGGAGCAATTAGTCTTGAAGAATCATGGGAAATAGAAAGAAATTGAAAGTTGCTGCTCTTTTTGCTGGAGCCGGTGGACTTGATTTAGGCTTCACACAAGCTGGGTTTGAAGTCCCTTGGGCCAACGAATATGACAAAGATATTTGGGCAACTTACGAGGTTAATTTCCCAAACAGCAAATTAGATCGCAGAAGCATTACAGATGTAGCTGATGATGAAATTCCAGAGGTTGATGGCTTCATCGGTGGACCACCTTGCCAAAGTTGGAGTGAGGCAGGTTCAGCTCGTGGAATTGAAGATAAACGCGGTCAACTTTTCTTCGAGTACTTGAGGCTGATCGAAGCAAAGAAACCACTTTTTTTTCTTGCTGAAAATGTTTCTGGAATTTTGTTCTCAAGGCATAACCCCGCCCTTGACAGTATTTTGAAGGGGTTTGCAGATTTGGGATACAACGTTTCCTACGGCTTGTTGAATGCACGTGACTATGGGGTGCCTGAGGACCGGGAGAGAGTAATTATTGTTGGTTATCGAACTGACACTGGAAAAATCTTCACTCCCCCGAAGAAAAGCGATATTCGCTTAAATCTTTTTGATGCCATTTCGGATTTACAAAATAATGTAGTTCCCGCCTTGGAAAACAACTACACAAATCCGGCTCAAGAATTTCCTAACCATGAATACATGGTTGGTGGATTTTCCTCGATGTATATGTCGCGAAACCGAGTTCGGTCCTGGGAAGAAGGCTCGTTCACGATACAGGCAGGAGGAAGGCATGCTCCCCTTCATCCTCAGGCGCCAAAAATGTTGAAAGTTGAAAAAGACAAATGGGAGTTCGACCCTTCAGCTGTTGATTTATATCGACGACTTTCTGTTCGAGAATGTGCTCGCATTCAAACTTTTCCGGACAGTCATAAGTTCATCTATAAGCGAGTCTCCGACGCCTACAAGATGATTGGAAACGCGGTCCCAGTTGAATTTGCTCGACGCTTAGCCTCACAAATTCAGAATGATCTTGAGGGCATCGAAACTACTCAGCAACAAGTTACAGTTCCGGGTTCGATTCAAACATTCAATAAAGCTCAATAAAAAGGAGCTGGGGGATGGCAACTCAAGTAGTTAACGGAAAAGCATTCGAGTGGGCTACCGCATTAACCTTTTCTGACATTTTGGGCGTCGAAATCCTGGATACTCCCGAGGCAGAAGTTGCTAGACGCTGTTTTTCTGCTGTGGAAAGTGACCTCAGAGACAGGTTCATTCAAAATAGCCAGCTCGGAGTGGAACACATCCTTCTTCGAGAGTCCCGAAGCCCAGCAATAACCGGAGCCTCTAGCATTCGACTTGCTCGAGATGCAAGCGGCCAGAAAGGCGATGTAAGAGACGTTGTTATTGCTAATTCAACAAGAGATGAAATTGGAATATCGTGCAAAACTAATCATTCCGATTTCAAACATCCCAGGCTCTCAGACAAGATTGATTTCGTTAAGCAGTGGGGACTTTCTGTTGAAGGCTGCAGCACAACCTATTGGCATGCGGTCATACCGATTTTTGAATCACTTCGTGAGCTAAAAACTGTTAGCGATGGAAAGGCCTTATGGTCCGACCTGCCCGATAAGCACAATGACATCTACTTGCCAATTCTCGATGCATTCGAAATCGAACTTCACCGCTTGATGGATCAAGAATCTGATTCATCCGCGCTTTCATCCCGTGCACTCTCTAGATACACAATCGGATCAAATGATTTCTACAAATTGATTAGTGAAAAATCAGGTGTGAAAATTCAGGCATTTAATATGGACGGGTCCCTTGCAGGTAAACGTACAGCACTCCCTGAGTATCTCTTGGGTACGGACACAATTGATGGTTCCAAAGAATCAATTACCGTGAGAATGAATAAAGGCTACGCTTTTAATTTTCGGCTCCACAATGCAAGTTCTCGAATTGAACCATCACTAAAGTTTGCAGTTAGTGCAGCTGGATTGCCGCCAACAGAAATTTATCAAAACCATATCGAGCAGCGGCTAAGTTAAATTCGTTCGACTCTCAATGAAGCAAAATTCGCGACCCTAAATAAAAAACCGTGGTCCCCCCGAAAGGGAACCACGGTTTTCTTTTTGAATATCAACTACTTCGCGTCAACATCCTTTGCCAAGGTGCCGAGGTAAAGCTCGATGACCTTAGGGTCATCGGCTAGCTCGCGGCCGGTGCCTGTGTAGGCATCGCGTCCCTGGTCGAGAACATATCCACGGTCAGCAATCTGGAGACAACGACGAGCGTTCTGCTCCACCATGATGACCGAGACACCTGCCTTGTTAATACGGCGGGTGCGGATGAAGGTCTCATCCTGACGAACGGGAGACAGACCAGCAGATGGCTCGTCCAGAAGAAGAACCTTAGGGTCCATCATCAGGGCGCGTGCCATTGCGACGGACTGACGCTCACCACCAGAGAGCGACCCAGCGCTTTGCTGACGACGGTCAGCAAGCACAGGGAAGATGTCAAAGATGGCGTCGAGACGCTCGTTCAGACGCTTGGGCTGCAGGAACAGACCCATCTGGAGGTTCTCCTGGATGGTCAGGCTGGGGAAGACGTTGTTGGTCTGTGGCACGAAGCCCACACCCATCTGTACCAGCTTGTTGGTCTTGAAGCCTGTGATGTCTTCACCGTTGAGGGTGACAGAACCTTCACGGATCTTGACCAGACCGAAGAGTGCCTTGAGCAGGGTCGACTTACCGGCACCGTTAGGGCCGATGATGCCGATGAGCTCACCAGGGTATGCCTCGATGGTGCATCCGTTGAGGATGTTTACACCGGGGAGGTATCCAGCAACAAGGTTGTCGGCGCGCAGTACGGGTTCAACACCAGGCTTTTTTGCTTCAGCCATTACTTCTTCTCCTTCTTAGGAGCATCCATAGCGCCTTCTTCGAGCAATGAGTCATCGCCGAGGTCGGTGTCGTGGTGGGCTCCGAGGTAAGCATCGATCACGGCCTGGTCACTCATGACGGTGTCCGCTGGACCTTCCGCCACGACGCGACCTTCTGCCATCACGACAACCCAGTCTGAGATGTGGCGAACCATGTGCATGTCGTGCTCAACGAAGAGAACGGTGGTTCCTTCGTCGCGGAGCGACTGGATGTGGCCCAGCAGTGACTGAGTCAGTGCAGGGTTCACGCCAGCCATGGGCTCATCGAGCATGATCATGACAGGGTCACTCATGAGAGCGCGTGCCATTTCGAGCAGCTTCTTCTGACCACCAGAGAGGCTACCGGCGAGGTCGTCCTTCTTCTCATAGAGCTTGAAGCGCTTGAGGAGATCTTCGGCCTTTTCGATGTTTGCCTTCTCTTGTGCTGCCCAGAGTGGCTTCACAAAAGCAGCTAGGAAGGATTCTCCACGCTGATCCTTGGCACCGAGAAGCATGTTCTGCATCACGGTCAGGCGCGAAAGCGCCTTGGTCAGCTGGAAGGTGCGAACCATTCCGCTCTTCGCTACGGAAGCTGCTGAGGTGTTTCCCAGGAGCTTGCCGTTGAAGGACCACTTCGCAGCCTTGTCAGCGGAAGGACCACCAAAGACCTTCTTTGCAGAAGAGGGCTGGTCGAATCCGGTGATGAGGTTGAAGAAGGTTGTCTTACCGGCACCGTTGGGGCCGATCAGTGCGGTGATAACACCGCGCTGAACCTCGACGTGGTCGACGTCCACAGCACGGTTACCACCGAAGTCACGGACGATGTTATCGACCACGAGGATGGCGTCGGGCTTTGGGGCACCGGGGGTGTGAGGAACGCTCTTCAGCTCTGCACGAGCTTCAGTAGCTGTCTTCTGAGTTGCATTAGACATTGAAGTTCAGCTCCTTCTTATCACCCAAGATTCCTTGAGGCCTGAAGATCACCAGCAGCATCAGTGCGACACCCACCATGATCCATGAGAACTGTTCGGTCTGCTGCGTGTTCAAGATGGCGTCGGGGACAATGATGTCCACGGTGCCCTGAATGAAGATACGCAGTGCGAAGAACAGGATGGAACCGAGTACGGGACCCCAGATGGTGGCAGCACCACCGAGGAGCATCGCGGTCCAGATGAGGAAGGTCATGTTACGACCGAGAGCATCTGGCTGTACTGAGGTGGGCAGGACGTAGAACATACCGCCGATAGCACCGAGAACACCACCGATGATCAGTGACTGCATCTTGAAGGCGAAGACGTTCTTGCCGAGGCTGCGAACTGCGTCTTCGTCTTCACGGATGCCCTTGATCACACGACCCCAGGGGCTGCGCATGAGCAGCCACACCAGGATGGCGAAGATAACTACCAGTGACCAGGCAACGATACGGATGAACCAACCGTTAACACCGGTGTTGTCGAAGGTGAACCACAAGATGGTGGTCTGTCCGTCAGGGAATGGGGACAGAGCACTGAAGGTGTTGCGGTAGGTCTCACCGGGGAGACCGTTAGAACCACCGGTAACGGAGTTCAGTACCGACGCACGACCAACCATGCGGACAATTTCCGCGGCGGCAATGGTCACAATGGCCAGATAGTCGCCTCGCAGTTTCAGGGTTGGAATACCCAGAAGCAGAGCGAAGAGAACACCAGCACCAATGGTGACCAGGGTTGCTGCCCAGAAGGGGAAGCCCATGATGGTGGAGACGGCGAAGCCGTATGCACCAATGAGCATGAAGCCCGCTTGACCCATGTTCAACAGACCGGTGAAACCGAAGTGAACGTTCAGACCAATTGCTGCGATAGCAAAGGCAGCGGTGGTCGGCAGAATCATGTTCGCCGACATGTCATAGATGACTTTTAACCACATATCCATGACTGTCCTCCTTAACCGATCCGCTCTTTGCGACCGAAGATACCCTGTGGACGAACCAGCAGGATGATAATCAGAAGCACAAGGGCTGTTGCGTATTTGAAGTCACCAGGTACGACGAAGTTGGCGAGCTCGACGGTCATACCGATGATGAGCGAACCAACCAGTGCACCGAAGGCGGTTCCGAGACCACCGAGGGTAACTGCGGCGAACATGAGCAGCAGGAGTTGCATACCTGTCTGCCAGTTGATGCCGTTGAGGACAAGACCAAGGCAGACACCGGAGAGACCAGCGAGTGCGGTGGCGATAACCCAAACCAGGCGAATGATGCGGTCCACGTCGATACCGGAGGCTGCAGCAAGTGCTGGGTTGTCCGATACGGCGCGGGTTGCGCGTCCCGTGCGGGTCTTGAGCAGGAACAGACCTACCAAGATGAGAACGATCACCGCGAGGCCCATTGCCCATACCGACTCGTAGGTCAAGGTGACGGGACCAATGGTGAAGGTCTCGGGGTTGTTCTTCATGATGCGGATGGTCTTTGCACCCCAGATCATCTGGAAGGTGTACTGCAGAGCAAGTGCCAAACCGATGGTCACAATGATCATCTGGGTCAGGCTCAGGCCCTTCTTACGCAGTGGCCTCCAGATCACCGCGTCTTGGACATAACCGGTTGCACCGGTGATGACCATCACGATGAAGATGGTGAGGAAGATGTTCAGACCAAGAACGTTGGCGAAGGTGTATCCCAACAGACCACCGAGGGTGACCTGCTCTGCGTGAGAGAAGCTGGACAGACCAGTGGTTCCGTAGATGAGGGACAGACCAATAGAGGCCAGTGCAAGGAGTAGACCTAGTCGAAGACCGGAGACGACCTGCTGTGCAAGGCGGTCCCAGTTGAATCCTTGAGAAGCAGTATCAGTGGGAGTTGAGCCGCCGTCAGCGCTGCCGGAGTCTCCACCGTTAACCGCGAAAATTGCACCCTTGGTGAAACCAAGTGTGATGTCGCGGGTCTGTACTGCATCACCCTTGAGGGTGACTCCCGAAGGAAGGGTCTTCTCGTCAAGGGTGATGGTGTACGTACCAGCGGTGGTAACCGCAGCGTTCCATTTACCTGACTTGTCGGTCTCGACTACAACGTTTTCTCCGTTGCCGTCGATAGTGATTTTGACGCCTGCACCAACACCCTTGATGGTTCCGTTAAAACACCCAGTTGCTGAGTCAGCGACACAGACGTCACTGGCGGCGTGGGCAGCAGGTGCGCCTGTGCCCAAGGTGAATGAAAGAACCAGCAAACCGAGGATCACTCCGAAGATCAATCTCAGGTTTACGGGGCTGGAGCGGCGCGCTAAAGCTGTGTTTACCACTGCACCTCCATAGGGAGAGAAACCGAACTAGTGGTCACGTGTTCCCCTCCATTTACTTACATCGAATGTCGACTTTGACAGACGATACGTGTCAATTATGTCGTGCTTGTTAAACAACCGCGACATAAAGGACCAGAGATGACTTTAGTAGGGGAATGACACCTAGCGCCAACACGTTAAGCTTGATGACAGTTGCATTACTGTAACGGCGCGGAAAATTGCCCGGAATTTCAGACGAACAGATTAAGAAACCAGAGGGATTCATGGCCCAGAACGATCCATTCGGATTTGTTGGACTCACCTACGACGACGTGTTGTTGCTGCCAGGGCATACAGACGTCATTCCCAGCGAGGCAAATACCTCCAGCCGTTTCACTCGTCGCATTACTCTTTCTAAGCCGTTGATCTCGTCGGCCATGGACACCGTGACCGAGGCCCGCATGGCTATTGCCATGGCCCGCCAAGGCGGTATTGGCATCTTGCACCGCAACCTCTCTATAGAGGACCAGGCAGACCAAGTGGACAAGGTGAAGCGTTCCGAGTCCGGAATGATCACCAACCCGGTGACCACCACTGCGGACGCAACCGTCGCAGAGGTTGACCGCATGTGTGGTCAGTTCCGTGTGAGCGGTCTTCCGGTAGTGGACGCGGAAGGAACACTGGTCGGTATTGTCACCAACCGTGACATGCGCTTCGTTTCTGATGCAGATAAGCAGAACTTGAAGGTCTCGGACATCATGACCTCGATGCCGTTGATCACCGCATCGGTGGGTGTCTCCCGCGATGAGGCTATTGCCCTGCTGGCCAAGAACAAGATTGAGAAGCTGCCCATTGTCGATGGTGCGGGCAAGCTCACCGGTTTGATTACCACCAAAGACTTTGACAAGTCAGAGAAGTACCCCGACGCAACCAAGGATGAAGCCGGACGCTTGCGCGTCGGTGCAGCTATTGGTTTCTTCGGTGACGCCTGGCAGCGCGCCGAGGCGCTGCGCGATGCTGGCGTGGACGTTCTCGTTGTCGACACCGCCAACGGTGACTCTGCTGGTGTGCTGGAAATCATTAAGAAGCTCAAGGCTGACCCTTCCTTTGCTCACATTGATGTGATCGGTGGCAACGTGGCAACCCGCTCTGGTGCGCAGGCACTGGTGGATGCCGGCGCTGACGGCATTAAGGTCGGTGTGGGTCCTGGTTCTATCTGCACCACGCGTGTGGTGGCAGGTGTGGGTGTTCCCCAGGTCACCGCTATCTGGGAGGCCTACCAGGCCGCTGGCCCTGCCGGTGTTCCTGTTATTGCCGATGGTGGTCTGCAGTACTCCGGTGACATTGCTAAGGCACTGGTTGCTGGTGCTGAGTCGGTCATGCTGGGCTCTCTCTTCGCAGGATGCGACGAGAGCCCAGGAGACCTGGTCTTTGACAACGGCAAGCAGTACAAGAGCTACCGCGGCATGGGTTCCTTGGGTGCCCTACAGACCCGTGGCGAGCGCACCTCCTACTCCAAGGACCGCTACTTCCAGTCTGATGTTCCCAGTGATGACAAGCTCATTGCTGAAGGTATTGAGGGCCGAGTTGCCTACCGTGGTCCTCTGGCTGCTGTGGCTCACCAGCTGGTGGGTGGTTTGCGCCAGTCCATGTTCTATGTCGGTGCACGCACCATTGATGAGCTTCGCTCTAAGGGCAAGTTCGTGCGCATCACCGCTGCGGGCTTGAAAGAGTCTCACCCGCACGACATCCAGATGGTTGTCGAAGCTCCGAACTACCGTAAGTAAGACAGACCTGGGGAATCACCGTGACTGAAATTGAGATTGGCCGCTCCAAGCGTGCTCGTCGTGCCTTTGCCTTCGACGACATTGCTGTTGTCCCCAGCCGTCGCACCCGCGACCCTCAGGATGTCTCGGTCAGCTGGGGTATTGATGCATACCAGTTCGAGATTCCTATCTTGGCGGCACCCATGGACTCGGTGGTCTCCCCCGAGACCGCTATTGCTATGGGCAAACTCGGTGGTGTGGGTGTTCTGAACCTTGAGGGTTTGTGGACGCGCTACGAGAACCCCGTGCCCATCCTCTCTGAGATTCGTTCACTGCCTGCTGCTACCGCAACGAAGCGCATGCAGGAGATCTATGCCGAGCCCATCAAGGCCGAGCTCATCACTGCTCGTCTGGCTGAGGTTCGTGCCTCGGGCGTGACCGTGGCAGCTGCGCTGTCTCCTCAGCGCACCCAGGAGTTCTACCAAACCGTGGTCAACGCGGGTGTGGATCTCTTTGTCATCCGTGGCACCACCGTTTCTGCCGAGCATGTTTCGAAGGAGACCGAGGCACTGAACCTCAAGAAGTTCATCTATGAACTCGATGTTCCTGTCATTGTTGGTGGCGCAGCCACCTACACCGCAGCCTTGCACCTGATGCGCACCGGCGCAGCCGGTGTGCTGGTGGGCTTCGGTGGCGGTGCTGCTTCGACAACCCGTGCAACTCTGGGTATTCACGCACCGATGGCTACCGCAATTGCAGACATTGCCGGTGCACGCCGTGACTACATGGATGAATCTGGTGGACGCTACGTTCACGTCATTGCAGATGGTGGTCTGGGTACTTCTGGTGACGTGGTCAAGGCCATTGCCTGCGGTGCTGACGCTGTGATGCTTGGTTCTGCACTGGCCCGTGCTACCGATGCTCCTGGTGGTGGATGGCACTGGGGCCACGAGGCACACCACGGTGAGCTTCCTCGCGGTAGCCGCGTGCAGGTGGGTCAAGTTGCTCCGCTGGAGCAGCTGCTCTACGGCCCTGCCGAGGTGGCAGATGGCACCGCCAACATTGTCGGTGCTCTGCGCCGCTCCATGGCAACCACTGGCTACTCCGACTTAAAAGAGTTCCAACGTGTTGAGGTTGTTGTTGCCCCTTACAGCGCAGCCGGCAGCTCTGCTGCAACTGCGCCCACGCCTAACACCACGATCTAATGTCTTCTCCTTCTTCATCACGGGCCTTCGCCGAAGGTGTGCTCAACGCGCAATCCCGTGCTGAAGCACTTGCCGCGATGGCCAGTGAAGAACTCGACATTCTCATAATTGGTGGCGGCATTGTCGGTGCTGGTTGTGCTCTAGATGCGGCAACCCGCGGACTGAACGTGGGTGTGGTCGAAGCTCAGGACTGGGCTGCGGGAACGTCGAGCCGCTCCTCCAAGCTGGTACACGGTGGTATTCGCTACCTCGAACAACTCGACTTCCACCTGGTGCAGGAAGCGCTCACCGAGCGTGGCTTGCTACTGCAGCAATTGGCTCCCCACCTGGTCAAGCCGATTCGTTTCCTCTACCCCGTGGAGCACCCCTTCTGGGAGCGTGCCTATGTGGGTGCAGGCATGCTGCTCTATGACATCTTTTCCTATGCCGGTGGCCGTCGCCCCGGCGTCGGACACCATCGCCACCTGAGCAAGCGCCAGATTGCTTTAGCAGCACCCAGCCTGCGCTCCTCCGGCATCATCGGCGGCATGAGCTATTACGACGGCCGTGTTGATGACGCCCGCTACGTGGTGAACCTGGTTCGCACTGCGGTCGCCAACGGCGCCCACGCGGCGAACCGCACCGAAGTGGTGGGTTTCCTGCAGGAGCGGGGTCAGGTTGTTGGTGTCACGGTGAAGGATGTGGAAACCGGGAAAACCTTCCCCATCCGCGCCAAGCAGGTCATCAACTCCACTGGTGTGTGGACCGGAACTACCCAGGAGCTCGTCCACGATGGTGGCACGCTGCGCGTGCGGGCATCGAAAGGCATCCACATTGTGGTTCCGCGTGATCGCTTCAAGTCGGTGATGGGCCTGCTGCTGCGCACCGAGAAGTCTGTGCTCTTTGTGATTCCGTGGGGTCGCCACTGGATCATTGGCACCACCGATACTGACTGGCACTACGACAAGGCACACCCTTCTGCTACTGCCACAGATATTCAATACGTGCTCGATCACGTCAATGCCGTGCTCGATGACCCCATTACCCACGACGACATCGAGGGTGTGTATGTGGGACTGCGTCCCCTGCTTGCTGGGGACTCCGAATCCACGACCAAGCTCAGCCGTGAACACGTGGTGGTCAAGCCCAAGCCTGGCTTGGTCTTGGTTGCAGGCGGTAAGTGGACCACCTACCGCGTCATGGCTCATGACGCGGTGGATGCCGCCGTGGAAGAACTCAATGCGACCGCAGGCGAGGGTTCAATCCCTGCCAGCGTGACCGCCTCTGTTCCTCTGTTGGGTGCTTCTGGTTACAAGGCCGCCTGGAACCGTCGCACGCGCACAGCTGCACGTGCAGGGCTTCCCAAGCATGTGGTGGAGCACCTGCTGAACCGTTATGGCTCGATGGCCGATGATCTGCTGGCCATCATCGCCGAGGATCCCAGCCAGGCTGAATCTCTGCCGGGCAACCCTGACTACCTGCTGGCAGAAGTCACCTATGCGGTCACCCACGAGGGTGCCATGCACATCGAAGATGTGCTCTCTCGTCGCACACGTTTCACCATTGAAACCCGCGACCGCGGTTTAGAAGCTGCTGCTGTGGTGGGAAAGATCATGGGCTCACTGCTGGGCTGGAGTGCTGCGACCGAGAAGAAGGAAGTGAAGAACTTCCGACTCGGTATTGAGGCAGAGTTTGCTGCCGAGCAGCAAACCACGGACGAGGCCGCCAACGCGATTCGCACCGCTGCTCCCTCCATTACGGAGATGCCGGTTTAGTCATGCTGCGCACTGCACTGAAACTTCGCTGGATTGCCTTCCTGCTCTTTGTGATGGCTCTGGCTGCTGTCTTTGCCTGGTTGGGGCAGTGGCAGTTAGGTCGTGCTGTTCTTGCTGCCCAGCCGGTGGACACCGTTTCTGAACAGATTGTTCCTCTGCAAGAGCTGCAAGAACCTGGTGTTCCTGTTTCCGAGATTGCCGGCGGTCACATGACCGAAGTCACCGGTTACCTCCAACCCGATGCTTACACCCTGCTTCAGGGCCGACTGAACCACGGTGAAAGCGGTTGGTGGGTTGTGGGGCGAATGATTACCCCTGATGCTTCCTTGCCGGTGGCATTGGGCTGGAGTTCCACCGAGGCAGATGCTGTGGCTGTGAAGGACGCCCTCTCATCTGAGCCTGTAGCTGAGCCTTCAACCGTGACCGGACGCTTCATGCCCACCGAAGCACCGATGGTGCCCTCTGCGCAGCTGAGCCCCTTTGCGGAGAACACCCTGTCGGTGGCATCGCTGGTGAACCTGTGGCCAGACTTCTCCGGCCCGGTCTATGAGGGCTACCTCGTGGCAGATAACGCACCATCTGGTCTTGAAGCCATTGAGTCTGTGCCACCCATGAACGAAGGCACTATTAACTGGCTCAACATCTTCTACGCCATCGAATGGATCGTCTTCGCCGGCTTCGCGTTCTACATCTGGTGGCGCCTGGTCAAAGACGCCTACGAGCGTGAACTCGAAGAAAAAGTACAGCTCGAGGCAAAGTAAACTAGAGCCATGCCACTAGCCCCACGCGCCGTTGATATCCCACGAATTCCGGGGGCCCTGAAGTTCTACAAGGTCATGTCTTATGTGACCGGTACATTCCTTCTGCTGCTGGTGGCAGAGATGATCTTGAAGTACTGCATCGACGCCCGAGACTGGGCGCTAGTCATGCCTGGCGGCATGACTGATGCGGCCACCGGAGACTTTGTGTTCCTGGAGCCAGGTTTTGAGATTGAAGCCTTTGGTCCACACGGCTTCATTGCTCTGGTTCCTTCGGACACGGTGACCGCCGTCAACCTCTCTATTGGCATCTTGATTATTCACGGCTGGCTTTATGTTGCCTACCTCTTCTCTGGCTTCCGCATCTGGTCCATGATGCGTTGGAGCTTTGGCAAGCTCCTCATTATTGCCCTGGGTGGAATCGTGCCCGGACTTTCTTTCGTTGTTGAACACTTCTATGCCAAGCAGGTTGTGGAATTCCTGGCAACACAGGACACCACAACCACCCCAGTAAAAGGAGAGGCCGCGTGACGCAGCCCCAGCCCGTCCTCGTCGTTGACTTCGGCGCACAATACGCTCAGCTCATTGCACGTCGCGTGCGCGAAGCCGGTGTGTATTCCGAGATTGTTCCTCACTCCATTACCGCTGCTGAGGTAACCGCGAAGAACCCCGTGGGTATTGTGCTCTCTGGTGGTCCTTCCAGCGTCTACGAACCTGGTTCACCCTCTCTCGACCCCGCCATCTTGGAACTGGGTATTCCCGTCTTTGGTATTTGCTACGGCTTCCAGGTGATGGCTCAGGCTCTGGGTGGAACTGTTGCGCAGACCGGCGGCCGCGAATACGGTGCAACCGATGTTGCCATCAAGGCAGACCACGCACTCGTGGGCGGTCAGCCCACCTCACAGACCGTGTGGATGAGCCATGGCGACCAGGTCGCCACCGCCCCTGCCGGCTTTACTGTCGTTGCCTCGACGGAAGCAACTCCTGTTGCTGCCTTCGCCAACGACGAACGCCGTCTCTACGGCGTTCAGTGGCACCCTGAGGTGAAGCACTCTGAGTGTGGTCAAGATCTACTGGAGAACTTCCTACACAAGTGTGCTGGGCTTCCAGCGGACTGGAACAGCGAGAACGTCATTGAGACCCAGGTCGCTGCCATCCGCGCCCAGGTTGGCACAGGACGCGTTATCTGCGGTCTTTCTGGTGGAGTTGACTCTGCAGTAGCTGCAGCCATAGTTCACAAGGCAGTGGGCGACCAGCTGGTCTGTGTGTTCGTTGACCACGGTCTCCTGCGCCAAGACGAGCGCCGCCAGGTTGAAGAAGACTACGTCAAGGCAACCGGTATTCGTTTGGTGACTGTGGACGTGCGCGAGCAGTTCTTGAACGCCCTCGCTGGCGTGAGCGACCCTGAAACCAAGCGCAAGATTATTGGCCGCGAATTCATTCGCACCTTCGAGCAGGCAGAACGTGACCTCATGGCCGAAGCTGCTGCCGATGGTGAACCCATCAAGTTCTTAGTTCAAGGAACCCTCTACCCCGACGTGGTGGAATCTGGTGGTGGCAGTGGAACTGCCAACATCAAGAGCCACCACAACGTGGGTGGACTTCCTGAAGACCTGCAGTTCGAGCTTGTAGAGCCTCTGCGTGCACTGTTCAAGGACGAAGTGCGAGCCATTGGACGCGAACTCGGTCTTCCTCACGAAATCGTGGGACGCCAGCCCTTCCCTGGTCCGGGTCTCGGTATTCGCATCGTAGGTGAGATTACTCAGGAACGTCTGGATCTCCTGCGTGAAGCAGACGCAATTGTGCGTCACGAGCTCACCGCAGCCGGTCTGGATGACGAGATCTGGCAGTGCCCTGTTGTTCTTCTGGCAGATGTTCGCTCGGTGGGCGTCATGGGTGATGGTCGCACCTACGGCCACCCCATTGTCTTGCGCCCTGTGTCGTCTGAAGACGCCATGACTGCAGACTGGACACGTCTGCCCTATGACCTGCTCGCCAAGATCTCAAACCGCATTACTAATGAGGTTGCTGGCGTGAACCGCGTCGTTCTGGATGTCACCAGCAAGCCACCAGGAACTATTGAGTGGGAATAACCCAAAAACAACAAAGATGCTCCGAGAAGAATTTCTCGGAGCATCTTGTGTATTCGCTCAAATCACCACGAGCGAGGTTCCTGTGGCGTGAACTGAGACGTGTTCACGCCACAGGGTAGAACTCGTTAGGACTTACCCTCAACAGCTGACGACCACAGGGGCACGTTCTTGTTGTTGAACTTGTAAATACCAACAAATGCTGATGAAGGATCATTCAGAGCATTGAAAGGTCCAACCGAGGATGGGCCCTGGTAGTGGATTTCTTTGCCATCTTTGATCAGCTTCACGCAGTCAGCGTAAGTGGTGCACTTTTCGCCACCGTTAGCACCGGAGACAGCGGCCAGGTTTGCCTGGATAGCCTCTGGTGTGGTTGCGCCACCCTTGGTCGCTGCAAGAGCTGCAAGAGTAGTTGCGTCGTATGACTCAGCTGCGTAGATGAAGTCAGAGAGTTCGCCGCCCTGAACATCAGACCAGTACTTGCCAAAACGCTTCTTCAGTTCATCTGAAGGAGCTGCACCAGGGATGGTTCCCTGAGCACCTTCGAGGGTGCCGGCTTCAAAGTCCTTCTCGAAGGAGCTGGTGTTGCCGTCAACGAAGTAGGTGTGTGACATGTCCCAACCCTGAGCTACGAGCTCAGGGATGATTGCCTTGGTCTCGTCGAAAGCGATAACAACAAGTGCATCTGGCTTCTGAGCAAGAGCAGCGGTTACCTCAGAGGAGAAGGTGGTCTGGGAAGGAGGGAACTCCTGGCCCTGGCCCTTACCGCCGTAAACGACAGATCCGCCTGCTTCAACAATTGCCTTTTCGGTCGAGTCACGAAGACCGGTTCCGTAGGAGTCGTTGAATACGAGGAATGCGGTGGTGGCGTTACCGTCACCACTGATGAGCTGTCCGAGTGCGTCACCCTGAACGGTGTCTGGTGGTGCAACACGGAAGTAGAAGGGGCTGTAGCCAGAAAGGGCTGCTGCAGTGTTTGCAGGAGAAATCTGAACAATTCCAGCTTCAGTAATGGCGTCAACAACGTTGAGCGATACGGAAGAAGAAGCCGCACCAAGAACGAAGGAAACCTTCTGCTTGATCAGGTCTTCAGCTGATGCTGTCGAAACAGACATGTCGCTGGAGTCACCTGAGTCAGTGCCGTAAATGCAGGCGTCGGTGCCGTTTACGCCACCTGCTGCATTGATGTCTGCTACTGCAAGACCTGCACCAGCGATTTCTGCTGGGCCGAGGAAGGCGAGGTTACCAGTTACGGGCAGGAGGGTTCCTACCTTGAAGGTGTTCTCGCTCGTGCTATCTGCCGCACAGTTAGCTGCGGAATAGGTTGTTGCGTCTGCATTGGTGTCGGTAGATCCACTCGCACAGCCGGCCAGCACGAGTGCTGACGTTGCTGCTAGAGCAATTCCTCCGAGTGCACGCGTGCGAAGTGAAAGATCGCGCATGTTGCTCCTTTGAAAATGGAATGGTTCACAGGTGATAAACCATGCCCAAGCTAGAACAATGCTGAATTTGATACGTTCTGGAAAAGGATTTAGTTCGCGCCCAAAAGAGCAACATCCGCTTAGTTACAGGGATGCAGGGCCATGTAACACAGAGACTTATTTCATAGGGTGAAATAACAGCACCCCCCGGGCCGAAGCCCGGGGGGTGCTGTTTCAGTGCAACTACTGTTTAGGACTTACCCTCAACAGCGGACGCCCATACTGGAACGTTCTTGTTGTTGTACTTGTAGATACCAATGAATGCCGATGAAGGGTCATTCTTAGCGTTGAAAGGACCTACCGAAGAAGGACCCTGGTACTGGATGTCCTTGCCATCCTTGATGAGCTTGACACAGTCAGCGTAGGTGGTGCACTTTTCGCCACCGTTAGCACCCGAAACAGCAGCCAGGTTAGCCTGGATGGTCTTAGGGGTGTTGTCGCCGCCCTTGGTTGCAGCAAGAGCTGCAAGCATGGTTGCGTCGTAGGACTCTGCAGCGTAGCTGAAGTCAGTGAGCTCTTCGCCCTGAACGTCAGACCAGTACTTGCCGAGGAGTGCCTTCAGCTCGTCCGAAGGAGCTGCACCAGGGATGGTTCCCTGAGCACCTTCGAGGGTACCTGCTTCAAAGTCCTTCTCGAAGGATCCGGTGTTTCCATCGGTGAAGTAGGTGTTAGCCATGTCCCAACCCTGAGCTACGAGCTCGGGGATGATTGCCTTGGTCTCGTCGAATGCGATAACTACGAGTGCGTCAGGCTGAGTAGCCAGAGCAGCAGTTACCTCGGAGGAGAAGGTGGTCTGAGCAGGAGGGAACTCCTGGCCCTTACCCTTGCCACCGTAAACAACGGAGCCACCAGCTTCAACGATTGAAGCCTCGGTCGAGTCACGAAGACCGGTTCCGTAGGAGTCGTTGAATACGAGGAAAGCAACCTTTGAGTTTCCGTCACCGGTGATCAGCTGACCGAGAGCAGAGCCCTGTACGGTGTCTGGTGGTGCAGTGCGGAAGTAGAAGGGGCTGTAGCCGGAAAGAGCTGCAGAGGTGTTAGCAGGAGAAATCTCTACGATGCCAGCCTCGGTGAACGAGTCAACAACGTTGAGAGATACGGAGGAAGAAGCTGCACCAAGTACAACCGATACCTTCTGCTTGATGAGGTCTTCTGCCGAAGCGGTAGAAACAGACATGTCGCTAGAGTCACCGGAGTCGGTGCTGTAGAGGCAGGCGTCCTTACCGTTGACGCCACCAGCTGCGTTGATGTCTGCTACTGCAAGACCAACACCAGCGATTTCGGGTGGGCCGAGGAAGGCGAGTGAACCAGTGATTGGCAGGAGGGTTCCTACCTTGAAGGTGTTGTCGCTAGTGCTGTCAGCTGCACAGTCTGCTGCCTTGTAAGCAGTTTCTGCAGAGCCGCTGTCGGTTGATCCGCTAGCGCAACCTGCGAGCACGAGTGCCGAGGTAGCTGCGAGAGCGAGACCACCGAGTGCACGAGTGCGGAGAGAAATTTCTCGCATGGTACTCCTTGGTGATTATTTGACCAGAGCACGACAATGCGCTCTGTTGTAATTCCAAACTAGGCGCAAGTTGTTTCTTGAAACAACATTTCATGGTTACAACTAGGTAACAAACTGTTTGATAGCGAAAGAAAACGTCAAAAAAGGCCCGAAAACAGCAGTTTTCGGGCCTTTCGTGAAGAAATCGTGCGTTGCGCTACTTCTTTGCAGCCTCAATGGTCTTGCCGAAGTAGGCAACACCGGTCTTGGTGTCGTAGTTAATCTGACCTGCAGGGCCGGTGTAGTTGATGGGTTGCTTATCTCCCACAGCCGAAACACACATGCCGTAGCTGGTGCAGGGGAAGCCTGCCTGGTTGCTCACAGCAAGCATGCCCTGGGTGATGGACGCTCCGCCGTCATCCTTGGTGACGGTGGCAGCGAGGATGGTCGCAGTTGCTAGGTCATAAGCTTCTGCGCCGTAGCCCAGTTCGGTCACGCTGGGGTCGGAAGCCTTGAGACGCTTGCTGAGGGTCTCATCTGGAGAGATGGCCTTGACCTCTGCGCCTTTGGGTGCGGTCTTTGCGTTCGCAATCGACACAATCGCTACGTTGCTGTCGTTCTTGGCAACCAGTTCTTGCAGAGTTGCCACAACAGTTGCCGAAGCGGGAGCGATGATGACATCGACTCCGCGGGAGACGAGGTCATTGAAGCTGGCTTCGGTGGCGGCAGGGTCACCATCACCGGCGTTGCGGTGAATGACCTCAACTGGAACCTTGTTGTAGCCACCTTGCTCGTTGACTTCCTGGGCAGCTAGATCAACACCTGCTGCCTGAGCTGCTGCATAGGCAGCCAAGTCACCCGAGACGGGAGTCATGTCACCGATGCGCAGGATGCCATCACCGGAAGGCGTGACGGGTGTGGGGGTTGCGGTGGGAACAACTGCAGAGCCACCGGAGCATCCGGCCAAGCTCAGCGCAACAGCGCCTGCGACAATCGCGAAAGCAAACTTACTTTTACCCACGGTTACCCATTTCGTCGTAGCGAACTTACCGCTCAACAGTATCGAGTTACTCCGTCATCACTTGGCAGGCACGCGTGAGCTCTGCAAGGAGTGAACCTGCTCAATAAATGACAAGTTCCGCCGAATAAAGTTAGTTCAATAGGACAAATATCCGAGCCGTAATCAGGTAATTGCAAAGTATCGATGTTCACAGCGAGAGGACCAACTGTGACATTCTCCAAAAATGAGAACCATCTCACTATTCATCTCACATACTTCAGTGAAGAACCGACTATGAAAGAGACTCCTGCGAATGCGGAGTCGATTGCTCACTATTTTCCTCGACACACGATGAAAGTGTGGTCCCGTCAGGATGTCGAAGAGTTGATGAGAGCGCGTCGTGATTTTGCGTTACTGAAAAATTTCAATTCCCTCATTCCTCTGGCCTACAAGTCTGATCTTGCTAGCTATTACTTGCTGTATACCTTTGGGGGCTGGTACACCGACTTGAATAATTTTTTTGTATCGGAACCACCAGACGTTTCTGAATGCACTATGTATTTGTTCAAAGATGTCCATGATGAACCTGCCCCATGGTCGATTTCTACGAGCATGTTCTATTCACGTGCGGGTAGCCCCTCACTCAAGCGCGCAATTGAAATGGTGCAATTCAATTGCGACAATCGCGTACTGGGCAATACACCTCTCTGTGTTACCGGGCCTACCCTCCTAGGGTCAGCAATTGCAGCAATCGGATTAGTTCCAGGCGTGAATTATCACACCGGTGAATTCGTTCATCGAGGTTCGGACAAGGTTTTTGAAACACGCGAAAAGGAATTGTTGGCGCTGTACAAACCAAACAATATTGCCCACGGTGAATCTGGTGTACCAGGGGGAAATAACTACACCGAACTGTGGCATCAAGGACGGGTATTTAAGTAATCACTCGTCACTACTGGCTACTCAATCGTGAGCTCTTCTGCTGCGCGGGCAAGTCTGTTTGCTTTACCGTGGCGCAGCATGTCGACCGTGAGCACGATCAGGGCTGCCCAGATGATGAAGAAGCCAACCCAGCGAACCGGTGGCATGGGTTCATGCAGCACAAAGACCGCCATACAGAACGAAAACACCGGGGTGGAGTACTGAATCAGGCCAATGGCAGTAAGGGGAAGCCTGCGAGCGCCCGCACCAAACATGATCAGCGGAACTGCGGTGACCACACCTGCCGAAGCCAGGAGCAGGGTGTGGGGAACGCCATAACCAAAGAAGGTCAGACCCACCATGTTGGAGACAATAATCAACTGGATGATCGCCACCGGCGTCATCCAGATGGTTTCGATGGTGAGGCCACTGATGGCGTCTACGACACCACCTGTGCGCTTCTTGATCAATCCGTACAGACCGAAGGATCCTGCCAGGGTCAGCGAGATCCAGGGAATGTTGCCATAGCTCACGGTGAGAACGATGACCGCAATGAAACTGATACCCACGGCAACCCATTGGGTCTTGCGGAGCTTCTCGCGCAACACCAGAACACCCAACACCACTGTGACGATGGGGTTAATGAAGTAGCCAAGAGAGGACTCCACAATCTGGTTACTCAACACCGCGATGATGAAGACCTGCCAGTTGATATAGATCAGCACCGCTGCCACACCTAAGGTGAGCATGAGCTTTCGCTGAGCCATGATTGCGAAGAGTTGCTTCCACTTCCTGGTTACCGCAATAAGGAATGCACAGAACAGCAGGGAGAAGAGAATACGGTAGCCAACAACCTCGAAGGGTGTTGCTGGCTCCAGCATGAGGAAGTAGAGAGGGAAGAGTCCCCAGAGACCATATGCACCAAAGGCATAGAACAGGCCGGAGCGAGAGAGCTTCTCTGGCACGTTAGATGCGGGAGAAGTCATGACTCCACACTACTCCTGAGATATCATTGAGGTAGTGGCGGGCAGTAGCCCTTAGAGCTTGGCAGTGTTCCGGACGGTTCGCGAGCCAGGCTCACACTATTTTAAACAGTTGTGGCCCCGGACGAATCCAGGGCCACAACTAGAGAATGTGTGTTATCGAACCACGATTGCGAGTACGTCACGAGCGGAGAGTACAAGGTACTCCTCGCCTGCGTACTTCACTTCGGTTCCACCGTACTTGGAGTAGATAACCTTGTCGCCTTCGGCGATGTCCAGAGGAACACGGTTACCGTTGTCGTCAATGCGGCCGGGGCCTACTGCAACGACAACGCCCTCCTGGGGCTTTTCCTTGGCAGTGTCAGGAATAACGAGACCGGAAGCAGTGGTCTGCTCGGCTTCAACCTGCTTGATAACAATGCGATCTTCGAGCGGCTTGATGGCGACCGACACGGTTGACCTCTTTCTTGAACTAAGTATGGGATTAGCACCCGAACCCGTCGAGTGCTAACTACGAGTGTACGGCGTGAACTAGCACTCGCGCAATGTGAGTGCCAGCTTTACTCTTGGTAGGTTTACAACCATGGAGAGCGCAGAACTACGCGAATTACTCACCCCCGAGGCGGTGGCGTTACTGGACTCTCTGCCTGCTTACACATCCAACACCGACGTGCTGAAGATGGTGGCGCAGCTGCGCAAAGAGGGAAATTCCCCGTCATTAGTGGCCACTGTGCTCACGCAGGCCAAACTGCGCAGCAAAGCTGCGACCAAGTTTGGCGACTTCGCCAACCGCATGCTCTTCACCGAGGCTGGGCTGGAACAGGCAACCAGGCTTCCTGTAGCAGCACTGCATGCCAGCCGTTATGTTCGCGCAGGGCTCACAAGCGTTGCGGATTTGGGCTGCGGAATTGGTGCCGATGCACTGGCATTTGCCGGTGCTGGTTTACGTGTGCTGGCGGTGGACGCGGATGAAGTGACCGCTGCCATCACCACCTACAACCTGGCGCCTTTCCCCGAAGCACAGGTACACCACTGCCTTGCCGAAGATGCTGACCTCTCGGGTGTGGAGTCGGTCTATCTCGACCCCGCACGTCGAACCGCAGGACACTCCAACACGAATAGGCTTGCTCGCTCCGAGGACTACACCCCCTCCCTCGACTTTGCCTTTGGTCTGGCCGAGAAGTTGCCCACCGGCATCAAACTGGGTCCCGGTTTTGACCGCGAACTCATTCCAGACAATTGTGAAGCACAGTGGATCTCTGTGGGAGGCGACGTGGTGGAGGTTGGGCTGTGGTTTGGCCCCCTCGCACGAGAGGGCATCACCCGTGCGGCGCTGATTCTTCATGCCGACGGCATGCATGAGCTGACCGCTGTTGCCGACTCAGCTGATGCCGAGGTGGGAGAACTGGATAGCTACCTCTATGAACCAGATGGTGCCGTCATCCGTGCACGGCTCATAGGTGATCTAGCCAGAACGCTGGGCACACACATGCTCGATGAGCACATTGCTTACATGTCTAGTAACACTGAGGTGCACTCCCCCTTTGCCACCTGCTTTGAGGTTGTGCAGGAGTTCGCCCTCGATGTGAAGGTGTTGGCAAAGGAACTCAAGGCTCGGGGCATTGGCACACTCGAAATCAAGAAGCGTGGCGTGGATATTGACCCGGCAGAGTTTAGGAAGAAACTGGGCCTCACAGGCAAGAACAGCGCAACGCTGTTCTTGACCCGCCTCGGCGAACGCCGCGTGGCCATCCTGGCTCAGCGCGTCACACCCTCGATTTAGTAGCCGGTCTCCAAGACGTGCTCCAGCATGTCCACGAAGTAGTTCACCGAATCCATGGTGACCACCAGAGGTGGCTTGATCTTTAGCACGTTCTGGTAATCCCCGGTGGGCTGCATGATGACACCGAGCTCCAGTAGACGATTACATATCGCCTCTGTTTCTTCCGTTGCCGGTTCGAGAGACTCGGTATCTCGAATGAATTCGAGACCGAGGTAGAGACCAGAACCGTGAACCCTGCCCACGATGGGGTACTTCTCCGACAGGCTCTGCAGGCGCTGCTGTAGGTGGCTTCCCACCGTCAGAGCGTTCTCCTGCAAGCCCTCATCCTTGATGATGCCTAGAATGGCCTTGCCAATTTCGCTCGAGACGGGTGAGCCGCCGGTGGAGGAGAAGAAGTAGCCCTGAGTGCGGTAACGGTTCGCAATCTCACGGCTAGTGATCACGGCACCAATGGGATGACCGCCACCTATCGACTTTGCCACGGCAACGATGTCCGGAATGACTCCTTGCTGGTGGAAGCCCCAGAACCACTGACCTAGGCGGCCGAAGCCAACCTGGACTTCGTCCGCAATGGCGAGGCCGCCCTGCGCACGAACAGCCGCATAGACCTGTTCGAGGTAGCCATCTGGCAGCGCAACACCACCGGCGTTGCCGAAGTATGACTCCGAGATGAAACCGGCTATGGGCTTGCCTGACTGCGCAATCCCATTGATCACCTCGACTGCTTCGGGGCCATACTTCACTGCCTCAGCACCACGGTGAACACCGCGATACGAGTTGGCAGCATCCACGGTATGGATCCACTCGGGGCGAGTACTCAAGGCGTTGGGGTTATCTGCGATCGAAGTAGAGACAGCATCGCTGGCATAGGTCCAGCCGTGATACGACTCACTCATGCAGACGATGTCGGAACGGCTGGTGTATGCCATCGCCAGTCGTAGAGCCAGGTCTACCGCTTCCGAACCAGAGTTCACGAAGAAGACCGTGTCCAACTGCTCAGGTAACGTCTCGGTGATCATCTCGGCGTATTCGGTAATGGCGTGATAGTTGAAACGAGAGTTGGTGTTGAGCAGACGCATCTGGTTCGTCGCTGCCTTCACCACCCGTGGGTGTGCGTGGCCGACAGAGGCCACGTTATTCACCATGTCTAAATACACACGGCCGTTGGTGTCCATCAGATACTCACGCCAGCCGCGTTCCATCTGGGGTGGGTGTTGGTAGTAGTGCTCCTGCACTTCTGCCAAGACTTTCTCGCGGCGTTCCAACAACTCATCCGCATCGCGGGCACTGCCTAGATCAAGACCGAGTGCCTCGGTGGGGTCACCGAGCACACTGCGCCAACCAGCTGCCAGCTCCGCGGTGACGCGGGCAGGAACATCTAATGATTCGTGAACCGGTGAAACGGTGATTGCCGTGCGGGCAGGCAGGGTTGTTGAGGTGATTCCCGGTGCACTCAAAGCCACTGCCTGGTCACCTGCCCTCACAGTCAGTGAATCTGCCTGTGACTCGATGGCTGCGGAGGTGGTGAGTTGGGTGGCTTCTGCCAGCCAAATCGTCGCGTGAGTGGGGATGGTCTCAGGTGATGTGTGTGTGCGAGAGGGTGCACCGGTCAACACTGGTTGCCAGGCAGGCAGCACCACAAGCTGTGCACCGGCATCGAGTGCACACAGTGCCGCCTTCTCGAGAGTTGTGGCATCTAGCCAGGCGCCTTCGTCGTTCAGGGTGGAGGTGGTGCCGGCATCCAGGATTTCTACTCTGCTCAGGGAAGAAAGCAGGTTGCCACCAGACCACGATGCAGGGTGTGCAACGGGCAAGCCCAGTGCTTCACGAATGGTTGCTGCCATGACCGCCGGTGGAACGGTGAGGGCCTGCACCAAGATGCGCATCTCGCGATCGAGTGCACTCGTGGCATACTCATTGTCTTCGTCAATGCGGCTTTGCTGGCGACCACTCAACACCAGGACGGCACCGCGTTGAATAACCAATGGCCACAACGCATCGATCTCATCTTCGCTCAGTGGGCGCAGCGCATGGAATGCCTTAATGGCTGGCAGCACGTTGACCGGTGCAACACCAGCGTGGTGAAGCATCGAAGAGACAGTGGTAGCAATCTCGCCGACAGCCCACGATTTCGCCACATCGCCGAAGTCAAGCACGGCATCTGGCAAAGAGTGAGCGTCGGGACACATGATGTTGTCATCGGTGATGTCGAAGTGGCCCATCTGCTGAGGCAGGTTGGGCCCAACTCCACTGAGCACAGGGGCAGTCATCTCAACAGCTCGTTCAACGAGTTTCTTGACCTGCTCATCTGGTTCGTCAGCGAGAAGCTGATCAATCACCTTTTCCGCATAGCGGAGGTCCCACTGCAACACACGAGAGCTTGCCGGGTGAGAGAAGTCGGCTAGCCCGGTGCTCACAATTCCTGCAATCTCGCCCATGCGCGCAATGGCTTGGGGTGAGAGATAGCTCGAACCCATGAAGTTACTCCCCGGAATGAACTTAATCACGCGGCCATGAATCTCACCCTGAGATGTTTCCCACAGTGCCGACATGGGGCCGTGCGCCCCCTCGACGATGGAGGGAATACGCAGCTCCACCTTGCCTGCAAGGTGGGCTGCAGCCTCATCCTGCATCTGGATTTCTGCTACCGAGAAGGCAGGGTTGCTCAGCTTGAGCACACCGAGAATCTCTCCCGAGTCCTCAATGCGAAGCACAAAGTTTTGATCTTGCTGACTCCCCAGGGACGAGGCAGTGGTGCGGACTCCGAAGTGCTTTTCAACCAGCTCCACGACTTCCTGCTCGGGAAGGGTTGGTGAGGGAAGCTCAGTCTGAGTGAAGTAGTTAAAGATTTCGGTAGCCATAGCTTTTCTATTCTGATGTGTCAGCCGGGTTGTTACCACCTGGATATCAACAACCCCAGTATTAACCACTCACGCCACCACCTGGTCTCAGGTGGTGGCGTGAGGTGAAGAGGTGCGGTTAGTAGTTGTAGTAACCGTTCATGCCCGAAGCGAGCACTACGCCAAAGAAGGCGATGAGCAAGATGGCTACCAGCACGCCGAAACCAATGCCGATGTAACCGGTAATGAGACCTGCCACTGCCATGCCATCACCCTGTTCGCCGGTGCGACGAATTTCCTTGCGTGCCATGTGACCTGTCACAACAGCAACGATGCTGGAAAGGAAGGGCACGAAGGTGAGGCCAGCAATACCGGCAATGAGCGCAACAATCGAGAGAGTGTTGGTCTTCGCAGCAGGAACAACAGTTACCTGAGCTGCCTCTACCGTTTCGGTCTTGGCGCTAGCAGCTGGCTTGGAACTCTTGGAAGCTTTTTCAGTCATAGTTCAATTTTAGTGAACCTGAATGTCCGTAACTGGGAGAGTGCTGTCAGCTCCAAAGTTCAAGCTTGAGGGCTCTGCGCCTTCCATAATCAGCTCGGATGCCAAGGCAGCAATCATGGCGCCGTTGTCTGTGCACAGCGAGAACGCAGGAATGCGCAGCTGAACTCCGGCAGAAGTTGCACGCTGCTGCGCCACTTCGCGCAGGCGTGCATTGGCCACCACACCTCCGCCGAGCAGCAGACGTGGAACGCCATAGTCCTTGCAGGCGGCGATTGCTTTCGAGGTGAGGACATCAATGACAGCTTCGCGGAAGCTGGCTGCCACATCAGCGATGGGAACTTCTTCTCCCGCATCTCTGCGCACCTCAACCCAGCGGGCAACCGCTGTCTTGAGCCCAGAGAACGAGAAGTCGTAGCGGTGCTTGTCCATATCTTTGGGCAGAGTGAGTCCGCGGGGAAAGCGAATGGCTTTGGGGTCACCCTCGGCTGCAACGCGGTCGATGTGGGGACCACCAGGATAGGGCAAACCCAGAATACGGGCCACCTTGTCGAAGGCTTCACCGGCTGCATCGTCGATGGTCTCCCCCAGGAGTTCAACATCGCTAGTGAGATCACGAACCAAGAGCAAAGAAGTGTGACCGCCGGAGACAAGCAGAGCGATGGTGGGATATTCCAACGGGCCTTCGTCACCGAGCACATCAGCACCAACGTGGCCAACAAGGTGGTTCACGGCATAGATGGGTTTATCAAGAGAGAGCGCCAGCGCTTTAGCTGCACCAACGCCCACCATGAGAGCACCAGAGAGACCTGGGCCGCTGGTCACAGCGACAGCATCCAGATCACTGAGCTGGATGCCCGCTGTGGCAACGGCTTCGGTCAGCGCGGGGCGCAGAGCTTCCAGGTGTGCACGTGCTGCCACCTCCGGAACAACACCGCCATAGCGGGCATGTTCATCCATCGAGGAGGAGATGACATTGGCAAGCAGCTCGCGTCCGCGAACAATGCCAATACCGGTCTCATCACAACTGGTCTCAATACCGAGCACTAAGGGAGCATCTCGATTCATCACAGATCAGCTCCCTTCTTCATGATCACGGCATCGACACCTTCAGGCTGGTAATACCCAGGTCGAACGGCGATCTCTTCGAACCCGAGAGAGTAATACAAAGCTATGGCGTGAGGGTTATCGGCACGAACCTCAAGGAACACACGAGTGGCATTGCGAGCTTCTGCTTCGTCAAGAAGAGCATTCATCAACATGCGCCCCAGGCCCACACTGCGAAACTCTGGAATGACCGCGATGGTTTGAATATCGCCATCGCCTGAACCTCGAGGGGCCAAGAGACCGGCATAGCCGACTATTGCTGGCTCTCCCCCGAGTGCATCGGTGTGTGCTTCGGCAACGAGGTAGAAACAGTTCTTGTCCCCCACGTCACGATCCATAGCTTCGAACGACCATGCCTCTCCGCCAAAGACGGGGGTTTCAATATCCATGATGGCGGGGACATCTTCGGTGGTGGCAATACGCAACTGAATAGTTTCAATCATTTAGTCCGCCCCTCCTGAACAACCCGCTTGGGGCCGTTACTCATCGTGACATCCGGCGAGCGCAAATACAGTGCCTCGAAGGGGAGGAATTCTCGTCCGGCACCCAGCATGCGCTGGGCGAGCACACCCAGCCAGGCTGCCGAGACTTCCTCAGCACGGACATAGCCACTCTCGGCGGCATCAAACTCACCCGGCTTCTGAATTGCAGGGCCATAGTTTCGCACCGGGCAACCGTCGTCATCGAGCCCGTTATAGAAACTCACATACTCTTCCTTGCGGCGAGCATCGGTTGTGACCACAAGGTTGTTGCCACGATCACCATCGAGGTGTTCAAGGGCTATGGCATCGTGACTATTCATGGGAAGCAGGATTGCTCCAGCGCCGAATGCGAACGCATCGGCAGCAGCAATCCCCACCCGCAAACCCGTGAACGGGCCAGGCCCCATACCGGCAGCGACGTGGCTGACTTCGCTGGCAGTAATGCCTGCCTCGGTGAGAGTCTCATTGATGTAGCTTCCGACGATTTCGGCATGACGCATCGTGTCAGGAGTTGAGCGGTGGGCTTTAACAACCCCGTCTACCACCACGGCAATGCTGGTGCCGGCAGAAGTGTCCACGGCAAGGATTACGCAGCTCATGCGACCCACCTTCTGCCGTGCCCAGTGATGGTGACCATGCGGGGCTCGACCAGCTCGTCACCGAGCTCACCGGCATTAGCTCCTTCGGGGCGTTCGATCACGACATCAAGCCAGGAGTCGACCAGACCATCCATCATTCCTGCGCCCCACTCCACCACAACAACAGAGTGAGCGAAATCAATATCTAAGTCATCGAGTTCAACAGCAGAGTTCAACCGATACGCATCCACGTGAACCAGCGGTGGACCATCAACCAAACTGGGGTGTGTTCTAGCCAATACGAAGGTGGGAGAAGTGACAGGTCCTCGAACACCTAAGCCTTCGCCGATGCCACGAGTGAGAGTGGTCTTTCCTGCACCAAGGGGACCAGTAAGCACCAGCACATCCCCGGCACGCAGTGCACGGCCGAGCTCGAGGCCGAGCTCATGCATGTCTTCCGGGGTGTCGATGTGACGAGTGCCCAGCATTAGACCTGGCCCTCATAGACATATTCCAGGCGGGTGGGAATCAATCGCGTGGCAATCTCATAGCCAATCGAATCACCTGCCGCCGCCCACTCGTGAATGGAAGGGTGACCTACTGCTGGATCTCCAAACAGCACGACGTGATCGCCCACGGCGACGGGGTCATCTTCCACATTCACTACAAACTGATCCATCGCAATACGACCTGCCACGTGATAACGGGAACCGTTGATCACCACCGGTGCCGCATTCGATGCATTGCGGTTGATGCCATCGCCATAACCGAAGGGCACCAACGCCAGTGTGCTCTCATGGGCTGTTCGGTGAAGGTAGCCATAGCTCACGCCCGTGGATTCGGGAACGCGGCGAACGGCAACAACTCTTCCCTCAAGCGTCATCGCGGGGGTCAGCCCAAAGTCTGCGGGACGCTGGGACTCATGAGGAGAGATGCCATATGCGGCAATACCGCAGCGCACCATGTTGAATCTGGTCGCAGGCAGTGTCAGTGCTGCCATCGATGCGGCGAGGTGAACATAGCGTGGGGTGAGCCCTGCATCTGCGAGCTCGGAAAGCCCCACTTGGAACACGTTGAGTTGTTCGAGATCATCTTCTGGTGAGGTATTGGAGAGGTGACTCATCACACCCTCAACGTGGAGATCACCAGAAGCATTCAGTTCTGCTGCGGTGCGCATGAAATCTGCCCACTGCTCCGGGCTGGAACCATTGCGGCTGAGTCCCGTGTCCAACTTGAGGTGAACGCGTGGAGTATTTCCTGTGCGATGACCGGCTGCAGCAATAGCGTTCAGTTGTGCCACCGAGGCAACGCCCAGGGTGATCTCTGCTGCCACAGCCTCATCAAAGGTTTCATCAGGTGCGTGAATCCAACACAGCACCGGTGCGGTAATGCCAGCAGCGCGCAGGGTTAGTGCTTCGGCGATGTCGGCAGTTCCCAGCCAGGTTGCACCGCCGGCGAGCGCTGCCTTCGCTGCGGGAACCATGCCGTGGCCATAGGCATTTGCCTTGACCACGATCATGACATCTTCGACCGCGGTGAGCTCTTTAATGCGCCTCACATTGCCTGCAATGGCATCGGTGTTGATGCGCGCAATACGGAATGGACTGTGGCTCATGCTGCCGACCTTTCGGCAACGACGAAGGCAACGGCAGCATCTGCATCGTGGGAGATGGACAGGTGCACCGAGTCAATACCTTTGGCACAGGCCATCTCCGAGGCAGCACCCCTCAATTCAAATGAGGGCTTACCCAGCTCGTCCTTGACCACGACCATGTCGTGGAAGGTCATGGAGCCTGAACCGCCAAAAGCTTTGATGAGTGCTTCTTTAGCCGCAAAGCGACCAGCAAGGGAATGTGCAGGAAGACCACGTTCAGCATCGGTGAATAGGCGCTCTGCAAGTTTCGGGGTGCGCTCAAGCGCCCGCTCAAAGCGAGCGATGTCGACGATGTCGACGCCCACTCCGACAATCATGGGACTATTCGACCGTGACCGACTTGGCCAGGTTACGTGGCTGGTCAACATCCAAGCCCTTGGCATCTGCCAGTTCCATGGCGAAGATTTGCAGCGGAACAACAGCCAAGATGGGCTCAAACATGGGATCTGCCAGAGGAATCTGGATGACCTCGTCTGCATAAGGCAGAACTGCTGCATCGCCCTGTTCCGCAATGGCGATTACGCGAGCACCACGGGCACGAATTTCCTGAATGTTGGAGACAACCTTGGAGTGAATCAGTGCTGAACCACGAGGGCTGGGCACAATCACAAACACGGGCTGACCGTGATCAATCAGAGCGATAGGGCCGTGCTTAAGCTCACCAGCTGCGAAGCCTTCTGCGTGGATGTAGGCAAGCTCTTTGAGTTTGAGTGCACCCTCGAGAGCGATGGGGTAGCCGACGTGACGGCCCAGGAACAGAACCGAAGGAGTGTCACTCATCCACTTAGCCAGCTGAGCAATCTTTTCGCCAGTTTCCAACACCTTGGTGACCTTGGCAGGCAGCGCCTGCAGGTCTGTGGCTAAACGACGCAGTTCCTTCTCATCAACAGTCTTCTTCGCGCGGGCGATGTGAAGACCAATCAAATACAGCGCCGTGATCTGGGCAACAAAAGCCTTGGTGGAGGCAACAGCAACCTCGGGGCCTGCGTGGGTGTACACCACAGCATCGGATTCGCGAGGGATGGTTGCGCCCTGAGTGTTGCAGACTGAGATGGTGCGTGCACCCTGCTCGCGCGCATACTTGACCGCCATCAGGGTGTCCATGGTTTCACCGGACTGGCTGATCGAGATGATCAGAGTCTCTGGGGTGATCACGGGGTCGCGATAACGGAATTCGTGGGAGAGCTGAACCTCAACCGGAATACGTGCCCACTGTTCAATGGCGTAAGAGCCCACGAGACCTGCATAGGAAGCAGTGCCGCAGGCAACCAGGATGATGCGGTTGATGCCGTTCAAGACGTCATCACCGAGTTCGGTCAGTTCTGGAACCTCAACCAAACCATCCACGACGCGTCCGCGAACGGTGTTCGCCACAGCGTCGGGGTTCTCAGTGATTTCCTTCGCCATGAAGGAAGGCCAGCCACCCTTATCCGATGCTGACGCATCCCAAGCAATTTCGTATTCCTCGATAGCAACAGGTGAGCCGTCGAAACCGATGACCTCTACGGCATCTGGAGTGATGGTGACAACCTGGTTCTGGCCCACAGCCGCAGCACGCTGGGTGTATTCCACAAACGCGGCAACGTCGGAGCCGAGGAAGTTTTCTCCCTCGCCCAGGCCGATAACCAAAGGTGAGTTGTGGCGAGCAGCAACAATAACGTGAGGAGAATCTGTGTGAACAGCAAGCAGAGTAAATGCACCCTCAAGACGGTTCACCACTAAGCGCATTGCTTCGGTGAGGTTCCCCACCTCGCGGTAAACATCTCCCAGCAAGACAGCTGCAACAGCAGTGTCTGTTTCAGATTCGAACTCGTAGCCCTTGGCCAGTAGCTCAACCTTGATCTCAGCAAAGTTTTCAATGATGCCGTTGTGAATGAGGGCAAGCTTGCCGCCATCACCTAAGTGGGGGTGGGCATTAACATCGGTGGGACCACCGTGGGTTGCCCAGCGAGTGTGACCAATACCGGTGTGACCGGGGGTCAGTGGGTTGGCTTCGAGCAGGTCAACCAGTGCCTTGAGCTTTCCAGCCTTCTTGGCGGTCTCTAAGGTGCCACCATCGGTCAGGACTGCAACACCTGCCGAGTCATATCCGCGGTACTCCTGACGCTTCAGACCGCCCAAAAGAACGGCAAGAGTGTCTTGCTGACCGACGTAACCCACGATTCCACACATAAGGGTTCCAGTTTAGTTCACGAGCGCCATATCGCCCGCGTAGGGCAGAATAGGCAGGTGAAGTTTGAGCACACCGGCGCAATCAATGTGCACACCACTCCGTTCGTGGAAATCTCCCGCGATGAGTGGGCAGAACTGGCGCCCACGACTGCTTCACCCCTGACAGAAGCAGACATTGAGAGCCTGCGTGGCTTGGGTGACCGACTCAATCTGCAGGAAGTAGAGGATGTCTATCTTCCGCTGAGCAGGTTGCTCTCGATCTATGCTTCCGGTGCCAGAAAGCTTCACCGGGACACTTCCAACTTCCTTGGCGAGCGCGCCACCACCACACCCTTTGTGATTGGCGTTGCCGGCTCCGTTGCGGTGGGGAAGTCCACCGTGGCACGTTTGCTGCAGATGTTGATGGCCCGCTGGGAGGACACTCCCCGGGTTGAACTGGTCACCACCGATGGTTTTCTCTATCCCAACGCCGAGTTGGAACGCCGCGGAATTCTGGGCCGTAAGGGTTTCCCCGAGTCCTACGACCGTCGCGCTCTGCTTCGCTTCGTCAGCGAAGTGAAAAGCGGCGCGGCGGAAGTCTCCGCACCGGTCTATTCTCACCTCAGCTATGACATCCTGCCTGACGAGAAGATCGTGGTGCGCCAGCCAGATGTGCTGATCGTTGAAGGTCTCAACGTTCTGCAGCCCCCCACCGCCGGTGGCGGGCTGGCCGTGAGCGACCTCTTCGACTTCACCGTCTATGTCGATGCCAGAACCCAAGACATTGCCACCTGGTACCAGGAGCGCTTCCTCAGCCTGCAGCGCGGTGCATTCTCAGATCCTGACTCCTACTTCCACCGCTATGCAGCACTCTCAGAAGAAGAAGCGCGAGCCACAGCGAAAGACTTCTGGGACCGAATCAACCTGCCCAACTTGGAAGAAAACATTCGTCCCACCAGAAGTCGAGCAACATTGGTGCTGCGTAAAGCAGCAAACCACGCGGTTTCCACCGTTTTGCTGCGCAAGATCTAGCAGAAAGTTAGAGCGCGAGCTCTGCCTTCACCACGTCAGCTAGCTGGTGAGCTAGGCGATCTGCGGTGGCCTGATCTGCTGCTTCGACCATCACACGAACCATCGGTTCGGTGCCGGAGGGGCGAAGCAGAACACGGCCGGTGTCGGCAAGTTCAGCTTCCGCTGCGGCAACCGCAGCGTCAATGACAGCGTTGCCGCCCAAAGCACGGTGGTTAACGCCACGAACGTTGACAAGAATCTGTGGGTAGACGGTCATCACCTGGGCAAGCTCGGCAATGGTCTTGCCGGTGCGAGCCATTTCTGCAACCAGGTGCAGACCAGTCAAAATACCGTCACCGGTGGTGGCATATTCGGTCATGATGACGTGACCGGACTGTTCACCACCCAATGCTGCATCGTGCTCGGCGAGGCCTTCAAGAACGTAACGGTCACCGACTGCGGTCTGAATGACGGTGATGCCGTGCTCCTCCATGGCCTTGTGAAGACCGAGGTTACTCATCACGGTCGCAACGAGAGTGTCATTCTTGAGGTGGCCACGCTCTTTCATGGACACCGCGAGGATGGCCATAATCTGGTCACCATCAATGACGTTTCCTTGCGCATCCACTGCGAGGCAGCGGTCAGCGTCACCATCGTGGGCAATACCGATATCGGCACCGTGAGCAACAACAGCCTGTGCCACAACATCGAGGTGGGTGGAGCCCACACCATCGTTGATGTTCAACCCGTTAGGGTCTGCCGCAATGACTGTGACCTTGGCACCGGCATCGGTGAACACCTCAGGAGAGATAGCCGACGCAGCACCGTGTGCACAGTCGAGTACGACGTGCAGACCGTTGAGCTTGTGAGGCAGTGTGCCGAGCAGGTGGATGACGTAACGGTCTTCCGCGTCAGCGAAGCGACGAATACGACCAACCTCACCACCGGTGGGCAGCAGGTGATCGGCGTCTAAGGAAGCTTCGATGCGGTCTTCGACCTCATCAGGAAGCTTCGTTCCGCCGAAAGCAAAGAACTTGATGCCGTTATCTGGTGCTGGGTTGTGTGAGGCAGAGACCATCACACCAAAGTCGGCACCGATGGAGCTCACCAAGAAAGCAGCAGCGGGGGTTGGAATCACACCAGCGTCCAACACATCAATACCCGAGCTGGCCAGACCAGCTGAGAGGGCAGCGGTGAGGAACTCACCGGAGATGCGAGGATCGCGTGCAATGACCGCAGTAGCACGACGTCCCTCAGCTCGTCTGGCCTCGGCGCGGCGACCGCTGGTGAGAACCACCGCGGCCGACTGGGCCAGTGCCAAGGTTAGGTCTGCCGTGAGTTCACGGTTTGCTAAGCCTCGGACACCGTCCGTGCCGAATAGACGTGCCAAGGGACAGTCGACTTCTGCTAAAGAAGCGAGATTAACGCTTCGAGAACTGTGAAGCCTTACGAGCCTTCTTCAGACCAGCCTTCTTGCGCTCGATGACACGAGCGTCACGAGTGAGGAAGCCAGCCTTCTTGAGAGTCGCGCGGTTGTTGTCGCGGTCGATCTCGTTCAGCGCACGAGAGATTGCAAGACGCAGTGCGCCAGCCTGACCAGAAGGGCCACCACCGGTGATGCGTGCAACGACGTCGTATGCGCCACCGAGCTCAAGCACGGTGAAAGGGTCGTTGATCAGCTGCTGGTGCAGCTTGTTGGGGAAGTAGTTTGCGAGCTCGCGGCCGTTGACCGTGATCTTGCCGGAACCTGGAACGAGGCGTGCGCGAGCAATAGCCTGCTTGCGACGACCTACAGCTGCACCAGGAACGTTGAGGATTGCGCGAGGAGCCTTAGGAGCTGCTGCGACAGGAGTTTCGGTTGAGTACTCGGTGACCTCTACGGCCTCGGTCTCGATTTCTGCGTTGTCCGCCATGATTACTTAATCCTTTATCTAAATCTTCGAGGCTCTACTGAGCTACCTGAGTGAGGGTGTATACCTTGGGCTGCTGTGCAGCGTGAGGGTGCTCAGCACCGCGGTAGACCTTGAGCTTGCGGAACTGGTCGCGACCAAGAGAGGTCTTGGGGAGCATGCCACGAATAGCCTTCTCCACTGCGCGCTCTGGGTTCTTCTCGAGCAGGTCGGTGTAGGAAGTAGCGGTCAGACCACCTGGGTAACCAGAGTGGCGGTATGCCTTCTTCTGTGCAGCCTTGTTGCCGGTGAGGACAACCTTGTCTGCGTTGACGATGATGACGAAGTCACCCATGTCCATGTGAGGGGTGTAGGTGGCCTTGTTCTTGCCACGCAGAATGGTTGCTGCGTGAGATGCGAGGCGTCCGAGAACTACGTCGGTTGCGTCAATGATGACCCAGCCGCGAGTAACTTCTCCAGCCTTAGGCGTAAAGGTACGAGTCACAGTAATACTGCTTTCTTGTCGAAATGAGTGGTCCGTGTATCCCGCTCTGTCGTTGCGTTCTAGATGAAGAATCTGTCCAGAACCCATCAGTCGAGGGCTCAACTTCGGCGGCCTGTTCACCAGGAACAAGCACCAAGGGTCTAATTTACGCTATGGGAGCGTCGTCGGTCAATTCGCGGCGACTGCGGGTAAGGTCTGCACGCGCTCCAACCTCGCTATCGGGTGGGTAAATAATCTGCGTCAGGGTCAAACCATGTGCTGGCATGACCTTAAACACACTTGTGCGCTCCCCCTTGGTACGCAGGTCCTCGATGGCATCGAGGGAATGCGTTCCAGAGCCTGCCGCAACACATGCCCCCACCAGCGACCTCACCATGGAGTGACAGAACGCATCTGCTTGCAGCTGTGCCACTATCACGCCTGTAGCATCACGTTCCCAGTGGAACTCTTGCAACTCACGGATAGTTGTGGCGCCTGGCCGTGGACGGCAGAAGGCGCCAAAGTCGCGCAGACCCAGCATCATCTCTGCAGCCTCATTCATGGCGTCCACGTCTAGCGGGTAGAAGTGGAAGGCGGTGCGACGACGTTCAATAGGGTTCACGTGTTCGAGGCCGTCAGCCAGGCGGTATTCATAACGTCTGGCCAGGGGCGAGAACCGTGCATCAAACCCGAGTGGCGCAACAGCTATCTTGTTGATCACCACATCTGCATTGCGCCCCACTGAGCCGTCCACGCGGCGCATCAGCGCATGCAGCATGGAGTGGGGAACCTGGGGTAGTCCGTCAACCACAGGAATGCCACCCTGTTCTTGGAGTTCTCGGCGTTCTTCACGGGAGAAAGAAACCCGAATGAGCTGCTCGAGTGGAACATCGATGTGAGCAACCTGATTTGAGGCGTGAACACCGGCATCGGTGCGACCGGCCACCACGATGCGCGGAGAGACATCCATGCGCAACACCTGAGCGAAAGCATGCTCCAAGGTTCCTTCAACGGTGCGCTTATCTGGCTGCTTCGCCCAGCCGGCGAAGTCGGTCCCGTCATAGCCAAAGTCCAGGCGCAGACGAACATCGCCTTCAACATCAATGAGGTCTGAGAAGTCGTCCTCTACGACCTCTTCTGCGTTCACGGCATCCTCATTCACGTCTTCGAGTCTAAAGTCTCAGAAAGCAACACGTTAACGTTCGAAGCCCCGGTGAAGAACACCGGGGCTTCTTAACGAGAGTAGTGAAGACTACTTAGCTTCTTCTTCAGCAGCTTCTGCAGCGGGTGCTTCTTCAACAACCTCTGCAACAGTCTCTTCAACAACAGTTTCAACTTCAGCTTCGCCAGCTGCGTCAACGACGACCTCTTCGGTCACCTCGTCAACAACAACTTCCTCAACAACCTCAGCAGCTACAGGAGCAGCAGCCTTGGGAGCCTCAGCCTTAGCAGGCTTTGCCTTGGCAGGCTTCTTGTTGACAGGCTCGAGCACGAGCTCGATCTGTGCGAGAGGAGCGTTGTCACCCTTGCGGTAACCGAGCTTGGTGATGCGGGTGTAGCCGCCCTCCCGCTCAGCAACCAGAGGAGCAATTTCAGCGAAAAGGATGTGAACAGCTTCCTTGTTACGCAGAATCGACAGCGCACGGCGACGTGCGTGAAGGTCTCCACGCTTTGCAAACGTGATGAGACGCTCAGCCAAGGGACGAAGGCGCTTAGCCTTGGTCTCAGTGGTCTTGATCGACTTGTGAGTGAACAAAGAAACGGACATGTTCGCGAGCATCAAGCGCTCGTGTGCAGGACCGCCTCCGAGGCGTGGACCCTTAGTTGGGGTAGGCATTTTTTATATCTCCGTAAATACTTCTGACGTGTCTAAACAGACAGTCGCTTAGATGTTCTCGTCTTCGTCGAAGCCACCGTAGAAGTGTGCTCCGTCAAAACCGGGGACAGAATCCTTGAGAGACAGACCCATCTCGATGAGCTTGTCGCGAACCTCGTCGACCGACTTCTGACCGAAGTTGCGGATGTTCATCAACTGAGTTTCGGAGAGAGCTACGAGCTCAGAAACAGTGTTGATGCCTTCGCGCTTGAGGCAGTTGTAGGAACGAACAGAGAGGTCGAGGTCTTCAACAGGAATCGACAGCTCAGAGCTGAGGACTGCGTCAACTGGTGCAGGACCGATCTCGATACCTTCAGCAGCAGTGTTGAGCTCGCGTGCCAGACCGAACAGCTCGGTGAGGGTGCGACCTGCAGAAGCAACAGCGTCACGAGGAGTGATAGCTGGCTTGGTCTCAACATCAATGACCAGGCGGTCAAAGTCAGTGCGCTCACCGGCACGAGTTGCCTCGACGCGGTAGGTCACCTTGAGAACTGGAGAGTAAATCGAGTCAACAGGAATCTGACCTGCCTCGGAGAACTCTGAACGGTTCTGAGCGCTGGAGACGTAACCACGTCCACGCTCGATGGTCAGTTCGAGCTCGAACTTGGCCTTGTCGTTCAGGGTTGCGATAACCAGCTCAGGGTTGTGGATCTCAACACCAGCAGGTGCGGAGATGTCTGCAGCGGTAACAACACCGGAACCCTGCTTACGGAGGTAAGCGGTGATGGGCTCGTCGTGCTCGCTGGAAACAACCAGAGACTTGATGTTCAGGATGATCTCGGTAGCGTCTTCCTTCACACCAGGAATGGTGGAGAACTCGTGGAGTACGCCATCAAGACGGATGCTGGTAACTGCTGCACCAGGGATGCTGGAGAGCAGGGTACGACGCATGGAGTTACCCAGGGTGTAACCGAAACCTGGTTCCAGAGGCTCGATCACGAAACGTGAACGGTACTCGGAGATGTTCTCTTCGGAAAGCGTGGGGCGCTGTGCAATGAGCACTATGTATTCCTTTCGGCTAAGTGTCCGATATATGACACTTGCGTGAGCGATGAATTATTGAGTTATGAAAAGGGAAAAAACTAAACGCGACGACGCTTAGGTGGACGGCAACCGTTGTGAGCCTGTGGGGTCACATCGGAAATCGAACCAACCTCGAGGCCAGCGGCCTGAAGCGAACGAATTGCGGTTTCACGTCCAGAGCCTGGGCCCTTGACGAAAACGTCTACCTTCTTCATGCCGTGCTCTTGTGCCTGGCGTGCTGCAGACTCTGCTGCGAGCTGAGCGGCGAATGGGGTCGACTTACGTGAACCCTTGAAGCCAACTCCACCGGACGATGCCCAGCTGATTACTGCACCAGTGGTGTCAGTGATTGACACGATGGTGTTGTTGAACGTGCTCTTGATGTGAGCCTGGCCCACTGCAACGTTCTTCTTGTCCTTTTTGCGCGGCTTGCGAACTGCCGACTTAGGTGCTGCCATGATTTCTCCTAAAACCTATTGGGGGCTAAACCCGCTACGCGGATTACTTAGCCTTCTTCTTGCCGGCGACGGTACGCTTGGGTCCCTTGCGGGTACGAGCGTTGGTCTTGGTGCGCTGACCGCGAACCGGCAGACCCTTACGGTGGCGAAGACCTTCGTAGCTACCGATCTCAACCTTGCGGCGGATGTCAGCCTGAACTTCACGGCGGAGGTCACCCTCTACGCGGAAGTTGCCTTCGATGTAGTCACGCAGAGCGACCAGCTGGTCGTCGGTGAGGTCCTTGACGCGGATGTCTCCGCTGATTTTGGTGTCGGCGAGAGTCTTAAGAGCTCGCGTACGGCCAACACCGTAGATGTATGTCAGTGCAACTTCCACGCGCTTTTCGCGTGGAATGTCTACTCCGGCAAGACGTGCCATGGTGGCATCTCCTTGTGTGTAGTGGAGGTGTGGAGCATTCCCGGTGCCACGGCCTCCAACCGTAGGTGTCCTCTCACTTTCGTGAGATTCTTGGGAGTGCTTTTTTCAGTTGTTGCGGCGAACCGCGGGCTCACTTACGAATAAGTGAAAGTCTGGATGAGTCTTTGTAACTAGCCCTGACGCTGCTTGTGACGAGGGTTCTCGCAGATCACCATGACGTTTCCGTGGCGGCGAATAACCTTGCACTTGTCGCAGATGGGCTTAACGCTGGGGTTAACCTTCATTTTTATTTCCTAGTTTCGCTGTCTTCGTACCTGTAAACAGGCCGTTACTTCTCAGTAATCCTTATTTGTAGCGGTAGACGATACGTCCGCGAGTGAGGTCATACGGACTCAGCTCTACGATGACCTTGTCCTCAGGGAGGATTCGGATGTAGTGCTGACGCATCTTGCCCGAAATGTGGGCAAGCACCTTGTGTCCGTTAGTTAGCTCAACGCGGAACATGGCATTTGGCAACGCTTCTGTGATCGTTCCTTCGATCTCAATGACGCCGTCTTTTTTTGCCATAAACTCACTAATCGCTTAATTGGGGATTGCTGGTCTTGCGGTTGCAATATGGTTACTGACGACACGCCAAAGGCATGGCAACAGACACCAAAATACAAGCTTATGTGATATTCCCTCAGAAATCCAACTCGGACTGGGCCAAGAGTTCCTCGTACTCTTACTACTTACGCCCTTGTCGACGCAGAGCAATCAGCAATACAACACCAAGCACAACCGTTCCAGCAGAGGCAAGTCCCAATGGAAGCATGTTAGGAGAACCCGTATTTGCTAGCGCGGCCTCGTAGGTGAAAGTTCCAGCGTTCCAGGACGTCGAAACAGGAACACCTGCCGTACTGCCTCCAAAAACATTGGCTGTTGCTTGGATAACTACTGCTCCTGGCGCTCCAACAGGGCTAATCACATTCCAAATACCTGAATTATTTGTTACAGATTGGGTTGATGCCGTGCCAAATAGAACCGAAGTTGGCTGAAAATTGGGACCAATAACTGGAACTAGTGAATCTACAACTGATCCACCGTCACCGATGAGCGTTGATGAACTCTGACCCCAACCCAGCATTCCGGAAGGTGTTGCCGCCATCGAATAGTATTCACCACCATCAATGCTCGAAGCAGTAGTTAGAAATCCCTGACCTCCCAGGCCAAGAATTCGCACTGGGTAGCTGCTCGCTGTTGTTGAATTATTGCCTAGCGACCCAGCAACATTGCTGCCCCATGCAACTGCCCCAGAATTAGTGAGGGCTAGGGACTGGTAGAGGCCGGCTCCTAATGAGGTTACTCCGGTCAAGTGACCGGTGCCCCCAATTCCTACTACTTGCACCGGGAACAGACTGCTAGTCAGAGTTCCGTTTCCCAGAGCTCCAGATCCGTTGTCACCCCAGGCATATGTGGCGGTTCCTGATGAAGCGAGTCCGAAAGATTCTCCTGCGGCAAGCATCGTCATACCGGTCAAAGTTCCTGTTCCCCCTGGTCCAGAAACCGCTACAGCATAGGCTCTATTTGTGGTCGAGTTATCGCCTAGATTTCCTGAATAATTAGCACCCCACGCGAATACTGCTCCGTTGCTAATTGCCAAACCACTGGCAGCACCTGCGACAACTACCGAGACATTTGTCAGCGGCGTGACGCCATCAACTCCAAGCACTATCACCGGAGTGTTCGAATCAACTCCGTCTTGGTTATTTCCTAGTCGACCGGAGTTATTGGTCCCCCACGCATAAACATTTGTTCCGTTTGTGGCATAAGCCTGAGCAAATCCGGCAGAAAAACTTGTTACACCAATAAGTTCTCCTGTACCCCCAACGCCCTTTACTAGTACAGGTGTGGTGCTATTTGTGTTACTGGCAATACCTAATTCCCCATCACCGTTATAGCCCCAGCTCACTAAGTGACCATTACTCAAGGCAAGCGAAAACCAACCACCAGCTGAAATGTCCGTCACTCCAGTTAAGTATCCAGAACCACCAATTCCCTTAACTTGAACTGGAACAGAACTACTCACTGCGGTTCCATTTCCTAATTCGCCGTAATTGTTATATCCCCAGGAATAGACCGTCCCCTGCGAAGTGAGGCCTAAAGCATGCCTGACGCCGACAGAAACTTTGACAAATTTAATGCCGTCAATCGTGACGTTTGTCCCACCGCTGGCAGGTCCGACGTTTGGGGAGACAGCTGCTTGGGAGCTCACCGCTGGAAATAAGACCAGGGCGATGATTCCCAAAAGTGAAAGAAAGAAAATCGAGAATGTGGACATAAATCCATAGATAACTCTAGAAGGTCCGCTCGTTCCCATGGATACAGGATATAGCTTCTTGATTTAGGCAATGGGCGTTGGAACAACACCGAATGGTGCCAGCCCTGCTGCCCCACCGTCGTGCGCGGTGAGAACCCAGATGCCATCCTTGTGCACAGCAACCGAGTGTTCCCAGTGTGAAGCCATGCCACCGTCTTCGGTGATGACGGTCCAGTCGTCTTCAGCAACATAGGTGTCGATCTTGCCGGTGACCACCATGGGCTCAATGGCAACAACCAAACCTGGCTTCACCTCGGGGCCCTTTTGCTTCACGCGGTAGTTAAACACCGGAGGAGCCTCATGCATGTCTCGGCCAATGCCGTGACCGATGTAATCGGTGAGGATGCCGTAACGGTGTCCGACCTTCATGCCTTCGAGTTCGATGTAACCCTGGATGGCATCGCCAACCTCGTTGAGGTGCTTGGCCTTAGCCAAGCGGGCAATGCCTGCCCAGAGCGATCCTTCAGTAATCTTCGAGAGCTGTTCACGCTCAGCCACAACCTCTGGCCTGCTGGGGTCTGGAACAACGACAGTAATGGCGGAGTCGCCATTCCATTCCTTGTATTGAGCACCAGCATCAATGGAGACAATGTCACCAGGTTCAAGGATGCGACCACCAGGAATACCGTGAACGACTTCGTCGTTCACGGATGCACACACGGTGTGACGGTAACCGGGCACCAGCATGAAGTTGGGCTCACCACCACGGTCGCGAATTGCCTTCTCTGCTGCTGCATCAATCTCGAGCGTGGAAACACCCGCACGAATGAGGGGACGCGCAGCATCCAATGCGGCAGCGGTAATCAAACCAGGTTCCACCATCAGCCTCAGCTGAGCTGGGGACTTATAGATGTTGGTGCGAAAACCCATGAGGAGAAGTCAGGACTACGCCTGAACTCCCTTATCTGCCAAGGCGGCAACAATGCGTGAAGTCACTTCTTCGACTGCACCGAGGCCATCCACGGTGACAACCAGGCCACGAGCGGAGTAGGTGTCGATCAGTGGCGCAGTCTGCTCTTCATAGACAGACATGCGGTGACGAATCACATCTTCGGTGTCGTCCGCACGGCCTTCGATTTCTGCGCGCTTGAGCAGACGACCAACAACCTCATCGGTGTCAGCGGTGATCAAGACAACAGCGTCGAGTGCCTTGCCATCTGCAGAGAGCATGCGGTCAAGTTCGTTCACCTGATCAATGGTGCGGGGGTAACCGTCAAGGAGGAAGCCAGAGACTGCATCTGCTTCGTGTAGGCGGTCTTCCACGATGGCGTTGGTGAGGGAGTCAGGAACATACTCACCACGAGCCATGATTGCTTTGACTTCGAGGCCCAGAGGAGTTTCATTCTTCACGTTGGCACGGAAGATATCTCCAGTGGAGATGGCGGGGATGGAGTACGTGTCAGCAAGAATTGCTGCCTGTGTACCCTTGCCTGCGCCGGGAGGACCGATAAGTAGCAGGCGAGTTCCCGTCATTAGCGTAAGAGCCCTTCGTAATGCCGCTGCTGCAGCTGAGAATCAATCTGCTTTACAGTCTCCAGCCCAACACCCACAACAATCAAAATTGAGGTTCCGCCAAACGGGAAGTCGGTGTTAGCGCCAGCGAGGGCAAGAACGATCAAAGGCAAGATTGCGATAATGCCGAGGTAGATAGAACCAGGCAAAGTAATGCGGGTGAGGACGTAGTCCAGGTATTCCGCAGTGGGGCGACCGGCACGAATTCCGGGGATGAAACCACCGTAGGTCTTCATGTTGTCAGCGACTTCTTCAGGGTTGAAGGTGATGGCGACGTAGAAGTAGGTGAAGCCCACAATCAGCAAGAAGAACAAGATCATGTAGGAAGGCTGATCGCTCTTGACCAGGTAGGTCGACACCCAGGTAACCCAGGCTGCTGGCTGCTGACCAGCTGCGGGCTGGTTGAACTGAGCAATCAGTGCAGGCAGGTAGAGAAGCGAGGACGCGAAGATCACGGGAACCACACCGGCCATGTTGACCTTGATGGGGATGTAGGTGTTGTTGCCACCGTAGGTACGACGACCCACCACGCGCTTGGCGTACTGAACGGGGATGCGACGCTGTGACTGCTCCACGAAGACAACCGCAACGATAACGAGCAAGCCCATCAACAAGACGATGAGGAGAGTGTTCAGACCGCGTGCGCTGTAGACGTTTCCGAGGGACTGAGGGAAGCGAGCTGCAATCGAGGTGAAGATCAGCAACGACATACCGTTACCGATGCCCTTCTCGGTGATGAGCTCAGCCATCCACATGATCAGACCGGTACCTGCGGTCATGGTGATAACCATGAGCAGGATTGCATACCACGAGTCATTGGTCAGCAGCTGCGAACATTCAGGAGTTGAGTTGGTTCCGAAGAGTGCGCCGGAACGAGCAACAGTAATAAGGGTGGTGGACTGCAGAACACCGAGCGCAATGGTGAGGTAGCGGGTGTACTGGGTCAGCTTGGACTGGCCAGCCTGACCTTCCTTGTGGAGAGTCTCAAAGTGTGGGATGACCACGCGCAGCAACTGCACAATGATCGAAGCGGTGATGTAGGGCATGATGCCCAGAGCAAAGATGCTCAACTGGAGCAGTGCGCCACCGGAGAACAGGTTGACGAGCTCATACAGACCAGAAGTGTTCTGGTTCGCGTTCAAACATGCCTGCACGTTACCGAAGTCAACGTAGGGGCTGGGGATGAACGATCCCAAGCGATAGAGGGCGACGATGCCCAGCGCGAAGCCAATCTTGCGGCGCAAATCTGGAGTACGGAAAATACGTACAACTGCACTAATCACAAATGACTCCTGTAAATCTTTGGTGTAACGGGCACTGGCTCCCCCGAAGGGGAGCCAGCAACGCTACGTTTGCGCAACCAGCGAGTGGTTACTTGATTGAACCACCTGCGGCGACGATCTTCTGCTCAGCAGAGCTCGAGACCTTGTCGACTGCAATGTTCAGCTTAACAGCGATGTCGCCGTTACCGAGAACCTTGACCTTCTCGTTCTTGCGAACTGCACCCTTGGCAACGAGGTCAGCTACTGTGACATCTCCACCGTTGGGGTAAAGCTCGGCGAGAGCGTCCAGGTTAACAACCTGGTACTCAACGCGGAAGGGGTTCTTGAAGCCGCGGAGCTTGGGGGTGCGCATGTGCAGAGGCATCTGTCCACCCTCGAAGCCGATCTTGACCTGGTAACGAGCCTTCGTTCCCTTGGTACCACGGCCTGCAGTCTTACCCTTAGAACCTTCACCACGACCAACGCGGGTCTTAGCCTTCTTCGCACCAGGTGCGGGACGAAGGTGGTGAACCTTGAGGACGTGCTCGCGGGTCTCAACTTCAGCCTTTTTAGCAACAGACTTTGCAGCCTTTGCCTTGGGAGCTTCGGTCTCAGCCTTTTCAGCAGCGGGCTTAGCAGCAGCCTTAGCTGGTGCCTTCTCAGCAGCTGCCTTAGGTGCTGCAGGAGCCTTAGCGGCAGCAGCCTTAGGTGCAGCGGACTTGGCAGCAGGTGCCTTAGCAGCGGCAGCCTTGGGGGCAGCAGCCTTTGCGGGAGCCTGAGCGGCATCCTTCTTCTCTTCAGCCATTAGTCAATCTCCTCGACCTTGACGAGGTGAGCCACGGCGCGAACGTATCCGCGAGTTACGGGGCTGTCCTCTTTGACGACGATGTCGCCAATGCGCTTGAGACCCAGGCTACGAAGAGTGTCGCGCTGGTTCTGCTTTTCGCTAATTACGGACTTGATCTGTGTGACCTTCAGACGAGCAGCCATTAGGCACCTGCCTTTGCAGCCTCAGCTTCTGCGCGCACGAGGCGAGCAGGAGCAACCTGGTCAAAGTCCAGGCCACGACGTGCTGCAACTGCGCGAGGCTCTTCGAGCTGCTTCAGTGCTTCCACGGTGGCGTGAACAATGTTGATCGTGTTGGACGAACCGAGCGACTTGCTCAGAACGTCGTGGATGCCTGCACACTCAAGTACGGCACGGACTGGACCACCGGCGATAACACCGGTACCAGCAGCAGCGGGACGAAGGAGTACAACACCGGCAGCTGCCTCGCCCTGAACGGGGTGAGGAATGGTGTTACCCGAGCGAGGAACGCGGAAGAAAGCCTTCTTAGCTTCTTCAACACCCTTCGAAATCGCGAGAGGTACTTCCTTAGCCTTGCCGTAACCGACACCAACCATACCGTTACCGTCACCAACGACGACGAGTGCGGTGAAGCTAAAGCGACGACCACCCTTGACGACCTTAGAAACGCGGTTGATGGTGACGACGCGCTCGAGGAACTGGCTCTTCTCAGCGTCGCGGTCGCGGTTGCGATCCTTGTTGGGGTTGCGCTCACGGCCACCGCGGCGAGCCTCACGAGGCTCGTTAGCGGTGTCTACGATTGCAGACTCCACTGCTGCTTCTGCAACAGCTTCAGTTTCGTTAACAGTGTTCTCGCTCACAGGCTCAATCCACCCTCTCGGGCTCCATCGGCGATCGCGGCAACGCGACCGGCGTACTTGTTTCCACCGCGGTCGAAGACCACAGCTTCAATTCCGACCTTCTTTGCGCGCTCAGCGACGAGTTCGCCAACCTTGCGTGCCTTAGCGGTCTTGTCGCCAGCGAACGTGCGCATGTCTGACTCGAGGGTCGATGCCGAAGCAACGGTGACACCCTGTGAGTCGTCGACGAGCTGAACGAATACGTGACGAGCGGAACGGGTGACGACCAGACGTGGACGTGCAGCAGTTCCTTCGATCTTCTTGCGAAGACGTGCGTGACGGCGGTCGCGTGCGGCCGACTTGGACTTTCCTCGGGTTCCGAGTGCCATGGCTACTTACCAGCCTTTCCAGCCTTGCGGCGAACGATCTCGCCTGCGTAACGCACACCCTTGCCCTTGTAAGGCTCTGGCTTGCGCAGCTTACGAATGTTGGCAGCAACTTCACCGACAGCTTGCTTGTCGATACCGCTCACTACGAGCTTGTTGTTGCCCTCAACAGTGAAGGTGATGCCTGCAGGAGGCTCCACGGTGATGGGGTGCGAGTAGCCGAGTGCGAACTCAACGCCAGCGCCCTTCGAAGCAACACGGTAACCGGTACCGACAACTTCGAGACCCTTTTCGTAGCCCTGAGTTACGCCAACAATCTGGTTAGCGATGAGGGTACGGGTCAAACCGTGCAGCGAACGCGAGTTGCGCTCGTCATCGGGGCGGCTGACTACTACCTGGTTTTCTTCGATCACAGCAGTGATAGGAGAAGAGATGGTGAGCTTCAGTTCGCCCTTAGGACCCTTGGTGGTAACGTTCTGACCTTCAATGGTCACGGTTACACCACCAGGGATGTCAATAGGAAGACGACCAATACGTGACATTCTCGGTTACCACACGTAGGCGAGGACTTCCCCACCTACGCCCTTCTTCTCAGCCTGACGGTCAGTGAGAAGACCGCTAGAGGTGGACAGAATGGCGATACCGAGGCCACCGAGGACCTTGGGGATTTCAGTCGACTTTGCGTATACGCGAAGACCAGGCTTCGATACACGCTTGATGCCGACGATGGAAGCGTGACGGTCAGCGCTGTACTTGAGGTTCAGCGTCAGAGTCTTGCCGACGCGTGCGTCTGCAACTTCCCAGCTCGCGATGTAACCCTCAGACTTGAGGATTTCAGCAATACCCGTCTTGAGCTTGCTGTTCGGCATGGACACGGTGTCGTGGTGTGCCGAGTTCGCGTTGCGCAGTCTGGTCAGCATATCTGCGACCGGATCTGTCATTGTCATGTGTTTATCCTTTTTTCACCAGGTTTCGCCGTCCGTTACACGAGCGGCGACCTGTGGTGCTTAGTTGGTAGAGGTCTCTACCGACTTGAAGGGGAAGCCCAATGCCTTCAGCAGTGCGCGACCCTGGTCGTCGTTCTTGGCAGTAGTCACAACAGTGATGTCCATACCGCGAGGACGGTCGATCTTGTCCTGGTTGATCTCGTGGAACATTGTCTGCTCGGTGAGACCAAAGGTGTAGTTTCCGTTTCCGTCGAACTGGCGGTCAGAAAGACCACGGAAGTCGCGGATACGAGGAAGGGCCAGTGCCAAGAGGCGGTCCAGGAACTCCCACATGCGGTCACCACGGAGGGTAACGTGTGCACCAATGGGCTGTCCTTCACGCAGCTTGAACTGTGCGATTGACTTGCGAGCCTTGGTAACCGAAGGCTTCTGGCCAGTGATAGCGGTGAGGTCAGCGACAGCGAAGTCGATGAGCTTGCCATCCTTGGCTGCTTCACCAACACCCATGTTCACCACGATCTTGGTGAGGGTTGGGATCTCGTGCACGTTCTTCAGACCGAGTTCAGTAGCAAGTGCCTTCTGAATCTCGTCCTTGTACTTACCCTTGAGACGTGGCTGGATTTTGCCAGCAACTGCGGTGTTAGTCATTACAGGTCCTTACCTGACTTCTTGGCGTAACGAACGCGAACAGTCTTGCTCACGCCGTTCTTGGTGACGGTCTCGACGCGGTGACCAACACGGGTTGGCTTCTTGGTCGAGGGGTCAACAACTGCCACGTTGGAAATGTGGATCGGAGCCTCAACGGTCTCGATACCACCGGTCTTTGCACCACGGTCGGTCTGGCCAACGCGAGTGTGCTTGGTGATGTAGTTGACACCCTCAACGATGACGCGGTTGCGCTCGGTGAGAACCTCAATTACCTTGCCCTGCTTGCCACGGTCTCCGCCGCGAGCCTGGGTGCGACCAGTGATGACCTGTACTAGGTCACCCTTCTTGATGTTCGCCATGACTAGATAACCTCCGGTGCCAATGAAACGATCTTCATGAACTTCTTGTCGCGGAGTTCGCGACCGACAGGACCGAAGATACGAGTACCGCGGGGCTCACCATCCGTCTTGAGGATGACAGCTGCGTTCTCGTCGAACTTAATGTATGAACCGTCGGGACGACGGGTCGACTTCACGGTGCGAACGACGACAGCCTTAACGACGTCACCCTTCTTCACGTTTCCGCCGGGGATAGCGTCCTTAACGGTTGCCACGATAACGTCACCGAGACCGGCGTAACGACGACCGGAACCACCGAGAACACGAATCGTGAGCAGCTCCTTGGCGCCGGTGTTGTCGGCAACCTTGACGCGTGATTCTTGCTGAAGCACTTCTAACTCCTTTTACGAAGCAGGCCGTGGCCTACTTAGCCTTCTCGACGATCTCGACCAGACGCCAGCGCTTGGAAGCACTGAGCGGACGGGTCTCGCTGATTACAACCAGGTCACCGATGCCGGCGGTGTTGAGCTCATCGTGAGCCTTAACCTTCGAGCTGCGGCGAATAACCTTGCCGTAGAGAGGGTGCTTCACGCGGTCTTCAACCTCAACAACGATGGTCTTGTCCATCTTGTCGCTGGTTACGTAACCACGACGAACCTTGCGGTAACCGCGAACGATTGCCTCAGTCTCTTCGGCCTTCTTAGCCTTTGCGGTAGCCATTATTCGGTCTCCTCCGCGGTCTCGGCCTTAGCGGCCTTGGTCTTCTTCTCAGCCTTTGCTGGAGCAGATGCTGCAGCAGGCGTTGCACGAATACCGAGCTCGCGCTCACGGAGAACCGTGTAGATGCGTGCGATATCGCGCTTGACAGCACGGAGGCGTCCGTGGCTCTCGAGCTGGCCGGTAGCCGACTGGAAGCGCAGGTTGAACAGCTCTTCCTTCGCCTTACGGAGCTCTTCTACGAGACGCTCGTTGTCAAAGGTGTCCAGCTCGTTGGAACCGAGTTCCTTGGATCCGATAGCCATTATGCGTCTCCCTCCTCGCGCTTGATGATGCGTGCCTTGAGGGGCAGCTTGTGGATTGCACGAGTCATTGCTTCACGAGCAATGGTCTCGTTCACACCGCTGAGCTCGAAGAGAACGCGGCCTGGCTTGACGTTAGCTACCCACCACTCTGGTGAACCCTTACCGGAACCCATGCGGGTTTCAGCTGGCTTCTTGGTCAGAGGACGGTCTGGGTAGATGTTGATCCAAACCTTTCCACCACGCTTGATGTGACGGGTCATCGCGATACGAGCGGACTCGATCTGACGGTTAGTCACATATGCGGGGGTCAGTGCCTGGATACCGAACTCACCGAACGACACCTTGGTGCCACCAGTTGCCTGGCCGGAACGGCCGGGGTGGTGCTGCTTACGGTGCTTTACTCGACGTGGAATCAACATGGTTATGCCTCAACTCCTGCTGCAACCGGAGCCTTCTCGCCCTGTGGGGCGCGACGGGGACGGTCGCTACGCTCGGGACGGACACTCTTCTGGTTAGCCTGCTCGCGAGCAAGTTCCTTGTTAGTGATGTCGCCCTTGTAAATCCATACCTTCACACCAATGCGGCCGAAGGTGGTCTTGGCCTCGTAGAAGCCGTAGTCGATGTTCGCGCGGAGGGTGTGCAGTGGCACACGACCTTCACGGTAGAACTCGGAGCGGCTCATTTCAGCGCCACCCAGACGACCGGACACCTGGATACGAATACCCTTAGCGCCAGCGCGCTGAGCGCCCTGAAGGCCCTTACGCATTGCGCGACGGAAAGCCACACGACCTGCAAGCTGCTCAGCAATACCCTGAGCAACGAGCTGAGCCTCAGCCTCGGGGTTCTTCACCTCGAGGATGTTCAGCTGGATCTGCTTGCCAGTGAGCTTTTCGAGGTCAGCGCGGATGCGCTCAGCCTCGGCGCCACGGCGACCGATCACAATGCCGGGACGGGCAGTGTGAATGTCAACGCGGACGCGGTCACGGGTGCGCTCGATCTCGATGCGTGCAACACCTGCACGGTCGAGAGTGTTGCTGAGCATGCGACGGATCTGGACATCCTCAGTCACGAAGTCAGCGTAACGCTGACCCTTCTTCGTGCTGTCAGAGAACCAACGTGACACGTGGTCAGTGGTGATTCCCAGACGGAAGCCGTAGGGGTTTACTTTCTGGCCCATTACTTGGCCTCCTTCTTCGCAGCCTTGCCAGCAACCTCGAGCTCGTCGGGGGTAGCAAGTACGACAGTGATGTGGCTGGTGCGCTTCAAGATCTTGAATGCGCGACCCTGTGCACGGGGACGGAAACGCTTCAGGGTTGCACCCTCGTCGACAAAAGCTGCCGAAACGAAGAGGTCCTGCTCGTCAAGGAATGCGTTTGCAGCATCTGCCTTGACGCGAGCGTTAGCGATTGCCGAAGCAACAAGCTTGTATACGGGCTCGGATGCGGTCTGAGGTGCGAACTTCAGAATCGCGAGAGCTTCGTGAGCCTGCTTTCCACGGATCAGGTTAACAACGCGTCGAGCCTTCATAGGGGTAACGCGGATGTGACGCACGCGTGCGACTGACTCCACCATTTCTATTCCTCCTATCGTCACCGCGGTTAGCGGCGACGGCCCTTCTTGTCGTCTTTCACGTGACCGCGGAAGGTACGAGTTGGTGCAAATTCACCAAGCTTGTGACCGACCATGGTTTCGGTAACGAACACTGGAATGTGCTTGCGACCGTCGTGAACTGCAATCGTGTGACCGAGCATCGCGGGGATGATCATTGATCGACGTGACCAGGTCTTGATTACGTTCTTTGTGTTGGCCTCGTTCTGGCGAACAACCTTGCGAAGCAGGTGCTCGTCAACGAAGGGGCCCTTCTTAAGACTGCGTGGCATCTTCTGTAACTCCTACTAGCGCTTCTTGCCGACGGTACGACGACGGACGATGAGCTTGTCGCTTTCCTGGTTAGGACGGCGTGTACGGCCTTCCTTCTGACCCCAGGGGCTGACAGGGTGACGACCACCGGAGGTCTTACCCTCACCACCACCGTGTGGGTGGTCGACTGGGTTCATAGCAACACCACGGACGGTTGGGCGAACGCCCTTCCAACGCATGCGGCCAGCTTTACCCCAGTTGATGTTGGACTGTTCTGCGTTACCAACTTCACCAATGGTGGCGCGGCAACGAGCATCAACGTTACGGATTTCACCCGATGGCAGACGAAGCTGCGCGTAGGGGCCGTCCTTAGCAACGAGACGAACAGATGCACCAGCCGAACGAGCCATCTTTGCTCCGCCACCGGGCTTGAGCTCGATCGCGTGGATGACGGTACCGGTTGGGATGTTCTTCAAAGGCAGGTTGTTACCTGGCTTGATGTCAGCGCTTGCGCCCGACTCAACGAAGTCACCCTGGCTCAGCTTGTTGGGTGCCAAGATGTAGCGCTTGGTGCCATCAACGAAGTGGAGCAGTGCAATACGTGCGGTGCGGTTGGGGTCGTACTCTATGTGAGCGACCTTTGCCAATACGCCGTCCTTGTCGTTACGACGGAAGTCGATAACGCGGTACTGGCGCTTGTGGCCACCACCGATGTGACGGGTAGTGATGCGACCCTGGTTGTTGCGGCCACCGGTCTTGGACAGGGGGCGAAGCAGCGACTTTTCAGGAGTCGAACGAGTGATTTCAGCGAAGTCCGCAACACTCGAGCCACGACGGCCCGGGGTTGTGGGCTTGTACTTACGAATAGCCATGATTAATCCTCTTTATCCGTTCCGCTTAGCCAACGGCCGTAAAGATGTCGATGGATCCGGACTTCAGAGTGACGATGGCGCGCTTGGTGTCCTTGCGCTTGCCCTGGCCAAACTTGGTACGGCGGGTCTTGCCCTGACGGTTCAGGGTGTTGATCGAAGCAACCTCAACCGAGAAGATCTTCTCGATAGCGAGCTTGATTTCGGTCTTGTTCGAGCGAGGGTCAACCAGGAAAGTGTACTTACCTTCGTCGATCAGGCCGTAGCTCTTTTCCGAAACGACCGGAGCGATGATGACATCGCGAGGGTCCTTGTTCCACACGTCGAGAGTCATTACTTGACCTCATCCTTCTTCTTGCTGTTCACGAAGGAAGTAATTGCTTCCTGAGTGAACACGATGTCGTCAGAGACGAGCACGTCGTAAGCGTTCAGCTGGTCTGAGTTCAGAACGTGAACGTTAGGCAGGTTGCGAACGCTCTTGAGCGAAAGCTCATCGTTACGCTCAAGAACGATGAGAACGTTCTTGCTCTTAGCGATGGTGTTCAAGAAGTCAGAAGCAACCTTGGTCGAAGGAGTGTTCTCACCGAATGCGGTCACGGCGTGGAGACGTCCACCACGTGCGCGGTCAGAGAGAGCTCCGAGCAGAGCTGCAGCAATCATCTTCTTGGGGGTGCGCTGCGCGTAGCTACGTGGCACGGGTCCGTGCACGATGCCACCACCAGTCATGTGAGGAGCACGGATCGAACCCTGACGAGCGCGACCGGTTCCCTTCTGCTTGAAAGGCTTGCGACCTGCACCAGAAACTTCGCCGCGGCTCTTGACCTTGTGAGTACCCTGACGGGCAGCAGCAAGCTGAGCTACGACAACCTGGTGGATCAGTGGGACGTTGACGGTAACGTCAAAGAGCTCTGCAGGAAGCTCAACGGAGCCTGCCTTCTTGCCCTTGAGGTCAACGACATCGAGAGTGGTAACGGTAGCCATGGACTACGCCCCCTTCACTGCGTTGCGAACGAATACGAGGCGGCCACGTGCACCAGGAACTGCGCCCTTGACAAGCAAGAGGCCCTTCTCTGCGTCTACTGCGTGAACCTTGAGGTTGAGCACGGTTACGCGCTCTCCACCCATACGACCAGCCATGCGCATGCCCTTGAAGACGCGGCTTGGGGTCGAAGAAGCACCGATCGAACCGGGCTTACGGTGGTTACGGTGTGCACCGTGAGATGCGGATACACCGGCGAAGTTGTGACGCTTCATAACACCGGCGAAACCCTTACCCTTGCTGGTACCCATGACGTCGACCTTCTGGCCGGCTTCAAAGGTGGAGTCAACGGTGAGCTCCTGGCCTACGGTGTAGGACGAAGCATCAGGGGTGCGAACCTCAGTGACGTGGCGGCGAGGAGTAACGCCTGCCTTCTCAAAGTGACCGGTCGCAGGCTTGTTTACCTTGCGAGGGTCAATAGCGCCACCGGCGATCTGAACAGCTTCGTAGCCATCCTTCTCAACGGTGCGCAGCTGAGTAACCACGTTAGGAGTGATTTCGATAACGGTAACGGGAACAAGCTTGTTGTTCTCGTCCCATACCTGAGTCATGCCGAGCTTCTTGCCGAGCAGACCCTTAACAGTCTTAGTTGGATTTGCCATGGTGACCTCTACAGCTTGATCTCGATGTTGACATCGGCTGGAAGGTCAAGACGCATGAGCGAGTCAACAGCCTTGGGCGTGGGGTCGACGATGTCGATCAAACGCTTGTGGGTGCGCATCTCAAAGTGCTCGCGGCTGTCCTTGTACTTGTGAGGAGAACGGATTACACAAACCACGTTCTTCTCGGTAGGAAGGGGCACAGGGCCGACAACAGTTGCACCCGCACGGGTTACAGTGTCGACAATCTTGCGCGCCGAGGAGTCAATGACCTCGTGGTCATATGACTTAAGTCGAATGCGGATCTTTTGTCCCGCCATGTGACTCTCTCTTTCATTCAGAGCGTCGTACAGCCTCGGAGCTGCATTGGACGCTTCGCGTTAAAACGCTGGCACTCTACTTTTAGGTGTCGCACCACTGTTTACATGTCAATGCGCTTGGGCTCTCTCCCGCGCGAACACGGCAAAGTCTGGGTTACCCCAGGCTCGACGGAGAGCTTTGGCGATGTCCTCTACCTGCGGCCTAACGTGATCGGAATGTATCCGTCGTTATGCACTGCCAGGGTAGTGATTTCTGCACAAGGGCAGAAAATGTCGAACTTGAAGAGTCTGCCACACTTTATAACCGGAGTGCAACCCGGGCGTGTCGAGGGCTTTGCCCTACAAACACGCCACAGTTGCCTTAGCTGAAGAATGGTCTGGGCAGACCTTCCGCCGCTGCAGCAACTTCCCGTGTTATATGCGAGCGAGCATGATCTGTTGCGAGCTCTAAATTATCAAAGAGATGATTGGGGTGGCGCAGCTGCCCCAGCACTCCCACGCGGGTAATGAGTTCTCGGTGCTGCTCAGGAATTCCCTTGATGATGGCGGTTTTCCCGTCTCTTTCAAGCTGGGTGACGATCTCTGCCAGAATCTGGGCACCGGTGGCATCCAGGAACTGCACACCCGAGAGCTGCACGATGACTACGGACACATCTGGATGTGTCGTCACTTCCTCATGGATCTTGTCGGCAACACCGAAATAGAGAGCCCCGTCTATCCTGAAGAGCGCGATTCGCTCGTCTCCTGGCTGTGCTGGGCCGGGAAGTTCGACCTGATGAACTCTGCCGCGCATGATGAGTGCACGGATCGAGAACAACACTGTGACGATGATGCCCACGACCACTGCTTCAATCAGGTCAAGAGCAACCGTAATCACCGCAGTAGCAATAAAGATGAGCGCATCATGCTTGGTGCTGCGCAGTATCTTCCACGCTGCTGTGCTCGGCACCATTCGCACTGCTGTCACCATGAGAACACCGGCGAGCGCCGCTAACGGAATGCGCGAGACCGGACCTGTGGCCAGATAGACCACGGCCAACAACACTGCGGCGTGAACAATGGCAGCCACACGTGTCTTGCCACCTGAGCGCACATTGACCGCGGTGCGGGCAATGGCGCCTGTGGCTGGCATGCCACCAAAGAATGCCGAGCCCACCGAGGCAAGGCCCTGGCCCACGAGTTCACGGTCGGGATTGAACACTCCCGTGTTTGCCATGCTGGCTGCCACTCGCGCAGAAAGCAGAGATTCAATTGCGGCGAGTGCTGCCACAGCAAGTGCCGGAACCACGAGCTCCCCCACATTCACTCCGGCAAAGTTGGGAAGCCCGGGCATCCCGAGCGAGTTGGGCAGTTCCCCAATGCGCACCAAAGGTGAACCGGTCAGCTCGGCGAAGACCGTAATCACGATGATGCCAATGATGGATCCGGGGACAACCGGAATGAACTTCGGGGTGACCACCATAATCAGTGCCACGATGAGCACAGCCCCGAGCGACCACAGTGCAACATCCAGATTCGCGGCGAGGATGGCACTGAAACCGGAGACCACCGCATTGGTGGATTCCACAAACTCTGGGGAACCCACAGCAGCAGGGATCTGCTGCACAAAGATGATGACGGCAATACCGAGGGTGAAGCCTTCAATCACGGGCCACGGAATAAAGGACACCGAGCGGCCTAGACGAAACAAACCCAAGAGAAGAACAATCACGCCGGCCATCAGGCCAACAATGATGACTGACGCAGCACCGTGAGAGGCAACGATGGGGGCGAGCACCACGACCATCGCCCCGGTGGGGCCAGATACTTGAACATTGGAGCCGCCAAAAACTGCTGCAATAAATCCGGCAACAACGGCAGTGACCAAACCTGCCTCTGCGCCCACGCCAGAACTGACACCAAATGCCAGCGCCAACGGCAGGGCAACAATACCCACGGTGAGTCCAGCGAGAAGGTCTGACTTCCAGGTTCGAGGTAGGGCGGAATAGTCTGCTCGGCTCGGGAGCAGTGACTTCAGCGTCGCCCACATGAGTCCAAGGCTATTCCTGTGGTGCCCAATTACCAGCACCTGAGCTTCCGCTCACGGGGAAGGTTTATCCTTGCACCTTGCCGGAGAATGCAGCGAGTGGTTTGAGAATACTGGGGCGCATGAGGAACCAGCCGGCCACCATAACCACCACTGACAGACCAAACATTCCTGCTCCCAACCACGAAGTTCTGTCATTGGCGGCAAACATCATGTTGAGATTACGCAGTGCACCCGTCGTGAAGACCAAGGTGACGTGGGCCACGATGAAGATGAAGAAGTAGAACAGCACAATGACGTGGAGCTTGCGAGCCACGTTTTCAGGAAAGATTCGGTGCAACCATCCCTGCTTGGGCCACAAGGGTGACAGGCGTAAACCAGTCTTGATGGCAATTGGTGCCGCAATGAACACGGTGACGAAGTAGGCGAGCACCTGCAAGCTGTTGTAATTCACCCAGGCATTTTCTAGCGGCCAACGCAGCGATGCATACTGCAAGGCAGCAGAAGCTGCGTTAGGAAAGACGTCCCACGAAGTGGGAACGATGCGCATCCACTGTCCGGTGACAAACAACATCACGATAAAAATCACACCATTGAGCACCCACAGAAAATCCATCTGGATGTGAAACCAGTGATACAGCCCCATGCGCTGAGCGGGGGTGTTCTTGTTCAGGCGAAACTTGGTCGGAGTCCAGAACGCAGGAGGTCGCTTCTTGGAACGAATGATCCAACCCGTGCGTATAACAAAGAGCAGGAAAAAGAAGTTCAAGAAGTGCTGCCAGCCCAACCACGCAGGGAAACCAACAGGAGCACCCTCAGGCAGCGGAGTTGAACCACGGTAGTTCGAGATAAAGATGGCAACCTCAGGAATGGTGCGCATCCACTGGGCAACCAGGATCACTGCAGTCATCGAAAACAGAAGCACCGCTGACCACCCAGCAACCTTCTTGACCTGCACACTCACCCTTCAAATCTACCGCCAACGAGTGTGGGCCCCGGCAATGCCGGGGCCCACACCGTGTTCAGTAGTGATGGATTACTTTGCTGCAGCTCGCATTTTGTTTGCCACCTCAATGGCATCACCAGCTGGAGCGTCAGACTTGGACGCTGGACGCGCGATGAGCATATACAAAATGCCCGCCACGAGAACCACGCCCAGCCCAAGCCAGGAAGCCCAGTCGGCAACAAAGTTGCCGCTAGCTCCAGGCTGGAGCAACCACAGGATTGCCCAGATGCCATAGAGCAGTGCAGCGATGTTGATGATCAGACCCCATGCACCCAGCTGGAACTGACCAGCAGGCTTCCAACCCTTGAAGCGCTGAACCAGCGAGGCCAGAACGACCGACTGGAAAGCGATGTAAATACCCAGAACTGCGAAAGCGGTAATGGGAACAAGGGTGTCTGGCATTGCATAGATCACGACGGCCAGGATGATGGGGATCACGCTGGCAACGAAGAGAGCGTTGCGGGGAACCTTGGTGCGAGGAGTCAGCTTCGACAACCAGGCACTTGCAGGAAGCATGCCATCGCGTGCCTTGGACTGTATCAGGCGGCTAGCAGCTGCCTGCAGGCTCAAGATGCACGAGATGAATGCCAGCACGGCAACACCGACGAAGATCTTGGCACCGACAACACCGAGGGAAGATTCCAGGATTGCTGGAATGGGGTTCATGTCTTCACCGTTGACGATGCTGATCAGGTTAGGCGCAGCCATGACATATCCGGCGAAGGACATCAGTGCAGAAATTGCACCAACGAAAATCGTCAAATACATTGCCTTCGGAATACGACGCCCGGGGTTGCTTACTTCCTCTGCAACGTCACCACAAGCTTCGAAGCCGTAGAACATGAACAGACCAACCAGTGCGGAAGCAACGAAGGCAGTCATGTAGTCGCCATCGCCCTTACCGAAGGTGTCGAAGAAAACTGACCAGTCGTTACGACGCTGGAAGATGAGCAGGTACAGACCCACACCCACAACACCGACGAGCTCGGCAGCCAGACCGATGCGTGCAATGCGCGACATGGTCTTGGTGCCACCGAGATTCAGTAGCAGTGCCACGAGCAAGATGCCAATGGCGAAGGCAAGGGTTGATTCAGGGGTTACCGCAACGCCAAAGATTTCCATGGCGTAGCCGGTGCTGAATTCAATCACAGCGGTGATGGTTACCAGCATGGCCCAGACATAAATCCAGGAGATCAGCCAGGCATACCGCTTACCCCACAGGCGCCGTGCCCACGGGTAGAGTCCACCGGCAATGGGGAACTGGGACACGATCTCACCGAAGACCAGTGCAACGAGTAGTTGACCACCGGCAACGATCACAATCCACCAGATGGCAGGTGGTCCACCAGTGGAGACGGCGAGAGCGAACAGTGAATAAATCGCTACCAACGGAGAGAGGTAGGTGAATCCGAGAGCGATGTTCCCCCAGAGAGACATGGTGCGTGAATAGCTGGTCTGGTAACCCAGGGCTTTCAGATGCGCATCATCCTCGTGGTGCGTTTGTGAAACGGACTCCGACATGCGAAACCTTTCGGTCTTCACGCTCCATGCAGTCCTGAATTACGGATGCACAACGGCGTGCTGACATTCAGGGTAATCCCAGAAATACCGCAACGCCAGATGAAAATATCCCTGTTATTTGGAGAGTTATTGGTAAGTTGCCGGCGCTGAGGGCAAATAAGCACCACAGGTTAAAAGACTGTGGGCCCCGGCTTTGCCGGGGCCCACGTTCAAGTAAAGAAAATTACTTGATGATCTTGGTTACGGTACCAGCACCTACGGTACGACCACCCTCACGGATAGCGAAGCCGAGGCCCTCTTCCATGGCGATGGGCTGGATCAGCTCAACGGTCATGTCAGTGGTGTCACCAGGCATAACCATTTCCTTGCCCTCAGGCAAGGTGATAACGCCGGTCACGTCAGTGGTACGGAAGTAGAACTGTGGACGGTAGTTTCCGAAGAATGGGTTGTGACGTCCACCCTCATCCTTGGAAAGGATGTAGGCAGTTCCTTCGAAGTTGGTGTGAGGAGTTACGGAACCAGGCTTTACGATAACCTGACCACGCTCAACCTCTTCACGCTTGGTACCGCGGAGGAGGAGACCACAGTTCTCGCCAGCCCATGCTTCATCGAGCTGCTTGTGGAACATCTCAATACCAGTAACAGTGGTCTTCTGAGTGGGGCGGATACCAACGATCTCAACTTCAGAGTTGATGAGGAGGGTACCGCGCTCGGCGCGACCGGTTACAACGGTTCCACGACCGGTGATGGTGAAGACGTCCTCAACAGGCATGAGGAATGGCTTGTCCTTGTCACGTACTGGGTCAGGAACGTTGTTGTCCACTGCTTCCATGAGGTCGAGGATGGACTGGGTCCACTTTGCGTCGCCCTCAAGAGCCTTGAGACCAGATACGCGAACAACAGGAGCGTTGTCGCCATCGAAGCCCTGGCTGGAAAGAAGTTCACGAACCTCGAGCTCTACGAGCTCCAGGATTTCTTCGTCGTCAACCATGTCGGACTTGTTCAGAGCAACGAGGAGGTAAGGAACACCAACCTGCTTTGCGAGCAGAACGTGCTCGCGAGTCTGAGCCATAGGACCGTCGGTAGCAGCAACCACGAGGATTGCGCCATCCATCTGAGCAGCACCGGTGATCATGTTCTTGATGTAGTCGGCGTGACCAGGAGCGTCAACGTGTGCGTAGTGACGCTTAGGGGTCTCGTACTCAACGTGCGAGATGTTGATGGTAATACCGCGCTGACGCTCTTCAGGAGCGGAGTCGATCGACGCGAAGTCGCGCTGAACGTTGGTTGCGGATGGGTAGGTGTCAGCGAGAACCTTGGAGATTGCTGCGGTAAGAGTGGTCTTACCGTGGTCAACGTGACCAATGGTTCCGATGTTTACGTGAGGCTTGTTGCGCTCGAATTTGGCCTTAGCCACGGGGTCCTCCTAGGACATTCGAGTAGCTTCCGGGTGGAAACTACAGGGTTTGGATTATTTTACTGAACTCACAAGGAGCGAAGTTACTCGCCCTTGTTTTTCTGGACGATCTCGTCGGCGACAGCCTTCGGGACCTCGGCGTAGCTGTCGAAAGTCATCGAGTACACCGCACGACCTGAGGTCTTCGACCGCAGATCACCGACGTATCCGAACATTTCCGACAGAGGAACAAGGGCGCTAACGACCTTGACGCCTGTTGCATCTTCCATGGACTGAATTTGTCCACGGCGAGAGTTGAGGTCACCGATAACGTCACCCATGTACTCCTCTGGAGTACGAACTTCAACAGCCATCAGTGGCTCGAGAAGTACGGGGTCAGCCTTTCGGGCCGCCTCCTTGAAGGCCATTGAGCCTGCAAGCTTGAAGGCCATTTCCGATGAGTCAACGTCGTGGTAGGCACCATCAACGAGGATGCCTTTGACGCCGACCATGGGGTAGCCGGCGAGAACACCGACTGCCATAGCGGCCTGGAAACCAGCGTCAACAGATGGGATGTATTCACGAGGAACACGTCCACCAGTGACCTGGTTATCGAATTCGTAGATCTTGTCGCCCTGAACCTCAAGAGGCTCAAGTGAGATCTGCACCTTAGCGAACTGACCTGAACCACCGGTCTGCTTCTTGTGGGTGTAGTCGTGCTTGTCTACCTTGCGACGGATGGTCTCACGGTAGGCAACCTGAGGCTTACCCACGTTTGCTTCAACATTGAACTCGCGACGCATACGGTCTACGAGGATGTCGAGGTGAAGCTCACCCATACCGGAGATCACAGTCTGACCAGTTTCCTGGTCCTGCTCAACACGGAAGGTGGGGTCTTCTTCAGCAAGCTTCTGGATAGCAGTACCGAGCTTCTCCTGGTCAGCCTTGGTCTTAGGCTCAATCGCTACCGAGATAACAGGCTCGGGGAAGCTCATGGACTCCAGAACAATGGGGCTTGCAGGATCGCAGAGGGTGTCACCAGTGGTGGTGTCCTTCAGACCGATCACGGCGTAGATGTGACCAGCAGACATCAGGTCAACAGGGATTTCCTTGTTGGCGTGCATCTGGAAGATCTTGCCGATACGTTCCTTCTTGTCCTTAGTTGCGTTGAGCACCTGAGCACCGGACTCTGCCTTACCCGAGTAAACGCGGGTGTAGGTCAGTCGACCAAAGAAGGGGTGTACTGCAACCTTGAACGCGAGAGCTGCGAAAGGCTCGTTTGCATCTGGCTTACGCTCGAGAACCTTTTCCTCATCACGCACGTCGTGGCCCTGAGTTGCGGCAACGTCGAGTGGGCTGGGGAGGTAGTCAACTACAGCGTCAAGCATGGGCTGAACACCACGGTTCTTGAAGGCAGAGCCACAGAGAACGGGGTAGATCTCAGAAGCGATAACCATCTTGCGGATGGCCTTCTTGATCTCAGCAACGGTGAACTGGTCGTCACCGTTGAGGTAACGCTCGAGCAGGTCATCGTCACCTTCAGCAACAGCTTCGATGAGCTTTGCGCGGTATTCGTTTGCCTTGTCAACGAGATCAGCAGGGATCTCTTCGATGTCGTACTTGGCGCCCATTTCCACGTCACCCTTAGCGTCTCCACGCCAGGTGAGTGCACGCATCTCTACCAGGTCAACAACACCTTCGAAGGTGTTCTCGAAACCGATAGGAAGCTGGATAACAAGTGGCTTAGCGCCCAGACGCTTGACGATGGTGTCTACGGTGAAGTAGAAGTCAGCGCCGAGCTTGTCCATCTTGTTGACGAAGCAGATACGAGGAACGTCGTACTTGTCAGCCTGACGCCATACGGTCTCAGACTGAGGCTCAACACCTTCCTTACCATCGAACACAGCAACAGCACCGTCGAGAACGCGGAGCGAACGCTCCACCTCCACGGTGAAGTCAACGTGACCGGGGGTGTCAATGATGTTGATCTGGTTCTTGTTCCAGAAACAGGTGGTAGCAGCAGAAGTAATGGTGATACCACGCTCCTGCTCCTGTGCCATCCAGTCCATGGTTGACGCACCATCGTGAGTTTCACCGATCTTGTGGTTTACACCGGTGTAGAACAGGATTCGCTCAGTGGTGGTGGTCTTTCCAGCATCAATGTGTGCCATGATGCCGATGTTGCGGACCTTACTTAGGTCAGTGAGGGCTTCTTGAGCCACAGGATTCCTCCGAAATTGTTAGATGAACAGGGTTTGGCTCGATCTACCAGCGGTAGTGAGCGAAGGCCTTGTTCGACTCGGCCATCTTGTGGGTGTCTTCACGACGCTTGACTGCTGCGCCAAGACCGTTGGATGCATCGAGAATCTCGTTCATGAGACGCTCGGTCATGGTCTTTTCGCGACGAGCCTTTGCGTAGCTGGTCAACCAACGCAGTGCGAGGGTGTTTGCACGGTGAGGCTTAACCTCAACGGGGACCTGGTAGGTCGAACCACCAACACGGCGAGAGCGAACCTCAAGGGTGGGGCGCACGTTGTCGAGTGCCTTCTTGAGAGTAACTACTGCATCTGCACCGGTCTTAGCGGTTACACCTTCGAGTGCACCATAAACGATGCGCTCTGCGAGACCCTTCTTGCCATCAAGAAGAATCTTGTTGACGAGCTGGGTGACAATGGGGGCGCCGTATACGGGATCGGCAACTACTGGACGCTTAGGAGCGGGACCTTTACGAGGCATTACTTCTTCTCCATCTTTGCGCCGTAGCGGCTACGAGCCTGCTTGCGGTTCTTTACGGCCTGGGTGTCGAGTGCACCACGAACGATCTTGTAACGAACACCGGGGAGGTCCTTAACACGACCACCACGTACGAGCACCATCGAGTGCTCCTGGAGGTTGTGACCTTCACCGGGGATGTAGGCGGTTACTTCGGTACCGTTGCTGAGCTTGACACGAGCAACCTTACGAAGAGCCGAGTTGGGCTTCTTTGGGGTGGTGGTGTACACACGGGTGCATACTCCACGCTGCTGAGGGTTCGACTTGAGGGCTGGTGCCTTGGTCTTGGTGACCTTGGGCGTACGTCCCTTACGAACCAACTGGTTAATAGTTGGCACTATTTACTCCTTGATAAAACTGCACGGTGACAGTCGCTAAACGATTTAGCTAAACATCTGCCGCGACGCCACGAGTGTGGAGCCATTTATAGGCAGATATGCCGTGGGGGTTCACCACCGGAAAGTGGGTTGACCCTTAAGGTGTTTCTGGCACGCAAAACGCACCAAGGCAAAAGCTTATCTCAGCTAGCCCGGCGCGGTCAAACGGCAGTTTTACTCCTGCACACCTTCGGGTGCATCACGGAGCTTGCGACCCTTGACTGCAATCCAGCCACCAAACCAGATGGGGATCTCCCGAGAGAGTACGACAGCGACCAAAACCAGTGGGTTAAAGGCAATTCCGTGCCACATAAAGTCGATTGCCTCACTGAAGGTGAGCGTCCATGCCCGCACCGTAAGCAAACCTGCCCCAATCGCGGTGGCATAGGTCAAGATGGCCACCACAAGCCCCCAGAGCACGAACGTGCGCCAGTGACCCTTGTTAATCAACACCGCCAAGATGACGAAGTAGAGGGTGAACGCAATCGAAGTCAGCCAGAATACGGGGGTGCTCAAGAAGGTAATAGTGCGGTCCTGGATAAAGACTGAGGCAAGGGTTCCCTCAGAAGAATCCCCATACATCCACGCCGCCGCGCTGTAGCCCCAGGAAGCCAGTGCATAGAGAACGGTAAAGACGACTCCGCCCACAAGCGCAACAACAGCACCGGTTGTGCGGTTGCTGGGCGCAGCCTCAACCGCAGGAGCATCCTCGGTTGTTGCCGAAGCATTGACCCCGGCAAAGCCCAAGCCAGTGGGTTCTTCCTCGGGGGCAGGCTTAAAGAACTCGGGGTGCTCAGTTGTGGGGTCACTCATGATGCGCCTAAGCGTATAACGACGAAAGCCCCGCCAAGTGGCGGGGCTTTCGGTAAGTCTCAAACTCGGTAAAGAGTTCGATTCCTACTTAGTTGTAGTTACCAGAGAAGTCATCCGACGAGAAAGACTCGAAGTCGACAAAGCTCAGGTCAGCGTCGGAGAAGTCGCCCTCTGCCGCAAAGATGCGGTTGGGGTAACGCTCTGCCTTAGCTTCCTCGGTTGCCTCGACAGCGATGTTGCGGTACTTCGCAAGACCGGTTCCGGCGGGGATGAGCTTACCGATGATGACGTTCTCCTTGAGGCCAACGAGAGGATCGGACTTGCCGTCCATCGCAGCCTGGGTGAGAACACGAGTGGTCTCCTGGAAGGATGCAGCCGACAGCCACGACTCGGTGGCCAGTGATGCCTTGGTAATACCAAGAACTTCCTGACGAGCCGAAGCAGTCTTCTTGCCTTCAGTGAGAGCAGCGCGGTTGAGCTCGGTGTAACGCGAGCGGTCAACGAGCTCACCTGGGAGGAGTTCGGTGTCACCGTGCTCAACAACAGTTACCTTGCGGAGCATCTGACGAACGATGACCTCAATGTGCTTGTCGTGGATAGGAACACCCTGCGAGCGGTAAACGCCCTGCACGCCACCAACGAGGTGCTGCTGCACGGCGCGAACACCCTGTACGCGCAGAACTTCCTTGGGGTCAACGGTTCCAACCTGGAGCTGCTGTCCGAGTTCAACGTGGTCTCCATCAGAAACGAGGAGAGTCGAACGCTTGAGCACAGGGTAGATCACGGCCTCGTCACCATTGTCTGGTGTGAGGATAACCTTACGGCTCTTGTCGGTCTCTTCGATGGTGATGCGACCAGCAGTCTCAGCGATAGGCGATGCACCCTTAGGGGTACGTGCTTCGAAGAGCTCCTGAACACGGGGCAGACCCTGGGTGATGTCGTCTGCACCAGCGGTACCACCAGTGTGGAAGGTACGCATGGTGAGCTGAGTACCAGGTTCACCAATGGACTGTGCAGCGATAATACCTACAGCTTCACCGATGTCGACGAGCTTGCCGGTAGCCAAAGAACGGCCGTAGCAGGCTGCACATACACCAGTTGCGGACTCACAGGTGAGGACTGAGCGGACCTTGACCTCGTGGATACCAGCAGCGATGAGGGTGTCGATCAGAACGTCACCTGCGTCGTCGCCAGCCTTTGCGATGACGTTGCCCTTGGGGTCAACAGCATCTGCAGCGAGGCTGCGAGCGTAGATGGAGTTCTCCACGTTTGCGTCACGGACGAGCTCACCGGCTGCGTTAGCAGTTGCGATAGGCAGGTCGAGACCCTTGGTGGTGCCACAGTCCTCTTCGCGGATGATGACATCCTGCGATACGTCGACGAGACGACGAGTGAGGTAACCGGAGTCTGCAGTACGCAGAGCGGTGTCAGCCAGACCCTTACGAGCACCGTGGGTAGCGATGAAGTACTCCACAACGGAGAGACCTTCACGGTACGAGTTGATGATCGGACGAGGGATAATTTCACCCTTCGGGTTGTTCACCAGACCACGCATACCCGCGATGTTACGAACCTGCAGCCAGTTACCACGAGCACCAGAGGTGACCATGCGGTTAATGGTGTTGTTCGCAGGGAAGTTCTTCTGCATAGCTTCAGCAACTTCAGCAGTAGCGTCGGTCCAGATCTTGATCAGTTCCTGACGACGTTCGTTGTCAGTGATCATGCCCTTCTCGAACTCAGACTGAACCTTCGCAGCCAGCTTCTCGTAACCAGCAACGATTTCGCGCTTGTTAGGAGGAGTGAGAACGTCGGAGAGTGCAACGGTCACACCTGAGCGAGTAGCCCAGTGGAAACCAGCATCCTTGATGTTGTCAAGGGTGGCAGCAACCACAGTCTTGGGGTAACGCTCAGCGAGGTCGTTGACGATAGCCGAGATGGTGCCCTTGTCAGCAACCTTCTGGATGTAGGGGTAGTCAGCGGGCAGAGCCTCGTTGAACAGTGCCTGACCCAAAGTGGTGTTGACCAATACAGGACCGCCGGTGTAACCCTCAGGTGCTTCACCCTCAGCGAAGACAACGTCGTTCAGACGAATACGTGCCATTGCGTTGAGGTCCAGCGTGTGCTGATCGTGAGCGAGGATTGCTTCAGCAATCGAGCTGAATGCGCGACCTTCACCGGTTGCACCTTCCTTCACGGTAGTGAGGTGGTGCAGACCAATGATCATGTCCTGGGTAGGCAGGGTCACGGGACGACCGTCTGAAGGCTTGAGGATGTTGTTCGAAGCAAGCATCAAGATGCGAGCTTCGGCCTGAGCCTCAACCGAGAGCGGAAGGTGAACAGCCATCTGGTCACCGTCGAAGTCAGCGTTGAACGCAGCACATACGAGAGGGTGCAGCTGAATAGCCTTACCTTCAATGAGCTGAGGTTCGAATGCCTGAATACCGAGACGGTGCAGGGTTGGTGCGCGGTTCAGCAGAACTGGACGCTCGCGGATGATCTCTTCGAGAACATCCCACACCTGGGGACGGCTACGCTCAACCATGCGCTTTGCGCTCTTGATGTTCTGAGCGTGGCTCAGGTCGATCAGACGCTTGATGACGAATGGCTTGAACAGCTCGAGAGCCATCTGCTTAGGCAGACCACACTGGTGCAGCTTCAGCTGAGGACCAACGATAATAACGGAACGACCGGAGTAGTCCACGCGCTTACCGAGCAGGTTCTGACGGAAACGTCCCTGCTTACCCTTGAGCATGTCAGAGAGCGACTTGAGCGCACGGTTACCGGTACCGGTAACGGGACGTCCACGACGACCGTTGTCGAAGAGTGCATCCACAGCTTCCTGAAGCATGCGCTTTTCGTTGTTGACGATGATCTCAGGTGCACCGAGGTCAAGCAGACGACGCAGACGGTTGTTGCGGTTGATCACACGACGGTAAAGGTCGTTGAGGTCAGAGGTCGCAAAACGTCCACCGTCGAGCTGAACCATGGGGCGAAGCTCTGGTGGGATCACAGGAACAACATCGAGAACCATCGCTGCAGGCGAGGTACCGGTGTTGAGGAAGGAAGAAACTACCTTGAGGCGCTTGATCGCACGGATCTTCTTAGCACCCTTACCCTCGGTGATCTCCAGGCGAAGCGATTCTGCTTCAGCTTCGAGGTCGAAGGTCTCCAGGCGGCGCTTGATAGCTTCGGCACCCATGAAAGCGTCGAAGTACAGGCCGTAGCGGTCTACCAGCTCGTTGAAGACAGCGTCTTCAGGCTTGAGGTCGCCTACCTTGAGGTTGCGGAAGTCATCCCAGACGCGCTCAAGACGAGCGATTTCTTCGTCGATGGACTTACGAATCTGAGACATTTCCTTCTCAGCTACGTCCTTCGCACGACGCTTCTGGTCTGCCTTAGCACCTTCAGCTTCGAGAGCTGCCAGGTCGTTCTCCAGGCGCTGCATGCGGTCAGCGATTCGAGAGTCGCGCTGGTCACCCAGGGTCTTCAGCTCGAGACGAAGCTCGTTCTCCAGACCAGGCATGTCAGCGTGACGGCCCTCTTCATCGATGTCGATGACCATGTAGGCAGCGAAGTAGATGACCTTTTCGAGGTCCTTGGGAGCCATGTCCAGGAGGTAACCCAGACGGCTAGGAACACCCTTGAAGTACCAGATGTGAGTAACGGGAGCAGCCAACTCAATGTGACCCATGCGCTCACGGCGCACGGATGACTTGGTGACCTCTACGCCACAGCGCTCACAAACGATGCCCTTGAAGCGGACACGCTTGTACTTGCCACAGGAGCATTCCCAGTCGCGAGAAGGTCCGAAGATCTGCTCACCAAAGAGGCCGTCCTTCTCAGGCTTGAGGGTACGGTAGTTGATTGTTTCGGGCTTCTTGACCTCACCAAACGACCAACGACGAATGTCGTCAGCAGTGGCCAGACCGATACGAAGCTTGTCAAAAGCGGTTGCGTCGAGCAATTTAACTCTTTCCTTAGATTCTTACTTGTCTGACTGTCGTTTAGATCTCGTCGATTGACGAAGACTCGAAACGGGTAGAGATGTTGATACCCAGCTCTTCGGCTGCACGGTATGCCTCATCGTCGGCGTCGCGGAGGCTGACAACATCGCCAGCTTCGTTGAGAACCTCAACGTTGAGACCGAGGGACTGCATTTCCTTCATGAGAACGCGGAACGACTCGGGGATACCGGGCTCCTGGATGTTCTCACCCTTGACGATGGCTTCGTAAACCTTGACACGGCCCACGATGTCGTCGGACTTGATGGTGAGCAGTTCCTGAAGTGCGTAAGCGGCACCATAAGCTTCCAGTGCCCACACCTCCATCTCACCAAAGCGCTGTCCACCGAACTGTGCCTTACCACCAAGAGGCTGCTGCGTGATCATCGAGTAAGGACCCGTTGAACGTGCGTGGATCTTGTCATCGACAAGGTGGTGCAGCTTCAGGATGTACATGTAACCAACCGAGATGGGCTCGGGGAATGGCTCACCAGAACGACCGTCGAACAGACGTGCCTTACCGGAAGAACCGATCAGGCGGTCGCCGTCACGAGTAGGAGTCGTGGAGTCAAGCAGACCCGCGATTTCTTCCTCGAGAGCGCCATCGAATACAGGGGTAGCAACCTTGGTGCCAGGGGCAGCCTCGAATGCTTCTGCAGGAAGGTTTGCAGCCCACTCAGGTGAACCATCTACCTTCCAACCCTGCTTCGCAATCCAACCAAGGTGGGTCTCCAGGACCTGACCGAAGTTCATACGACCGGGGATACCCAGTGGGTTGAGAACGACGTCAACGGGGGTACCGTCTTCGAGGAATGGCATGTCTTCAACAGGGAGAATCTTGGCGATAACACCCTTGTTTCCGTGACGACCAGCAAGCTTGTCACCTTCGGTGATCTTGCGCTTCTGGGCGATGTAGACAACAACGCGCTGGTTGACGCCCGAGCCGAGCTCGTCTTCGTCGTTCACTGCGTCGAATACCTTCACACCGATGATGGTTCCGGACTCACCGTGTGGAACCTTCAGCGAAGTGTCGCGAACTTCGCGGCTCTTCTCGTTGAAGATGGCACGGAGCAGTCGCTCTTCAGCAGAAAGCTCGGTCTCACCCTTCGGGGTGACCTTACCGACCAGGATGTCGCCGGGGCGAACCTCTGCACCGATACGGATGATGCCGCGCTCATCAAGGTTTGCGATGAGTTCAGGCGACACGTTGGGAAGGTCGCGAGTGATTTCTTCCTTACCCAGCTTGGTGTCGCGAGCATCAACGTCGTATTCCTCGATGTGAATCGAAGAAAGTACGTCGTCCTGAACCAGGCGCTGCGAGAGGATGATCGCATCCTCGAAGTTGTGACCTTCCCAAGGCATGAATGCCACGAGCAGGTTCTTACCCAGAGCCAGTTCACCGTTCTCGGTTGCAGGACCATCAGCGATGACCTGACCAACCTCAACACGCTCACCAGCGGTCACGATGACACGGTGGTTGTAGCTGGTGCCCTGGTTTGAGCGGTCGAACTTGCGCAGGAAGTAATCCTCAGTTCCACCCTCGTCGAGCTGAACGGTCACGACATCAGCCGAAACCTCAGAAACGACACCTGCCTTGTTGGCGAGGATAACGTCACCAGCATCGATAGCTGCGAAGTTTTCCATACCGGTACCAACCAGTGGGCTTTCGCTGCGCAGCAGTGGCACAGCCTGACGCTGCATGTTGGCACCCATGAGTGCGCGGTTAGCATCGTCGTGCTCGAGGAATGGAATCAGTGAGGTACCAACAGAAACCATCTGGCGTGGAGAAACGTCCATGTAGTCCACCTCTGCGGCTGGAACGAGTTCAACCTCGCCACCCTTACGGCGAACCAGTACGCGCTCTTCAGCGAAGTGGTTGTCCTTGGTCAGTACAGCGTTTGCCTGTGCCACGACGAAGTCATCTTCTTCCGAAGCGGTGAGGTAATCGATGTGCTCGGTTACCTTGCCCTTGACGACGCGGCGGTAGGGGGTCTCAATGAAACCAAAGGCATTGATACGCGCGAACGATGCGAGCGAACCAATCAGACCAATGTTTGGACCTTCAGGGGTTTCGATGGGGCACATACGTCCGTAGTGGGACGAGTGAACGTCACGAACCTCAACACCTGCACGCTCACGCGAAAGACCACCGGGGCCCAGTGCCGAGAGACGACGCTTGTGGGTCAGACCGGCCAGAGGGTTGTTCTGGTCCATGAACTGTGACAGCTGAGAAGTACCGAAGAACTCCTTGATTGCTGCCACAACGGGACGGACGTTGATCAGGGTCTGAGGAGTAATTGCCTCAATGTCCTGAGTGGTCATACGCTCGCGAACGACGCGCTCCATACGGGAAAGACCGGTACGAACCTGGTTCTGGATGAGCTCACCCACGGCGCGGATACGACGGTTACCGAAGTGGTCGATGTCGTCTACGTCGAGGCGGATGTCAACCTTCTTGCCGTCGCGAACACCAGGGATGGTCTTCTCGTCGTTGTGCAGTGCGACCAAGTACTTGATGGTGGCGATGATGTCCTCAACGCGCAGTACGGAGTCAGTCAGCGGAGCTTCAAGACCGAGCTTGCGGTTGATCTTGTAACGACCAACCTTGGCCAGGTCGTAACGCTTTGCGCTGAAGAAGAAGTTGTCAAGAAGTGCACGTGCAGCTTCTGCAGCTACCTGCTCTCCTGGACGGAGCTTGCGGTAGATGTCGCGCAGTGCGTCTTCCTTGGTGAGGATGGTGTCCTTCTCTAGGGTCTGCAGGATGGAGTCGTAACCAGCGAACTCGGTTGCGATCTCTTCGCTGGTCAGGCCCAGAGCCTTGAGGAAGATGGTGACAGACTGCTTGCGCTTACGGTCGATACGAACACCCACAGCGTCACGCTTGTCGATTTCGAACTCGAGCCATGCACCACGGCTTGGGATGATGCGTGCGGAGTAGACATCCTTGTCAGAGGTCTTTTCCTGTGCACGCTCGAAGTAGACACCGGGTGAACGAACCAGCTGAGACACAACAACACGCTCGGTGCCGTTGATGATGAAGGTTCCCTTTTCGGTCATCAGGGGGAAGTCACCCATGAACACGGTCTGGGTCTTGATTTCACCCGTGACGTGGTTCATGAACTCTGCCTCTACATACAGAGGAGCAGCGTAGGTCTTGCCACGCTCCTTGCACTCATAGATCGAGTACTTCTCTGGCTCGAGGTAAGGGTTGGTGAAGGAGAGCTGCATGGTCTCATCGAGGTTCTCGATGGGAGAGATCTCTTCGAAGATCTCCTCCAGACCAGTGCGAGAAGGCAGGTCCTGACGACCTTCCTTCTTTGCTTCTTCAACCCGCTTCTGCCAGTGTTCATTACCGACGAGCCAGTCAAAGCTCTCGGTCTGAAGTGCCAGAAGATCGGGAACAGTCAAAGTGTCCGTAATCTTCGCGAACGACAGGCGCGATGCACTACGGCCGTTCTTGATGGACTTGGTGTCTTTTGCGTTGCGCGCAGCAGCCAAGGAAATAACCTCCGTGGGTCCGTCGTGGACCATCATGGTTTTGGTTGGTGTGGGATGTTTTGCGAACTCGAAATTCCCGCTAAAGTGGGGCAACTCGCAGATTTAGCTGCAAGTTTAGAAACTGTCACCCCGACCGCAATATGAGGGCATGACAAAACTTCAAGCGCAAATAACAACTCTATAACGACTTGCGGGTCTGTGTCTAGTTGAAATTTGTAGGTGGTGTGAGGCTATGGCAACGAATCCAGCCATCACTCTCAAATCCTCCGGATTGCGTGCCTCGATCGAGCCCGATCCGTATCAAGACGGTGCTTTCATTCTGGAAGTTGACGGCACCCCCCAATCTCACGTCTTTATTGATGATCCCGGTGAGCTGTTTTTTGAATACATCCGCCGTATCGGGCATGTGCTGGACCAGGTTGGGGAACCTGGCCAGCCCATTACCGCCGTTCATTTAGGCGGTGGTGCACTGACGCTCCCCCGCTATATCGAGGCCACTCGCCCCGGTTCTCGTCAACAAGTGATTGAACTCGAGCAAGACCTGATTGATTTTGTCCGGGAACATCTCCCCCTCCAACGAGGGGCCAATATCCGTATACGTTACGGCGACGCCCGTGAAGTGATGGGCAAATTGCCCACCGGACTTCACGGCAACGTCGACGTCGTCATCGTGGATGTCTTTAGCGGTGCCCGCACACCTGCCCACGTGACCTCGGTCGAGTTCTACACCGAAGCAGCCAAGCTGCTCTCCCCAAACGGTGTCCTGATTGTGAATGTGGCAGACGGTCCAGGCCTGGCATTTGCCCGCGGCCAAGCTGCCACACTGCATGCCGTTCTGCCCAACGTCATTGCCTTGGCCGAAACCCAGGTGCTCAAAGGTCGTCGCTTCGGCAATGTGGTGTTGGTCGGAAGCACTGACAACTGTATAGGGCACTGGCTCCCCCGGCTCCTGGCGGGAGGCCCCCACCCCGCCAAGGCAGTTGAGGGTGCAGAAATGAAACAGTTCATTGCCAATGCACCGATCGTTCTCGACACCACAGCCATTCCCAGCCCCACGCCAAATAAGACGCTGTTCCAGATTTCTAAGAAGTAAGTTAAGTGGCTGATTTAGAACGTGTGACTAAATGGGCGGATGCCCTCATCCGCTTGCATTTAGATCCGACTATCTGGAGCTTTGGCTTCGACCATGCCCGCACGCGAGCAGGGCTGTGTAATTTCACGGACAAACGCATCTCAGTCTCTCGCCACCTCGCGGCCAAATATGAGGACGACGAGGTGCATCAAATCTTGTTGCACGAAGTCGCACACGCCATAGCGGGTCCTCGTGCTGGACATGGACCAACCTGGAAACGTATCGCCTACGAACTGGGTTATGACGGTAAGCGCACCCACGATGGCAGTGCCGCCAATGAACTCGCCCCGTGGTTGGGAGAATGCCCCCGCGGTCACCAGCACTACCGGTTCCGCCAACCCACGAAGGTGCTCAGCTGCGGAGAATGCGGACGCGGGTTTAATCGTGCCAATTTAATTACGTGGCAGAAGCGAGAAATCAGCTAGCGTGTTTCTTGAGGGGGTAATTCCCCTGTGAACACTCAAGGGATTTCTCGTGAACGTCTTTCTTCGCCTCACGCTCGATTGCGAGCCTGACGCTGCGTGGCGTGCAATTTCTAACCCTCAGGTGTTCCGCGCTGTCTCTTCGCCACTGGTGAAAATCGTCTCGAAAGAACAGGGCGGGTTCCCTGGGGCGTGGACGGGAGATGGTCCCCACGAAGTATCGATGAGATTGTTGGGAATCATTCCTCTGGGACGCCAGACCATTGACGTGTCCTTCACCCAGCGCCCTGGTGGTGTTCGAATGATGGTGGATTCGGGCAAACCACTTTCCGGACCATTAAGTGCAGTAAAGTCGTGGGACCACCGCATGGCTGTGTCCGAAACGGGAAACAAGCAGACCCTGTATCGAGACCGCCTCGTCGTGAAGGCGGGATTGCTCACCCCGTTTATCTTCCTGGGGATGTGGGCGTTCTGGCAGATCCGTGGTGCCAAGCTGAAAAAGCTTGCACCTAGCTGGAGCTAGAAACTAGTCGAGCTGAGACTCAGACTCATCGATTGACACCATTGCGTCGGCCGAAGCAAGAGCCTTGAGCTCGAGAGAGAAGTCCCGCATAGCCTCACGCTGACGTTCCAGGTTGTCGCGACGACGCTCAGCCTTCTCCATCATTTCTGCCGCGTGCTCATCGAAAAGGATTGCGAGAGTTTCAGCGCGAGAACGTGCACGGCTGATCATGTTGGTTGCAGATTCACGAGCAGCAGCCAACAATGCCTCAGCATCGTTACGAGTGCTTTCAAGGAAACTATCGGTCTGCTGGTTGAGGTTATCTGCCTCATCTGCTGCAGAGCGACGGACTTCAAGTGCTTCAGCGGTTTGTGCTTCAACGAAAGCTACTGCTTCTTCGTGGCGAGCAAGACGCTCACGCTCTGCTTCTTCAAGAGCAAGCTTGATCTCGCGCTCAATACGCAGCTGCTCACGTTCTGCAATCTGGCGCAGAGTTTCAAGTTCAGTCTTGACGTCTTCAATTTCTTGGTGAAGACGAGAACGAACTTCAGCCGCATCACGTTCTGCCTCGGCTACCAGGGCAGCCTCGCGACGCATGGCAGTCTCTTTAATGGTCTGGCCTTGGAGAACCAGGGTCTCCGCATCCATGGTCAGCTGGGCCACTTCGCGCTCAACATCTAGACGCTTGTCTTCGATCTTGGCTTCGGTGTCGTTCAGCAGGGTGTTTGCACGGTTGCGAGCGACACGAGTGACCTGCTCAGCAGCTGCACGAGCAGACTCACGAACTACCTTGGCATCTGCATCAGCATCTGCAACCAGCTTGTCGGCCTGCTCTTCAGCAACGCGGAGGGTTTGTTCGAAGGCAGAACCTAGATCAGCGAAGGTGGGCTTAGCGTTGGAGCGACGCAGCGCATCGCGCATGTCTGCCAGTTCACGCTCGAGCTTGTCCACGGTGGCAATACCGGAACGAGTTGTCTGCATGAGTTCTTCAACGCGTGCTTCAGCATCACGGAATGCGCGCTTCACATCAGCAGGGTCATAGCCGTTCTTGCGCACGGTGCGGAAGTTACGAGTGATATCCATGGTTATCCCTCACCTTCCGTCTTCTTGGCTGCAGCAACATCTTCATCCAGCATGCCCAGGGCGGCAGCTTCGATGTCATCATCAAATGCGTGATCGGCAACAGTGTCGAAATCGTAGGGAAGTTCAGAGCCTTCCGTTGCGCGCTCACTCATTGAAATGATGCGCAGCTCAGAGTTGAATGCCTCTACCGCTTCACGTTCGAAGGAGAGGTCTTCGACAATCTGCTCACCGTTAGCCAACAAGACTGCGTTGCGCTCTTCAAGACGCTCAGTCAAAGTCTGTGCACGAGCACGCGCACGGCGAACAATTCCTGCAGCGGTTTCACGTGCTTCGCGGACCAGTGCAACACCATCCTGGCGAGCCTGGCCAAAGTTCTTCTGAGCTTCGACAACTACCTCACGAGCACGAGCACGTGCTTCATCCAGTTGAGCCTGGGAGTCTTCTAACAGATGACGAATGTAGGTTTCGTTTTCAGCAGCCAGACGTGTGCTCTCACGCTCTGCCTTCGCACGTGCTGCATCAACTTCATCACTAATGCGGCGCTGGTCGCGCTCGTGGAGCTGACGAAGGGTGGCAATTTCACCACGAGACTGATCAATTTCACGTGCCAAATCTGATTCGAGATTGGCTCGCTTTTGTTCACCTTCGGCAGAGATAGATGCGGCCAGCTTCTCAGCATCTGCATACTGTGCTTCTGCTTTCGCCAGCGCAGCACGTGCCACCTTCAAGGTGTCTTCAAACTTCTTATCTGATTCTGCAATCAGTCGAGCAACACGGCTCTCCGCATCTGCAACAAGCTTTGCTGCCTGCTTTTCAGCCGTCTCAGTGATGGCAGCGGCATCAGTTTCTGCAGACTTGCGGGTAGCTGAACTCGCTGCCTGTGCATCAGCAATCAGCTTGCCAGCCTGCTCCTCAGCAACACGCAGAGTCTGTTCAAAAGCGGCGCCGAGGTCGGAGAAAGAAGGCTTCGCGCTTGCGCGCTTGAGAGCACTGCGAACCTCTGCGATTTCACGCGTCAGAGAGTCAATTCGCTTATCGATTTCGGCGCGTTCGCTTTCCAGGCGAGATACCTCAACCTGGACATCGCCCAGTGCGAGGTTGACTTGCTCGGGGTCTAAACCACGCTTAGAAAGCACAACGGGAAGATCGTTATCCACGGTGTCCTTTCGCCAAACAAGCCAGAATAAACAGTCTCGACAAGTATACGGGCAGTTTTCCGCTAAATATTAGGGGAGAGGTACAAATAGGGGTTTATCCCCACCCAAGCAGGGGTGGGCTACTTCAGCGCACCAACAGAAGCCAGCGCAGCCCTCAGCAACGTCCCCCGGCCACCTTCCATCTCGGCAGTGACAGCATCACTAGCTGCTTCTTCAGGGGTAAGCCACGTGATTTCTAGAGCATCTTGCCTGGGGTCACAGGTGCCCGTGACGGGAACTACATAGGCCAAAGACACAGCATGCTGGCGTTCATCCGTGAATTGGGAGATGCCTGGAAGTGGGAAATACTCTGCCACATGGAAAGGATTAGGGTTCGCAGGAAGCAGGGGGAAGGCCATAGGGCCTAAGTCCTTCTCAAGATGGCGAAAGAGTGCTTCGCGTAGCGTCTCGCCATACATCACTCGACCAGAGACGATAGTTCGCGTCATCTCGCCAGTGGCATTGGCACGAAGGAGCAAGCCCACCTCAGTCACCACACCGAGTCCATCTACTCGAACAGGGACGGCTTCAACATAGAGAAGGGGCAAACGTCGACGAATAGTGGACAGCTCATCTTCGCTGAGCCAGCCACCATTGGGGTCTGGAGTTCGTACGCTCATGACCTATTTCTACCTGACTTTTCGAGAAAGTGGGGTCTTCGAACGCTTGCGTGAGTTCATGAGTCCCAGGAAAGCAAGGCTCGACATGATGCTCAACACACTCAAGAAAGATCCCACCGACAGAATGCTGCCAAAAGATCCAATGGAGCCAATCGAAAAGGCAGAACCTCGAGAACCTATAGACATAAAAGAGTTGTGAGACCACAAGCTCAACACTGAGTTGGTTGAACCCTTGCTCAAAATAGAGGAATTCTCTGTTGCCATGTGCCCACACTAACGAAGAATCCCCCTCCTAGGAGGGGGATTTCATGGCGGTCCCGGTGGGATTTGAACCCACGGTGCGCTTTCACGCACACAACTTTTCGAGAGTTGCACCTTCGGCCGCTCGGACACGGAACCAATAGCTAAGAGTTTACGCACAGCACACGCCAGTCACCAATCCACTGTCCGCGGTGAAAGCTAGGCTGTGCGCATGGCTAAAGCAACTCCCGGATACTCCTGCACCGAATGCGGTTGGACCACCGTGAAATGGGTGGGTCGTTGTGGTGAATGCCAGGCGTGGGGAACAGTTGTTGAGGAAGCCACCAAAACCGGCATTCAGGTCAAGATGCAGCCCGTCTTTGTCAGCGAAGAAAACTCTGCCCGGCCCATCACTGAGGTTCCAGCAGATGGAGAGCTGAGGCACTGGGCAAGCGGCATCAATGAGTTCGATCGTGTGCTCGGTGGCGGTATTGTTCCTGGCGCAGCAATCTTGCTCTCGGGTGAACCTGGTGTGGGGAAGTCAACACTCCTCCTGGAAGTTGCTTCCCGTGCAGCGAAGACAGGTGCGAAGGTGCTCTATGTCAGTGCCGAAGAATCTGTTAGTCAAGTGCGCTTGCGTGCATCCCGCACGGGCGCACTCACTGACAACCTCTACCTCGCAGCTGAGACAGATCTGGCCACCATCATTGGCCAGATTGATGCAGTGCAACCTGCTTTGCTGATTGTTGACTCGGTCCAAACGGTAGCGAGCTCTGCCGTGGAGGGCTTGGCCGGTGGCCCCAGCCAGGTCAAAGAAGTAGCCAGTGTTCTCATTCGCGTAGCGAAGGAACGCAACCTTCCCATCTTGCTCGTCGGTCACGTCACCAAGGACGGCAGCATTGCAGGACCTCGACTTCTAGAACACCTCGTCGATGTTGTGTGCCACTTCGAAGGTGACCGCCAAACCGCGTTGCGGTTTGTCCGCGCTTTGAAAAACCGCTTTGGCCCCACAGATGAAGTGGGCTGCTTCGAAATGACCGGTGATGGAATCGCAGAAGTCCCTGACCCCAGCGGGTTATTCCTTAGCCGATCCCAGATTCCCGTTTCTGGAACCTGTGCAACTGTTGCTCTCGAAGGCCGCAGGCCACTGCCTGTGGAGATTCAAGCACTGGTTGTTCCCACCAGTGCACCAAACCCTCGCCGAGTAACCAATGGTGTGGACAGCTCACGCGTTGCGATGCTGCTTGCCGTGTTAGAGCGCAGGGCAGGACTCAAGCTCAGTGACAAAGATGTGTATGTTTCCACCGTCGGTGGAGTCCGCTTAAACGAGCCCGGTGCCGACTTGGCCATTGCTATTGCGGTGGCCAGCGCCTTCCATGACAAGCCCATTGCTCACACCGTTGCTGCTTTCGGTGAAATCTCTCTTGCCGGAGAAATCCGGCCCGTCAATGGTGGCAAGCAGCGGGATGCTGAAGCGACGAGGTTGGGTTTCACTACCCGAATTGATCAAAAGTCAGGAACATTGCGCACTGCACTCAAAGCGGCCTTCGACACCACAAAAGATGTGCGCGAACGCGAGATTGACGCAGCGTTCTAAACAGTTTCTTTCTTGAGCAAACCAAAGTGCTCAATCTCTGCATCGTCCAACATGCGTGAACGAATCATGAAGCGGACTCCCTCAGGAGCTTCAACTGAGAAGCCGCTTCCTCTGCCCTTCACCACATCAACGGTGAGGTGGGTGTACTTCCAGTATTCAAACTGGGAAGCAGACATGTAGAACTCGATGGGATCCAGGCCCTCAACCTCGAGCTTTTGGAGCAGGACGTCCGATCCCCCGATTCGGAACATCCCCACGGGGTAACACATCGGGGAGCTGCCATCACAGCAGCCCCCCGACTGGTGAAACATCAGTGGACCGTGCTTGAGAGTCATCTTGCGCAGAAGCTCAGCAGCCTCTGGCGTGTAATCAACTCTCGTGTAGTCCATTGAATAATTCTCCTGTGTTTAATGCCGATTTAGAAGAAGCCCATGGGGCCTTCTGCGTAGGAGACCAGGAGGTTCTTGGTCTGCTGGTAGTGATCGAGCATCATCTTGTGGTTCTCGCGACCGATACCAGACTGCTTGTAACCACCGAAGGCGGCGTGAGCGGGGTACTGGTGGTAGGTGTTGGTCCACACACGACCTGCCTCGATGGCACGACCTGCGCGGTAGGCGATGTCGCCGGTACGGCTCCACACACCTGCGCCCAGACCATAGAGGGTGTCGTTAGCGATGCTGATTGCCTCGTTGTAATCCTTGAAGGAAGTAACCGACAGCACAGGGCCGAAGATTTCTTCCTGGAAGATACGCATCGAGTTCTTACCCTCGAACACGGTTGGTTGAACGTAGTAACCACCGGAGAGGTCGCCACCCAGGTCAGCACGCTCACCACCGCAGAGCAGCTTGGCGCCCTCTGCCTTACCGATGTCGATGTAGGAAAGGATCTTCTCCAGCTGGTCGTTCGAGGCCTGAGCACCAATCATGGTGTTGGTGTCCAGAGGGTTGCCCTGGATAACCTTGCCCACACGAGCAATACCGTCAGCCATGAAGCCGTCATAGATCGAGGCTTGAACCAGTGCACGTGAAGGACAGGTGCACACTTCACCCTGGTTCAGGGCGAACATGGTGAAACCTTCCTGAGCCTTCTCGTAGTAAGAGTCCTTCTGAGAAGCAACATCTTCGAAGAAGATGTTGGGGCTCTTACCACCGAGTTCGAGGGTGACAGGAATCAGGTTCTCACTTGCGTACTGCATGATGAGACGACCAGTGGTGGTTTCACCAGTGAACGCAATCTTGCGGATGTTGTTGTGTGAAGCAAGAGGTGCACCTGCTTCAATACCGAAACCGTTGACGATGTTGAGAACACCGGCAGGGATGAGGTCCTTGATCAGATCCAGCAGCACGTGAATCGATGCTGGGGTCTGCTCAGCGGGCTTGAGCACGATGCAGTTACCTGCAGCGAGTGCAGGAGCGAGCTTCCAGACAGCCATCAAGATGGGGAAGTTCCAGGGGATGATCTGGCCAACCACACCAAGTGGCTCGTGGAAGTGATAGGCCACGGTGTCGTGGTCGAGTTCCGAGATGCCGCCCTCTTGTGCACGGATAGCACCAGCGAAGTAGCGGAAGTGGTCAATGGCCAGTGGAATATCTGCTGCCATGGTTTCGCGAACAGGCTTGCCGTTGTCCCAGGTCTCAGCAACAGCGATGAGTTCCAGGTTGGCTTCCATAACGTCAGCGATCTTGTTCAAGATGATGGCGCGTTCGGTGGCGCTGGTCTTGCCCCAGCTCTCGAATGCCTTCCAACCGGCTGCAACAGCCATGTCGACATCTTTAGCGTTTCCGCGAGCAACCTCACAGAACACCTGACCGGTTACCGGGGTGATGTTCTCGAAGTATTCACCTGACGACGGTGCGACATATTTGCCGCCAATGAAGTTGTCGTATCTGCTCTTGAAGGTGACTACGGCACCGGGTGTGCCGGGGTTTGCATAGACGGTCATTTCTTTGTGTACCTTTCGACGTCTTTGTCGTGTGTGCCGGATATGGCAGTTCACACGTTACGAGAGTGAAGGTTGCACAAAGTTGCGAGAAGAAAGTTACTGCCCTTGAGCAAAGACAAGATTCTCAACGTGGGCAACCACATGAGATCTCTTGGGAGATTTTGCTGGCAACATTTTGAGTACCTGGTGCCACACATCCAGGTCTTCCAAGCCCTGGTCTGTGTTGGCGTACTCCATCAGGACTTCAACGGATGCATCGTTCAAGAGCGATTCCCGCAGATGGAGGGAGAGCTCCGCACGAATCTCTTCGATGCCAGGTGAGACCGAGTCCGGCAGCAGCGCCCCGCGGAACGCGGACAGCGCTGCCCGGTGTGCTCCACGATCGAGCAGTGCCACAACCTGCTGAGCATCAATCTCTACCTGCTCAGGCAGTCGATAAGGCTTCGACTCTGGAGCAATACCGGGATGGAACTTATCCAGAAGCTTGCGCAAACGCACCATCTCAGCACGCAGACGTGAAGTGAAAGAAGGGTCTCCCCAGAGAAGTTCTGAAAGGCGTTCAGCTGAGAGCCCCGATCGATTCCACGCCAGCAACGTCATGATCTCGGCATGACGCTGAGTCAGTTCAATGGAGCGGTCTTCAATCGTGACCAGTGCAGTGTCGCGTCCCAAGATGTGCATGGTTGCTCGAGCTGCCTTGTTCTTTGGCGACGAGGGCAAGTTGTTGAACAGAACAAACCTGGACGCAGAAGGTTGTGAATCACGATTACGAAGTCGAGAGACCATCAGTTCTGTTTCGACTGCGTGTGCAGTTGCTTCAACCAACGGCATCGTATGACGGTCGACAGCTTGATCGCCACCGGTGATGTCAATCACACCAATGATCGCTTTGGTCTCCGGGTCATGCACGGGAACTGCCGTGCAGCTCCAGGCGTGAACCAACCTGTTGAAGTGTTCTTCTCGGCGTATCTGGATTGCGTGGTCGAGAGCGAGTGCAGTACCCGGTGCTGATGTTCCCGCAACGGACTCGCTCCAGTCGGAACCCTCAACGAACATCATGGATTCAGCACGTGACTTCAGGCCCTGATCGCCTTCCACCCAGAGCAGTCTGCCCATGGCGTCGCCAACAGCAACCAACATGCCCGAATCATTGTCTGCATCGCGGACGAGGAGCTTGCGAATGACGGGCATCATTTGTGCCAGGGGGTGAGCTTCTCGATATTCGTTCAGCTCTGCACTGTCGAACAGCAGGGGTGAGAGCATCCGGTCAGGATCAAGCTGACTTTGTTCCGCGCGCGACCACGAGTCGCGCACCACAGTGCGCACAGTGCCGGGAACCACAACATCGGGGTCGGCAAGCCATTGACTTGTCACGAGGTTGAGCCTACGCCCCCTGCTGGGTTATGCAAACCCCAAGTTGCTAGCGCTAGTAGAGCAGGAACTGAGCTGAGCTCTTAGAGGTTGCCTCGCCGACTCGAGCAGTGAGGTAATAGGAGGCACCACCTGCAGGAACTGCTTCTCGGGTGCCACCACAGGTGTCCGGTGCACTACGTTCACGTGACCAAGAAACTGGTGCCGAAGGGTAAACAACGCCGGGCTCCAAGATGGCGACGGTGTCGCTCTTCTCGGTTTGGCAGTCGGTAGAAACCCAGTATGTTTCAGCGCCACTGGTGATTGTCAGCTCCTGAGCTGAAGTTCCCACGTTGTAGAAGCAGGCGGTCTTTCCGGTGTTCTGGATTGACAGAGAAAGGTTAGGAAGCACACCAGCTTGGTAATCAACAGAATCGAGCACGGGAAGAACCTCGAGATTCTTAGCCGAGCACTCCTTATAGGAAGAGACATCCACGGTGGGAGTGGGTGTTGGCGTAGCACTGGCTGTCGTAGCAGCGGGCTTAGCGGCAGCGGTTTCAGTCGCTACCGGTGCAGGGGTTGCTTGACCAGGACGAACAATAATGAGCACAACAGCAGTAATCACAGCGACCAGAGCCAACAACGCAACTAGTCTGCGGCGGCGATACACAGCAGGAGAAACTCGACGTGGTTGTCCAGGCGCAGGAGTACTCATGTGCCTAAATTACCTAGAGCTGGCGCAACATCCTTGTATTTCCGAGAGTGTTGGGCTTTACTCGGGCAAGATCCAGGAACTCGGCAACACCCTCATCGTGAGAGAGAACCAGTTGTGCGTATGTTTCAGGGTCAATGATGGAGTCGGACACTTCAACAAAACCGTGGCGGGTAAAGAAATCCACCTCAAAAGTGAGACAGAACAAACGCCCAAGCCCTAGCTCAGTAGCGTCATCAACAAGACGCTGCAATAAAGCAGCACCCACACCCTTGCCAAGCCATGCCTGATCCACGGCGAGGGTACGAATCTCGCCTAAGTCCTGCCACATGACGTGCAGCGCACCACAGCCAATCGGGTTGCCTTTGGCATCTTCAGCAATGCGAAATTCCTGCACTGCTTCATAAATCGACACTGCGTCTTTGCCCAACAGCACACGGGAGTCAACCAGCGGCTTGGTCACCTCAAGGATCCAGGGAACGTCAGACGTGCGAGCACGACGAACGTGATATCTGGCTTGAGTCATTCCTCAAGAATAGTGTCGCAGCGAATTATTCGCCGTCGGCCACAATCTCTGGGGTTGCCGAGATGCCGTTAGCTTGCGACGCAACGCTCACACCGACAGCTTCACGAGAGGACGTGGTGAATACGAACTCGCCACCGATGAAGTCCACGTGAACGTGGTCTCCTGCTGAGAGTTCGCCTTCCAAGATCTTCTCGGAGAGCTTGTCCTCGACCTCTGCCTGCATAGCGCGACGCAGTGGACGAGCACCGAGTGCGGGGTCGAAGCCCACCTCGATGAGGCGGTCCTTCGCAGGCTGAGTGAGTTCGATGGTCATGTCGCGGTCCAGCATGCGGTCGCTCAGACGCTTGGTGAACAGGTCCACAATCTGAACCAGTTCTTCCTTGCTCAGCTGAGGGAACACAATGATGTCATCAACACGGTTGAGGAATTCAGGCTTGAAGTGCTTCTTGAGCTCTTCGTTGACTTTGCCGCGCATGCGGTCGTAGTCGTTGCCGGCATCACCTTCGAGCTGGAAACCAACTGGACCACCAGAGATTTCCTTAGTGCCCAGGTTGGTGGTCATGATGATGACGGTGTTCTTGAAGTCAACAACACGGCCCTGACCATCAGTCAGACGACCCTCTTCCAGAATCTGGAGCAGAGAGTTGAAGATGTCGGGGTGTGCCTTCTCGATTTCGTCAAAGAGCACAACGCTAAATGGCTTGCGACGAACCTTCTCGGTGAGCTGGCCACCCTCTTCGAACCCGACGAATCCGGGAGGAGCACCGAACAAACGTGAGACGGTGTGCTTCTCGCCGTATTCACTCATGTCGAGAGAGATCATGGCGTCTTCGTCATCGAACAGGAACTCAGCGAGTGCCTTAGCGAGCTCGGTCTTTCCCACACCGGTGGGGCCGGCGAAGATAAACGAACCTGCGGGACGCTTCGGGTCCTTCAGCCCTGCACGTGTACGACGAATGGTCTTAGACAAAGCAGCGATGGCTTTCTCCTGACCAATCACGCGCTGGTGAAGTGCTTTCTCCATGAAGACCAGACGTGCTGATTCTTCTTCGGTGAGCTTGAACACAGGAATACCAGTTGCCTGAGCGAGAACTTCAGCAATGACGCCTTCGTCCACGATGCCCTGGCCGCCTGCTTCGCCCTTGCGCCATTCAGCTTCGCGGCGAACACGTTCGCCCTGGAGCTGCTTCTCTTCATCACGAAGAGCAGCTGCGCGTTCGAAGTCTTGGTCTTCGATTGCCGCTTCCTTCTTGGTGCGAGTCAGTGCGATCTGGTCGTCGAGTTCACGAAGCTCTGGTGGGTTCGAAAGAATCGACAGGCGCAGACGTGCACCAGCTTCATCGATGAGGTCGATGGCCTTGTCTGGTAGGAAGCGGTCAGAAATGTAACGGTCGGCAAGGTTTGCTGCCGCAACAATTGCACCGTCAGTGATCTGAACCTTGTGGTGTGCTTCGTAACGGTCGCGCAGGCCCTTCAAGATGTTGATCGCGTGAGGCAGCGAAGGCTCAGCAACCTGGATGGGCTGGAAACGACGTTCCAGAGCTGCATCCTTCTCGAAGTGCTTACGGTATTCATCCAGGGTGGTAGCACCGATGGTCTGAAGCTCACCACGAGCAAGCAGAGGCTTGAGGATAGAGGCAGCATCGATAGCGCCCTCTGCAGCACCCGCACCCACCAGTGAGTGGATCTCATCGATGAAGGTGATGATGTCCCCGCGGGTGCGAATCTCTTTGGTTACCTTCTTGAGGCGCTCTTCGAAGTCACCGCGGTAACGGCTACCGGCAATCAGGGAGCCTAGATCGAGAGTGTAGAGCTGCTTGTCTTTGAGGGTCTCTGGAACATTGCCCGAGACGATGGCCTGTGCCAGGCCTTCCACAACCGCAGTCTTACCAACACCGGGTTCACCGATGAGGACGGGGTTGTTCTTGGAACGGCGCGAGAGGATCTGCATCACGCGCTCGATTTCCTTCTCACGACCGATGACAGGGTCGAGCTTGCCCTCACGCGCTGCGGCAGTGAGGTTACGACCGAACTGGTCGAGAACCTGAGAACCACCCTGTGCAGAGGCAGCTTCGTCCTTGTTGCCAGCAGCAACAGGTTCCTTGCCCTGGAAACCAGAGAGCAACTGAATGACCTGCTGGCGAACACGGTTGAGATCAGCACCCAGCTTGACGAGAACCTGTGCGGCAACACCTTCACCCTCGCGGATGAGACCGAGCAGAATGTGCTCAGTGCCAATGTAGTTGTGTCCCAGCTGAAGTGCTTCACGTAAGGAAAGCTCAAGAACTTTCTTCGCACGTGGAGTGAAAGGAATGTGTCCGGTGGGCTGTTGCTGGCCCTGACCAATAATGTCCTGAACCTGCTCCCGCACAGCATCGAGGGAGATGTTCAGCGACTCGAGTGCCTTAGCTGCAACACCCTCACCTTCGTGGATGAGTCCCAGCAAGATGTGCTCGGTGCCGATGTAGTTGTGGTTGAGCATCTTGGCTTCTTCTTGCGCCAAGACAACGACGCGGCGAGCGCGGTCTGTAAATCTCTCAAACATGTTTCACTCCCATCAGCCCACGGAACTTCTGTGGTGCAGGTCTTGAATTGAGAGTAACGACTAGAAGGGCTCAATACTGCCCCTGTTCGCCCACGGCGTGAGTAGATACGGGCTTGTTCGCTGGAGGGTGAACAGGCCTCACTAGGAATAAAAACTCTTCACTCTACGTAGTCTGTAAGCATGAGCATCCTTACTCCCCGCGATGTGCCCCTCGGGGGCTTGCGCGCGATGACGGTGAGGCGCACTTTGCCCCATCGCCTACGGAGCACGATTGGGGCATGGTGCTTTGTTGATCATTACGGCCCAGATGAGGTTGAGCTCAGTGGGGGCATGAACCTAGGCCCCCACCCGCACACCGGTTTACAAACCGTGACCTGGCTTTTCCAGGGCGAAGTTGAACACCGTGACAGCGTGGGAAGTGTTCAACTGATTGAACCAGGTCAGGTGAACCTGATGACGGCGGGCATGGGTATTTCTCATGCGGAGAACTCCACCGGTCGGGTTCCTGTGTTGCACGGTGTGCAGCTATGGGTTGCACTGGCGGATAAGGACCGTCACATCCCGCCCTTCTTTGAACACCACATTGCTCCCCGCATCACCATTGGTGATGCTCAGCTGATTGTGTTTGTGGGCACGCTCACCGGTGACTCGGGAACTGTAACGGCACCGACAACCACGTTCACACCACTACTGGGTGCAGAGATTACTGCTCTCGCAGGAAGCAGTTTTACTATTGCCGTGAACCCCAGCTTTGAGCACGGCATCTTGGTCGATGCGGGCGCTGTGGGAGTCAATGGTGAACTCACCCTCAAGGATCAACTGGCCTATGTTGAGCCCGGCCACACCGAGCTCGCCATCACCGTAGGTGATGAACCAGTTCGGCTCGTGCTTCTGGGTGGAACACCCTTCGAGGAGGAGCTCGTGATGTGGTGGAACTTCCTAGGCCGCTCTCACGACGAAATCGTGGCCTTCCGCCAGCAGTGGCAAGAAGATGTGGTGCTAGAAAAGAACCCACAGGGTATTTTTGGGACTGTAGAGCACGGTGGTTCTATCATTCCTGCTCCTGAAATGCCCCACGTTCAACTTCGACCACGAAAGCTGCCCAGGCCATGAGCAATCTCTATGACGGAACCGAGAACCGTAAGTTCGGACGCGTATATAAGAAAGAAACTCCAGACATTCTGGAAGCCTTTGTTGCCTTCGACAACGCCGTCTTTGCCGAAGAGGGCAGGGCTATTCCGCTGAAGTTCCGGGAACTGATGGCACTGAGCGTGGCGTTCACGACGCAATGCTCATTCTGCATTGATGCTCACACCAAGGGCGCTGTGAAAGCTGGGGCTAGTGATGCAGAGATTGCCGAGGCTGCTTGGATTGCAGCAGCACTGCGTGCTGGTGGTGCTTTCACCCATGGCCGCATGGCCTTGCAAGTGAGTGATTCGCTGGGCCACGAGCACTAACGTGGCAACGGCCAAAGAGTTCACCGAGGACGTCCTCGACGCTTTCGGCGCCCGCAACGTTCGGGTGAAACCCATGTTCGGCGAATACGGCATCTACTGTGACGACAAGTTTGTCGGAGTGATCTGTGACAACACTCTCTTCCTGAAACCCACAACCCCTGGTGAAGAATTTGCTGCCGGAATAGAAAAGGGTTCCCCCTATCCCGGTGCCAAGGAGCACCTCATCGTCCCGGTCGAGAGGTTCTCAGACACCGAGTGGATGCATGAACTACTTGATCTCACCTGGGCTGCCTTGCCTGTTCCCAAACCAAAGAAGAAGCCATGACCGAAACACCACACCCAGATTCCGTTGAACGATTCCGTGCCGCCCTCACAGAGTATGGTGCATCCGGTGACGTTGTGCGCCTAGACGACAATGCTCACACTGCCCAAGCCGCAGCAGAAGGCCTCGGCATTACTCGCGGTCAGATTGCAAACTCCCTGGTCTTTCTCGCCGATGGTGAGCCTGTGCTTGTGATGAGTTCTGGTGGTCACCGCGTAGACACCGACAAGGTTTCTGCTGCATTTGGCGGTAAGAAGATCACCAAGGCCAACGCGGACGATGTCCGCGCAGCAACGGGATACGTCATTGGCGGCGTCTCCCCCGTGGGGCTGGCAACAGAATTACCCACCCTGGTTGATAACGCTTTGGCGGAATACGACACTGTGTGGTCTGCCGGTGGTCACCCTGCGTATGTCTACCAAACAACTTTTAGTGAATTGGTGCGAATGACCGGTGGAACACCCGCCGACATCGGAGAGTAGTTACTTACCCGATTCGGTTCCGTGCACTGCAAAAACGTCAATAGCTTCGAGCTCTTCAGGTTCAAACTCTGGGCCGTGAATAGCAGCCAAGTTGTCCTCGAGCTGCTTCACCGAGGAAGCGCCAATCAACGCTGAGGTCACACCTGGGTTGCGCAAAGTCCATAGCAGTGCCATCTGAGCGAGCGTCTGGCCGCGGGCCTCGGCAATAGTCGTGAGTCCGCGGACGCGCTCGAGATAGGTGTCAGAAATGCTCGAGGACTTGAGGTGTTCACCCAGTGCAGCGCGGGAATCCTTGGGGATGCCCTTGAGATAGCGATCGGTGAGCAAACCCTGAGCTAGAGGCGAGAAGACGATGCACCCGGCACCAATTTCGTCCAGCGTGTAGAAGAGCCCTGAGCGCTCAATCGTGCGGTCAAACATTGAGTAACGAGGCTGGTGAATCAGCAGAGGAACACCCAGGCGATCAAGTTCCTTCTTTGCTGCGAGAGTCTGCTCGGGAGTGTAGGAAGAGATGCCCACATAGAGCGCTTTACCCTGCTGCACGATGGAAGCCAGTGCGCCCATGGTTTCTTCAATAGGAGTGTTGGGGTCGGGTCGGTGCGAGTAGAAGATGTCGACGTAGTCGAGTCCCATGCGAGTGAGGCTTTGGTCTAAAGACGAGATCAAGTACTTGCGTGACCCCCACTCTCCGTAAGGACCGTCCCACATGAAATACCCCGCCTTGGATGAGATCACCATCTCATCGCGGTAGGGCTTGAAGTCTGACGCAAGGACCTCGCCGAAGTGCGACTCGGCAGAACCGGCAGGAATGCCGTAGTTGTTGGCCAAGTCAAAGTGGGTCACGCCCAGGTCAAAAGCTCGACGCAGAATCTGCTTCTGGTATTTGAGCGAGCCTTCATCACCGAAGTTGTGCCACAAACCCAATGAAATCTCTGGCAGTTTCAGACCAGAATGTCCGCTTCGGCGGTAGTTCATGATGTCGTAGCGGGTGGACGCTGCTTCGTATGCCACGAGTTCTCCTATTGCAGTGATGAGGTGAGTCGAGCTAATCCGTCTAGAACGGTTGAACGCAATGGTTGCTTCTTCCACTCTTCAAGAGTGAGTGCTCGGGACATGCTGCGGTAGGCATCTTCCACGTCACGCATCTGTTGGACGAAGCTTGCACCACGAACCATGAGTGAGACTTCAAGGTTGAGTGAGAAGGAACGCATGTCCATGTTGGAGGAACCAATCACGGCAACTTCGTCATCAATAGACATGTGCTTGGAGTGCAAGATGGTGGGTGCTTTGTAGAGCCAGATCACAACACCGGCACGAAGCAGAGCCTCGTAGTAGGAACGCTGTGCGTGGTAAACCAGTGCCTGGTCACCAATCTCAGAGACGAATAGTTCTACTCGAACACCGCGCTGGCAGGCAGACGTGATGGCATACATCAGCGACTCGTCTGGCACGAAGTAAGGCGAAGTGATGATGATCTTCTCTTGTGCTGAATACATCAAGGTCAAGAACAAGCGCAGGTTGTTCTCGGAAGCAAAGCCAGGTCCTGAAGGCACAATCTGGCAGTCAAGGGTTTTGTCTTCGTGGTAGGCCTCAATGAGTTCTGCTTCACGGGTGAGAAGAACATCGGTTTCTGAATACCAGTCGGTAATGAAGATGGCGTTAAGTCCGGCCACGATGGGGCCTTGCAGGCGGACCATCGCGTCCTTCCAGTGCAGGCCACGCTTGAGGTTCGACTTCTTGAGATAGCTGGAGTCAATGAGGTTTTGTGAACCCATCCAACCGATGTTGCCGTCGATGATGACGAGCTTGCGGTGGTTGCGCAGATCGGGGCGCTCATACTTTCCCTGCAAGGGCAGGAAGGGAAGCATGAGGTGCCAGTCGACACCAATGGCAGTCAAACGCTTCTTTGTCTTGCGGTAGCCCACGGTGCGCATGGCAGCAACGTGATCAAAGAGCACACGCACTTCAACACCGCGTGCAACTGCTCGCTCCATTGCCTGGAATACCGGTTCGGTCACTGAGTCTGAAGAAAGAATGTAGAACTCGACGTGAACGAAGTTCTTGGCCTTTTCGATATCTGCTGCGATATCGATGATGTTCTTCTCGTAGTCAATCTGCATGTGGGCAGAGTTGCCACCCACGAGAGGCATTGCACCCAGGGTGCGATTGAGCTCGACTACGCGGTCCAGCCATGCAGGCCATGTCTTTCCGTGTTCGACCTTGTCGATGCCTTCGGTGGAGTCAATGATGAACTGGTTGATTTCCCGTTGACGGCGGCGACGCTTACGACCTAATCGTGGACTGCCAATCAGCAGGAAGAGAATCACACCGATATAGGGGATAAAGAAAATGGCCAGGAGCCAACCCAGTGCTGACGAAGGTCGACGGTTACGTGGCACCACAATGATGGCAACAACACGGATGACGAAGTCCACCGCGAGGGCGAAGATCGTGAGCCAGAGTGAGAACTCAGTCTGATTCATGACTTATCTGCCTTGGGAAGACCACGCTTCTCGCGTTCTTCGGCTTCCATCCGGGCATAGGTTTCACGCTCGGTGCGGTCAGAACGAAGGATGGAGCGAATAATGAGCCAGAACAGCAAACCAAGCAACACGGTCGGGGTGACCGACCAGAGTGCATTGAGCCAGAAGTTGTCCATAGTGGTCAGACTACCGAAGGAACCTGATTACTTAACCAGTGGGAAGAGGATGGTCTCGCGAATACCCAAGCCAGTAATGGCCATAAGCAGGCGGTCCATACCCATACCCATACCGCCGGCAGGGGGCATGGCGTGCTCGAGCGCCTTGAGGAAGTCTTCGTCCAGACGCATAGCTTCAACATCGCCCTTGGCGCTCAGTGCTGCCTGCTGAACAAAACGCTCACGCTGAATAACAGGGTCATTGAGTTCGGAGTAACCGGTGGCGAGTTCGAAGCCACGCACATACAGGTCCCACTTCTCCACCACACCAGGAATGGAACGGTGTTCCTTCACCAGCGGGCTGGTCTCAACGGGGAAGTCCATCACGAAGGTGGGGCGAGTGAGGCCATCCTTGACGAAGTGTTCCCACAGTTCTTCCACGAGCTTGCCGTGATTAGAGAGGTGAACTTCAACACCTTCTTTGGCGGCGAGCTTCTGAAGCTCTGCCACGGAGGTCTCAGGAGTAATTTCGATGCCGCATGCTTCAGCCAGAGAGTGATACATGCTGATGCGATCCCACTGACCACCCAGATCAAACTCGGTGCCATCTGCCCAGGTGACCACGTGGCTGCCAGCAACAGCGAGCGCTGCATCTTGGATGAGCTTCTGGGTGAGATCGGCGATGGAGTTGTAGTCGCCATATGCTTCGTACGCTTCCAGCATGGCGAACTCAGGCGAGTGCGTGCTGTCGGCACCCTCATTGCGGAAGTTGCGGTTGATTTCGAAGACGCGCTCGATACCACCAACCAGTGCTCGCTTGAGGTAGAGCTCAGGAGCAATACGCAGGAAGAGTTCCATATCGAAGGCATTGGAGTGCGTGACGAAGGGGCGTGCTGATGCACCACCGTGCATAACCTGCAGCATGGGAGTCTCCACCTCAATGAAGTCGAGCGAGGTGAAGGTGCTGCGCAGGGATGCCATGGTCTTTGCGCGAGCAAAGACGTTGTGGCGTGCCTGCTCACGAACAATGAGGTCGAGGTAACGGGCACGAACACGTGTTTCTTCGTTGAGCTCGTTGTGCATGTTGGGCAGGGGAAGAACGGCCTTCGAGGCCATCTTCCACTCTTTCACCATGATCGAGAGTTCACCGCGGCGGCTGGAGATCACTTCACCCGAGACGAAGATGTGGTCACCCAGGTCGACGAGGTCCTTCCAGAGTTCAAGGTTCTCTTCTCCGACTTCTGCCAGAGAAACCATGGCCTGAATGCGCGAACCATCACCTGACTGCAAGCTGGCAAAGCAGAGCTTGCCAGTGTTGCGCAGGTGAACAATACGACCGGCAAGTCCCACGGTCACACCGGTGGTGGCATCTGCTTCGAGACCATCAAAGCGTTGACGAACTGCAGGAATAGTGTCCGTGATGGGCAGAGCAACGGGATAGGCCTGAAGACCTAGCTCGTTGAGGCGATCACGCTTGGCCAGACGGACAGCCTTCTGCTCGCTGACTTCGGCGTCGGTCAGTTCGGGCTCGGGTGCTGTGTTCTCACTCATGCGTGGAGTCTTTCAAGGTTTTCGGTGTCAATAAGTCGCGTAGTTCCCACCACTGCGGCAACCACAACAGTGGCAGGGCCCTGATAGTCATTACTGACTGGCTGGAAGGTGGTGGGATCGACAATGTCGAGATAATCAAGTCTAACCAGCGGATACTGCTCAAAAACTTCTCTTCCCACTTCCCGCAGTTCACCCGCAGGTGAGTGCAGTGCGTGCCGGGCAACGGCAAGTAGAGCGTGGGGCAATGCTAGTGCTGCAGCGCGCTCCTCTTCGGAGAGGTAGCGATTACGACTCGAGAGCGCTAGACCGTCCACTTCACGAATAGTCTCGATGACCTCAAAGCGGATAGGCAGGCCGTCCTGATGGATCATGTTTCTGATTAAGAACACCTGCTGAGCATCCTTTTGGCCAAAGACAACAACCTCAGGTTTCACAATGTCGAAAAGCCTCGCCACCACGGTGAGCACGCCATCAAAGTGTCCTGGGCGGCTTGCCCCTTCGAAGTTCTCACCCACAACACCTGCGTGCTTGGCAGGTACTGGCTCACCGCCGATGCGCTCGGGATAGACCTCATTCACATCTGGAGCGAAGACGAAGTCTGCTTTTCCTGCGAGCGCGGCAACATCTGCGTCGAGGGTTCGGGGGTAGCGATCAAAATCTTCACCAGCACCAAATTGCAGAGGGTTCACAAAGATTGACACAATCACCACATCTGCCAGCTCACGAGCGCGGTCAACCAGAGCGAGGTGTCCTGCGTGTAAAGCACCCATGGTGGGAACCAACGCCACCGTCCTACCCTGCTCACTGAGTTGATGTCTCAGTGTTGCCACCTCCGAAGCGGTGTGAAGAACGTGAGGTAGTGCCATGTCTAGTCCTCGAGTCCGTTAAATCCCAGACGTGACGCATCGCCAGCTTGGCCTAACGCATTGTCGACAGCGGAGCGAATGAGCGGAGCAACAATGCGACCAGGTCGATCAATGCCCATCTCGGCAAGAATGTTGGTTGCTTGGTCCACGATGGCGGCAGAGAACTGTGACGCAGTGGCAATGGCCTCCGCATATCCCGGACGCTGCGCTTCGGTGATCACGATTGGCTCACCACCCATTTCCACGGCGAGTGCTTGACCAATCGGAAGGACGGGAGTGGGAGCGGTGACAGCGATATAAGAATCGGCAAGACGGGCAATATCCATGCTCGTGCCGGTGAAAGACATTGCCGGGTGAAGTGCCAACGGGATGACACCTGAAGCAGTAGCAGGAGCCAAGACATCCACTCCGTATGCAGCAGAGGTGTGCACCACAATCTGACCTGGTTGCCACACCCCAGCAGTGGCGAGTCCAGTGATCAAACCGGGAAGTTCGTCATCTGGAACAGCGATGAGCACCAGCTCACTGCGTTCCACGATGACGGGAACATCTAATACCGGAACATCCGGCAGGATTGCCTGAGCACGTTCTTTGCTCTGTTCAGAAATGGCAGAAATGCCCACAAGTGCATGTCCAGCACCGGCGAGAGCAGCACCCAGAACGGGTCCGACCTTGCCTGCGCCAATGATGCCGATGCCGAGTCGGCCATCACGCTGTTGGTTCACTGGCCACCTCCTTATCGGACTTATCCATGTCTTCTGGAGGGAGAACACACAGCCATTCCGCGATCAAACCTGCGGTGATCAACACAGCTGCTGATATGAGTTGGGCAATGACGTTTGTCAGGATTGCTCCGTTGGGTGCAATGGGTCTGCCCAGCAGATACACCAGCACTCCAGCACCGAGACCCAAGAGCAATGCCCCGGCAAAGCTGGAAGCTTTTGCCAGTGCCAACACACGGGCGGCATAGAACGCATCAATGGGTTCTTTGCGCTTACCGGTAACTTTGCGACGAATGGGGATAGCTAACAACACCACGGCAACGGCAACCACAATCAGGGTGATGGCCAGGGTGACCGGGGGAACATAAATGAACCCACCACGCGATTGAACGATGAGCTCGAGAAGATAGGCGGTGACAGCACCGAGTAAAAAGAGGCCGATCAGGGGTGCTGGAGTTGTGCGCTTCATGTCACTGCCTCGAAACGGTGCAGTTCATGACGCAGTCCTTCTGCCAAGTCAGCGATAGCTCCGTAGGGGGCAACAACAGCCGTTGGCTGAACGTCATGCCAGGGAACGACAACGAAGGAACGCTCGAATGCGCGAGGGTGAGGAATGGTGAGGTTTTCGGTCTCCATCTGAACACCATCCATCCAGATGATGTCGAGATCGAGAGTGCGGTCTCCCCAGCGTTCGTGACGTTCACGACCATGGTCTTGTTCAATACCCGCAAGCTCAGCAAGCAATGCTTCAGGTGGCAGATCCGTGTTGATCAAAGCAACCGCGTTGAGATATTCGGGTGCATCGAGATCAACACCATCAAGCTTCACGGCAGCTGATTCATAAAGCGGTGACATGGACAGCAAAACCGTTCCACCTAAGTCGCCGATCTCCCTGGCTGCCTCAGCAATGGTTGCTTCTCGGTCGCCTAAGTTGGCACCGAAAGCGATGATGGCGTTGCGGCGTGGAGCATCCATCAGCGGTTTCGCTCAATCGTGACGGCAACATCAGCGAACTCAACACTGATCGGGGCTTGGGGTTTGTGAACGGTCACTTCCACCCGCTGCACGGCAGCATGGGCCAGCACAACCTGTGCCACACGTTCAGCAACGGTCTCAATCAAATCAACCGGGTCGCTGGCCACTGCCGCGACTACTTCTTCGGCTAGTTCGCCGTAGTGAACTGTGTTGTTGAGGTCGTCACTGAGTGCGGCAGGAGAAAGATCCAGCCAGGCGGTGACATCGATGACAAAGAGTTGCCCATTGGCACGCTCAAAATCAAACACTCCATGATTGGCCTGAACGCGCAGGCCGGTCAGAGTAATGCGGTCGTTAGTCACGAGCGCCCTTATTCCATGACTCCAACACACGAAGTGCGCCTGCGGTGCGGGCAACATCGTGAACACGAACTGCCCAGACCCCTGCTTGGGCGGCGAGCACGCTCACCGCAACACTGGCCGAGTCACGATCTTCGATCGTGGCGTTTTCAGGAAGCAACGCGGCCAAGAAACGCTTGCGCGATGCACCGATCAACAATGGGAAACCCAACTCTTTGAGTTCATCCAGACGACCCAGCATCTGCCAGTTGTGTTCAGAGTTTTTAGCAAACCCCAGGCCTGGATCCAGGATGAGCTTTTCTGGCTTCATACCTTCAGCAAGAAGAGCCTCGACTCGTTCGCTCAGTTCGCGAGTGATGTCGGTGGGAGCATCTTTATAGAGAGCTCTGTTATCCATGTCCACCGAGTGACCACGCCAGTGACTGGCGATGAAGGTGGCATCTGACTGCGCAACAACCTTCGGCATAAAGAAATCAGCGAGACCGCCGGAGACATCATTGACGTATTGAGCTCCACGCTCAATGGCGAGGATTGCGGTTGCCGCATTCATCGTGTCAATACTCACTACTGCACCGGCACGCACTAACGACCCGATGACGGGAAGCACACGCAGCTGCTCTTCTTCGACCGAAACACGTTGTGCACCTGGGCGAGTGGATTCACCACCGATGTCGATGATGTCAGCACCCTGCTCAACCATGGCCATGCCGTGCTTAACCGCAGCATCTGTATTGAGGTATTTACCTCCGTCACTAAAGGAGTCTTCAGTGACGTTGAGGATGCCCATGATCTTGGTGCGGTGCTCAGCCATGGCGCTCATCTCCTGAGGCAGCGCCAATGAGCATCATGATTTCAGCACGTGCAGCTGGCTGGGAGAGTTCTCCGCGAGAGGCAATCGTGATGGTGCGGGCATTAGTTTGCTCCACGCCGCGAGCTGCCACACACTGGTGTCGAGCTTCAATCACGACCAGCACACCGCGAGGGTCAAGGCCTTCAACCAAAGCGTCTGCGATTTGCTCCGTCAAGCTCTCCTGCATTTGTGGTCTGGCGGCAAGCGTGTTGACCACGCGAGGCAATTTGCCTAAGCCCACCACACGGTCACCTGGGAGATAAGCAATGTGAGCAACACCTAGGAAGGGCAGCAGGTGGTGTTCACACATCGACCGAACGGTGAGGTCGGTCACGACGACCGCATCAGAGAGTTGGTCGATGGGAACACTCTCCCGCAGATGCTCGAGGGGGTCCTCCCCCACGCCTGCAAAGAATTCAGAGTAGGCCTGCGCAACGCGTTCCGAGGTCGTCGAGAACTGAGCCTTCGTCGGATCTTCACCAATAGCGTGAAGAAGTTCGACGACGGCCGCCTCAATTCGAGCCCGGTCCACAGCCATGACTATGCCTTGGTTGCTGGCTTCTTTGCAGCGGGCTTAGCAGCTGCCTTGGCAGGTGCTTTCTTCGCTACAGGCTTCTTGACAACGGGCTTCTTCTCATCAGGTTGGGCTGCTGCCTTCTTGGCAGGAACCTTGACCGGAGGAAGCTTCGAGACAGGGCGCTCGTTACTTGAGAGCCACTGCTTACGTAAGGGAAGCTTCTTCACGTCCTTGAAGATTTCTTCCAGCTGGTTGTGGTCGAGAGTTTCCTTCTCCAACAGTTCAGTGGCGAGGCGGTCAAGAACCTTGCGGTTCGAGTTGAGTACCTTCCACGCTTCGTTGTGAGCGTTCTCGATGAGTGCACGGATTTCTTTATCCACGTGCTCGGCCATCTGCTCGGAGTAATCGCGCTGGTGACCCATGTCACGACCGAGGAACATTTCACCGGAAGCGCCACCGAGCTTGACCGAGCCCACAGTAGAGCTCATGCCGTATTCGGTGACCATCTTGCGAGCAATGTTGGTTGCCTTCTCAATGTCATTCGATGCGCCAGTAGTGGGGTCGTGGAACACGATCTCTTCAGCAACGCGGCCACCCATTGCATAGGTGAGCTGGTCGAGAAGTTCGTTGCGGGTGACCGAGTACTTATCTTCCAGTGGGAGCACCATGGTGTAACCCAGGGCACGGCCACGAGGAAGAATGGTGACCTTAGTCACGGGGTCAGAGAAGTTCATTGCCGCTGCAGCAAGTGCGTGACCACCTTCGTGATACGCGGTGATGAGCTTTTCCTGATCCTTCATGACCCGACTACGACGCTGAGGACCGGCAATGACGCGGTCGATGGCTTCGTCTAAAGCACGGTTGTCTATGAGCTGTGCGTTAGAACGTGCGGTCAACAGTGCAGCTTCGTTGAGCACGTTTGCCAGATCAGCACCGGTAAAGCCGGGAGTCTTGCGTGCAACAACTTCAAGATCCACGTTCGAGGCCATGGGCTTGCCCTTGGCGTGAACTTCCAGAATCTTCTTACGGCCTTCGAGATCTGGCGCGTCAACACCAATCTGGCGGTCAAAACGACCTGGGCGCAATAGTGCAGGGTCCAGGATGTCTGGGCGGTTAGTGGCGGCAATCAAGATCACGTTGGTCTTGACGTCGAAGCCATCCATCTCCACCAGCATCTGGTTGAGGGTCTGCTCACGCTCATCGTGGCCACCACCCATACCTGCACCACGGTGACGGCCAACGGCATCGATTTCATCGATGAAGATGATTGCAGGAGAGTTCTGCTTGGCCTGGTCGAACAGGTCACGAACACGGCTGGCACCGACACCAACAAACATTTCTACGAAGTCAGAACCAGAAATGGAGTAGAAGGGGACACCTGCTTCGCCAGCGACAGCACGTGCCAGTAACGTCTTACCGGTTCCGGGAGGGCCATAGAGCAGAACACCCTTGGGGATGCGGGCGCCCACAGCAAGGAAGCGCTCAGGCTCCTTGAGGAAGTCCACGATTTCAGAAAGCTCTTCAACAGCTTCGTTTGCTCCGGCAACGTCAACAAACGTGACCGTGGGAGTTTCCTTTGTGACGAGCTTGGCCTTGGACTTACCAAACTGCATCACGCCACGGCCACCACCTTGCATGGAGGAGAGCATGAACCAGAAGAAAGCACCGATCAGAATAACGGGCAGGAAGACTCCCAGCATGCTGAGGAACCAGTTCTCCTTGGGCACCTCATCGTTGAAGCCATCGGTGAGTTTGGAGTCGTTAACCGCATCCACAACCTGAACACCGCGAGGAGCGACATAGAAGAACTGCACGTCTGTGCCGTACTTGTCATCGGCCTTCTTGAGCTTGAGGTCAACGCGCTGCTCAACGTCAACAATGGTTGCGCTCGCAACCTTGTTCTCTTTGAGGAAGGTGAGGCCATCGTCAGTGCTGACGGCTTGGAAGCCGGTCATCGAGATGAGAGATGAGCCCACCCACACAGCAATCACCGCGACGATGATGTAGAGCAGGGGACCGCGCAGAAGGTTCTTCATTTTCATGGTCTTCTCAGGGTATCGGTCGGAGCACTATGCCCGCTGGGTGTTTGCCGAGGGCGGAATGGGTAAACCCCGCCTCAGAGTTATGCGTGTGGGTCTTCTCCGCCGTAAACGTGGGGAGCAAGTACTGCCAGACCGCGCACGTTGCGGTAGTCCTCGTTGTAGTCCAGGCCATAGCCGATGACGAATGCGGGAGGAATGTCGAAGCCGACATACTTCACATCAACCGGTTCTTTGATTGCTTCAGGCTTGCGGAACATTGCCACGACCTCGATGGATGCTGGTCCACGAGACTCCAGGTTTCCCATCAACCAGTTCAGGGTGAGGCCAGAGTCAATAATGTCTTCCACGATCAGCACGTGACGTCCTGCAATTTCAGCGTCAAGGTCTTTGACGATGCGCACAACACCGGATGACTTGGTGCTGGAGCCATAGGAAGACACCGCCATGAAGTCGATGTGTGCATGGAACTTCAGTTCACGAACCAGATCAGTGAGCACCATCACAGCGCCCTTGAGCACGGCAATGATGAGAACGTCCTTGCCCTCGTAATCACGCTCGATTTCGCGAGCCAACTCAGCTAGCCGGTTCTGAATCTGCTCTTCGGTGAACAGGGTTTCAGTGATGTCGGATTCGACGTCGCGCAACTCCATGCGTGAGTTCCTTTGGTTCTGGTGAGGCTACGCCTCGGTGGGTGTGGACGTGGATGCAGTGAAGACAATCTGTGCACCCTGTCGCTCAACTCTAATACCGGGAACGTGGAGTTCGGACTGTCCATGCCAGTTCGTAATCAAGCGAGCAATCGAGTTGGTGTGGATCGAGCTCAACGACGAGTCAAAAACCTCGAGGGCAACCTTGCGAATGACCCGATTAAGAATGGCCTGGGGCAGCCCATCCATCACAGAAACATCGAGCATTGCTCGCGCCGGCACAGTCCCTTCACCTGGCATGGGAGTGAAAATAGAGGGCAGCACTTCGGAAGCCAAGGCATCCAGAACGACGGTGTCTTGCTTCAGTTGTTCCGCCGTGCGGGCAAGCGCCTCGGCAACGCCGGGGCCCAGCTGGTCTTCCAGCAACGGCATGACGTCTCGCCTGATTCGAACACGGGTGTATCGAGAGTCCTCATTGTGGGGATCATTCCAAGCAGATAGTCCCTGGTCTTCACAGGCAGCCACAGTTTGTGCGCGTCGAATCCCTAGAAGCGGCCGGCGGTAGATTCCGTTGATTTCACTCATCCCGGCCATGCTGGTGGGGCCAGAGCCTCTGGTCAGACCTAGAAGTACTGTCTCTGCTTGATCGTCGAGTGTGTGCCCCAGCAGAACAGCAACCGCACCGAGCTCTGTTGCTGCATCTTCAAGTGCGGCATACCGCGCGGTGCGGGCATCTGCCTCAGGTCCGGAACTCCCCTCAACTTTCACTCTGCGGATAAGTACTGGGTCGAGTCCTAACTCGCGAGCCAGGTCTGCGGCCGCCTGAGCAACAGCATCCGAGCCTGCCTGCAGACCATGATCCACAATCACTGCACCGGCCAGAAGCCCCGCCTTAGGGGCTTCAAAGGCAAGACCAGCAGCCAATGCAAGGGAATCTGGGCCGCCGCTTAACGCCACCAAGACAATCGCATCAGAGGAGAGGTCGGCGAGGTTCTCGCGCACGGCACGACGAACGTCGGCCATAGCTGGCGTGAGTCGGGGACGTTCGGTCATCATCAAGTAACCTTATGAGGTATTCATCTCAACCGTGAAGGAGCGCCGCGTGGCTGCTTACGACGTCGTCATTGAAATTCCCAAGGGAAGCCGTAACAAGTATGAAGTTGACCACGAAACTGGTCGTGTCTACTTGGACCGCGTGCTGTTCACCACTTTCGTTTACCCCACCGACTACGGCTACTTCGAGAACACTCTCGGCCTCGATGGTGACCCCGTCGACGCACTAGTACTTCTTGAGTACCCCGTGTTCCCTGGCGTTGGTGTGAAGGTTCGCCCCGTCGGCGTTCTCAACATGAGCGACGAAGCTGGATCAGATGCCAAGGTCATCTGTGTTCCAGCTAAGGATCCTCGCTGGGCACACATCCAGGACATCTCAGATGTTCCTGAGCAGACCAAGAACGAGATTGACCACTTCTTCAAACGTTACAAGGACCTCGAGCCTGGCAAGTTTGTCAACGTTGAAGGTTGGGGCAATGCCGCAGAAGCTGAGCAGATTGTTGTTGACGGTTTCGCTCGTCTCAAGGCAGAAGGTCACTAAGACCTCACAAACCAGATAAGGAACCCCCGCTCTCGTGAGCGGGGGTTCCTTTGTTAAGTCTGGATTATCCCAGTGGTGCTCCACGGTCAGCCATGAAGGGCTCAGGGTCAATACCGTTGAAGGCAGGGCTGTCGTGAACTTCGAAGTGAACGTGGCAGCCGGTTGCAAGACCAGTGGCACCCACACGAGCAATCATCTGACCAGGTGCAACCGTGTCTCCGTAGCCCACTTCAAAACCATCTGGTGTCACGTGACCGTAACGAGTACGGATACCGCCACCGTGATTGATTTCAACCATGTAGCCATAACCGCCACCAATCGCACCGGCATAAGTCACACGACCACCGGATGCTGCATAGATGGGTGAACCACACGGTGCCGCAAGGTCGGTTGCGTTGTGGAAGGAACCAGTCCAACCCACACCTGGAATGTAGAAGTTATCGCGAGGACCCCACGTACTTGAGATGTATCCGTTAGGAACGGGGTGGGTCCAGCCAGCGCCAGAGACTGAGATGCCGCGGGCAGCAGCTTCCGCTGCAGCACGCTCGGCAGCAATACGTGCCGCCTCAGCAACACCAGCTTCGTAACCAGCAACAGTTGCAGAGGTGGTGTCCTGTAGCGCAGCAAGTTGAGCCTGCATGATCATGTTCTGGTTTTCGCTCTCGGCCAGCTTTGCTTGAGCAGCTTCCTGCGCAGCGGTAGCAGCGTTGAATGCTTCTTCCGCCTTGGCGCGAAGTTCGTCACGAGCCTTGAGGGCAACCTTGGCCTGCTTGGTCAACGACTCAGCTTCATTTTGTGCTGTTTGTGCAGAGGCATAGATGGCATTGGAGCGCTCTGCGAGCTTGCTCATGTTGCCAAGCTTGCTCAGCAGCTTGTCAGCACCGTCGGAAGATTTCTCCATCAACAAGTTCATGCTGAGATCACTACCGCCTGAACGATAGAGCTGTGCGGCAAGGCGGCCGGCCTGTGCTGCAGCAGCGTCTGCCTGTTCTTGACTCTTCTGTGCTTGAGCTTCGAGATTGCCTGCGGTTTGTTCGGCAGCACCGAATTTCTCCATGGCAACGCCGTACTCTTCACCCTTCTTCGTTGCTTCTGCAACGGCGGCATCAACTTCAACTTGGAGGGAAGCAATCAGACCCTGAATCTTGGCAATCTGTGCAGACTTAGCCGACTCATTTGCGCGAGCATTCTCAACATCTGCCCACGAGGGGTAATCAGTTGCCGAGGCGGACTGCGAGACAACAACGCCAGAAATTAAACCGGCAACGGCAATAGCTGCGACAGCTAAAAATGCACGCGAACGGCGAAGCTTCACCACGGACGCCAGAGGCGTTTCCTCAGTGTTTTTCATGCGAATCTCCTGTTGCGTGTAGGCACGGTCTCTTCGACAGTAACAAGCGAACTTGGAGAAAGCTGGGAAGGCTCTCCGAACCTGTGGATACCTCGATTAGCGCAGCACCGATTTATTGTCTATGCTTGACTCTCGGTAGCTGCTTCAGTCTGCTTCCCGGCCCCATCGTTTAGCGGCCTAGGACTCCGCCCTTTCACGGCGGCAACACGGGTTCGAATCCCGTTGGGGTCACCAGGATATAGACTGAAAAAGTTACCAAGTAAGGCCCTGTAGCGCAGTTGGTTAGCGCGCCGCCCTGTCACGGCGGAGGTCGCGGGTTCAAGTCCCGTCAGGGTCGCGGATGCCCTTCTTCGGAAGGGTTTTTCATCTAAGCGGCTAGTTTGCTTAGGGCTCTGTAGCTCAGTTGGTAGAGCGCACGACTGAAAATCGTGAGGTCACGGGATCGACGCCCGTCGGAGCCACCATCAAAAACCCTTGTGATTACAAGGGTTTTGTTGTTTTATCCCAGGGCTTACAAACCGTTGTGTGCATACACTGCATAGATTTACCCACAGAGAACCAGCACACACAATCTGAATTAGTGATGTATTTTCCTGCAATTTGCTTTTCGGATACCGCGTGGCAAGTCGAGTTACTCTCACTTAAGTCAAACTTGTTCTCAAAAGACAGTGATGAGAACTATTGTGAAATTACCCCTGTTTACATTGAGCATTCTGGGGAGGGCTGGGGGAGCCATCACTTTGCTTGCTCCTCTTGAGAATCTGGTACTGAACATATGCATGTGCGACTCACCAAGGTAATAACTGGTCTGGGTGCTATATCTGCTCTGTGTTTGCTAGGTGTAGCTACGCCTGCAATCGCAGCTCCCGCACCGGCTTGCGCACCAACTGTCTACACAAGTGGCTCTAATTACTGTTCTTTGTCAGCTGGCCAGACAATAACCTTTGTCATGAAGGCCGGTAACGGAGGTCGTGGTGGTGATGGCGGTATGGGCGGTATGGGCACTTCTACAGCCGGGGGTATGGGCGGAATCGGAGGGGCTGGCGGAACAGGTGGGTCTGGGGGTTCGGGAGCAAAATCTAGTTTCACTTACACAAATTCAACCGGATCGACAATCACCCTGAGATTTAATATCGGCGTTGATGGTTCGCCAGGAACATCAGGTGTAACTGGCGGTATAGCTTCACCTGGGGGAAACGGGGGCAATGGCGGGGATGGCACAGAAACCGCAGTTCTTGCGGGGTTGACCCCCGTTTCACAGACCAGTCCAGGTTTAGGTGGCCTTGGCGGTACGGGGGGAAGTCCAGGCACAGCTGGAACTAGTATTGGTGGTTTCCCTATGAACGGTATGCCTGGCGCAGCGGGCGTCAATGGTTCCTCAGGAACTGATGGAATTGGTGGAACATTGTCAACCAGCGCCGCAGAGAGTCCCTATGCGGAAATCACTCTGGTTTCCTCAGCAAACGTTTCGGGAGCACCAGTTACAAACGACGAATCAGATGCCCTTGCTGTAACTGGAATTGAACAGGATTCATTGCTTCGAACAGTTATTTGTGCAGCGGTTTCACTACTAGCGGGCTGGGCTCTACTTCGCCGCGGGCAAAGCAATCGTTAGTTTCACAGGCACATTCCTCACAGGACCCCTGTCAAACAGGGGTCCTGTTGCTTTATTTTGCTTCTGCAATCACGTTGAGTTCCTTGCGCAAATTGGGACAACACCCAACAGCGCAGAAACTCGGCCATGGCCCTAATGGCGACAGCGCCTGAGGGGAGTCGCCGTTCATTCGCTCCAAAATGAGATCTGCTATGCAGTCAACAAAAGCAGGACTGCGCCCAGGTGTAGTGACACGGGCAAAATATAACCCCAACCCTGAGGCAGTTTCCTGTGCTTCATTATCAAGATCCCATATGACTTCAACATGGTCGCTGACGAAGCCAATGGGGACAACGATGACGCCTTTCTTACCCACCTCATGGGCATCACGAATTGCGTCGTTAACGTCAGGCTCGAGCCACGGAACCTGCGGAGAACCACTTCGTGACTGATAGACGAGCTGCCAGCAAAGAGGAGAAATAGCTAAATCCGCGTGAACCTTATCCATCACAATTTCTGCTGCAGCAAGGTGTTGAGCCGCGTAGGCCCCCCCGGGCTGTTGAAACGTTTCTCGCAATGAGGGCGGCCCACTAGTTTCACCCATGGCATTAGGTATCGAGTGCGTGGCAAACATGACTTCGATTTCCGAGGAATCTAGTCCGCTGCTAAGCATTGCCTTCATCTTGCTTTCAAGATCCTCAATGACAGGCTGGAGAAAACCTGGGTGGTCAAAGTAGTGGCGAACTTTGTCGATCACCATTTTGCCGACCAGATCATTTTCAGCAAGCGCTTGGTAGAGGTTTTCTCGGTATTGCCTACACCCGGAGTAGGAAGAATATGCGCTCGTCACCCACGCAAGAACACGACGGTGACCACTGTCATACATTTCCTTGACAACGTCAGCGAAGAAGGGAGCGCTGTTGCGGTTTCCCCAATAAATCGGAATATCGATACCGCGTTCAGGGAATCTTTCTTTCATCGCAGCTAGGAGTGCGCGGTTTTGTTCATTAATTGGGCTCACACCTCCTAGAGCGAGGTAATGGTGAGATACCTCTTCCAGCCTTTCGCGCGGAACACCGCGACCTGCAGTGACGCGCTCGAGATAAGGCATCACTTCATCTGGTGCTTCAGGTCCGCCAAATGAGGTGAGGAGAATCGCGTCATAGGTCATGAGAAGTTCTCTGCAATCTGTGAGAGGTCAATGTTTCGGCCGGTGAAGAAAGGGACTTCCTCCCGGACGTGCATTCGGGCTTTGGTGTATCGAAGGTCACGCATCATGTCAACAATTTCGTGGAGCTCTTCAGATTCAAGAGCCAACAGCCACTCGTAATCCCCCAGAGCGAAGGAGGCTACCGTGCTGGACGTGATGCCTTCGTATTTGTGACCCGCAACACCGTGTTCGACGAGCATCTCGCGACGTTCTTCTTCGGGAATGAGATACCAGTCGTAAGAGCGTACGAAGGGATACATGCATAACCATTTCTTTGCTTCCTTACCCAGCATGAAGCCGGGCACGTGAGTCCGATTGAACTCTGCCGGGCGGTGAAGTCCCATTCCAGACCAGGTGGATTCAAAGTGTTTGCCGAATGCCAGGCGGGAGAACTCTTTGAGAGCATCCTGAACTTCTTCTGCAGTGCTGGCATGAATCCACAACAGCAAGGCTGTATCGCCACGAAACCCTCGAATGTCGTATGTTCCACGCAGGGTGATGTCTCGGTCAGTCAAGCTCGCAGACCATGCTTCGAACTCTGCTTGTGCAGTCTCCGGCAGAGTGACGGGACTCGTCATACGATATGCGGTCCAATTCGTGTAGCGAATGGTGTCGTTGATGGTGTCGAATTTTGTTTCAGTCACGGGGTCATCCTTTGGTAGTGATCACGAGTAATTCCAAGAAGTCCGTTTCCGGAAATGTAGGAACCGCACAGTTCGATACCGAGTTTCTGTGCAATATGAAGGAGTTGTGCTTGCTGTTCTGTGGCGGCAGTACTTGCTTGATAGAGCGAACCTGGCCAATGCTGAACAACCGCGCTGTGAATAGCCACGTCTTCAATTTGATAGAGCCGGGGTAAGTCTTTGTGCGCTAATGCAATGAGATCACCCTCAGGAAGAGCACCGTCGCGGCCGTAACTTAGGCGAATGAGATGGTGATGCTCCGGCAACACACTATTCACCCATGCCCACTTGGCGTTCACATGCGTTGATGCTTTGGCGGTCACGCCGCTGTGTTGAGTAATGAGTGCGCCACTACCGAGGGGAAAGGAATCCAATTGCGTAGATTCAACCAACAGAAGCACCAAAGCAACATCTACTGAATGTGACTCCAATGATTCGAGCTGAGGATCTCCATCTGAACTGTCAAGACGGGATAAAAGGTGAGCAGCAGTGCTGATTCCTGTCGCAATCGTCAAGTGGGTGCTGAAGAAGGATCCATCATTTGTTACTAAGCGCCACTGATCATTCTCCTGCTGGGCACTGGCAACTTCGTTGTTGAAGGAGAACAAGACCTGCTTGCTCTCCAAATAGCGATAGAGCTCGGCGACGAGAGTAAACATGCCGCCGGCAAGACTTGCCACGGCTGCTCCAGGTCGTGGCTGGGCGGCACGAATCTGTTGTGCTGCAGAACACAGAGAACCTGTTTCTCTCATCGCTCGCAGTAGGGCTGGAATAGTGGATTCGGCAGACAGAGTGTGCGCTGACGAACCGTGAACACCACTCAACAACGGATCAACTAATTTGTCGACAAACTCAGAACCCAGACGTGATTCGACCAGTTCCGCCACGGTCATTCCCTCGAGATCACCGACTGGTTGGGCATCTAAATGGCGAGCAGCTTCAAGTCCCTGCGTAGAAATGATCGAAGCCAGCTCGGGATCATCAAGTGAACTCGGTATTCCTAATACCCCGTGAGGAATGGGATAGCGAAGCGTGGGCGAGGCAACGATTCGCGCATCGGATCGTTGGGGGGAAACGATGTGATCGTTCAATCCCAATTCATTCAATAGTTGTAGGAAACTCTCACCAGTATTTGAAAACGCCTCTGCGCCAGCATCAATATCAATTCCACCAATTGTGATGGGGGCGATCAGGCCACCAGCACGTGATTCTTTCTCAAGAACGACAACCGTTTCACCACGAGAAGTTGCCCGAAGCGCCGCCAGTAAGCCGGAAATACCGGCACCAACGACGACCCGATCCACCTGAATCATGCTGTTGTGCGGTGAACGTATTCAGCGATTCGAGTGAGCACGTCAGGGTCTGTTTCGGGGGGAACGCCATGTCCCAGATTCACCACATGGCCTGGAGCATTCGCTCCCGAGGTAATAACCGCATCAATATGGTTCGCCAGCTCCTCCCAACTTGCCGACAACACATCTGTGGAAATGTTGCCTTGAAGAGGAACCTTGTTATTGAAAAGTGCTGAAGCTCGTTCCAGATCAGTGTTTGAGTCAATACCCATCACGGTTGCACCTGCTTCGTACATCGATTCCAGAAGAGGCTCTGTCCCTACGCCAAAATGAACCCGTGGAACGGTAACTCCGTCGCTATCAACCAAGTGGGATAGCTGTGCAAACAAACGTTCTGAATAGGGCTTGGCATATGTGTCATATTCTTCTGGACTCAAACGACCTGCCCAGCTATCAAATACCTGGAGTGCGCTCGCACCAGCAACAACCTGGGCAGAGATGAACTGTGCCGTGATATCTGCGCACCAGTTCAAAATCTGTGCCCACAACTGAGGTTGGTTTCGCATCATCTCTCTGGAATGTGGAAGTTCTTTCGATGGACCACCTTCGATGAGGTAAGAGGCAAGAGTGAAGGGGGCGCCACCAAACCCAATCAGTGGAGTTGAACCCAGTTCCTTCACAAGCATGTCTACAGCTGTGGTGATGGGAGCAAAAGCATCTGCATCAATGAGGCGCAACTTATTGGCAGCTGCTTGGGTGCGCACTGGAGATTCCAGCACAGGCCCAACTCCTGGCTTGATATCAACATCGAGGCCTGCAAGTTTGAGCGGGATCACAATATCTGAGAAGAAGATGGCCGCATCCACGCTATGGCGGCGAACAGGCTGCAAGGTGATCTCAACAACAAGTTCTGGAGTCAAGCAGCTATCGAGCATCGCAATGCCTTCGCGTAGCTTGCGATATTCAGGAAGAGACCGACCTGCTTGCCGCATAAACCACACTGGCAGTGGAGAAGTCCGTTGACCGCGCATGTTCAGCACCAAGAGAGACGCACTGGTCATGCCGGTGTTCAGTGGATGATCCGCAGGTAGTTTCACAGGCTTATTCTCTAGAGCAGTGTGTTGAGAGAAGCTGACACAGTGTCAGAAGGCCTGTTGTTATCTTGAGCTTTGTGGCACTCGTTTATTTAGGAACCGATTTCCACGACACCCCATTATCTGAACTTGAGAAGTTTGAATCAGCCTCGGCAGAGGTTTTAAACGCCTTGAATCCGAATGATTCTGTTCTTGAAGGGGTCGTCGTGTTGGCGACCTGCAACCGTTTTGAGATCTACTTCGAAGCAGAGTCTTTTCATGACTCCATGGACTACGTCACCTCGGTTGTCGCAAGTTCCTTAGGTGTTCCATCTGATGAAGTGGCCTCGATGTTAAAGGTCCTCTACGGAGATAGTGTTCCTCAGCATCTATTTTCTGTTGCTTCTGGGCTTGAGTCCATGATCGTGGGCGAAGAAGAAATTTCTGGTCAAGTCAAACGCTCACTTACACAAGCTCATCAACGTGGCTTTGTTTCCAAAAACTTGAACCACTTGTTCCAAAACGCAGCCTCTGTCGCGAAGGCCGTGACGACAGAAACTGGTCTGGGTGCATCAGGGCGCTCAGTCATCACAACCGCATTAGATGTCGCTTCTGAAGAGCTGGGTGGGATTACCGGAAAGTCGGTTCTTCTCATTGGCACTGGAGCATATTCCCGAGTTGTCACTGCGGCAATCCAGCGGGCCGGAGTGGACAACATCTTTGTTTACTCACGTGCGGGACGAGCAGAAAAGTTCTCAGAAAACCATGACACAACTCCCGTGAACAAAGATCAGCTTGTCCAAGTTATGGCAGAAGTGGATCTCGTCATCAGTGCAAGCGGGGCAAAGGGCTACGCCATCGATGAAACCCTGGCTCAGGAAGTACTTGCTCACAGATCAGGTAAGTCAGATTTAGTCCTTATCGATGTATCTCTATCGAAGGATGTTGCACCCGCGGTGTCACAACTCAATCGAATGAGTGTGATTGATCTAGATCAAATAAGACATCGTGCACCTCAAGAACACATTGATTCAGTCCTCACCGCGCGAGAAATCATTCACACCGCTGTGACTAATTTTGAAAACAGCATGGCGTCTCGGAGTATCGATCCTGTCGTTGCCGCACTTCGTTCACACATCGGACTCTGGGTTGATGAAGAGATTGAAAGCGTGAGACGAAAGTCAGGTAATTCTGCTGCCGAAGAAGTACAAAAGTCGCTGCGCAAAGTGACTAATGCGATTTTGCACGCGCCATCAGTGAAGGCAAAAGAGCTTGCAGTTGACGGCAACCACGAAGACTACATCAATGCTGTTCGACTCCTCTTCAACATTGAGGTCAATGATCGTGGCTAAATTACGCGTAGGAACCAGAGGCAGTCTGCTTGCACTCACCCAAACTCGACTTTTTATCTCTCAGCTTTGCGAGAAGCATCCTGATCTAGCGGTCGAAGAAGTGTTGATCCAGACACAGGGCGACATCAGCACCGAACCGCTCAATCAATCAAAGACCCCGGGTCTTTTCGTCTCTGCTTTGCGCGACGCTCTGCTCTCACATGAGGTCGACTTCATTGTGCACTCAATGAAAGATCTCCCTGCCCAGCCCTTCCCTGGAATCGACACTGCATGCATTCCCGTCCGTGAAGATTCGCGTGATGGGTTCGTCAGTAGAGGAAATATCCCCCTGATGCAGTTGCATGCAGGGGCAGTCGTTGGAACGTCTTCACCTCGGAGAGCGGCACGTATTCGGCAGCTGCGCCCCGATCTCACAGTAGATTCCATCCGCGGAAATATCGACACCAGAATTGCCAAAGTTAAACAGGGAGAGTTCGATGCCACACTGCTAGCAATGGCGGGGTTAAACCGTATCGGGCGGGCGGAAGAAGCATGTGAAATCTTCGACAACAACGACTTCATCCCTGCAGCGGGACAGGGCGCATTGTCTATTGAATGCCGATCGGAAGATTCGGAGATCAGAGAGCTCCTCGCTGTTCTGGATGATAAGAAGACCCGACTACTTGTCGCGGCAGAACGCCACGTATTAGTCGGACTGGATGCGGGTTGTGCCACAGCAATTGGAGCATGGGCAACGTGGGATCAGGGAATCCTCACTCTTTGTGCAGAGTTATCCGTCGAAAGCTCGGGGGAGGCCCAGCGAGCCGAACTCAGTGCTTTTCTGGAAATAGAAGATTGGGCACAGGCGAGTCAGTTAGGTCTCGAAATTGCATCGCGTTTGAAGGCAAGCCCTATCTCGGAGAGGGTGGCATGGAAATGAGCATTCTCCTCATCCGGGCAAACAGAAATGAAGTAGATCAATCAGCACTTGAGTCTTACGGGGTCGACTGTATTGTCGACCCCTATCTGAGCATTGCCAAGGTGCATAACCCAGTGGGCATCGCACGACTGCGCGAAGCGTTGATTGCTCCGGGAAACAAGTGGCTTGTAGCAACGTCAACTAATGCGCTGTCATTTTTTCAGGCAGAACTCAAAACAGGTGAGCTTCAAAAGATTATTCAGACGCAGCGCGACCTGAGGTTCGCAGCCATCGGCGCTGAAACCGAAAAGCAATTACGTGAGGTGGGGGCGGAAAAGGTGCTTCGTTCGTCGGAGGCTGATTCGCAATCTTTAGCCAAGGTGATTGCTGAGACTGAACCTTGTCCGGTCGTCATTCCTTCCAGCTCTATAGCCATGAAATCTCTTTCCCAGACCTTAAATTCACGGGGATTTGAACTCATTGAAGAAGTTATTTATGCGACAGAATCGGTCACACATATCCCTGCTTCTGTGAAACAGATTGCTGCGAATCAGATCTCCGGTGTGCTGCTCCGCTCCCCTAGCGCTGCGCGAGCGTTCGTAGGTTTCAACGGAATTGTTGATCTTCCTGTCTTTTGTGCTGGACGTACAACTGCTACCCAAGCAGGGGTACTGGGTCTCACTGTTTCCGCAGTATCCGCCGACCCCAGCCCTGAAACTGTTGCCCTGACCATCTCCGAATATCTGAAAGCACACAGCTCATGATTAATCGTCCACGACGGCTTCGAACCACCCCCGCGATGCGCGAGCTCGTTGCAGATGTCACACTAAGCCCCAAGAATCTCATGCTTCCCGTATTCGTCAAGGAGGGGATTACTGAACCTCGCGTAATCTCTGGAATGCCTGGAGTGCTTCAACATACAGAGGAATCCTTCCTTCACGTCCTCGATGACGCGATAGCTTCCGGAATCGTTTCTGTCATGTTCTTTGCGGTTCCAGAACACAGAGATGGGACAGGAAGTCAGGCATGCCTGTCTGAGGGAATCTTGTCTCGAGTTATCAGAGCAGCACGTGAGCATGTAGGGGATGCGCTAGTTCTCGTGGCGGATCTGTGCCTGGATGAGTTCACCGATCACGGCCATTGTGGAGTGTTGGACTCAAGTGGCGAAGTTGATAACGATGCGACACTTGAACACTACGTAGCGATGGCAACAGTTCTCGCAGACGCAGGAGCTGATCTTCTGGGTACCAGCGGAATGATGGACGGACAGGTAGCAGCTATTCGTGCTGGCTTGGATGTTCGCGGGTTTGTAAACACTGGGATCCTTGCCTACGCCGCGAAGTATGCCTCGAACTTTTATGGCCCCTTCCGCAATGCCGTTGAATCACAACTTTCGGGCGATCGCAAAACCTATCAACAAGATTTCCGTCGGACAAAAGAAGGCGCCGAAGAGATTCTCTTGGACCTGGAAGAGGGCGCGGACATGGTGATGGTGAAACCTGCCCTCGCCTATATGGACGTGCTCAGCCAAGCAGCGCAACTGTCTTCCAAGCCTGTGGCTGCCTATGTAGTTTCGGGCGAGTATTCCATGGTTGAAACAGCAGCTGCCCAAGGTGTAATCCCACGCGAGGCAACCATTTTCGAACTGCTCTATGCCCTCAAACGAGCTGGAGCAAACATTATCTGCACCTACTGGGCTCTTGAATTTGCCCAAAAACTGAAGGAGCAATCATGACCACTTTTGAGACATCTCTCCAATGGCACAACCGAGCCAAGCGCATCATTCCTGGTGGAGTGAGTTCACCCGTCCGGGCGTTTCAGTCGGTAGGCGGCACTCCTCGCTACTTCGTTAAAGGTGAGGGTTCAAAGGTTTGGGATGTTGACGGCAATGAATACGTTGACCTTGTGGGTTCATGGGGTCCCATGATTGTGGGTCATGCACATCCTCATGTTCTCAGCCGCGTGAAGTCAGCGATGGAGAAGTCATTCTCCTTTGGCGCACCTGGACCAGGAGAAGTCTTGCTCGCTGAAGAAATTTCAGCTCGGGTACCTGCATGTGAACGCGTGAGATTTGTTTCCTCCGGAACAGAAGCCGTGATGACGGCAGTTCGCCTTGCTCGTGCTGCAACCAGCCGCAACCTCATAGTGAAGTTTGCCGGTTGCTACCACGGACACAGCGATTCTTTGCTGGTGCAGTCAGGCTCTGGAATTGCGACCCTCGGATTGCCCAACTCTCCAGGTGTTACTCCTGGTCAGACCCAAGACACCATCGTTGTTCCCTTTAATGACCTTAATGCCCTGACGCAGCTCTTCGATGAGCGTGGTTCTGAGATTGCCGCTGTGATCACGGAAGCAACCCCGGCGAACATGGGTGTCGTTCCACCTGTGCCAGGTTTCAACAAATTCCTCTCGGACATCACAAAGAAACACCATTCGCTGTTCATCCTGGATGAGGTGATGACGGGTTTCCGCATTTCTCAAGGCGGATGGTGGGGAAAGTTTGGTCTTGAAGAGGACTGGACTCCAGACTTGTTCACCTTCGGCAAGGTTATTGGCGGCGGAATGCCGTTAGCTGCTGTGGGCGGCTCAGCTGCCGTCATGGAACTTCTCGCCCCCAGCGGAACTGTGTATCAAGCAGGAACACTGAGTGGAAACCCTGTCGCCACCACCGCCGGTCTCGCAACGCTAGAACTGTGTGACGCTGAGTTGTATTCGGCGCTTGATTCCAGAGCTCGTGAGGTGGGTTCTGCTATCTCCGAAGCCTTAACCGCTGCAGAAGTCGAACACAGTTTTCAGCAAGCGGGAAACCTCTTTTCCTTCTTCTTCACACCAAATCACGTCAATAACTTCGATGACGCCAAAGAACAGGACACTTCGGCTTTCGCGGTGTTCTTCCATTCATTGCTTGAACAGGGAATTTCTGTACCTCCGTCTGCTTTTGAGGCATGGTTTGTTTCTGGGGCTTTGACAGATGAAGACGTGGAAAAGATCGCCAAAGCAGCGAAGGTTGCGGCTCAACAAGCGAAATTGCGCTCAAGCTGAGAACTGACTGTGAGAGTCATTTCCGCACGCTTATAGGATTAACCATCATGGTTTCACCGATTGCAGATACCCGCAGAGAAGCAATCTTGACGGCTTCCCTCGAGTTGCTAGATGCCTCAGGAATTGAGGGTGTTTCCATGGCTCGTATCGCTCAGGTAACTGGATTGTCACGCCCAGCGATTTATCAGTATTTCTCTTCCCGGGAATACATTCTTGGCGAGTTGCTCATTAACGACATGGCAGATCTCAGTAATGAGATTGATCGCATTGTTTCTGCTGAACCAGAACCGATGGAACAAGTGCGTTTGTGGATTCATTACTCCCTCGCGCACATGGCAAGCAAAGAACATCGTGTGGTCAGAGAAATTTCTGTCAAGAATCTTCGCGAAGAACAACGTGGCGAGCTCATGGCCATGCATGGATATTTTCTAACCAGCCTCATTTCACCGCTGAAAGAACTAGGTCTCGAAGATCCTTCTTCCCAAGTCAGTCTCATTTTTGCCGCGATTACCTCTGCGGCAGAACGAATTGATTCAGGCAAACCTTTCGTCACTGAAGCTGCCGCTTTAGAGAAGTTTGTCATTGCTGGAATTGAAGCAGCGCTCTAACAACTCGTGTTTTGATATTGAATCGTTTAGCCCGCAACAGCTTCAAACCGACCAAACGGCAATAGTCGAGCTTTACAAATCACCTGTGTAATAAAAGGGTTTGTGACCGCAACTCATCCAGCGTTATCAATCCGCGCACGACTGAAAATCGTGAAGTCACGGAATCAACCCCAGTCGTAGTCATCACTTGTTCTAGGTTTACAAGGATCCCCAACCACGGTGACTCCTAGCATCAGTGAGTCACCGTGAAAAAGTGCCTAGAATTTCAATATGAAAAAACTGCCTTGGATTGCGTCCCTAGCCTATCTGGCAGTATTTGCATTTCCTGCAGTCTCATTCGCAACTACGTACTTAATTTCAAGAATTCCTACCTCGGCAGGTAACACGTTTGCTGTTGCTTTTGTACCCGGCCAGTCCAAGGCTTACTCAACTAATTCAAATGCGGGAACAGTTTCGGTCGTCAATACCTCTTCTCGCACTTCCCTCGGCACGACTATCCCAGTGGGAAGTCGGCCTAATTTTGTGAGTGTGAATTCAAACGGGACATTCGCACTTGTGTCAAACACGTGGGACTCTTCGGTTTCTGTAATTGATGTTGCGACGAACTCAGTGACTCACACAATTACAGACCCTAATTGGTATATCGTTCGTGGAACTGCATTCGTGCCCGGAAATACAACAGCGCTAGTCGCAGACTCTGGAAATAATGCTGTTGCATTGGTTAACGCAGCATTAGGCACAGCTAATCCTGTTGAAATTACTGTAGGCGTATCACCTGAATACATTGGTGTCACACCGAACGGCGCATTCGCATACGTCGCTAATTTCGGAAGCAACAACGTCAGCGTAATTAATCTTCAGACCAACACTGTCATAGCGACGATTCCTGTAGGGACTCAACCCTCTTGGGTTGCAATCACACCAGACGGAGAGAAAGCACTAGTTCTCAACTGGGGTAGCGATTCCATCTCTGTCATAGACACTATGACGAACACAGTAGTAAGTACTGTTTCGGGTTTGAACGAGGGAGCTTCCGGAAGCCTCAGTTCAATTGCCTTGTCCACAGATGGCAGGTTTGCTTATATCTCTCGTCAATATGAAACACACCTCAGCGTTATCGATATGACAACAATGACTTTGACAGCACCGGTTGAAATTGGAGTATCCACTTACGGTGTCAGCGTTTCTTCAACAGGTGGGCAGCTCCTGACTGCAAACCTGTGGGATAACTCAGTCTCACTTATTGATTTTGTAGCTGATGTGACCCCATCTTCTTCATCACCACCAATCAACAGTTCCAGTGGATCTTCCCCCCAACTAGCATCGACTGGTGCTCCCCTTCCTGTTGCATTCTGGGTGAGTAGTAGCGCTTTACTAATTACTGTTTTAGGAATATCACTCAAACTTCGAGCTAAGGGCTACCATCGCCGAAATCTTCGAAGCGTTGAACGTCATTATTAATTCCTAATTGACTAAGAAGTGACTCCCTATTCAAACTGCTGGTTTCAGGGTTCAGTTCATATTTCAGGAGCTTCGAAATTCAGTCAAGCCTCAGCTCACTCACAGAGAAGTTCCTTTACCTGAACCCATGGGATTTCTAGATCAACTCTTTGGAACAAACTCCGAAGAGGAGTGCCGTCGCACAACCAACCATGTTCGTCAGGCCTCAGCCGCACGCAACCAGGATGAGATTGCCGTTGAGCGTTACCGCTATCTCCTGCGCACCGCATCACCGGAAGCTATCGAGCAGGTCCACGAAGAGGCGTTTGCCAAGCTCACCCCTGAGCAGCGCAAGATGCTCTTTACTCAGCTCAGCGCCAACGCGCCTGCCGGCGAAGGGCCGGTCAGTGACGAGCCCCGCGCTCTTGCTGTTTCGGCAACTCGTTCTGAGATGCGCCAGCCAGGAACTATGGAGCGCACACTCGGCCAAGCAGGTCAGACCGGTCCCGGATTTGGATCCATGTTTGCCAGTTCATTGCTCGGAAGCGTGGCAGGTTACGTCATTGCTTCAACACTAATGAGCGCTTTCATGCCCATGGATATGGGCGGGGACATGGCAGCAGATACCGGCGCTGACACTGGAACCGACGCCGGCTCAGATTTTAGCGGGGCCGAGACAATCTCTGCCGATGGCGGCGGATTTGGTGACGTTGGTTTTGGTGATGCTGGTTTTGGTGATTTTGGAGACTTTGGCTTCTAGCCCACCAACAGGATTGAAGCCAGGAACAGGAAGATCAACGTGAAGATGGCGGGAGTGACAAATCGCACCACGTTCAACCACGGAGCGAACTTGATCACTTGACGGCTTGCCGCTGAGGGAGACTTCACCTGGGCTAGATCTGCTGCCACAGCCATCGCTTCAGTAGCACTTGCATACTGAACGAGCGCGCCCAGGATTCCCGAGGCAAGAAGAATGCCTAGGGTTGCCAGACTCAAGAACAGCGGGCCGCCTGCGAGACCTAAAGTGATCAGCCCCACGGTCACAATTAGCAGGAAAGTCGGTGCCATCTGAGACACCACTATCTGCTGTCGGTTCTTGTTCCAGAGTTCGAGAAGTTCACGTTCAGTCATGAGCTCATCCTATGTCTGTCTCGAGGCAGCTCCCGGGATAAACTTGCACTACCGCGCACATCCCGGAAGCCTCCAGCTGCGTTATTCGTGTCACCACTCTGGAGAAATATGTATACCTTGTCTCGGGCTTCTCTCACTGCAACCGTGGTTGTAGCTTGCTCAGCGCTTCTCGTTGGCTGTGCTTCAACAGCTCCAACAACAGAGAGCTCCACAGCACCTGAAACCTCAGCATGCAATGGAGTTGAGGTTGTGGTGAACTTCGGAGTTCTAGATGGCACCAATAGTTCTCAGTGCATTGAGATACCGGGCGACTCTGCCAAAGCTATAGATGTAGTTCACGACGCTGGTTTTTCAACCGAGGGAACCGCCACCTACGGTGACGCGATTGTGTGTCGAGTAAACGGTCTTCCTTCGCCCACCGAACCCGTGGTTGTTCCCGGACAAGCTGAGTTCACTGAAACCTGTGCCGGCATGCCTCCCGCAAACGCCTATTGGGCACTGTGGCAAAAGAGTTCTGACACAGCTTCGTGGGATTACGCTCAGGCCGGACTTGGTGACCTCACGGTGAAGAAGGGTGAGTCTCTCGGTTTCGTCTTCACTACCGGTGACAGCACACCCACACCCGTAGTCGAATGATCTCTCACAGCCGCGGACGGTGGGCTCCCTTCTGGGTGAGCCTCACGTTTGCTGCTGTTTTCATCCTGCTGCGCATTGCTTACCGACTGGTCTTCGGCAGTTTCAGCTGGGCTGCACTTTCGCAAGCAGCATTACTGGCTCTTCCTTTTGCAGCAGTAATTGTGGTCTGTGGTTTCCTCAGTGCATTAGTTGATGTGCGAAAGCTGTTGCCGGCAATGTCTGCACTTCGTTACGGACGTTCCATTGGTACTGCGTTAGCTATTGCTCTCTCCAGTTATCCCACCTTGATTCACCAGGTGAGGCAGTTGAACACTGCGCGCATACTGCGTGGGATGCACTCTCGTTCAGCTTTTCTTGTTCCCTTGCTGGAGCACACCATTGAACGAGCTGTTGCTTTAGCAGCCGCTATGGATGTTCGGGGTTTCGGGGCAACAAGAACAGCAGAGTGTGAAGACCACGCGAATATCTCCTTCCAGAATTTCTCTCTGTCCTATGGAACTACTCCCGTTCTCAGCAACATCACATTCGACTTCCCAGCTGGACAGCTCACTGTCCTCACCGGTCATACCGGTTCAGGAAAGACGGCTGTCCTGGAGAGCATCGCAGGACTGAGTCAACACTTCCACAACGGCAAAGTGACGGGATCTCTCACCATTGGCGGTGTTGATCGCAATGCCACAGCACCACGTCACACCGCTGGTCTCATTGGTTACGTTCCACAAGATGTACGCATGGGATTTGCCGCTGCTACAGCCCGAGAAGAGCTGGAGTTCGGTCTTAGGGTCAGTGGATACACCAAAGCCGAGTCCTCAACCAGAGCACAGGTACTTATTTCACAGTTCTCTTTGGACCACATTGCGGGCCAGCCGATTGAACTTCTCTCGGCAGGTGAAGCAACTCGTGTGGCAATAGCCGCTGCCCTAGCGCTTCGGCCACGCATCCTGCTTCTAGATGAACCACTGGCCGATCTAGATCGTCAGTCACGAGTTGAACTGGTGTCTCTCTTGGGCACTCTTCAGCGTTCAGAACATCTCACAATCGTGATGGCAGAGCATCACACCGCTGAACTTGAAGGCCTGTCACCTCACTGGCTTTCCCTCAGTTCAGGGGAACTTAATGAGGGTTTGTGGAGCAGCAGCTCTCAGGTTGTCCCAGCCCGCTCGCTTCCCTTGGTTGGCACAGATGAGATCTTCTCAGTTGAGAACTTGTCCGTCTCACGCGGAGAACGACAACTCATTACTGATGCCACACTTTCACTTCACGTAGGCCAGATGTGTGCTGTCACCGGTCCTAACGGTGTGGGGAAGTCGAGTCTGTTGAGTGCACTGGCTTCAGCACCGCAGTCACACGCTGTGGTTCGTCTGGTGCCAGAGAATCTGAGTTCACTCTTTATCTGCGAAACACTTGATGAGGAACTCACTCGTGCAGATCAACTCGCAGGCCATGCTCACAGCGGCCTCAGCGCTTTGACCTTCTGGTCAATCTTGGCCAGTGAAGAAAATCCTGAACTGCTTAGAACACACCCCCGCGACCTCTCTGCAGGAACACAGGTCGCTCTGGCCATTGCTCTCCAGCTGTCGTGGAAACCACAGGTTGTACTCATTGATGAACCAACCAGAGGCCTGGACTCCGTTGCGCGCACAGCAATGGCTGAAGTGTTGCGCTGTGTTGTGGAGACCGGAACTGCCGTTCTCTTTGCATCCCACGATGAGCAGTTCGTTTCTGACGTGGGTTGCCCAGTCTTCGCTATTCGAGAAGGGGAACTTGTTTCCGAGGAGGTGAGTGCATGATTGCACAATTGAACCTCAAGAACTCTTTCGTCTTTCTCGCGACAGCGTTGGCCGCGTGTGCTTTTGCGTGGCCCCTGTTTGCAACTGCACTTCCTCAGCAAGCTCAAGCTGCCGTGCCCGTGGTTGTCTTTGCTCTCGTTCCTGCTCTACTGGTCGTCATCTCTCTTCTTCTTGATGGCGCCGTGTCGAGTTCCAAAACGCTTGCTTTGTTGGGGCTCCTTGCTGCGGTAGGCGCAGCCGTGCGCATTGCCAGCACCGGAGTGGGTGGCTTTGAAGCAGTCTTCATCATCTTGATCTTGGGTGGACGAGCCTACGGTGCTCGTTTTGGATTCCTGCTTGGCATGTTGACGATTGCCCTGTCTTCGATTCTGTGGGGCGGGTTCGGCCCGTGGACAGCGTTTCAAATGTTTGCAGCTGGCTGGGTTGGTGCCGGGGCCGGATTACTCCCCGGCAAGATCACGGGCACAGCAGATAAAGCTGCTAGGCGCAAAGAAATCCTGTGGCTCATTGGCTATGGGGTTTTTGCCTCGTATTTATTCGGAGCTTTGATGAATCTCTGGTTCTGGCCTTTTGGTGCTGGGCCTGAAACCTCAATCAGTTACTTGCCTGCCGGTTCACTTCCTGAGAATCTGGGCCGCTTTGGGATTTACACCCTTGTCACCTCGACACTGACCTGGGACACCGTGAGAGCAGTGACCACCGGTATTGGTCTGGCTTTGAGCGGGGTTCCCGCGCTCAAAGCGCTCAGGAGAGCAAAACTCTAGATATAGACAGCTTCTTCGAGGGTCTGCGCATCTGCGATGGGGTGGAGTCCGTCGCGATTGACCACATTGACGAATCTTCGCAGAACAAGTTCCATTTCGGTAGCAAACTGCACCAGGTCAAAGTAGGTGGCACTGGGGTTTGGCCCGACGAGCATGTCGAGGGCATCGTCTTCGCCGAGTGAATCGGTCAGTGCAGGGCCAAAGATGGCAAGTTCATCAATGTTGTTCATGGCTGCGAGTTTGTGAAGCACATCGCTCATCTCACCAAGCGTATCCATGCTCACGTTTCCTGCACCACCTAAGAGCACCCTGCGGCCGGCCATGTATTCCTTATAGGGAACAATGACCGCCTCAGGTTTGCGGTGTGCACCCAGTACCACGGGAAGAGCATTCGGATCTGCTCGGAAGGTCTTCAGAATCTTAGAAAAGTTCTCTCGTGCATCGGCGACGCTGACGATGACATCCGGGTTTGAGTACCACACGGTGCAACTTTATCAAATTTGTACATAATTTTGTGTATTTTTTATGTACAAATTTGAAATAGTGATTTTGCGCATGCGAACTATCCCTTGCGGGCTATCTCAGCGAAAATCCGCTAGAGCTGACTAAACAGAGAAGTATTTAGCCTCGGGGTGGTGGAACACCAGGGCGTCGGTGGACTGCTCGGGGTGAAGCTGAAGCTCTTCAGACAGCTCAACACCCACGCGCTCAGGGCGTAGCAGTTCGACAACCTTCTTACGGTCTTCCATATCTGGGCATGCAGGGTATCCCAGAGAGAAACGGGCACCCCGGTAGTCAAGCTTGAACATTCCAGCAAGATCCGCGGGATCTTCTGAACTGTAACCCAGTTCTTCACGCATTCTGGAGTGCCAGAACTCCGCTAGGGCCTCGGTCAGCTGCATGGCCAGGCCGTTGAGCTCCATATAGTCGCGGTAGGAGCTCTCAGCAAACATCTTGGCGGTGAAGGTGTCCACGGTGGCACCCACGGTAACCAATTGGAAGCCCACGACGTCAATCTGGCCACTTTCGCGTGACTTCACGAAGTCTGAGAGGCACAAGTGACGATCTCTACGTTGACGAGGGAAGGTGAAACGCAGGCGGTCGGAGCCGAGGGCTCCCCCGCCTGGAAGCGACGCAGAACCACCATCCGGTGCTAAAAGTCCTGGTTGGCCCAGAATACCTGTTGGGTCATCACCATGGTTGAGGATGACGAGGTCATCACCTTCTGACACAGCAGGGAAGTAGCCATAGACAACAGAGGCATCCATGATGCCCTCGGCAAGGATACGGTCCAGCCAGTAACGCAGACGTGGGCGTCCTTCGGTCTCCACGAGTTCTTCATAACTCGCACCGTCATCGGCGCGGCTGGGCTTGAGGCCCCACTGGCCCATGAACGTGGCACGTTCATCTAAGAAAGCAGCGTAATCTGCCAGCGCAACACCCTTGACGATGCGGGTTCCCCAGAATGGAGGCGTTGGCACGGGATTATCCAGGGCAACATCGGAACGAGCAGGCATGTTCTCGGGTTCGGTGACCTCGAGCAAGCTCTTCTTGTGGATGCGCTTCTTGAGCGCAGGAAGTCCCACAGAGTCTGGATCGGCACCACGAGCAATGGCAACCAGAGGTTCCATCAGTGCGAGACCTTCAAAGGCATCACGCGCATAACGAACGGTGCCATTGAACATTGAGGCGAGGTCATCTTCTACGAAGGTGCGGGTCAGGGCAGCACCACCAAGAATCACTGGCCACTTCGTGCCTAAGCCGCGGCTCTGGAGTTCCTCGAGGTTCTCTTTCATCACCACGGTGCTCTTCACGAGCAGTCCACTCATACCGATGACGTCGGCATCGTTTTCTTCAGCCGCTTGGATGATCTCGTTAATGGTCTTCTTGATACCAATGTTGACGACGTCATAACCGTTGTTGGTCAAGATGATGTCAACTAGGTTTTTACCGATGTCGTGCACATCACCACGGACAGTGGCAAGAACAATGGTTCCCTTGCCTGCTTCGTCACTCTTCTCCATGTGAGGTTCGAGCAGAGCAACTGCTGCCTTCATCACTTCTGCCGACTGCAGCACGAAAGGCAGTTGCATCTCGCCACTACCAAAGCGTTCACCCACAATCTTCATACCTGCCAGCAAGTGATCGTTGATGATTTCAAGGGGGCTGGTGCCATTAGCCCTGGCAAGGTCGAGGTCTTCTTCCAGACCCTTCGCTTCGCCATCAATGATGCGGCACTCTAAACGTTCCCCAACAGGAAGTGCTGCAAGTTCTGCAGCGCGAGCATCCTTGAGGCTTGCCGAGTCCACGCCATCAAACAGGTCAAGCATGGTGGCCAGCGGGTCATAGGTGACGGCGCCATCGGCATCGTATTCACGGCGGTCCCAGACCAGATCCAGCGCAACTTTGCGCTGGTCTTCTGGAATTGATGCCAGGGGAACAATCTTGGCTGCATCCACGATGGCAGAGTCGAGGCCTGCCTCGACTGCTTCGTGAATGAAGACCGAGTTGAGCACGGCACGAGAGGCAGGGTTCAAACCAAAGGACACGTTGGAAACACCGAGAGTGGTATGGATTCCGGGATATTTGGCGTTGATCTGACGAATGGCTTCGATGGTCTCAATCGCGTCCCGGCGAGTTTCTTCTTGACCGGTGGCAATGGGGAAAGTGAGGGCGTCGACGATGATGTCATCCACGCGCATGCCCCAGTCATTGACCAGGGTGTCTACCAAGCGAGAGGCAATACGCACCTTGTCTTCGGTGGTGCGAGCTTGGCCCTCTTCGTCGATGGTGAGGGCAATCACGGCAGCACCGTGCTCCTTGACCAAAGGCATGATTCGACCAAAGCGAGAGGTGGGGCCATCGCCGTCTTCGAAGTTCACGGAGTTGATGACGGGGCGGCCACCGATCAGTTCCATGCCTGCCTGCAACACTGCAGGTTCGGTGGAATCCATCACCAAAGGCAGCGTGGATGCACTGGCAAATCGTGACACGATTTCGCGGGCGTCATCGGTGCCATCTCGGCCGACATAGTCCACACATACATCCAGCAAGTGAGCACCGTCACGAACCTGCTGACGAGCAATATCCACACAGTCATCCCAGCGACCTTCGAGCATTGCTTCGCGGAACGCCTTCGAGCCATTGGCATTGGTGCGTTCACCAATTGCGAGGAAGGCGTTGTCCTGTGTAAAGGGAACGTGCTGATACAGAGAAGCAACACCGGCATCGTGGACAGGGTTGCGAGGAGTGAGCGCCATGCCGCCGACACGGTCGACGACCGCCTTGAGGTGCGCAGGTGTCGTGCCACAGCACCCACCTACCAGGGCAAGACCAAACTCTTTCACAAACTGTTCGTGTGCTGTGGCCAACTCTTCTGGGCCGAGAGGGTAGCGGGCGCCATCGGCAGTGAGTTCCGGCAAACCTGCGTTGGGCATCACCATGATGGGAACGGTTGAATACTTGGAGAGCTGGCGAAGGTGCTCGCTCATCTCGGCAGGGCCAGTTGCACAGTTCAACCCGATCATGTCGATGCCTAGCGGCTCGAGTGCGGTCAGCGCTGCACCAATTTCAGAACCCATCAACATCGTTCCGGTGGTCTCCACCGTCACCTCAACGAAAATGGGAAGCTTGATGCCCTCTTCTTCAATGGCCTGCTTGCAGCCATTAACAGCAGACTTGGTCTGCAACAGATCCTGAGAAGTTTCAATCAGGAACGCATCTGCCCCACCACGAATCAAGCCAACAGCTTGTTCCGCGAAGGTGGCCTTGAGATTGGCATAGGTTGTGTGGCCAAGACTGGGAAGTTTGGTGCCAGGGCCCATCGAGCCCAGAACCCAACGCATGCGGCCATCAGCTGCTTCAAACTTTTCTGCGCTGGCGCGTGCAATTTCGGCACCGGCTTGGGCTAGCTCGGTGATGCGATCTTCGATGCCATAGTCACCCAGGTTGGACCAGTTAGCGCCAAAGGTGTTGGTCTCAACACAGTCGATACCGGTTTCGAAGTAGGCATCGTGAACAGCAGTGATGATGTCAGGCCGGGAGACGTTGAGAATCTCATTACATCCCTCGAGCTGCTGGAAGTCATCCAAGCTGGGGTTGTGATCTTGAAGCATGGTGCCCATCGCACCATCCGCAATAACCACGCGCGTCGTGAGCGCATCAAGTAATGCTTGTGAGCGTGCGGGAATGGCGGGTGTAGACACCCTTCAAGCTTAACGTGGCTGGACTAGGCCAGATGTTCGCCAAAGAACGCCTCGATGCGTGACCACGCATCGGCCGCATCATCTGGCCGAGGCTTAAATCCCACAACAGTGTGCATGAAAGGGCGCAGAGCCTTGGGTCCTGCTTGAGTGGGATTCATAAATGCGTGTGACGCATCTGGATAGACCTTCACGTCGTGCGGAATACCTGCTTTGGTCAATGCTGCTTCCAACTTGGGGCCAGCACCCTTGAGTGAGAGATCTTTCCCTCCAAAACTGGCAACGATAGGACACGAGCCCACTAACTGGGCATCAAGGTCTTTGGCCGCTTGACCGTAGTTCACCGCGGCAGCGTCATACCCCTTACTGACCAGTTGCAACGCAAAGCCTCCACCCATACAGAATCCGACCACGCCAACTTTGCCGGTGCAATCGGGGCGAGCAAGGAGCAATTGCTTGGCAGCTTCCACGTCGACATAGGCCTGGCCCGTTCCATCAACCAAAGCCCTAAACGTTGCCTTGAGGCACTTCCTCATTCCGCCTCGGCTAAAGAGGTCTGGCATCAGCACGAGATATCCTGCACTGGCCATCCGAGTAATCTGCGAGCGCATCGACTCATCGATGCCGAAGACTTCATGCACCATCACAACTGCAGGGAAAGGTCCTTTCCCTGCTGGAACTGCCAGCACTCCGTGAAGTTGGTCATCTCCCTCAAGGGGGATAGAGATGTCCGTGAGTGTGACGGCAAGAGTCATCGCTAGCGCAGTTTCTTCACAATAGGAATGGCGGTGGTGGGATTCTCTCCCTGGTCATAGACCTCTGAGGGACTCCCAATCACGAGTGAATCATTGGGGCCGATTGCAGCAGAATCCTTGCCGTCGTAATCGAAGGCGTTGAGGACCCATTTCATGGCCTCGAGACGAGCACGTTTTTTATCGTTCGACTTCACCACAGTCCAGGGTGCAACGTCCGTATCGGTTGCCAAGAACATGGCTTCCTTCGCTTCGGTGTAAGCATCCCACTTATCCAACGAGGCTAGGTCTGTGGGTGAGAGTTTCCAGCGCTTCACAGGATCTGTGCGACGCTCTAAGAACCTGCGGCGCTGTTCAGCTTCGCCAACCGAGAACCAGAACTTGAAAATCTTGATACCTGACTGCGCCAGCATGCGTTCAAACTCAGGAGTAGAGCGCATGAATTCTTGATACTGCTGGTCGGTGCAATAACCCATGACGCGCTCCACACCTGCACGGTTGTACCAGGAGCGGTCAAACATCACGATCTCACCCGCAGCAGGAAGGTGCTCCACGTAGCGCTGAAAATACCACTGACTACGTTCACGCTCGGTGGGCTTCTCCAGCGCCACCACCCTCGCACCACGAGGGTTGAGGTGTTCCATGAAGCGCTTGATCGTTCCACCCTTACCGGCAGCATCTCGACCTTCGAACACAATCACAACACGTTGACCGGTTTCCTTGATCCACACCTGGAGCTTCAGCAGCTCTACCTGTAGCACGTGCTTGCGGTGGTCATACTCTTTGCGTGTGAGCTTGGTGTCATAGGGGAAGCCCTGGCGCCAGGCGTCATCCTCGGCAAGCGTCTTGGGGGCATCGTCATCGAGCAGATCCTCGGCAGTAAATGTTGCCTTGAGGATCTCTGCAGTGTCGAAGTTGCCGTCGCTGGTGGGGCTCATCTTCCTAGCCTAGGACTCGATGGTTAACGCTGAGTTAATACTTATGGGTGCAGGGGTTGGTGTCGTAGCTTCGCCCACACCCTTGCAATCACCAGTGCAATGAAGGCGTTGAATGACATAAATGCGGCAATACCCAGAACGTAGGCAACAACGCCACCGACACCATTGGGGCCATCAGGTTCGAGGAAGGGGTAAGGCCACCAGCCAGTGATCATTCCTCGAACCACGGTGAAACCAACCCACGCCAGTGGATACAGCAACGCCCACCACATTGCACGAATACGCAGGGCTATACGACCGGAAGCAAACAGCCATTCCAGCACGATGACAATTGGAACCCAGACATGGGTGCTCTCGTTACACCACGCGGGAGGTTCATAGCCTTCCGAAGGAATGTTGCGCAGCAGGGCGTTATAAACAACCCCCGTGACGATGGCATAGGAAAAGACAGAAAAACGAACAATGGTGAACAGTCTGGTGTCGCGAACGGTCGTCCACGCGAGATAGCCACCGGCCGCAAATGCCACGATGTTTATCAGACTGGATTGGATGGTGAAGTAACTGAAGTACTTCTCTGGGTAGAACGCATTGTTGGCAACCTCAGACCAGATCTGGGTCACGATGGCAGCTAAAACCCAGGCAGAAATACCCCAGCGAATAACGGCAGTGACTTTGCGCGACGTTGTGCTCACGAGCTCGACGCTAGCACCATGCCCAGTCAACTAACAGGGTCAATTTGTAAGATTGAACTATGAATACTGATCAAGGTCTCCTCACCGAACAGCCCGGCATCTTTGCTCTCATCTTGGTGCTGGCACTGTGGAGCGCGGTCTGGAAGGGCTTTGCCCTTTACCGCGCTGGTTCACTTAAGTCGGTGCCCTGGTTTGTGGTGTTGTTCATTTTGAACACCGCGGGCATCCTCGAGATCCTTTACCTCTTCGTTTTCAGCAAGCGTAAGAAGCACGAAGAGGTAGCTTCCTAGGGAGCCAACACCCACAGCAATGGCAGTAGTGCCATTGCCATCGTTGCGATACCCAAGAGCAGCCTCGACCATAGCGGGCACTTCCACTTGCCAAGCAATTTCTCATCCGAGGCAATCCACCAGATCACAGCCATCAACACAGGTGCTGCTAAGCCGTTGGTGATGGCAGCGATGATGAGGAACTGCATGGGGTTGAGGCCAACGAGGTTGAGCGTGAGCCCCACCAAGATAGAGAGAAAAATCACGGCATAGAACGCGCGTGCCTGACTGGGTCTGCGCTCCAAGCTTTCTCGCCAACCAAAAGTTTCTGCCATGGCATAGGAGCTTGCTCCGGCAAGCACAGGAACACTGAGCAGACCAGTTCCCAGAATGCCCAGCAGGAACAGCACACCGGCATAATCACCTGCAATAGGAACCAGTGCTTGTGCTGCTTCTTCTGCAGTTTGGATATTGGTCACACCGTTCTTATGCAGCGTGGCAGCAGCAGTAATCATGATGGCGGCCATTGCGAAGACACCGGTAGCCATACCGGCAAACACGTCCCCACGCATGGCTTGGATGTGTGTCTTTGTCACGCGGTAGTGCTTGGTGGAGCGTCGCTCCTCCACTTCCTCGGCAGACTGCCAGAAGAACAAGTAGGGAGAGATGGTTGTTCCCGCAATCGCAATGAGCAACGCGATGTCCCCCTTGGTCCACTCGAACTGGGGAACAACAAGATCTCGACCAACCTGGGCCCAGTCGACCTTTGCTACAAACATCACAGCGAAGTAGGCAAGAAGAGACAAGCACAACCAGCGCAGGAACTTGGCATAGCGGTGATACGGAACAAAAACTTCAGCCACCACGATGACCGCAGCAAAGAGAATTACACCCAAGAACTGCGGAATAGGTATCAGCAGCTGGAGAGCTGCAGACATAGAGCCAAGGTCGGCAGCAATGTTGACGGTGTTCGCAATGACAACCAGGGCAAGGCAGATATAGAGAATGGGGCGCGGCATACGTGCCTTGATCACACCGGCAAGGCCGTGACCGGTGACTAAAGCAATACGTGCACACGCTTCCTGAACGGCAAAAGCTAGCGGAAGAAGTAGTGGTGCACTCCACAGCAGGCGATAACCAGTGGCAGCTCCAACCTGACTGTAGGTGCCAATGCCCGAAGGATCGTCATCGGCAGCACCGGTGACGATACCCGGACCGAGCCTGCGGAAGTACCCTCGCCCACGGACGGTGTCTCTCGTGGGGTGGTGTTTAGCCGTGGAGTCTTCAGGATCAACTAATTCAACGTCGTGAATACTCATGAAGAACTCCCTTCTAAGCCCAGCCTACGCGGGTGAACGAGAGTAGATTGAAACAATGACTTCCCCACGTACACGCTGGTTTGGCTTGCTCTTTATTAGCCTTGCTGTTTCGCTCATCATCGTTGACTCCACCATTATCAACGTCTCCATTCCGTCGATTATTGAAGACCTCGGAATCACCAGCACCCAGGTGCAGTGGGTTCAGGAGTCTTACACTCTGGTCTTTGCTGCCCTGATTCTGGTCTTCGGATCTCTCTCTGACCGTTTCGGTCGACGACGACTGATGGTGATCGGTATGGCGATCTTCGTGATCTCTTCGGTGATTGCAGGATTCTCACAAGACGGTGACCTTCTGATTGCTGCACGTGTGCTGCAAGGATTTGGTGGTGCCATGGTGCTGCCCACCACTCTCTCTCTGGTGAACGCCAACTTCCAAGGCAAGGAACGCGGTATCGCGTTCGCCATTTGGGGTTCCACCATTGGTGGAATGGTTGCCGTTGGTCCACTGCTCGGCGGCTGGCTGACTACTGACTACTCGTGGCGTTGGGCGTTCGGAATCAACATCCCCATTGGTCTGATCATCATCATCGGCGCACTTCTTACCGTTCCTGAATCTAAGGAAGAGAAGTCTCAGAGCGGAATCGACTGGCTCGGTGCCGTCTACTCCATCATCGCGATGTCCACTCTGGTCTTTGGCCTGATCGAAGGTCGCACCTATGGCTGGTGGGAAGTAAACAAGCCCTTCACCGTCGGCGACTGGACTTGGCCTGGCAAGGTTTCGATCATCCCAGTCATGTTCTTGATCTTCGTGCTGGCTACCACACTCTTCATCGCTCACGGTGCTGCCCGCCTCAAGGCAGGCAAGCAAGCGCTGATTGCATTCAAGCTCTTCGGTATTTCTTCCTTCCGTAACGGAAACATCGCTGCGATGGTCATCGCACTCGGTGAGTTCGGCATCATCTTGTCCCTGCCACTGTGGTTGCAATTCGTCATTGGCTATGACGCCCTCCAAACAGGTTTTGTTCTCCTCGGTCTCGCCGGTGGTGCCTTCGTTGCCTCTGGTCTTGCTGGTGGGCTCTCGGGCAAGGTCTCCCCTGTCTCCATGGTTCGCCTGGGTATTGTCCTGGAAATCGTCGGTGTTGCCGGTGTTGGTTTCGGCATTAGCCCCACCTCCACCTGGATCAACGTCGTTCCTTGGCTCTTTGTCTATGGAATGGGTGTCGGTCTGGCAACAGCACAGCTCACCAACGTGATCCTCAAGGACGTTCCCGTTCAGGAATCCGGTCAGGCTTCTGGAACACAAAGCACTGCTCGCCAGCTCGGTTCAGCACTGGGTATCGCGATCTTGGGAACCATCTTGTTCACCTCGGTTCAGGTCCAGCTCACCAACGACCTCACCAATGAGAAGCTTCCTCAGGCTGAGGTCACCAAGGTGGTCAGCGCAGTAGTAGATAGTGCCGGTGGCGCCATTGTGGGTCTTGAGAAGAACCCTCAGACTCAACCCATCGCGACCTTCGCTAAGCAGTCCATCTCTGATGGAACCCGCTATGGCGCTTTTGCTGCAGCAGGATTCCTCGCCCTGGGCTTCCTGGCCACCCTCTCCCTCGGGTCAACCCGTAAGGAAGAGGTTGAGCAGATTCACGATGGCCCCGACGCCCACGTGATCTAACACGCACACAAATCGAGAGAGCCGGCTCCCATCTGGGGGCCGGCTCTCTCGTGCTTGGAGGCGTTGTGTGTCTAATGCTTTTCTGGAACAGGTGCTTGCCCACTCGCGGCAAGCTTTTCGAAGTAGTGACGAGCTTCTTCTTGACGAATGCCTTCGATACCGGTGGCAATCTCAGCACGTAAGTGTTCTGGTCCATAGCCAAAGGCATCGACCAGGTCTTGAGCGTGTGAGCGAAGCCGAGTGATGAGGCGATCAACATAGGCCGTCACTGCTTCAGCTCGTTGTGCTGAGAGTCGACCCTTCATCAAATACCAGGCAAGGTTGTTCTCGATGAGGTGTAGCCCAAAGAGATCTCTCACCCAGGTGAGAACCTGGTGGGTTCCCTCATCTTCGATGTGCTCCAGCGCATCGGTGAATGCTTCCCACTGCAGGAGCTGCCCGTGAGCAGAGGCTGCTTCAATCAGCTGGCTTTGCTTCTGGTTGAACACCTCGGCTTCGGTGCCCGTCTTTTTAGCATCGCGAAGTTCCAGAGCAATTTCGGCAATCATCGTCTCGACCCGATCGGTGAGCAGATCACGCTGCATCTCAGGATCACGCAGTTCTTTCACTGCACGAGCTGTTGAGCCACGGTCATGAACGTTTTGTCCCAGGCGGCGAAGACCAGACCCGGTCACTGCGCGCTCGGTGACCTGTTCCATCACCAGACGGGCAAGAGTTCCGGTGTCAGCATCCTTGAACTTGCGGCTGTAGTCGGTGAGCAAACGCTTGGCCACCAACTGCAAGAGCACATTGTTATCGCCTTCGAAGGTGACATAGATGTCCATATCTGCGCGCAGTGCAGTCAGTCTGTTCTCTGCCAAGAAGCCTTGGCCACCGCATGCTTCACGTGCTTCTTGAAGTGTGTGAAGTGCATGCCACGTGGACAGGGGCTTCAGCGCGGCTGCCAGTGTTTCCAAGTCTTGACGGTTGTCATCGGTGTCATCTGCTCCGCTGAAAACCGAGTCGAACTTTTCCAGCAACACCTCTTGTGAGAAGGCTTGCGCATAGGTGGTGGCAATCAGCGGAATGAGTCGACGCTGGTGGCGCTGGTAGTCGAGCAGAACTGTTTCGCTGTGACCTGGCTGTCCAAACTGGCGACGTTCGTTGCCGTAGGTCACCGCAATCTGCAAGGCAAGCTTGGAAGCATTGACGGCAGCGCCATCCAAGGAAACACGACCTTGCACCAGTGTTCCCAGCATGGTGAAGAATCGTCGACCTGGGCTGGCAATAGGTGATGTGTAGGTGCCATCTTCGGCAACGTCACCATAACGGTTCAATAGGTTGGTGCGTGGAACACGAACATGGTCAAAGTGCAGGCGGCCATTATCAATACCGTTGAGCCCACCCTTGAGCCCATCGTCTTCCCCGCCTACGCCAGGGAAGAAGTTCCCGTCGTGGTCGCGAATAGGGACATAGAACGCGTGCACACCGTGATTCACACCACGGGTAATGAGCTGTGCGAAGACCACCGCTGCACGACCGTGAAGTGCAGCGTTTCCCAAGTAGTCCTTCCATGCACCGCGGAACGGAGTATTGATCACCCAGTCCTGGGTTTGTTCATCGTAGGTTGCAGTGGTGGCAATCGATGACACATCAGAACCGTGACCGGTTTCGGTCATGGCATAGACGCCGGGAGTCTTCAAGGACATTGCATCTGGAAGCCACAGCTTGTGGTGCTCGGCAGTGCCCAGGTGCAAAATAGCGGCAGCAAACAAACCCCATTGCACACCGGACTTGATCTGCATCGAAGGGTCAGCAACAACAAGCTCTTGGAAGGCAGCAAGGTTGCCGCCGTGGTCTTCCAGGCCACCAAACTCCCTGGGGAAAGAGAGATTAACCTGGCCGTTTTCAACCAAAAGTTTGAGTTGGCCTAAAACCCGGGCACGGTGTTCATCTTTCGAGAGTCCGGGAATGCCCTGCATTTCTGTGCGTCCTGCTAATTCGCGAGATGCCAGACGAATATCTGCCCATTTGCCTAGTAAGTAGCGCTGCAGAAAAGCACGGTCAACGGTTGCTGACTCGTTTTCAGTGTCGATTTTGTCGATGACTGACATGACCTCAGCCCTTTCACGGTGAATAGCTACAACTGCAGAACTATTTCACCCTGCACGGGAAAGTTGAGCAACACGTGTGTGGGGCTTCTACAATCCAGCAGAAAAACGAGGCTATTTGTTTGTTGTTTCCGCACCGACACTCTCAGGAAACACTTAGGCTGGAGGAATGCTCACCGTAATTTTTGGCCTCTCAGGCGCACTCGTTTTTGGTAGCGGTGACTTCCTCGGCGGTATGGCATCCAAGCGCATGGGTGCTTTCCTTGCCACCGGCACCGCAGGACTGGTGGGCTTATTCCTTCTCGCCGGTTTCACGCTGTTCATCCCAGGAACAATCACCCCCGAGACCGTAATCTATGGTCTTCTTTCTGGTGTGTGCGGGGCTCTTGCCATTCTGTTGCTGTATGCGTCTTTAGCTATTGGCCCGATGAGTATCCTTTCACCGCTGGGCGCGTTAGTCTCGGCCATCTTCCCGGTGATGTGGGCAATCTTCGTCTCTCACGAAAGCCTTGCTTGGTTTGGTTATCTTGCGCTCGGCATTGGCGCAATAGCCATTGTTCTTGTGGCATTCACCCCTGAAAAAGAGGCAGTGAAGCCACGAGCTCGCGGAATCATCTTCGCTGTGCTCGCCGGTATCTTGATCGGGTTGTTCCTCATCGTGCTCGACCAGGCACCCTCTTCCGCTGGCCTCTATCCCCTCGTGTTCAACCGTGTGGTCAACGTAACCATCATGTTCGGTTCCGTCGCGGTGATGGCACTTATTCGCTGGGCTCACCGTCGCGGTTTATTCGGTAAAGATGGCAAGCCTCGTGCTGATTTGGTTGTGGGTGACGGGGGTGCACTGGACTACAAGAAGGGTATTCTGCTCGCCATTGGTTGCGGTCTGCTCGATGCAACCGGAAATGCCCTCCTGCTGATTGGTATTCAGCTCGGAAACCTGAGTGTGATGTCGGTACTCACCGCGATGTATCCAGCAGGCACCATCATCTTGGCTGCTGTTGTGCTTCGAGAGAAGATCACGAAGCTTCAGCTTGTGGGCATGGTGCTAGCTTTGGCCGCTGCCGGAATGTTGGCGTTGAGCTAAACAGGACTTAACGAAGAAGAGCCGCACCTTTTTAGGTGCGGCTCTTCTTTATAGTTACTACGCGTTTGATGAAGCGAGCTGATCGAGCAGTTCGTCACCGGGCTGTGCAGGAACCATCTCTGCTTCAATCTCAGCACGGCCCAACAGGTCGTTCATACGACGCTGGCGGGTGCGAGGAATGATGGTGACCACCGTTCCCTGCTTGCCCGCACGGCCGGTGCGGCCAGAGCGGTGCATGTAGGTCTTGTACTCATCAGGAGCATCAGCCTGGATCACCAGGTCAATGTCATCAACGTGAATACCACGAGCAGCAACGTCTGTTGCTACCAGCACGTTTACGCGACCGCTGGTAAGCAACTGAAGGTTGCGGGTACGACGGTTCTGGTTCAGGTCACCGTGCAAGCTGGTTGCAGGAATACCTGCATCCTCGAGCTGGTCAGCAAGCTGCTCAGCATATGCGCGGGTGCGAGCAAAGATGAGAGTCTTTCCTTCGCGAGAAGCAAGCTGCTCGATGACGAAAGGCTTGTCACGGTGCTCAACAACCAAGACGCGGTGGTCAATAGTTGACGAAGCCTGGTCTTCACCAGCAACCTCGTGCACAGCAGGATCCTTGAGGAACTCGTTCACGATTGCGGCAACACCCTTATCCAAGGTTGCCGAGAACAGCAGGCGCTGACCGTCTGCCTTGGTGGCACGCATAATGCGCTGGACTGGCTCAAGGAAGCCGAGGTCACACATGTGGTCTGCTTCATCAAGAACGGTCACCACGATGTTGGAGAGGTCGATGTGACCCTGCTCAACGAGGTCTTCCAAGCGGCCAGGGGTCGCGATGATGATGTCCACACCACGACGCAGGCTCATCACCTGCTTGTGCTGAGGAACACCACCGAAGATGGTGGTGGTGAACAGTCCCACCGAGCGCGCAATGGGCTGCACGGTGCGATCAATCTGCATGGCCAGTTCGCGGGTAGGAGCCATAATCAGTGCACGTGCTGGACGTCCCTGCTTACGGTCCTTACCACCGTTGTTTTCCATCAGGCGTTCAACAACTGGAGAACCGAATGCAATGGTCTTGCCCGATCCAGTCTTTCCACGACCCAAAACATCCTTGCCAGCAAGAACGTCAGGGATGGTTGCTGCCTGGATGGGAAATGGTGCGACTGCACCCATCTCTGCGAGCTGACGGCAGATGTTTCCGCCAAGACCGAGGTCGGCGAAGCTCACACCATCAACATCAGCTGCTGTGGTTGACTGTGCTTCAAGACGCTCGAGTACGACATCATCTTCAGGGTTGAAGCGTGGCTTCTCTTCCTTGGATGGGTAGAAATCAGAGGCGGAACTACGAGGAGCCTCGTCCTTGTTCCAGCGTGGACGATCGCCACCGAAGTTACGAGGTCCTCGGTCTGAACGGTCGAAACGGTCAGAGCGAGGTGCGCGATCTCCATACGAAGGACGATCAGAACGCTCATAACGAGGGCGCTCTGAACGCTCACCATAGGAAGCACGCTCGGGGCGATCTGCACGGTCGTAACGGGGACGCTCAGAACGCTCTTCGAATCGACGTTCTCCACGAGGAGCATCACGGTCAAAGCGAGGGCGTTCTTTACGGTCACCGTATGCGGGACGCTCAGAACGCTCACCACGGTTGTATGCGGGACGCTCATTGCGGTCAAAACGGGGACGCTCAGAACGCTCACCGTAAGAAGGACGATCTCCGCGAGGTGCACGGTCACCGTATGCGGGGCGTTCAGAACGCTCGTAACGGGGACGATCGTTGCGCTCACCATATGCTGGGCGCTCAAAACGCTCACCACGGTTGTATGCGGGACGCTCGTTACGGTCACCGCGTGGAGCGCGGTCACCGTATGAGGGACGCTCGCCAGCAGGTGCGCCGCGACGTGCGTCGCGGTCTTCATTAGTCCAACGGTTCTTACGTGGAGCCTCAGTGGACTCGGGGCGGTAACCGCGGTGACCTGGGCTACGAGAACCAGCGGAAGGCCCACCGGACTTCTTTGCGCCGTAGCGAGGTTCAAAGTTCTTAGCCGGGCGACCGCCGGCAGGTTTCTTGTTCTTAGGCATGACGTTATTTCTGGGTTGGATTCAAGGCAAAACAGCACACAATACGTGCTGATAAGAACCCGGGCAGTCTTTGGCCGGGACCGATTCACTTCGAGTGACTATCTCCAACAGAATTGTTGGGGAACCGGCCCACCTGACTTACAAACCCATCTGCACCACTGTGCAGTGTCAAGAGCCGACCTTTCGACTATACGGGAGATGCCCGAAAGGTTCAAGAAAAAGTTTAAGGTTGCCCTGGTGGGAACTACTTCTTGAGGCGAGCAAGCAGGAAGTATCCGCCAGCAAAAAGTGCCACCACAACAATGTTTCCAATCAAGCGGATCTCTGGATGGTGTTGGAAGAATGCCACATCGACACTGATCACTACTGCAATCATCAGCACAAGGTATAGGGCAGAAAGTGCTGGGCTGAGTCTCTTCATGATGGTGGATTCACTCTCTCGTGTTTAGTCACGCCCGAAGGGGCGCCAAATAACGACATCTGTGCGGCGGCGGGAACGTGTTCCAGAACGCAGGCTCTCCACTTCACCGGCAGAGCCGGCGGCAAAGACGCGACGGCCAGGCTGGTTCAGCAAAGCATCGGCGAGCGCTGCCTCTAACTCGCGCACTCGAGCACGCAGTGCGTCGTTCTGGTTTTCCAGTTCAAGCACGCGGCGGATGCCTTCAAGGGAAAGTCCCTCGGCGCTGAGCCTGGCGACCTCACGCAGCTGTGCCACATTACGCATGGAATAGCGGCGGGATTGACCCGCTGTTCGGCCTGGCTGAACCAGGCCGATGCGGTCATATTGACGCAGGGTTTGCGGATGCATTCCCGCTAGCTCAGACGCCATCGAGATAGTGAAGATGGGCTGGTTTTCGTCCATGCTTTTCCTTCTCTCGAGTGGGGGTCTAACGCTTGGCGTCGTGGATTAAGTCTGCGCGAGGGTTCTCGGTTGGCGCAACTGCAGAGAATTGCTCGAGTGCCTCACGTGCCTTGTCGTCTAGGTGAGAGGGGACAGCAATCTGAACAACGGCGAGCAGATCACCGGTGCCCTTCGCGGTCTTAATTCCGCGACCCTTCACGCGCAAAGAACGTCCACTGGGTGTGCCAGGGGCAACCTTGAGCTTCACTGTTTCCCCGTCGGGGGTGGGAACTTCAATAGTTGCACCAAGTGCAGCTTCCACGAAGGTGACCGGAACATTGACCTTGACGTTCAATCCATCCCGGTCAAAGACAGGGTGCTTCTTCACCTTGACGGTGAGGACGATGTCGCCTGCTTCACCACCGTCGGGGCTGGGGTAACCCTTGCCACGCAAGCGGATCTTTTGCGCATCGGCAACGCCAGCAGGAATCTTCACCTTAACGGTGCGACCCTCGCTGGTCTGCAAGCTCATAGTTTCGCCGTGGAAAGCTTCAAAGAAGTCAATCGTGACCGAGGAGACAATGTCTTGCCCCTTCTGCGGTCCACCAAATCCACGGAAGCCGCCGGAGGACTGGCCGAATCGGCCGCCTCCGCCAAACATTCCACCGAGGATGTCTTCGAACCCGCCGCCTTGCTGGAAGTTGAACTGCTGGCCTCCGCGACCAAAGCCGCTAAAGGCGTCATCGAAGCCACCGCTGGGTCCACCGGCACTAAATCGTGCACCAGAACCCATGGCGCGAATCTGGTCATACTCAGCTCGCTGCTCCTTGTCGGAGAGAACAGAGTATGCTTCCGAGATTTCTTTGAACTTTGCTTCAGCCTTGGCATTGCCCTGGTTGGAGTCGGGGTGATACTCGCGAGCAAGCTTGCGGTATACCTTCTTCAGTTCCGCTTCCGAGACGTCCTTGGAGACGCCGAGGACTTTATAAAAGTCTTTATCGAACCAATCTTGACTGGCCATATGCGCCCCCTTTCTGTCTAGTCGTTTCGAAAATTATTCTGCAGGAACTGCCACGACCACCTTGGCCGCGCGAACCTGTGTGCTGCCGAGGGTGTAACCGGTCTCGACAACATCCAGCACTGTCTCCACAGTGACATCTGGAGATGGCTGCTGCAAGATTGCTTCGTGCTGGTTGGGATCAAAAACATCGCCTGCTGCGCCATAGGCAACCAAACCTAAACGCTCGGTCACTCCGCGAAGCTTGCCGGCGATGGCTGCCAGGGCGGAGCCCTCAGCCAGGTCGCCGTGCTTCTCGGCACGGTCGATGTCATCGAGTACTGGAAGAAGAATCTTCACAGTGTCGCCGATGATTCGTTCGCGTTCGATTTCACGGTTCGCTTCGGTGCGCTTGCGGTAGTTGGCGTATTCAGCAGTTACCCGCTGAAGGTCTGCCAGACGCTCTGCGGCCAGATCATTTTCTGCCTCTTCGAGGAAAGAAAGGTCGGCATCTGACAGAGAGGTCTCTACATCAGCGTCTTCTACAGAAACAGCTTCGGCGTTGTCATAACCAGGGTCTTCAACAAAACCGGCGTTCTCGCCAGCTTCGTTGGCCTCCCCGGCGGAGGAGCCCCCATTCAGGGGCTCCTCTACTGGGTTGTTGTTCTGGTCGGACATGCTTACTTGTTGTCCTTGTCAGCCTCGTCATCTTCGACAACTTCAGCGTCGACGACGTCGTCATCAGATGCTGCTTCGCCTTCAGCAGCACCTTCGGCACCACCTTCAGCTTGACCGGCTGCATAGATTGCTTCACCGAGCTTGCCTTGGCTTTCCATGAGCTTGTCGTAAGCAGTCTTCACTGCTGCGTCATCCTCACCTGCTAGAGCAGTCTTGAGTGCGTCGACATCTGCCTGGACATCGTTCTTGACGTCTTCAGGAAGCTTGTCTTCGTTCTCCTTGATGAGCTTCTCGATGGAGTAAGCCAGCTGCTCAGCACCGTTGCGGATCTCTGCAGACTCACGACGTGCCTTGTCTTCGGCTGCGTGCTCTTCTGCTTCGCGAACCATGCGCTCAATATCTTCCTTGGGAAGTGATGATCCACCGGTGATGGTCATCGACTGTTCCTTACCGGTGCCCTTGTCCTTAGCGGACACGTGCACGATACCGTTAGCGTCAATGTCGAAGGTGACCTCGATCTGTGGAACTCCACGAGGCGCTGGTGCAATACCGCTGAGCTCGAAGTTACCCAGTGACTTGTTGTCACGAGTGAATTCACGCTCACCCTGGAATACCTGAATGGATACCGAGGGCTGGTTGTCATCAGCTGTGGTGAATGTTTCGGATCGCTTGGTGGGGATCGCGGTGTTGCGCTCGATGAGCTTGGTCATCATTCCACCCTTGGTCTCGATACCGAGGCTCAGTGGGGTGACATCGATGAGCAAAACATCCTTGCGCTCTCCACGAAGAACACCTGCCTGCAGTGCAGCACCAACAGCAACAACCTCATCTGGGTTCACTGTCTTGTTGGGCTCCTTGCCGCCGGTGAGAGTCTTCACCAGTTCAGCAACTGCGGGCATACGAGTGGATCCACCAACGAGCACGACGTGTGCAATGTCGCTGACCTTGACGCCTGCTTCCTTGATGACATCCTCGAATGGCTTCTTGGTGCGAGCGATGAGGTCTTCGGTCATCGACTCGAACTGTGCACGGGTGAGGGTCTCATCGAGGTTGGCTGGGCCGTTCTCGGTGAGGGAGAGGTATGGCAACTGAATGCTGGTGCTCATGGAGGAGCTGAGCTCCTTCTTTGCCTGCTCTGCTGCTTCCTTCAGACGCTGCAGCGCAATCTTGTCCTTGGACACGTCAACACCAGTGGTCTCCTTGAACTTCTTGATCAAGTGCTCCACGATGCGCTGATCCCAGTCGTCACCACCGAGGCGGTTGTCACCGGAGGTTGCACGAACCTGGATGGTGGAGAAATCATCGTCCTTGCCAACTTCGAGCAGGGAAACGTCGAAGGTTCCACCACCGAGGTCGAATACGAGGATGAGCTCGTCTTCCTTACCCTTGTCCAGACCGTATGCCAGCGCCGCAGCGGTGGGCTCGTTGATGATACGCAGAACGTTGAGACCTGCAATTTCACCAGCATCCTTGGTTGCCTGACGCTCTGCATCGTTGAAGTATGCAGGGACGGTGATGACGGCATCGGTGACGGTGTCACCGAGGTAGGTTTCTGCGTCGCGCTTGAGCTTGCCCAGGATACGAGCAGAAATTTCTTGTGGGGTGTACTTCTTGTCGTCGATAGCGACGGTCCAGTCGGTACCGATGTGACGTTTGACCGACGCGATGGTGCGATCAACGTTGGTTACTGCCTGGCGCTTTGCGGGCTCGCCAACGAGTACTTCGCCGTCCTTGGTGAAAGCGACTACCGAGGGGGTAGTGCGGAAACCTTCAGCGTTAGCGATAACGGTGGGCTCGCCACCTTCGAGTACGGAAACGACCGAGTTGGTGGTTCCGAGGTCAATTCCTACTGCACGTGACATATGTTGTTTCTCCTTCTTCATTCCAGTGTGAGCTGGAAATTCCTTGTTTTGATGCGGTTTTCACCGAAGCTTGTTCAAGACTTGAGTCTTGATATATCAAGTTTGCCAAGGGAATGAAGAAAGGTCAAGTGTTCACAGCAAATCTTGAGCTTTCTCGACTCAACTTTGGTCAAAAACCGGAAACATGCTGGATCACCGGAGACTCAAGGACCTCGGGATCAAACAGATTTTTTGCCGGTGACATGCAGGAGCTACTTGGCGAAATCGCCTTCAAACGAGGAAATGACACGGTTTATGTGCATCTCGATTGCGGCATTCCTGGCTATTTTTCCGCCGGTTTTTAGCAGGCTACCGGTACCTACATGGGAATCGGTTGCCCACAAATTCAAACCACTAATCGACCACATCGCGCTTCCGGCAGCGAGCATTTCTTTAGTTCTGGTGAGTTGATAAGACTTGAAAGGTCTGGAGTCAACATCGAATTCGATTGGTGTTACTTGACCTAGCTTCATGTCGTGGAATATCGAGGCGAGAACACAAATGTGGTACTCAAAAATTGCTTCCATGCGCTTTTTGAACTTGTTGATAAGGACATTTCTCACTTGCTCAGACAATGTTGGATAAGCCGAGAACACGATGACTGGGCCATAAAAAATGGCCCGTTCTACCTCACTGTCAAAAAAGTTGCGAAGACGTTGAGATGGCGTCGATGCCTTTTTCTCGATTGCTCGCTGCGTCCATTCAAGCCAATTTTCGTAACATTGAGCTGCCGCTTCAGCCAGAAGCGCATCAAAAGATTCAAAGTAGTAGTTCACCATAGGGGGCTTCACGTCAAGCAGTTCACAAATTGCGCCTGCATTGACGTCAAGGATGCCCCGACGAGATATTTCGGACATCGTCACATACAACAACCTGTCCCGAGGGCTTGGGTTTGGGTCGGCTGTGTATCTCGCCCAAAATGACGCATCGAGCTTTGGGGGTTGCCCCGCTGAAAGTCTCTTTTTACCCGCCATTCACCAAGAATACCAAGCCAGAAGTTCATGAATATGTTGTGCCGAGTTTGACCAACTCCCGGTAGCCTGAAGACATGTCTAGCACCGGCGCTGTAATAGTTTCCGTCCCCCGCAAACAGGTCATCTCCTGGGCACTCTGGGACTGGGGAACTTCCGCCTTCAGTGTGCTCATCACCACATTCGTCTTTGCTCGCTACATCGTCTCGAGCTATTTCATTGATCCCAAGATTGTTGCTGCTTACGAAGCAGCTGGTGGCGAAGGTGTTGCCACCGGCCCTGCTTTAGCCAACTTCCAAGCCGCCGAGGCCAACCTCACTAGTTGGGTTGGTTGGGCTTTGGCCATCGGTGGTGTCACTGTGGCACTGTTTGCCCCCATTGTGGGCCAGCGCACCGATGCTGGCGGTAAGCGCAAGCTGTGGCTGGGCATCAACACAGGTATCGTGATTCTGGCCACAGCCGCCATGTTCTTTGTGGAGGGTTCACCACAGTTCTTTGTCTTGGGCATTGTGCTGCTCACCATCGGCAACGTGTTCTATGAGATGGCAAACGTCAACTACAACGCCATGTTGCTCCAGGTCTCGACGCCCAAGAACATGGGACGCATCTCCGGCTTTGGCTGGGGCATGGGCTACTTCGGCGGAATTGTTGTTCTTCTCATCGCCCTGGTTGGCTTTGTCCTCGGTGACCCTCCCTATTGGTTTGGCGTCACCACCGAGGCAGGAATGAACATTCGTGTTGTCGCAGTATTCGGTGCTATCTGGTCTCTCATATTTTCCATCCCCATCTTGCTTAATGTCCCCGAGAATGTGGCGACTTCCAAGGGCAAGAATGTAGGAATTATCGAGTCTTACAAGATCTTGTTCCGCAAGATTGCTGACCTGTATAAGAACTCTCGCCCCACCTTCTACTTCCTCCTCGCCAGTGCGGTCTTCCGTGACGGCCTGGCAGCAGTCTTTGCCTTTGGTGGCATCTTGGCTGGAACCGTTTTCGGTTTGAGTTTCACCGAAGTCATCCTCTTTGCCATCGGCGGCAACCTTGTCGCGGGTATTGGCGTTCTGTTTTCGGGTTGGATCGACGACAAGATCGGTTCCAAGCGCGTCATCGTCATTGCGCTGGCTGGTCTTGTGCTCACAGGCATCGGCTTGTTCATCTTCCACGATGGTGGCGCAACCGCCTTCTGGATCGGTGGCTTGATGCTGACCTTCTTCGTAGGTCCAGCTCAAGCTTCTGCTCGCGCCTACCTTGGACACCTTGCACCTGAAGGTCAGGAAGGGGAGCTCTTCGGTCTCTATGCCACCACAGGACGTGCCATTAGTTTCTTGGCGCCATCCTTGTTTGCGCTCTTCGTTGTGCTTGGTGGTGCCACCTACTTCGGCATCCTCGGCATCGTTGTGGTCTTGCTCGCAGGTCTTCTCTTGATGATTCCCCTCCGCGCAAAATTCATTCGATAGGTCTAAAGAGCTTAAATAAGCACTGGCTCATACCCCAGTATGAGCCAGTGCTGTATCTGAAGGTTCCTAGCTTTGCTTTTTTCGACGAGCGATGAAAATCAATACTGACCCACTTGTCACAATGACTGCCCCAAGTGCCCCGATTGCCCAAGCAGCCTGTGAGTTGATCCCTGTGTTTGCAAGCGTTGGTGTTGAAGGAACTACTGGAGTAGGTGCAGGCGGAGTCACAGGCACGTACTTGATGAACAAGCTCTGCGAGTTGATGCCCGTGCTACTCACGGTACTAATCGATGCAACAGTGTTTGAAACAACCGTCGTGGTAAATAAGCGGTAAGAAGTTGATTCTGTTCCCCACAAAACTCCATCAGCATCAAAAGATATAGAGCGAACATCTGCAGGATAACCGGTCTGAACCTGCGTGAAGACTCCGGTTGTTGTATTTACGCTCCAGAGCTTAGAAGCAGTCACAGCATAGAAAGTTGAGTCTGCCGGGTTGAAGGCAAAAGCTGAAACTGCAGCAGGCGGAGCTGTATTGATAAGAGTTGCGGCACCTGTCAGCAAATTCACGCTAAACAGGCTTCCTGCAGAATCCAAACCGTACGCACTTCCATCGGCACCAATGGCAATAGAAACCATGTCAGAAGGCGCTCCGAAAGGACCGATTACTGTGCTTGTACCTGTAGCAAGGTTTACAGAAGCAAGCTTGGTAGTGCCGTCAAAGAAGATCCAATATCCCTTTGATGGCTCATTGGGGTTGTAGGCGCCCTGCGCAGTATCTCCTACTGATAGACCCGGGTTTTGGCCGGCACCCGTTCCCGCAGTACCTACTATTGTTGTTGCCGCAGTTGAAGGGTTGACGATCTTGAGAGTTCCTTCGCGAGGGGTGTCGTATGCGATTGCATACAAGGTGTCCCCTGCAGGAAAAGCACTCGCTGCCTGAGCAGAAAAGGCAGTTGCAGCTACTACAGCAGCAACAATCAATGCGTTGCGCACTCGATTGAACATCAAGACTCCAAATTTAATCTAATTAGATTAAATAGGATATCAGAGCGTGACAATACTGAGGAACTCGCTTGCTATCGACCGTAGGGAGCCCACTGATACTGGGGGATGCCGTAGTCAATCTGGGCACCAAGCGTCGCTGCAGCACGCAGTGCGAAGTGTGGGTCGCGGAGCGTTTCTTTGCCGATCAACACTGCATCAGCACGGCCTGACTCCACAATCTCATTCGCTTGCTGAGCAGTGGTAATCATGCCCACCGCCGCCACGGGCAAATGTGCATGTTCTTTGACATAGTGAGCCATCGGAACCTGGTATCCCGGTCCCGTGGGGATATGCGCCTCAGCAACCAGACCACCAGTTGAAATGTCCGCGACGTCCACGCCCAGGTCCTTTACCCAGTCAGTAACGATGCTGGTTTCTTCTTCATTCCAACCACCCTCAATCCAGTCCGTGGCAGAGAAGCGAACAAAGAGAACAATCTCTTCGCCCACCTCCTTGCGCACTGCTCGAACAATATCGAGCAGCAGTCGCGCACGATTCTTCAACGGGCCACCGAAGTCATCGGTGCGTTCATTGGTGAGAGGTGAGAGGAATTCGTGGATAAGGTAGCCGTGAGCTGCATGGATTTCTAGAACCTTGAACCCTGCTTCAACAGCGCGACGTGCTGCAGAAGCAAAGTCAGCAACGACTTGGATTATCTGTTCTTCACTCATGGCATGCGCTGGGGCATAGCCCGTGAACGAATTGGCCGAAGGTCCCAGCGTCTGCCAGCCACCTTCTTCCACTGGCACGGTCCCATCGATGCCGTCATAACCCCAACCCGGATAGGTCGATGCTTTGCGGCCTGCATGAGCTAGCTGTATTCCTGGAACTGCACCCTGCTCTGAAATGAAAGCAGTGATGGGTCTGAACGCAGCAACTTGCTCGTCGTTCCAGATTCCAAGGTCATGGAAAGAGATGCGGCCCTCAGGGTTGACGGCAGTTGCCTCAACGATGATCAAGCCAGCTCCACCGAGAGCCATCGCGCCGTAATGCGCGGTGTGGAAAGCAGTGGGTACTCCGTCCTTACCCAGCGCGCTATACATACACATGGGTGGCACCCACACCCGATTTCGGATCGTGAGGTTGCGAACGGTGAAAGGAGTAAAGAGTGCAGGCTGAGGCATGTTTCTAAGCTAGTCCTGAAAATTCAAGACCGAGCTAGTTCTTCTTGCGATTCTTTCTTCCCCACACCAGAACAAAGATTCCTGTTCCCAGAGCGACGAGAGTTCCAATCCACAACTCGTATGAAGCAGTGAACCATCCGTAAGCCAAGGCTGGGACCCCAGCAGCTACCGCAAGGACTCCGGCAATCACACGACGACGGAATCTGACAGGTTTACGAACGAAACGCAGTAAGAGTGCAAGAAGAGACGCCGCGAGAGCAAGCCAAACAGTCCACCACGCGACTTCCTTCTCTAGAGGAATCTCTCGAATTGCAGAAACTTTGGTTCCCTGCATTTCTACGGTGGCTTTAGTGCCCTGGTCGAATGCCTTGATAGCCTTCATCGCCTTGTCGGTGAGCTTGATGTTTCCATCAGCATCAGCGGACACACCTTCAATTTGACGTGTTCCAACCAAGCGAATGTTGTGGCCACCCTGCTCGAGTGCGTCCAGAGGCAGAAGCCCGTCAATGACTGCTTCACCGTTTTTATCAACCGTGGCAGCACCCAAAATGATGGGCTGGGTTGTCACAACGAGGTAAACCTTGCTGCCAGGAACATAGCTAGAAACTGCTGACTCAACCGAGAGCCAGTTTGCAGACTTAGAGGAGTAGACGTCACTGACTAAGCGTGGTGCTTGAAGTCCGGAAGCAGCAAACACCTTTTGAACTGCAGGTGTTACAGGCACGTCATAGAGATCATCAGCTTGTGGCTTACCCTCAACAGGAGAAACCGCGGTGACCTTCGCGAAGTCAGACTGGGTGCGCTGGGTGGACTCTTCAAGCGCCTTCGCGATGCCCACAACATCACCGACGCTGCCAGGCGAGACAACGAACTGTCCCGAGATACGAGAACCCGTGACCTGAACAGTGAGTGACTCACCAGGGGTAAATCCTGAAATCTTTTCCGTAGCCGCAGCAGCAAGGCTCTTTGTAGCTGAAGACGTGATGGGGATGACCGGTGCGGCAGTTGGCTGCGTGCGCTGAACTGGAGCAGAACTTGGCGCAGGCAGGTTTGGCGTCAGCGAAGGAATCGAGGTGATACGTCGAACAGGCGCAACGGGCACTGGTGTAGGTGCGTTGATGGTGAAGGACATGATCACAGAAGTTGCAGCAGAGTAGTTGATTCCGTTCAATGCACCAGATGCGCGATATCCGAAGATCTGGCACAAACCAGGTCCCAAGACAACAACGTCCGAGCCGCGAACCTCACAGACAGCTGGAGTCATGCTGGTCATGGAGACCGGCAGGCCAGAAGAGGAAGTGGGGTTGAGGGGCAAAGTTGTGCTGGTTCCAGTCCAGTTCTGAGTTCCTGGGTTAGCAAGAGAAATGGTCTGGGGAGTTGCCACAACAGTGATGTGAATTGGAGTGTGGGTTGCTAATTCGTAGTCAGAAGTTGCTGGAGAAGTGACATCAATGACGCACTCGCCCACACCAATGAAGGAGACAGCACCAGTCGAAGGATCAACCGTACAAATCGACGAGGTCGAAGTTGAGAATGTAGGAACACCAGTTCCTGCACTAAAGACAGGGATCATTGTTCCGGTAGAACCCTGAGTAACGGTTGGAGTTGAGGAGTTGTTTCCTTGAATTCGAGGAACAACACTACGTGGGAGCACTCCTGCTGGAGTTGTAAAGCTCAGGATTGAACCATCAGTGGTGCCCGTGTTGTTAGTACCACTTACTCGGAAGTAATAGGTAGTTCCTGGGGTAAGACCAGTCAGGCTCAGTGCCGTTGCAACCGAACCATCAGACGTGGCAGAACCAGGTGTCGGTGTTCCGGTTGTGCAACCAGTGAGATTGCTGTTGGTTCCGTAGCAGAACGAAATCGCGGTTGTAGACCCGCCCCAGCCGATGGCACCATTTAGCGTTGCGGCTGTTCGCGAGACACTAGTAGCTGCCTGAGTGGTAGCAGTAGGAGCAATTGCAACAGTGGTGAATGAGCGCACGATGCCCTCGGCAGTGCCCACACTGTTACGACCTAGGGCCTTGAAATAGTAGGTCACTCCAGGAGTCAAACCTGTGAGGTTGTAGGAAACTGGAGTTGATCCGCTCGCAACGATGGAGTGCGGAGTTGGCTGAACGCTGGTGCCACTTGTTCCTGCCGCACAACCAGCCAAGTCTGCTTGGACGCTCGAGTAACACAGGGTTGCTGCCGTAATGAGGCCACCCCATTCAAGCGAACCATTGATGGTTGCCGTGGTGCTGAGTACAGAAGTTGCAGCATTAGTCGTTACGGTCGGTGCCGCAAAGACATCGACGGTGTTGGCTGTTGCTTGGAGGCTAAAGTACGCAAGCTTGGTGTTGTTCAATGCGTTGGGGTCATCCAACGTGGAGTTTGCTTCAATGAGCGCTTGAGCAGTCTTCAAACCAATGGTGTTCGTCAAAGTTGTGGATTCACATGAAAATGTCCACGTTTCGCCTGGATCGAGGATTCCAGGGTTGTTCTGGTCTCCAGCGTTGAATCCGTTGACACCTAATACAGGTGACAGTGGTGAACACGCAGGGTCAACAATCTGCTCAATCAGCATTGAGTTCAGGCCGGCAATATTTGAGGCGTTAACACCCTTGTCGGCATGCACGCTGTAGTTGAAGATGACCTTATCGCCGATATAGGCATCAACTGCGAGGTCTGGTCCATCACGAACAACAGCTGTTGAGCCAACGTAAGAGGTTGCGGTTTGTGCAACAGTCAAAGTTGGGTCGATGACAAAGACCTTGGTGTTGACAGGTGTGGGGGTGTATGCCGTTCCAACCGTAGCGTCAACAACGTTTTGCAAAGTAAAGGTGCTGAGGGTGTCTGCGTTGCGAGGACCTGACGTACACAGGTAGCTCCAGCTTTCACCTGGCTCAAGAAGGCCATCACTATCTCCGACTAGGTCAGGAGTTACACGCGTGAGTGGTGAACAGTTATCGTCAACTGGCGTGAACGAGTTGACTACTGTCGCACCATAGTTTTCAACGGTGTAGATGTAAGAAACAGAGTTGCCCACCTTGGTGTATTCAGTTCCAGCAATGATGGACAGCAGCAGTCCAGGTGCAAGTACGTTGACCGTGTTGGTGGATGAATCACTTGTTACGGTGTTGCCAACTCCGTCAGTACCTGACGCGGTTGCTTCACTGATGGTGGTCTGTGTCAAAGCAGTAGAGGGCGAACAGGTGTAGATCCAGGTTTCAGTGGTCTGGATAATTCCATCACTGTTGGTGTCACCACTGGAGTAAGTTACAGGAGCACAGTGGTCATCCGAAACCTTTGGAGCTGCTACATCAGAGTGGCCGGTGTTTGTAACGGTGTACCGATAGGTCACAGCGTTTGTTTCGCCAACAGAGATTGTCGATGCTGGGCCCGCACTCGTTGCAGGGTTAGAAACTGTTGAGGTAATAGTCAGTGCTGCAGGGAGAACTACGGTAACCGCAACGGGGACGTTAGCGGAAGTGACAGGAAGACCAACATAAACATCGGTACCCGAAGCGACCACAGACTGAGAGACAAGGTTCGAGGTAATCGCACCTGTAGTACAGGTGAAGGTCCAGGTTTCAGTGGTCTGGAGAATACGGTCGCTGTTTGTGTCACCTGCTGAGTAACGCATGTTCAAACAGTTCTGAGCAGTAACAATGGGGTTTGCAATAGCTCCACCAGAAGCAGTGACGCTGTAGCTGTAAGTAACAGTTCGGCCAGAGTAAATGGTCTTTGATGTTGGTGTTGGAACAACCGACATTGTTGGGCTGAAGACATTGACTGTCAATGCATCTGTTACCGAAGGGATGTCCAGGAATGCTCCAGCATTATCTGGGTCATCAATAACACCATCGAGGGTTACAGTCCCTGAATCGGTAGTCGTGAGGGTCTTAGCTGTGCAGTTGTAAACCCACGTTTCACCTGGATCCAGGAAGTTGTTCGAGGTTGCTGAAGATGAAACAAGTGAAGGAACTACAGCACATGCTGGGTCACTGATGACGACGGATTTAATGGGAACAGTTCCATTGTTAACCGCGGTGTAAGTGTAGGTAACTGCTTCACCACTACGAACAAAATTGCCCGTCTGGTTCTTGAGAATGTGTGCAGCACTGACGGATTTGGTGACCTTATAGTCGGTCACAGCAAGGTCGCTGACTACCGAAGCAGATGAAGGAGTTGTTTGCTGGGTACTAACTACGGTTGCGCCGTTGGTAATTGTTGTGGCACCGAGCACGGGGAAGGGTGCACTGATCGTTACCGGGAAGTTGATTTCAAGCTTTTCGTTTGGCGCCAAGCTGTAGGGGCCCGCAAGCGCTGCAGCAAATGCGGAGCTTGATATTGATGTCGCAGTTCCACCCTTGCTTTGTCCACTGACAACCAAGTCATCGAACATGATCTTGTTGGCACCTGCCATGGTGATGCGCAAAGTTTTTTCACCGGCGGTTAAGGTGCCAAGGTCTACTACACCACGGCTGGTAGACGAGTCTGTACTTGTGCTGGTGTTACAAGGATTTGCATCAGTCGCAGTCGTGAACTTTGTTGTGTATGTTCCTGCACTGCCGACCTCAATCTTGAGATAGTTCGACGTTCCACTGAGGCTGCCATAACAGTTGAAACCAATTTTGGCGCCAGCATAATCAGCAGGGTTAAGTGAATACGTGCGGGTGATGTAACCGCTGTTACCACTTGAGCCACTCCAATAAACAGCGGTACCTAGACGGCTCGAAGACGTAGTTGAAAGACTCATCTTTGAAGAGCTATCTGTCTCTGTCCAGTTCGCCCCACTCCAGCCAAAGCCATTAGAAACGTATGGTGAAGACGAGTTGTTAGCGCCAGTGAACGAATCGGTGATCACAGCGCCCGTAACAACAAATACGTCATCAAGATAAATGGTTGAACCGTTGCTTCCAGCCGTGGTTCCAGTTCCTTGCGCAGTGAAGCTCAGTTCCTTCGCCGTAGCAGTTGCTTCGGTGTAGAAAGATGCCGGGACATCAACCTTGAACGACTTCCGTGCACTTGTACACACTTGTTCGCCAGAAGTATAAGAACCTAATTTGACGACAAACGAGAATCCAGCTTGGTTGGTCGCCGCTGTAGAGGTGTCAACAGCGCACTCAAACAGAACGGATACAGCTTCATTGCCAGAAGAGAGGGGAACGCTTCTCTTGAGAATCGAAGTTTTACCGCTTTGGGTGGCGATCAGGACCGACTGATCTTCGATCTTCTGGAGAGTGTTACCGTTGGAGTTTTTAGTGGAGATTTTGATCCCCTTGTTCGTCGCAGTAGACGTTCCATCAGTAACCCAGTTCGCAGTTGTTGCACTCCAGCCTTGAGTGCTGATGTTCCAGTTACTCATCGTGGTGCTGCCCTGGGTGTAATTGAACTTATCCCACGCGACAGTTCCATAAGACTTGCCGCTGGCACTTGAGGTGTCAGTACGCGTAATGGTTGCTGTTCCGGCAGTCATACCAGCACCAAGCTGGTCCGTGAGAACTACACCCGTCTGAGTGGTCGCTGAAGTGTTTGTGACACTGAGCTTGTAGTTGATGATGTCGCCAGGCGAAACAGCTCCACCCGGTGAAACAAGCTTGGAGAGAAGAAGTGCTGGGGTACCCAAAGTGATGTTTACGGCCGATGACGTAATCGTCATTGCTGTTCCCTTGTAAGGGTTATTGGCAGTTGCAGAAAGGGTGTTTGTTCCGCCTCCGGTGATTGCCACGACTTTACACGTCGTCTGCCACACTTCATCCTTCTGGAGTGAGGCAATAGTGAAAGGCATTGCCCCTGCCTGACAGTTCAGAGTTCCACCAGTTGTGAAAGTGTCAGAAACAACAATGTTAGTAATCGTTGCAGGACCATCACTGTCGTTGGTGACCTTGATTGTGAAGCTTGCATCGCTGCCAGCTTGAACAACCTGGTTTGAAGGAGTCTTGCTCAATGTGATGTGGGGCGTGACGAGGGTGACAACAACGTCATCGGAGCTAGAAACAGTCGCTGAGCCGTCACTACCTGAAGCAACACCGCTAGTTTGCTTTGTCGTAGCGGATGAATCAGTGTTGTCGTCATTCGTAGACGAAGAAACAGAACGGGTCGAGGTGTAAACCCAGGTTTCGTTCACATCGAGCTGGTTATCAGCATCCGTATCACCAGTGTGTGTGGTGAGCGTGATGTCGTCACCCGTATTAGCGGGTGTTCCATTTTGATCTTTAACCACCACGCTGGAGATCGCGCTCGTGCCAGGATTTGTCACCGTGTAGGTATACGTAACGCTGCTTCCCGAGGGATCTGCATAACCAGGGCTGGTGGTGACGTCAATTGCGATACCAGAGTTACGAATTACGGTGGAAACAGTCGCACTGTTATTACCTGTGGTCGAATCTGCCGAGGAAGATGTAACTTTCGCAGTGTTGTCGAGCGTCTGGCCCCGAGCACTCAAGGCAACCTTGGCAACAATCGTCACCGTAGCTGTTTGCTCGTCTTGCATCGACTTAAGATCACAGGTTACGGTGCCATTGAGTTCTGTACACGTCGCACCAGAAGGTGCTGTTCCTGAATAGACAGGAGCTGATACTGAATCAAATGTGACACCGCTGGGGAGTGGGTCAGTAAGCGTGACCTTTGTCGCAACGTTGCCATCGCCAGCTGTAGTTCCTGCGGTTTTACCGTTGTTCTTGACTTCAAGCGTGTAGGTAATGTCTCCGTTGACACTTGCTGTGGTGGGAGAAGCGGTTTTGGTAACGGTGACATCTGCTTCAGGCGAGTAGATCACGCTGGAGTAGCCGAAACTGAATCGACCACAGGTGTCGATGACAGTGAGTGTCATGTTGCAGTTGACGTTTCCTGTTACGTCCGGAGCAGTAAAGGTTGTTTTTGCCTTGGTCGCGTCAAAGAACGTGCCACCTGTTACTGCATTGCCATTGGTGTCATAACACGCAGCAGTCCACTTGTAGTTGTAGCTTCCTGATCCACCCGTTGCGGCACCAGCAACGGGAACGGTGTTACCTCCAGCGATTGCGGTTCCCGCCGCAGGCTCGGTAACAGAAACAATTGGTGAACGTGAAGTGCTGGCGTTGCCGTTCAGACGACGGTCAACAGCGGTGAGGAGCAAGAAGTTGAAGAAGGCACGCTGAGATGCGACGTCATCGACAGTACCCTTGTTGACGCTGTGGCCGCCCTGGTACATGACCCAGCCGTAGTTGGTGTTTCCATAGGCAGGTCCGTAGAGCAATGATGCCGCGGTTCCTACGTTGTTAGTTGCCGTTGCATCTGGCTGGGTGGGGTCGTAAGAAATGATCTGAGTGGTGGAACGCCACTTTGATCCAGCCTTAGGAATGTAAATCTGCTCAGACCCGTTTTGAGTTGAAGCATCTGTCACACCGAGGAATTGTGCAATAGGGTCGCCTGCGCGAACTGATTCAATCGCAGTGCCTGCATCGGTCGTGGGTGCTGCAGTGTCGGTGGGTGACTTGTAGAAAGCGTAAGGAACAGAACCCTGTGCTTGGTGGCTACCGTAGTTGACCAGTCCGCTAGTACCCAGCAGGTTCATAGCAAAAGCACCTGCTGTTCCGGTCGCACCAGCAACCTGGGAACCCGCCGCAGGGAAAACCATGTTCTCAATTTCGCTCACTGCGTGACAGCTCGCGTAGAAAGATCCACCAGCTTTAATGAATGGAATCAGAGCGTTGTGAGTGGCATAGGTGGGATCCGCGTGAGGCATGATGTAGATGTCATCACAGGCGGTGAGCTGGCTGGGAGCAGCAGTTCGGTACGCAGGTGGGTTTGCTGGATCAAGAGTCGCAGTAGGTGCTGGAATTTCAGCGTTGGCAAAATACGTCGCAGCGACAGAGCCATTTTGTGCATCAAGGACAGCGCGTGGCCAACCTGAAATAGTCGCGAAAATGGGGAAAGGTGTAACAGGGTCCTGAGTACATGGGCCGTCAACAGTGACACCTTTTGTTCGCCAGGTTGCGACAATGCTCTGAGCTTGTGCCGCGAATGCCTCAGGAATGATGAAAGCACCAGATTTGTATGCCTTGTTTGCATACGTAGTGCCACTGCCATCACAGTCAAACGTAAAATCAGCTGCAGAGTTACCGGTGGTCTGACTGATTGGTGCTTTATTGGGATCGATTGCCCACTCAACTGGGATCTTCGCCTTCACCAAGGCGTAGATCAAACCATAAGGCTTGATGCCTTGAGCGATTGTTTGCTTGGTTGCCGAGCCCGTAACCGCACCTGCATCAATGATGTAGGAACCTTGAGCAAATGCCTGAGTTCCGCTTCCGTTGTTATTGGGGTTGGGGTAACCAGCTACAGCAAATGCTGAATCTGCAAACGCAGTGGTGGAAAGAAACGCGGCGGTGAGCAGTACTGCAACTGCTTTCTTCGCTACTGAACGACGGAGATTGAAACGTCTCTTGATTCCACGCCAGAGGAACAACATTGATGCATTTCTCATGATGTTGTACCCCTTGGAGAAGAAAAAGTAAGGAGTTTTAACCTTAATTCATAGGGAAAAACACCTGTCTAAACTACCCACTGTATACGAAAAGTATGAAAATTGCGACCCTTGTACCCCTCCGGATTCCGGTGAGGGTTTCTGAGAATAACTTTGGTTAGCCGTGTAACCAGGTGAAGATCAGCAACATGGTGACAATGAAGCCAGCAAAGAAGTTAATCCCGAGGAATTTCTTCCAGCCCCGATTGGCTTGCTCACAATCTGCGTCACTGAGATTCCTAAACGGCCAGACCATCAGGATGTAAGGAACGGCGGTAACGGAAGCTACCCAGAACGGCCAGGTTGGTTCAGCAAAGAACGCACCGCACAGAATCAGAACACCAGCAAGCGCGTAGCAAACCAGAGCGAAGCGAGCGGTCCATGCTGCTCCAAAAGCGGTGGCGATGGATTTCAGCCCGCCTTCGCGGTCTGCCTGAATGTCTTGCACAGCGCCAAAAGCATGCGACGCCATTCCCCACAAGAAGAATGCGTTAAGAATCAACCACAGTGCCGGGGTGAAGGTCGCACCGGCAAGAATAACGCCATACACAGCAGGGCTCACGAAGTGAGTGCTGCTGGTGAGGGAGTCCAACACAGGGATCTCTTTGAAGCGCAAGCCCTTCATCGAATAGGCAACAACAGCAAACATGCTGACAGCCAAGGTGATGTTGGCGCCGGCATTACCGATAGCTACCAAATAAATCAGGAACGGAACGTTCGTGATGACAACTGCCCACAGGGTGACCTTGTGGAGACTGCGGTCTAAGACCGCGCCCTCCACACCACCTTTGCGCGGGTTGCGCATGTCTGACTCGTAGTCGAACACATCGTTGATTCCATACATTGCCAGGTTGTAAGGAATGAGGAAGAAGATGGTGCCCAGGATGAAGGTGAGGTCAACCTGACGTGTGGTCATCAGATACGCGGCCGCGAAAGGGAAAGCAGTGTTGATCCACGACAGTGGCCTGGACGAGACAAAGAGCTGCTTGAGTGTGTTCATCTCTTCTTCCTTGTACCGAGCAATGTCCACAGAGCCGGCAAGATAATCACTGCCGCGATGGTGTAATCAAAGTCTTCCAGAGGTGCAAGCCCGATGAAAGCACCCATCAGTGTGCTGGGGTCATAGGCGACCAGTCCGACTCCAATAATCACATTGTCGAAGACAGCGGTAGTGAGCAACATCACAGCAAGCGTGATCCCGAATGTCCATAGCAGTGACCTAGTCACCTTCACGCCACGCTTGCTATTGACCACGGCCGCAATAACCGCAAACCAGACTGCCAACCCTAAGAAGATGGTGTTCAGAAGAGAATAGGTCACCTACTTCACCTCCTCGGAGGAAGCTTTGGTGACTGCTCTGCCAACCGCCACAAACACATTCATGGTCATGTAACACAGCAGAGTGAGGAAGAACACTTCCTCAAGTGGCAACTCTGGTGCCAGCTGAATGCCCGTCATCCACTGGCCTTCGCCTCGGAAGAACACTCCGGCATCGATGCCGGTGAGATCCCAGATGAGGAAGAACACAACTCCAGTTGTGAGCACAACTGTTGCACGGCGAGCGTCGTGCCAAAAGAACAGAGTGAAGCGTCTATCCAGCATCACCATGCCGGTGAGAGACACCAGCAACGCGGCAAGATAGAGAAAATTCATCGGCTCTAGGCAGTCTTGTCGACCGTGGGGAAGAGAGGTTCTGGAAGTGGCTCAGTTGTGGTGTCACCGCGCAAGCGCTTGACCAAGATCTCGGCACTGATCAAGCACATCGGCAGACCGATTCCGGGAATGGTTGTTCCACCGGTGTAGTAAAGATCTGAAACCTTTTTGGAGATATTTCCCGAACGGAAGAACGCACTCTGGGAGAGGATGTGGCTGGGGCCCAGGGCTCCACCCTTCCACGAGTTGAGATCGTGAGCGAAGTCAGCTGGCCCAACAGTGCGGCGAACGGTGATGCGCTGGGCAAGGTCTGGCACACCAGTCCACTGCGCAATCTGAGTAATTGCGCTGTTGGCAATGTCTTCAACCTGCTTGCTTCCCTTGCCATCAACTCCACCCTTACCGATGGAAACATCTGCGGGGATGGGCACCAAGATAAACAGGTTTGTGTCGCCCTGTGGCGCGACAGAAGCATCTGTTGCACTGGGCTTGCAGACATAGATATTGGCTGGCGTGGGCACAGAGGTGTCCTCGCCAAAGATTTTCTTGAAGTCCGCGTCCCAGTCGTTCGTGAAGAAGAGGGTGTGGTGCTCAAGCTCGGGGATATCACCCTTGACGCCTAAATACACAAGAACTGCACTGGGGCCAGAGACCTTCTTCTCCCAATAGCTTTCGCCATAGGTTTGCAAGGGTTCTGGAAGAAGCTGCGTCTCGGTGAAGTGCAGGTCGGCAGCCGAGACCACGATGTCTGCAGACAAGGTTGTGACCGACTTCGACTTGCCCTTGGTGTATTCAACACCGGCAGCCTTTGCCTTGGTCTTGTGGCCAGCAGGGTTTACCACCGTGAGAATCTTGCTCACATTCGCTTCGGTGATGATCTTCACACCTTCAGCTAGCGCAATATCGCGAATGCTTTCAATCACGCGGTTGAAACCGCCCTGCGCATACAGCACACCATCTTCGAGGTCGAGGTAGCTCATTAAGTGATACATCGACGGAGTAATGAAGGGGCTCGAGCCTAAGAACACTGCGGGGTATCCCAGTATCTGCTGCAGGCGAGGATCGCTCACGTGACGTGAAGCGAACTTATGCAGAGACTCCTGCAGGAGCTTGGCCAGCTTGGGGGTTCTGCGCAGAACATCAGCTCGCATGAGAGGCCCATACTTTTCAAAGCTGGTGTAGAGGAAGCGCTTCTTGGCCATCTCATAGGTGTCTTTGGCAGAGTCCAGATAGCGCTCCATCGCGGGGCGAGAGCCAGGTTCGAGTGTCTCAAAGAGTTCGAGGTTGTCTTCACGGTTGTCCAACACATCCACGGGGCGTGCTGGATAGACACCGTCTTCTTCGAAGAGGACACGGTATCCAGGGTTCAGTTTGGATAGTGAAAGCTGCTCTTTACTCGAGGTGCCCATGAGCTTATAGAAGTGGTCAAACACTTCAGGCATGAGATACCAGGAAGGGCCGGTGTCGAAACGGAAGCCGTCTTTCTCCCACGTTCCTGCACGACCACCTACTTCTTTGTGCTTCTCCAGCAGGGTGACCTGATACCCATCGCGAGCAAGGAGCGCTGCCGAAGCAAGTCCGGCGATACCGCCACCGATGATGACAACAGATTTGGTCATGAGGTTTTTCCCATCAGTACTGCCAGGGCAATACGTGCTTTCACAAAGGTTGGAACACTCACCCGTGTGTGCTTGAGTTCAGCAGCTGGCGTGCGTTCAATTCGGCGGTTGAGCTCGGCAAAGAGATTCTGTGCCAGAGCAACAGCCTTGCGGCTAGAACTGGGCAGCAGCGGAACGATGGCACCAGAAACAGCGAGGTCTGCATCGATGTCAGCAACTAGAACCATCTTCTGTTCTTCAGTGAAGGTGGCGATGTTGATGCCGGGGAAATAACTACGGCCTAGTTCATCCACATCAGCAGAAAGATCGCGCAAGAAATTCACCTTTTGAAATGCAGCACCGAGCTTTCTAGCGCCGGTGACAAAAGTGTCATTCTCTTCAGGGGTGAGGTCTTTGCCCACCAAGAATGCTTTCAAACACATCAGACCCACCACCTCGGCAGAACCATAGACGTAGTCTTCAAAACTTTTCTGGGTGTGGGTGACGCGGGTGATGTCCACGCGCATGGAGGTGAAGAAAGGCCTGGTGAGTTCAGGGGTGATTCCGGTCCTGCGCGCAGTGAGGGCAAAAGCATGAACCACCAAGTTGGTGCTATATCCGCGCTTCATCGCTGCTTCGGTTTCCTGCTCTAATTCGTCCAGCAGGCGACGAATCTCTTTCTCGTCAACGCCGGCATATGCCGCAACACCATCAACGATTTCATCTGCCAAGCGAACGAGACCATAAATGTTCTCCACGTCTTGACGAACACCAGAGCCCAGGAGTTTCGCGGCCATGCCGAAGGAGGTTGAGTACTCACGAATGATCATGCTCGCGGTTTGTTCAGCAACTTTGTCATAAAGCGCACTCTGTCTGGTGGGCTGTTCGCTGACCGGCACAGAGGCATCTTGTGTCAGCTTGGAATTATTCATCGCACGCGCTCCACGACAGCAGAAACAAGTGGGGTGAGTTGGTCGGTGAGTTGCTGAGGCACTCCCGCCCCATGAAGAGCAGCGACAGCTTCGTCGGCGTAGTCCGAAGCGAGTCGCTGGGTGTACTTCTTCGCGCCAGTGCGTTCAAGCACTTCTCGCACGGTGGCCGCCTCAGAATCCGAGAGGGTGCTGTCCCCGACGAGGTGAGCAATAGAGCTCCACTCTAATGTCTGAGATGCGAAGGCAATGAGGGCAGTACGTTTTCCTTCACGAAGGTCGCCCAATGTGGTCTTTCCTGTGGAGGCTTCATTACCGAAGACACCTAACAGGTCATCCACGATTTGGTAGGCAATACCAATGTTGCGACCAAATTCGCCCAGTGCAGTTATGACGTCGTCACTAGCACCGGCAAGGATTGCTCCTGCTTGCAGGGGTGCTTCAAAAGAATAGACAGCGGTTTTGAGTCGCTCCATGTGAACGATTTCTTCGATGCTGGGCATTCCGGCATAGAGCGAGAAGTCCACATCAATGAGTTCGCCGGCTGCAGAGTCAAACACTGCACGATCGAGCAGTTCAACCAGGGCATCACGGATAGCTGGGTTCGCTGTGGCTCGCTCCATCAAACGGAAGGAACCGGTCAGTGCCAAGTCGCCGGCAATGACAGCTACCGACATTCCTCGATGTTCAGCTGTCGGAAGAGATAACCCGGCAGTTTGTGCCACATCACGATAACTTCCGGAGACATTTGGGATTCCACGGCGGACAAAGTCACGGTCCACTACATCGTCATGAACGATGAGCGCGGTGTGGAGGAGTTCGAAAGATGCCCCCACATGAGCTGCAGAGCGAAGGTCAGATCCACCCAGTGAGGTGTAGGCGGTCATCACCATCTGCGGGCGGAAACGCTTCCCACCGGCGGTGTTTGAGCGCAGGGTCTTCCATAGCGCTTCATAGGCTGGCGCTAATACAGCAGCACGTTCAGTGGATAGGCTAAAGAAGTGCTCAAGAACCTCTTCTACGAGCGCAAGATGGCGCGTCATTTCGGTTTCTTGACTTGGAACACTCACCATCCCAGACTAACTGACAAGGCAGGAGCAAAACATGAGCGATTCCCGTGAACTGGTTGTGCTCTTGTCTGAAGATGGCTCCCCAATCGGCACTGCAGATAAGGCGACCGTCCACACCGAAGACACTCACCTCCACCTCGCCTTCTCCTGTCACGTGTTCAACCGTGACGGACAGATTCTTGTCACTCGACGTGCACTGGAGAAAAAGACCTGGCCTGGTGTGTGGACAAACTCTTTCTGTGGCCACCCAGGCCCTGGGGAAGACTTTGTTGATGCCATCCACCGCAGAGCAGAGCAAGAGCTCGGACTCAAGCTGGCATCTGTGAAGAGTGCGCTACCGGACTTCCGTTATCGCGCAGTAGATGCGTCCGGAATTGTCGAGAATGAAATTTGCCCCGTCTATATCGCCATCGTGGATGAGGAACCAGTTCCTAACCCTTCAGAGGTTGCCGAGTATGCCTGGGCCGATCCTTCGGGACTGCTAGCCGCTGTCGAAAAATCAGCTTTTGCGTTCAGCCCGTGGCTCACCCTGCAGCTGCCTCGATTGGCTGTTGCTGGATATCTTTCCCCGGCGGGCTAATTACTCGTTGCCTGCCAGCCGGTGAAATACCAGCGCCGCCATGACTCGCTGATTTGTTTCTTCAGATATCTGAAGGATTTTGTAGATGACAAGCAAATGATTGCTGACTGTGTTCTCGGTGATACCTAATTCAGCGGCTATGGATTTATTGCTTTGACCCACCGCTAAGGCACGAAGTATTTGGTATTGGCGACGAGTGAGCTGCTCAACTGGTGATGTGTGAGGAAAGCCGTAACGGGTCGGAACAGCACCGATATTCACGGAGGATGAGTTAATCATGATGTCCTTGTTTTCGACGCGTACATCACAATATTAGTTACATATTTCTGTTTTTGTAATTTTTTAATACGGCATTAGGGCCCAGAGAAATGATTTTCTCCTCAAATACTTTCGCGACTGATGGGTCTTGAAAATTTGGAAGAGGATAAAACCAGGCTGCAAGTTGGGTTCCTGCCATGGCAAACCATTCGGGGGAATTAAATTTCCCAGCAAAGGCCATGGGAATGGATATGTTGAGCATGATGAAACCCGTTGCTTCGGCTTGAATGATGGGGTCTAAATCTTGGCGAAGAAATTTTTCAGAAATTGCGTGAGCTATTTCGCATTTCAGAGCTTCAATAAGCGTCAAGGCATGCTCACTGTTGTTCACCCGATCAAGAACCTGCGGGTCACGTCCTGCCACTTCCTTTACAGCTAGGGGATGCTCAGGTGCCTCCAGAAGAATTTGTCGCCAAATTTCTCCGGAAAGAAAAGGTGCTGGGTGGAGAGTCAACCTTGTGATTACGGAATCGAATAACTCGCTGTAGTCCTTTTCAACCGCGGCAAGAAATAGCTCATATTTGTTCGGGAAGTAGCGATAAATTCCCTGGCTCGTGATTCCAGCTCGTGAGGCAATATCCACGATGGAGACAGAATCCACTTCGTTTCCTGCAAACGCCTCAATAGCCGCATCAAGAATGCGGTTACGAGTGTTTTCGGACTTTGAGGTGACGGGTTTCCCCAAATTAGCCGCCGATAGCTCCGGCATCCGTTGCACTGACATCAGTGCGGTGGAAGTTGAGGAACGAGCGTGAAGCCGTGGGACCACGCTGACCGTGGTAGCGGGACTTGTACTCTGCCGAACCATAAGGCTTCTCTGCAGGAGAGGTGAGCTTGAAGAAGCAGAGCTGGCCAATCTTCATGCCTGGCCACAGCTTGATGGGCAGGGTTGCCATGTTGGAAAGCTCGAGAGTGATGTGACCGGAGAAACCTGGGTCAATAAAGCCCGCGGTGGAGTGGGTCACCAGACCCAAACGGCCAAGAGAGCTCTTACCTTCGAGGCGAGCTGCAATATCGTCAGGCAGAGTTACCTGCTCGTAGGTTGCACCAAGAACAAACTCGCCAGGGTGCAGGATGAAAGGCTCGTTAGGGTCGACCTCGATCAAGCGAGTGAGGTCAGGCTGGTCTTCAGCAGGGTCGATGTAGGGGTACTTGTGGTTGTCGAAGAGACGGAAGTACCGGTCGATGCGAACGTCAACGCTCGAGGGCTGAATCATGTCGTCAGCTGAGGGCTCGAGACCAATACGGCCCGACTCGAGCTCAGCACGAATATCGCGATCAGAAAGAAGCATGTCCTAAGCCTATCTAAGGAAAAGCTCGGTGTTAGGGCAGTTCAGGGGCGTTTAAGAAGTCCGCGGGGGCCGTAGGTCACCACGGCTACCCGAGGATCAATCGAACACACTTCTTTTCGTCCAAACCACGTGATTCGATTGCGAGCAATCCAGCGATAGATCCCGTTTCGTATCGGTGGTGGAACTACCCGTGCAATCGCTGCCACCATCTTCCAGCGCCGAGGAAGCAGATCAGCAAGCGCGAGCACGGCATTACTTTCTTGGAGCACTCGGTTACCGCGAAGCACCACTACAGAATCAAAATCCTCCACCCCTGCGGTGTGGAGTAGCTGCTGTCCCCAGCCTGACTCGCCTGGAACAAACATGATGTGTTCTGGGCTTAGTTTCTCGGCAGGGATGCGCTTGCCCAACCATTCGACCAAACCTACACACAGTGCGCAGTCACCATCGATGAGGACAATCATTCTTATCCTTCGAGGTTGTGACCTAGAGACTCAACCCTGCCCATGAATCTCTCCACATCGGGATCCACGATCACATCTGATGGTCGCAAAGGTCTGGTCAGATAGAGGCCATCGAGCGAAGTGATGCGGCTGAGTGCAACATAGGTCTGTCCAGGTGCAAATGCGCGTGAGCCCATATCGATCAGAGCACGGTCATAGGTTTGTCCCTGTGCTTTGTGGATGGTCACTGCCCACGCCAGGCGAAGTGGGAACTGGGTGAACTCAGCAACGACGTCACGGGTGAGCTCATCAGTGCTCTGTTTGTAGGAGTACTTGTAGCGTTCCCAGGTAACTGGGTGCACTTCATATTCGGAGCCGGCGACTGAGACAAAAACGGTATCAGTGATCTTGGTCACGGTTCCCACCGTCCCGTTGACCCATCTTCCTTCGCTGTCGTTTTGCAGGAACATCACCTGCGCTCCGAGTTTGAGCTCCAAGTCCTCATCGGCGGGGAATGCATTAGCGGCGAAGTCGCCGCTCACGTCTGCTGCCGCCACCTTCTTCTTGCCGGGAAGTTTGGCAAGCTGCTCAGCGTTAATGGCGTTGACTCGAGCATTTGTGGTGGCCAAGATGATGATGTCTTCGCCCTCTGGCACTGGACGATTACCGGCAGCGTTGAGTGCGGCTCCGAGGGTGGGTGTCACCGTTCCGTGACGAACAGCGTTCAACATTTCTTTGAACGCATCGTCACGCTGACGGTGGATTTCGGTCAGCTCAATGATGCGCAGTGGGGTGTCTTGCCATACTGCGGCATCAAAGAACCAGTTCGAGGCATAGCGGGCTTGAAGGTATTCCTTCTCCTCTGGCGTGCGGGGAGGAACCGGTGAGAGCTGGTAGGGGTCACCGAACATGATGACCTGAACTCCACCGAAGCTTTCCTTCTTCCGGTGACGTGCTTCACGCAAGGCGCGGTCAATGGCATCCATGATGTCCGCGTTGACCATGGAGACTTCATCTATCACGAGAGTGTCGATGGCATTGAGAATCTTGCGTTGATCTGGGCCATGGTTGAGATCCAAAGAACCAATCAACCCCGTGGGCAGGCGAAACAAAGAGTGAATTGTTTGGCCGCCGACATTCAGTGCGGCCACGCCAGTTGGAGCACACACCGCGATCGTCTTCTCGGTGGTGAAAGCCAGATGGTTCAGCAGGGTGGACTTCCCTGTTCCAGCACGTCCGGTAATGAACACGTGCTCTCTGGTCTCCTCGATGAGGTTAAACACCTCCTGCTGTTGGGCCGATAAGGAGACGGTGTTCACCCGTGAAGTTTACCTGCGTGCAGGCTCTGCATCCGGTTGCTCACAGGCGCGCTTTGTAGGATGTAGAGGTGAAATTGACCAAACGCCAGGGCACCTATCTTGGGTTAGCCACTGCAGCACTTCTCTTGGTCACACTCTTTGTCGGTATCGGCATCAACCAGTCGCTCTTTAGTGCGTCGGGGTTTGTCAGCCAATACCTTTCCGCGCTCTCTCGGCATGACGCTGCCTCGGCACTGTCGATGCCAGGTGTGGCAGACAAGCTGCCTGAAGGCGCTGACCGTGCACTCCTTCGTGGTTCTGCAATGGGTGAACTCAGCAACATTCAGATCACCAAGGTCAGCGGCACCGACGCAAAAACGACAGTGACGGCAAGCTATCTTGTCGGCGGCGAGAAGGCCACCGGAACCTTCACCCTCAAGCGCATCGGGACCATGCTGGGTCTGTTCGAGTCGTGGGCCTTTGCTGAACTCCCCGTTGCCACCGCCAAGGTGAGTGTGTGGCATGACGCCTCGTTTGATGTGGGGAAGTCTGGGCTTATTGATCTTCGTTCTACCACCTCAGGTAAAGAGTCAACTGTCTGGGGCGGAACAGGAACCTATCTCCTCTTTGCTCCAGGGAACTATGTCTTCGATCACACCTCAACGTGGCTCACGGCTAAGAAGGTCGTAGTAAACATTGCCTCCCCCGGTGACACCGAAGAAGTCGTCGTCGATGTTGAGGCCAACACAGCTTTCAACAAACGCGTGCAAAAAGAGGTAGATGACTTCCTGGATTCCTGTGTGAAGCAACGCGTGCTGCAACCCACCGGTTGTAACTTTGGCTACCAAACCGGCAACCGCATTGTGGGTGAGCCCAGCTGGGAAGTAGCGGAATACCCCACTATTGATGTTGTTCCCGGCGAGAGTGCCTGGGCAGTAAACAATGCCGTGGCGAAACTGCGCATTACCGGTGAGGTGCAGTCCCTGTATGACGGGACCATCTCGCCACTGGACGAGATAGTTGATGCTGTTTTCAACATCACTATCACCATTCGTTCAGACGGCAGCCTGGCAATCGTGCTGTCCTAGGACTCCGCGTTGTCTTCTGCGGCCTGGCGGGCAAGCATCTCGTTGTATGCCTTGAGTTCAGCATCGTCATCGCGGTCTGCTTGACGATCCTTACGCTTGGCTTCCTTCGCGTCAGATCGATTCCATTGGTATCCGATCACAAGTGCAAGCACGAGGTTTGGTAGTTCGCCCACGCTCCATGCGATAGCGCCACCAGCCTGCTGATCCTCCAGCGGAGTTGAACCCCAGGTTCGTCCCATGGCGCCGAACCAGTCAGCAAGCATCAAGTTTTCGCTGGACATGATGCCTAGGCCAAAGAAGGCATGCACGGTCATTGCTGCCAAAAGCTGAATGAGGCGGAAAGGGTAGGGGTAACGAGTCTTGACCGGATCAATACCAATCAGGGACTGAACAAAGAGGTATCCGGCAAGAAGGAAGTGAACAATCATCCACTCGTGACCGATGTGGTCACTAGTTGCCCACCTAAAGATTGGCGTGTAGTAGAACAGCCAGAGCGAGCCAACAAAATTGATGGTGGCAAAGAGCGGGTGAGAGATCACGTTCGCATAACCGGAGTGAACTGCCTTGAGTATCCACTCACGTCCACCACGACTGTCATCCTTACGCTTTTCAATCGCGCGCAAAGCCAGTGTGACGGGAGCTCCTGGCACCAACAGGATAGGCACCATCATGCCCAAAGTCATGTGTGCACCCATATGGGCTGAGAAGAGATACATCTCGTAGGCGTTGATACCGCCGTTGGTGATGTAGAACAGCAGGACCATACCTGCAATCCACAGCACCGTGCGATACCAGGGCCACTTATCTCCACGCTTGTGCAAGCGCCAGACACCAACCACATAGAAGAAGATGGCGAAGGAACAGAACAGCAACCAGATCAGGTCAAAGTTCCACACCGTGAAGTAACGGTCAAACGTGAACTCAGGAGGCAGAACAGATCCGGTCAGAATTTCAGCAGGAGTGGGGTTCTGATTCAGTGCCTCGCTCACCGGAGTGGGTGTGCGAGCAAGACCTGCTGCTAGGCCGGAGGCAACACCCATGATGATGAGCTCGAGCGCAATAAACCACCAGAACATCTTCTGCGCAGCAGCCCCGGCCATTCTCTTGACCAAGAAGCCGCGCTGCCAGAAACCGAAAACACCCAAGACCACCATGGCGGCAACCTTCGCCAGCACCAGCTGGCCATAGGGCGTGCCCACAAGCTTGTCGAAAGTTCCAATTCGAACCATCGCATTGGCCACACCAGAAACAGCAACCACGATAAAGGCAATGATGGCCAGGGTGGAGAACCTGGAGACAATGGCCGCGAGGCGGTCCTTGTCGATAATTCCACGCAGCAAGACCAGAGTGATCACACCACCAAGCCAGACCGAGACAAATACCAGGTGCAAACCCATCGACGTGATCGCCATGGCGTGACCTGAGGTTCCGGCAGAGTGACCTTGCAGCGCCATGGGCACCAAAGTGCCCACCGCTGCCAAGCCGACAAAGAAGAGAGCGGTCTGATTAGTCACCGCAATACACAGCACTGCAACGAAGGCAGCGAGCAAGGTGGTGATCAGCCAGGCCTGGCCCAGCTGAATGCTGGTGAAGAAGAAGCCCAGTTGATTGCCGAATGTGGCATCAGCAGAGAAGGGGGTCAGGCTCACATTCAAGAAGGTGAGGAATCCCGTGACAGCAGAAGCGAGAGTCATCACCAGCGCTGCAGCAGCGGCAATATCAATGCTGCGAAGATAGGCGCGTTCCCGCGAGGCGAAAGCCCACAGTGCCAGTGCGAGCGAACCAATCATCGTTGCGGCAGAAAGATCCACCAACAACTTGGCAATGGGCAAGCCCACACGAACGACCACGCCCGGGTCACCCAGCGCTGGCGTGCGGGAACCTCCGCCAAATGCCAGGGCTGCGAGCAAGACAGCAAGCGCGACCAGCACGGTCAGCGCGGGGATGGCTATCTTGAACAAACGGGGCACAAGACAAGCCTAGAGATGATTAGTGCTCGTTAACTGCAGAGTGGGTGTGAGCCCGAAGGCTCACACCCACTTCAAGCGAGTGAAACTCGTGACTACTTAACAGCAGCCTTGAGCTTGCTACCAGCCGAGACCTTGACAGACTTGGAAGCTGCGATCTGGATGGTTGCGCCGGTCTGAGGGTTACGACCGGTGCGAGCTGCACGGTTGGTGCGCTCGAAGGAGATGAAGCCGGGGATGGTTACCTTTCCACCCTTAGCAACTTCAGCGGAGACAACTGCGAACAGTGCGTCGATAACGCCGTTTACGTTTGCCTGCGAAAGGTTGGTGTGAGCGGCAACTGCTGCGACAACCTCAGACTTGTTGAGAGCCATTTGTGTCCTCCTGGACGTTGAGCTACCGAGGTAGCACTGTGTTTGGAACGGTTGAGCCACAAGGGCCGTCTCGTTTGGTCTGTCTGACCAATCGAAAAAGTATCAGCACATCCGCGTATTTACGGGGAATTCGTGTCGGCGTGGCACGAGAAGACCTCGACCCAAGGTTGAGGGTTTAAATAGGGGTTAAAACAGTACTGGCCACGAACTTTTTACAGTTCGTGGCCAGTGCCTTAATCCTGTTGGATTACCAGCTCGACTTGGTGATACCGGGCAGTTCGCCACGGTGAGCCATCTCGCGGAAACGTACACGAGAGATACCGAACTTGGTGAGGACACCACGGGGGCGGCCATCAATCGCGTCGCGGCTGCGAACGCGGATGGGGGAAGCGTTACGTGGAAGCTTCTGCAGACCAACACGTGCTGCTTCACGAGAAGCATCGGTGCCGTTGGGATCTACAAGAGCCTTCTTGAGTTCGAGACGCTTTGCAGCGTAACGCTCAACTACTACCTTGCGCTGCTCGTTACGAGCAATCTTGCTTTTCTTAGCCATTTAGCGCTCCTCACGGAATTCAACGTGCTGACGCACTACGGGGTCGTACTTCTTGAGTACAAGACGGTCGGGGGTGTTGCGGCGGTTCTTGCGAGTCACGTAGGTGTAACCAGTGCCTGCAGTTGAGCGCAGCTTGATGATGGGACGTACGTCCTGTTGCTTAGCCATTAGATCTTCTCCCCACGAGCGAGAAGGTCCTTGACGACGGATTCAATTCCGCGTGCGTCAATAACCTTGATTCCCTTAGCCGACAGAGTCAGCGTTACATTGCGACGAAGAGAAGGTACGTAGTACGTCTTCTTCTGAATGTTGGGGTCGAAACGACGCTTGGTGCGTCGGTGCGAGTGTGAAATTGCGTGCCCAAAGCCGGGTACGGCTCCGGTCACCTGACAGGTCGCAGCCATGTCTATCCTCCTAATACCGCAAGACGGGATTGTCTTGCCCAAGATTCCTTGTCTGCACACGAACACCCACAACTCACGAAGTGAGAGAGAACGTGCACTGCTTACGCGAGGAATTCCGCGCAGCCAAGGGTCAAGTCTACGTTGACCTTCGGGCATTAAGCAAACTGGGCCAGCTCTACTTCCCCGAGATTATGCCGAAGTTGGCCCGGAGCAGTTACCGCAGAGCCCGAATACATCAACCACATGTCGTGGTTGGGTGAACCCATGCTCAGCTGCCACTGTGGCTGCCCACGCCTCCACCGCTTCGGCTTCAATCTCTTCGGTGTGACCGCATTGGCGACAGATCAGGTGATGGTGATGTCCATCAGTCGAACATGCCCGGTAGATGTTCTCGCCGTCAGGAGACTGCAGAGCATCGGCTTCATCAGATGCGACCAGGTCGGTCAATGCTCGATACACCGTAGCCAAACCGATGGTGGATCCAGCTGACTTCAGCAGGGCATGAAGTTTCTGTGCGGAGATGAAATCTCCGCGCTCATTCAGTGCTGCTCTCACTGCTTCGCGTTGCCATGTGTTGCGTTTCATCGGGTTACTCCCACAACTGCTGGGCGTCGCATGGTGAATGTTCCCCATGCAATAAAGAAGATGCTTGCAGCAACAAGGGCAATGCTCGCTCCCGCACTCACGGCTAACCACCTGGAAAGCAAGAGCCCACAGACTCCGGCGAGCGCGCCCAAGGTTGGGGCGAGCCAGAACATGACAAAAATCTTGTCGGTGAAGTATCTGGCAGCTGCTGCCGGAGCTGCGATGAGGGCAATGGCAAGAATGGCGCCGGCCGCTGGCATTGCTGCCACAACTGCACCGGTCGTGATGAGTAAGAGTGCGGCATCAATCAGCCACGGCTTCGCTCCTGTTGCGGCATAACTTTCTGCATCAAAGAGGAAGTAAAGGATCTGCTTGCCCCAGATCAGCAGCGCCAGAATGATGGCGAGTAGCACCCCTGCTGTGACTAGTCCATCGATCCAGGTTGCCGAAAGAATCGAACCGAACAAGAAAGAGTCGATTTGAATTGGGATGTTCGGATTCATGGCCTGCAGTAATACACCGGCAGCAAAACCTGCGGTGAGCATCACGCCGGAAGCGGCTTGTGTGCCTTGACCACGAATGCGGCTGAGAAAGGTCATGATGATGGCCAAACTCACGCAGGCAATCAGAGCACCAATCTGGAGGCTCGCTCCCAAGATGGTGGCGATGATGGCTCCGGGGAAGGTCGCGTGGGTGAGGGCTTGAGCAAAAAGCACGCGCTTGCGCAGCACAACCAGTACTCCGGCAAGACCGGCAAGGGCACCCACCAGCACAATCACAATCAATGCCCGTTCGAAATAGCTCATGCGTTCAACCCCTTACGGGCCACGCGCACGATGAGCGCAATCGAATAGAGCAGAACAAAACTGAGTGCCACGGTTGCCCCGGCAGGAACATCAACCCCGCCCACGACAGAGATGTTGAAGCCAAGGGAGAGGCCAATCCAGGAGGCAAGTAGTGCCGAACCCACGGCAACGACAAAGAGTGCACCCAGTTTGGTCGTGACCAGGCGTGACAGTGCGCCTGGAACAATCAGCACAGCAAGCACGAGGAGGTTTCCGACCGCATTTGATGCCGCAACAATGACCAAAGCAATAGCCACGTTGAGCACTAGCTCGGTGCTGACCCGGCGATAGCCGGCAGCAGCACTGCCTTCGGGGTCGAAGGCATGAAAGACCTGGCGGCGAAAGGTGAGCACAACTAGTACGAGGGCGATTGCCGCCACGATCGCTGTGATGAGTGCTTCCGAATCAGTCACGGTCAGCAGGTGTCCGAACAGGAGTTGTTCCAAACCTCCTGCACGGCCTGGTGATGCTGACACGATGATCACCCCGATGCTGAACATCGCTGTCAACACGATTGCTGTGGTGGCGTCAGAGGTGACCTTGTTGTTACTCATCAGCGTGAGCACTATGGTTGCTGCGGCAGCGGCAACCAATGCTCCGATGAGAACACCGCCTTGGCCGCCGAAGACGAAGCCGGCTGCTAAACCTGGGAACACCGCGTGGGTGAGGCCATCTGTCAGGAACTCAAGACCTCGCAGGTTGATGAAGACACCGATCAGCCCTGCGGCAATACTCAACACGATCAATACCAGTAGCGCTCGGCCCATGAAGGGCAGAGCGAATGCAGTGGTGAAGGAGTCGAGCAGGTTCACTTTTAGTGACCTTCGTGACCGGGGACGACCACTGTGTGTTCGTCGATTTCAACCTGGAACTCGTGGAATACCTCTTGCAGGTTCGCCAGGGTGAGGACTTCATCTTTGGGGCCAAAGGCAATCTGGCGTCCGTTGACAAACAGCACAGTGTCACACACTTCCCGAGCCAGTTCGAGATCATGCGTGGTGACGATGATGGCAACACCGGCAGCCTTGAGTTGACGCAAGGTCTGCATCAGTGCATCACGGTTGGGCTGGTCTAAGCCATTGAAGGGCTCATCCAGCAGCAACAGACTGGGCTGGGCTGCCAAGGCACGAGCTAAGAATCCACGTTGCTGTTGACCTCCGGAGAGAGAGCCGAATCTCTTGTTGGCCACGTTGCCCAGTCCCACGCTGGCGATTGCTTCCCTGACTGCAGCGCGGTCAGCACTGCCGGGGAAGCGGAATAACCCCAGCTTGCGATAGCGACCCATCATCACCACCTGCTTGAGGGTGACCGGGAATTCAGGATCAATGTGTTCGGTTTGGGGGAGGTAGCCAATGCCCGCCGTCGTGCCCAGGCCCATCGAACCTTCCACCAGTGGAATCAATCCCAGCACACCCTTGAGCAGAGTTGATTTACCAGACCCGTTCGGACCAATCAGTGCCATGGCCTCACCTGGCTTTACCGAGATGGTCACATCGGTCAGGGCTGGAGTGTCCCCATAGCTGAAGGAACCACCCGTGATGGTCAGTGCGTCATCTGTGATGATCGGGATGGGCCTGGTGCGAGGACTCATGATGTCAACTCCGCAGGTAGTGGCTGGACGGGATATCCCCATGCATTCATCAGCATGGTTACGTTGTGAATGGTCGCCTTGATATAGGTCTCACCTTCTGAGCCTGAGACGCCGAGAGAATCTGAGTAGAGAGCGTTGTCTCCGGAGTAGACCTTGACGCCAGCTTCGCTGGCGATTGTCTTGGCCAACTTGGGTGAGATGGAGGCTTCAGAGAATATTGCGGTGGCACCCGAGTTCTTGATCAGGGCAATGAGTGAATCTAACTCAGCGGCGCTGGGCTCAGCGTTGTCATCAAAGCTGGGGATGATGGAGCCTAAGAAGTTGATGCCGAAGGCATCTACGAAGTAGGTGAAGGCGTCGTGGTTGGTCACCAGCAACCGCTGTGCCGCTGGCACCTGATCAATGTTTGTGGTGATCCAGGTGTTGAGCGCATAAAGCTGAGTGTCATACGCATCTGCATTGGTTTCAAATGTCTGCTTTTGTTCCTCGGTAATACCGGGCAAACCATCAAGACCAGTCTTGATGTTGTCCACCATCTGCTGGGCATTCTTCGGTGAGGTCCACACGTGAGGATCACTCTCAATTAGAGGAATTCCGGTGGAAGCGGTAATGACTTCTCCAGAAAAGTTTGCTGCAGAGAGAGCATCCTGCAGCCAAGGCTCCAGATCTGCTCCATTGATCACGACGGCATCAGCTTGAGAAAGCAGAAGCAATTGCTTGGCGGAAGGATCAAACGAGTGCGCACTCTGGTTGGGCTGGATCAGTCCAGTTACTGTGCCGGCAGTGCCCACGACGGTGGAAGTGAATTCCGTCACTTGGGTTGTCGTTGCCACAACTGTGAGTCCTTGGCTGGGGTCGGCAGGGGTGCTGCAGGCGGTCAAGCCCAGTGCTCCCAGGAGCAAAACAAGGAGTGCGGCTAATTTCTTCACCTCTCAAAAATAGGTGTTATTGAGAATCATTGTCAATACGGATGGTGCGCTGTTCGCTGTGGGCGCGTACCCTTATATACATGGCAGTCCCCAAAGTTCTTCTCTACTACGCATTCGCACCCGTTGCTGACCCCGAGGCCGTTCGCCTGTGGCAGCGCGACCTGTGCGAAGGTCTCAACCTGCGTGGTCGAATCCTGATCTCCAAGCACGGCATCAACGGAACCGTCGGTGGCGACATCGACAACGTCAAGATGTACCTGCGCAAGACCAAGGAATACCCCGGCTTCAAGAAGATGGATGCCAAGTGGAGCGATGGCACAGGCCTCGATGAGAATGGCTACAGCCTCGACTTCCCCCGCCTCAGCGTGAAAGCTCGTCCCGAGATTGTTGCCTTTGGTGTTCCCGATGAAATCGAGGTCAATCACAAGGGAATCGTCGGTGGCGGAAAGAAGCTCAAGCCCCACGAACTCGATGCACTGGTTGAAGAACGCGGCGACGAGGTTGTCTTCTTCGACGGCCGCAATGCGTGGGAAGCAGAAATTGGTCGCTTCAAGAACGCGATCATTCCTGATGTGAAGACAACTCACGACTTCGTGCGTGAACTGGAAAGTGGCAAGTATGACCACATCAAGGACAAACCCATCGTCACTTACTGCACCGGCGGTATTCGCTGCGAAATTTTGACCCCGATCATGAAAGCTCGTGGCTTCAAGGAGATCTACCAAATTGATGGTGGCATTGTTCGCTATGGCGAGGCTCGTGGAAACCAGGGTCTGTGGGAAGGTTCGCTCTATGTCTTTGACAAGCGCATCTCGATGGACTTTGCACCCGATGTTGCTCTGATCGGAACCTGTGTGTGCTGCGGCACCAAGTCAAACAACATGATCAACTGCGCTGACAAGATGTGTCGCGAACAGATGGTTGTCTGTAAGGACTGTGCAGCAAACCCCGTTTACTGCGATGAGCACGCGAAAGTTAGGGCTTAACGCTCAGCGCTCGGTCAACCAATAGGTTGACCATCGACTCGATATCTATCGATTCCGCAACAGCGTCGATGCGCAAGCCGTAAGCATCTGCGTCTTTTGCCGTGCGAGGACCAATAGCTGCAACCAAGGTCTTGGCAGGAATGTCACCGATCTGAATGGCAATCTGTTCTGCAACAGAACCCGAAGTCACCAAGATTTCTGAGATCTTTCCGTTGCGCACATCGTTGATGACGCCCTCGGCGACATCGACACCGACCGAGCGGTAGGCAACCACAGATTGAACGCTGTGGCCGATGCGAATCAGACCCTCGGTCAGAACGGGAACGGCAATCTGTGAACGCAGAGTCAGAACTCGCAGCGGAATCACTCCACCGGTTGCAGCAGTCCACTCTTCGAGCAGACCGTGTGCGGTGTTCTCTTCACTGGGTGCAAGGTCAGCCTTGTAACCAGCAGCAGCCAAAGCTGTCGCGGTGGTTTCACCCACGCAGGCAACTTTGGTGGTCGGCGGAATAACTGCCTGGTGAGCCATCAACACATCAACAGTGGTGGCGCTGGTCAGCGTGATCCAGTCGAACTCACCTGCAGCCAGTGAAGCAAGCGCTGCTTCGAGAGCGGGGGCGTCATCTGTTGGGGCGAAGTTCACCATCGGTGCGATTACCGCAGATGCGCCCTTAGCGCGGAGAGCAGATGCGACAGAGTCGCCCCAAGGTCCACCGCGAGGCACAAGGACGCGGTGCCCATAGAGGGGACGCGTCTCAATAGGAGAGGTAAAAGACATCGTCATCTATTGTCGCGACAGTTTCCTCAGACAACAAACTGAGAAAACTGCCTCACGCCATTAATGGCGGGCAAACAGGTCTTTAAAGTTAGCGGCGGCCGGAACGGAACACACCGGCAATGATGATTCCAGCCAGTGCTACGGCTCCCACGCCAATACCCAGAAGAACCAGTGGCTGTTCTTCCTTCAGCACCGTAAAGCGTGCCTGCAGTCGATCTTTGGCCTTGCCCAACTGCTTAGGAACATTTGCCTTGTCTTCGAGTTCATCGAGGGTCGAGGAAAGCTTGTCTCGTGTTGCAGCCAGGTGCTCTTGCAACTCAGCGTTGCTGAGTGTGGAAACGAATGAAGGTTCTGCGTAGAACTCTTCTTCAGTTACTTGAGAGAGTTTCGAGTTAGAAGCCATAGTCGTCATCCCCCTTCACGGCGTGAGCGTCCTTCACAACACTGTCGAAGGTTTCGGTGGGAAGTGGTGGGCTCCCCTTCTTAAACTGAACGGCGGCAGCGCCAACCAAAATCAGGATGACCAGAAGCAGAAGTCCTGAAACCGTCAGTGCTGCAGCCCACGGCGGCATCACTAATGCAAGCGCGAAGATTCCAGCCAGTAGCAAAGTGAAAGTGAGGAAGCTCAGCAACACGAGGGCGATGACCACCAGGATTGCGCCAATGCCCAAGCTCTTCAGCTTGCGAGCCATCTCGCGCTTGAGCTGTTCAAACTCTGCGCGAACGAGGTCCATCAGCAGACCGGGGAGATCGCGCAAGAGAGCGAACAGCGATCGCTCGGTGTTCTCCTTCTCAGGCGATGAGGACGAGGTTGCCATGATTACTTCGCAGCAGGCTTAGCTGCAGCCTTGGCTGCAGGTTCGGTCGCTGCCTTAGCAGCAGGCTTCGCTGCAGGCTTTGCAGCAGGAGTCTTCTTGGCGGCGGGCTTGTCGCCTGTGACCTGGTGAATCACGCGCTTGGCTGCAGTCAGTGCTTCTTCAGCAACATCGCCAACGGCATCCTGTGCCTGCTTGACGGACCACTGAACGGGCTCGGACTCCCAGATGTTCTGGGCGGCAGTCTTGATCTGCTCGTAGCGCTTACGCCCAGCACGAGTACCGAAGACGTAGCCCACGGCTAGACCCACAATGAAAAGGAACTTGCCTCTCATGATTTCTTTCCGTTCAATATGTCAAAAATCGCATATGTTGCGTATCTAGCCTAGCCCTCGAAGCTGAGAGTCCCAACGGGAGGTTTTTCAGGGTCACTGAGAAGCACCCGTCGCATGCTCAATGCAGCATGTTGAGAGGCAGGGATTGCTCGTTCTAAACCTGGGTATTCGGAAGACAATCCGACTTCGGCTACGCGTTCAGTGTCGATACCCTCCGGCAGTTCTACCTCACCAAAGTCAGCTAGAACAACACCAGCTTTTTTCCAGGCACTAGCCAGCTTCTTTGTGGGGTCGGCAACTCGGGTGACCGTTGCCGAGAAATACTCCAGCTGTGCCACGGCGGCAGAGGTGATGGCGGCAAGCCCGCCTGGGACCACCACGCGCTGGGCAACCCGAGCATCTTCTGCAACCAGTTCTGCCACGCCGCTGCTCAGTGACCCTCCGCGAGTGAGGGCTTGGGACAGTCCCGGAGCTACTGCATCAACAGTGAGCTCTTCGGCAGGCAATCCATAGCGTTCGAGGAGAACAGGGTTAACCAGTTTATCGAGAGCCGCTTCTCCCATTCTGGTTCGCACCAGTTTGGCCAAGTCCTGTTCTGCGCCAATGGTGAGAACGGGCTTGAGGCGATCGAGATAAACGCGCCAGGCACCCTTCCATCCCACAGTGTTTCTCACACGAAGAGAAAACGGGTTGGCAGGAATGCCACACACTTCTTCTTCGCCAGGTGCAGGAATGACGATGTCGTAGGGAACACCTAACTCATCAAGCGCAGCTGCCACGACTGCGCCGCGGTGAGAAAAATCTGCAACACCTGCGTTTTCATCCGTCTTAGGAATCCACACATCAACCTTGAGTCCAATGCGTGCGCAATCAAGCGCTGCGGAAAAGGTTGCGAGGTCGCTACCTATGGCCAACACATCACAGCGGTTCGCTGGCTTTGCAGAGGCCATGGTGATTTACCTCGTTACTTAGGCACCCTTGAGAGCAAGTGCGAGATACATGTGCAGGTCCTCAATGAGGATGCGTTCCTGTGCCATGGTGTCGCGGTGACGGATCGTCACGGCCTTGTCCTCGAGGGTTTCAAAGTCAACGGTGATGCAGAACGGCGTACCAATCTCGTCCTGACGACGGTAACGGCGACCAATAGCGCCGGAGTCATCGAAGTCGATGTTCCAGGACAAACGCAGTTCTGCAGCGATCTCCTTCGCCAGCGGTGACAGCTGCTCATTGCGAGACAGCGGAAGCACAGCCGCCTTGATGGGAGCAAGTCGTGGATCAAGCTTTAGCACAGTGCGCTTGTCGGTTCCACCCTTAGCGGTTTCGACTTCCTCTTCCACATACGCATCAACCAGGAATGCCATGAGTGAGCGAGTCAGACCAGCCGCAGGCTCGATCACGAAGGGAGTCCAACGCTCGTTCTTGTTCTGGTCGAAGTAGGACAAATCCTTGCCTGAGTGCTCGGAGTGAGTCTTGAGGTCGAAGTCAGTGCGGTTCGCAATACCTTCTAGCTCACCAAACTCTCCGCTTTGGAAACCAAAGCGGTACTCAATGTCCACGGTGCGCTTGGAGTAGTGCGAGAGCTTCTCCTTAGCGTGCTCATAGAGACGCAGGTTTTCAGGGTCAATACCGAGGTCGACATACCAGTTGAACCGCTGGTCAATCCAGTACTTGTGCCACTCTTCATCCGTGCCGGGCTCAACGAAGAATTCCATCTCCATCTGTTCGAACTCACGGGTTCGGAAAATGAAGTTTCCAGGAGTGATCTCGTTGCGGAAGCTCTTACCAATCTGGCCAATACCGAAGGGGGGCTTCATACGTGCTGCCTGCAGCACGTTGGCAAAGTTCACGAAGATTCCTTGAGCAGTCTCGGGACGCAGGTAGTGCATGCCTGCTTCTTCAGCCACGGGGCCGAGGTAGGTCTTGAGCAAACCAGAGAAAGGCTTGGGCTCGGTCCATGCGCCACGAACACCACAGTCAGGGCAGGGAACCTCAGCCAGGCCACCTTCAGGAGCACGGCCCTTGCGCTCTTCAAAAGCTTCGATCAGGTGATCTTCACGGTGACGCTTGTGGCAGCTCGTGCACTCCACGAGGGGGTCAGAGAAAACCTCAACGTGTCCAGATGCTTCCCACACCTTACGAGGAAGAATGACCGAGGAGTCCAGGCCAACGACGTCGTCGCGGCGCTGAACCATGAAGTTCCACCACTGCTTCTTGATGTTCTCTTTGAGTGCAACACCCAAGGGGCCGTAGTCCCACGCAGAACGGGATCCGCCATAGATTTCACCGGCTTGGAAAACAAAGCCACGGTGCTGAGCTAGAGCAATTACAGAGTCAAGACGAGAGGTGGGGGCCATAACGAGCAATTCTACTTAACGACTACCAGATGCTGACGCGCTGATCAGCGTCAAGCCAGTGGGCATCGGAGGGGTGGACATCGAATGCGTCATAGAAAGCATCAATGTTGCGGACAATTTGGTTGCACCGGAACTCATTGGGTGAGTGCGGGTCGATCGCAAGCAAGCGAATAACTTCCTCATCACGGCCCTTCTGCTGCCAGGACTGTGCCCAGCTGAGGAAGAAGCGTTGAGCTCCCGTGAGTCCATCGATCACCGGAGGCTCTTGCCCATTCAACGAGATGAGGTAGGCCTTCCAGGCAATAGCTAGTCCGCCCAGGTCGCCAATGTTTTCGCCAATGGTGAGTTCACCGTTGACGAAGTGGCCGGGAACCTGCCGGGGGGAGAGCTCGTTGTATTGGTCAATCAGCGACTTTGTGCGCTGCTCAAAAGCAGCACGGTCAGCGTCGGTCCACCAGTCGGTGAGCAAGCCATCGCCATCAAAGCGAGAACCTTGGTCATCAAACCCGTGACCGATTTCGTGGCCAATCACGGCACCGATGGAGCCATAGTTAGCTGCGTCATCCCAGTCCGGGTGGAAGAAGGGTGGCTGCAAGATGGCGGCGGGGAACACAATTTCGTTGAAACCAGGGTTGTAATACGCATTGACGGTTTGTGGGGTCATGAACCATTCATCGCGATCAATGGGTTTGCCGATCTTGCCCAGTTCCCTGGCAAACTCAAACTCTGCAACTCGGCGCATATTGCCCACCAGGTCTGTTGGGCTGACCACGAGTGAGGAATAGTCACGCCACTTGACGGGATAACCAACCTTGGGAGTGAACTTGTCTAATTTCTCAAGTGCACGGCCACGAGTCTCTTCGCTCATCCAGTCCAGGTTGGTAATGGATTCGCGGTAGGCCTCGATCAGGTTCGCAACAAGCACATCCATCTCTGCCTTGGCGCGCTCGGGGAAGTGCCGCTCCACATATACCCGTCCCACAGCTTCACCCATTGCTCCTTCAACCAAGGAAACTCCGCGCTTCCAGCGTTCACGCTGTTCAGGGGTGCCGGTGAGGGTGCGGCCATAAAAGTCAAAGTTTTCTGAGACGAAGGCGGCGGGCAGGAAGGGGGCTGCGGAGTGAATAATGTTCCAGCTCAGCCAGTCACGCCAGGCGTCAAGATGTTCTTGGGTGAGCAGAGCACCCAATCCTTCGAGGAAGCTGGGCTCACGAACTACGACAGTGTCAAAAGCGCCAGCAGGTGCTTCTAGTGCAGTGAGCCAGATGTCGAGGTCTGCCACGTGCTCGTCGGGGTCAGAGCCCACCACTGCCTCGAGGTCGATGGCGGTGCGAGCACCGCGGGCTACGAGCTCACGAACTTCTGCCCAACCCAGCGGGTTGTAGGTGGCAACGGAGTCGCGAGTGCGCACGTTGTCCCAGTGGGCTGCGGCGAGCGCAGTTTCCAGATCAAACACTCGCTGTGCTCGCACCGCAGCATTATCTAAACCTGCGGTGGTGGGAAGGTGCTCAGCAGTGAGTTCAAACATGCGTTGAATGTGACCCACATATGCTTCGCGAGCAGAAGCAAACTTCTCTTCGCGGTAGTAGCTCTCGTCTGGCAGGTTCAGTCCACCCTGCTCGACGAAGACGAGGTAACGCTCAGGATTACCGGGATCATTATCAACAAAGAGGTGCATAAATCCGCCGACACCGTGGCGCTCGAGACGAGCGACGGTGTCGAGCAGCTGTGAAATCGTGGCGACGTTTCCTGCAACCGCGAGCTGCGACTCGATCGGGGCGACTCCCAATGATTCAATAAGTTGGGTGTCCATAAAACTGGAGTACAAATCGCCGACGGTGCGCTGCTGTGATCCTTCAGGGGCATCCTGACCCTCGACGATGATGTCGCGAACTGCCTTCTCTGCTTCCTCGGCAAGGATGTGGAATGAGCCATAGCGTGCCTTGTCCGCAGGAATGGGGGTGCGCTCTTCCCATTTCCCGTTCACGTGACGGTAGAGGTCATCTTGGGGACGAACTGTGTCATCCAGTTCAGTGATGTCGATTCCAGAGAGGCCGCTCTTATTACTCATGAGTCCAGCCTAGAAGTTGGCTCGTGCTGCTTCATGCATGTTCGCTGTTAGGTAGCCTGAAGTTATGACTTTTCCGCATCTGCCTGCAGGGCTTTCCCTCGATGGTAAGACTGCCCTCATCACTGGAGCGGGCAGTCCATCAGGGATTGGTTTCGCCTGTGCCAAGGCATTAGGCGAACTCGGTGCACGCGTGATCATCACTGGCACCACAGAACGCATTCATGAACGAGTTACAGAACTTGCTGCCCTCGATATTGATGCACTTGGAATTGTGTGCCGTCTCGACACGGAAGAAGCTGAGGCAGAACTGGTCACTGCTTTGGCCAACGTGTCTGCTCAACCCACCATCGTGGTGAACAACGCCGGCATGGTCACGGTCTCAGATGAGAGCATCCCCCAGGGAAACATCGGCATGAGCACGACCGAGTGGAATGACTCCCTCGGCATGAATCTCACGACTGCCTTCCACGCCACCCAAGCTGTCATTCACTTCATGCGCTCGGCAAAGTGGGGGCGCATTATCAACATCACCAGTGTCTCCGGATCTTCCATGGCTACTCGTGGAGACCTCGCCTATGCCACAGCGAAAGCGGGCATGGTGGGTCTCACCCGAGGGTTAGCCGTTGATGAAGCAGAGCACGGTATAACTGCCAACGCTGTCGCTCCCGGATGGATTGCCACTGGCAGTCAGTTGGAGTCGGAAGCTGCCGAAGGCCGCCTCGTTCCTGCCGGTCGCAGTGGAACGCCAGAAGAGGTTGCTTCCGCAGTTGCCTGGCTTGCCTCTCCTAGTGCCAGCTACATCACCGGTCAGGTAATCACTGTTGATGGAGGTAACACCATCGGTGAAGAACGAGTGCCTCGTGCGGGAGCTAGCGCATGAGTGAGCACCCCGAGTTTGTCGAGACTCCCCCCACCACGGTTGAGGTGAATTACACACCAGGCCCCGTGCTGAGCACTCCAGGTCCCTGGACTCCATTGCTGTGGGATATGGATGGCACTCTGCTCGATTCTGCTGTCGCCATTGTGAGACGACTGCGCGAGACTTTGCTCCACTTTGGTGTGACACCACCCAGCGATGACCAGTTGAAGTTCCTCATCGGACCACCCACGGGAACATCCTTGCTGCGTTTTATTGGCACGGCTCGCATCGATGAATCTCGCGCGTATTACCGTTCGCTCTCCGAACGCGATGGGCTGAAAGATCAGCACCTGTTCCCCTGGATTCTGGAGACGCTTGCCACACTGCACAGCGCAGGAATTCCTATGGGTGTTGCCACGAGCAAACCTCAGCACGAAGCAGAGCGGCTGTGTGATGCCTACGGCATGACCCCTTACTTCACTGCCATTGTTGGCGGTAATGAGGAGCGCAAAGATAAGGCTGCTGTGATTGCTGAAGTACTGCGGCAGCTCGGTAACACCAATGCCCTCATGATCGGCGATCGCTTCTATGACACCGAGGGTGCTGCCGTGAACGGCATCCCCACGGTGTTGGTGCGCTGGGGGTATGCCCACGAGAAAGAATTTGCTGGAGCCATGGCCACCGTTTCAGATTCAGCAGAGTTGCTGGAACTCCTGCTCGGTAATGCTCAGTAATCTCTAACTCATGCGTCTTGTTGTTGCGAAGTGTTCAGTCGACTATGCCGGTCGACTCAGTGCTCATCTTCCGTTAGCAACGCGTGTGCTCATGCTCAAGCAGGATGGTTCTCTCCTGATTCACTCAGATGGAGGTTCCTATAAACCACTGAACTGGATGAGCCCTCCGTGCACCCTCACCACCCATGAACCTGAACAAGATCAGGCAGCTGTGGGGGTCACCGAGATTTGGCGGGTAACACACGCCAAGACCGCAGACATGCTTGTGGTGAGCATTTATGAGATTTACAACGATGTGGAGCATGAGCTCGGAGAAGACCCAGGGCTCATTAAGAACGGAGTTGAAGCAGAACTCCAAGAACTTCTCGCTGCCCAGATTGAACTTCTGGGCGAGGGCTACACCCTAGTTCGCCGTGAATACTTCACCGCGATTGGTCCGGTCGATATCTTGGCGCGAGATGCAGATGGTAATTCTGTTGCTGTGGAGATTAAGCGCCGTGGCGAGATCGACGGTGTGGAGCAGCTCACTCGCTACCTCGAGCTGATGAACCGCGATCCCCACCTAGCTCCGGTCACCGGCGTCTTTGCTGCGCAAGAGATCAAGCCTCAGGCCAAGACCCTGGCCGAAGACCGCGGTATTCGCACCCTCATCCTTGATTACGACGAGATGCGCGGTGTGGAAGATAAGCACGGTCGTCTTTTCTAGCGCAGGGTGAAATGCCTAGCTGAGATAAGACCATTTCAGTGCTGTCGCGCCTAGGCTTACCAAGTTATGAATTCTGTCGTTACTCGCACGTGGTCCTCTGTTCTCTTCGATTTGGATGGCACCATCCTTGATTCAGCTCCCGGAATCATTGAAGCTCTGACCGACACCTTTAAGCACCTTGGGCTCCCCATTCCTTCTCGGGACGAATTCATGGCGTATATCGGCCCGCCTCTTCTTGCTTCGTTGCAGGAGCGAGCTGGCCTGAGCGAAGAAAAAGCTCGTGAGGCTCTCGCTATCTATCGCAACGACTTCCGCCGTGATGGTGCGTTTGATTCCGCAATTTTCCCTGGCGTTGTTGGTCTACTGGAGTCTTTGCAGGCTGCATCTGTTCCCCTGGCAATTGCCACCAGCAAGCCCGAGACCCAAGCTCGTGCCATTCTTGATCACTTTGATCTCACCAAGTATTTCGATGTCATTGCTGGCGCTTCAGAAGATGATGCCCGCACGTCAAAAGCACACGTGGTGGGCCACGCTCTTTCCGAGTTGGCACACGCAGGAGCTGACACTTCACACAGCGTCCTGATTGGTGATCGCATCTATGACGTCGAGGGAGCAGCTGCTCACAACGTGCCCACGATCATTGTGGAGTGGGGTTACGGCTCACCTACCGAGGCTGCCGGCGCAATTGCCACTGTCTACTCTGCCGATCGCTTGCGCGAACTCCTGCTGGGATAGTCACTCGTTAAACGACTAACGGCCCCTCCCGTATTCGGGAAGGGCCGTATGTCTTGGGGTTGGAGGCCGTACTTGTATTACTTGACGTTGACGGTGAAGGTCACAACCTGACCAGTGGTCTTGTTAGTGAGCTCAACCTTGGTGCTTCCAGCTGCAGTTCCCTGCAGACCTGGGTTCATCACTGCATCGCCAGACTTTCCACCAGCGGTGAAAGCGGCAACTGCAGGGTCAGAGATAACTGCTGACCAGTCAGCTGGGTCGGTGTCACCGGTGGTGATGTCAACGAAACCACCGTTGCTGATGTCAATGGTCTGACCGTCAGCGGTTGCGACGTCAATGATCGTGGGTGCTACCACCTGGCTGGACTCGCTGGACTCGTCGTTTGCCGAGCTGTCTTCGTCTGCTGCGGTGGAGCAAGCTGAAAGGCTGATTGCGGTTGCTGCTGCGAGAGCGACAAATGCACTTGCTTTTGCGATGTTCTTGTTCTTCATCATGATTGCGTTTCTCCTTGGGTGTTGAAGTCTGTGCTGTGTGAGCGGTTTGCTCTTGAGACAACGTTATCTCTGTACCAAAGGTTTAAGTTGGGATTTAGCTGTGTGTAGTCTGAGAGTTTTCTGAGTGCTTGTTGAGGGGTTTAACACAGAAAGGGCGCCCCACTGGGGCGCCCTTTCCTTGAAGAGATGAACTACTTCAGAAGAACCTGAATGTTGAGCTCCTTGGGGTCTTCGCCTGCGAAGGTGAAGGTCACGGTGGACTCACCAGCAGAGAGAGCCTTGAGGCCAGCCGAGAACTGAGTGTCGTTCTCGTAAGCAGCAGCCGAGTACTCAACAACCTTGGGGTCAGAGATCGACACGGTGATCTCACCGTCGTTGATTCCGCCGTAGTTGATGTTGACAACTTGGCCCACAACAAGCTCGAGGGTCTGGCCGTCGATGTCCTGGTAGTTCAGCTCGATGGGAGCAACGATGTCTCCGCCGATTGCCGACTGCGTGGGTTCGGGTGCTGGGGCTGAACATGCAGAAAGACCGAAGGTTGCGACAGTGGCGATAGCAGCAACAGCAGCTACCTTGCGCAGGGTGTACTTAGCCATGAATATGACTCCTTAGTGATGAAAGCCCGAAAGGGCGCGTACTCACCATTCTCCCAGCGGGCATCCAGATATGGATAGAGGTGGGACACCCTGTGTCGGGGAAAGAAAAATCCCCGGATTTCTCCGGGGATTTTGTTCGTGCGCGAGGGGGGACTTGAACCCCCACGCCCTTGCGGGCACTGGCACCTGAAGCCAGCGCGTCTGCCATTTCGCCACTCGCGCGAACTGGTCGAGGCTATCACGGAGTGAGGCCCCTGCGCCATTTGAGCTAGATGTCGAGAACGAGCTTTCCGGATTCAGCACGCGAAACGCAGGGGTACATCACCTTGAGGCGATCCTTTTCTTCATCATCCATGACGGAGTCGAGGTGGATAGGTTTACCCTCCACCACACGGACTTCGCATGTTCCACACACACCTTTTTTGCATGAACCAATGATGGGGAGGCCATTTTCTTCGAGAGCTTCCAAGATGCTCTCGTCAGAATCGACAACGAAGCTTTTCCTGCTCTTCTTACAGGTGACTTCGATAGGCGCTGCCGGAATAATGCTGTCTCGGGAAAGCGCGATGAAACGTTCAAGGTGCATGCGCTCGGCTGGAACAAAGCTGGCCACGCTGCTCATGAGAGACTCAGGTCCGCAGCAATACACCTCTGCCTTAGACGCTGACGTCAATGCATAGACATCAAGCGTTCCTTCGTTTTCGTCGGAGGCAAAAACCTCGATTCGATCCGGGTAGCGCTCGAGTAATTCGTCAAGGAAAGCCATCGAAGTTCGACTGCGGCCGGCATAAACCAACTTCCACTTGCGGCGTTCAGGAAGCGACTCGATCATTCCCTTAATGGGAGTGATGCCGATGCCGCCAGCGATGAAAAGGTATTCGTTTGCTGGTTCGAGCTCAAAGTGATTGTGGGGACCCGAAACTTCTAAAGTCATGCCGGGTGTGAGGCTGGAGTGAATCCATTCACTTCCTCCCTCAGAAGTAACGGTCTTCAGCACGGCAATGTCGAAGTGGGTGCGCTCTGCGGGATCACCACAGAGGGAATACTGACGTTCGAGACCGTTGGGCAGGTGCAGTGTGATGTGGGCACCAGGATGCCAGACCGGAAGCTGGCCCCCACCTAAGGGAAGTAACCGAATAGCAAGTACGTCATCGGCGACGGGAGAAATGCTTCCCACAACCATGGTCCTGGTCTCGCGTTGAAGAGGTGCTGGGCGTAACTCTTCTGCCGGGGGTGTGGAAGATTTCGCCGAGTCAGGCTTGGATGCACCGCCGGTTTTGGTGCCGGTAATGATGCGGACCGACACAGAAATGGTTGCAACACCAATGAGCACTATGGCAAGTACGCGATACCACCAAGCACCCACATCTGTTCCGGTCCAACCTGCATGCAGCGCCACGAGAAGGAGTGCGACGTAACTGGAGTAGTGAAGACCTTTCCAGAACTTCCGGGGAAGCTTATTCATCACCAACGACGTTGCTTGGACGGCGAAGAGAATATAGAAGGCAATGATGCCGAGGGAGACAGCCAGAGGTTTGAAGTCTGTGGCAAACGGCACCAGCGTTTCGGCTAACGAGAACTGAAGCCAACCGTCCAGCATCAGCGTGACCATATGCAGGGCGACCATCAACAAGGTGAGTCCACCCAAATAACGGTGAAGATCTTGCAACCAGGCGGGGTTGTCAATCCTGCGCATCACTCTGGTGGACAACAGAATTCCCCAGAGCACAGACATCGTCATGAGTACCCAGGCAATGAGTGCACTCGCCCTGGTGAGATACCACCAGATATGTGGGTCGTTCATAGATACGTGCTCCAGTTTGTGGAGGTCTGCTGTGTTCCATCGGCGAACAGCAGAAGTCCTGCTGCTCCTACTTTAGGCAACCACGCGAGGTAGTCCTCGGGCTTGTCCACAAAACCTCTTTTTGTGAGCGCTTCAGCACGAGCACCTGAAGCGGCAATGACCGTTACGGTCTGTGCACGTGAGCGAGCGCTGTGCTGTGTGGCGGGGTTAATGAGGTGATGCGTCTGGTCCTCTCCCTCACCAAAACGTCGCTTGAGCTGGCTAGAGGTCGCAATGGCGCCGCGTTGCAAACGAATAATCGAGACGTGCTCGTTGGGAGAATACGGATTCTCCACACCAAGACGCCATGCCTGCCCGTCGGGGGCATCTCCTTGAACAACTATGTCTCCGCCAAACTCTGCCATCACTCCGTACGCTCCCTGCTCTAGACCAAAGGCAGTTACGAGGTCAGCGGTAAAACCTTTACCGAGTCCTCCTGGATCCAGTGTTGTTCCCAGAGGCATGAACACTGCGTCATCGGTGAATTGAATTCCTTCAATATTTCCGGGTGCCCGCACTGTATTTGGCAGCGTCGTAACTGCCGTGGGGTCAACAGTGGAAGCTGAGTAACCAGCTGCTAGAACCTGTGGAAGCATGGTGGGGTCATAGCTTCCCTGCGAGAGAGTATGCCCAGCAATCATGGCAGCAATGAGTTGGCGCGTCAGGGGATCTACGTCAACAGGTTTGCCTTCTGCCCAGTTCAGTCGAGTGATATCGCTTTCTGGAAGAAATCGACTCCAGAGCTGTTCACACCGGTGAGCAAATGCCCAACACTGATCGAGGAGTTTCTCACTTCCCCCCACCAGTGTGATCGTGCCATGACCACCCATGATTTTCTGCCTACGCGAAAGTACCCCGGGCAAGGAATTCGTTTCAGTGAAAACCGCGCGCAGGGCACCTTTAGAGATGTCATCCACCATGTAATAACTATCCGCCAGAACCTGCCGTTGTGCCATTGACGGGGGCTGCGGGAGCCACAGGTGCCGCCGGGGCTGCTGGAGCAACAGGGGCAACAGCAGCTGGTGCCGGAGCTTCTACCGGAACCGCTGCCTGCTGTTGAACAACTTCTGCCTGCTGAACTTCAGTGGCTGGCGCTGCAGGAACGGCCGCTGGCACAGCTTCCTCGACAGGTGTTGTGGAATTGGCTACCGCTGAGGAAGATGCAGACTGAGTTGGCGAGACCTGCTGTGCCTGTTCGTCCTCTTGTGCATTGGCAGAAAATTGAAAGCCCGTGACAATACCTACCAAGGCAACTCCTGAGGCAACTCCAATGAGCTTGCGTGAGGATTCGGCAGGATGAATTCTCTTAGTCATCATCTTCCTCCTCGTGTTCGCCTTCGTCATCGTGATCTTCTTCATGGTGTGCAGGAGCGACACCGTTAGCAGTTGCGACCCGTGTGCCTGAACCGCCGGATGTTCCATGCACCTGTGCAGCCTCAACGCTAGGCACCGCAGGAACAGCTGGTGCCTGCCCTGGAACAGCAGGGACAGCAGGTGTTGCGCTGGGGTCGACAGGTGCAGGTGTCGCCGTTGGGGCGTTAGGGTCGGTGACTTGTGCGGGGTCTGTCGTTGCCAGTGGATCTGGAAGCAGAGTGTCCGTCGCGTTTCCAATTGCTGAAGGGTCCAAGTTGGACAGCGCGTCAGTGTTGACGGCCATTGCCGTAGTAGCGGTTCCGAGTACGCCCACAATCGAGAGGGCTGTCATGAGTTGAGACTTCATACCTTTCACGTTACGAAACCGCGAGTAAAGACCGCCCCCGAGAAAATCCAAGATTTGTCCAATTTTCCACAGCACTGCTTTATGGCGGTGAATGTTCAGCTGCATAAAGCCAGAATGGAACTATGCGAGTACTTCTTGTTGAAGATGACCAGTCGGTTGCCGACGGTCTCCTCGATGGACTCAGCAGTTCAACCTTCGACACTTTCCATGCCACTAGTGGTGCCGCTGCCCTGACCGCTGTGAAAGAGTTCGATCCTGAAATTGTGCTCCTTGACCTTGGCCTTCCTGATATGGATGGCACTGACGTGTGCCGAACAATTCGTCTCTCGAGCAACGTCCCTATCATCGTGGTCAGTGCCCGCGATGAAGAGATTGATCGCGTGGTCGCACTTGAAATAGGTGCCGATGACTATATCGTTAAGCCTTTTGGTATGCGTGAGCTTGTGGCTCGCATTCGTGCGGTAGCGCGCAGGACAATTTCAGCGGAACAAGAGGTTCTTCCTGCCGCTGAACGAGTCTTCGGACCGCTCACCATCGATACCCGCACACAACGCATCACCTTAGACGGAGAGGTTATTCATCTCACCGCCAAAGAGTTCGGACTTCTCGAATACCTCAGCACTGACCCGGGTGCTGTCTTCAAGCGTTCAGATATTTTGCACGATGTCTGGGACACCAATTGGTATGGAACCAGCAAGACCCTAGATGCTCACATTGCAGCAATCAGGAAGAAGCTCGGTAATCCGCACTGGATTGAGTCTGTCCGCGGTGTTGGATTTCGATTTGAGCAACAGGTATGAAATGGCGTTTTATCGCAGCACTCATGTCGGTGACCCTGCTGGTTCTATTGGTTCAAGACATTCCTTTGGGTTTCTATCTGCAACAGGTTGAACACGAACGCATTACCACCTCGCTCGAACGCGACGCCTTCGTCCTGGCTGGTCGAAGCGAGCAAGCACTTGAGACTGACAGCGTCAGTGATGATGGTGAGCTCATCGCAGCAGTGAAGAAATATCGAGATGCTGGTGGATCTCGCGTTGTGATTGTTAATGACCAGGGAACCGCAGTGGTCGTCAGCGATGATGACCAAGCTGATTTGGGTACGTCCTATTTGAACCGCCCTGAAATAGCTCAGGCGCTTAACGGGCAGATCAGCACCGGACATCGCTTTTCAACGACGCTCAATCAAGAACTTCTCTACGTCACCGTTCCGATTTTGAGCGGTTCGGACATTTTGGGTGCCGTTCGACTGACCTACCCCGACTACATCATTGCGAACAGGGTCAATGACCAACTCCGTTTGCTCAGCATCGTTGCCATCATGGCTCTCCTCCTGGCAGCCATCGTGGGTTACATTGTCGCCGGTTCCATTGCCAAGAGAATTCGTGCTCTCCAGGAAGCAACCGAAGAGTTGGCTGCCGGGAACCTGCGCACTCGAGCGGATGAAGACAAGGGCACCAGAGAAATCACTTCTCTAGCTGAATCTTTCAATGACATGGCAGAGCGCCTAGAACTGCTCATTAACCAGCAGCGCACCTTCGCGGCAGATGCCTCTCATCAATTGCGCACACCACTAACCGCACTGCGACTGCGACTTGAGAGAGCACACGAACTTCTCGAGAGCGATCCTGCCGGTGCCGCTGAACGCCTTGCCGCAGCCGAAGCTGAGGCAGACCGATTAAGTAACCTCATCGAGGGTCTGCTCTTGCTCAGCCGAACCGAAGCAGCAAATGTCCAGCGTGTGACTGTCGACCTTGCAGTGTTGACTCGAGACCGTATAGAACAGTGGCAAGCACTCGCGGCTGAATCAGGGGTCAAGCTCCGTTATGAGGGTCCCGTCTCAGCTGAAGTTATTGCCGTGCCCAATGCGGTTGAGCAAATCGTGGACAACTACATCGATAACGCCTTGTCGGTCAGCCCGCTCAAGAGCAAAATTACTGTCCGTGTAATCACTGCTGGAACTCTTGCCAGCTTGCATGTTCTCGATCAAGGTCCAGGTTTGACCCCAGAAGAATGCACCAGAGCCTTCGACAGATTCTGGCGAGCAAACTCTGATCGACATGGCAGTGGTTTAGGGCTGGCAATTGTTGCTCAACTTGCCAGGGCTTCAGGCGGCAAAGCGCAGCTGGCGCCACGACCCGAAGGCGGTCTCGATGCCAGCGTCAGTTTCGACTTAGCTCGGAACTGAAGTCTGCTGCATCACGGCGCGCATTCAGCTAGCTCCACACTCGCCCGAGTACGATTTGGGAAGGATTAAATCCCTGACTAAGGAGACACGTGGGCATTCTTGACAACCTAGAGCGCAGCCTTGAGCGCGTTGTCAATGGCGCCTTCGCGAAGACCTTTCGCTCTGGCCTGCAGCCTGTAGAAATTACTGCCGCGCTCCGTCGTGAACTCGACACCAAGGCAGCTGTTGTCTCCCGTGATCGTGTGCTGGTTCCCAACAAGTTCACAGTTCGCCTCGCACCAGATGACTATGAGCGTATGGCTGGAATGGGCGCAACCCTCACTGATGAGCTCACTCGACTCGTGACCAAGCACGCAGCCACTCAGCACTACCAGTTCGCTGGCGGTATCAAGATTTCTTTGCGCTCTGACCCTTCTCTAGCCGTGGGCGTAGTTCAGGTTGATTCCGAGAATGTCAGCGGAGCCGTCACCTGGGTCGCTGTCTTGGAGATTGCGGGCAAGCGTTACCCCGTCTCTAAATCCCGCACCATCATTGGTCGTGGCACAGAAGCTGACATCACCGTGGACGACTCCGGCATTTCACGAAAGCACGTGGAGATCCTCTGGGATGGAACACGTGCCCAAGCAAATGACCTCGGATCAACCAATGGTTCGAGCCTGAACGGGCAGCGTCTCGTCTCGGCAGCTCTCGAAGCTGATTCTGTTATCACGATTGGCCAAACCACAATCGTGTTGAGACTGCTGCCTCAGGCCGCTGGGCAAGAATCAACGTCTGCAGAAACAGTGCAAACTCCCCGCGCTGCTGAACCTGGTGGATTCTGGGGTCCTCGTGAGTGAGCTCACGCTACTCATCTTGCGCATAGGGTTCCTGATTGCGCTGTGGGTTTTCGTCTTCTTCGTGGTTTATGCCGTGCGCAGTGATCTCTTTGGTCAGCGTGTGCGCAAGATGCCTGCTGCTGCCAAGCCTGCGGTTGCCCCCGACGCGAGCGCGTTCCTCACTTCTGCACAGCCACGGGTTTCTGCGCCAGCCAACACCGAAATTGCACCTGCAGATGGGACACCCCTCAAGCTCGTCATTACCTCGGGTGCTCTGCAAGGCCAGGAACTTCCGCTGCAAGGCGACGTTCTTACCATTGGGCGTTCTCCCGATTCCAGCTTGGTAATCCAGGATGACTACACCTCAACCCACCACGCTCGCCTGGAGGTTCGCGGTGGAAGCTGGTTACTTCGTGACCTTGATTCAACCAATGGCACAACACTGTCTGGTTCTCGCGTCACCACTCCCACACCTATTCCACTGAACACTCCTATCGGTGTTGGCTCAATGACGTTTGAGGTTCGCCGCTAGGCGAAGGTTATGTCCAAACACAGCGCAGCCGCCTCGAACGTGGGCATGGTTCGAGCATCCAACCAGGATGCCGGTTACGCAGGCACCTACCTCAGCGTTGTTGCTGACGGCATGGGTGGTCACGCAGGTGGCGACGTTGCTTCACACCTGGTTATTCGACACCTATTGCAGCTGGACAAGGAATACTCGAGCGTCGTAGATGCTCAGCAGGAACTGCTGGCAGCTTTGTTGCAAGCAAATGACATGCTTTCGGATGTTGTCTATGAACACCCCGAACTTGCCGGGCTTGGCACCACCGTCAGCGCCATGCTGCGCGTGGGCAGACAGGTGGTCATTGCCCACATCGGTGACTCGCGCATCTATCTCTTGCGTGAAGGAAATCTTTCTCAGGTCACCGTCGATCACACCTTTGTTCAGAGACTGATCGACAGTGGACGCATCACTGAAGAAGAAGCACACGATCACCCTCGTCGATCCGTGCTCATGCGTGTGCTCGGTGATGTTGATGCATCCCCTGAGATCGACACTGTGGTTCTCGATGTCGCCGAAGGTGACCGCTGGATGCTCTGCTCAGATGGTCTCACCGGAGTGGTTTATAGCGATCGTCTGAAGCCTTTCTTGATGGAGGCAGAAACCGCAGATGACGCAGCTGACACCCTCGTCCAGGCCAGCCTGACCGGTGGCGCTCCCGATAACGTCACCGTGGTGGTCGTAGATATCACCGCAGATGACCCTGAAAAGATCGCCGAACTGGTTGGGTCCGCCGCAGGACCGATGGCGGTCAAGACCCCTGAGCCAAAGCTCATCCCGACGCCCAACCTCAAGCCACGGCCCAAGCCTAAAAAGCTCCCCATTTCCACCGGCGGCATGAGTGTTCCACACAATGCCTTGACCGCCCAGCTTGATGCCGTGAAGGCGAAGCGTATTCGCCGCCGCGCAGTGTTGATCGGCTCCATGATTGTGGTGTTGGGTGCCATCGTGATTAGTGCGATTCTCGGATATCGCTGGAGTCAAACCCAGTTTTATGTGGGCGGGGATTCCGACTCTGTAGTGATTTATCAAGGAATTTCCCAAAACGTTCTTGGGTTTGGTCTCTCCCATGTCTATGTCGACACCGATATTCCTTTAGACAGCCTCACCGCCTACCAGCAAGAGCAGATCACAAACGGCATTCCCTTTGGTAGCTATCAAGAAGCTCAGTCATTAGTCGACTCGCTCACCCCCAAGGCCAAGTAGTTCATGTCGGTGTCAGCTTCTCCAGATTTCGTTGCGACCGGATCTATCGGTCGTCTCAAGCGTGTTCGCGTGTCCCAGCGCATGCGCAATGTGGAGCTCATTCTTATTCTCATCGCGAGCGCGATCAATGTTGCTGCGCTCGTGCTTGTGCAATGGGGGGTTCTCGGAAAGATTGATGCCGGGCCACTGGCGGTGTGTGGTTTGCTCGCCGTCTTGGTGCTCTCTATTCATGTCGCGATGCGTTTTGTTGCCCCACAGGCAGATGCGCTCATCTTGCCCATTGCCACCGTGCTCAACGGGTTAGGTATTGCCGAGATTTATCGCATTGACCTGGCTTTGGGTAATGAGGGCTGGGATTCACTAGCAAATAAGCAGATTGCGTGGACTGCGCTGGCACTGGGTGCTGCGCTGGGAACCATCGTTCTCATTCGTCACCAGCGCATTCTTCAGCGCTACACCTATGTGGCAGGTTTATTTGCTGTCATCTTGATTGCTCTACCTATGGTTCCAGGTCTTGGTATCTCCGTGAACGGGGCCCGGGTGTGGATTCAGATTGCCGGCCTGACCTTCCAGCCTGGTGAGATTGCCAAGATTGCCCTTGCGGTCTTCTTTGCCGGATATCTTGTTCAGCGCCGCGAAAGCCTGTCCATGGTCGGTCGCACTTTCCTCGGTATGCGCTTTCCCCGAGGACGCGACCTCGGGCCCATCTTGGTGGTGTGGGTGTTGTCGATGGCGGTCATCGTGTTCCAGCGTGACCTCGGTACTGGACTTCTGTTCTTCGGTTTGTTCCTCGTCATGCTTTATGTGGCCACGGGTCGAGGTAGCTGGGTGGCTCTTGGTTTGGGCTTGGTTGCCTTCGGTGCTGTCGTTGCTAATCAGACCCTGGACTACGTGCATGGCCGTTTTGCGAACTGGTATGACGCCTTCAACGATGCGAACTTCTCCGCAGACGGTGGTAGTTACCAGCTTGTTCAGGGCCTGTTTGGCCTTGCCCACGGTGGGGTAATTGGTACTGGTCTGGGTGAAGGAATGCCCGAGATCACTCCTGTTGCCCAGAGCGACTACATCATTGCCAGCTTGGGTGAAGAGCTTGGCCTGGCTGGCATCTTTGCCATCTTGTGTCTCTATCTTCTGCTCGTTGGTCGTGGCTTGCGCATTGGCTTTGCTGGCCACGATGACTTCAGCAAACTCCTTGCCGTGGGACTTTCTTTCACGATTGCGCTGCAGTGCTTCATCGTGATTGGTGGCGTGATGAGGGTCATTCCCCTCACCGGTTTGACCACGCCTTTCCTAGCTGCCGGTGGTAGTTCGCTGGTTGCCAACTGGATTATTGCCGCCTTGCTTCTTCGTCTCTCTGATTCCATCCGCAGCGAACCAAGGCTGGTGGTGGGATGAACCGGGAGCTCAAACGCGTCACCATCGCCGTGATTGGCATGTTTGTTGTGTTGTTCCTTGCCGCGAGTACCGTCCAGGTAATCACGGCAGATCAGCTCTATGCGGATTCACGCAACACCCGCACCATTTTTGATAGCTACCGCTACAAGCGCGGGTCCATCCTGGTTGCGGGAGCACCGATTGCGGAGTCTGTTCCTGTCGATGACAACTACCGCTACCAGCGCACCTATCCCAACCCCGCAACCTATGCGAACGTGACCGGGTATTTCACCTTGAACCAGGGAATGACCGGTATTGAGGGCTCACTGAACAACTACCTCAGCGGCAAGACCGGGTCTCAATTCTTGAACCAGCTCAATGCCATCCTCACCGGGCAGGAACCACAGGGGGCAACTGTTGCACTGACCCTTGATCCCGTTCTGCAACAAACAGCATTTGATGCACTTGGTGACTACGAGGGTGCTGTTGTGGTGATCGAACCCAGCACGGGCAAGATTCTGGCTATGGTGTCTAAGCCAAGTTATGACCCCAACCTGCTGGCTGCACACAACGCGGATGAAGTCATCTCCACCTATAACACCCTCATCGAAGACCCGCTCAAGCCTTTGATTGATAAGTCAATTACTGGTGACATGAACCCTCCCGGTTCGGTGTTCAAACTGGTGATGGTCTCTGCCGCACTCGAGTCAGGCAAGTACACACCAGAGAGCACATTTGAAAACCCCGCACAGTTCCAGCTGCCCGGCACAGACGTATTCATTGAGAACGCCACACACACATCCTGCGGTCCAGGCGCAACGGTGACACTAGCTACCGCACTGCGACTGAGCTGCAACATCCCCTTTGCTCAGCTGGGTCTGCAGCTAGGTCGCAAAGCGATTTTGGATCAGGCAAAGAAGTATGGCTTCAACACCTCATTCGAGATTCCCATGAAGACCGCTGCCAGTGAATTCCCGGTCGTGATGAATGACCCACAAACAGCACTGGCCTCATTTGGTCAATATGATGTGCGTGCAACCCCGTTGCAAATAGCGATGGTCTCAGCCGCCATCGCCAATGGCGGCAAGGTGATGTATCCCACCGTGCTCGACCAAATCCTCGAACCTACGCTCAAACCAATTTCTCAGTTTGAAGCGAAAGAATTCTCTCAGGCAATCAGCCCGGAGAACGCTGCGACCATCACCCAAATGATGATCAACAACGTCGATAACAGCAATCTCATAACTAATGTGAGAATTGATGGAGTAAAGGTCGCGGGTAAAACCGGTACGGCCCAAAATGGGGACGGGGAACCGTACACATTCTGGTTCACCGGATTCGCTCCGGCCGATGCTCCACGATATGCCGTCACTGTTCTTATTGAGAACGGTGGTGGTCTTGGACAAAACGGTTACACCAACGACATCGCAGTGCCCATCGCAAGAAAAGTCCTAGAGGCAGGATTAAACAAATGAGACCAACAGCTGGAATGACCTTCGGTGGTCGTTATGAACTCCAGTCACGCATTGCCATTGGTGGCATGGGTGAGGTCTGGCAGGCTACTGACCTTGTCATTGGTCGCCTCGTCGCGATCAAGATCTTGAAGGATGAATACCTGGGTGACCCCGGCTTCCTTGAGCGCTTCCGCGCCGAGGCCCGTCACGCTGCCCTGGTGAACCACGAAGGTATTGCCAACGTCTATGACTATGGCGAGGAAGAAGGATCTGCCTACCTCGTGATGGAACTGGTTCCCGGTGAACCGCTCTCTGCCGTGATTGAACGAGAGAAGACCCTGTCTATCGACAAGGTCCTCGACATTATTGCTCAGACCTCTGCAGCACTCCAGGCTGCCCACAGCGCCGGACTAGTTCACCGCGACATCAAGCCTGGAAATATGCTCATCACTCCCGAAGGTCGCGTGAAGATCACCGACTTCGGTATTGCTCGTATTGCTGACCAGGTTCCACTGACAGCAACCGGTCAGGTCATGGGAACCGTTCAATACCTCTCGCCTGAACAGGCGAGCGGTCACCCCGCATCTCCATCTACCGACATTTATTCACTCGGTATCGTCGCCTACGAATGCCTCGCAGGTAAGCGTCCCTTCACCGGTGAGTCTCAGGTCGCTATCGCGATGGCTCAGATTAACGAAGAGCCTCCACCACTTCCCGACACTATTGCTGAGCCTGTTCGCAACTTGGTTTACTCCTGCATTGCGAAGAAGCCAGCTGACCGTCCCGCCTCTTCTGCCAACCTGGCCCGTGCAGCACAAGCACTACGCCGTGGAGATCTTCAAGGTGCTGCCGCTGCAGTTCCTGGAGTGCTGGGCACCACAACCACCCCATTGGACGCAACCGTGGTCATGCCACGAACTGCCGCAACTGGAGCAACGACTGTTTTGAACATTCCTGATGCACCCGAGCCTGTTGAAACTACAGAAAAGAAGAAGCGCAGCCCCTGGACCTGGCCACTGATCGCACTCATTGGTGTGTTGGTGCTGGTTCTCATCGGTGCTGTCGTTGCGTTGACTTCTGGTGGTAACTCACCTACGCCTGCACCGACTGACACTACTCAGTCCGCAAGCCCCACCAAGACGAAGACTGCCTCGCCGACACCTACTGGCTCGGCAACACCCACAACGGCAGCCATCAACAAGGCAGACTACGTGGGCAAGTCTTTGGCTGACGCTACTGCTGCGCTGGAAAAGCTCAACATGAACGTCAACGCCGTGAAGGGAACGGCAGCACCCAGTGCTGACAAGGTAGGAATCGTTTACGACGTAAACCCCACCGGACCCAAGGTTCCAAACGGCACCACCATCAATGTGACCTACTACGGAGATCTTCCTGTAGCGCCAGCACCAACGGCGGCACCAACGCTCAATGACGACAACGCCACTCCAGGGCAGGCACTCATCGCCACCTGGGCAGGATACACAGCATGTCCTGCAGGTCACAGCCTGGAAAGCTACACCGTCTTGGTTGATGGTTCGCCCGTATCGTCTGTGCCCAACGCATCTGCACCGTTCACCGCACCAAGCAACATTGGTAGCCACACCATTGCTTACCAGGTGACCTGTGCTGGTCTGGCGGCAACCTCTAGTTCCCCCACAACCACCTTCACCGTCTCAGCGCTGGGATAGATTAGACACATAGTCTTATCAAGGGGAATCAGTGCCACTGAGTAACAAAGTCATCGCTGGACGCTATGAGCTCACCAAGCTCATCGGAAGCGGAGGCATGGCAGACGTTTATGTAGCCCAGGACACTGTGCTGGGCCGCAAGGTTGCCATCAAGGTGCTCAATGAAGAACTTGCTGCCAACAAGAAGTTCAGCCAACGTTTCAAGCAAGAAGCCAAGGCGTCTTCGGCCATGGACCACCCCAACATTGTCAGTGTTCTCGACGCCGGGGAAACCACTGAGACATCTCCAGATGGAACCAAGAACACCTATGCCTATCTGGTGATGGAATATGTGGACGGGTTGGAACTATCCAAGCTTGTCGCTCGTGGACCTCTCAAGGTTCCTGAAGCTATTCGTGTGACCAAAGAACTTCTCTCTGCTGTTGAGTTTGCACACAACAAGGGCATTGTTCACCGTGACATCAAGCCAGACAACATCATGCTCACCCGTCAGGGCAAGGTGAAGGTTCTGGACTTCGGTATTGCTCGAGCTGTTGCAGAGACCTTTGACGACATTGCAACAACCACCTCCATTCTGGGAACCGCTGCCTACTTCTCCCCCGAACAGGCACAGGGCCAGAAGGTGGACATTCGCACCGACCTCTATGCGGTCGGCATTGTGCTGTTTGAAATGCTCACTGGCAAAGTTCCCTTCACGGGTGACACTGCTGTTGCCGTTGCACACCAGCACATTCACGCACACCCACCAGCACCCAGCTCGCTAAACCCCAAAGTTTCCCTCGCGCTGGATCAGGTTGTTTTCACCGCGCTGGCCAAAGACAAAGCAGACCGCTTCCAAACCACTGCGGAATTCGGTCGTGAGCTTCGTGCTGCCGAAAACGCTAAGCCTGCCTCGCTGAATAAGTTTGTAGCTCCTGTTCCTGCCGAAGAAGTTGTTGCTGTGGCTATCGAAACAACCTCGCCTTCTGCTTCTGCAGATATGGAGAGCCTGCTGGGTTCCAACATTGCTGCCCCGGCAGTTGAAAAATCAACTACACCTGTTGAGCTGCCCGATGACTTCCTATTCCTTTTTGGTGACGACCCTCAAACCGCTCCCACGTTGATTCAGCCTGAGCAGTATCGTCCAGAACCCAAGCGCGTGGTGGCTGTTGTGGCAATCATTGCGTTGGTGTTTGGTGCTATCGCAGGTGTGGGACTGTGGGTAGCGACCCTCCAACCCACCAACATCTTCCCCTCCTCCACCGTGACTGTTCCTGCCTTGCAGAACGTAAAGGACACGGACGCTCTCAAACAGCTCAAAGACCTCGACCTCATTACCAGCACGGTTGTCGAGAACTCTGCACTGGTAAAGAAGGGCAAGGTCATTCGCACTGAGCCCGCCAAGGGAACTGTTGTTGATCCAGGAACTGCAATCACGGTCTATGTTTCCGCAGGTAAGACGATGGTTGAAGTGCCACAAGTCTCCGACATGTCTGTGGCCGACGCCAAGGTTCAATTGGAGGCAGTTGGCCTCGTGGTCGGAACGACCACAGAAGGCCACTCTCCTTCCTATGCTGCAGGAATGGTCATCAGCACCAGCCCCACCCTCGGAACCAAGCTCATTCAGGGCAGCAAGGTGAACCTGGTTGTCTCCGATGGCAAGATTGAGATTCCTGACCTCAAGGGCAAGACGGTGACTGAAGCAAACAACCTGCTCAGCACTCTCTCGATTACCCCCACTGTTCAGGCAGACACGAGCTGTGCGAAGTCCGATAACCCCACGGTGAAGTCACAGTCTGTTGCCCCCGGTGTTGTTCCCCAGGGAACAGCAATCACCATTACCTACTGCGCAGGCTAATCCCTAGCGAATCAGTGGGCTCTTGGTCAGAGCACGCTGTGCTGCGCCTTCGAGACCACAGACTTCTAGCCAGTTACCCAGCATGGTGTAGCCGCCCTCGGTGAGAACAGACTCTGGGTGGAACTGAACACCAAAGATGGGCGCTTCGACGTGCTGAAGGCCCATGATTACTCCACCGGTGGTGGAACTCGTTACGATGAGCTCATCTGGAACGGTGTCGTTGACCACGGCCAGTGAGTGATACCTGGTTGCAGTAAATGGCTGAGGGACAGCTGTGTAGAGTGTGCTGTCATTGTGATTGATCAATGAAGTCTTGCCGTGCATGAGCTCTTCAGCATTGGTGACGGTTGCTCCAAAAGCTTCACCAATTGCTTGGTGGCCGAGGCACACGCCCAATAGGGGAATGTTTTGCTGACGCGCAGAGTGGACAGCAGCAATAGAGACACCCGCATCAGAAGGCTTACCTGGACCGGGAGAAACCAGCACACCGTCATAACTGGCGAGGGTTGCATCCAGCTCAGCGAGAGGAATCTGGTCATTTCGAACCACGACAGTTTCAGCACCCAACTCTTGGAGGTAGCCGTTGAGGGTGTAGACAAAGCTGTCGTAGTTATCGATTACCAAGATCTTGGTCATTGGTTAACCGTAACCTCTCGCACAGAAATTGCCGCATCCACGGCAGGGAAGACAAACATCATGAGCAGGGTAATCACAACTGCTGCAGATGCGGTCAGGATGGCAATCTTGATCCACAAAGTGCCAGGCAATATGCGCCATAACGCTGCATACATTAAGAATTCACCTTCTGAGTTTTAGCCATTTCGGCAGGTGGGCCTGCATCACGAGGCTGCCAGGATTCCAGCACGCTATAGACAATCATGCGTTCAGCATCGCCAAGCAGAGGATTACAGGTCGTGATGGTCAGAATGCTCTGATCTCCTGGGGAAGCATTAGACCCGGGCACAGGCAGCAACACATCTACTGCTGTGGGAAGAACAAACTCATAGTTGCGGAATGCATAGGTGTAGTACCCATCCGCTGTTTCAACATAAATCTTGTCGCCTAGTTGCAGCTTCGGTGCATCCCCGAATGGACTACCCCAGTTGGTGCGGTGGACGGCGAGAGCGAAGTTTCCTGGCTGTCCTGGCCACTGAGAATTTGTGTAGTGGCCAAAGTAGCCATTGTTGAGCACGGTGCTTAGGTCAACGCTGTTCTTGATTACACGCGTGGAGTCTGCACCAAGACGGGGAATGTAGATGGTGGCAAACTTGGCACCCTCTGCAGCGCCAGCAAAAGCGGGTGCTGGTCCATAGTCTTGCGTGGTCGGGGCCGACTCTGACCTATCTTTGTCTGTCGACCACTGCTTAGACATCTCTGCAGTAGCGGAGTGCTGCTGGCCTGCGACAACTGCGTTGTTTATCCATAGCTGCCAAGCAAGAAACAACAAGACGATGGTGCCGAAGGTGATTAAGAGTTCGCCAGTAATTCCCATGATGCGAGAGAAGGTTGCTGGCTTGAACACCTGTCTAACTTTACCCGTCATGTAGAGCTCTTCCTGTGGAGTTGCTGAAGAAAGGGTAGACTTTTGAACACTATGGCTGCAGAAAAGAAGAAGCGCACTAAGGCACCTCGTAACCCTGAGGCACATGGCGCAGACGCACCGAACCCCGCATGGTTTAAGCCCGTCATGTTTGGCTTCATGCTCATCGGACTTGTGTGGATCATTGTGTTCTACATCAGCCAGGGCACACTGCCCATTTTGGCTCTGGGTTCGTGGAACATCCTGGTCGGTTTCGGCATCGCCTTCATCGGCTTCTTGATGACCACTCGGTGGCGCTAACTCTAATTACACGCGTGTAATTCTCCCCATGTGGACAACCATGTGGATAACTCTCGTTGTTAACCTGCGACAAACATCGGGGCGTGCGAGAGGGCTAATGCCACAAAGATCAGCACAGTGAGACTGAGCAAGCCCAGCTGAAGCTTGCGTTGGGTGTACTTGCGAGTCTGCACAAAGATGAACCCCAGCAGTGCTCCACCCAACAAACCACCCAGGTGTGCCTGCCATGAGATGCTCATTCCCGGCAGGAAGCCAATGACCAAGTTGATGCCTACAAGCACTAATAACTGGGTTGTTTCGCCTCCCAGCTTGCGTTGAATCACCAAGAAGGCGCCCATGAGGCCAAAGATGGCGCCCGAGGCTCCCACCACGAAAGTGTCATGGGGTGCCCAGAACATGACGCCCAGGGATCCGGCAAGGCCAGATGCTAAATACAGCGTGAGGAATCGAGCCTTGCCGAGCATTCGTTCAAGCATTTGGCCAAAAATCCACAGCGTATACATATTCAAAATGATGTGGAAAACAAAGCCTGTTGAGTGGGCAAAAACCGAGGTAAGCATGCGCCATGGCTCATATGGTGCGCCCACGGCGCTGTATTCGCCAAAGCTATACAGCGGCGCATATGCCAGATAGTTCGTGGCATCCAGACCAGGAATGAGTTGGGCCACATACAACAATGCCGAAATGGCGATCAAGCTGTAGGTCACAACGGGGGTTTGGTTACCCCGGCCACCCAAGGGTTGTCTGCCCATACGAGGCGTCTTGGCCTGTGCTTGGCCCAAACACTCAGGGCAAATCACGCCAACCGGTGCCTGCACCTGGCACTGCACACACACAGGACGTTCGCAGCGCTGGCAACGAATGTAGGTTGGCGTACCCGGGTGGCGATAACAGGAAGGGGCTACCTCAGCGGTAGCCCCAAAGCCTGTTTCGTTGGTCACGAAAAGTTAGACCTGTTCGATGGTGATGGATTCAATCACCACGTCGTCGAGTGGACGGTCACGACCATCGGTCGAGACATTGCCCAGCTGGTCAACGATGGCGCGGCTTGCTTCGTCCTCCACAGCACCAAAGATGGTGTGCTTACCCTGCAACCAGGTGGTGGGTGCAGTGGTGATGAAGAACTGAGAACCGTTGGTTCCCTTTCCACCGTAAGTACCCGCGTTCGCCATTGCGAGAACGTAGGGCTGGGTGAAGTTGAGTTCAGGGTGAATCTCGTCATCGAACTGGTATCCGGGTCCACCAGTACCAGTACCCAGCGGGTCGCCACCCTGGATCATGAAGTCAGGAATGATGCGGTGGAACACAACGCCGTTATAGAGAGGATCGTTGCGCTTTGCACCGGTGCGAGGGTCAGTCCACTCGATTTCTCCGGTGGCCAGTCCTACGAAGTTCTTCACGGTCTTAGGAGCGTGGTTTCCGTAGAGGTTGATCTTGATGGGGCCAAGAGTGGTGTTCATCGTGGCAACTGCAGTGTGAATAGACATGGCTCAATCTTTTCATATGGCGCCTGAGAATATGTTCCTCGTTCGCTCACCGGGGAACAGCTCTAGTGGCATTCCCAGACAACAGTGGCAAGATGGAACTATGGCACGCAAAAAGATGACAGAAGCAGAAGCACTTAAGGCTCACGCAGAAGAACTTCTGCGCGAACAGCAAAGGGTGCTCGCTCACGCTGGCAGCGTTGTTCGTGAAGCAAGTCGTGAACTCGGTCGCGTCACCAGCGAAGAAGTGTTCCCCCGCGTGGTGAAGACCTCTCGCGTCGCGGCTCAGAACACTCGTGACAAGCTCGTCGACGATGTACTTCCCACCGTTGCTTCAGTCATTGGCTCCACTCTTTCAGTTATCGATGCTGCCCGCGACAAGCGCGTGAAAGAAGTAACCAAGCAGGTTGCCAAGCTTGCTGCAGGTAAGAAGGCGGTTGCCCCTGCCGCAACTGCGAGCGCGGGAAAATACATCGCTGCAGGCATTGGTATTGCTGCCCTGCTGGGTATTGGTTACGTCGTCTGGCAAACATTCCGCGCTGACGACGAACTCTGGGTCTCTGAAGACGAATAAGCCCCATGGCTTTAGTTCTGCCCCAATTCCCAGTGGGGTCAGTGCTCATGCCCTATATGCCTTTGGCATTAAGGGTTTTTGAACCCCGCTATCTCAAACTCATGGGCGATCTCGTCGGTTCTCAGAACCCTGTCTTTGGTGTTCCCCTGCATCCACAACGCGTGGCAGCCGGTGAGCAGCCCGAGCGCCTCACCATCGGCACAGTTGCCAAAGTCGATGACTTTGGCATGACCGATGACTTCCTGGGAATTACTGCCACTGGCACCAAACGTTTTGTTGTCACTCAATGGTTAGAACCTGACCCCTATCCGCGTGCAGAGGTTGCCTATCTTCCGGATCTGGTCTGGGATGACGCATTCGACTCTCAACGCATGAGTCTTGAACTCGAAGTTCGAAGCCTTCTCGCCAGAGCAAGCTCGTATGGCGAGATGATGTGGGAAGCCGACACCGAAGTCTCAGATGATCCCATTGCGGCAGTGTGGCAACTGGCAGCCATGCTGCCAGTTCCTCCCCAAGAACAGCACACCATGCTGGAGTCGGAAGATCTTGAGACGCTCTTAGAAACTGCCTTGGCTATTTGTGCTGGTGGTAACCGTTTCCTTGATGGACTTGATGCCGGGGAGTCACCTCTGCCCTAGGTCTTTCCTGCGAGATACTGGAGCAATGACCGGCCCACAGCACTCTGAATCATGGAATGACGCTGTGTTGCACACGCAACACCACCCTCACTTCATGCAATCCCTTGCGTGGGCACAATTCAAGACCGGTTCCGGTTGGGAACCCTCCGGTCAGCACTTGACCAATGCTTCAGGTGAAGAAGTTCTTGCTGTGCAGGAGTTCACTCGACCTGCCTTTGGTCTCGGTAACCTCATTCATGCTCCGCGAGTTTCAGGCATTACCCCTGAGAAGGTTGCCGTGCTCACCGAGCACGCCAAGTCTCTTGCCGGGGGTAAGAACCTTGCCTACAAAATCGAGACCTACCAAGAAACTGACCCCGAACTCATTGCTGCTTACAAGCGCCATGGCTGGGTTGAGGCCTATCCCTCGCAATATCAGTGGTCGGTCACCGTCGATCTGACCCCAGACGAAGAAACCATGTTTGCCAGCTTTGGCCCTAAGGCACGCAATCACCTGCGCTTTGCCATGAAGGCGGATATCGAAGTCAACCGTGTTCCCTTCTCCGAGGAGAACATAGTTCAGTTGTTGGGTCTCGTGGGAGGCACAAAAGATCGTTCCGGTGCTTTCTTTAGATCAGAGGACTACCTGCGCAAAGCCTGGGGAACATTCGATGCAGCCGGCCAAGCCCGCCTCTACATGGCTCACCACGAAGGCACTCTCATCGCAGCTGCCGTAGTTTTCACTTTCGGCAAAAAGGCCTGGTACAAAGACGGCGGTTCCATTCGCACCCAAAAGCGCCTCCCTGCACCGCATCTGATGCAGTGGACCATTATGCGAGATCTCAAAGCCGAAGGCTTTGAGGCCTATGACCTCGGTAACGTTCCAGACCCTGAGAACATCACAGCTGGTGCCATGGAAGGCCTCTGGCACTTCAAGACAGGCTTCAACTCCACCGTTGACACCTACATGCCTGCCTTTGAGTATCCGTTGAACTCCAAGCAGAAGTTATGGAACAAGTTTGAGACCAAGTTCCTTGGTCTTTACTCACGCTTGCGCAAGGACTACTGGTACTAATTACTTCTTCGAAGCAGGGTGGTCCATCCGCATATAGACGCCGCCCTTTTTCAGTTCGTCCAGCATCTGATTCAGCCGCTTCTGGCGAATCTCTTGCCGAACGGCTCTCGTGATCCACGCGAGGTAGTCATTGCGTTGATAAGCAGGCCTGTGGTCATAGTCAGCACGCAAGCCTGTTTGCTCCAGAGCGAGCTTCACGTCCGCAGGCATCTCCACGAGCTTGCGACGCAGGTTACCCTTTTTGTCACGCATCTCTCGAGAGCTCATGTGGCCAGCGTAGTCTGAAGCTATGAATGATGTTGTGAAATACAACGAGGGCAGTGACCCCGCCAACCGCCCTGTCATCGACTTCCTTTTTGGAGAGTTCCAGCAAGCACTTCCCTCCGCCACTTTCAAGGTCTGGCATGGAGCGCCCGTCTTCTTTCTCGAGGACATTCCCGTGGTGGGGTACCAAAATCACAAGCATGGCGTGAAGGTGCTCTTCTGGAGTGGAAAAGATTTCTCAGAGCCCGGGCTGTTAGGCATTGGTAAGCACAGGGCTGCCGGCATCACCTACACAGATGTGACGTCGATCAATGTGGAAGACCTTCGTCGCTACCTGCGCCTGAGCTCAGAGATTATCTGGGACTATAGGTCACTTCGCCCAGGCAAGTGACCTAGCTTTTGGGCCTCGAACGTCTTAGGGCAATCCCCAATAAAACAGCAATGCCGCCTATTGCGCCGAGGGTAAAGGTATCTTCAAAACCTGTGTGGACTAGTAAGGCTTCCTGGGGTTGCGAGACTGAGGTCGTAGATAGTGCTGGAGTTGGAGTAGCAGTAGGAGCAATGTCTCCCGGGCACAATCCATTTGTATCAGCGGGGCTCAACGTAGGGGTTATTGGGGAGTAGAAGTGGCCCACGAAAGCATCCTCAGCCAGTTGATAATTCGTGTCAAAAATAAATCGAGTTGTAAAGCCTTGAGGTCCTGACTCGATGGCGAAGCCATTTGTGTAAAAGCCGTTTTGACGATTCCACGACGTTGGTTGAGTACCATTCCACACAATCGTGTAATCAGGTTGAGTACCAAACGCATAAATACCGTTCGAAATTGATCCAGGGTAAATTCCCGAAACGTTTGAGGACGTCACGCTAAACCCCGTCAAGGTATATGTCCCTTGAGGTGCCGTCCCATTTCCGGGCGTAGCTGGGTTCATCGAAAATGTCCCTCTCACCGCACCAGATTGCATTGACCAGCACCATAAATTCGGGTTGGGACTGGCCTGTACTGGCGAGACCGAAAAACCTAGAATGGCGAAAGTGAGAACAGTGAGAACAGCTCCGCGAATAATGTGAGGTCTCAAAACTTCTCCATAAATTTTGGTCCCCAACTAGACAATTCTAAATGCCGTAAATGAAAACGGACATCTGCCATTTCTGTTTGGTGTTCGGTTTGCATATCCAAGCAAGGAAATGTGATTTATCTCAATGTTTTTCTTCGCATGAAGAAAAACACACTAATTGCAAGAATTACAGGAAGAGTACATAATCCCAAAATTTCGAAAATTGTGGATTGCTGCTCAGTCTGAGTTTGAGCTTGTGAATCTGTTGGGGTGGTTTGAACTTCAATTCCATATGCCAAACTCACAATATTTCCGTTTGCATCAACACCGTTGATTTGTAGAGTGTGTGAACCCGGCTTGAGGTTACGAGGAATCATGAACTCAGTAGCTTCAGAACCTTCTGTGTCTGCTGTCGTTGCCACCAACTTGGTGGGAGTGGATTGAATCCACACAACGAGAGGACTACCTGGAGCAAACCCACTAGCCCGCAGATTGATGTTGTCCCCAGGGAGAGCAACACCGGCACTGGATGCAAACTGAAGACCAACTTGGGTCAATCCTGTGTCAGCAACTGCTTGATCGCCTTTTTCACTGAATACTGCAGATGAAACGACGCTTCCATTTATCAGTGCGACTGACCCCGAAGGAACAAGCTCAACTCGGCCATCAGAGGTAATTGTTGCTGAGCCAGGAGTGAGCAGCGACAGAGTGCTTGGAGCAACAGGAACAGGCATGATGTTGTTCTGAACAACAGACCAATCTGGCTGAACTGTCGTCACAGGAGTGGTTCGAGCCAATGACGATGACGGAATAACTCGAGGAGATGCCGGAGGTGTGACTACTGGCACGACCGGAGCAGCTGGGCGAATAGGTCCTAACACTACGGTCCATTCACCGTTTCGATCAGTTTCTGCCCGCACTCTTGCGTAATAAGTTTGACCGTTAGTAAGACCGGTGATGATTTTTTCTGACGCAGTTGTGCTTTCAGAACTTGAAGTCCATGCCTGCTGGTCGGTGGAGTACTCAACGGTATACCCGGTTAGAGGGACACCACCATTGTGTGCAGGAGCGCTCCAGCGCACAGTGAATTGTGCATTACCTGTTTCGCGAAGCACAATCGCTGGTGCTGCCGCGTTCACAGCGGCAATTGCTGAAGTTGCCGATGTGAAGACTTCTGTAGATCCCACGGAGTTTGTTTGAATAATTTTCACACGAAGCGTATTTCCAACAGGTGCTGTAACGCGGTACTCATTCGTGGTCGCACCGGAAATGTTGGTCCACGTGGAGCCATCCGAAGAAGTTTGCCACTGATATGTGGTTTGTGTGATCGTTGCGCCATTTGAATTCCACTGGCCCAAGGAGGCGGTGAGGAGCTGTTGATAGTTTGGAGTTCCACTCACGGCAGGAGAGCTCACCTGGAGAGGTAACCCTCGAGGGGCCTGGGTGCTTCCAGAAAAAGCCCAAGCTCCATTCAACCCATTGAGTGCTCTGACTCGAACGTAGTAATTTGTGCCATTGGTCAGGCCGGTGATGCTTTGAGAGGTAGTCAAAGATGCGGTTCTGGTAACTGTGTTCCACGTCACGGCATCAGTTGAATACTGGATTTGATAATCAGTGAGAGATACACCACCTGTGTTCGAAGGTGCCACCCAGGTCACAGTAAGTGTTTGATCAGTGGGAGTAACACTCACGCTCTGTGGGCCCGTTGGTGCTGATGCTGTAACTGCTGATGTTGCACTCGAATACACGATCGTGGATCCCACCGCGTTTGACCGAGTCACTTTCACACGGAGTTGTGCACCGATATTTCCCGAAACGGTCAATTGATCACCGGTTTCACCCGTGAGATCATTCCAGGTGCTGCCTGAGTTCGTTGAATATTGCCACTGGTAGTTGGCATTACCGAGTGTTCGCCCGTTTGAGTTCCAAGAACCTGCGTTAGCAGACAGTATCGAACCGTATGACGCAGTTCCTGAAACTGAAGGGAGAGAGGTGTTTATTGGGTTGCTTGCTGGGATGACAAAATCACCACTTATGGCGTACGCGCCATTACCTGCAGCAGTCACTGCTGTTACACGGACAAAGTACCCCGTGCCGTTTGTTAGTCCTGTGATCGTGTGAGAAGTGCTGTTTGCGGAGAGGAGTTGGCTCAGGTTCCATACGTCACCATCAAGTGAGTACTCAACGCGGATGCCTGAAATGGTTCCACCATTGCTCGTGGGAATACTCCAGGAGACATTGATTGAACTATCGCCAAAAACAGTGGCAAGGTTTCCTGGAGTTGACGCTAAGCCGGTTTGAATAATTCCTGATGTCTCACTGAAGGCATCTATAAATGTCCCCGAGTTGGCGCCATTAGTTTTGGAGACCTTGACTCGCAGATACTTTCCAACGTTTGTGCCTGTCAATACATATGTACTGTTGGTAGCCCCAGAAATGTCAGACCATCCATCTGAAGGGGAGTTTCTGGTCTGCCATTGATAATTCGTGGTGGTAACGGTGGCACCATTTGAGTTCCAGCTTCCATCAGAAGCAGTAAGAATTTCACCAGCAGCGTTTGCACCGCCAATTGTGGGCACTGCCGTATTGGATACTGCGCCAAAGGGCTTAACGGAAGTTGAGCTGACTGTAGATCCCCAGAAACCATTGCTCGCAGATACCCGAACGTCGTAGTTCGTTCCGTTAGTGAGTGAACTCAGAGAGTAGGTGGTTCCCGCAATAGAACTGCTTGCCACAATCCAGGTGCTCGAAGTGCTTTCCTTATATTCGAGCTTGTATCCAGTGATGGCAGAACCGCCATCATCGGATGGGCCGCTCCAACTCAGGTCGATGGTTTGATTGCCTGGTGTAGCTACAAAGTTCAGTGGCGAACTCGGAAGGCGTGGCAGAGTCAAGGTACTTGTTGAACTGTAAGAACCAGTCATGGTTGATACTGCGGCGACACGAAAGTAATAAGTTGCACCTGCAGAAAGACCACTAATACTGGCTGTTGTCTGAGTAGACGCAGCGTGGCTCCATGTAGTCACACCAGATGCAAAAGTTGAGGATTGTGAGTATTGAACTGTGTAGTCACTTAATGGATCTGTACCTGTATTCGAAGGAGCAGACCACGAAAGATCGACATTTCCGCTTGAGTTCGCTACTGCAGTCAAACCTGTAGGTTGATCTGGTGGGGTTGCAATGACAACAGTCTTAAGTGAGGGTGTCATTGAATAGTTTGCTGCCGAAACAGTGCTGTTTTGTCCGGCAGGCTGTGTTGGAACCAGGGCTTCATACATCCACTTAGTGCCGTAACTGCACAGGCCGTTGTGCCAGCCATACCAGTAGTTATTTCCGCCATTCATGCGTACCAGACCATATGTAAATGCTGAAGCCGCATTTAACATCATGCAGTGTTTGCCGACATTGCCCACAGGCCGTTGTAAACCAGCATTTGCGGAAGTTCTACCCCAGTTCCAGTACTCACCATTTACTGAATAAATTCCCGAGTTATCACCATTCCAGAATTGAACACCTTCCGCATCTGGACCAAACCATTTCCACTGGCCTTCGACATCATCCCTAGCAGCAATCCAGGCCTGATCTCTGTTGCCCCAACCAACCATGATTTGGGAGGCAAATACATCCTCGACCTGATATCGCAGTGTTGCTAAGTACGTCGTAACACCTGTTTGACCGTCCATTGTTCCAATAGCAGTTGCCATTGATGTTGCTACGGAAGGAATTTGGGCGTCATCTCTGAAAACGTAGTAGTGGAACTCTACATTTGAGCCATTCATTAATGGAATGTACTCACTACCGTTAGATACCCACATGGTGATTGTGTCAGTTCCAGTGGTTGACGAAGAATATTGCAACGTAGCCAATGCCGCATTTATGGAAGCTGCTGGACCGGAGAGCCCAATCATCTGTCCTGCAATTCCTAGTGTGGAATTACCCGTCGTGGCTGTGTAGTTGGGGGTATTTCTAATTCCCCATAAGTTTGCATAACTCGTGACAGAGAGTTGACCTGAAGGATTGCTCGTTCTGAGTAATACGCGAACTGTTCCGGTAATCGAGGCATTAACGCTGTATCCAGAAAGTGCTGTAGTGGTGTTGAGGGGTGCTGAATAATCAGCTGCAAAAGCAGGACTTGGGGTTGCCTGTGAAACGAAGGTACTGACTACAAGTGCTATCACTGCAATAAGCGAATAGAACTTTTTCATAATCGCAGTGAGGCGATTGATCTTCAGCACGTTCATTTTTATTTACTCCTGTTGGCGCTAAATGCGCAGCTCAAAAGAGGTGAAAACAATGAGGGTAAAACTAACCAAAATGAGCGACTCTATTCTATGGAATAGAGTCAAATTCCGCATAATTTCGCGCTTTTATTACGTCAAAGTCAAGTAATCTGGGGTGGGCGGGAAGCAGCAACTATGAGCAGAGCAAAAAAGAGTTCACCTAGTGAACCTGCGCCTTTAGATGAAACATTCTGGGCACTTTACGGGCTGACTAATCAGTCTGAGACCAGAGATAAGCTTGTCGCGCTGGCAATGTCTGAGATTTCCCGCCGAGGAATTCTTGATGTGAACGCGCGCTCTCTGTGCGATTTGCTGGGCGTTGATTACTCTCTGATTACCTACCACTTCGGAACTTTTGACGGGTTGCTCGCAGAAGTATTTGTGCATGTGCACGAACTTTGGATTGCAAGTATCAAGGAAGCTCTCGGCCATACGTATTCCTCGCCAGAAGAGCGCATGCGGGCAGTATTGGAAGCTCAAATTAATCGAGCAATTAAATACGGCATGGTTGTGGGTATCGCACACCTGCCTCAGGTTTCCGAAAACGTCACTCGAATTTTGAATGAAAAGTTTCCGAGGCGACTAGCAGCAGCTGTTGGTTTTTCGGTCGGCGTTATGTCCATGCTTGTTAGTGACTTAAAAGCAGGAACCATGACTGATTTTCAGTTGGACACAGTTCGAGAACCGGAAGATGTACTTGAGAGCCCTTTTGCTGCCGAAGTTCCCGCTGCCATTCGAATCCAATGGGCAATGGTTGGCCCAACCCTGTGGATGACAGGTGCTGGTGGTGGAAACAAAGAAATTCTTGAAGTCGACGATCGGCTTGACGTACAACATCAAGTGAGAGTGTTTATCGATCGCCTCATACTGAGTGCGAGAGAAAGCTAAAGAAAAAACACCCGCCATTTCTGGCGGGTGTTTTCTTTATGTGGAGCCTAGGAGAATCGAACTCCTGACCTCCTGCTTGCAAAGCAGGCGCTCTACCAATTGAGCTAAGGCCCCGATTGCTTTTACTACTTTACATGAAAATGTTCAGTGCAATTGCGTGGGGCTACCAGGACTTGAACCTGGGACCTCTTCATTATCAGTGAAGCGCTCTAACCACCTGAGCTATAGCCCCGCTTAGGCAGATTCGAGACTACCGGAAAGCCGGCAAATCTCTAAATCGAGCCTAGGTTTATTTACTGCTGGTTGGTGAAACCGACAGAAAGACCGCCGGTGATCTTTGCTGCTGCGTTGTAAAGAACAGCGCAAATTGCACCCATCACGGTGATCACAATCATGTTCACAACGCCCACGGCAGCAGCCGCGCCCACGGTCTTACCCATGGAAGCAATGCTGTTGATGTCGAAGGAGTTGTTGCCCAGCACTTCACCAGCAACGCTGTTTGCGGTGGTGAAGATACCGGTCTGAACGAAGACTAGGTAAAGCAGGAAGGTTCCGATGACAACCACAATGAACTGTGCAAGTCCAAGCAGGAAGGACATCTTCAGCGCAGACATGAAGTCGATGTAGACGAGCTTCAGGCGAACCTGCTTAGCTGCGGGTCCCTTGGGTTCGCTCTTGGGAAGCTTGTCCTTGAGCTTCTGTGCCAATGCGTTACTCATCTGTTGCCTCTTCCACTACAGCGTCTCCGCTGGTTGTTGCTACTTCTTCTTCAACTGCATCTTCTGCAGATTCAAGATTACGCTCTGAATTGCGAGCGACGGCAAGAATCTTGTCGCCCTCTTCGAATCTAGCGAAGACAACACCCATGGTGTCACGTCCCTTGGCGGGTACTTCGTTGACAGAAGAGCGGACAACCTTGCCGGATTCGAGAACGACAAGAACTTCGTCTTCCTCTTCCACAATCAGTGATCCCACCAGGTCTCCGCGGTCTTCGCTGAGCTTGGCAACCTTGATTCCCAAACCACCACGGTTTTGTGTGCGGTACTGATCTGCTGAGGTGCGCTTGGCGTAGCCACCCTCGGTGACCACGAAGACGAATCCGGAGTCAGAAACCAGTGATGCCGACAGCAGGCTGTCTCCACCTCGGAACTTCATACCCGTCACACCCGAGGTGGAGCGACCCATGGGGCGCAATGCCTCATCGGTTGCGGTGAAGCGGATGCTCATACCCTTGCGTGAAACAAGCAGAACATCGGAGTCTGCTTCCAGCAGAAGTGCCGAGACCAGCTCGTCACCTTCGCGCAGCTTGATGGCAATGATGCCGCCGGTGCGGTTGGTGTCGTATTCGGTCAGTGCGGTCTTCTTGATCAGACCATCACGTGTTGCCAGGGCCAGGTACTGAGCTGCCTGGTAGTCACGGATGTCGAGGATCTGGGTGACCTGCTCTTCTGGAGCAAGTGCGAGCAGGTTAGCAATGTGCTGACCCTTCGCGTCACGACCTGCCTCTTGAACTTCATACGCCTTCGCACGGTAAACACGACCGGTGTTGGTGAAGAACAACAGCCAGTGGTGTGTGGTGGTGACGAAGAAGTGCTCGACCACATCATCTGCACGAAGCTGCGCACCCTTCACGCCACGACCACCACGGTGCTGGCTGCGGTAGTTGTCGCTGCGGGTGCGCTTGATGTAGCCACCGCGGGTAACGGTGATGACCATTTCCTCTTCAGGAATGAGGTCTTCCACATTCATGTCACCATCAAAGCCAGGCATGATCTCGGAGCGACGGTCGTCGCCGTAGCGGGCAACAATGTCGGTGAGTTCTTCCGAGACGATCTCACGCTGACGAGCAGGGCTTGCCAAGATCGCGTTGAACTCCGTGATCTGAGCTTCCAGTTCGGTTGCCTCGTCGATGATCTTCTGGCGCTCGAGTGCTGCCAGGCGGCGCAGCTGCATTTCCAAGATGGCACGAGCTTGCAGCTCGTCAATCTTGAGGAATGACATCAGGCTGTCACGAGCATCTTCAACCGTGGGGCTCTTACGAATCAGAGCGATAACTTCGTCGAGAGCATCCAACGCAGCAAGGTAGCCCTTGAGGATGTGCATGCGCTCTTCTGCCTTGCGCAGGCGGAACTGCGTGCGGCGAACGATGACATCAATCTGGTGTTCTACCCAGTTGGAGATGAATCCATCGATGGAAAGGGTGCGAGGAATTCCGTCAACGATGGCGAGCATGTTGGCGCCAAAGTTTTCCTGCAGCTGAGTGTGCTTGTAGAGGTTGTTGAGAACGACCTTAGCTACAGCATCACGCTTGAGCACGATGACCAAGCGCTGTCCGGTACGGCCAGAGGTTTCATCGCGGATATCCGCGATACCGGTGATCTTGCCGTCCTTGACGAGCTCGGCAATCTTGATGGCGAGGTTGTCAGGGTTGACCTGGTAGGGAAGCTCGGTCACGACCAGGCAGGTTCGGCCCTGGAGTTCTTCAACGCTGACCACGGCACGCATCGTGATGGAACCACGACCGGTGCGGTAAGCATCCTGAATTCCCTTGATGCCCAAGATCTGCGCACCGGTGGGGAAGTCTGGGCCCTTGATGCGAGAGATCAGCGCTTCGAGAAGTTCTTCACGCGTTGCATCGGGGTTAGCCAATGCCCACAGTGCACCTTCGGCAACTTCACGCAGGTTGTGGGGAGGAATGTTGGTTGCCATACCCACGGCAATACCGACAGATCCATTGACCAGCAGGTTGGGGAAACGGGAAGGAAGAATCGAAGGCTCTTGAGTGCGGCCGTCGTAGTTGTCCTGGAAATCGACGGTTTCTTCGTCGATGTCGCGAACCATTTCCAGCGCCAAAGGAGCCATCTTGGTTTCGGTGTAACGAGGAGCAGCCGCAGAGTCATTACCGGCTGAACCAAAGTTTCCCTGTCCCAGAGCAAGTGGGTAGCGCAGTGACCAGGGCTGAACCAGACGAACCAGTGCGTCATAGATAGCCAAGTCACCGTGTGGGTGGAACTGACCCATCACGTCACCGACTACACGAGCACACTTAGAGAATGCCTTATCGGGGCGGTAGCCACCGTCATACATCGCGTAGATCACGCGGCGGTGAACTGGCTTCAAACCATCGCGAACATCGGGAAGTGCGCGGCCCACGATAACGCTCATGGCGTAGTCGAGGTAGGAGCGCTGCATCTCCAGCTGCAGGTCTACCTGCTGGATGCGGTTCTCTCCGTTTTCGTCAGTGGTGACTAGTTGATCGTTAGATGTCAAGGAAACGCACATCCTTTGCATTCTTCTGGATGAAGTTTCGACGTGACTCCACGTCTTCACCCATCAGGGTTGAGAAAATTTCGTCCGCAGCCACTGCGTCATCCAGGGTGACCTGGAGCAGGGTGCGAGTTTCGGGGTTCATGGTGGTGTCCCACAGTTCGCGGTAGTCCATCTCACCCAGACCCTTGTAGCGCTGGATTCCGTTGTCCTTGGGGATCTTCTTGCCTGAGGCAAGTCCTGCCTCAAGCTGACGATCACGCTGTTCGTCCGAGTAGACATACTCGTGATCAGCGTTGGACCACTTCAATCGATACAGCGGTGGTTGCGCAAGGTAGACATAACCAAGCTCAATCAATGGCTTCATGTAACGGAAGAGAAGGGTCAGCAGCAAGGTAGTGATGTGCTGGCCATCAACATCAGCATCGGCCATGAGCACAATCTTGTGATACCTGGCCTTCTCTGGGTTGAAGTCTTCACCAATACCTGCACCGAAGGCGGTGATCATGGCCTGGACTTCATTGTTAGCCAGAGCCTTGTCTAGGCGTGCCTTCTCCACGTTGAGAATCTTGCCTCGCAGAGGAAGGATGGCCTGGGTTTCGGGGTTACGACCCTGAACGGCAGAACCACCAGCGGAGTCACCCTCCACCATGAAGATTTCGGAAATGGACGGATCCTTGCTGGCGCAGTCCTTGAGCTTGCCGGGCATACCGCCACCCTCAAGCAGACCCTTACGGCGTGCGGTTTCGCGGGCCTTGCGAGCAGCCATACGTGCGGTTGCTGCCTGCAATGCCTTGCGAATAATTTCCTTTGCTTGGTTGGGGTTGCGCTCGAACCAGTCACCTAAGAAGTCGCCGGTGATGCGCTGAACGAATGCCTTCGCTTCAGTGTTTCCCAGTTTGGTCTTGGTCTGACCTTCAAACTGTGGTTCACCCAGCTTGATGGAGACAACTGCGGTAAGACCTTCGCGGACGTCATCACCGGAGAGGTTTTCGTCCTTCTCTTTGAGGATGCCCTTTTCGCGTGCGTACTTGTTGACCAGTGTGGTCATTGCGGCACGGAAGCCTTCTTCGTGGGTTCCACCCTCGTGAGTGTTAATGGTGTTTGCGTAGGTGTGAACACTTTCGCTGTATGCGGTGGTCCACTGCATAGCGATTTCGCAGGAGATCTTCTTCTCGGTGTCTTCGGATTCGAAGTAGATGATCTCATCGTGAACAATGTCGTTCTTTTTAATGGTGTTGAGGTACTCGACGTAGTCCATCAAGCCGTTTTCAAACATGTAGGAAACGGTGAGTGCATTGCCTTCGTCATCGACCTGGTTCTCATCGATCAGAGTGATGCGCAATCCCTTGTTGAGGAAGGCCATCTGCTGGAAGCGTGCACGCAGGGTTTCGTAGTCGAACACGATGGTTTCGAATATGTCTGCACTGGGCCAGAAAGTAATGGTGGTTCCGGTTTCGTCAGTGGGACCACCCTTGGCCAGCGGTGCTTCTGGAACACCAATGTTGTAGCTCTGGGTGTAGGAGAAGCCTTGACGCTTGACCTCAACTTCGAGGTGAGAAGACAGTGCGTTTACGACGGAGCTACCCACACCATGCAAACCACCGGAGACGGCGTATCCGCCGCCACCGAACTTTCCACCTGCGTGCAGCACAGTGAGTACAACCTCAACGGTCGACTTACCTTCGGTGGGGTGAATATCTACGGGGATTCCACGACCGTTATCGATAACGCGGATGCTGCCGTCTTTGCGCATGAAAACTTTGATGTCATCGCAGTATCCGGCGAGCGCCTCATCGACGGAGTTGTCGACGATCTCATAGACCAGGTGGTGCAGACCGCGAGGTCCGGTCGAACCGATATACATACCGGGACGCTTTCGAACTGCTTCGAGTCCTTCGAGAACCTGAATATTACTGGCGCCATATTCGCCATCTGGTGTTGGCTTTTCAGATTCGTCAGACATACGTTTTGTAACTCCCTATGCATGTATCGCAATTGCCCCTAATTCTATCTTTTGGGGGCTGGGAAAATCGGGAGAAACGGGCTCTGGCGCGTTTTTATTTATCGCTTGACCAGAAACCTATTCTCAGCCGTAAGTATCGCGAGGACCACGCCCTGGAATTGATTTGGGGCCACGTTTCCAGCTTGGGGCGTTGGGTCCTTGAAAGCGGATAGCCGTCACACCTGATTCGGGGTGTGCTTGGAGAACCTTAGTCAAGACCTCGGTGCGCATTAATCGAAGCTGCGTTGCCCAGGCAGTTGACTCACACAAAACGGTCAATGTGGCGTCGTCTATTCCTAGCGGTGTTGTTCTGGCAGCGATGTCGGGACCCACAATATTTGGCCAGTCCGTCAACAGGTCTGATTTAGCCAGCGGAGCCTTCCAGCCCAGTTGTTGTGAGAGCGAAGTCAACACATCATCGAGGCCTTTGGGATCCCGGCCAGGGGAGAAGGGCATTTCGTTGGCATGCTCTTCTGCGGTGCGTTTGCGCGCCCGGGCATCCCGGGAGAGTTTCCCGCGGGGAGTTCCGGTTGCCTTGGACTTCAGTCGTGAATACAGCGCCAGGGCTTCCGATTCTTCGGGCCCCGCCGCGTCAGCGGCGTCAGGCCCGTTCGCGTTGATTTCACTCATGAGCAGGGTTTTCTGTGCTGATGGTTCCCTTTTTCACGTGAAACACTTGTGTCATCAGCTGTGAAGGAACGTCTTCTGCCACGGCTGCAGTAATGAAGGTCTGTTCGAAATCAGCGACGGCCTCCGCGAGGCGTTCACGCCGAGCGGAGTCCAATTCTGCAAATACGTCATCCAAAATCAGGATCGGATCACCCAGAACTGATTCACTGCGGAGCAGCCTGGCTGCCGAGAGCTTAAGTGACAGAGCATAAGACCAGGTTTCGCCGTGGCTGGCATAACCTTTTGCGGGCAAATTGTTCAAACCGAATTCAACATCGTCTCGATGCGGCCCAACCAGAGTCATTCCGCGTTCGATTTCTTGCACTCGGCCAGATTCCAACAGGTTTCTGAACTTTTCGGCATAGGCCGTGGCGGATTCGGCTCCGTCAATCGAGGGCTTGAGCTCGATACTGACTTCGTGATCACTTCCGGCAATAGCTTGATATGCCAGGGCTAGCGGTCCGGAAAGATCCTGCAAGAGGCGGGTGCGTTCTGCCGTTATTTCTGTTCCGAGCTCAACAAGGCGTTCATCCCAAATATCCAGCGTTCCCAGGTTCCCTGCATCAATATCTTTCACTCGGGCCGTCTTGAGAAGGGTGTTTCTTTGTTTGAGCACCCGGTCGTAGTCAGAAACAACGCCAGCTAGGCGGGGTGTGCGCTGAATAATGAGGTCATCCATGAATTTTCGGCGACCCGATGGCTCACCCCGAACAAGCATGAGATCTTCGGGGGCAAAGATCACGGTGGAGATGTAGCGGGGAAAATCACGAATTTTGGCATTTGCGTGATTTGCCTGGGCTTTATTTGCACTATTTCTATTGAGTTGGGCTTCTAACAAGATCGTACGAGAGTCATGCGCCAAGTTGACTCGGATAATTGCTGCTTCTGAGCCTTGTCGAATCAACGCCGAATCAATACTCGTGCGGTGAGAACCCAGAGTTGCCAAATAATTAATGGCTTCAACAATGTTGGTTTTACCTTGGCCATTAGAGCCAACGAGAACAACAGAACCTAAACCTGGCTCAATATCGGCCTGGGCGTAGTTCCTAAAGTCACGAAGACTGAGTGAGCTGACGTGCATCGCTCAGATTTTCAGTGCTTTAGCGAAGGAGAAGGTTGGGCTGCAGGAGGTAGCGGTAAGCATCTTCTGCAGGAGTGTCCTTCGAGGTTTGGCTGGTGATTAATACAGGACCTGGCTTTGCAGGATTTTCAACCGAGGTAAAGCCAATGCGAGTGAATTCTGAATGAACCGCACCCAAACCATCTAGCAGGAAGTCTGGCTTGAGTGAAACAACAACATCAGGACCAGAAATAACTGCATCAATGGTTTCCGAAGCCTGTGCTTGTTCTCCACCAATTGCTTCCAGTGTCAAACCGCTGTTTGCGAAGGTGAAGCGAAGTGCTGCTTCGCGCTCAACAACCAACTTCACGCGGCGGGTAGCCTCAATCAGTTCTGCGGTGTTCACTACTGCGTAGTTTTCAACTTTTTCGGGGAACAAACGCTTAACGGGTGGGAAATTTCCCTTGATCAACAAGGAAGTAACTGTCTTGTTATCTGCCGTGAAGGCAATGAGTTCACGGTCGTCTTTGTTGGTGATGGAAATCGAGATGTTTCCACTGTGACCAAAAGTCTTACCAATTTCTTGCATCGTACGTGCAGGAACAAGTGCAGTGATATCTGCAACAGAACCGGTTGATTCCCATGGAATATCACGAATAGCAACACGGTAGCGGTCAGTAGCAACCAGGCTCAGTGAATTACCTGTGATTTCTAGCTGAACACCAGTGATGACTGGGGTAACATCATCACGTGAAGCGGCAACTGCTACTTGAGCTACAGCTGCAGAGAATTCTTCAGCTGGGAGAACACCGGTTTCTCCTTCAACTTGAGGAATTGTGGGGTATTCCTCAACAGGCATCGATAAAAGAGTGAAGTTTGCTGATCCACAGCTGACCTGAATACGTGATTCAACAGTTTCGAAGGTCACTGGTGCGTTAGGGAGACGGTTCGCGATCTCTGCAAGAAGCCGACCTGAAACCAATACTCGTCCTGGAGTATCTACAGTTGCTGCAACTTTGGTTTGTGTTGAAACTTCGTAGTCGAACGATGACAATACGAGGCCTTCAGTAGTCGCCTCGATCAGCACACCAGAAAGAATGGGAAGTGTGGTGCGTGCTGGGAGCATTTTGACGGCAAAAGAGACCGCTTCGCTGAGCACATCTCTGTTTACTTGAAACTTCACCGTTGAGCCTTTCCGTAGTTCCCCTAATCCGGGTCTCTCATGCTATCGCGGTTTTTACAGGCGAAAAAAGCACTCCGAATAAAGGTTATGGAATGATCCTGAATTATTAATTAACTCTTTAATCTTCTTAACGCCTGTGGATAGTGTGAATAACTCAACAAATTTCGCCTCAGTACTTGAAACTACATTCGCGTAAGTTGTGTTTTTACTGTGAGTTGTTACTCACACAGTGACGCAAAGAGAATTCGATGAATAGTTGTTATTCACATTAAAGAATTTTTCGTACACAGCCCCGCTCGGCGATTTCCCCACATATTCACAGAGTTATCCACAAGGGGAAAACACCTTAGTTGTTGCGTGCGTAGGAATTTCTTTGCTTAATGCGGGTCGTGAGCTCAGTTACCTGGTTATAAATCGAACGACGTTCCTTCATCAGCTCTGCAATCTTCTTGCAGGCGTGCATTACTGTGGTGTGATCACGGCCACCAAAGAGCTGACCAATCTTAGGAAGAGACAGGTTTGTCATTTCGCGGCATAAATACATTGCAATTTGGCGTGCTGTAGCAATTGCCTGTGCTCGTGAAGTGCCTGTGAGCTCATCAATACCCAGGCGGAAATAATCCGCGGTGTTATTGATGATGTCAATTGGAGCAATGATGTCGTCTTCATCCAAGGTGATCAGGTCTTTGAGAACAGTTTGAACAAGGGGAAGATCCACTGCCTGCTTGTTCAGGTTGGCAAAAGCCGTCACACGAATGAGAGTTCCCTCAAGTTCACGGATATTACTTGTCACCTTGGTGGCAATAAATTCCATAATGTCGTCAGGAACACTGAGCTTTTCACGTTCTGCTTTCTTACGAAGAATGGCAATACGAGTTTCTAAGTCAGGAGTTTGAACGTCGGTGATCAAACCCCACTCAAAACGAGTACGCATACGATCTTCGAAGCCAGTGAGGTGCTTGGGTTGAACATCGCTGGTAATCACAACTTGCTTGTTGTGATCATGCAAGGTGTTGAACGTGTGGAAGAAGGCTTCTTGAGTTTCTGCTTTACCTTGCAAGAACTGAATATCGTCAATGAGAAGAATGTCGATATTGCGGTAACGAGACTGGAAAGCAGCACCACGGTTGTTTGCAATGGAGTTAATAAAGTCGTTCGTGAACTCTTCGCTACTGACATAACGAACACGAATGGTGGGATACAGGCTCTGGGCGTAGTGACCAATGGCATGTAAGAGGTGGGTCTTACCCAAACCGGATTCACCGTAGATAAACAAAGGGTTGTATGCCTTTGCCGGTGCTTCAGCTACAGCTACCGCAGCAGCGTGTGCGAAACGGTTTGATCCACCAATAACAAAACTGTCGAAGTTGTAGCGAGGGTTGAGCCTAGATTCCAGTTCACTCTCGGTGGCCATGATGGTTGGCGCTGTTACCGGGTTTCGGTCTTCTTTGACTTCTTCAACCTCTACCGCCGCAACCGGTTCGTCGAGTGCGACCAAGTCGGGATTCACAACCACAGCGAAGGTGGTTACTTCGCTGAGTTCACCCAGGCTGCCGATAGCGGTCAACAGTGGTCCGCGAAGACGCTGTTCAACCATGCTTCGGGTGAAGTCATTGGGAACATCGAGATAAATCGTTCCCGCCATGATGCCCTTGGGCTCAATCAGAGAAGCAAAGCCATACAGCGGAGGGGTCACACCAGGATCAGAGGCGAGAGCTTCAAGAATGGAGTTCCACGTGGAACGCATGCTGTCGTCGCTCATCACAATCCCCTCTTGATAGATGCCCAAGTTATCCACCGTAGTGTGACTGTTTCACCTAGACCTACGACCGTAAGCGTGAAAAGCTGGGGATAACTTCTACGACCGTATCGAAAACCTGTGGATGAAGGCAACTCGGGTTTAAACATTTTTGCGTGTCGTTACAAAAAAGGTGGGGCACTTACATTCATAATCTTGGGTTGATGTGTGCTCTGGTTTGACGCGAGCGCCACAAAGCCTTAGATTTAATAGGTTGATGCCTTTAGCGCATCCCAATGTTTTGCGCCGCGCTCTCGTGGGCGCGCGACATCAGCTTCCTATGGAGATTGACTTATGAGCAAGAGAACGTTCCAGCCAAACAACCGCCGCCGCGCCAAGGTGCACGGTTTCCGCCTTCGTATGCGTACCCGCGCCGGCCGTGCCATCCTGGCAGCTCGCCGCCGTAAGGGCCGCTCCGAACTCTCCGCTTAGTATCGGCCGTGCTCGATCGGGCACACCGATTGGCTTTGCCAACGGACTTCCGCCGAATTACTCGTCGCGGAACGAAACAGACCTCGTCTTTGGTTGTTGCTTATGCACTAGCCAGCGACCGAGGTCTTTCTCGTTTCGGGATTGTCACCTCTAAAGCTGTAGGTAATGCGCCGACTCGTAACCGGGTACGCCGCCAGCTTCGAGCAATCGCATGGGAAGTCAAAGATGCGCGCAGTGCGGATATAGTCATCCGCGCCTTGCCCGCTGCAGCTGCGGCGAGCTGGGACGAGCTTCACTCTGATGTGCTCAAGACCTTAGAGAAGCTGAAGGTTCACGCATGAAGAAGCTCTTGTGGTTTCTCTATCTACTGCCACGAAACATCATGATTTCTTTAGCGCTGGTCTATCGAAAAGTGATCTCTCCGCTGTATGGAGATGTCTGTCGGTACTACCCCACGTGCTCACATTACGGACTTCAAGCACTTCAACAACGGGGTCTCATTGTGGGTTCTGGCCTAACACTGCGTAGGCTAGGGAGGTGCAACCCGTGGGCACTCGGTGGCGTCGATGATGTACCGCCAGCGAAGCACAAGTTTTTTAGAGTCACAACACTAGGTTTCGTTGTGATGAACGAAGGAAGGGCATAACGCTCCTATGGACATTATCGGCGCGATTCTGTGGCCCATTAAGTGGGCTATCGAATTCATTCTGGTCAGCTTCCACTCCCTGTTTACCGCGATGGGCATGGATCCCGCTGCAGGTGCAACCTGGGTTCTGGCCATTGTCGGTCTGGTGGTCGTTGTTCGCGCGGCCCTGATCCCGGTCTTTGTTCGACAGATTAAGAGCCAGCGCAAGATGCTTGAAATTGCGCCTGAACTCAAGAAGATCCAGGACAAATACAAGGGCAAGAAGGACCAGTTCTCTCGCGAGGCAATGTCACGCGAGACCATGGAGCTTTACCGTCGCACGGGCAGCAACCCACTGAGTTCCTGCCTTCCCTTGCTGCTGCAGATGCCGATCTTCTTCGGTTTGTTCTCCGTACTGAGTGAAGCTCAGAAGGGTAATGCCGGTATCGGCTTCATGACCCAGCAGCTCGCGGTTCAGTTCTCTAACGCAAGCCTGTTTGGCCTTGCACCCCTGCACGAAAGCTTCCAGGGCGCTGCTTCGATGAACCCACCACAGGTTGCCGTCATGGTGATCGCGGGTGTCATGGTTGTGCTGATGACTGCTTCGCAGTTCATTACTCAGCTGCAGATCGTGTCAAAGAACATGTCTGAAGAGACCAAGGCAAGCCCTGCTTTCCGTCAGCAGCGCATCCTTCTCTACGTCCTCCCCCTCGTTTTCGCATTCTCTGGTTTCGCATTCCCCCTCGGCGTGATGTTCTACTGGCTGGTGTCCAACTTCTGGACCATGGGACAGCAGTTCATCGTTATTCGCAACATGCCAACCCCTGGTAGCCAGGCAGCTAAAGACCGTGAAGAGCGCCTTGCTCGTCGCGGAAAGCTTCCCAAGGGAGCCGCTGAGGTTATTGAAGTAGAAGCCCCTAAGCCCATTCAACGCGCGCAGCCCGTGAGCAAGAACCGCGCAAAGAAGTCCGGAAAGAAGAAATAACTATGTCTGAAGACCTCACAACTGAGCCCAAAGCTGCTCCCAGCATCTCTGACCTCGAAAACGAGGGCGAAGTAGCAGCTGACTACATCGAAGAACTCCTTGATATCGCTGATCTCGACGGCGACCTCGACATTGATGCGCGCAATGGCCGCGCCTATGTTTCAGTAACCGCATCGGAGCAGGGAAATGTTCGCGTTCTCTCTCGTCCCGAGACAGTTTCTGCCCTGCAGGAGCTCACTCGTTTGGCTGTTCAGAACAAGACTGGTCAGTACTCACGCCTCATTTTGGACGTGGGCGGCTCTCGCGAAACCCGCGAGCAGGAGCTCGCAGCTCTCGTTGACGCAGCTGCAGCACGCCTCGAAGCAGGCGCAGCGGCAGCAGCTCTTCCTCCCATGAGTTCCTACGAGCGCAAGCTTGTGCACGACTTGGTGAGCGAGCGTGGCCTGGTGTCACACTCCGATGGTGAGGGCAAGGACCGCCACACCGTCATCACCGCCGGCGCATAGTTTCACGTGAAACATTGATTCCCGAGTATGAAGCAGAGCCAGCTCAAGCGGCTCTCGTATTTGGTGATCAGTTAGCCCTAGCCCGCCAATTCACAGCCAACTTGGCTCAATACGGCGAAGAACTGGGGCTTATTGGTCCCTTGGAGCTTCCACGCCTGTGGTCTCGCCATATTCTCAACTGCGGCATTGTTGCGCCGTTGCTTCATGGCCGCGTGGGAGATGTGGGTAGTGGCGCCGGCCTTCCCGGGCTGGTGTTGGCTATTGCCCGCCCAGACGTCGAGTTTGTTTTGATTGAACCCATGGAGCGTCGCACGGCCTGGCTCAACGATCAGGTTGCAGCGCTGGGGCTCACCAACGTCACGGTTGTGCGCGATCGTGCAGAAGATGTGCGCAGGGACGTTCTGCTGGATCAAGTCACCGCTCGCGCGGTCAGCGCCCTGAAGAAGCTCATCCCCATGACCGCTCCCCTGGTTCGCCCCGGCGGAGAACTCGTCTTGATGAAGGGCGCAGGCGCCGCAGCGGAAATTGACGCCGCTACAAAGCAGATTCGCGCCTTCAAACTCAGCAATGTCGAGGTCCTCACTCTGGGTGAAGGCCTCCTCGATGACGTAACGAGGGTGGTTCGGGCTACAGTTGAGTAGACCTCGTTCCGCACTTGTTTGACCCAAAGGTTTCACGTGAAACATCCAGAAGAATCGATTGATACTCCCGCTGTGGAGATCGATTCCCCTTTGGCGCGCGAACTGAGTGATCTCACTGCACGCCGTCGCATTCTGGACGGCCCTGCACCCCCATTGCCCAGCAGGCCACGAGTGTTCACGGTGTCTAACCAAAAGGGTGGCGTGGGAAAGACCACAACTACCGTCAACATCGCGGCAGCACTAGCCCGGTTCGGTGCCCGTGTGCTGGTTATTGACCTCGATCCGCAAGGAAATGCCTCCACGGCACTGGGAATCGACCACCACGGTGATATCCCCAGCATTTATGACGTATTGGTCGAGGGTAAGCCGCTAAGTTCTGTCATTCAGAAGAGCACCGAGGAAGGAGAACTGTATTGCGCTCCCTCCAACCTGGACCTTGCTGGTGCCGAAATTCAAATGTTCAGCATTGATCGCCGCGAATATCTGCTGCGCGATGCGCTTGAGCGTTTCTTTGCCGAAGGCAACCAGTATCACTACGTCTTCATCGATTGCCCACCGTCGTTGGGCTTGCTCACCATCAACGCCTTTTCTTCCGCACGCGAAGTCCTCATCCCCATTCAGTGTGAGTATTACGCGCTGGAAGGCCTCTCTCAGCTGCTGAGCACCATTGAGATGATTAACCAGGGGCTGAACCCCTACCTACAGGTCTCCACCATCTTGCTGACCATGTTTGATAGCCGCACACGCCTCGCCCACGAGGTTGCAGCAGATGTGCGCCAGCACTTCCCCCAGCAGGTGCTCAACGCCGTCATTCCACGCGCTGTGCGCGTTTCTGAGGCCCCCAGCTACAGCCAGACAGTTGTCAGCTATGACACCTTGTCGGTCGGCTCTATTTCTTACATCGAAGCAGCACACGAAATCGCTATGCGCGGTGCACCTGTGTCTGCCGGAACCACAACCCAGGAGGCAACCCATGGCAACGAATAAGCGCACAGGCTTAGGCCGAGGTATTGGTTCACTCATTCCGACAGCGCCAGCTTCCGAGCGCCCCGTAGACGTCTTCTTCCCTGACCAGGTGGGCACCGGGGCTATTCCTGTTGTGGAAAACAATGATGCCGATTTGGTTGAGGTTCCAGGTGCGCGTCTGGCGTTCATCTCCCCCAACCTGGTCGTTCCCAACCCTCAGCAGCCACGCAAGGTCTTCAACCCCGAAGATCTGGCGGAATTGGTTCACAGTATCCGTGAAATCGGTATCTTGCAGCCCATCGTGGTTCGCACCATCCCTGGTTCTGAGAACTATGAACTCATCATGGGTGAGCGTCGTCTGCGCGCATCAAAGGAAGTTGGCCTCGAGCAGATCCCGGTCATCATCCGCGACACCGCAGATGAAGACATGCTCCGCGACGCCCTGCTGGAAAACCTCCACCGTTCCCAGCTGAACCCCCTGGAAGAAGCTTCTGCCTACCAACAGCTCATGGCTGACTTTGGTATTACCCAAGAACAGCTTGCTGAGCGTATTGGGCGTTCACGTCCCCAGATCTCAAACACCATCCGTTTGCTGCGCCTGCCACCCCTGGTTCAAAAGCGCGTTGCTGCCGGTGTGCTCAGCGCAGGTCACGCCCGTGCCATCTTGGCGGTCGGCGACCCCGACGCCATGCAGCGCCTGGCTGACAAGATTGTGAACGAGGACCTCTCGGTTCGCGCGGCTGAAGCACTCGCGGGTGAAGCCCCCACGGCCAAGAAGCCCAAGCCTGTTGCTGGCACCCGTCGCGGTCACCTCGACGAGATCGCTGAGCGCCTCGGTGATCGTCTCGACACCCGAGTGAAAATTGCACTGTCAGCTAAAAAAGGCCTGATCAGCATCGAATTTGCCACCATTGGTGACCTCAACCGAATCCTCACCGAACTCGGCGAGACACCGTTCGGTCAGAATTAGTTTCCACGTGAAACGTGGGCGGGCAACCGCCTAGTTGGCTGCTGCGCGAGCGAGAGCTTCGTAAAGCTGACCGAGGTCAACACCAGAAGCTTCAATAGCCAGTGGTGCACTCGAGGTCTCGGTCAAGCCAGGAAGCGCATTGGCCTCTAAGAACCAGGGCTCCCCGTTTTCGTCCACGATGAGGTCAATACGAGAAAGCTGTGACAGGCCTAAGGTCTCGTGAACATTCACCGCCGCAGCAGCAATCTTGGCTGCTACCTCGTCCGATACTCGCGCTGGAACAAAGAAGGTGGTTTCGCCGGCGTTATAACGGGCCTCAAAGCTGTAGACGCCATCCAGAGGCACGATTTCGACCGCAGGCAGGGCAGAGGCCCCGGTAACACCATCTGTGACCGTCACGGCCACTTCAGTGCCCGCAATGAACTTCTCCACCAGCGCAACGTCGTGGTAGGTGAAGGCATCAACCATGGCACGAGGGAGATCTTCGGACTTTGTCACGATGGACACACCCTGTGCTGAGCCGCCAGAAGCAGGCTTCACAACAACATGATTACCCAGTTCAGAGGCAATTAATTCAAGAACTGACCCGGCACCAAGTTCACGGAATGCTTCACGTGCAACAGTGATGGAAGGAGCTGTTTTCACCTCAGCACGTGAAACCAACGTCTTGGCAACAGGCTTGGACCAGGCCAAGCGCGCTGCGGCCGCGGAGGGACCGACGTAGTTGTGGCCAGCAGCGTGAAGAAGATCCAAGATGGCGCCATCTTCACCACTAGAACCGTGGAGTGCAGGCCAGACCACATCGGGCTGGAGGGTGTTCAGCTGAGCAAACAAAGACGCATCTGGGTCAATGATGGTGACGTTGTGACCACGAGCAGTCAGAGCGTCAGCAACACGGCGCCCAGATCGCAAGGAAACCTCGCGTTCGTGGGAAATACCACCGGAAAGCACTGCAATGTTGAGTGATGACATAAAGGCCTCTTTTAGCTCAGGTCTGGTGGTGGGGCAATAACGTTGTCGTCACCGGCGGCTGCGGTCAAGGAACCGGTTCCGGCAAAGTCGGCAAGCAGGTCTAACTCGCCACGAATGACGGTGGCCAGTCGGCGAATACCGACCTTGATGTTTTCCGGGGTGGGGTAGCAGAAAGACAGACGCAGGTTCTGGCGTCCACCACCGTCAGCAAAGAACGCGGTTCCGGGGGTGTAAGCAACAAGTTCGGTCACCGCACGAGGCAACATCGCCTTGGAATCAAGGTTTTCAGGTAGTGAGCACCAGATGTAGAAACCACCGTTGGGCACATTCCAACTCAAATCGGGCAGGTGCTCCTCGAGTGCTTCGAGCATGGCATCACGGCGTTCTTTATACACACCACGGAAGGTTTCAATCTGACCCTTCCAGTCCGCCTGGCTGAGATATTCAGAAATCACCATCTGACTGAATGAGCTGGGGCACAAAATGGCAGCTTCAGCAGCCAGAACCAGCTTTTCGCGAATAGCGTGAGGGGCTAGCGCCCAGCCCACGCGGAAACCCGGTGCCAAGGTCTTAGAGAACGAACCTAAATAGATCACACCGTCTTCGTTGAGTGAACGAATAGCGGGAGGAACGTCCTCTTCGAAAGAAAGCAGGCCGTAGGGGTTATCTTCCAAGATGAGAATGCCGTTGCTCTGGCAAATCTGCAGAATCTCGGGGCGACGCTCGGCCGAGAGGGTCACACCAGCAGGGTTGTGGAAGTTAGGGATTGTGTAGAGGAACTTGATGGTGCGGCCAGAGGCTTTCACCTCAGCGATTGCCTCACGCAGCTTCTCAGGAATGAGTCCGTGCTCGTCCATCAGGACGTGCACCACATCTGCCTGGTAGCTGCGGAAAACACCTATAGCTCCCACATAACTGGGTGCTTCAGCCAAAATCACGTCACCTGGATCAATGAAGAGCTTGGTCACTAAGTCCAGAGCCTGCTGGCTTCCGGTAGTGACCACAACATCATCGACCGAGGCTGAAATACCCTCCAAGGCCATGATTTCCAGGATTTGTTCACGCAGTGCAGGAACGCCCTGACCAGAACCGTATTGCATGGCCATAGGCCCGTTTTCTTGCATCACCTTTTCCAAGGCGCCATTGACCAGCGACTCAGGCAGTGCGCGGACGTAGGGCATACCACCGGCGAGGGAGACAACTTCAGGGCGAGAGGCAACCGCGAACAGCGCGCGCACTTCAGAGGCACTCAGACCGGACGAACGGCTGGCATAGTGATTGAACCAGGGGTCAAGGTTGATTCCTTGACCGGTCTCGGTGTTCTCGGCCATGTAGACAATCGTAGTTGGGAATTTTGGGGGTTAAACGCCGTTGGCCGCCTGATGATTCTCAGACGGCCAACGTAAGGAGTGCGAATTAGCCGATGTAGTCGGCCAGATCGTGCTCAAGCGCTGGCTTGGGCTTGGCACCAATGATGGTCTTGGTCACTTCACCGTTGACGAAAACCTTCATCGCAGGAATCGAGGTGATCTGGTAGGCCATGGCGGTTTGTGGGTTTTCGTCCACGTTGAGCTTCACGATCTCGATCTTGTCACCGTGTTCTGCACGGATCTGGTCGAGGATGGGTCCGACAGCGCGGCAAGGGCCACACCATTCAGCCCAGAAGTCAACGAGAACAGGCTTGCCGCTCTTGAGAACGTCAGCGTCAAAGCTGGCGTCAGTAACTGCGGGTGCTGCAGACATGATTACTCCTTGTGTTTAGTTGTTTTCGGCATGCGCGAGCACGTCGGCAGGAAGTGACTGGAGGAAGTGTTCTGCATCGAGGGCAGCAACAGTTCCACTGGCGGCAGCGGTAACTGCCTGACGGTAGGTGGGGTCAACCACGTCACCAGCGGCAAAGACACCGGTGAGGTTGGTCTTAGAGGAGCGACCCTTCACGGCAACTGTTCCCTCAGGGGTGAGGTCGAGCTGGCCGTGAATGAGCTGGGTGCGGGGGTCATTACCAATGGCAATGAACAATCCCTGGAGTTCAACCTCACTCTTTTCACCGGTGACGGTGTTCTTGAGGGTGACGCTCTCCAATGCAGCCTCTCCGTTGAGTGAATCAACAGCAGAGTTCCATAGGAATTCAATCTTGGGGTTTGCGAGTGCACGATCTTGCATGATTTTTGATGCACGCAGAGTCTCTGAGCGGTGAATGACATAGACCTTGTCTGCAAAGCGAGTCAGGAAGTTCGCTTCCTCCATAGCGGAGTCACCACCACCAACGATGGCCACGGTCTTTTGGCGGAAGAAGAAACCATCGCAGGTTGCACACCAGGAAACTCCGTGACCGGAGAGGCGATCCTCATCTGGAAGACCGAGCTTGCGGTTGGCAGAACCGGTAGCGAAGATGACGCTGAGAGCCTCAAAAGTCTGGCCACCACCGGTGGTCACACGCTTGATGTCGCCAGCTAATTCAACGCTGACGACGTCATCCATCAGGATTTCAGCACCGAACTTTTCTGCCTGCTCCTGCATCTTCATCATGAGCTCGGGGCCCATGATTCCTTCGGGGAATCCAGGGAAGTTCTCTACCTCAGTGGTGTTCATGAGTTCGCCACCGGCCTCCACAGAGGAAGCAATGACGAGGGGCTTGAAGTTGGCGCGTGCAGCATAGATCGCGGCGGTATACCCGGCGGGACCTGAACCAATGATGATGACTTGACGCACGAAAACTCCAAGAAAAACAAAGAATGACGCCGAATTATTCGGCACAGAAGTAAACCCAGTCTACTGGCCGGATATTCCCACAGCTGGAGATTATGTGGGCCTGTTTAGGCTTGTGAACTGCGACGACGTCGCAGGGTTCGAATCACACCAGCGGTGAGCAGACCAACAAAGGCAATCGCAACCCCGCCCAGGCCCCACAGCTCCCAGTCGGCACGGACATTGATGGGGATGGAGACGGGTTCACCCACGGGCACACCATCGACAGACTGCAAGCTCACCGAGAGGATGGCACTGCCATTACTGACCTGTGCTTGCACAGGAATCTGTGCCTTGGCCTGTGATTCGGGCTGAATGGTGATTTTTTCCGCACCCTTAACAATCAGGCGGGCATTGTTTGGATCAGCATTGACCACCACGGTCACTGGTTGCAGCAAGGCGTTGTGCACAGAAATCGGGATATTTGCCTGACCACCGACCATGTTGATGGTGCTACTGGTAACTACAGAGACCGAGTTGAGCACTTTCTGACTCGCACGCATGCTCTGGGTCACGGCAGTGGACCACTGGGAGTTGGTAATCCAGCCCACTGAAAGCACGGCAGCGAGTTCCCTGCTTGCCGGGTTGGTAATCAACGTGGGGTCTTCGGCAATGGTCGCGAAAGAACCCAAAGCCGCATTGCGTGCAAGCAAGCTGCTCACGACCGAAATGCGCTGTGAGGACTCGGGGGAGTCTGTGATACCTAATGCTGACGATGCACCAGCCAGGCTTGTGGTCAGCGAGCCAGTGCTTACCCAGTTCTGACCCAGCACAGTGTCCAAGGTCATGCCAAGTTTGGTAAGTCCGGTGATGCTGAATGTTTCACGTGGCAACGCGGCAAAAGCTTTGCCTGCTTGCGTCTCGTCACTGGCAGAAACGGCCAGGTAGGCGGCAGCGCGGGAAGCATCATTGTTGTTCAGTGCGGAGCTAAGACCATCCAGGGTCACCACGGAGGGCAACCCACTTGCCACACCGACAGAAAGAACATCGCCGCTGACATTGCCCGAAGACAAGATGGCAGCCGTGAAGCCACTGCCAGAGAAAATACCCAGATCAGAAGCAATTACTGAGTTCGCCACAGGCCAGGCAATGTTGTTCACCGTGGGGGTGAAGACCGGACGTGCAACGGGGGCGGGGTTTGCAGAAGGAGTGGTGCTGGGGGCCCCGCTGGTGGTTGGACTGGGGCTTGTGTCAACCGGTGCCGTCACCACATCAGAGATTGAGGGGGCAAGTAGTGTCTGGAGACCAGATTGCGCCTGGGCAGAAATGTCTGCATCTGCGTAGGAGAGCAGGAAGCTCTCGTTGGGCAGAGAAGTCAGCAGTTCTAACCACGCCAGAGCACCCTCGGGGGCTTTGTCTCCGAGGGCATCAATCGAGGCGAGAATGCGTGGGTCAACACCGATGGCAACCGGGCGAGCTTGTGCAACAGAGAGTTGGCGGGTCAAGATCCCACTGGGACCAGTCAGTTCAGTCAGCTCCTGAGCGGTGAGCAAACCTGAGGTGCTGGGCGGGGGAACAATGGGCAAAATTCCGGTGAAAGCTACTGAACTTGGTGCAGCAGTGGGGGTCCAGATGAATGAAGACCTGGAGCTCGCCGCGCTGTCTCCGTCGAGAACATAATCAACCGCAAGACCGCGAGCGCCCCATACTCCCCCGAAACGACCTGCAGACAGGGCAATCTCAGCCGTCACATCAACAGTTTTTCCAGCTGCAACCTCGGGAATATCGATGGTGTCGAGATAGCGACCAGGCTGAGTGTCCTTATCTGAGGCAGCAAACCAGGCGTCCAGATCTTCAACAGAAGAAATGGCCGTTGAAGGCGCGGTAATCACCGCTTCACCTTCGGGCAGGGCCACGGAACTGGTGTTACTCACGTGCACGGTGATAGCCAAATTCTCGCCCGGGCCTGCACTGACCACAGCTGGGGTGAGCACAATTGAAGCGGTGTGGGCAGCCTGGGCAACCTGTGTGCCAGTGATGACCCCTGCTGCGCTCACCACAACGGTGAGAATCGTTGCAGACACAGTGCGCACAGCGCGTCTGATCAGCAGGGAAGGCATCCTGCCATTGTAGGCGTCGCAACCGGTGAACATCTGGATGCTCCCCGTAGACTGACGGGAAATGCTCAGTGTTTCTTCCGCAATCGAATCCATTACTCAGTTGAGTAAGTCGGCCAGTGTTTCACGCTTGGCGGCAGCATTTGCCGATGCCGGATATGAGCTTGCTCTTGTTGGTGGCCCAGTGCGTGATGCGTTCCTCGGTCACATAGTGCACGACCTGGATTTCACCACGAATGCACTACCGGATGACATCATCCGGGTTGTTGAGCCCATCTCGGAAGCACACTGGGATATTGGCCGTGACTTTGGCACCATCGGTGCACAAATAGCCGGCGAGAAGGTTGAGATCACCACTTACCGGGCAGACAAGTATGACGGCAAGACCCGCAAGCCCATCGTGGCATTTGGTGACAGTCTCGAAGAAGACCTGACCAGACGCGATTTCCGCGTGAATGCGATGGCCGTTCGGTTACCTGAACTGGTTCTGGTTGACCCCTCCGGCGGGGTTGAAGACCTGATGGCAGGCATTTTGCGAGCGCCCAAGTCCGCAGAGGTGTCATTTACCGAAGACCCGTTGCGCATGATGCGTGCTGCCCGTTTCTCCTCCCAGCTGGGTTTTGCCCTGGATGAAGAAACCGAATGGGCAATGACCGAATACGCCGCCTCGATCGAGAACATCTCGGCCGAGCGGGTTAATGAAGAATTATGCAAGCTTTTGCTCACGGACAAGCCACGTGCAGGCATTGAATTACTGGTGAGCACGGGCATTGCTGCTTTGGTACTGCCTGAAATTCCAGCGCTGCGCCTGGAAGTTGATGAGCACCACCACCACAAAGACGTCTACGAACACTCGTTGACCGTGCTGGAGCAGGCCATTGATCTTGAGAAAGAGCGACACCCGGGAGAACCAGGCGATCTCACCCTGCGTTTAGCCGCCTTGTTGCACGATATTGGCAAGCCAGCAACTCGCCACCTTGAACCTGGTGGCGCGGTGAGCTTCCACCACCACGACCTCGTCGGCGCCAAGTTGGCCACCAAACGCATGAAAGCGCTGCGCTTCGATAAGGAAACCACGCAGAACGTGGCCAGACTGATCGAATTACACCTGCGCTTCTTTGGTTATTCCGATGCAGCCTGGAGTGATTCTGCCGTGCGGCGCTATGCCCGCGATGCGGGAGAGCTGCTTGAGCGTCTCCACATCCTCACTCGCGCCGATGTCACCACGCGCAATAAGCGCAAGGCAGACCGCCTCGCTTTTGCCTATGACGATTTGGAGAATCGCATTACCGAACTCTCCGAAGCAGAGGAGATGGCGGCCATTCGCCCCGACCTCAATGGTGAAGAAATCATGGAGATTCTGGGGATTCCGGCAGGCCGTGACGTGGGACAGGCCTATAACTACTTGCTCAACGTTCGACTAGATGAGGGCCCCATCGGCCCAAAGCTAGCCAAGGAACGACTGCTGACCTGGTGGGCCAACCGCTAGTTTGAGCCGATGTGGGCCTGCGCGGATTGGCGCAAGGCCCGATTCCGGTCTAGACTGGGGAAGTTGTCTGTGCGCCGGAAGTATCCGGCCTCCTCAGATGGCACATGCACAACCCTCCTGATACAGACCGTCTGTATCCGTTTTAGTCCGAAGGAGGTGGGTTAGTCATGCATCAGTACGAGTTGATGGTCATCCTCGATCCAGAGATCGATGAGCGCACCGTAGCTCCCAGCCTTGACAAGTTCCTCAACGTCATTCGTAACGATGGTGGAACCATCGAGAACGTTGACATCTGGGGTAAGCGTCGTTTGGCTTACGAGATCAACAAGAAGTCCGAGGGCATCTACGCTGTCGTGAACTTCACCTCAAGCGCCGACGCAACCGTCGAGCTTGACCGCCAGCTGAAGCTTTCTGAAGCTGTTATGCGCACCAAGGTTCTGCGTGCAGAGGAAGCCATCGCTATGGTTGCCGCTGCTGCAAAGCTTGCTGACGAGAAGGCTGCCCGCAAGGCTGCCGCTCCCGCCAAGGCTTCGAAGGACGCGTAAGTAACATGGCCGGCGAAACAGTCATCACCGTGGTGGGTAACCTCACGAGTGACCCCGAACTGCGTTACACGCAGAACGGACTCGCAGTCGCCAACTTCACCATTGCCTCTACTCCGCGCAATTTCGATCGCGCATCAAACGAGTGGAAAGATGGCGAGGCTCTCTTCCTTCGTGCCAGCGTGTGGCGCGAGTTTGCCGAGCACGTCGCAGGCAGCCTGACTAAGGGCTCTCGCGTCATTGCAACCGGTCGACTCAAGCAGCGCTCTTACGAGACCAAGGAAGGCGAAAAGCGAACCACGATCGAACTCGAAGTAGATGAGATCGGTCCTTCGCTTCGTTACGCCACGGCAACTGTGAGCCGCGCGGCTAACTCGGGTCGCCCAGGTATGCCTGCAGGCAACGACGAACCTTGGGGTTCGCCAACCGCTCCTGCAGCAGATCCATGGAACACCCCTGGTATCCCCGCTGACGATACGCCGTTCTAAGCATCCCTCTTGAGGTTCAGCACACGTTGAACCCCTTAAAAATTTACGAAAGTTAGGTAATCATGGCTGGAAAAGCTAGCGGCGGAGCCCGCAAGCCACTCCGCGGTGCAAAGGGCGCTAAGGCTCTCGCACCTGCGAAGGCTATCCGCGTTGGTGTGATCGACTACAAGGACGTCGCCACTCTTCGCAAGTTCGTTTCTGAGCGTGGAAAGATCCGCGCTCGCCGTATCACCGGTGTTTCTGTCCAGGAGCAGCGCCTCATCGCCAAGGCAGTTAAGAACGCCCGCGAGATGGCTCTTCTTCCCTACGCAGGCGCTGGCCGCTAAGGAGTCCCCACATGTCTAAGTTGATTCTTACGAATGAAGTCTCCGGTGTTGGTTCTGCTGGTGACGTTGTCGAGGTAAAGGACGGTTACGCACGTAACTACCTGGTTCCTCAGGGCCTGGCAGTTGTCTGGTCCCGCGGTGGCGAGAAGCAAGTTGAGCAGATTCGTGCTGCTCGCGTAGCTCGCGAACTCGCAACTCTCGAAGAGGCACAGGCCCTCAAGGCAAAGATCGAAAACAACAAGGTCAAGCTTGCTGTGAAGGTTGGCCGCGACGGCCGTCTCTTTGGTTCGGTCAAGACCGAGCACATTGCTGCTGCTGTTGAGAGTGCCGGTGTTGGCGCTATCGACAAGCGCAAGATCGAGATTGCAAACCCCATCAAGTTCACTGGTGAGCACGAAGCAACCGTTCGTCTGCGTGACGACATCGTTGCAACCATCACCATCCAGGTTGTTGCTGCAAAGTAATTCCTGAAAAGAACTCTCAAGGGCGGGAAGCGTATGCTTCCCGCCCTTTCTTGTTGCCTGAAATTGTCGTTATGTACTCCTGTATGGGGTACAACGCAAGAGGTTTAAGGGGTCAAATTTATACACACATGTATGAATTGTCCCCAAGCTTAAACACATGCTTGAAGGAAATTAATGTTCACACCTTGGGATAACTAAAATAGCTGTTCAGAATGAATTTTTTAGGTAAACTTTTTCCTCTATCCACAACTTAATCCCCAGCTTATGAACAGTCTCACCGGCGTTTCACAGGTTTCATGCACAGAGTTATCCACAGGACTATTTGCTGTGTATAGACCAACTTCCTAATCTTGGGATACACCTCTCATTAGGTCTCTACTCAGATCAATGTCAGAGGCTTGGATTATCTTCATTGCTATCCACCTGCCCAGAAATATAAGGAGTCGTGAGCATGTCTATTGCACACCTCGGTACTCCCGGCGACTCTCGCGAAAACTGGCAAGGCGAACGAACTCCTCCGCACGATCTTCTTGCGGAGCAAAGTGCTCTCGGCGGCATGCTGCTCAGCAAGGACGCAGTAGCGGACGTCGTCGAGATTCTTCGTGGGAATGACTTCTACATCCCTAAGCACGAGGTCATCTTTGACGCCATTATGTCTCTGTATTCACACGGTGAACCCACAGACGTCATTACCGTCACCGATGAACTCACCAAATCAGGTGAACTCGGCCGTGCTGGTGGTGCAGAGTATCTGCACACCCTCACTTCGCTGGTCCCCACCGCTGCAAATGCTGGCTACTACGCCAACATTGTTTCTGAACGAGCACTTTTGCGCCGCCTGGTTGAGGCAGGAACTCGCATCGTTCAGATGGGCTACGCCGGTGAAGGTGAAGCAGTAGACCTGGTCAACACAGCACAAGCAGAGATTTATCAGGTCACCGGTTCTGTCGAAACCGAAGATTACGTGCCACTGACGGATGCCGTGGACACGGCAATCCTTGAAATTGAGGCCGCGAAGGGTCGCGATGGTCAGATGACCGGTGTTCCCACCGGTTTCGCTGACCTGGATGAGCTCACCAACGGCTTCCACCCCGGTCAGCTCATCATCGTGGCAGCACGTCCTGCTCTGGGTAAGTCGACACTGGCGCTGGACTTCTGCCGTGCTGCCTCGATCAAGAACAATATGCCGGCAATCTTCTTCTCCCTCGAAATGGGTAAGTCAGAAATCGCAATGCGTTTGCTCTCTGCTGAAGCATCCGTTCCACTCCAGAACATGCGTAAGGGAACAGTGGACAACCGTGACTGGACCACGATTGCCAGCACACGTGGCCGCATCAACGATGCTCCGTTCTATATCGATGACAGCCCCAACATGACCTTGGTGGAGATTCGCGCTAAATGCCGTCGCCTCAAGCAAAAGGTTGGCCTGAAAATGGTTGTGATCGACTACTTGCAGCTGATGACCTCAGGCAAGAAGGTTGAAAGCCGCCAGCAAGAAGTTTCTGAGTTCTCACGTGCACTCAAGCTCATGGCGAAGGAGCTTCAAGTTCCCGTTATTGCCCTGTCTCAGCTCAACCGTGGTCCGGAACAACGATCAGATAAGAAGCCCGCAATCTCCGATCTGCGTGAATCTGGATCGCTCGAGCAGGATGCGGACATGGTTATCCTTCTGCACCGTGAAAGTGCATACGAAAAAGAGAACCCCCGTGCAGGTGAGGCAGACTTCATCGTTGCCAAGCACCGTAACGGTCCTACCGCCACAATCACGGTCGGATTCCAGGGTCACCTCTCTCGTTTTGCCGATATGCCTAAGGTTTAGCCGGGAAAACACCCCTGGTCGACGCCGTAGACTTGAACCGTGGCAATCGCTGAAAGTTCTCTTCCTCGTGTGGGCAACGCGCTTATTTTGCGCGCCATCCCCACACTCGTTGCTGCTGTGATCATTACGTTCACACGTAACCACGCAGCCGCAGTGGGACTGACCGTATTCGTCGGCTTTGCCTTTATCTTGGCTGCCACCATCATGTTCAGCGTGATGTCGATTCCTCTCGAAGGTCTCAATCGCACGCTCTTCGGCATCCAATCCATTGCCACTGTTGTGGCAGCAGCTGTTGCTGCCGCCACGCTCAATGGTGGTCTTCCCGCATTTTTACTGGTGCTGAGCATCTGGGCTGGTGTCTCTGCAGTTCTTGAGCTCTATGCCGGTTACCGCGAAAGCAATCGCACGGTTGCCAAGGAATGGCTCACCATCGGTGGTTTCACAGCCATCTTGGCCATTATTGAAGCAGTCATTCCCATGAATGACGTCTATGCCGTGGGCATCTTTGGTGCCTATGCCGCCATTGTTGGTGTGTATCAAGTCATTGCCGGCATCTCACTACGTTCCGAATCCACCTCAACGACAAAGGTTTCCTCATGAGCACCCCCACACTCCGTGACCGTCTCAAGCCAGTAGAGCTCCTCATCGTCTCTGCACTGTTGAGTATTTTCACCGGCCTTGTTGTGCTGATGTCCTCACGCGACCTGATTCTCAGCAGCATCTCTTTCGGAATCGTGTTTATTGTTTGCCTGGTGGCAATGGCCATGTTTGTTCTGGCAATCAAGCCCAACAAGAACGAACTGCTCGATATTGAAGAGCAGAACCATGAACCTGAGAAAACAGCACCTGAGAAGACAGGTCACTAAGACTTAACCAAGAATGCCCCTCACCTGAGGGGCATTCTTGATTGAACTTGCTTGAGGTCAAAACTAAGCGGTTCCAGAAAGTTCAAATACTTCAATTTCCCACCACTGAGACAGGGGAAGTTCACGGACCACTTCTAATGCAGCTTGATCAGTCTCGGCAAAAACGTCTAGAAAAACTTTTCCGCGAGGCACAGCCATCCGAATCTGGCCTAGTTGTCCAACTGTCTGCAATTCTGCGACTTTCAGTTTTTCTTCGGGTACAACACGAAGGACTTCCTGCATGTCCACGCCTTCGTGGAAAGTGCTGACGGCCATATATTGCTTCATTTCACGCACCTACTTCTTGTTTCGAATCGAAATAAACCATGCAAAACCAACAACAACATGCATTGCGCCAAGAGCAACTCCAGTTGCAGCATTCTGAGAAGCTATGTATCCACTTGGCGCCCCGGCGATGCTAAAGACCAATACGACCCATGAAGCTATTCCAATAACTCCTGGCCAACGCTTCGAGACAAGCCCAACCACAAGACCACCGAGGATCATCGGGACAGCGGTTGCTAGAACTACCAGCGGTAAACTGACAGTTGTGGGAAGACCAACTTGCCATGTTGCTGAAGCTGCTGAACCAATCAGGTAGATGACGATGTTTGCAAGTAAAGCAATTACAGTTCCGATAGCAACACGCTTCGTGCTTATTTGGAATTGATGGGACATTTTTCTCCAATGGGGATTAAGAAGTTCGGTAACAATGACAAATATAGTTTAGTAACTAAACTATCTACAAACTAAACGAAAGAATTCAATGTCCGAACAAGACGCGCTCAGCGAGGCCAGAGTTCTTTCGTATTTGCTTGTAGCGAGTTCTGACAAGGCAAAAGACCTTTTCGCAACTATCGCGAATGAAATGGATATTCCTGTTTCAGTTACTCGAGCCCTTTGCGCCATGGAAGGGCCAGCCCCCATGTCTGAGTTGGCATCACGGCTGAGGTGTGACAAGTCATACATCACACCTCTAGCGGATCAACTGGAGGAGATGTCACTCGTCAAACGAGTACCCGGTCCAGATCGCCGAGTCAAAATGCTGGAACTCACTCCACAAGGAATTGAGCTGAGAAACAGACTTGAAGCCCGCATTGCAGAACTCAGTCCAGCTATGAACTCTTTGACTGAAAGCGAACGTTCGGTCTTAAAAACCTTGCTTGAGAAGATTTCTTGAAACTGACGAGGAAACCGTGGTTACTTCAGGTAATCAACAAGGCCTGAAGCAAGGCCAACATAGCCAGCAGGAGTGAGCTCCAGCAGACGAGCCTTAGCTTCCTCTCCGATTTCTAGGCCAGAGACAAACGCAATCAGGTCTTCACGGCCAATGCGCTTACCGCGGGTGAGTTCTTTCAGCAGCGCATAAGGGTCGGAGATGCTCGAGCGTCCCGCAGCAACTTCAGCGCGAATCACGGTCTGAATGGCTTCACCTAGGATTTCCCAGTTGGTGTCGAGGTCGTGAGCTAGAGCGGCAGAGTCCAGATCAATCTCACTTAAACCACGGCGGATGTTATCCAGAGCCAAGAGAGAGTGACCATAACCCACACCCACGTTGCGCTGGGTGGTGGAGTCAGTGAGGTCACGCTGCAAACGGCTAGTGACCAGGGTTGAAGAAAGCGAGTCGAGAACTGCGCACGAAAGCTCGAGGTTAGCCTCTGCGTTTTCAAAACGGATGGGGTTGATCTTGTGAGGCATGGTGGAGGAACCAGTAGCACCGGCCTGAGGGATCTGGCGGAAGTAGCCCATCGAGATGTAGGTCCAGATGTCTGTGGCCAGGTTGTGAATCACACGGTTTGCGTGAGAAATACGAGTGTAAAGCTCTGCCTGCCAGTCGTGTGATTCGATCTGGGTGGTCAGGGGGTTCCAGGTCAGGCCAAGTGAAGTTACAAACTCTTCAGAAATCTGTGGCCAGTTCGCTGCAGGGTCTGCAGAGAGGTGAGCAGAGAAAGTTCCGGTTGCACCAGAGAATTTGCCCAGGTATTCCGAACCTTCAATTTGCTTCTGAATGCGCTCGAGGCGGTAAACAAAGACAGCCAGTTCCTTACCCATGGTGGTGGGGGTTGCAGGCTGACCGTGAGTCTTAGCCAACATTGCCTCGTCGCGGTATTGCAAAGCGAGTTCACGCAGACGAGCAATAACTGCCTGCAGGGCAGGCAACCAGATGTTCTTGGTTGCATCGCGCACGATCAGTGCGTAGGAGAGGTTGTTAATGTCTTCGCTGGTGCAGGCAAAGTGAGTCAGCTCAGCAATGTGGTCCAATCCAAGCTCAGAAAGCTTGGCGCGGACCAAGTACTCCACAGCCTTCACATCGTGACGGGTAGTTGCTTCCAGACGAGCGAGCTCGTCAATCTCAGCCTGACCAAAGTCAGAAACCAGTGCACGCAATGCAGCAACGTTGTCTGCACTCAATGGGCTGGTGCCAAACATGCTGTGGTTGGTGAGGTAGATCAGCCATTCCACTTCAACCGTGACACGAGCACGGTTCAGGCCTGCCTCGGAGAGGTATTCACCCAGAGGTGAAACGACAGCCTGGTAACGACCATCGAGTGGGCTAAGGACCTGTGTAGGAAGCGTCATGCTTCTATTCTCCCAAACAAAACAGCTATCCCTTCACAGGGCTAGACCCAACATTCACTCCACAAGATTGAGGTTTCACACAAACAGGGAACTGTTCTCCGGGCACAGTGTCTCGAATGTGGGAATTACAGGGATCAGGGGGCTTCACGCCAGCCGGGCGCAGCCAGTGGCTGGCGCTCGCCGATGCTCTCGATAGTGCCCTCGTCACAGTGAAGGTCGGTATTCCCGATCCCCTGTGGTTTGGCCCTTCACGCAGAAACTTTGATCACAGTGCTGAACATGTCATTTCGGTATTGCACACTGCCCGCTGGGAAGTCCTCTCGGCAGAGATGACACAACCGTGATGCGCGCAGGAACTGGCGCGGACACTATTGCCCTCGATGATTTATCGGGACGCCTGCATGCTCAACTGTGGAAGCTCGAGCATGCGCTCGAGCATGCCCGCGCCTTCTCCACCACATCACCCCAGGCTCAGCATGCATATCTGCAAGCAACGCGTGCCGTTCAACTACTTCGAGAACTCTCCATCGCAACGGCCGAGGGTTCCCGTCAATATGCGTTGAGGGAAAGCTATCTGCGACAGATTTCTGAAGATCTCAGTTCAACGTTGATGTGGAATCTGGGCAGAGCAATGCCTGTGTTGATTCATAGCTTTGGACCTGCGGTTGTGGGAGGAGTCGCCATTGTGTTGGCACTGGCAGCAGCACGGCGGCTGACCCCGGGCAGCCCATTTGATCAGTTCATTACTGCCCTAGAAAAGAAACTCCCAGACTCTGGCCAGTTCATGAGCCAACCCCTGGTGGTGAAGACCACAGCACACCTCGTCTCGGGTGCAGATGATTTGCTGGCTGGTGTGCTGGGAATGCCCCAACCAGCAAGGTCAGGTCCATTAGCTGGCGAGGACCTTGTTGCAACCGCCGTCATCACAGGATTAGGTGTGGTGGGTGCCACGGCACTGCAGGAAACCCCTATTCGCGTGCATCAAGATGCGGCAGGAAGCACCCCGCCTCCCCGGGGGTATCAAGATCTCATAGAGCGCATACCCCGAGCAGATGAGGGTGCTGCCCAGATCAGGATTGAGCACTACCCTTCAGGCTATGTGGTGTATCTCGGCGGCACCATCGATGCAGGAGTTCAACCCACTGGAGAACCCTGGGATATGACCAGCAATATCAGCGCCATAGCTGAGCTTGATTCTGGCAGCTACATCGCTGCAGAAGCAGCGATGCGGGCTGCCGGAATCACTGCACAAGACAACGTCATTTTGGTGGGGCATTCCCAAGGTGGTTTAGTCGCCGCACAATTAGCGGCTTCGGGTAACTACACCGTCAGTGACGTGGTGACAGTAGGTGCACCACTGCATCAGGTCGAGATTCCAGCAGAAGTGAATCTGATTGCGGTGGAGCATGCCGAAGACGTCATTCCGTCACTGAGCGGTGTTGCCACAACTGCAGCTGTTGCCTCTCATGTGACCGTGACAAGGTCGTTGTATTCAACTACTGCTGCGCCACGGGGTGAGCTCTTACCTGCACATAACCTCTCTCGCTATATCGAGACAGGTGCGGTGATGGACCGAAGTGGAGACAGCACAATTTCTGCTCAGCACAGGCGCATCACTTTCCTGACGCAGGGAGATGCCACCGTCACGCTGTGGCGTGCAGATCGCGTGAAGTAATTACTTCCCAGCAGCTGGGCGCAGAATGAGGCCCAGAACCCAGCTGACAATCGAGAGCACGATGGCAGCCCAGAAACCACCCCAGAAACTGGAGACCTCAAGGCCGTAACCAAAGCCCACAACCTGAGTCAACCAGGCAACGAACATAAGCATGAGGCCATTAACTACGAGAGCCATGAAGCCCAGAGTCAGCACAAAGATGGGGAAGGCCAAGAAGCGCAGCACGCGGCCGATGGTGCCGTTCACAATGCCGAAAATGAATGCCACAAACGCGAGGGTCAAAACAAAGCCCAGAGTTTGCTGGTTTTCCGGGATGATCCGCACGTTTTGAGGCATCAAAACGGTGGTCAACCACAGAGCAATGGCGTTAATAACGGTGGAAAGCAGAAGAGACTTCATATCTCCATTGTGGCAGGTGTGACTGATAGTTGGGATTCTCCTACGGTTTTCGAAAGAGATTGTAGAAGACCTACCAGTTCCGCGGGCTGTGACCGGATAGATTGGGTATATGGCCGATGAGACGTTAGATCCCATGGTGCAGTTCCTCACGCCCGAGGGACACTATGCCCCCAGCGCAAGCGCAGAAGAGTTTCTGCCCTATTTCCAGCGCCTGACTGAAGCAGACCACCGCAAGTTCTACCGCGACATGGTTGTGATTCGCCGCTTTGATACCGAAGCAACGAACTTGCAGCGCCAGGGCCAACTCGCTCTCTGGGTTCCCAGCCACGGCCAAGAAGGTGCACAGGTTGGTTCCGGGCATGCTGCCAAGGCTCAAGACCACATCTTCCCCGCTTACCGCGAGCACGCGATTGGCATGATTCGTGGCATAGATGTTGTGGACATCATCCGCGTCCTCAGAGGTTTGTCGCACGGTGGGTGGGACCCAACAAACCCTGCCTACAACAACTTCCACATCTACACGCTGGTTATCGGATCACAGGCACTGCACGCCACCGGATACGGCATGGGCATCAACTTTGATGGTGCAACCAACACCGGAAACACAGACACCGACCAGGCAGTCATTGTTTACTTCGGTGATGGTGCGACCAGCCAAGGAGATGTCAGCGAAGCACTCGTCTTCGCTGCGAGCTACCAAACCCCTCAGGTCTTCTTTGTGCAGAACAACCACTGGGCTATCTCAGTGCCGGTCAGCACTCAGGCACGCGTTCCGCTCTATAAGCGCGGTGAAGGTTTCGGCATCCCCGGTGTTCAGGTCGACGGTAATGACGTCTTCGCCAGCTATGCGGTTACCGCAAAGCAGCTCGATGACGCCCGCAGCGGTAAGGGCCCCAGCCTGATTGAGGCTCACACCTACCGCATCGGTGCCCACACCTCGAGCGATGACCCCACGAAGTATCGCACCGACGCTGAGTTGGAGTCATGGATTGCCCGTGACCCCATTACTCGCATGGAAGCGTTCTTGCGTAACTCGGGAGCACCACAGTCGTTCTTTGACGAGGTTCACCAAGAAGCAGCAGATTTTGCCAGCGATGTTCGTCGCCGCACGATTGAGCTTCCCAACCCCGAACCTGCCAGCATGTTCAACCACGTTTACTCAGACCCTCACCCGGTAATGGACGAACAGAGTGAGTGGCTTGCCAACTACGAAGCGTCTTTTGATGAGCAGGGAGGAGGCCACTAATGGCTATTGAAAACCTTCCTTTAGGTAAAGCAATCAACTTAGGTCTGCGCCAGGCCATGCTCAACGACCCCAAGGTCATCTTGATGGGTGAAGACATCGGAACCCTCGGTGGTGTCTTCCGTGTGACCGAAGGTCTCAAGCAAGAATTCGGTGCAGATCGTGTGCTCGATACTCCTTTGGCCGAATCGGGAATCGTCGGTTCAGCTATCGGTTTGGCCATGCGTGGCTACCGCCCAGTGGTGGAGATTCAGTTCAACGGTTTCGTCTACCCCGCCTTTGACCAGATCACCAGCCAGCTAGCCAAGCTGACCAACCGTCACGAGGGTGCCATGCAGTTCCCCGTCGTGATCCGCATTCCTTATGGCGGCCACATTGGTGCAGTTGAGCACCACCAGGAGAGCAACGAGGCATACTTCCTCCACACAGCAGGTTTGCGCGTGGTCAGCCCGAGCAATCCTCACGACGCCTACTGGATGATTCAAGAAGCTATCGCGTCGAACGACCCCGTCATCTTCTTCGAGCCCATGAGCCGTTATTGGCCTAAGGCAGATGTCGACACGTCGGCATCGAACTTCCCTCTCCACGCCAGCCGCGTAGTTCGCCAAGGCAACGACGTGACCGTCATTGGTCACGGAGCCATGGTGAGTGTTCTGCTGCAGGCAGCAGAGGTTGCCGCAACTGAGGGTATGAGCTTGGAAGTCATTGACGTTCGCTCGCTGTCACCCATCGACTACGCACCCATCTTGGAATCAGTTCGCAAGACCGGTCGTTGCGTCATTGCTCAGGAAGCCCCCGGCAATGTCAGCCTGGCATCTGAGCTGGCAGCAACCATTACTGAGAAGGCGTTCTACTCACTCGAAGCACCCGTGCTGCGTGTGGCCGGCTTCGACACCCCCTTCCCTCCAGCAAAGCTGGAAGCCATCTACCTACCCGACTCGGACCGCGTCCTCGACGCTGTCGACCGAGTGCTGAGTTACTAGGAGTGACCAGATGACGGTATCTAAGTTCTATCTCCCCGACGTTGGCGAAGGTCTGACCGAGGCAGAGATTGTCTCCTGGAAAGTGAAGCCAGGCGACTCGGTCGCCATCAACGACGTGCTCGTTGAGATTGAGACTGCCAAGTCTCTGGTTGAACTGCCGAGCCCCTATGAGGGTCAGGTGGGCGAACTTCTTGCCCAAGAAGGCGAAACCGTCGAGGTGGGAACCGCGATTATCACCATCACAACTGCAGGTGATTCGATGCTCACTGCCCCCACCCCCACCCTCGCCCAGGCAGCGATGGCGAACGAAGTGTTCGTCACCGATGCCAGCGAGGTTGCCGGAGCAAAGGATGCCAAGGAGGAAGCGTCCGGAAGTGTTCTGGTTGGTTACGGAGTTGGTGGACACGCTGCCACCCGCCGCCGCCGCGGCGGTAACGCTCCTGCACCAACCCCACCTGCTGCGCCTGCAGTGGTGACACCAGCTCCACAGGCTGTTGCAGCTCCTGCTGCTAAGCGCCCTGTTTCGCTTCCTGTGACCGAAGCTGTTCCGGTTATTGCTAAGCCACCGATTCGCAAGCTTGCTAAGGACTTGGATGTGAACCTCGCAGAGGTTCAGGCCACCGGTATTGCCGGAGAAATCACTCGCGATGATGTGATTCGTCACGCATCGCAGGCCTCGGTCTTCCGCAACATTCAAACCCCCGAATGGCCTGAAGAGCGCGAAGAGCGCATTCCGGTCAAGGGTGTGCGTAAGGCTATCGCCACCGCAATGGTCCAGAGCGCTTTCACTGCTCCACACGTGTCCGTCTTTGTTGACGTGGATGCCACTCGCACCATGGAGTTCGTCAAGCGTTTGAAGAACTCTCCTGACTTTGCTGGTGTAAAGGTGTCGCCACTGCTGATTCTGGCTAAGGCCATCATCTGGGCAGTGCGACGCAACCCCACAGTGAACTCCACCTGGACCGACAAAGAGATCATTGTTCACCGTTACGTGAACTTGGGTGTTGCAGCAGCTACTCCTCGAGGTCTCATTGTTCCTAACGTGAAAGATTCACAGGAGATGAGCCTGCTGGAGCTTGCCCAGTCTCTGGAGAAGCTCACCCTGGATGCTCGTGACGGTAAGACGTCACCTGCAGACATGGCAGGTGGAACGATCACGGTCACCAACATTGGTGTGTTCGGTATGGACACCGGAACACCCATCTTGAACCCTGGTGAAGTGGGCATTTTGGCGCTGGGAACAATTAAGCAAAAGCCTTGGGTAGTGGATGGCGAAGTTCGTCCTCGCTTTGTCACCACCTTGGGTGCCAGCTTCGACCACCGCGTAGTTGACGGTGACGTGGCAAGCCGCTTCCTGGCAGACGTAGCCAGCGTGGTTGAAGAGCCTGCGCTACTTCTCGACTAGAGCGAGTCGAAGAAGGCCACCCAGATGGCCAAGCCGACAATCATGATGCCGCCGGTGCCCTGAACGATGGCCAGGCGCTTGGGATCACGGGCAAACCAGTCGCGCGCTAAACCTGCACCGATGGCATACATCGAGTCGCTGAGCACACCCACGATTTCAAAAATTAAACCGAGAATAAACAGCTGCAACATCACGTTGCCCTGCTTCACGTCAACAAAGCCAGGAAGCACGGCAGTGAAGAACACCATGGTCTTAGGGTTACTAATGCCCACCAAAAAACCTTCACGCAAAGTCTTCAGCTTGGGCTGTTGAACACCGGAGGAATCAATATCGAAGCCGTGGTCTTTACGGTGACGGAAAGCTTGAATACCGAGATAGGCAAGGTAGGCAGCACCGGCATATTTGATGCCATAGAACAAGATTTCCGAACTAGCCACAATCGCGCCGAGACCCAGCACAACGGCAATTAACCAGACAGAAGTTCCGAGGGCATTACCCACCACAGTGAGAACACCGGCGCCCTTGCCCAAGGCAAGTGAGCGCCCGACCGCGAACATCACGGAAGGGCCGGGGATCAAAATGATCACCAGCGCCGCGATGCTGAACGCAATCAGGTTCTCAATAGGAGGCATAGCTGAAATTAGTTACTTTCGAGAACGGCCATAGCGGCGTTGTGGCCACCAATACCGGAGACAGCACCACCGCGACGAGCACCAGAACCACAGAGCAAAACACCTGGGTACTCCGTTGCCACACCCCAACGCTTGGCTGGAGTGGAGAGGTCATCACCGTCTTCAACCCAGGGCCAAGAGAGAAGTCCGTGGAAAATATTTCCACCGGTCATGTTGAGCGCGTCCTCGAGGTCGAGGGTGGTCTTAGTCTCCACACACAGCTCACCATTGGCATCGCGCATGAGCACGTCTTCGATGGGCTCAGCAAGAACGCTGTTGAGTGAGCGCAATACCGCAGCCTGGAGTTCAGCACGAACCGCGTCGTTGTTTTCGCGGTTGACGAGAGCATGTGGTGCGTGAATGCCAAACACGGTCAGGGTCTGTGCGCCAGAAGCACGCAGTTCGGGACCCAAGATGCTCGGGTCGCTCAGCGAGTGGCAGTAGATCTCGCAGGGCAGAGTCGACGGAACCTTTCCTGAGGAAGCTTCCTCAAATGCGGTCTGCAGCTGAGAGTACTTCTCGTTGATGTGGAAAGTGCCACCAAAAGCTTGCTCAGGAGTCACATTGGGATCAGCCAGCTTAGGCAAACGCTTGAGCAACAGGTTCACCTTGACCTGAGCACCCTCAGGGCGCTTCTCGGCAGGAAGTTCTTCACCCAACAGCTGAGCAAGTACCCACGGGGAAACGTTGGAAAGAACCCATGGCGCAGTCACTTCAGTGGCGACGCCATCCTTGCTATAGAAAACAGAGGCGGCTTCGCCGGCCTTCTCGGCAGGGGCAATGGCCGTCACTTCAGCTTCGGTGACGAGAGTCGCACCAGCTTCGCGCGCAGCGCGAGCAATCTCTCCCGAGACGGCACCCATGCCTCCAGTGGGAACATCCCAGTCACCGGTGGTGCCACCGATGACGTGATACAGGAAGCACCGGTTCTGATCCAAGCTCGCGTCGTGAGGGGCAGAGAAGGTTCCGATGATGCCGTCGGTGTAAGCAACACCACGGGCGATCTCGCCCTGAATGTCGCGTTCAATGACTTCGCCCAGAGGGCGCTCAATGAATTCATCCCACACAGCGTCATTACCAACGAGGGCCTTGGCCTCGGAACGGGTCACGAGTGGTTCGGTCACCGAAGGCCACAATGCTTGAGCCAAAGTAATGGTCTTGGCATAGAACTTCTCAAAGCCAGCAGCATCGGCACCTTCTCCAATGCGAGAGAAGGAGGAAGCAGTTGCGGCAGCATCCTGGTTATCCACCAGCAGACCCACTTCAGGGTTTCCGGGAACAGGAGTGTAGGAAGAGTAGCGACGACGGATCAACTTCACGTCGAGACCTAAGTCATCGATGATCTTCTGTGGCAGCAAGCTGACCAAGTAGCTGTAGCGAGACAGGCGAGCATCAACACCCTCAAATGCTTGAGCAGAAATAGCAGCACCACCGAGGTGGTCGCTTTTCTCCAGCACGAGAACAGACCGGCCAGTCTTTGCGAGATATGCAGCAGCGGTCAGACCGTTGTGACCACCACCGACGATGACGACGTCGTAGGCTTCTTTGCTCATACCCCCAGCCTAGCGGGGACGTTTGGCCACAAACTATTGGCGATAAATCAGACGTGACATCACGATAGAGGTTCTCGTGTGATCCACGTTGGGAGCATTGCGGACAGCCTCAAGTGCGTCTTCCAGGCTGGCAATGTTGTGACTGCGCATGTGAACTATCGCATCGGCACTTCCAGATACAGTTCCTGCATCAACCACGTCAGGAACGCCCTCGAGCAAACGGCGAAGTTCGTCAGGTGCAACGGTTCCTCTGCAGAATAACTCCACATAAGCTTCGGTCTCGAGGCCTTCGATTGAAGGGTCAACGTGGATAGTGAAGCCACGGATCACACCATCAGAAACGAGGCGGTCAACACGTCGTTTGACTGCGGAAGCAGAGAGCCCAATAACCCCACCAATGTCTCCATAGGCGGCTCGAGAATTCTGACGCAGCTGGTCAATGATGCGACGGTCCAAGTTGTCCATGAGATGAGCTTATAAGCGCGCTTGCTCTCAGGGGATGTTGGATTAGTCCTCCATCGAAACAGAGATTGTGATTACTCGACCAGCCGGAAGCTTGAAGTATTCCGATGCAGATTCAGAGTTTCTGTGCATGGCAGAGAAAATAAGGTCTTCAACCTTGTTGAGGTCTCCGTCATGTGGGTTGACGAACTTTCGCGTCGCCACGAAGTAGGTGGCTTCTTTCTCATCAAAGTGCTCGCGAATATGTTTGCTCCGAAGCGCCTTAGGCAGGTCAGTCAACTCCATAAATCCAGAAAATACAGTGACTCGAGCAAGGTACTCAGAGAGTTCTATGTATAGCGGCTTTTCTTTCGAATAGGGCTGCTCGGTAGTCACGACGTGAACCATAACAATCTTCTGGGGCATAGATTTCAGAGCACGAATTTGTGATTCGAGTGCCTGTGGAACCAAAGAAGGATTGGCGGCAAGATAAATGCCAACCGACGGGGTGACAGATATTTTCTTGGAGCTTCGAAGTTGATCGACTTTGTTCCAAGTCATGGTTTCGTTCGTCAACATTTCGTTGAGAAGGTATCTACCCTTGCGCCAAATCCACATGATTGACGCAACAACAAAACCGATCAGAAGTGGTACCCAGGCATCTTTGAAAATCTTCGTTGATGTTGACACCACAAAGGCGACGTCGATGACTAAGAAAACCGAAAGCAATGGAATCGCCAAATAGGGGCGCCACTTCCAATTTTCTAGCGCAATCCAGAACAACGCGATGGTCGTAATCATCATCGTTCCAGCAATGGCAAATGCATATGCACCGGCAAGAGCGGAGGAAGTTTCGAAGATGATTACTAAAGCGATTGCACCAATACCAACAATTGCATTCACAAAGGGAACATAGATTTGGCCCTCATGCTTGTGGCTGGTGTGAACAACTTTCATTCGAGCAATAAGACCTAAACGAATGGCCTGGCTAGCAATAGAGGCGACTCCGCTGATGAGAGCTTGTGAAGCGATGATGGTGGCAACTGTTGAAAGCAGAACTAAATAGATAACCCAGCCTTCATTTGGCGCAAGACCAAAGAAGGGGTTTTCTGCCATTTCAGGTTTCCGCAGCACCAGGGCAGCTTGTCCAAGGTAACTCAGCACCAAACTGATGTTTACAACCGCAAACCAGCTGATACGAATGGGTGATTTTCCAAAATGCCCCAGATCTGCATAGAGTGCCTCGGCTCCTGTAACCGCAAGAATAACTGAGGACATCACGATAAGAGTGAACCATCCATGGTTGCCAATGTATTCAATAGCAAATGCAGGATTGAGGCCAATGAAGGCTTCTGGATTTTGGACAAGTTGACTAATTCCAAACAGCGCGATGCTGATGAACCACAGCATCATGATTGGGCCGAAAATAGTCCCCATAAACCCTGTGCCACGGAACTGAAAAATAAAGAGGATCAGCAAAATTACAACTGTTGCAGGCACAGCGAACTGAGCTAAGTCAGGGTTGATTGTGCCAAGTCCCTCAGTTGCGGAAAGCACAGAAATCGCAGGAGTTAACAGCCCGTCGGCAAAGAGTAAAGATGCGGCCAAGAGCATCATAAAAACAATCGCTGCTTTGGGACCTTTTCGAGCTTCACGAATCCTCTGGGGAAGTAAAGCAAACAGCGCCAGTACGCCACCTTCGCCATGATTGTCTGCCCGAAGTACGACTAAGAGATATTTGATGCTTACGACTATGGTGAGAGTCCAAAAAATAAGCGAAACAATTCCTAGAACGTCATCTCTGGAAGCTCCTGCAGCATTGACCGACTCTTTGAAGGCATAAATCGGGCTTGTTCCAATGTCGCCGTAGACAACGCCGAGTGCGCCTAATGCGAGGAGCAATGTTCCTTTGGCAGATTTTCGGCTGGGAGATTGAATATTCATTTTGCCAATCGGGGTCAGGAAATATTTTGCCGACCAGACTTCCCGGCGCACCAGTGGATGACACTACTCTTATTCACTGTTATTTCAAACAAGCAAACGCCAACAGGGGAAAGACTTCGTCACAGAATAAAGTGGAGAGGTGAATACGCCCCTGCGAACCCGTCTGGCGATTTCTGCGGGCAAACTTGCTGCCACCGCTTCGCGGTTGGCTGGACGAGGCGAGGGCATGATCATTGGCGGCACTGTTGCCCTCAAACTTTCTCCCCACGCTCTTGAGGACTTAGCTCAAGGACGAGTTGCAGCCTTAGTTTCTGCCACCAACGGAAAGACCTCCACCACTCGTCTGCTTGCAACAGCAATGAGCCAGGGTGGACCAATCGCTTCGCCCACTACCGGGGCCAACATGACCGAAGGCGCTGTGTGGGCTTTGGCCACCGGCGCTCCAGGCGCTCAAGCAGTGCTCGAAGTCGATGAGGCATATCTGCCACGGATCGTGAAAGAGACGAAGCCGAAGGTTGTGCTTCTCGCCAACCTGAGCCGCGATCAGCTTGACCGCATGAGTGAAGTGGCGATGCTTGCGCGCAAGTGGCGCAAAATGATCGAAGAGAACCCCGAGGTTCTCATCATTGCTAATGCGGATGACCCCATCGTGGTCTTTGCTGCCGAGAAGACAAAGAAGATCGTCTGGGTTTCAGCAGGCCAGGCATGGACTGCTGACTCGTCAGTCTGCCCAGAGTGTGGAACTCTGCTTTCCCGTGATGAGAAGACCTGGAGCTGTTCGGGTTGCGGAAGAAAACGCCCCACCCCTTCATGGAACTTTGAGTGGAAGGCGGCACAGGGGAAGACCACCGCTACTGCCATTTCACCAACGGGTGAAAAGTTTGATCTCTCCGATCTGAACCTGCCTGGTCGTTTCAATGCCTCGAATGCCACCATGGCTTTAGCCGCGTGCAGTGAACTCGGATACAACTTGCCCAAGGCTGTGGAACTCATGTCCACCGTTTCGGCAGTATCTGGCCGCTATGCGGTTGTTCAATCGGGTGCGCTGAAGGTGCGACTGCTGTTGGCTAAGAACCCCGCGGGCTGGAGTGAACTGCTCGACATCATGCCCCCAGCACCTACACCGGTGATTGTCATGATCAACTCAAACAGTGCAGATGGCCGCGACCCTTCCTGGCTCTGGGATGTTCCTTTTGAACGTTTGGCAGGACGCACGGTGATCGCGTCCGGCAATCGCCGCCGCGATCTGGCCGTGCGATTGCTCCACGCCGGTGTTGATTCTGTCGTGGTGGAAGACCCGTTCGCTCCTGATGCTGATCTTCCTGACAGCGTTCGCGCTATTGACGTCATTGACTGCGCTGCAACCTATACAGCGTTCCAAAAGATTCGCGTGGGTGCACTTGAAGGCGAGGTGGACGCATGAGTAAGACCGTCAAGATTGCGTCGATCTATCCCACGCTGCTCGGCACTTATGGAGATGGCGGAAATGTGGCGGCGCTGCGCCACATCGCTGCGCTCCACGGCATCACTGTTTCGGTTGAGGAAGTTTCTCCCGGCAACAAGGTTCCTGCGAATGCAGATATCTATGTCTTAGGTGGTGGTGAAGACACCGCGCAGTCCGCTGCCGCAGCTGCGCTGCACGCCAGCGGTGCGCTCGCCGAAGGCGTGAAGAATGGTGCTGCTGTGCTGTCTATTTGTGCCGGCTACCAAATCTTGGGCCACACGTTCCTTGATGCTGAGGGCAAGCCTTCGGCAGGTCTTGGCCTGCTTGATGTCACTACCGACCGCTTAGAGAAGCGTGCGGTGGGAGAGCTTGTGGCACACCCACTGTCTTCAGGACCTGCAGGTATTTCTGCGGTGCTGACCGGGTATGAAAACCACGGTGGTTTCACTCACCTCGGTTCTGGGGTTGAACCATTTGCGTCCGTCACCTCCGGGATTGGTAACGGCGACGGCACTACCGAAGGTGCGATCAATGGCCGCGTCATTGGCACCTACCTGCACGGGCCCTGCCTGGTTCGTAACCCTCAGGTTGCCGAACAACTCCTGAGCTGGGCAATTGACCGTAAGCTCGAACACATCGTCGAGGCTGAAGTGGAGGCGCTGCGCAAGGAGCGTCTCGATTTTGTGACAAAGAATAGGTAATCCCATGTCGACAACTGCTCCAGTTCAGCCTGAGAAAACCTTCTTCGGTCAACCCCGTCAACTCACCACCATCTTTGGTGTGGAGATGTGGGAGCGCTTCTCCTTCTACGGCATGCAGGGCATCTTGCTGCTCTACATGTTCTACCCCGTGGCTAAGGGTGGCCTCGGTATCGACGTTAAGGTCGCTACCGGAATCGTGGGTGCTTATGGCGGTGGAGTGTATCTGGCCACCATCTTGGGCGCATGGTTAGCAGACCGGCTCTTCGGCAGTGAACGAGTCCTGTTCTATGCAGCCGTGATGGTGATGTTTGGTCACGTGGCACTGGCGGTGCTTCCCGCCTATGCCGGGCTGACCGTTGGTCTGATTCTGATTGCAATCGGCGCCGGTGGCGTCAAGGCCAACGCGACGAGCATCGTCGGTCAGCTCTATGCCCCAGGAGATGTTCGCCGTGATGCTGGCTTCTCTCTCTACTACCTCGGCATTAACTTAGGTGCTTTTGTGGGTCCGCTCGCAACCGGTTTCTTGCAGACCACCTATGGATTCCACTGGGGCTTCGGTCTTGCTGCAGTGGGTATGGCTGCGGGTCTGATCCAGTACACCATTGGTCGCCGCAAGCTTCCGCCCCAGACTCGTGTAGTTCCTAACCCACTTCCCTCCAATAAAAAGTGGCTGGTTGGTTTACTCGCGCTCGCCGGTGTCGCTCTCATTGCTCTTCTGGTGTTCTCCGGAGTTATCACCAGCAGCAACCTTGCCACGGTGATCATCATTGTGACCGCAGCTGCAGCAATTGCCTACTTCATCGTGATTCTGGGCAGCAAGCTAATTACGCCGATTGAACGCAATCGCGTGCTGGCCTTCATTCCACTCTTCATTGCGTGTGCCGCTTTCTGGTCTCTGTATCAGCAGCAGTTCACTGTGGTCACGGTCTTTGCCAACGACCAGCTGAACCTGAGCATCTTCGGCTGGGACATGCCTGTTTCCTGGGTGCAGTCGATCAACCCCGTCTTCATCTTGGCTCTCTCGGGTGTCTTTGCAGCACTGTGGACCAAGTGGGGAACCAAGCAGCCCAGCACTCCGGTGAAGATGGGCCTCGGAACAATTGTGATGGGCGTGGCATTCCTGCTCTTCCTCACCGTTTATAACGCAGCACCCCACACCGCACCTCTTCTGGCCTTGGTGGGAATTCTCTTCGTCTTCACCATTGCTGAACTGCTGATTTCACCAGTCAGCCTCTCGGTGAGCACCAAGCTGGCACCGACTGCCTACCGCACCCAAATGGTTGCTCTGTTGTTCCTCTCCAGCGCATTGGGCACGGCAATGTCTGGCCAGCTTGCTGGTTTGTATGACGAGAAGCACCCAGAGCTGAACTTTGATTACTTTGCCTACTCTGGTCTTGCGGCCATTGGACTCGGTATTGTGCTCTTACTCATTCGTAAGTGGGTATTGAAGCTGATGGAAGGCGTTCGCTAATGATCACCACCGAGTTCACTGACTCCCAGGGCGTTGTCATTGTCTATGACGTGTACTCGGTTCCGAACCCACGTGCCGTGGTCCAGATCATGCACGGCCTTGGAGATCACGCAGGTCGCTATGCCCACGTGGCAGCTGCCCTGAACTCTGCTGGCTACTCCGCCTATGTTCCAGACCAACGTGGCCATGGCCGTACCGGTGTGAAGCAGTTCGGTGGCGACTTGTCCAAACTCGGCAAGTTAGGCCCTGGCGGTTTCCGTGCTGCCGTGGCCGACTTCACCGAGATGACCAACATCATTCGTGCTGAGAACCCTGGAGTTCCCATTGTTCTACTTGGCCACAGCATGGGCTCTTTGATGGGCCAAGTGCTCATTAATGACCACGCGGCAGACTATGCCGCTGTGGTGTTCTCGGGAAGTGCATATCGCCAGCCAGGTTCGATGAATGCCGGCAAGCTCAACAAGCGCTTCGATGCACCCGGCTGCACAGGACACGAGTGGCTCAGCCGTGACCCTGCGGTCTGGAAAGCATTCAAGGAAGACCCCTGGACTTTCGAAGCTGACACTCTCAAGCTTTACGGTGTTGCCGATGGCCTGCGATTATTTGGCAAGCCTGCCAAGGACATGGCTCAGGTTCCACTTCTGATGATTGTGGGAGAAGATGACACCTTGGGTGGAAAACCCAGCAACATCAAGCTTGCTGAAAGCTATATCGAACGAGCTGGTCAAACCGATGTGACGCTGGGTATTTATCCAGAGGCTCGTCATGAAATCTTCAATGAGACCAACAAAGAAGAAGTCATCGACGACATGATCTCGTGGATTTCGGAACGAGTCGCGTCCTAACTAGACAATGCGGCAGGTGTTGCCCAGCTCTGCGTCGACACCACCTGAGCGTGCCTTCTCGACATAGTTGGGGTGGAGATCCAGCCACTGGGTGACAAACCAGCACCCTGAGGTGACCTTCTTGTCTGTGGTGGCGATGATGTCATCGATAGTGCGACGAACCAGCACAGCACCCAAGCCCTCATTGCGATGAGCAGGGTCAATGAAGGTGCCCGTGATCATGATGTCACCCTCACGGGAGACGTAGTGGGCAACACCCACTTCCTTGTCATCACTCAAAATGACATAGCGGCTTTGTCCGGGCTGGTGGACTACTTCAGTGCTCATAGAACGAGCCTAGGACGATTACTGCGAGAATGGGCACGTGAGTTTTGGCACTGGTCGCGTAATCGAGGGAAACAACCTCGACGTCTTGGCGACCCTGCCGGATGAATCTGTCACGCTGATTTATATCGACCCTCCCTTTAACACCGGGCGTGAGCAATCACGCAGCAAGGTGACCTCGGTCCTTGCCGCGGATGATTCCACTAAAGGTTTGGTGGGCTTCAAAGGCAAAAGCTATGAGCGCACCCGCAGCGACCTCATGAAATATGACGATCGCTTCGATGACTACTGGGCTTTCCTAGAGCCTCGCTTGCGTGAAGCATGGCGTCTGCTTGCCGATGATGGCACGCTCTATCTTCATCTCGACTACCGCGAGGCCCACTATGCCAAGGTGATGCTCGATGCTCTCTTTGGTCGTGATTCGTTTATCAACGAGTTGATCTGGGCTTATGACTACGGTGCTAAGGCGAAGGGCCGCTGGCCAGCAAAGCACGACACCATCTTGGTTTATGTGAAGAATCCTAAGAACTACTACTTCAACTCAGAAGAGGTGGACCGCGAGCCCTATATGGCTCCGGGTCTCGTCACCGCGGAGAAGGCTGCCAAGGGCAAGCTTCCTACCGATGTGTGGTGGCACACCATCGTCTCGCCCACGGGCAAAGAGAAGACCGGCTACCCCACCCAAAAGCCTGAAGGAATTCTGCGTCGAATAATCCAGGCGTCTTCTCGCGAGGGTGACACCGTGCTGGACTTCTTTGCCGGCAGCGGAACAACAGGTGCTGTTGCCGCTTCCTTAGGCCGTCATTTCATCTTGGTTGATCAAAACCCCGAAGCGCTCGCCGTGATGCGCTCGCGCTTTGCACCGCTTGAAGGAGCTGTTCACTTTGAGTAATGCTGAACTTCCCCGGACAGAAGAGCTTCGAGTGAAGCGCATTCCTGAGAAGCAGGTCTTTGATCGAGACGCACTGAATGCTCTCCTCGATGATGCCATTGTGGGTCACGTTGCGATTCTGCGCGGAGACCAGCCCGTTGTTCTCCCGGTGGGTATTGGCCGCGACGGTGACACCTTGCTTATTCATGGCTCCACTGGCTCGGGGATCTTCCGCGAGATGGCGGACGGACGTCCGCTCTCGATCGCGGTGACCTTGCTCGATGGCCTGGTTTATGCACGCTCAGCTTTTGAAAGCTCCATTCACTATCGCTCTGCCGTAATCATGGGTAGTGCAACTGTGGTCGAAGGCGATGAGAAGCTCGAAGCCCTCGCAATCTTGACCAACCACATGATGCCCGGACGCTGGGACGAGGTTCGAGAGACCACGAAGAAGGAACTGGCAGCCACCATGGTTTTGCGCGTTCCGCTCGAGCGAGCCAGCGTGAAAGTCAGTGCCGCACCTCCAGACGAATTCGAAGATGACGGCGATGACCGCTCTATCTGGGCGGGCGTGCTGCCACTTCGTGTAGTGGCTGGCGAGCCTTACGCCTCCGAGATGACTCCAGAGGGAACGCCTGTTTCACCCTCTGTGATTGCACAGGTTCAACGCTTAAGCTGAAGTAGTCGAATCCCTCCGCAACAGGTGAAAAACGAGGTAAGAGAAGTCATGAACGATAACGACGAATTTGAAGTAGATGACGAGGTTCTTGAAACTGCAGCCGGTGGGGTTGTATTACATAACCTTCTGAACTCACCGCCGCAACCGAACTACACTGTGAACGAGACAATTTACTTCCAATCAACCATCACGGACACGGTTTCTTAGGAGAGCATAATGACTGAATACCCAGATGAACTAGAAATCGAAGACGAGGCTCTAGAGCTTGCCGCAGGTGGCGGTGTTCAATCCAATCCTTCTTCTAATTCGATTGGTATGGACCCGATAACCTTGCCTGGCGGATATACGGTAGACCCCACCACAGGGCAAGTAACTCCTCCACCTGTATCTTCTCGACCGACTCGCTGAAGGCAACAGCCTGGGATCTCCCAGAGCTACTTGTTAGAGCACCTTGTGAAGAGTTATGCAGCCAACTGAAACTAGAAAGTCTTGAATTAGAAGTACTTGAAGTGAATACTCGTTTTGAGATTCTCTGGTTCTAGGGCATTCACAAAGAGTTAAGGTTATTAAGTGCAGGAAAACGATGAAGAATTTGAGCTTGATGATGACGCACTCGCGCTAGCTGCGGGCGGCCTTGCACCATCTCAAAGGCGGAACCAGGACACTGGTCAAAGTGGTGATGTAATTTATCCAATAGCTACCATTCCTGCCGTCTCTAACTTCTCTACACATCACATAGATGCCCCCGCTTACTGATTGACAATCAATAGGCGGGATTGAGGAAAAGCTTATGCATGATGACAACGATGAAGTAGAGCTTGATGATGACGCACTTGCACTTGCTGCGGGTGGTGTTGCACCATCAAAAGGGGGCGCCAAACCTGTCTTGGACCCTTCTCAAATAGCTGATCCAGTTGTTACAGTCTCCGTGACCACTGTCATCTCAAACTTCAGTGATCATTACCTAGATCATGTCTAACCTGACTTGGTTTTAACTTCCCTAACACGCAAAGAGGTTTACCTAATGGGCGATGACAAAGAATACGAACTAGAGGACGACCAGTTAGCAATTGCTTCGGGCGGAGGAGCAGTTTCAGATCCTGAACCTAGTGATGCTACAAATGCAACCATGATTGTGTATGCGTCGACTTTTATACCCTTTGATTCATCCTTTTAGGAAAAGGATGAGGAAAGTATTCTGCCGCAGATGTATTTTCCTCAGTCAGCCAAGTCGGTAATGAGAAAGTATGTCTGAGCAAGATTTCGAAGTAGGGTTAGGTCATGAATTTTGAAGATGAACTTGAAATTGAAGACGAGGCTCTAGAGCTAGCCTCAGGTGGAACAGGGCCTGGCACTATTATTACTAATTCGCCAATAACCACGCCTGGCGGTGGTACCTACGACCCCACCACAGGCCACTTAACTTATCCGATTACCGGCGTCTAGACTCTCTAGAGTTAGCAGCTGATGTGGCGGGGCTCCAAGCCACCAAAGCACAAGCACTGTTGTGATTAAATTCACTTTTCCCAATGTCACACCCGGGACATGGTCGTTCACACCTCATTATTCACTGACAGAAGTCGCACCAATTTTCTGAGATAACGTGAAATAGCACTTGTTCTGAAGTCAAGAATTTATTGAGCTACAGTGAGACTGATTGAGTTCCATTCTTGGATGTTAAGGAAAGTGCATGTCAGAAGATATCGACAATGAAGTTGACGTAGATGACGGGTCGCTAGCTCTAGCTGCAGGTGGAATAAAGATGATGAATTCTCCAACAGACCCACCCCCAAGCTACAACTATTCCCAAAACGCCACCATCTACCACTAGGCCTGATAGCAACTTGTTGGGCTAGTGCTAAAGAAATTTCTGAGGATCCAAATGACTACTGAACCAACTTCTGAAAACGAAGAAATTGAACTCGATGACGATGCTTTAGAGATTGCATCCGGAGGATCTTCCGGAGAAATTTTTCCTGGTGGCAGTCAGTCTCAACCATCGAACCCTGTGTCTTTTAACCCGGGTTTGCCTTCCGTCACTGCTCCTGTAACTAACTTTGCTCCGCACCATATGGACCTCATACAGCCCGGTCCTACCCTTTCTCCGCATGGTCCTGTGGGATAGTAAATCGATTTAGCGCAGTTACGCGGCTGTTCATATTCAGCTGAAATAGTGGAGACTATTTGGACATTTGTCCAAGATTTTACTTAACCACTCTTATCTCATCGCCAACTGAGGGAGAAATGCTCATGAGCAAAGATCTAACTCCAGACAATGAAGAAATCGATGTTGATGACGAGATGCTCGAGACAGCAGCTGGTGGCTTAGTGAACTACAACTTACCCAACCATCCACCGACAAATACCACCTACACTTACAACGAGACAATCTATTTCTCGTGAAGAGCTGATAGTGATTCAGCAAGGTGGGGATTGATTGAGTCTTGTTCTCGGATTGTAAGGAAAGCGCATGACAGAAAATATTGACAACGAAGTTGACGTAGATGACGAGTCGCTAGCCCTAGCTGCAGGTGGACTGACTCTGTTAAATTCTCCAATAGATGGCACAGGTGGAACCTTAAACTATTCCGTTAACTCCACCATCAACATCATCGGACACCGGCAGTAGTTCAACACGTGTGAAGGGCTGTGAGTCATGAAAGATGAACAAGAATCTGTGAATTCTGCAGTTGAATTAGAGATAGATGACGAGTCACTAGCTGTCGCCGCAGGCGGCAACAGGAATATTCTTGATCAACCTAGTTCCATGAACATCACCTACAACAGCATCGTCTATATCAACGTTGTTTTGGGACCTGGGCCAGATGGGACCGTATCAGTGTGAACTTCGAGTACACAACGGTTTTGCAGCGAAAGTAAGCAGCAGGGCGGAGAAGGCCCATTTTCGAAAAATGGTACGAGAACAGACATGGCACGCACCGATATTGAAAGAGAGCTTGTGGCGTTTAACACCTTTTTGGTTGAGTGAGAGCAGTAATCTGAGACAAGTATGCATCTTTTTGCTGCAACTTCGCTGCTCTCAAGGAATCTAATGGCTACAGAACCAATATTTGAAAATGAAGAACTCAAACCAGATGACGATCTCTTAAAGCGCGCTGCAAGCGGCAAATCGGGCTTTATTCCCTTCGACCCTTCTTTCTAATATGACTACTCAAACCCCCCACGTTTACCTCGGAACTCCTGTTGCCGGGGGAGTAATTTCTCACGAATACTTGCACTCGGTCATGAACCTGCAGAAACACTTCAATAAGATCGGCTGGACTCTTGAAGTTATTACCCAACCCGATGGGTTGGTGACGCGAAGCAGAAATTGCTTTGCCAGTGTGGTCACCAGAAACGAGAAATACACTCACTTACTCATGCTTGACGCTGATGTCACGGTGAGTCCAGAAGGCATTGAACGCATTATTCGTTCGGGTCATGACTTTGTGGGCTGTGTTGTTCCTTTTAGAGACGTAAATTGGAACAAAATTCGTGAGCACTTGGACTACGTCCCAGATGCTTCGGCAGAAGAACTGCAAGTTATCGCCAACCAGTATGCGCTCTGGTATGAACCCAAGCAGAAAGCAGTTGATGGGTTTATCCCAGTACATGCGATCGGGTCGGCAGTGATGTTGCTCTCACGCGAAGCTCTCGTGAAAATCTCCGAGAGTGACACCGTTTCTCATGCCACCCAGGGACTGCATGCATCTGATGGTGAACAGAGTGGCTGGACCTTCATGGACCCTTTCATCGATGACAAGGGTGTCTATCTCTCGGAAGACTACGCGCTGTGTGATCGCTGGCGTTCAGTCGGTGGTCAGGTATGGGCAGATCTCAAGACACCCACCAAGCACATCGGCCCTGTTCGTATTTCAGGAAATATCCAAGACAGCCTGAAAGCTGCCTCGAAATACACCAAGGCACGTAAAGCTCAGCAAGAGTTAAAGAAAGACTGAATTACTACCGATTAGCTCAAGGCTAGAGATTGTGTTAGCTGAACTTAGGCAATCTGACGAGAAGCTAGTTTGGTGAATGCACCATTGAGCGCCATGAGTTCGTCATAGGTTCCAACCTCAATCACCTTGCCCTTATCAAGCACAATGATTTGATCTGCTCCGCGAATCGTGGACAGGCGGTGAGCCACTACGATTCGCGTGGATCCGAGGTTCTCAATAGATTCCGAAACCATGGTTTGAGTGTGGTTATCTAGGGCGCTGGTTGCCTCATCCAGGATGAGGATGCGGGGCTCGTTGACGAGTGCTCGCGCAATCATGAGGCGTTGCTTCTGTCCACCTGAGAAGGTGCTGGCACCGTCACTGATGACGGTCTGCATGCCCATGGGCATCTCACGGATGTCTTGAGCAATACCAGCGCGCTCGGCAGCGCGCCAGGCATCTTCTTCAGTGCTACCGGGAGCACTAGCCAAAATGTTTTCCAAGATGGAACCAGGGATCAATGCTGATTCCTGGGGAACAATACCCATCTGGGCCAGCACGGCAGCACGGTCGAGCGAACTGAGTGCTTGGCCGTCATAGAGCACAGTTCCTGACTCAGGTGTCTCTAGGCCCAACAGCAGTCGAATTATGGTGGACTTGCCGGAACCGCTTGCTCCCACAATCGCCGTCATGGTGCCCGCTGGGATGTTGAAAGTAACATCGCTCAAAATGTTCATCTCGGGGGTGTAGCCAAAGTTGACGGTGTCGAAACTAACACGACCGGAGAGAACCCCGGGATCTCCCCCAGCATTACCCAGAGGTTCTGGTTCTGCTTCAAGGACTGGTTTGAGAGAGACAATGCTGGGCCATGCCGAAACCAGACCGATAGCTAAGGGCAGCAAGCCCACAATCGCTGCTGCCGCAGAGGCAGAAGCGGAAGTAGCAGTGGTGAACTCACCAATGGTGAGCTGGCTCGCACCGGTTGCTTCGGAAACGACAAGAATGATCGGTACTAACGCCGTGGGCAGGCTGGAAACAAGACCCATGATGAGGTTTGTCTGGCTGACATCACGCAAGGCCATGTGCATTTTGGCAAAGCGGTAGGTCCAGCGAGAGAACATACGCTCTTCCGCACCTGCCGTGCGGATCTTGGCAATACCCACCAGCATGGAGAACGTCAAACCAGTGAGCTCAATGTTTGACTCTGTTTGACGGCTGGCATTGTGGCCAAGTTTGGGGAGCATGGCCACACCAATGAGAACCGAGAGCAACGCTAAGCCAACAACTCCGACAACAAGCGAGGGGCTGAGGTAGCTCAAAACGATGACGCTACCAATCAAAGCTCCAACTGCAGAGATGATCGAGGGCACAATAGAGGCCATGGCGCTGCGGAAAATACCGGCACCAGCAATACGCTCTCCAAGCTCGCCGGGAACATTTTCACGGTGGAAAGATGCAGGCAAACGGAACACGCGCTCATAGATTGCCTCGGTAATCCGGATACCGAAACGTGCTGAGAGTCGCTGAATAATGAGGCCTTGGCTTGCTGCAATAAACGTTGTCATAACTGCAATCAAAATTAAGATCACCATCAGCACCACGATGCTTTGAGCTTCCCCGGCGGGAACAAGTTCTCCAATGATCAGACCGCTTGTGACCGGGACGATCATGCCAATGAAGATGGAAACCACGGCAGTTGCGACCAAGAACAGCACATCACGAACAGAGCCGTGGCTCCATCCCAGGCGAATGAGTTGCTTAACCCCGGTGGGCCCATCTTGCAGCGATGGGATGAGACCCCAGGCATCGGGCTGAATTTCTTGCGCAACTTCTGCCGTGACGTTAACGGTTGCTCCATTTGAGAGGTGGAGGACTGAACGAACTCCACGGGGGGTAATAGCTAGCCATTCCCCACGGAAGTTGACAAGGAGTGCTTCTGATTGAGCAATCCACCATTTCTTTTCAGAGGCGAGATCAATCTTTCGCACAGCAATACCGAGCGCGCGCGCAGCATGATCTGGTGTGGTGGGGTGGGTGCGTAGCGCAGGGGAGATGCGTGACTTAGGGACTTGAATTTTCTCAAACTCTGCACACCGCAAGACCGCATTAATGAGATCGTTTTCGGTCGTTTCGTGGGCAGCCATGCGGCCACCTTCGACAACACTGCGCACTGCATGCTGTGCTGACTGTGCCTGGCTCATTCGGAACCTACCAATTCTGCGTAGTGACCGCCTGAGGCGAGAAGTTCCTCATGGGTTCCTCGCTCAACAACTTTGCCCTTGTTCATCACAATGATTTCGTCACAGTCACGCACGGTGGACAGGCGGTGAGCAATGATGAGAAGTCCGGATCCGGAGGCAAGTAGTGAGTTCATCACCTGCTCTTCCACGATAGGGTCGAGCGCACTGGTGGCTTCATCCAGCACCACGATGCCGGGCTTGCGCAACATGACGCGGGCAATTTCGAGGCGCTGACGCTGGCCACCTGACATGTTGCGCCCGCCATCAGAGAGGGTGGATTCGTAGGCGCCGGGACGAGACTCAATCTCTTCCGCAATCGAGGCAGCTTCGGCTGCAGCTTTTACCTCTGCAGTGTCGATGAGGTCATCGAACATGGTGATGTTGTCACGAATACTGCCGGCAAACAAGACCACATCTTGCTCGACGTAGCCGAGGGATTGTGAACGGATGGCAGGTGCAGTTTCTGCCACGGGAACACCATCGAGAAGAACTTCACCACTAGTGGGCTGGAGAAGGCCCACCGCCAAACGAGCCGCTGTGGACTTTCCACTGCCAGAAGCACCAACGAGTGCGACGCGTTTTCCAGGTTCAAGCCGGAACGATAGGGATTCAACACTGGGTGCTGCAAGAGGTGAGTACCGGAAAGTGATGTCTTTGACTTCGAGAACCCCGTTACCTTTGGGCTGCTGGGTTCCCACAATTTCTTCACGCTGCTGGAGAAGGTCATCGAGACGGGTAATCCAGGTGCGAGCCTGCTGGAGTGTGTCAATAGCAGAAGACCATAAGCCAATGGGACGCATGAATATGGGGATCAATGCCATGACGGCAATGTAGCCACCGGCCGAGAGCGAACCACTTTCAACGAGTAAACCACCCACGCCTATCACCAACGCACCCGCGATGGTGCTGACCAGGCCTGGCAGCATTCCCAGAATGGAGGAGGACATCATCAGGTCATTGCTCACTGAGTTCACCTTGGCATAGTGACCCAATACAGTGCGCAGAGCGTGTGCTTCACCACCTGTTGCCTTGATGGTTTCGATGGAACGGAGGGAGTATCCGACTGCGCCGGCATAGGCTGCATTTTCTTGACCGATACGGCCAGATAGATCCATACGCTTGGACTGCACTGCGCGCACGGTGAGCAGAACGGTACCTGCGGCAACTAAGGCAATGACCGCTAACTGCCAGGAGAAGGCAAAGAGTGCAAAACCAACCGCGATCGAAGTAATGAAACCTACCGCTGCAGGAACAATCGTTCCGGCAACTATTTGAGAGACAGAATCAATGAGCTGCAAGCGAGCTGCAATTTCACCGGGATAACGCTGTGCATAGAAGGAGGTGGGAAGTCGCAGTGCGCGACGAACCAAGATCTGGGCTTCCCGAACAGTCATTGCTTGGGTGAGCTTGCGAGCAACAATGCTCTGCCAAACCCCCAATAACATTCCCAAGCCCAGGCTGGCACTCATGATGAACAGTGCAATGCCTGCCCATTCTTTGAGTCCTGCAATGAGATATTGCTGAACAAATGCTTGGAGGGCGAGTGGACCCAACAGAGCAGGTACGGCGGAGACCAGACCACCAATAAGCAAAAAGCCAATACCGCTACTCATGCCTTTGACGCGCCACTTCATTGAGGCGAGCGCATTGGGAGCAGAACCACCCTTCGTGAATTCTTCGGTGGGCTTCAGTCTCAATATCAGGCCAGTGAAGGACTTATCTGCCTCTTCCCAACTGACCAGCACCCGACCGCGTGCGGGGTCATTGAGGAAAACGCCTTTACTTGAGGTTCCTTCGACAACTACAAAGTGAGCAAAATCCCAGTAGGCAATCACAGGAGAAGTCTGATTGGCTAAACCTTCCAAAGAGATGCTGACGCCTTTGGCTTCGAGTCCGTATTGGCGGGCAGCTTGAACTACGCTCTTGGCACTTGCCCCATCGCGAGAAACACCACAAGCTAGTCGGAGGTTTTCGAGAGTTTCCCACTTTCCGTAGTGGGCAAGAATCATCGCCAAGGAAGCGGCGCCACACTCGGTGACTTCCATTTGAAGCACAGTGGGGACAGCGGTGCGTTTTTTCTTCAGAGAGTGAGTAAAAGCAAACTCATCTGGTTGTTCCGGTGCGGCTTGTTCCGGCGCAGCAGGCGCTTCTATAGACAAGTGCCCCACCCTCCTGGCTGATAGATAACTGTGAAGTTTCTCCTCAAGGCTACAATCAAATTGTGTTCAGGAATCGTGCAATTGCCAAAGAGCCCTCGGGGGATGTTGACCGCCCCTTCCGCCTCGTCACCACACCAGCTCGTTTTGGTTTGATCGTGGCTGTAGTTGCTGCAGTATGTGGCTTACTGTGGCTTTTTGGAGGCCAGCTCGCGGTCAAGGCCCCAGCAATGGGTGTCATGGTCAACCCCCCAGGCAACGTTGAGGTGTATTCCACTGTCGAGGGCACCATTTCCAAAGACATCCTTCCCACTGGAACATCTGTTTCTGAAGGTGATGTGGTTGCCACTGTTCAGACTCCTGAAGGTGTTGATGTCCCCATTACCTCACCCATCAATGGCACAGTGATGTCCTTGTCCACATCGAGCTATGCCCTCATTGGGGCAGGTGCGCCTGTGATGACTATTGCTCACAACACTGAGCCGATGGTCGGACTCCTCTTTGTTCCTGTCGCCGCAATGGGTGATGTTGTCCCGGGACTCAAGGTTGAAGTGAGCCCCACCACAACTGACCTCACCCAGGCCGGTTATATTGTCGGCAAGATCGTCAAGGTAGATGCTCTTCCTGCAACTGCTGAGCGACTCCAGCTCATCTTGGGAGACACCGGGTTGGCGCAGGAATTAATGGCAACAGGTCCTGTGCAAGAAATCTATGTTGAATTGGAAACCGATCCCAACGGTGCTTATGGCTTGAAGTGGTCAGGCGGTGGCCCCAAGGATGCTGATGATGTCTCCAGCGGAACCGTTGTGGATGCAAAGATTGTGCTGCGCAACCAGACTCCGTGGCAGGCCTTCACGGGGAACTAGTTCCGCGCAGGCCATCCCGGCGTCAGCATTAATTGCGCTGATTCAATCTGCTTATTGAGTTCTTCTGCTGGAGCCGAGTGCCACCACCGCGATAAGGCAACATTGTTGCGGTAGTGCGGGTGTGTAGCGCGCGCGATCATGTTGCGGTCATGCCACAAGTGATAGGCAGGTTCTGCTTTCACAATCATGATCGTTGCACCGGATCGGGCGAGTGCATATCCAAAAGCATCGTCTTCGCCACCCCATCCGCGGAATCGTTCATCGAAGCCGCCGACGGAGAAATAGCGTTCGCGTGTGAGGATGACAATGCCGCCACACATCGGAATGACATCGCCGCTTCTACGATCATCGCGCTGTGTATCGGCAGAAACAGGCAATTCCTGAGTCGTGAGATATTTTTCTGTTTCCGTCACAGTCAGGTCAGTAAGGGAACCAAATGGGCGGATTACTTCATCTTTTGCTGCAACACGCTTGAGTGCAGCGATAAACACTCGAGAGTTCATCACGGTATCTGCATCCACCAAGGCAATGGCATCTTCGGTGGTGTTCTTGAACCCTGCATTACAGGCTTGAGCTTTATTGAACGCCTCGGATGAAGGTGTGTGAATTCTCCGAACCCCATCGGGCACGATGAGCTCACTATCTGGCTGAGCAGAATGTTCCGAAAGCAGGACTGAAATCCCAAGTCCGCTCAGCCAGTTCAGCACTGCTTCGGCGTTGGCGCGACGAATCCCTGCGGAGTCATTGCGGAAGGGAACTATGGCGACGAAGGTCATTTTTTGTTCTGTTTGATTGCCTCGCGGGCACCGCTGAGGGAGAGACCAAATGCTCCTGTGGTGTCGGCCATGATGTGCCCGCCAGCCGCTCTCCAGCGTTCGCAAAATGCAACGTCACCGGTGACCAGCCTTTGGGAAGAAACAAGTGTGTCAAAGAAACCCCAGTAGTGCTCGAGGTATTCAATGCGACCATCCCCAACTAGTCCACGGTAACGAGTGACATGTGAGGTGGAGACTAGTTTTTCTAAACCTGTTCGAGAAATCACCACCGCTGCCGTACTGGTATGTGATGCCTCGATAAAACCTGAGCTACGAACGCGTGGTCCCTTGAGCTCGTCAAACATGACGTTATAGGTGAAGGAAAAACCTGAAAGTTGTTGAGGGGTGAGCAGGCTCCCTGCAGAAACCTTTGCCCAGTTGGGATCGGAGCTTTTCACGGGAATGCTGACAAAGTCATGTTCACTGGAAAGGATGCGACCTAGTGAGACCCCGGCCACTGCTTCACTTGCTTGTTGAGTTGCATCCATAAGGAGGACATGCGAGAAGGTATTTCTCATGAGCATGGCACTGAGTGCTCTATTGCGAGAGAGAGCATGATCAGCATGGTTGTCAATTGCCATGTGATGCGTTATGTCGTGGCTGTCGAGGGTCTGCGTTATTGAGGTGATGTTTTTGAGCGTAGAAACAGAGATGGATTCACCCGGTGCCCACACCAGTATGAGCAGTGATTGCTCTGATGTGGTTTCACTAGCTAGATCAGAAATAAGACCTGAGGACTGAAGTTCACGTAATGCGTTTTCTACCTCAGCTCGCGGGTTGTGAAAGAGGTCGAAGAGTTCGCGAACCGCGGCAGCGATACCGTGAACTGAATTTGTCCCGGTTGACAGCTGCAACACAATATAAGCGGTGCGATTGAGCCACGTGACGAGTTGAGAATCAGGAACGGTCACTAAGTAGCCGTCGTGCGCAGGCACGATGGTGAGGTCGTCACGTTTGGTGGGGTTCATCGAGTATTTCCGAGTTCGAGAGCTTTCTCTACAGCCAAGGATATGTGATGACGTGCATGCGAAAGAGAGTAGCGGTGGCTCCAAGTTTCATAACCAGCGGCAGCAATATTTTTTGCCAATACTTTGTCAACCAGAAGTCTGTGGCATGCACGAGCAAATTCGCTAGCAGTATCAGCAATCAGTGCTCCACGAGTGTCTTCGATACCTTCGATGCCTAGTGTTGTGCTGACGACCGGAAGCTCGTGAGCCCAAGCTTCAAGAATTTTCGTTCGAGTACCCGAACCCGCAAAGAGTGGAACGATGGCCACAGATGCAGATTCATACCATGAGTCAACTTCGGGAACGTGAGCAGCAATTCGGATTTTTTCTGATTCGAGTGCCCGTAATTGTTGTGAAGGGAACGTTCCCACAATTGTCAGTCTTGCCTCAGTCAGGAGCGGCATCACCTCTGAAATAAACCAAAGTATTCCTTGCTCATTGGGTGCGTAGCCCAAACTTCCCACAAAAATGAGATCAGTGGATGGTTGTCTAGCAGGTGAGACTGGTGAAGAGGGACCTCTACTGATGTTGGGTACATGCACAATGTGAGAGTTCACCACATCGTGCACATCACTGATTGTTTCAGGTGGTTCCGCAAACGTCACTACATCACACGAACTACTCACCACGGATGTGAGGGTGGAAAGCTCCTGGGAAAGAAGTTGTTTTCCCAAACGTTCTTCTCGCACCCAATCGGCATCATCTAAATCGAGGATTCGAGGCGTGGAGGGAAACGTGGGACTGCGCACGATTTCAGAGATAGCTAACCGGAAGAACACAACAAGGGAACTGTGTTGAACAAGCTGTTCTATTCGGCCTTGGTCTGCCTCGTTGAGCACCACTGTCCCGCTGACCTGTCCACGAGAGCACTCGAAGACGGAAACTGTTCCAGCCAGTCTGCGCACAAAATCAGGAGCACTGGGATCAGCAGGGTAAATCGGTATGACCACAACATCAACATCGAAATCTTGCGCGAGGCATTCCAACCAGACGCCTGCTCGCATTGAGAGACCGTTGCCAGTTGAGCCGGGAACGAGGGGAGTGATGAACGTTACGCGTTTGTTCATTCGGGCAAGTGAAGGATCTCGAGATTCGGCATGCCCCACGTTTCGTGCCCCATGTCTTTCGCCATCATGGCAAGGCCTTCTGTTTCGAATTCACCACCACCAATACCGACAACCTCGTTACGGCTGCGGGAATAGGGAGATCGCACACCATAGGGAAAAGCTGGAAATACCAAACCGTCTCGGTGAATGTCCGCCTTGATGAGAATCATGGTGCCACCAACACCCTCTAGGCGAACAAGTTCGTGACCACGCATGCCGTGCATGAATAGGGTTCCGTCCTGGCGCCAGGCGTTGCCGTCGTATGCCTTTCCACCACGTTCGATCACACAGTTGGGGTGAACGATTGATTTTCCTGTCGCAACCATCTTGGTCAAGACATCTGGGGGATACCACGCAACATCAACATCCAGCCACACTGCCCAGTCTTCATCCCTGAGTGCCGCAAAAAGGAGGTGATTCCTGCTTTTAGCGAGAACGATGCGCCGGGGTGCTTGAATTGCATTTGACCACCGGTGAAAGTCTTCTGGAATGGCGAAATTAAAGTCTTTCGCGACTATCGTGACGTTGCGGTATTTCTGCTCGAGTTCCTCTCGACGCGCATTCAGTGCTTCGAGTGTGCCATCTGTGCTGTCGCTCACAAGAAATCCCAGGCTGATGACGCTGGGGTCTTGCTCCAATGACGCAATGTTTTCAAAGTATCTATCGAGATGCCGCGCAGCATTCTTTAGCGGTGTCATGATCACAAATGTCTGCGGCATTCCTCAAATATAGTGTCCGCCAACTATTCTGAATTTATGGCCGGCACAATTCGACCCGACAGCGCTCTCGCTCAAGCATGTGAATCGCTCACTGAAGAAGAACGCGAAGAAATCCTCGCTCTCAGTGAGGATTCTTCCTATGTCACTCCGCGCGTGATGAGCCATCTCAAAGAGTAGGCCCTGGAAGTGCATGAATGACAAGCTTTGCCCAGGAGAAAACCCGGGCAAAGCTTGTAGTGTTTATCAGACCTAGGGAGTCTTGGCCTTCTTCTTAGCCTTGGCTTCAGTCTTTGCCTTGTGTGCTTCGCGGGCAGCTTCGCGCTCTTCGGCAGCCTTGAGGGCAATAGCACCGGTGGCAGTTCCAGGTTCAACCATGGAACCGGTCATCTCGGCTGCCTTCTCAGCAATGAGGACAGCGTCTGCATCTGCAGCTTCCTGCATGGCGGACTTCTGACGAAGTGGAGTTGCCTTGAGGAACCAGCTCAGGATGAATGCGATACACACCACAATCAAACCGATCCAGTAGATGCTCACCGTTGCATCGGCGAAGCCCACCAAGAATGGCTTAGCTAGCGCCTGGTTAGCTCCCACGAGGAAGGAAGTGTCACCGTCGAGTGAGCTTCCCACCTGGGTGGGGTCTTTATAGACAGCGAGAATGGCAGCGTTAGCTGGGTCTGAGAGAACTTTGGGGTTTGCCAGGGCCTTGGCAACACCTGCGGTGATCGAAGGAGTTTCGAAAGCCTTCTTGAGTGCCTCAGGAATGGTGTTGAACAGCACCGAGAACAAGATTGCAGTTCCGGCAGTTCCACCCATGGTGCGGAAGAAGGTGGAGGAGCTGGTGGCAACACCGATGTCACGTGGACCTACCGAGTTCTGGCTGGCAACGGTCAGGGTCTGCATCAGCTGACCCAGACCGGCTCCCATGAAGAACATGCCGATCATGACGAACCACAGTGGGCTGTCCCAGGTGAGGCGTGTGAACAGCAGGAAGCCCACGATCATGAAGGCAGTACCAATGCGGGGGAACCACTTGTAGCTTCCGGTCTTAGCCATGACCTGACCGGAGACGATGCTGGCAATCATCATTCCCAAAATCATGGGAAGCATGAGCAAACCACTCTCGGTGGGGGTAGCACCCTTGACCAGCTGGAGATAAAGAGGAATGGTCATCATTGCACCGAACATGCCGAATCCGACAAACACACCCAGGATGGTGGCCATGGTGAAGGTCTGTGACTTGAACATCTTCATGGGGATGAGTGCGTCATCTCCCATGGAGCGTTCGATCATGACGAAGGCAACAGCCGAGAAGGCACCAATGAGGTAGCAGGAAATGGATGCGGTGGATAGCCAGCCCCATTCGCGACCCTGCTCAGCAACGACCAGCAGTGGAACGGTTGCAGTGATAACCGTTGCCGCACCCCACCAGTCGATTCGAACACGGTGGTGAGTCTTGGGCAGGTGAAGTGCCTTGAGCACAATACCCAGTGCAACGATGCCGATAGGCACGTTGATCAAAAAGACCCAACGCCATCCGGTGATGCCAAGGATTTCAGGAGTTCCGGAAAGAACACCACCAATGAGTGGTCCTATGACGGAGGAGACGCCGAAGACGGCAAGGAAGAAGCCCTGGTACTTTGCACGCTCACGTGGAGCGAGCATGTCACCCATGATGGCCAATGGCAGCGCCATCAAACCACCAGCACCGAGACCCTGGATTGCGCGGTAACCAGCGAGCTGATACATCGTGTCTGCAGTTCCTGCTAGCAGCGAGCCGATGACGAAGACGGAGATTGCAATGATGAACAGCGGGCGACGTCCAAAGATGTCGCTGAGCTTGCCATAGAGCGGGGTCGAGATGGTCGACATGATCATGTAGGCGGTGGTGACCCACGCCTGGAGGCTCATGCCATCGAGGTCATCCGCGATGGTGCGCATGGAGGTGCTCACCACGGTCTGGTCGAGTGCAGAGAGGAACATTCCGGACATGAGTCCGATCATCACGAACAAGATTTCACGCTTGGACATGATTGCGTCAGCAACAGCTTTAGTTGACATACATAGCCTTTGGCTTGGGAAAGGAAACTTTGAGGAGTTACTAATAGTAACTGCGGTTACCCATAGTATCTTAGACAGAGGAATTACAAAACAAACTTCTCTGGGGGTGAACACATGAACCAGGACATGGCTGGCCTGAAAGAGCGTATCCACGCCACAGACCGCGAAGTCTTTTTCTCCGTGCTCTCCCACATCGGTGACAAGTGGAGCCTGGTGCTCTTAGGGATGCTCAGCAAAGAGCCCATGCGCTACACCCAGCTGGCAGAGCGTATCCCCAAAATTTCACGGCGCATGCTCACCGTGACGCTGCGTCAGCTCGAGCGTGATGGCCTCGTGGAGCGCATTGTTCATGCGGATACTCCGCCCTGGTTCGAGTATGACCTCACCGAGCTTGGTCGCACCCTGATTGTTCCCGTGCGGGCGCTCGCAGACTGGACGCTCGATAACATCGACCTCATCATTGAAAAGCGTGCACAATACGACCAGGAGAACCCGGGGTCGTGAGCATTCGTGTTGCCGTTGCACTCTCAGTGCCACTGGCAATAGCTCTGAGTGGTTGCGCTGGAACAGTGACACCAGTGGCTAAACCCACGCCAACCCACACGGTTACTCACACGCCAACCCCGACACCAACTCCAACACCCACCTATAACCTGGATGATCCGGCGGCAGTCACTGTAATCGTCAACAAACATCGCCCCTTGGCGACGGTCGATTACGAACCGACCGACCTTGTAATTCCCACGTCCATCACGAATGTCAATGGTTTTGCCCTTCGAGCAGAAGCAAGTGCAGCTCTTGATCAACTTTCCCAAGCAGCTTTGTCACAAGGGGTGGCGCTTTCAATTTCGAGTGCGTATAGAAGTTATCTGGGACAACAAAATACCTACAACGAATATCTAGGGATTCTCGGAGAAGCAGGCGCAGACTTGAGAGCTGCGCGCCCCGGATATTCAGAACATCAGCTTGGGCTTGCTGTCGATCTTGATGATGGCAACGGCTGTCTAGTTAATGTTTGTTTTGCGGGCACCCCTGGCGGTATTTGGCTCGCAGCCAATGCCTGGCAGTATGGCTTCGTCTTGCGCTACCCAGACGGATATGCCGGAACAACAGGATATGAATTCGAGCCCTGGCACTACCGCTACGTCGGAATCGAAGTTGCTACTGCAATGCACAACAAGGGCATTGCCACTCTCGAAGAGTTCTTTGGCCTCGAGCCGGCACCTAGCTACTAAAGAACTACTTTCCCTTTAGGAGTTCAGCGCAGCGTCGACAATCTTCTTTGCTTCTGCTTGAACGAGCTTGAGGTGCTCGGGTCCGCGGAAGGACTCGGCATAGATCTTGTAAACATCCTCGGTTCCAGAAGGGCGTGCAGCAAACCACGCATACTCTGTTTCCACTTTCACGCCACCGATAGCTTCACCATTACCGGGGGCATGAGACAGCTTGGCAATGATGGGATCGCCAGCAAGCTCCGTCGCGGTGATGTCATCACCGCTGAGCTTGCCCAGGCGAGCCTTTTGTTCACGGTTGGCTGCCGCATCAACACGGGCATAGGCAGGTTCACCAAAGCGCTCGGTGAGTTCACGATAGAGAGCAGAGGGAGTCTTGCCGGTGACGGCAATGATCTCAGCGGCCAGCAGTGCAAGGATGATGCCGTCCTTGTCGGTGGTCCACACGGTGCCATCCTTGCGCAGGAAGGAAGCCCCCGCGCTTTCTTCACCACCGAAACCGACAGAGCCATCAACCAGACCAGGCACGAACCACTTGAAGCCCACCGGCACTTCCCACAGCACACGGCCCAAGCCGTCAGCTACAAAGTTGATCATGGTGCTGGAAACCAGTGTCTTACCTATGCGGGCATCTGGGCGCCAGCCGGGACGATTCGCAAACAAGTACTCAATAGCCACGGCTAAGAAGTGGTTCGGGTTCATCAGCCCCGCATCGGGAGTGACAATGCCGTGGCGGTCAGCATCGGCATCATTACCAGTGAGCACATCAAAGCTTCCACGCTTGGCAATCAACGAAGCCATCGCGTTAGGACTCGAAGGATCCATGCGAATCTTTTCGTCCCAGTCCAGGGTCATGAACGACCAGGCAGGGTCAACTTCGGGGTTCACCACGGTGAGATTGAGGTTGTAACGATCCTTGATGGCAGCCCAGTAGGCAACGGATGCGCCGCCCAGAGGATCGGCACCGATGTTTACACCGGACTCGGCAATCGCTGTCATGTCGATCACGTTCTCTAGATCTGCAACGTAGTGCTCGAGGAAGTCATAGTCCTCGGTGAGGCCTTCAGGGTTGGTGCGTTTCACATCAACCAGACCAGCCTCAATGAGCTCATTGGCTCGGGCAGCTATCCAGTTGGTGGCAGAGCCATCGGCGGGACCACCGTGAGGAGGGTTGTATTTGAAACCACCATCTTGGGGTGGGTTGTGGCTGGGGGTGACCACAATGCCGTCGGCTTGATCCGCGTGGCCTCCATTGTTATAAGCGAGAATCGCGTGGGACACAGCTGGTGTGGGAGTGAAACCGTCACGAGAATCCTTGAGCGTGCGCACACCGTTAGCAGCAAGTACTTCGAGTGCAGTCTTCTGCGCAGGTGCACTCAAGCCGTGTGTGTCAGCACCAATAAACAGTGGCCCGGTAATGCCCTGCAACGCACGGTATTCAACAATGGCCTGAGTGGTTGCCAGGATGTGTTGCTCATTGAACGCAGCGTTGAGAGAAGAGCCACGGTGACCACTCGTGCCAAAGACCACGCGCTGTTCGGGCACGCTCATATCTGGGGTGAGGTCGTAATAGGCCTTCACGAGGGCATCGATATCGATGAGATCGGAAGGCAGGGCTGGGGTTCCGGCGCGGGTAGTCACAAGCCAAGTTTGCCACTCCCGGTAGCATTTGAGACATGGGTTCTTCAGAAAAAGTAACGACGGCACCGGCATATAGCTATTTAGGCCCTGCCGGCACCTTTACTGAAGCTGCCCTGGCACAGGTTCCTGAAGCCGCGGGAAAGACCTGGCACTCAGTAAACAATGTGGGCGAAGCACTCGCCGATGTGGTTTCAGGGCGTTCGGTTGCCGCCATGATTGCCATCGAAAACTCGGTGGAAGGTGGCGTCACTGCAACCCAGGATGCATTGGCCAATATCCCCAACCTGCGCATCATTGGCGAATACCTGGTGCCCGTTGAATTTGAACTGGTCGCGCGCAAGGCAACCACCCTTGCGGATGTGAACATTGTCAATGCCCACCCGGTTGCCTATGCCCAGTGCCGAGGCTGGCTGGAAAAGAACATCCCCCACCACGGACACATTCCCTCTTCCAGTAACGTTGCCGCTGCGGCAAGCCTGCTGGAAGACAACACCGCAGATGCTGCCATTGCCCCTGCCGGGATTGCTCGCCACTATGACGTAGAAGTCCTCGCTTCCGGCATTGCGGATAACACCAACGCCGTCACCCGCTTCGTTCTGGTGAGTAAGACCACTCAACTGCCTGAGCCCACCGGCTCAGACAAGACCAGCTTGATCGTGGAATTGCCCGATGACCGCTCTGGTGCACTGCTGGAAATGCTCGAGCAGTTCGCCACCCGCGGTGTGAACCTCTCGCTGATTCAGTCACGTCCAATTGGGGATGAGTTCGGTCGCTACCGCTTCGTTATTGATGCGGAAGGTCACGCTCGTGACGAGCGTGTTGCTGACGCACTACTGGGACTGCGCCGTTTCAGCCCCAAGGTGATCTTCCTGGGTTCCTACCCCCGCGCAGACAAAGTCACCACCGAACACTCCAAGCGCTATGCCGATGGAGTGTTCACCGACGCACGCGCCTGGCTCGCGGAAATACTCGGCGACTAGTGCTGAGTAAACTGGGCATGTGATTGACCCAGTATTGCTCCGCGAAAACCCTGACGTTATTCGAGCCTCCCAGGTGGCCAGGGGTTCTGACCCTGCATTGGTAGATGCTGCATTGGCAGCAGATGCTCAGCGCCGTGCTGCACTGGCAGCATTCGAAGAACTTCGTGCCGAGCAGAACGTGTTCAGCAAGAAGGTTGGTCAAGCACAAGGTGATGAGAAGAAGGCACTTCTGGCCGAAGTTGCTCAGCTTGCTGCCAAGGTGAAGGAAGCAAACGCTGCAGCATCTGCTGCAGACGAGGCCTACACCGAAGCTGCCCGCAAGATTCAAAACCCCATCATTGAGGGAATCCCTTCCGGCGGCGAAGATAACTTCGTCACCCTGCGCGAGGTGGGCACTATTCCCACTTTCGACTTCGAACCCAAGGACCACCTCGAGCTGGGTGAATGCCTCGGCGCTATCGACATGACCCGTGGAACCAAGGTTTCTGGTGCTCGCTTCTACTTCTTGCGCGGTATTGGTGCACGCCTAGAGCTTGCCCTAATGAACTTGGCACTCGACCGTGCTCTCGAAGCAGGTTTCGTTCCACTGATCACCCCCACACTTGTACGCCCCGACATCATGCAGGGCACCGGTTTCTTGGGTGAACACTCTGACGAGATTTACTACCTCCCTGCTGACGACCTCTACCTCACCGGCACAAGTGAAGTTGCGCTCGCCGGTTACCACGCTGATGAAATCATCGACCTGGAAAACGGACCACTTCGTTATGCCGGCTGGTCGACCTGCTACCGCCGTGAAGCCGGATCAAGCGGCAAGGACACTCGCGGCATTATCCGCGTGCACCAGTTCAACAAGCTGGAGATGTTTGTCTACACCACTCCGGAAGAGGCAGAGGCAGAGCACGACCGCTTGGTTGCCTGGCAGGAAAACATGCTGCAATCCCTTGGTCTTGCTTATCGCGTGATTGATGTTGCCGCAGGTGATCTCGGTTCCAGTGCAGCACGCAAGTTCGACATCGAAGCTTGGGTCCCCACCCAGGGCGCATTCCGCGAGCTCACCAGCACCTCGAACTGCACCACCTACCAGTCACGTCGACTCGAAACCCGTTACCGCACGGAAAGCGGCAAGACCGCACCGGTTGCCACCCTCAACGGAACTCTGGCTACTACTCGCTGGTTGGTTGCAATCCTGGAAACCCACCAGCAAGCAGATGGCTCCGTCATTATTCCTGAAGCACTTCGCCCCTACCTCGGCGGCATCTCGGTTATTTCTCCCGTAGGCGCATAAGTGTCCTCTGATTCAACACTTGCCGAAGACCAGCGTTGGTTGGTTGCCCTCGATGTTGATGGCACCCTGCTGACCCATCGCGGTGATGTTGCACCCGAGGTGGTAGCTGCCGTGAAGGCAGCTTCTGATCGTGGACACGAAGTCATGTTGGCTACCGGTCGTTCACTAGTGGAAACAATCCCGGTGCTGCGTCAGTTGAACATCTGGCCTGAGTATGTGGTGTGTTCCAACGGGGCCATGTTGCTGAAGAAGGATGCTCTGGCAGAAGATGGATATGCCAAGCACTACATCGAAACCTTTAATCCAGAAAAAGTGTTGAAGCTGATCAAGGGTCACCTCCCCGACGGTCGCTATGCCGTTGAAGATGAGAACGGTGACTACTACTTCACAGAGCCACTTCCGGGTGTTGATCCCACACTCCTGGCGCACCAGGTTGAGTTCGAAGGTCTGTTGAACCTTCGTGCCACCCGCGTTGTCGTGGTTTCACCAGATCACGACACGGAGGACTTCCTCCAAGTTGTGGAGCGGATTGGTCTGAAGCAAGTCAGCTACTCCATCGGCTGGGCTGCCTGGTTGGACATTGCCCCCGAAGGTGTGAGCAAAGCGTCTGGTTTGGAGAAGGTGCGCGAAGCACTCGGCTTCCCCCGCTCACGGGTCTTTGCCGCAGGTGATGGTAACAATGACATCCAGATGATTGAGTGGGCAGCTGAACTTGGTCGCGGAGTTGCCATGGGCAATGCAGAACCAGAGATCAAGGCAGTGGCCAACGAAATCTGCGGAAATGTGCAGGATTTAGGCCTACTCGAAGCCCTCAACAAGCTGCCCTAACCCCTATCAGGGCTTTCGCAGGAAGCTCTGAAAGCCTAGAAGGGCTGTTCTCGGGTAGACTCATCGAGTTGTTTCTTCTGAAGCAACAAGGAGGGCTGTCCGAGCGGCCGATGGAGCTGGTCTTGAAAACCAGTGTGCAGCAATGCATCGTGGGTTCGAATCCCACGCCCTCCGCCATATATTTTCACAACGCCTATGACAGGGGACTACATGAGCGAGGAGAAAGCTTCGCGCCAGCGTCGTATTCGCTCGGCTCGTGCTGCCATCCGTCATGGTCGTGTTGCACCCGTTAAGGGGTCACGCTCGGTACTCGGTTTCATCGGTGCAGCACTAGCTGTTGTGCTGGTGGCCACTATGTCAATTGCCGGAATCGCGTTCTGGGACATTAGTCGCAGCGCAAACGCCGGTGTTGCTTTGGCCAATGATCAGAAGATTCCTGACATTGGAGCCATTGAGGGTGGTGTGAACTTCCTGCTCGTCGGTAGTGACTCCCGCGAAGGCACCGACCCTGGAGTCTTTGACGCTGACCCTGGTAGCACGCTCAATGACGTGAACATTTTGCTTCACATCTCGGCAGATCACACCAACGCAACTGTTGTCTCCATCCCTCGTGACCTCGTTGTTCACTACCCCAACTGCCCAGATGGCGGCGGTGGCTGGACTGGTCCTATTAATGGCTCTCTCAATGAGGGAGGCCTTCCCTGTGTTGTTCTCACAGTGGAAGAACTCACCGGGTTGAGCATTCCTTTCGCTGCCATGATTCAGTTCAACGGCGTGATCCAGATGGCAAACGCTGTCGGCGGTGTTGAGGTGTGTGTCGCCGAGCCCATCGAGGACGAATACACCCAGACCTTCCTCGATGCCGGAATGCACACTCTCTCTGGCCTTGAAGCTCTCCAGTTCCTCCGCACACGTCACGGCGTTGGTGACGGAAGTGACTTGGGCCGCATCAGCAACCAGCAGGTGTTCCTGTCTTCTCTCGTGCGCAAGCTCAAGAGCGCTCAGACTCTGACCAACCCTGTTGCTCTGTTTGGTCTGGCGAAGGCAGCCATCTCCAACATGACCCTCTCCAACAGCTTGAACAGCCTCGACACCATGGTGTCGATTGCGATGGCACTGAAGGACATTCCGCTAGAGAACATCGTCTTCGTTCAATACCCTGGTGCCACCGGCGGTGAAGGTGTCTATGCCGGCAAGGTACAGCCGATCCAGGCAGAGGCAGATGCTCTCTTCGCTGCGATTCTGGCAGATCAGCCAGTTGGCCTCAGTGGAACCACGGGTCGTGGTTCGGTAGCGGATCCTGATGCTGCCGCCAAGGCCGCCGCAGATGCAGCAGCAGCGGCAAAGGCCGCAGCCAAGGCAGCCAAGAAGGCTTCGGCAACTCCAACGCCTTCTACTTCAGGTAAAGCGACAGCTACTCCAACGCCATCAGTAACCGCTGCTGAAGTTGCTGTGCTCCCTGAGAACGTTTCTGGCCAGACAGCTGGTCAGTACACCTGCTCCGCTGGACGCACACTCGACCAGCAGTAATCCTCGATTATTCTCGGGCAGAACTGTCCGGGTATGATTGCTCAAGGTAGTTCTGCTTGCAGAAATACATGGAGACGTCGCATAGTTCGGCCTAGTGCACCACCCTGCTAAGGTGGAGTCCTCGTAAGGGGACCGCGGGTTCAAATCCCGCCGTCTCCGCCAGGAAGCCACAAACCACTGAGAAACCCCCTGAACATACTCTTCAGGGGGTTTCTCAGTGGTGGGATTAGTTTTTGCCAAGCTATCTGTTTGGCTATTGCAGGTTGCCAACGAGCCAGTTGCCGCTCGTTGTTCCGCTGCGGCCGTCAGAAACTGAACCTGAATAAGTAAGTGTGTAACTGGTTGGGCTACTGTAAGTCAAAATCACTCGGCCGACCATGTTGCAGCCTGGCGACATGACTTGCAATAGATTAACTTTCCCCGGGGTGAGCGTGACTGAGGCGCAAGGAATACCCTCGGTAGTCGAGAACATCACCGTTGCCGCGGTGGTCGACAGCACTGTGTTATAGGTCACAGCCATTCCAACGGCGCCATATTGCGTGACCGTGCCATCAATCGCAGCTGTGACTGCAGAAATGTTTGATGGTAACTTTTCGCGTTCAGAAAGCACTTTTCCGTGAAAGGTAAGTTTTCCAGAGGCTTCATCCCAATTCGGGGCTGACAGTACCACCGGCAAAGTTTCGGGAGCCTGATTACTGTCACTTGTGTAAAAGGTCAACACCGCATTAGGTGGGTCACTCGCTACCCATAATCCGGGCGAATTCACAAGATCTTTCAGGGTAATGGTGTCGAAAAAACGGGCGGGTCGCTCGGCATATTGCACCACCTCAGGATTCAAACCCGACATCTCGAGGGTGAAATCTTCAGGAGCCCCACTAATGATTCCTGCGGCTGAGGTGGCAATCCACTCGAACTCCACTGTCTTGGTTTCAGAATCTTTAGACGCAGATGGTTGTGAAGTCGGCTGCCCTGCGCAACCTGTGAGTGCAAGAACTGTGGCAACGGAAACAACTGTGCCGATAGCTAACTTGTGCATTGTGTTGCGAAGGGTTGAAGATTCTGCTTTCATCACCTTTCAAACCTATCGCCCAAATACAACCTGAACATCGAAGCCAGGACAACAAGTGTGGGTGGCTTGTTCTGTTCGGCCTAGTGCACCACCCTGCTAAGGCGGAGTCCTCGTAAGGGGATCGCGGGTTCAAATCCCGCCGTCTCCGCAAATAGTTCTTTCTTCTGCATCGGCAGATTGTCTTTCTGACATAGTCTCAACAGGTGAGTTCTTTCCCTTTTGATTCCCTCAGGCGCTGGCCTGATTTGGAGTCCCCCGAACTCGTGGCGGTCGACGCCGCTGATCGGTTACTGCTTCGTGAGCTCAGCGATGCGATCTCTTCTGATCCTTCTCTAACAGAGACGACCCTCACGGTCATCGGTGATACCCATGGCGCTCTCACGCTGGGAGCACTGGCAGAGTGTGGTTTCACCAATGTGAAGGTTCACCAAGATGCTCTCTCTGGTGAACGAGCTCTGCTCAATAACGCTGCCGAACTTGCTGCTGCGATTCCGACAGGAGCAACGTTTGAACACTTCGCACTCAGTGAGGAATTAGTTCAGGGCGCCCGTGTAGTTGTTCTTCGATTGCCTCGTGCTCTAGAACAGCTGGATCAGTGGGCAGCACTGATTGCCGCCTATGCCTCCTCTGATGTTCTCGTGTTGGCAGGCGGTCGAATCAAACACATGACGCTGAGTATGAACGAGGTTCTTGCCCGCTATTTCGACACTGTTGAAGCGAGCTTGGCGGAACAGAAGTCACGTGTGTTGCGCGTTCGAGGACCGAAGGAAGAGATCGCACGCAAGGCGCTAGGTAACTGGCCCAGGAGTGAACACCATGCCGATATTGATCTGACGGTGTGTGCTCAGGGTGGCGCATTTGCCGGCACCTCCATAGATATTGGAACCTATGACCTGCTGGCTGTTTTGGATCGAGTATCGGGTCAGCAGGGCATGCGCATCATTGACTTTGGGTGTGGAACGGGAGTTCTTGCTGCACAGATTGCGAAGTTGCGTCCCTCGGCGACGGTGATCGCCAGCGATCAGTCCGCCGCCGCTGTTGAATCTGCGAAGGCCACGATTGAGACAAATGCCTTGAGTGATCGGGTGAGCGTTGTCCGAGACGATGGGCTCTCTGCACAACCTGATGCTTCTGCAGATCTGATTCTGTTCAACCCACCTTTTCACTCTGGCGCTGCTGTTCACGCCGGAACAAGCTTGAGGCTCTTTGCCGAGGCAGGGCGTGTGCTCAAACCAGGCGGGGAGCTGTGGGTGGTGGCAAATAGACACCTCAGCTATAAGCCTGCATTGCGTAATTTGGTGGGGGAAACCAGGGAAGTCCGCAGGACGCCCAAGTTCACCGTGACCCGCTCAATCAAGGCCTAGTTCTCAGCTTTCTTTCAGCTAGGCCCCTAGAGATTATTGTGGGCCTGTCGTAAACTTGAGTCATCACCACTCAACTTTGTTGAGGGTGAAATCCACACAAGGAGAACGAAAGAACATGCAACAAGAGCCGCAAGAAGAAATCAAGAGCGCGCTCGAGCTTTACGGTGTCAACCTCACCGAAATTGCAAAGAGCGGCAAGCTCGATCCCGTTATCGGTCGCGATGCGGAAATCCGTCGAGTCAGCCAAGTGCTTACTCGACGCACCAAGAACAACCCCGTCCTGATCGGTGAACCAGGCGTGGGAAAGACAGCAGTCGTGGAAGGACTCGCCCAGCGCATCGTCGCCGGCGACGTTGCCGACAGCCTCAAGAACAAACAGCTTGTCTCCCTCGACATCTCTGCCCTGATTGCGGGTGCAAAGTATCGAGGTGAATTTGAAGAACGCCTCAAGGCCGTACTTAAAGAAATCAATGAGTCTGATGGTCAGATCATCACCTTTATTGATGAACTCCACACCCTGATGGGTGCTGGCGGTGGCGAAGGCTCCGTGGCAGCAGCCAACATGCTCAAGCCCATGCTTGCTCGTGGAGAGCTGCGCCTGATTGGTGCCACCACGCTGGATGAGTATCGCGAGTTCATTGAAAAGGATGCAGCACTCGAGCGTCGCTTCCAGCAGGTGTTTGTGGGAGAACCCAGTGTTGAAGACACCGTGGCAATCCTGCGTGGTTTGAAAGAACGCTACGAAGCACACCACAAGGTCGCTATCGCTGATAACGCCCTCGTGGCAGCGGCAGCACTCTCTAACCGTTACATCACAAGCCGCCAGCTTCCCGATAAGGCCATTGACTTGATCGATGAAGCAGCGAGTCGCCTGCGTATGGAAATCGACTCGGCTCCGGTCGAGATTGATGAACTTCGCCGCAGCGTGGACCGTCTCAAATTGGAAGAGCTTGCTCTGAAGAAAGAGAAGGATGACGCTTCGAAAGAACGCCTAGCGAAGCTGCGTGAAGACATGGCGGAGCGCCAAGCGCGACTTGATGATTTGGAGAAGCGCTGGGAGCTTGAGCGCAACGCCCTGAACCGTGTTGGTGAACTCAAGACCAAGCTGGATGCTGCCCGCATTCAGGCAGAGCGTGCACAACGTGAAGGTCAGCTCGAGCAAGCAAGTCGCTTGCTCTATGCAGAAATTCCAGAGCTCGAGCGTCAGCTTGCTGCGGCAGAATCTGCTGAGCAAACAGATACCGAACGCATGGTCAATGACCAGGTCACTAGTGACGACATTGCCTCAGTGATCGCTGCCTGGACAGGTATTCCGGTTGACCGCCTCACCAAGGGTGAGACGGAGAAGCTGCTCACTCTGGAAGCAGAGTTGGGCAAGCGCCTGATTGGTCAGAAGAAGGCAGTGCAAGCTGTCTCAGAATCTGTGCGCCGTTCACGTGCTGGAATATCTGATCCTGATCGACCAACCGGGTCGTTCCTCTTCCTCGGTCCCACCGGTGTGGGAAAGACGGAACTGGCAAAGGCATTGGCGGAGTATCTCTTCGACGATGAGAAGGCCATGATTCGTATCGACATGAGTGAGTATGGGGAGAAGTTCTCTGTCTCACGTCTGGTGGGTGCCCCTCCCGGATATGTCGGATATGAAGCTGGTGGTCAGCTCACCGAAGCAGTGCGTCGTCGCCCCTACTCTGTTGTTTTGCTCGATGAAGTCGAGAAGGCACACCCTGAGGTGTTCGATGTCTTGCTTCAGGTTCTCGACGATGGTCGTCTGACTGACGGTCAAGGTCGCACCGTGGACTTCCGCAACGTCATCTTGATCCTCACCTCGAATCTGGGTTCACAATTCCTCGTTGACCCCGAGCTGAGTTTGGACGAGAAGGAACGTGCCGTCAACGAAACTGTTCGCCAAGCATTCAAGCCTGAGTTCGTGAACCGTCTCGATGACATCGTGGTGTTCTCAGCACTGAGCCAGGAAGACCTGGGACAAATTGTTGAGCTCTACATCGACCGTCTGCAGAAGCGACTGGGAGAGCGCCGCCTTGAGCTGGCAGTAACCCCAGCTGCACGCACCTGGTTGGCAGAGCGTGGCTATGACCCCATTTATGGAGCACGTCCGCTGCGCCGCCTGATGCAGCACGAGATTGACGACCGTCTGGCTTCGGCACTACTCAGTGGCGCAGTTCGTGATGGTGATCTGGTTCGCGTTGATCTCCAAGGCGATCAGCTCACCGTCACAGCAGACAAGATCCACCCTGTTTTCGATGCTGGGGATGAAGATCCATTCATCGAAGCAGAACTTCTCGAAGACGAATAAAAAACTTTGAGAATCAGGGAATAAGAACACGGGTATCCGGTTATCACTAGCGGATGCCCGTGTTCTTGCACGCTTATTCCACGTTTTTACACAAACACACAAGGATAAAAATGTCTCGCACCGCACACACCAGCACCCCCATTAACCCAGTCTTGGCAGCTCGCTGGAGCCCACGCTCCTTCGACACCACCGCAACCCTTACTCCTGCAGATCTCACCCCTGCATTTGAAGCAGCACGTTGGTCGCCTTCGGCAAACAACAGCCAGCCTTGGCGCTACATTGTTGGTTTCCGCGGTGATGAGACCTTCAACAAGATCGTTCCCACCCTTGCTGGCTGGAACAGTGCATGGATGCCCAACGCTTCCGCCATCGTTGTTGCTATTGCTCAGACTGCTGGTGCTGATGGAACTCCTAACCACTACGCAATCTATGACCTCGGTCAGTCGGTAGCTCACTTCAGCATTCAGGCACAGACTGATGGACTCTACGTTCACCAGGTTGCTGGCACCGACGTTGAGGCACTCAAGGAAGCATTCAACCTTCCTGCGGGCTACGAAGCATTCGTTGCGATTGCTGTGGGCAAGCTTGCTCCAGCAGATGAACTTCCTGAGGCACTCGCAGAGCGCGAGAAGGCTCCACGTGTTCGTCACGAGCTGGCTGAGATTGTTCGCTACGGCGCTTTCGAAGACTAAATCTTCAAAACGGAACGCCCCCCGAGAAATCGGGGGGCGTTCTGCTTTGTTTCTTAGTTGTTGTGTCTTAGTTGTTGCTCAGGCCAGCGATAGCTGTGTTGATCTGGGTTGCCAGAGCCTTGGCATCTGAGCAGCCGATGGCTAACTTGTCCCACTTCTGACCCTGCAGGTCAATGACAACAACCTGTTCACCCCGGCGCCAGTTGGCGAAGATGCGGTTACCGTTCTTGCGGAAGTGGCCTTCTGCAATGAAACCGGGCATGCCGGTTCCGCCAGTGCGGAAACCCAGACCGTGACGAATGAAACTGGTGTCATCTGTTGCGTGAACAACAGCAGTCAGTGGCACTGAGATGTTGGAGGACAGTGAACCTACTCGTTCCCAGAAGGACATCTGGATGTCGAGGGTGGAACCAGTGAGAACAATGTGTGGCATTACTTGCCTGCCAGAACCTTCTTCACAGCTTCTGCAAAGTAGTCGATGTCATCCTCGGTGGTGTCCCATGCACACATCCAGCGAACTTCACCGGTGAGGGCATTCCAGTCGTAAAAGCGGAATTCCTTGCGCAGTTCATCAGCAATACCAGCGGGCAGGGTCACAAAGACACCGTTGGACTGTGTCTGCTGAGTGAAGGTGAGACCGGGGGTTCCTTCGAGAGCGGAACGCAAGCGCTGAGCCATCTGGTTGGCGTGGTTTGCCAGGTGGTGCCACAGGTCACCTTCCAGCAAAGCAATGAGCTGGGCTGAGGTGAAGCGCATCTTGGAGGCAAGCTGCATGTTCATCTTGCGTAAGTAAATCAAGCCATCCACGGCGTCAGGGTTGAGCACAACAACTGCTTCTGCACCCATCAGACCGTTCTTGGTGCCACCAAAGCTGAGCACATCAACACCGGCATCGCGGGTAAACGCACGGAAGGGAACTCCCAAGGACGCTGCGGCATTGGAAATGCGAGCACCGTCCATGTGGAGTTTCATGCCGAGAGAGTGAACGTGGTCTGCAATCGCCTTGACCTCTTCGGGGGTGTAAACCGTTCCCAGCTCAGTGGACTGAGTGATGGTGACTGCCAAAGGCTGGGCACGGTGTTCATCACCACGGCCATGGGCTTGCTGATCAATGAGCTCAGGGGTGAGCTTGCCATCAGGAGTTGCCACGGTGAGCAGCTTGATGCCACCGACTGCCTCGGGAGCAACAGATTCATCGTTGTTCACGTGTGCTGTTTCTGCACAGATCACACCACCCCAGCGAGGCAGCATGGACTGCAAGCTGAGTACGTTTGCTCCGGTTCCGTTGAACATAGGGAACACCTCAATACCCATACCAAAGTGAGTGGTCATCACTTGGTGCAGGTGCTCGGTGTAGACATCCTCGCCATAGGCGATCTGATGTCCACCGTTCACCGCAGAAAGTGCTTCCAGCACCCGTGGGTGCACGCCGGCATAGTTATCAGAGGCAAAGCCGCGCCAGGCGGCGTCATGTACTCGTTGCATGAAACTGAGCCTACGCCCGGATTCCCTTAGTTGACTCAATCACAGGTGCAATCTTGCGCTGAAGTGCTTCATAGAACATCGACAGAGGGAACTCATCATCCAGAAGCTGGTCGGTGAGTTCACCGGGTTCTCCTGCAACAGGAAGGAAGTCAGCACCCTTTGCCCACTTTGAAGCGGGGTGTGGGGTGAGGGTTGCAGCAACCAGTTCGTAGGCAGCAAGCCAGTGTGCAATCTTGGGACGGTCGATGGAGCGCCAGTAGAGTTCGTCGATTGCGTCTCCGAGTTCAACCACAACATCGGGCAGTGCTGCCCAATCAATGGAAAGCTTGTTGTTGGTCCAGTGCAGCACACCGCGCTGGTGCATCCACGCAAACATGAGCTGTCCGGCAACCGCGTCGTAGTTGCGCTTGCGAGTACCGGTCATGGCGAAGCGGAAGATGCGGTCGAATACAACTGCATACTGAACCAGACGTGCGTGGTGACGGGTTTCTGGGTCAGCCGATCCGCCACGCTCAATCTTCACGCACTCGCGGAACGCGGTGAGGTCACAACGCAGCTCTTCCAGGCCGTAGAGGAAGAAGGGCATGCGCTGCTTGATCATGAAGGGGTCGAAGGGCAGATCGCCACTCATGTGGGTGCGATCGTGAATGAGATCCCACATGATGAAGGTTTCTTCAGAGAGCTTCTGGTTGGTGAGCAACTCGGCAGCATCTGCAGGAAGTTCTAGTCCAGTGATCTCAGCGGCTGCCTTGGTCACCACGGCGAAGCGGGCAGCTTCGCGATCCTGGAAAATAGCGCCCCAGGTGAAGGCAGGAACTTCACGCATGGCAACGGTCTCAGGGAACAGCACTGCTGAGTTGGTGTCGTATCCAGGCGTGAAATCGATAAAGCGCAGTGGAACAAACAACTTGTTACCGTAATCGCCAGCTTCAAGCTCGGCAATGAAGTCCGGCCACATGACTTCAACCAGTACGGCCTCAATGAAGCGGTTGGTGCTTCCGTTCTGGGTATACATCGGGAAGACAACGAGGTGGCGAACACCGTTGACACGGTTTGCCGCAGGAGCGAACTCCAAGATGGAGGCGAGGAAGTCTGGCTCGACAAAGCCACCTTCAACCCAGCGACCCAGGTCCGCAATGACTGCTTCGAGGTAGGAAGCATCGTGAGGGAAAGCGGGGAGGAGTTCGTGAATCGACTCAATGATCACAGCAACATGCTCGCGAGCAGCAGCGTGGTTGCTGGTCTCGGGAATAGAGCCATCCTTGATCTGCATTGCCTGAAGAGCAACGGCCGCATTCTTGAGTGCAACCCATGCAGGAGTGGTTTCAGTAATGTCTGCAGCAGCAGTGAGGTCAAGTAGTTGTGTCATACCTCTACGGTACGCCTGAATGCGCGCACGTTTCAGCGAAATCTTGCGTGAAAAGCGCAAGTTTTGTCAAGAAAACGCATCAAAATAGCAATCTCACGCAATAAATCGCCACGAGTAGAGTAAAGCTATGACTTTCACTGTTACGGGCAGCAGATTCCTCATCACCGGTGCAGCAATGGGCATGGGCCGCCTCTATGCCGAACGTGCAGTTGCCGAAGGCGCAGAAACCATCATTCTGTGGGACATCAATAAAGAAGCCTTGACCGAAACCACTAAAGCTCTGCGCGTTCACGCTGATGACAGCCAAGAGATCGTGCCCATGCTGGTCGACATTGCCCAGCGCACAGCAATAGAGAAGGCCGCCGCCAAAGTGATCGCCGATCACGGAGGCGTCGACGTCATCATTAACAACGCTGGCGTTGTGCGGGGCACCTACTTCTGGGAACACGAGAATGAGCGCGACACCGAGTTCATCATGAAGATCAACTCACTAGCTCCGATGTATATCACCCACGAATTCTTGCGCGGCATGATTGACGGCAAGCGTCCCTCACGCATTGTGAACATTGCATCCGCTGCAGGAACCCTGTCTAACCCCAAGATGAGTGTCTATGCCTCCAGCAAGTGGGCATTGATTGGCTGGAGTGATTCGGTTCGACTAGAGCTGATCCAGCAGGGTTACACCAACATCAAGGTCACCACAGTGTGCCCAAGCTATATCTCCACGGGAATGTTTGAGGGCGTCAAGGGACCGTTGATGACCCCCATCATGAAACCTGAGTATGTGGTGGACCGGGTGTGGAGCGCAATGCGCTCAGGCAAAGCAATGCTGATGCTGCCCTGGACCGTTCACCTTTCTAAGGTGCTCAAAGGTATCTTGCCTCAGGGCTGGTTCGATGCCATCGCCGGCAACGTCTTTGGTGTTTACAACACCATGGATAAGTTCACTGGGCGGAAGTAGCTAGGGGAGAACACCTCACCCTTCAGCGAAGTGTCAGCTGTGCCTCGGTAGTCTGGAAGTGTAGGCAATTCCAGGGAGAACGCATGGCTAACTGGCGCATGTGGCGCAAGAACAGTGCCCCTGTTGAACCCACCCCAGAAATCCTAGAGAGCATCGCCTCCTCTGCTGACGATGGTTTGGCCATGGCCCGACTTGGTGCTGTGATGGCCATCAAGAACAAGATATTGGTGCAGGCCATTACTCAACCTGACGCCTTTGACCCCAGCATCTATTTAGAACCCGCCAAAGAAGTCATCACTACCTTGGCAGTAGAAAACCTCGAGACCGCTGCAGCTGTATCCGCAGATCTCACCCGTGCTCGCCGCCTTCGCGGTGAGGCAATGTTCAAGGATGACTATCGCCGCGGAGACGTCAACAACCTCACCATTCGCTTGGGCTCGTTGGAAGAAGTCGCCCGCAGACTTAAGGAAAACCTCACCAATGAACAGTGGCTTCGTGCACTCATCACCGAAGCACACTCTCTCGCCTGGGCTGAGCTCTCACGTGAAATGGAACGCACACTTGACCGTAAAGAAGCTATCGAGTTCGGCGGAGAAAACTACGAAGAAGAGCGCAGCGACCGGCTGCGCCAATTCATCAACTTGGATCTAGCTCAGCTGATTGAAGACCAGACGCCTGAGTATTAGGAGGTCTTGCTGGCAGCGACAATAAACGTGATGGCCACACCCAGCATGAATGCCCCATAGGTTCCACCCAACCCAATCAGGGCGAAGTTCACGGCGTCTTTCTTTTGCACCAAGGCCCGGATGGTGAACACCAAACCCAACAGGGTCGAAATAGCTGGACCTGCAACAGCAATATAGAAACCAATGCTGAACACCGTCATGTTGCAGGTGTTCGCGCTGCAGCTATCGCTGACCATGGCAAGAAAGAGAGCAGGTATAAAAAGCACCAGTGTGCTGAGCACGGACACAACCAGCAACACAATGCTGAGGGTGGTGGACTTCTTCGTTGCAGTCATCATTCCTACCAAATCATGGGGCGGTCATCGTCATTGCCGTCGCGCACTAAGTCAACCACGACGGGGACGTGGTCACTAGGGCCATCTCCCTTTCGCTCGTCACGGGCAATCACTGCGCTGTCGACAAGCTCAGCAAATGCGGGCGAACCCAAGATGAAGTCAATGCGCATACCTTCATTGCGAGGGAAGCGCAGCTGCTTGTAGTCCCAGTAGGTATAGCCCTCGGGGATAAGGGGTCGCACAACATCGGTTAGGCCCACAGCTTCAAAGGCAAAGAAGGCTTCACGCTCTGGGGGAGAGACGTGGGTGCTGCCAGCGAACTCACTGATGTCCCAGACATCGTGGTCGTAAGGAACAACGTTCCAGTCGCCTAAGAGAGCAAGTGGCATATCCGGAGAATCTGCCAACCAGCCTGCGGTGTCCCGGGCAAGACCTCGAAGCCATTCGAGTTTGTAGGCGTAGTGCGGGTGGTCGAGTTCACGACCGTTGGGAACATACAAGCTCCACAACCGAACACCATCAACGGTGGCGGCAATCGCACGCGCTTCCAGCGGAGCGTTGCCTTCATCGTCAAGTTCACCAAAACCTGGTTGCGAGGGGAAAGTAATCTGAACATCTTCTAGGGGAAGACGTGAGGCGATAGCGACACCATTCCACTGGTTGAGGCCATGAAGAACAACCTCATATCCGGCGGCAGTGAACTGGTCATAAGGGAACTGGCTATCCCGACACTTGATCTCCTGCATGCACAGCACATCAATGTCTTCACGAACGATGTAGTCCACCACGCGCTCCACACGAGCACGAATAGAGTTCACGTTCCAGGTGGCAATGCGCATGCTTCTAAGGTAGTCGCTGGTGAACTCAGGACCCGAATTCACCGATATTCTTCTCTAACAGGTGGGGGCCTGTCTCTTGTTTTTCTTCTGACCAGACCGGACACTGTAGATATGCAGCGCACTGCTTCCACCCACATCGTTCTCCACGCCAAAGCACCAGCCCGGCTGTTGCTTTCTGTCGCCGTGGCAGACAAGAACAATGTCCAGGAGCAGCTCATCGTTCGCCAAGACGAAGTAGAAGTTCCGGTTCGTGAATTAGCAGACCACCATGGTGGTCGTATTCACATTGCCGAGGTGAACTCAGGCCGTGTGAGCGTTGCCTATGACGCCACCATCACAGGAACCACTCCACCGCCTCCTGTGACCGAGTCTGACCTGATTCTGTATTCACGCCAGAGTCGCTATTGCGAATCTGATCAGCTGGGAAATGTGGCCCGTGCTGAGTTTGCAGGACTGGCTGGGGTTGAACTGGTGAACTCTGTTCGTGACTGGGTGAACCAGCAACTGAACTACATCCCCGGAACAAGCCGCTCCTCCGATGGAGCGCTTCACACCCTCATCTCTCGCAATGGGGTGTGTCGAGACTTTGCTCACTTGAACATCGCTCTGCTGCGTGCACTGGATGTTCCCGCCAGACTGGTCTCCACTTATGCACCAGGCGTGACCCCCGCAGACTTCCACGCTGTTACCGAAGCATTCATCGATGGTTCCTGGCACGTATTTGACCCAACGGGACGTGCTCCACGCCACACACTCATGCGCATTGCGACCGGTCGCGATGCTGCAGACACCGCTTGGCTCACCGTTATTGGCGGCCAAGTGAACTTTGGTTCACTGGCAGTCAACGCTGAGGCAGATGACATGGTCGAAGATGACCATGCAACCTTAATCAACCTCCCCGCGTAGGGATTGAGCTTCAATCGAATTTTTAGCTAGGCGCGAGCCCTGCTATGCTTTCAAAGTTGTTTACAACACTGCGCCCGTAGCTCAACGGATAGAGCATCTGACTACGGATCAGAAGGTTAGGGGTTCGAATCCCTTCGGGCGCACAAATCAAGACCCACTCTGGTGGGTCTTTTTTGTTGCCTGCGATCATCAGAGTTTAGGTAGTGTGAGGCTGTGCTGACAGCCGGAGTAGATCTTGCCGCGGAACCCAAGGGGACTGCGCTTGCAGTTGTGGAGTGGAGTTCTTCACGAGCTGTAGTTGTCGATCTCCAACTGGGTCTTACCGATGAGCCCATTGTTAATCTTGCTTCTCAAGTAGACAAGCTCGGTATCGATTGCGCATTGGGGTGGCCTGAACAATTTGTGAATTTCATGGTTCAGCAAGCTGACGGTAACTTCTCACAGCATGACTTTGATGGTGGAATGACGTGGCGCAGGAGCTTGGCATATCGCGAGACGGACCGTCATGTTCGAGAAGTAACAGGTCGCTGGCCATTGAGTGTCTCCACTGATCGTTTGGGGCTTACGGCAATGAGATGCGCAGGGTTACTTTCTCGCCTTTCAGAGGCAGGAGTACCACTCAATCGTGTGGGCACTGAACGAATCGCAGAGGTATATCCAGGAGCATCTTTGCGGTTGTGGGGTTTTCACACCTCTGGTTACCGCACGTCCGAAGACATACGAAAAGGCCTCATTTGTGAACTGAAAGCAGAAGTGGCGTGGTTCAACCCGGGAGATTTTGAAGACCTCATGGTTTCGTCGTGTGATGCTTTTGACGCGGTTATTGCTGCTTTTGCTGCACGTGCTGTTACTCGGGGGCAGGCCCTAACCCCACGCGAGGATCAACTGTCACGCGCGAGGACAGAAGGTTGGATTTGTTTGCCTCAGGGAACACTGAACTCCCTCATCGATTAGGGCAACGGGCCTCGACGTGCAATGACGTCTGCAAAAAGAGCATGTAATAAAGGCACTGCTGAAATTACAAACATCCAAGTGGCCAGAGTGGTGTTGGTGTCGATAGTGATCAGGCCACTGATGAAGAACACCCCAAAAAGTACAGCGGAGACCACTCTTCTCACGGCGCGTGCAACTGAAGATGTTCGCTTCTCAAGTTCTGGGTTTCGCAGCGAGAGCTGACCGAGTTCTGCCCTGGTGATGAGAGAGTCCACTCGTTTGGGCAATCGAGCAAGAAGGCTCAGAGAAGTGAGCCCGTCTCTGAGGAACGCCTCGATGACGTTACCGCCCTCTGCCTTGATGAGCTTGGCAGAGTAGGGTTCGATGGCGTTCCAAATGTTGAATTGTGGATTCACCGAGCTACACACTCCTGAGGTCAACGAGATCGCTCTGATAACCAGGAGGAAGTTCTCAGGGAATTGAAACGGTAAGGCTCTGACGATGTCGGAAAACTCATTCACGAATGACTTGAACTCGCGAGGGTCAATAGTTTGAAGCTCGACAAAGCTGATGCCCCCGAAACGGTCAAAGACTTTGGTGAGTGCTCGCTCTAGTTCAACGGTGTCAGCGCTGGGCATCAGGACACCAATCTCGCGCATTCCATCGACCATTCCAGCACCATCGCGTGATGCGGCAGCAATCACGGTGGTGCGCAGTGCCTTGCCTAAGCTTGAGGGAACCTCGCCCATCATGCCGAAGTCGATGAAAGTCATGCGCCAGGTTTGGCCAAACTCATCCTCTTCGTCGAGGGGCTGGATAAAGATATTTCCCGGGTGAGGGTCAGCATGGAAGAAGCCGTGGATGAACACCTGATCAAACATGATTGCTGCGAATTCATCAGCAACCTGAGCAGGATCAATCCCTGCAGCTCGGAGAGAACTTAGGTCTGTGATCTTGATGTTTGTAACATCTTCTTGGACTAGTACGCGACGAGTGGATCTCTCCCAGACAACCCCAGGAACACGAACGCGAGGATTGTCGGCAAAGTTCTCAGCAAATCGCTCAGCATTTGCAGCCTCGTTGAGGTAGTCGATCTCTTCGAGGCAGGTGGCAGCGAATTCGTCCATCAGTGCCGGTGCATCTGCACGACGATTGACCAGTCGAATTCGGCTGAGCCAGCCTGCCACTCGACGAAGTGCGCTGAGGTCAACCTCGACAATGCCGTCAATGCCCGGGCGTTGAATTTTCAGAACTACGTTGGAGAATCCCAACTCTGCAGCTTCGTCGTCAGATAAGACTGCACGGTGAACCTGACCCAGTGATGCAGCTGCCAGTGGAGTGGATTCAACAGAAGTAAATACCTGCTCTAGGGGTAGCCCTAGTTCGTTCTCCGCCATGGCACGGATAAGCGCGAAGTCCACGGCAGGGACTTCGTCCTGGAGACCTTCAAGTTCTTTGGTTATTTCCGCGGGGAGGATGTCCAGGCGCGTTGACATGAACTGGCCAAGCTTAATCAGAAGACCACTGAGATCTAGAGCTAGCTTTTGAAAGCTGCGTGCAATGCGTTGAAGTCGTCTCGTTCGGGTCTTGTTCGCAATAGAGTTCAGACCAAATCGAGGTAGTACGAGTTCAAACCACCACAGGGAAGCGAGGTGAAGAGCGGCAAAGCGCAAAATTCTGCGATAGCGCGCGCGAGCTTCGCGAGCACTTAATGGCTCGCTGGCTATACCTGTCTCGGGGTTACCCACCCCTTAATTGTGCGACACAATGGCAGAAAGTTTTTTCGCTGCCTCATCGAGCAACTGTGCCGCCTTCTCCATCTGTTCGGGAGAGCCAGTGCGCGCAACTTCAGCGGCGGCCTTCGCAATCTTCATGCCAGAGATGGCAAGTGTTCCACGAGGACCGGTGGGGCGATCAAAACCTGTTTCCCAAGGAGCAGGTTTCTCTGCTTCTGCGGCGGCAACTTCAACACCGCCGGAGGTGAGGGAGTATGTTCTGCGCCCCTTGTTTTCCTTGGACTCGAGGAGACCTTCATCGACGAGCATTTGGAGCGTGGGATAAACGGAACCAGGGCTTGGCTTCCATGCCCCACCACTGCGGGATTCAATCTCGTGAATGATTTGGTAGCCGTGCATGGGTGACTCGCTCAGTAAGCGAATGACAGCCATGCGAACATCACCTTTGCGCATGCGCATGTCGACATTGCGCTTGAATTGCCCCCCCAATTCTTCAAGAGTGTTGAGGGCAGATCCTAGTGACCAGTCAGTAGAGGAATTCTTCATGGGGGCTCCTTTATGGTGGGACCGTGGCGAAAGCAACGTGTTAACGATATATCGCTTCACGGGAGACCGGAAGAGCTTTCGCTCTCTGCGAATCGGTTGCTTGGGTTATGGTGAAGCCATGCATCGTATCGCCCAGACAAAGAACGGCTTTGCCCCCAAGGTCTGTGAGCGTTGTGGTCTGCCCTTTGAGTGGCGTAAGAAGTGGGCACGTGATTGGGAGAACGTGAAGTACTGCTCCGAGAAATGCAAGAAGGGCTAGGCAGTACTTCCTAGTGCTGTGCTAGTACTGCTCCCACAACGTGCTGATGGGAACGGGTCGTTTCAACACGTTCTCGGCAGCTCGGTGTCCTGACATCAGTGCAGCGGTAACCGTTGCAGGGTCATCTCGCCAGGTGGCTTCACCGGCGATGTGGAGGACCCCACCAACCGGGGTTGCGAGATGGTCGTGTTCTGACGTTTCTGCACCAACGGTGAGGAAGGAATATGCTCCCAGGGCAAGCGGGTCTTCTTTCCAATTGGTGCGATGAATCGTGTGCGGAGCGGGGACAGCTTCTCCATAGATCTGACGAAGTGCAGTGGTGACGAGTTCAGCAACCGCCTCATCGGAGAGGTGACGAGTCTCAATTGCGCAGGGCCCTGCCGCAAATGTCAGCAATGCTGGTGTTCCATGCAGGCTGGTGAGGTCATACCAAGAGTGCCACCAATCACCGGCAGGTCCTTGGCGACGGAAAGCGTAGATGTCCTCATCCCAGAACTTCTGGTCATAACGGAGAATGATTTTCTCAAAATCATTCATCCGGAAACTACTCAGAGCCTTCTCAACCGTTTCGGGCAACGGAGGTTCAATAATGAAGCCCTCTGACTGGAGCACTCCCACCGGAACGGTGATGATGACCTGATCGGCCGAGAAGCTTCCTCGGTCAGTCTCAATCGAGACACCGCTACTGTTCCAGGTGACGCGAGTAACGGTGTGCTCGAGACGAATATCAAGGCCGCGGGCAAGACCGTGAGCTAGTTGGTCATAGCCTTGCGGGAAGACAACCTCGTCACCATCCACTTCTTCGTTGTCGAGGCCGTGCGCATCGATCTGGGTGAAGTGTGCACCGTCTTGTTCTTCGGTGCGGTGCTGCATGTATTCACGTACACGGGCGCAACGATCCTCGTTCCATCGTGTTTTCTTCAGAGCTATCTCAACTGCGTCGGCATAGGAACTGCCGGTAGGAATTGTGGAGATGACCGCCACGAGAATCTCATCGAAGGTGTGGATGTCCTGGGTGAAGGCATGAGCTAGCTCAGGCGTGAGCTGATCGCCCTCGGGGCTGAAATAGAGAATGGGGCGACTATCTGGTTGGAAGCTGCCCACCGTGAACTCGACCATGGGCATTCCCAGGTAGGAGCACATCTTTTCAACGGGGCTGTCATCTATGCCGTGGATCCAGGATGCACCTAGGTCGGTGACATAGCCATCTCGGTGTTCGGAATGCAGACGGCCACCGATGCGATTGCGTGCTTCGAGCACAATGACCTGGGTGCGTTGTTGGTTGAGCAGACGCGCTGCAGTAAGTCCGGCGACTCCTGCACCAATAACGATGGTGGTGTGTTCTTTACTCATAGCAATCGTTAAATGTCAGGAACCAAAACAGGGGTGTCCTTGTTCAGGCTCTCTCCACGGAAGAACTGCTTGGAGCCAGGTCGTAACCACCAGGCACCCATCAAGACAAAGCCGATCAAAATGGCGCCCACACCGATCACGAACGAACCACCCACACCCAGGAGCACGGTGTAGCCATAGTCAACGTTGAACATGTCCAGCGCTGACTGAATGAATGCATAGGTCAGAAGAAGACCACCCAAGAAGGGGAAGATCCCTCGCATCCACAGATTACGTGCACTCTCTCGCAACGTCTTCCGGAAGTACCACATCGCTGAGAAGCTCGTGATGGCGTAGTAGAACGCAATCGCGAGACCCATTGAGGACAATGAGTCCGCCAACATATCTGTGGAGAGGAAGGACATCACGACGTAGTAGACAATCGCGGCAACACCCATCACCACGGTGGAGAACCATGGGGTCTTGTAGCGGGGGTGAATCTGAGCAAACTTGGCAGGTAGTGCTTTATAGACAGCCATCGACAGTGTTCCTCGAGCAGTGGGCAGGATGGTTGTCTGCGTTGAGGAAGCGGCAGAGATCATGACGGCCAGGATCAGAAGCCAACCCCACTGTCCAAAGAACACGTCTCGAAGTACTGAGAACACATCATCTAAGTTGTCAGGGTTTGCCAGACCAAAGCCTGCTTCTCCAAAGCCGGAGAACATCATCACACCAATGGTGACGCCAACATAGACCACGATGAGAATCACAATGGTGAGCAATGCTGCTCGACCAGGGGTCTTCTTCGGATTGCGGGTCTCTTCATTCAGTGCCAGACAGGTGTCCCAACCCCAGTAGATAAAGAGGGCGAGAAGTACGGCCTGCATAAAGCCCGACCACGAGTCCAATTGAGTTGCATCAAACCACGACCATGAGAATTGAACGGAGTCAGGGTTGGATCCGCCGGCGGCATTAATGAATGCGAGAACACCAAAAGCGACCAAGAGGCCAATTTGGAAGATCATGAGAACGGTTTGCATGCGCTCGCCGATCTGGAGTCCGAGAACACTGATTGCCGTCATCAGAGCAATGAAGGCAACGGCAGTCCAAATCACAATGGCGGGGTCTTCAGCAAAACCGACATTGCCTACCAGGTACCAAAAATAGATGGCTGTGACTTCGCTGACGTTTGCCAACACCATCACGCTGGCAACGGCGAGAGCCCAGCCGCCAATCCAGCCAGTAATGGGGCCGAAAGCTTTTGTGCCCCAGACGAAGGTCGTGCCACAGTCAGGCATGGAGCGGTTGAGTTCTTGATATGCGAAGGCAGCAAAAATCATCGGGATGGCAGCGATGATGAAAACGAGGGGCGCCTGTGCACCGACGGCAAGAACGACGTATCCCAGGGTCGCTGCGAGAGAGTAAAGCGGTGCAGTCGAGGCGAGTCCAATGACGGTGGAACCGAAAACACCCAGAGTGTTTGCTTGGAGCCCTTTGCCTTGTGAGGGGCTTTGGATTGTTGCGCTCATGGGTAATCCTCTCCAACGCTGCAGCTAAGGTCATGCTACTTGAGCTCATCCTGCTCTCATAGACTGAACTAACCGTCTAATCAGGAGAACTCATGGGCAACGTACTCATCAGCCAAGAAAAGATTTCGACCTCTATTGCTGGAGCTGACGCTTACAAAATTCGATACGCGTCCTACGATCTGCATGGCAAGCCAACGCAGTCAACTGGATTGGTGATTGCTCCTGCTGGCGAAGGCACAGATCGCAAGATCATGAGTTGGGCGCATGGCACAACGGGCATGGGTGACGCATCCTGCCCCTCTGCGCAGGAAGATCCTGCACGAGAGTTGACCCTGTATTTCGCTTCGGGGTCAACTACCCCAATTGATTATGGTGTTCCGGGTCTGCAGAAGTTCATCGATGAAGGCTATGTCGTGGTGGCAACGGATTATCAAGGAATCGGGACTGAAGGCATTCACCAATACACGGTTAACCGCACTAACGCTCTTGACGCAATACGTATCGTTCACGCCGCACGAGAGATGAAAGTTGGCGCGGGTAACAAAGTTGGATTGATTGGATGGTCTCAAGGCGGTGGCACTGTTGCAGCTGCTGCTGAACTGGAAGCAGCAGATTACGGTGACCTTGAACTGATTGGTTCAGTCGCCATGTCGCCAGGTGTTCCCTCCATTGCTTTGAAGTTGCCTGGTTTGGGCAGCGCACTGGGCAGTGGTACTCCGGTGCCTCCAGATGGACATTTGTTCATGATCTTGGCGGCGATGACGGCAGCATTCCCCGACAAACTCTCTCTCGATGATGTGTTCTCTCCGCTGGGCAAGAAACTGTTTGAGGAGAATTGGAACACAGCTTCTGTCCACCACTTCAGCGATATCTTGACCCGCAATTACAACCTCAGTGGCCCCGTAATTCAGGTCAACACCGCCAAGCTTCCTGTGTGGATGGGCGCGTTTGAGAAAGCATCCGCAGCTCAGAAGAAGCCAGTGTGCCCTGTGTTGGTTCTCATTGATGGTCAAGACCCTAACGGTCCGTGCCCACTGCCTTGGCAGCTTGGCTACATTGACGCCATTAAGGCACTCGGGGGAGACATCAGCTCTTCGACCTACCCTAATGACGACCACTTCTCGTTGCCCCAGGCCTCGGTTGATGAGGCTCGTACCTGGCTGAACTCCAAGTTCTAACACTCTTCACTGATTACGGGCGGGTTACTGAATAACTAAATCGGTAACCCGCTCGTAACTCTTTGATGGCAGAATCGGTCTATGGAGACCCTGTTCGACGGTTATAGCAACACGCGTGAAACTCCGCGTGTGCGCAAGGGTGCTGCTGCGTGGGACGAGATGTTCCCCAAGACAGACAAGCCCGGTAATCCTCGTGCCCCCTACAAGGAGCTCTATAACGCTCTTGCGCAGATGTCGCAGGAAGAACTTCGTGGTCGCACCGAAGCGCTAGCGAGCTCCTATCTTGCTCAGGGCGTGACCTTCGACTTTGCGGGGGAAGAACGTCCATTCCCGCTCGATGCTGTTCCCCGTGTCATCGAAGCAGATGACTGGAACAACGTTGAGCGCGGTGTGCAGCAGCGCGTCAAGGTTCTCGAAATGTTCTTGGCAGATGTCTATGGTCCACAGAATGCGGTGCGAGATGGAGTTATCCCCGCCAAGCTGATCAGTACCTCGAGTCACTACCACCGCCAGGCTGCCGGTATCCGTTCCGCAAATGGTGTTCGTATTCACGTGGCAGGCATTGACCTGATTCGCGACCAGCAAGGTGACTGGCGAGTACTCGAGGACAACGTGCGTGTTCCCTCAGGTGTGAGCTACGTCATCTCTAACCGTCGCGTGATGGCACAGACACTTCCTGAGCTCTTTGTGGAGATGAGTGTTCGCCCGGTCGGTGACTACCCCTACAAACTTCTCCAGGCGCTTCAAGCTTCAGCACCTGATGGTGTGGACGAGCCCACCATCGTGGTGCTTACTCCCGGTGTCTATAACTCGGCATACTTCGAACACACCCTGCTTGCTCGTTTGATGGGTGTGGAGCTGGTGGAAGGACGTGACCTGTTCTGCTCGAACGGTCGTGTCTGGATGCGCACCACTGCCGGTCCCAAGCGTGTGGATGTGATCTATCGTCGCGTGGATGACGAATACATTGACCCACTGCAGTTCCGTCCGGATTCAATCCTTGGTTCTCCTGGCATGCTACTTGCTGCTCGTCTGGGTCACGTCACTATTGCCAATGCTGTGGGTAATGGTGTTGCCGATGACAAGCTCGTCTACACCTACGTGCCCGAGTTGACCAAGTATTACCTCGGCGAAGAACCAATCCTTCCCAACGTGGACACCTGGCGTCTGGAAGAGCCAGCAGCTCTCGAAGAAGTTCTAGACCGCCTCGATGAACTCGTGGTCAAACCTGTAGATGGTTCGGGCGGTAAGGGCCTTGTCGTGGGGCCAGACGCATCGAAGGATGAACTCGATGCACTGCGTGAACGTCTTATTGCTGATCCTCGCGGCTGGATTGCTCAACCTGTAGTTCAGTTCTCCACCATCCCCACACTCGTTGAGGATGGCATGCGACCTCGCCATGCAGACTTGCGACCTTTTGCCGTCAACAGCGGTGACGATGTCTTTGTACTTCCAGGTGGTCTCACTCGTGTTGCTCTTCCTGAGGGGGAGCTTGTGGTGAACTCGAGCCAGGGTGGTGGCTCGAAGGACACATGGGTTGTCGGGCCTATCGACGAACGACCCGGCAAGGGTAAGCGCGAACACGTCAGTGTTTCGGACCTCGTGGCCGGCCAGGCCACTCTCGAATCGGATGAACTTGATTCCACCTCTCAGACCTCTCACGAGTCGAAGGCATCATTGCCTTCGGTCTTGCCGCAAGATCATGACGCTACCAAGCGCCACCAACAGCAGGAACAACAACAGCAGTCAACCGAGGAAGGGGTGAACTAATGCTTTCTCGAATTGCAGAATCCCTGTTCTGGATCGGTCGCTATGTTGAGCGCTCTGATGGAACTGCGCGCATCTTGGACGTTCACCTGCAGCTGTTGCTGGAAGACCCCTGGATTGATGAAGACACTGCCTGCCGCTCACTGCTTTCGGTAATGGGTACTGATCTTCCTCCAGGCAGGCTCGTCACCCGTGAAGACGTGATCAACGATCTAGCGGTGGATCGTCAGCACCCTGGTTCTATTGCCTTTGCTATTGCGTCAGCACGAGAGAATGCTCGTCGTGCTCGCGAGATTGTTTCCACTGAATTGTGGGAGTGCCTCAACAGCACCAACGCCCGCATTCCTAAAAAGGTTGCTGCGGATAAGACACACGAGTTCTTCCGCTACGTCCGGGAACGTGCTGCGCTGGCTATCGGCATTGTGGACTCTGCCACAAGCCACGATGAAGCGTGGCAGTTCTTCACACTTGGTCGCGCCATTGAGCGTGCAGATATGACCGCCCGTCTGTTAGCGACGAGGTCGCTGACTGACGCCAGCGGTCCGTCGTGGACCACGATTCTGCGCAGTTGTGGCGCCTATGAGGCCTACCTTCGCACCTACCGCGGAGTTCCTTCGACTCGGAACGCGGCAGAGTTCTTGCTCACAGACCGCCTGTTCCCTCGCTCGATTCTCTACTCGGTCACTAAGGCCGAGGAATGCTTGCGCGAGATTGATCCACGCGAAGGTCGCGCCGGTGTTGTGGACCAGGCGCTGCGTTTACTCGGTGGTATTCGTAGTGAACTTGAGTTCCGCCCGATCATTGAACTCATGGATGACCTTCCTGCCCACATGGAAGAAGTCCAGGCCGTCACCAGTGCTGCCAGCGATCAGATTCGTTTGAAGTATTTCCCCACCAGCGCCGTTCCGGTGTGGATTGGAGAAAACTCATGAGTCGTCTCCGCATAGTCCACCGCACGGGGTTCAAATATGAACTTCCGGCAACTGCTTCCTATAACGAAGCACGCATGTTGCCTGTGAGTAACAACGAGCAGTTTGTTCTGCAGGCAAACCTTCAGATTCACCCCACCGCTGCCCAGCACGGCTATGTCGACTACTGGGGAACTCAGGTGAGCACCTTTGAAGTCCTCACTCCTCACACTGAACTGTCGGTGACCGCAACCAGTGTTGTTGAAGTCCGCCCTGCTTTGCGTGAAGTTCCCGACATCAGCTGGGAGGAGCTGGAAGCAGCACGCACCAGCTCCACGAAGTTTGTTGAGTTCACTGAGCAAACCAGACTCACCTCACCACCTGAGGGGCTTGTTGCACTCGCCCAGGAGATTGCTGCTCAACACAAGAACCCAGCAGAAACCGCGCAGGCCATCGCTGCTGCCATCTATGACAACATCGAATACACCAAGGGCGTGACCGGAGTTCAGACCACGGCAACCCATGCGTGGGAGAACAAAAAGGGAGTCTGCCAGGACATCGCTCACGTCACACTCGGTGCTTTGCGTGCTGTGGGAATCCCTGCCCGTTATGTCTCCGGTTATCTTCAGTCGAAGCCTGATGCGGAGATTGGCGAGACCATCGTGGGCGAATCACACGCCTGGGTTGAGTGGTTCACCGGTGACTGGTTTGGCTATGACCCCACCAACATGCTCAACATTGGTGAGCGCCACGTGCTGATTGCCCGTGGTCGCGACTACAAGGATGTATCCCCACTGCGCGGTGTCTATGCAGGCGCGAGTGCATCAGGTGTTTTCGTCAAGGTTGAGATCACCAAAGAGGCCTAGATCACATACCCCTAGGGGTATCTGATATTCTTGAGCTATGAAGAAAATCTTTACCCTCATCGCGCTTGCGTTAGTGGCAACATTTGCTCTTGCTGCCTGTGCTCCTTCGGCACACATCAACGTGAGCAAAGACACCATCGTGATTGATGTGCGCACCCCTGATGAATACAGCGCAGGTCACCTCGATGGCGCTGTCAACATAGATGTTGAGAACGCAAACTTCGGAACAATCCTCAGCCAGCTCCCCACCGACGGTGACTATGTTGTCTACTGCCGCTCAGGAAATCGCTCGGCCAAGGCAGTGGAGATTATGAAGGCGTCTGGCTTCACCAAGGTGACTGATGCTCACGGCATCAACGATGCCTCCAGTGCTACCGGAATCAAGATCGTCCAGTAACGAGAAGTTCACACAGAAGAGGCCCTCACCACGGTGAGGGCCTCTTCGTCGTTGACGAGTGTGAGATCGATGCTCTAGAGATCAATAGTTGGCGGAGCAATACTCCGGGGAACATCAGCTAGTGACTTGAATGCCTCAAGTGCACGATTACGTGATTCCAGTAAATCCACGATGGGTTCGGGATATCCGCTGAGCATGGGATGTTCGTATTCACCCAGGTAGCGGTGAAGATATTCACGCTTGGGGTCAAATTTGTCTGCTTGCAACACTGGGTTGAAGACTCGGAAATACGGGGCAGCGTCAGCGCCGCTGCCGGCAACCCACTGCCATGAAGCTGCGTTGCTGGCAGGATCGGCATCAACCAGGGTGTCCCAGAACCATGCTTCGCCCACACGCCAGTCGATGAGAAGGTTCTTAATGAGGAAGGATGCTGCAATCATCCGAACACGGTTATGCATATAGCCGGTCTGCCACAGCTCACGCATTCCAGCATCGACCATGGGAATACCGGTGCGACCCTGTTGCCACGCTTCAAGAATCTCAGGATCAGCTGCACCCCACGGGAAGTGATCAAAGCGTGCATCAAAGTTCACGGTGGCCAAATCCGGCCAGTGATAGAGCAGGTGATAACTGAACTCACGCCAGCCAAGTTCTGCCAAGAACTTGGCAGCGTTGGTCTGGACTTCGGCAGAGTTTCCAGCAGCGCGGCGGTGCTCATCGGTGGCATGCCAAATCTGGAATGGACTGATTTCTCCCCAGCGCAGGTGGGGAGAGAGTTCACTGGTTGAATACTCCGAAGGGAAGTCACGTCCCTTGGCATAGCGGTTTAGACGTGAGTCAAAGAAGCGCTCCAGTGCGGCGTGTGCTCCGTTTTCTCCTACGGTCCAGCGGTGGGGGAATGCAAGCGCCCAGTTGGGGTTTGTGGGCAGGAGTCCCCACGAATCCAGGTCATCACTTTCTGGCAGTGCAGCCGGTGAGGTGATTGCAGCAGGCGCCGGTGCGGGTAGGCGCGGAGGTGTGGGGCGGTTAATGCACGACTTCCAGAACGGAGTAAAGACGGTGTAGGGGGTGCCTGAGCCAGTGCGAACAGTCCACGGCTCAAACAACAGATTTGCCTGGAAGCTGTGTGCGTCAAGGCCAGAGGCCTTGGCATATTCCTTGATGCTGGCATCCATATCGCGTTCGGGTTTGCCATAGCGACGGTTCCAATAAAGGGTAGTTGCCCCGGTTTCGCGAATGAGGTTTCGCAATACATCAGGAGCTGCCCCCTGGCGCAACACCAGTTGACCACCCAGGCGGTGGAGCTTGTCCTTCAACGCGGTCAGGCTGTGGTGGAGCCACCACTTCGTTGCGCCACCGAGCGGACGTATTCCCGGAGAGACTTCATCAAGAATGAATACGACGACGACGGGTTCACCGCGATCTACCGCTGCAGCAAGGGCAGGGTTATCTGCAACGCGGAGATCATCACGAAGCCACACAATCGAGCAGGTCATGAGTACAGCCTAGGGATAGGAAAGGGCCGGTCGGAAAGGGGGATCCGACCGGCCCTTGTTTTACACCAAGAGTTTTGCAATCACATTCACGAGAGAGCCACAGCAAGCTTGCTCGTAATGTCACTTTATAACGGATTGGTAACGAGAGGGAAGAGTTTTTCCTGCGGATTTCCTGAGAACTTTAGAACAGGTCAGGCGAAGGAGTCCCTGCATGCATAACGGTCACGTCTGCGTGCTGGTCATAGCGATACCCCACACCGCGCACGGTGCGAACAATGTCCTCGAAACGACCCAGCTTGGAACGAAGGCGACGCACGTGCACATCAATGGTGCGCTCATTAGGAATGTCGAGATCATCTTCGCGCCATAGTGCCTTGATGATGGCCTCGCGAGAAATGGTTTCACCCTTGTGCACCACCAAGAACTGAAGCAGTTCAAACTCTTTAAACGTCAGAGGAGCTGCTTGGTAGTCAATCAGCACGCGCTTGCGTGAGATATCCACCACGACACCACCGTCTCCATCGGATGGCTCGAAGTCATCTTCCGGCTTGTATTTGGCCACAGCCGAAGGCTCCTGCAGTGCAAGGCGCACCAGGTCCACCTGACGACCACGTGAGCTGGCTGGAGCAAGCGCAACTGCGGCATAGGTTTCGGTCCCAGGAACAAGTTCGTTAGTGAGCTTCTTGAGAGCTTCCACAACCTTGCCGAGATCGAGTCCACGCTCAGCTGCGGTTGCCTCGTCGAGGCCGACATAGAGAGCGAAGCCCTTAGGGATAGGACGTTCTGTGGGTGTTGACATGAGAATCCTTTATGGTGCCTTAAACATCAGGCCGGGTTAACACGGACGATGTGTTGATGAAAGTCGAATGGGGAAAGCAGCTGAATTAGTTGCTGCAACACATTCGACGGCAGGCACAGCTCATCACGGGCATCATGCCGTGAGCACCAGAAATGGTGTGAGCGCCGGAAGTCATAAGACAAGTTAACCGGAGAGCGCTAAACCCTGTCAAATAAGCGGATATAGGCTCGAGGTATGGCTGTCCCCACTTCGCACGAACGCAAGGCCCAGATGGAGCTTGCGTTGGTGGAAGCACGTGCCTGTGCACACTCCGATGATGTACCTGTCGGTGCTGTGATTCTTGATTCTCATGGTGAGGTAATTGCCACCGGTCGCAACACCAAAGAGCGAGATGAAGACCCTCTCGGCCACGCAGAAGTGATGGCCATTCGTGCGGCCGCAGCGAAGCTGGGTAATTGGCGACTGAGCGACTGCACGCTCGTGGTCACCCTCGAGCCCTGCGTGATGTGTGCCGGAGCAATCCTGGCAGCCCGCATCCCCACCGTTGTGTATGGCGCGTGGGATGAGAAAGCTGGGGCCGCAGGTTCCGTCTTTGATCTTCTTCGTGACCGCAGACTCAATCATCAGGTTGAGGTGATTCCGGGAGTTCGTGCCGAAGAGTGTGGTCAGTTACTGACCGAGTTCTTCCGAGAGAAGCTCGGTTAGTCCGTTCCCTTAATCACGATGGCATCGGTAGCAACAGAAACGGTGCGATCAAGTCGGGCAACATCGGGTTCGATATAAATCACGCGAGCTGCAGGAACTGCATCCCTCACCCGTGCCTCGATGGTGTCGATAGCCTGAGCCACTTCAGCAAAGCGCAGCTCGGCAGGGAAGGCGAGCTTCGCTCCCACCATGAATTCATCGGGACCGAGGTAGAGGGTCTTCATGTGGATGATGCCGTCAGTTTCACCACCAGAGATGATGGCCTTCTCAATAGCCTGCACATCTTCAACACTGGCGCCTTCGCCCACCAGCAGCCCCTTGGTTTCTAGCCCCAAGATCACGGCCACCACAACCAAGAGCAGACCGATCGCGATAGTGCCAAGGGCATCGAAGAGGCTGTTTCCGGTGATCACGGTCAGACCAACACCGAAGAATGCGAGCACGAGGCCCAAGAGGGCTGCAGTGTCTTCCAAGATTACGACGGGAAGCTCAGGTGCTTTCGCGTGACGAATGAACTGAATCCACGACGCCTTGCCACGGAAATGGCTGGCTTCCTTCAACGCGGTGCGCAGCGAGATGCTCTCCAAAATGATGGAGATGCTCAAAATCAAGATGGGTAGCCACCACATCTTGATGGGCTCAGGGTGCTCAAGCTTGTGGATGCCCTCGTAGATGGAGAAGATGCCACCGACGCTGAACAAGATGATGGAAACCACGAAGGCATAAACAAAGCGCTCGCGCCCATAACCGAAGGGGTGTTTACCGTCAGCACGCCTGCGAGACTTTTTGCCACCGAGAAGAAGCAAGAGCTGGTTTCCCGAGTCAGCCAGCGAGTGGACTGCTTCGGCAAGCATTGAACTTGCGCCGGAGAACATCCACGCAATGAACTTGGTGGTGGCAATACCCAGGTTTGCCAGCAGTGCGGCAATGATTGCTTTTGTTCCACCTGATGCACTCATGTACGGATCTCCCTCATTGGCTTGTTCACCAATCCTAGAATGAGCAGGTGAATGAGAAAACGCAGGTAACCCTTCCCAACATCGCCATGCTGGGCGCCGGATCGATGGCTCGCGCCATCCTGGCCGGCCTCCTTGCCCCTCACGTGAGTGTTGATGGTCCAGTTCGGGTGACGAACCGCAGCGCAGAAAACGCTGCCAGCTTCGACACCGAACCACGTGTCCAGGCATGGGCAACCGCTAGTGACCCCCAGGCAAACCTTGCAGCGGTGGCAGGTGCACAGATTGTTCTCGTCGCGGTGAAGCCAGCAATGGTGCCAGACCTGCTCGATGAGATCTCTCCAGCCCTGGAACCAGGAGCCATCGTGGTGAGTGTTGCCGCTGGTGTGACCACTGCAACGATGGAAGCTCACTTACCCGAACATGTTTCAGTCATTCGCACCATGCCCAACACCCCCAGCAAGATTGGGCTGGGCGTAACCGGTATTGCTGCCGGTAGTCGTTCCACTGCTGAGCAGCTTGAACTGATTTGCTCGATGTTCAGCACAGTGGGAGAAGTCATCGTGTTGCCTGAAGGCAAGATTGATGCCCTGGGGGCCATCTCGGGTTCAGGACCTGCATATGTGTTCTACTTCATTGAGCAACTCACCAAGGTGGCCATGGACCACGGCTTCACCGCTGAACAAGCACAGAAGATGGTGCAGGGCACCTTCCGCGGCGCTGTGGAACTTCTTGCTCAGTCCGGTGAAGAACCTCAGGAACTGCGCCGCCAGGTGACCAGCCCCAAGGGCAGTACTGAGCGTGCGATTGCCGTGTTCGATGAAGAAGACATCAAAGACATCCTGCTCAAGGGAACTCAAGCAGCGATTGCTCGCTCAGAAGAAATGGCCCGCGGCGAATAATTCCTACTTAGGAAGTGCGGCGAATTTCTCAATGGCGTCAGGGTGTCCAGAGACCAAAATCTGATCACCAGATTCAACCAGTGTGTCAGCAGTGGCATAAGTGAAAGAAGCACCAGGCTTCTTCAGTCCCACCACAGTGAGCTTGTATTGGTTGCGCACCCCAGCACCGCTGAGAGTCTTGCCCACCAGAAGTGCAGGTGGAAGCATGCGCACAATTGCAAAGTCACTGTCGACCTGAATGAAGTCCAACATCTGACCGTTGAGCAGGTGAGCAACGCGCTCGCCGGCTTCAGCTTCGGGATAGATCACGTGGGTGGCGCCGATGCGCTCAAGAATCTTTCCGTGTGAAGCGCTAACTGCTTTAGACCAGATTTGTGGAATACCAAGATCCACCAGGTTCGCCGTGATGAGCACGCTGGCCTCGATAGAAGAGCCCACAGCCACAATGGCTGTGTTGAACTTCTCTGCACCAATCTGCTGGAGTGCTTCGAGCTTGGTCACATCTGCTTGAACGGTGTGGGTGACGAGCTCAGACCATTGCTGCACGAGGTCCATGTCGGTATCGACAGCGAGGACTTCACGGTCGAGCTTGGCCAGGGTGTCAGCTGTGGCGGCACCGAAGCGCCCCAGGCCTATCACGAGGACTGCATCGTCTTTGCGGGTGTTCTTAGCCAACGATCGGCCTTTCTTCAGGGCGGGTAAACAACTGTCCCTTTTGGGTCACAGCAAGTGCAGCCGCCAGGGTAACTGTACCGACACGACCCATGAACATGACAAGAGCCATGAGGTAAACCCCCGGGTCGGGAAGGTTGGCTGTGACACCAGTAGAGAGACCTACCGTGCCAAAACCAGAGATGACATCAAAGAGAACAAATTCGAAAGGTGCATCTGTCATGGTGAGAAGCACAATGGTTGCCAATGCAACAGTGACTGCTCCCCACAACAACACACTCACCGCGAGGCGGAGAACATCACCAGGAATTCGGCGCTGGAAGATTTCTATGGAGGAACGTCCACGAGCTTCAGCAAAGGCAGCCAGCAACAACACAGCAATCGTGGTCACCTTGATACCACCGGCAGTTGATGCAGAGCCACCACCGATGAACATGAGCATGTCCGTCAAGAACAAGCTGGCAGAGTCCAATTCACTGGTGGGAATCAAAGCAAAACCGCCAGAGCGTGCCATGGTCGACATGAAGCCAGACTGGAACACCTGCTCACCAGGGTTCATGTTTCTAAACGTTGCTCCGTTGCTTTGCTCCAGCAGCAAGAACGCAATCGTTCCCAGAATCCAGAGAGCGCTCCACGCAACAATCGTGAGCTTGACGTGTAGAGACCACTTGGCGCGGCGACGGAAGTTTCGTGAGAGTGCGTAGAGAACTGGGAAACCAATACTTCCCAACGTCACACCGAACATGAGCATCAGTAAGAACCAGTAGTCATGCGCGAAGGGGGTGAGACCTTCCACATTGGGAGTCACCCCAGTATTGGTGAAGGCCATCGCGGAGTAGAAAATGCTGTACCACAGCGATTCCGCCAAGCCGTAGCCTGTGGCCAAGACGCTGGGTAGCACCGCAATGGCAACGCCCACTTCAATGACCAATGCACTGATGGCCACGGTGGCAAGCAATCCACCGATTTCACCGAGACGAATGGCCTGACCTTCGGCTACGGGACCTGCGTGAAGTCGCAGTGGGTTGGTGTCGCTAGCGGCCATCAGACGGGCACGAAGACCCAAACGGCCAGCAATGATGGCACCCAGAATTGACGCCAAGGTCAAAACACCGAGTGCACCAATTTGGGTGGCAAGGAAAACAAAAGCATTACCCAAGGGGGACCAGTGTGTGGCCATGTCCACAGTGGTCAGTCCTGCCACACACACCATTGAGGTTGCAGTGAAGAAGGCGTCAGGAAAGTTGGTTGCTGTGCCATCAGCACTTGCTGCTGGCAAGCTCAGCAAAATCGTGAAGAGCGCGATGATGGCCGCAAATACCAAAATGGCAAAACGGGAAGGTGAGCGGGAGGCGAATGCCTCTATCGCTTCACGGATCATCTTCACCTCTTCATGCTACGCGGTGCATATAGGGCGGTAACCTTGTTTCATGGCTGACATTTTTGACGTAGTCGCAGACTCCACCCGCCGCGAGATGCTGCAGATTCTTTTAGAGAACCTGGAAACAGGTTCTGGTGAGATGAGCGTGAGCGAGCTGGTAGCTCGCACCGGCCTGAGTCAGCCCACCGTTTCCAAGCAGCTCAAGGTCTTGCGTGATGCGGGATTGGTGAGAGTGCGTGAAGAAGGACAGCACCGTCTCTACCACCTGGACCCCACCCCACTCGAGGAGCTCGAAGACTGGGCGATTCCTTTCCTCAGTGTGAACTTCCCCGGCGATCTAGATGATGCCGGCCAGGAACGACTCTTTGCCGCGGCAGATGAAGCTGTTGTTGCAGCGGGAACCTCGGTGGGTAGTGCAGCTGCCACCACTGTGTTCCAGGTGACACAAGCCTTTGGTGATCTCCAGAACACCACCAAAGATGCTGTCCGTAATGTAGTTTCCCGCCTACGTAAATCCAGCGGTAAGTAATCCGCTAGACTTCCACGAGGCATTAATTGCCTAATCATTGATCGCAGTCATCGCGATCTAGCCCAAATTTTGTGAGGTTCGTGTGGGTTCAGTCATTAAGAAGCGCCGCAAGCGTATGGCGAAGAAGAAGCACCGTAAGTTGCTTCGTAAGACTCGTCACCAGCGTCGTAACAAGAAGTAGACACTACTTCTTGACCGCGTAAAGGCGTCAGACCGTCAGGGTCTGACGCTTTTTGCGTTCCTGAGGTGTCCTAGTCTGGAGGGGTGTCCCAGATCACCCTCACCCTGATAGGCAAGCCAGGATGCCACCTCTGTGAAGACGCAGAAGCGGTAGTCAATACCGTGGTGACCTCTCTGCCTGAGCTCCCTATAACTGTTGAAGAGCTCAGCATTGAGGATGATAAAAACCTCTTCGATTCCTATTGGGATCAAATACCTGTGCTGTTAATTAACGGCAACGTTCACAACTATTGGCGTATCGACCCTGACCGCCTCACCAATGCACTCAAGGAGCTCTCATGAGTATTCGTCACATCGTGATGTGGAAACTAGCAACTGACTCACCCGAGGAGAAGCTCGCCCAGGCGGAAGAGATTCGGGCAGCACTCGAAGGTCTCAACGGAGTGGTTCCCACTCTGCGGTCTCTGACGGTTCGACCTAACGCTTTGTTCGTGGGAGCAAACTACGACGTCGTGCTTGATTCAACCTTTGATGATGCCGAAGGTCTTGCCGCCTATGCAGCACATCCTGCCCACGAGGAAGCGGCCAAGGTGATCAAGAAGTATGCGGCAGAACGCACCGCAGTTGACTACGAGTTCTAAGTCAGAGACTTAACGACGAAGGCCCCGGGTTTCCCCGGGGCCTTCGCTGTAGTTACTGACTACTTTGAAGCGAGAATCTTCTTCTTCAAAGCAGTGAACTCTGCTGCGGTGAGTGCACCGGAGTCCTTGAGCGCCTGTGCCTTGGCGATCTCGTCTGCGTGAGAAGACTCGCCTGCAACCTGCTTGATGTAAGCGTCAGCCTGCTGCTGTGCTTCCTGCATTGCAGCCTGCTGGCGTGCAGCCATACCGCCACCGCGAACGATGAGGTAGATCAGCGCGGTGATCCAGAAACCGATGATGAGGAAGAAGATCCATGCAGCCTTAGCCCAACCGGACATCTTGTGGTCGCGGAAGAGGTCTCCCACGATCGAGAAGAGAACCATCAGGTAAGCAATGAATACGAATGCCCAGATGAACATTGTGAGGAAGGACATGTCGCCCATAGTGATAAACCTTTCAAGAGTGGAAGCGGTGAAACCGAAACCTGTGTGGGAAATTTACCCAACATGTAATCGTAGCGAGGATTAAGCTAAAGGTATGAGTAATCCACAAGACCGAATCACAATGTATGGCGCACAGTGGTGCGGCGACTGCCGTCGCTCCAAGTCACTTCTCGACACTCTCGGTGTCGACTATGACTACGTTGACCTCGAGGCAGTTCCCGAAGCCGCTGCTATTGCCGAAGGTATTGCTGGGCGCAAGAACATTCCAGTCATTGCTTTCCCTGACGGTGCATTCCAGGTTGAGCCTGCAGATAGTGAACTTCACGCCAAGCTCACCGAGCTCGGTGCAATCTAGCGGATCACAATCTGTGACATCCCGTTGTCGGGGTTAGTCAAAAATCTCAGACGTTTGCTCTCAGTGGCTTTAACTGTGCACCGGTACTGTCAAAGTTCTCAGGCATGAGCCAAGAAGAAATCCTGTTTTTTATCTCAGGCCATTCTTCGCGGGTAATGGAGTACCACGCAGTGTCACGATTGCGCCCCTTGTAGACGATGTGATTTCGAAATATTCCTTCGAGCTTGAAACCTAATCGTGTTGCGGTTTTCTGCGAAGGAATATTGTGGCTGTCGCATTTCCATTCGTACCGGCGATACCCCAAATCATCGAATACATATTTCATCAACAGATACTGGGCTTCTGTAGAAACTCGAGTGCGTTGAAGAAGTGGGGAAAACAGTACATACCCCACTTCGATAACGCCATTTGCAGGGTCATGGCGCATGAGGGCAAGCGTTCCAGTGGCTTTGTTAGTTTGGAGGTCAATCACTGCATAGTGTCGCGGGTCAGATAGAGCAACGGCTCCCTGAGCCCAATGAATGAATTCTGACTTATTCTCGAACGGCCCCACAGGTATGTAGGTCCAATTGCGTCCGTCAGTATCTAGTGAGTGTGCCTCAAATAAATCTTCAGCGTGAGTGCTCAAATCGAGAAGTTCGAGTCTGCAGTACGAGCCAGTTATGTGCGTTTCTGTTGGCAACTGCCGAGGTGACCAGCCAGCAACAACTTCTCCAACCGGTTGGTCAAATTCGTTGAGGTGCGACACGTCACAAGCCTACGGAGTGAGACGGTTAGGTCCACGGAAGAGGTAGGTAACTTCACGCAGGTTGGGCTGGTGCAACATGAGCATCATCACGCGGGAGAGACCCATACCGAATCCACCGTGTGGTGGAACTCCGTAGCGGAAGAAGTCGAGGTAGAACTCGAGTTCCTTAGGGTCAAGGCCCTTCTCGCGAGCCTGAGCCTCGAGCACATCGATGCGGTGTTCACGCTGTGCACCGGTGGTGATTTCAGTACCGCGCCAGATCAGGTCGTAGCTGTTGGTGATGGTCTGATCTTCTGCATTTCGCATGTGATAGAACGGGCGAATGCTTGTTGCGTAGTCGGTCAGGAAGACGAACTCGTGGCCATACTTCTCTGCAACGTAGGCAGCGATCTGGCGTTCACCTTCAGGGTCCATGTCGTCATCGTTGCGAGTAACTTCATAGCCACGCTCGGCAACAATCTTCTTAGCTTCAGCCAGAGGAATGCGGGGGAAGGGAAGGCTAGGGACGACAACATCAACGTCGAAGAGTTCCTTGATCTCTTCGCCATGCTTTTCCTTCACGGCACTAATGGCTGCAACGAGAAGTTCTTCCTGCATCTTCATGACGTCTTCGTGGCTGTCAATCCAGCTGATCTCGGCGTCAACAGAGATGAACTCGGTTGCGTGGCGAGAAGTGAAAGAAGGGTCTGCGCGGAAGACGGGGCCGATCTCGAAGATTTTGCCGAAACCAGCAGACTGAGCCATCTGCTTGAAGAACTGTGGAGACTGAGCAAGGTAAGCCTTGCCTTCGAAGTATTCAACCTCAAACAGTTCAGCGTTGGACTCACTCGCGCTAGCCATGAGCTTGGGAGTGTGAATCTCGATGAAGTCACGTTCAATCCAGTAGGTGCGCATGGCGTGCTCAAGAGTGGTCTGAGCACGGAAGATGAGGTTGTTACGAGCTTCACGCAGGTCGAGGAAGCGCCAGTCCAGACGCTTGTCAATGCCGCTGTCTGCAGCAATAGGAGTCTCAGGGTTTGCCGCGGTGACGACTTCGATGTTCTCGATCTTGATTTCCAGACCGCCGAGCTTGACGCGCTCATCAAGCTTGAGCTCACCAGTGACGCGAATGAAGGAACCAGTTGCCAGTCCAGAGATGATCTCTGCAATGGGGTCCGTTTCTTCGGCACGAGGGTGAACCAGCTGCGCTGCGCCACTCTCGTCACGGAGCACAACGAACTGCACCTTCTTCTGGTCACGGACCTTATCGACCCATCCGGCCACGGTGACGGGGCCTTCGGGGATGGTTGCCAGGTTCTTAATTACGATGCGTTCAGTCACAAGCACCAAGTTTACTGTGGGGACTCTCGGCAAATTCACCGGTACGCCTTCCGTAGACTTAGAAGCATGGTGGCCACGCAGTTACACCTCGTTCGCCACGGCGAGGTTTATAACCCGAACAGGGTTCTGTATGGACGCTTGCCTGAGTATGGACTCTCCGATGCAGGCCACCAGATGGCAGCCCTCGCTGCCGAAGATTTAGCAGGTCGTGGACGCGCCTATTCGCGCCTGATTGCTTCCCCTCTGCAGCGCACACAAGAGTCAGCTACGCCAGTGTCGAAGGCACTGGCATTGCCCATCGATATCGATGAACGAGTGATTGAACCCACCAACGCTTTTGAGGGCAAGCGCATGCGAGGCTCTGAGTCAGCTCTCAAGGATCCTGGTAACTGGAAATACTTGATCAACCCGTTCCGTCCCAGCTGGGGTGAGCCCTACCAATCCATTGCAGCACGTATGCGCGAGGCAATGATTGACGCTGCAACCTCTGTTCCTGGTGGTGACGTTGTCATCGTCAGCCACCAGCTGCCGATCTGGATGGTGCACCGTGACGTGAATGGAAAGAACCTCTTCCATGATCCTCGCGCTCGCAGGTGCACGCTTTCGAGCATCACCACTCTTGAGCTGATTGACCCCATGAAACCTGAGCTGGGTTTTGTTGAAGTGGGTTACGTCGAGCCGGCAGCCGAACTCACCGCTACTGCATTGGATGTGGGAGCAGTATGAGAAAGAACCTCAGCATTGTGTTTGCAGCAGGTGTTGCCGCACTTGCCCTCACTCTCACCGGTTGCGCGAGCGATCCCCTCGCCGAGCAATATCGTGAAGGCTCCAATAAGAACTACATCGCCGGGGATGGTTCCATTACAGAGATCACTCTGGAAAACCGCGGAGACGTCATCACGTTCTCGGGCACGACTGAAACCGGTGCCACCGTTTCTTCGGCTGACTACCTCGGGAATGTTCTGGTCGTGAATTTTTGGTACGCAGGCTGTGCACCGTGCCGCGCGGAAGCTCCTGATTTAGAGCAGGTCTTTCAAGAGACTTCTCCTCAGGGTGTGAACTTCCTGGGTGTAAATGTGCGTGATCAAGCGCCCACCATCGATACTTTCAACTCTCGTTTCGGGATTACGTATCCCAGCATCATTGATCAAGATGGTCAGGTTCAGTTAGCTTTTGCTTCCCAGGTTCCACCTAACGCTGTTCCCACCACGTTGATTCTGGATTCCCAAGGCCGCGTTGCTGCCCGCATTTTGGGCCAGCTCAAAGATCCCTCGATCTTGAAAACACTGGTGACCGATATTTCCAAGGAATCGGGCTCGAATTAATGAACGTGGGTGAGCTGGTTTACAGCGGGCAACTGCTTGTTGCCATTCCCTTGGCATTGCTTGCCGGGCTCATCTCTTTTGCTTCACCGTGCGTGCTCCCACTAGTTCCTGGATACCTCGCCTATGTCAGCGGAGTGACTGCTCCGGCAACGACTGCGCAGGAGCGCAGAAAGAACATTCGACGCATGGTGGCCGGAGTGTGCTTGTTCATTGCCGGATTCTCTGTCGTGTTCATTGCCTACGGCGCAGCTTTCGGTGCTCTAGGTGCATGGTTGGTTCAATACCAAGCACTCATCACCGTCATCCTGGGCTTCGTCGTGATTGCCATGGGCTTGGTATTCATTGGCCAGTTCGGATTCTTCCAGCGCACAGCCAAGCTCAAGATCTCACCGGCTACTGGCCTGGCAGGTGCGCCACTTCTTGGCATTGTGTTTGGGCTGGGTTGGACTCCTTGCATGGGTCCCACACTGACCGCGATTCTGTCGCTGAGTATTGATGCTGCCTCGCCCTGGCGCGGGGCATTGCTGGGTCTTGCCTACTGCCTCGGTTTAGGTATCCCGTTTGTGTTACTGGCATTGGGCTTAGGCTGGGCAACAGGCTCGGTTGCGTTCCTCAAGCGCCACATTCGAGCAATCAACATTTTCGGTGGAGTTCTGCTGATTGTCATGGGTGTTCTCATGGTGACCGGATTATGGACTGCGTGGATCTATCAACTACAGGCGGTGATCAGTAACTTTGTCCCGTCCCTCTGATCACATTGATTCCAAGCCGGTTGTTGATGCCGACGCCAAGATTGTGAACCCCAACTTGGGCGTTGTGGGTTGGTTGCGCTGGTTCTGGCGACAACTGACCAGCATGCGCACAGCGCTGCTACTGCTTCTGCTTTTGGCTATTGCTGCCGTGCCAGGATCTTTGGTTCCCCAGCGCAGCTCGGACCCCAACGGCGTGAGTCAATACTTCGTGGACCACAAGGACACCGCACCAATTCTGGATAAGTTCCAGATGTTCGATGTCTACTCCTCGGCTTGGTTCTCTGCGATTTACCTGCTGCTGTTCATCTCGCTGATTGGCTGTGTTCTTCCCCGCACCAAGCACCACATTGAGGCACTGCGTGCTGCACCACCGGTGACCCCAGCGAACCTGGTTCGACTTCCCGCATATGCGCAGCTGACAGTCTCAGGCAAGAGTGCTGAAGAAGTTCTCGAGGCAGCACGCTCAGTCCTCAAGGCAGATCGTTACCGCGTTGCCCGCTATGACCGAGCTGCCGGCGGCAAGGGAAAGCTCAAGAGTGCAGCAGCCATTACCGTCTCTGCAGAGCGCGGGTATATGCGCGAGAGCGGTAACCTCATTTTCCACTTTGCCTTGGTGGGTGTGCTCATAGCTGTTGGTTTCGGCGGTGGCTTTGGCTTCGCCGGCCAGCGCGCAATATATGAAGGCCAAGCTTTCACCAACTCACTCATCGCTTTCGACTCCTTCAACCCAGGTCGCTTCTTCGACCCCGTCACTCTTCCTCCCTACACAATCAAGCTGGATAAGTTCACTGCTGTTTATGAAGAGCAGAACACCAATGCGATTGGCCAGCCAGTGGACTACACCGCTGATGTGACCACACAGATCAAGGGCGAAAAGCCACAGAAGCAGACCATCAAGGTCAATGAACCTTTGCGTATTGCCGGCACTGATGTATATCTCCTTGGTAACGGCTATGCCCCCACCGTCACCATTCGTGACCCACAAGGAAACGTGATCTTCACCGACTCTGTCGAGTTCTTGCCTCAGGATAAGAACCTCACCTCACTGGGTGTGATCAAGCTGCCAGATGGACTCAGTGAACAGCTTGGCCTGATTGGGTTCCTCTATCCCACTGTGAGCACCGGTCACAGCGGAGCATCTTTCTCCATGTATCCAGACCTGATTGACCCACAGCTTGCCTTTGACGTTTATAGCGGTGACCTTGGCCTGGATAACGGGGTGCCCCGCTCAGTCTTTGCCCTCGACACCAAAGACATGACCAAACTTGCCGGTCGTAATTCTCCACTCGAAGCGATTGAGCTCAAGCCGGGTGAAACGGCTGATCTTCCCAACGGCTTGGGAACAGTCACCTTCGATGGCGTGAAGCGTTTTGTGTCCCTGGATATTCACCGTGACCCCACACAGGGTTGGGTGCTGGTCTTTGCATTGACCGCGCTTGCCGGGCTGCTGATCTCACTGTTCATCCCGCGCAGACGCATGTGGGTTTCGGTCACTGAAAACTCGGACGGTTCGGTCACAGCTGAATGTGCAGGTCTCGCCCGTGGTGACGACCCCACGCTCGAAGGTGCTGTAACCACCTTGAAAGACAAGCTAGAACGAGCTTTAGGATTAACCCGTGACTGACACTCTTTCCCAGTACTCAGTACTTTCTCTTTACTCCGCGATGGCCGTCTATGCCATTGCCTTCGTGCTGTTCACCCTAGACCTCGCACGTGGTGCGAGCCAGGACAGTGCACCCGTTGGTGAAGCTAAGACCGTCACTGTTGTTCCCGAGCGTCGCAAGCTCGCCCGTATTGCCATGTCACTGACTGTGATTGGTTGGCTGCTGCAACTTGCTGCCACCGTCATGCGCGGTTTGGCTGCCTCACGTGTGCCCTGGGCCAACATGTATGAGTTCGCGATGACCGGAACCCTCATCATCACCGGTGTTTTCCTGCTGGTGAACCTCAAGTGGGATATGAAATTCCTGGGCTCCTTCGTGACGGGTCTGGTTCTGCTGTTGCTAGGACTTGCTGCCACTCGTTACTACGTCGAGATCGTGCCATTGCCACCGGCACTGCAGTCCTACTGGCTAGTGATCCACGTCTTCGTGGCAACCCTTGCTACCGGATTCTTTGCACTTGGTTTCGCGCTCTCACTCATGCAGTTGCTGCAAACCAAGCGAGAGAACTCTGTCGCGGCGAATGAAAAGACTCGCCTCGGGTTCCTTACTCGCTTGCCAGATTCGGTGCAGCTTGAGAACTACGCCTATCGCCTGATCATTATCGGTTTCGTTCTGTGGACCTTCACCCTCATCGCCGGCGCGATCTGGGCAGAAAAGGCATGGGGCCGTTACTGGGGTTGGGACACCAAGGAAGTCTGGACCTTCATCATCTGGACTATCTATGCCGGTTACATCCACGCACGCTCGACTCGTGGTTGGCGCGGAAGCCGTTCAGCGTGGTTGGCCATGATTGGTTTTGCTGCGGTCATGTTCAACTTCACCGTGGTGAACATCTTCTTCAAGGGCCTGCACGCATACTCAGGCCTCTAAAAGCTAGAGCAGGTCGTAGCAGCGCTCCAGCCGTTCCAGCCACCACGAAGTGGTGTCAGGATCTGCTGCGAAGCGCTCCACCAGCTCTTCGCTAACTACCGGACGCTGCACGGCAATCTGGCCAGCAACTGGAACCAGAGGTTCAGCAGTGACATCTGCTGCCAGTAGTGAGGCGGTGCCCAAGCCGCAGTCAAAGTTCAGTTCCTTCACGGCAGCGGCGGCATAAAGTCCCATGGCGATGCCGACCGAAGATTCGAGGGCACTGGAGAGCACCACCGGCAGTGACACGGATTCGGAAAGTTCCACAATCGTGGAGATTCCACCTAAGGGTTGCGCCTTGAGCACCAGAACATCTGCGGCAACGGCTTGGGCAACAGCCAGCGGGTCTTCTGCTTTGCGGATGCTTTCATCCGCCGCAATGGGCACGTCCATGTACTGGGTGCGCTCACGCAGCTGCGCAAGTTCTGCCAGCGTCTCACAAGGCTGCTCGACGTATTCCAGATCAAACTCTGCCAGTGCATGGAAGGCATGCTCAGCTTCATCCACGTTCCACGCCGCATTGGCATCAACCCGGATGCGACCTTCTGGACCCAAAATTCGACGCACTTCACGAACCCTGGCCACATCGTCACTGAGTTGCTGTCCGGGTTCTCCCACTTTGACCTTGGCTGTTCGACAGCCGTCAAAGTGTGAGAGAACCTGAGCAACCTGCTCGGCGCCCACCGCCGGCACAGTGGCATTGACCATGATGGCGTCGCGATGCAGCTCAGGCAGGGGGCTCCAACCAAACTCAATAGCTGCGCGTAACCAGTGCACCGCTTCATCATCGTTGTATTCGACGAAGGGGCTAAATTCGGTCCAGCCCTCAGGCCCCTGGAACAACATCAGCTCCCTGGTCCACAACCCACGGAACTTCACCGCAAGAGGTAACGCGACGACGCGCGCGGAGGCGAGAAGCTCTGACAGGGGTGGATGCACATGCCTAGTCTCCCACCGTTGCCGTGGTTCTCGTAGGCTGGAGGCATGGCATCTCCCGTTTCGGACATCTTTGACCCCACACAGTGGGTTGTTGCACCTGGCTCTGAGGGCTTCACGGACATCACCTATCACCTTGATGTGCGCGGCCAAGTGGCACGTATTGCCTTCAACCGCCCCGAGGTGCGCAATGCTTTCCGCCCCCAGACGGTAGATGAGCTGTATCGCGCACTCGATGATGCTCGCCAGAACACCAAAGTAGGCGTTGTCCTGATCACCGGTAACGGACCCAGCCCTAAAGATGGCGGATGGGCTTTCTGCTCCGGAGGAGACCAGCGCATTCGCGGCAAGGCAGGCTATGAATACGCCGACGGTTCCACAGGAACCGGTCGCCTTCACATTCTTGAAGTGCAGCGCCTGATTCGCACCATGCCCAAGGTTGTTATTGCGGTCATCCCTGGCTGGGCTGCTGGTGGCGGACACTCACTGCACGTGGTGTGTGACCTTTCAATCGCCAGCCGTGAACATGCACACTTCAAGCAGACCGATGCTGATGTGGGCTCATTTGATGCCGGATACGGCAGTGCCTACTTCGCCAAGCAGGTTGGTCAGAAGTTTGCTCGCGAGGTGTTCTTCCTTGCTGAGGAATACAGTGCTCAGCGAGCTTATGAAATGGGTGCCGTCAACAAGGTTGTGGATCACGCAGATCTGGAGACCGAAGCTCTGGCGTGGGCCCGCACCATCATGACCAAGTCACCTACTGCCATTCGTATGCTCAAGTTCGCCTTCAATGCAGTTGATGACGGAATCATGGGGCAGCAGGTTTTCGCAGGTGAAGCGACTCGGCTGGCCTATGGCACGGATGAAGCAGTGGAAGGCCGCGACTCTTTCTTACAAAAGCGCGGACCAGACTGGTCGCCATACCCCTGGCACTACTAGGCAACCCATGACGAGTGTGATCCTCTGCGATGCTTCTGCGCCGCACGACGTTCTCGTCGCGCTCACTGATGCCTTGAACAACAATGGGCCTGCAGTGCTTGTGCGCGATGCCAGAGCTTCACGCATGGTTGCAGCAGGGGAGGAGCCACTCACGGTTGCACCTGAAGGAACAGCATTACTGATTCAAACTTCGGGAACCTCAGGCAAACCCAAGACGGTGGCGCTGAGTGCAGCGGCACTCAAGGCAAGTGCAACAGCGGCACACGCACGACTGGGTGGGCCAGGACAGTGGCTCCTAGCGCTCCCCCTGACTTACATTGCAGGAATGTCCGTCTTGGTTCGCTCCATTGAGTCAGGTAGTGAACCGGTGTTGATGCCCAGCGGTCCATTCGACGCCAGAACCTTTCTCTCCTCTGTCGAGGAGATGACGGGTTCTCGTCGCTACACCGCACTTGTACCTGTTCAGTTGGCTCGAGTGTTAGACGAGGCTGAAGAAAGCGAGCACGCAGCGAAGCTGCTGCAGCGCCTGGATGCCATCCTCATTGGCGGCCAAGCGTTGGAGCCGGAACTCCGTGAACGCGCAGCACAACTAGGTGCACGAATTGTCACAACCTATGGCTCGAGTGAAACCTCAGGTGGGTGTGTTTATGACGGAGTCCCTTTGGATGCCGTTGCGATAGAGATTGCGGAAGAAACCGGAGAGATTCTTATTTCTGCACCTCAGCTCGCTACCGGATATGTGGGTGATGAAGAGCGCACAGCAAAAACATTCCAAAAACGGAATGAAGTGACGTGGTATCACACGGGTGATGCAGGAAGCTTAGAAAACGGCTTACTTACAGTGCTTGGGCGCTTAGACCGGGTCATTACTTCGGGCGGATTGAAGATTGATCTCGATGCAGTTGATCAAGTAGTTCGCGGTATTGCGGGCTGTTCACAAGCACTCGTTATTCATATTCCAGATTCGGAATGGGGTGTTCGTCCCGCAGTTGTTATCCCTGGTCGAGACGAAGATGCAGAACTTTCTGCGCTCATCTATGACGAGATCGTTGCACAGCTAGGACGCGTCGCAGCACCCAAGACGGTGTGCTTTGTTGAAGAGATTCCGAGGCTGACGTCAGGCAAACCAGACTTGATCACCCTCGCCACACTCGCCTCATCCGGAAAGTAGGCTGTTGAGCTATGAGTAAGACCAGCAAGAAGAAAAACCACAGAGGCTCAACCCCGTCACACAAACCTCGCAAGGCCACAGCCGGGGATTGGATTTCGGGTGCACGTATACGCACTCTTCCGTTAGCGTTTGCTCCGGTCGCCATTGGTTCAGGTGCAGCTGCAATCACCGATCAGTTCAACGCACCGATCGCTCTGCTGTGTTTAGTAGTTGCGCTTGCTCTCCAAATTGGCGTGAACTACTCCAACGATTACTCGGACGGTATTCGTGGAACAGACGACTTCAGGGTTGGGCCTGCACGTCTCACCGGTTCAGGAATGGCACACCCTAAGCGTGTGCTGGCGGTTGCTCTCGCGTTCTTTGGGATCTCTGCCGCAGCTGGTCTTGTCATCGTGATCCTCACCGGCGCCTGGTGGATGTTGGTAGTTGGTGCTCTCGCCATTGTCGCTGCCTGGTTCTATACCGGCGGTCGTCGCCCCTATGGCTATGCGGGCCTGGGTGAAGTGATGGTCTTTATCTTCTTTGGCCTCGTGGCAACTGTTGGAACTGCGTATGTGCAAACTGGGGTGTTCAGCCAGGAAGCTCTCATCGGTGGCATTGGTATTGGTTTGATCTCGTGTGCCGTGCTGGTGGTCAACAACATTCGTGACATCAAGACAGATACTCGTGCCGGAAAGAAAACCCTTGCTGTACGAATGGGTCGCACCCCCTCGGCAGTGTTGTTCTGCTTCTTGATGCTCATTCCGTTTGGAATCGTCATCTACCTCGGGCTGTTTTACTCTGCAGCCTTCCTGACCTTCTTTGCATTGCTGGCAGGACTGCCAGCGTGCTTGATCACGGTGATGTCGAAGTCAGCCAAGGAATACGTCTTGGCATTGAAGCTGGCCAGCCTGACTGGCCTGCTCTATGGCTTAGGCCTTGCCTTTGCTTTCTTCAGCTAAGCCTGCTTCAACCTCAGCGTCTTCAGCTTCAGCATCCTTATCTGAAGGAATGTTCTTGGCAGCACGCTTTTCATAGAGCGCAGCAGAGAGCTCATTGCGCGTCTTTGAGAAGAAGATGTAAGAAACACAGAGGCCGATAATGGCGGAGAGAGTGGCAGCAAGCCAAGGAATCATTCCCAGCCACAGCATGATGATCAGCGGAATGGCGAAAGCTGCCAAACGCATCAACGTGAACCAGACCCAGGTTGTTTTCTTCACAGTCCAAGTCTAGGTGGAGGTGGCTGTGAGCTTTTCGAGAGCCAACCTAGACTGGAATAACTATGACCCGACTGATCATCATCCTGGTTGCCGTTGCCGTGGCACTCACGGTGTTCTCACTCATTGATGCGATTCTCATTGATCGCTTTCGTGTGAGAGGCGTTCCCAAGGGGCTATGGATTTTCCTCATTCTTGTTCTGCCGATTGTGGGGTCCGTGTTGTGGTGGACCGTGGGGCGTGGCAAAAAGAACGCTCCAGGATCACGCCGTGGACCAATTGCTCCAGATGATGACATTGACTTCCTTCGCGGGCTCAACACAAACCCCCCGGGTGATGGTCCCCAGTGACCAAGCCAGCACCTGCCTCACTCTTTGCCGCTGAGTTCCTTACCCATGTGGTGGAGCTGGGCGTGGAGCACATTGTGCTGTCCCCGGGAGCACGATCACAGGCTCTCGCCTTGGTTGCTGCTGAACTCGAACGCCGTGGAGATGTCAAACTGCATGTGCGCATCGATGAGAGAGCTGCCGGATTCTTGGCATTAGGAATAGCGGTTGAATCACGCAAGCCAGCAGTAGTGATCACAACATCGGGTTCGGCTGTTGCGAATCTTCACCCTGCTGTTCTAGAAGCACATCATGCCGGCGTTCCGATGATTCTGGTTACCGCAGATCGCCCCGAAGAGCTGCGAGAAATAGGCAGCAACCAGACCACGCACCAACACGATATCTTTGGTCCCGCAGTTCGCCTAAGCATCGATGAGCCAGCACCGGTCCCCGGTTCTACGGCTCAGCGTCGTGGAACCGAACTGGCAGAACTTTCCTATGAAACCGCCACTGACCTGTTCGCACCAGGCCCTGTTCATCTGAATGTGGGGTTCCGTGAGCCACTCTCGAGTGTGGTTGAGGTTCGAGAACTCGCTCGGGTCACTTCGTCACAAGATTCAACGGCGAAGGGCATAACGCTTGCTCTAGAGCGCGGTCCTCGAACAATCGTCATCGCTGGTGCAGATGCAGGCCCACGGGCAGAAGAGGTTGCTCACGAAGGTGGCTGGCCCCTCATTGCGGAAGTGACGAGCGGTTCCCGCTATGGCCGAAATCTCATCCCTTCCTATCGTGAATTACTGGCCAACCCTGAACTCACAAGTCAGATAGACCGCATCGTGGTGTTTGGTCACCCCACACTCAGTCGCGAGATTCCTGCTCTCATTGGAGACTCCAGCACCGGTATCGAAACCATTGTGGTTCGTGGGAGCGCACCAGAGGGTTACAACCCAGGTCTTAACGTGGCGTCCTTCGTCAATGAAGTCGTTGTTGAAGACGGTGACACAGATCGAGACTGGCTTGGGCTATGGATTGTGAATGGACGCGACGCGTTTGAGCGTTACGAATCCTTAGCCATAGATGCAGCCTTGGCAACTGCTCCTAATGTCTCGGCATCACGTTCAGAAAGCATCGAGGAAAAGAAAGCATTCCTGGCAGCAGAACTTGCTGCCTCGCGGGTAAAGATTTCCAGAGAACTTCTGGTGGATGCGCTGTGGCGCTCAACCTGGCCACATGACCGTTTGGTTTTTGCCGCTTCGAGGTTGATTCGAGTTGCTGACATGTTTGTTGGCGGGAAGAAGATCAGGGTTCATGCCAATCGCGGTCTTGCCGGTATTGATGGCACCATCGGCACTGGGATAGGTGTTGCGCTTGCCTCAGAGAATGCTTTGACTCGCGTTGTCGTGGGGGACCTCGCTGCTCTGCATGATGCTGGTTCACTGCTGTTTGGCACACAGGAAGTGCGCCCCCGCATCCAGGTGATTGTGGGCAATGATGGCGGTGGAACAATCTTTGATGCCCTTGAGGTTGGTCAGAGCGCATCGCCAGCAGATATGGATCGCGTTTTTCTGACGCCACAGAACGCAGATCTAGCCGCACTCGCAGCGGCCTATGGCTGGGGTTACACCAAGGTGGCAACTGTGAGTGAACTTGAACGTGCACTCACCGGTGCCGGGGATGGACCCGAGCTTGTTGAAGTGGAACTCGAGCGCTAACTCAGTGCATCAATGATGGGACGGAACTTCATTTCTGTTTCCACCAGTTCCTGGGCAGCAACCGAGTCCGACACGATGCCGCAACCTGCATAGGCAGTGATTGTGGAATCGGTGAGCTGAGCACAACGCAACGCGATTGCCCACTCGCCTTCACCTTCGGCACCGATCCACCCAACAGGTCCGGCATAGCGGCCACGATCAAAAGGTTCCAGGTCGTCGATTACTTCTACGGCTGCTTGGGTGGGTGTTCCGGCAACTGCGGCAGTGGGGTGGAGTGCAGAAACCAGGTCCAGAGAGTTCGAACCACTGGCTAAGGTTCCAGCAATATCGGTGGCCAGATGCCACACGTTTGGAAGCTTGAGTGTGAACGGTGACTCACTGACGGTGAGCTGTTGAGCATAGGGAGCCAGAGCGTTCAGAACTGAACGCGTGGCAAAGCCGTGCTCATCGAGATCTTTGTGACTGGAGGCTAGCTCTGCAGCGGAAGCAAGGTCAGTGGCGCTGTCATTGCCCCGCTTCGCTGTTCCAGCAAGAACTCGTGCAGTGACCTTCTTCCCGTGAACAGTAATCAATGTTTCGGGGCTAGAACCAAACAGTCCATCAACGCTGAAAGTCCAGCAGTCGGGATAGCTTTCAGCAAGGCGAGTGATGGCAACACGGAGGTCTGCTCCTGTGCCCAGTGTTCCTTCCAGTTCACGAGCGAGAACCACCTTCTCCACCTTGCCGCTCTCAATGCGTTCAATTGCTTTGTTCACCGCAGTGGTGAATCCTGCCTCGGACAAGCTGGCTGGGGAGAGCGGGACGAGAGGTGCTTGACCCAGTGACGCATTCGAGTTCACAAGTTCGGTAAGTAGTTCCGAAGCCGCCTGTGTCGTCAGCGGCGATACCTCTTCGTCAGCGAAGGAAATACGAGTGAGCCACGACTGCCCTGAACGGTGTCCAACAACAAGCTGAGGAATGATCAGCACACTGGGAACAGCCGAAGTGGAGCGGAAGGCAAAAGTGCCAAAGGCGATAAGGCCAGAACCGGCAACATTCACAGAATCTGTGATCTGTGCTGCATCAGAAACTTCACGCCAAGTGGCGCCCGCCTCTGCGATGCGGGTCTTCCCGGAGAAGCTCAACGTCTCGATTTCGCCAATGCCAACCATGCCGTCACCGCGTCGCCACCACATAAGTGGTGAGTCGACGCGAAGAAGCGTGAACAACTCAGGCGAGGCGGTTAACGACACCGACTCCACACGTAGTCCACGGGATGCTGACAAGCTCACCCGAGACAGCCTACGCCTGAGCCGTAGACTTCTCTTGTGACTACCGCTGACCTGTCTAAGAAGCCCGAAGCCGTTTCGGCAATGTTTGACGACGTTGCTGCCGGTTATGACGTCACCAACAACCTGCTCTCTGCCGGTAATGCCGTGTTGTGGCGTATTGCCACGACCCGTGCAGTGAACCCTCAAGCAGACGAGCGAGTGTTGGACCTTGCTGCCGGCACGGGCACAAGTTCAGTCGCATTGGCGAAGTCCGGTGCGCATGTCGTAGCTGCCGACTTCTCACCCGGCATGCTCGAGGTTGGTCGAAAAAAGCATGGCCAAAATCCTTTGCTGGAGTTTGTTGAAGCTGACGCAACCAAGCTTCCCTTTGCAGACAACAGCTTTGATGCAGTGACCATGTCTTTCGGTCTTCGGAATGTTGTTGAGCCCAAGAGGGCACTTGCTGAGCTTTACCGCGTGACCAAACCTGGTGGTCGAATAGTGATCTGCGAGTTCTCGACTCCACCGGTTGCACCTATTCGCGCCGGCTACAACTTCTACCTGCGTAAGGTGATGCCTGTTGTAGCGAAGTTTTCGTCCACAAACACCGAGGCGTATACCTATCTCGCAGACTCGATTGCGGACTGGCCCAACCAAGCAACTCTCGCAACGTGGATTCGTGAAGCTGGCTTTATGAACGTGGCGTATCGCAACCTCACCGCAGGCGTGGTTGCCCTGCACCGCGGCATTAAGCCAGTCGAGTAAGCAGGACTAGGCTAAACGGGTGAATGCAAGCGTGAGCGGAGTAGCCGGAGTCACCGGTCGTCTTTCTCTGCGCCAGCGCCTGTTTGCTTCGCCCGAGACAAAGCAGCTGGCAGACGTCATTGATGCCGGTGTCGCCACCATCGAAGACGGCTTGAGTAAAGAGCTTCACTTCGCTGATGCCCTGGCTGATGTCTCCGGCCGCTACCTCTTCGGTGCGGGTGGTAAGCGCGTGCGCCCCATGCTGACTTTGCTCACTGCACAGCTGGGTAATGGTGCAACTCCTGAGGTTGTCACCGCAGCACAAGCCATCGAAATTACCCACCTGGCTTCGCTCTATCACGATGACGTGATGGACGAAGCTCCGCTTCGCCGTGGTGTTCCCAGCGCTCACGAGGTGTGGGGAAACTCGGTAGCAATCCTGACCGGTGACCTGTTGTTCTCCAGAGCAAGCACCCTGATGACCCGTCTGGGCGAGAAGGCAATGCTGCTCCAGTCTGAAACTTTCGAGCGCCTGTGCCTCGGGCAGCTGCACGAGACTATCGGCCCTCGCCCGGATGAAGATCCCATCTCCCACTACATCCAGGTCTTGGCAGACAAGACCGGCTCATTGATTTCTGCAGCAGCACGCTGCGGCATTGTTTACTCGGGCGCTCCATTGGAATACGAAGACGCCATGGTCGAGTTCGGGGACAAGATCGGTGTTGCGTTCCAGCTCGCTGATGATGTTCTAGACCTCTCACCAGACTCGGGTGACACTGGCAAGAAGGCAGGAACAGACCTGCGTGCAGGTGTTCCCACACTGCCCACACTTCTGCTGGAACAGCAGGCGGCAACTGACCCAGAGGCAGCAACACTGCTTGCCCGTATTCGCGATGATGCCGATGTTGATTCTGCCGAAGCAGATGCCGACCTAGAACTAGCTATTGCTGAGCTCTATGCACACCCTGTCACTCAGGCCACTCGTGAAGAAGCACGACGCTGGGCTTCAGAAGCTGTTGCTGCACTGGAGGTTCTTCCCTCAGGTCCAGTGAAGCAGGCACTGTCTGCTTTTGCAGAGCACGTCGTATCTCGCTCGGCATAAGCACCATGGCAAAACCTCGGGTTGATCCTGTTGAGGGCCACGCGGCCGTTGTTGCGGTGCAGGCCGGCTCCACCGAACGAAACGATGTGGCAGGTGCGGTGCGGTATTTGCTTCAGATGATGAGCGATGCAGCACCAGGGCACACCGTGGAGCTTAGAGTTCCACCTTTTGGAGCAATCCAGTGCGTGGAAGGTCCAGAACATACTCGGGGAACACCCCCGAATGTGGTGGAGATGGATTCACTGACCTGGATTGCGCTGGCTACCGGCATGGTGAGCTGGGCAGAAGCCTATGACGCAGGAAAAATCAGTGCCTCTGGTGTGCGCAGTGATCTGAGCTCCCAGCTACCACTGGCACAATGGTGACATGAGCGAAAAAGAAAGCATCACCACAGAGCAGGTCACGGTTCGCCGTTCACCCAAGTTCTTGGCATTCATGATTGCCGGAATCATTCTTGGCATTGTTGCCGCGTTGATTCTGACCTTCTCGCTGCCCAATGACAGTGAGTTCACTCTCACCCAGATCTTTGGCTTCATGCTGCTGATCACCGGAACCCTCGGTGGAACGCTCGGGCTGGTCTTTGCGCTCATCGCTGACCGCTACTACTCACGCCATGTGACTCAGGCAACTGCCGAGCACATCGAAGTGACGAAGAAGTAGTTCTTTACAGAACTAGCTGAGCTGATTACGCTCGACCCACTCCAGGTATTCAGGAGTGATGGTTCCGGTGACGTATTCACCGGTGAAGCAGCTCACGTCGAGAGCGGTCAGGTTACTGCCCTCCATGATGGCTGCTTCCATATCGGCAACCTCTTGGTAGATCAGGTGGTCTGCACCAAGCTCCTGAGCAATCTCTGGAATCTTGCGACCGTGAGCGATGAGCTCCTGACGCGAAGGCATGTTGATGCCATATACGTGGGGGTAACGAACCGGTGGAGCTGCAGAGGTGAAGGTCACCTTGTTTGCACCAGCTGCACGGGCCATCTCCACAATTTCGCGTGAGGTTGTTCCGCGCACAATCGAGTCATCCACGATGAGCACGTTCTTGCCCTTGAACTCTGCGGACATGGCGTTGAGCTTTTGGCGCACTGAACGCTTGCGCTGTGCTTGGCCAGGCATGATGAAGGTGCGACCGACGTAGCGGTTCTTGAAGAAACCTTCGCGGTATTCCACGCCCAGCTTGCGTGCCACCTGCATGGCAGAAGGTCGTGACGAGTCGGGGATGGGCATCACAACATCGATGTCACCCAGTGGCGCATACTGCGCAACAGTGGCAGCCAGGCGGTCACCCATGCGCAGACGAGTTTCATAAACCGAGATGCCGTTCATGACCGAGTCAGGACGTGCAAGGTAGACATACTCAAACGAGCAGGGACGCAAAATGGGGTTCTCTGCGCATTGGCGAGAGAAGAGTTCACCGTCTTTAGTGATGAATACAGCTTCGCCGGGTTCGACATCTCGAACAATTTCGTAGCCTCCGGATTCCAGAACCAGAGATTCTGAGGCAACGACGTAATCGGTCTTACCGTTTTCGGTAGGGCGCTTGCCCAAGATCAGGGGGCGAATGCCGAAGGGGTCGCGGAAGGCGAGCAGGCCATGGCCGGCAATGATGGCGATGGCGGCGTAGGAGCCCTCCACGCGCTTGTGAAGGTTTTCTACCGCAGTGAAAACATGCTCAGGGCCCAGCTCGGTACCAGAAACGGTTCCTTGCAATTCGGTTGCCAGAACGTTGAGCAGAAGTTCAGTGTCGCTGGAAGTGTTGACGTGACGACGGTCAACACGGAAGAGGTCATTGGTGAGTTCACGAGTGTTGGTGAGGTTACCGTTGTGAACCAAGATGATGCCATAGGGAGCATTGACGTAGAAGGGCTGAGCTTCCTCTTCGTTCGATGCGGCACCAGCTGTGGCGTAGCGAACGTGGCCCAGGCCGACGTTTCCAACCAGGTTACGCATGTCGCGGGTGCGGAATCCTTCACGAACCTGACCCTTGGTCTTGTGCATGTGCAGGTGTGAACCATCTGCAGTAGCGATGCCTGTGGAGTCCTGACCGCGGTGCTGCAGAAGCAACAGTGCGTCGTAGATTTGCTGATTGACCGGCTCAGTAGAGACGATTCCGACGATGCCACACATATGCGGTGGGAGCTCCTGAAACTCGAGGTGCGTAAAGGAGCTCTGGCGAGTTCCTAGTCAAGTCTGGCACATCTTTCCTGAGGATAGACTTGATGCTGTGAGCCAGAATTCTTCCTACGCACGTGCAGGTGTCGACACCGCAGCCGGAGACCTTGCCGTTGAACTCATGAAGGCCTCCGTTAAGGCCACTCATGGGCCCGAAGTCCTCGGTGGCGTAGGTGGTTTCGCGGGACTTTTTGACGTCTCATTCCTCAAAACTTTTGATCGTCCACTGCTGGCAACCAGCACCGATGGTGTGGGAACCAAGGTTGCGATTGCGCAAGCACTCGACAAGCACGACACCATTGGCCAGGACCTGGTCGGCATGGTTGTAGACGACATCATCGTCTGTGGCGCACGTCCACTGTTTATGACCGACTACATTGCCTGCGGCAAGGTCTTCCCTGACCGCATTGCTGCCATCGTCAAAGGCATCGCAGATGCCTGCTCAGCAACCGGTACTGCACTTGTTGGTGGCGAGACGGCAGAGCACCCAGGCCTGCTTGGCGTGGATGACTACGATGTGGCCGGTGCCGCGGTTGGTGTTGTTGAAGCAGCTGATGCTCTCGGCGCTGAGCGCGTGGTCAACGGCGATGTCGTTATCGCCATGGAATCCTCCGGACTCCACTCCAACGGTTACTCCCTTGTTCGCCACATCCTGGCCGAGAACAAGTTGGCATACTCAGACACTTCCGCAGACTTTGGCGGGGTTGTTGGTGAGGTTCTGCTCGAGCCCACTCGTCTCTACACCGGCCCACTCGTTGAGGTTCTCGCAGACCCCGCACTTGCCGGCAGTGTTCACGCCCTCAGCCACGTCACCGGTGGTGGAATTGCAGCCAACTTGGCTCGCGTTCTCCCGGTGGGTTCATGGGTTGAAGTGGATCGCTCGACCTGGTCTCCCTCCAATGTGTTCCGTGTCCTCACTTCACTCTCGGGCGAATCTCTCGAAAGCACTGAAGGAACCTGGAACCTCGGCATCGGCATGTTTGCCGTGGTGAGTGCAGGTTCTGCTTCTGCTGTGACCAGCAAGCTTTCCTCGCTCGGTATTCCTTCATGGGTTGTTGGCATGGTCTCAACTTCAGAGCGTGACTTCACCGGTTTCGAGCAGGGCGCTAAGGGTGTCAACGGTGGTGCTGTGCGCCTAGTTGGAAACTACGCCAACTAGTTCACACACATGATTCTTCCTCTGCTCATCACAGGTGTGGTGGGAGGATTCCTCTCCGGTTTCTTCGGTGTCGGCGGTGGCATCATCATGGTGCCGCTGTTGATGATGTGGGCAAAGTTCGATCAGCGTCGAGCTTCTGCCACATCACTGCTTGCCATTGTTCCCACATCCTTTGTTGGCGCATTAACCTATGCCGCCAATCACCAGGTGGACGTGCTGGTTGCTGTCTTTGTTTCTCTCGGTGCCATCGTGGGTGCTCCACTGGGCTCGAAGTTATTGCGGGTGCTCCCCATTGCGGTTGTGCACTGGACGTTCATCACCATGATGGTGATTGAAGCTATCCGATTGATTTTCATCACTGAGGTATCTCACGGTGCTTTCGAGCTGACGTTTGTTTCAGGCGCAGGGTTGATTGGTTTGGGGCTGCTCATGGGTGTTGCCTCAGGCATGCTGGGCATTGGCGGCGGAGTTATTGCGGTCCCGGTCTTCATGTCAGTCTTTGGCCTGGCGCCATTGTTGGCCAAGGGAACATCTCTACTGGCGATGGTGCCCACCGCGATCTCGGGCACTATCCCGAATCTACGCGCGGGGTTGGTTGTTCTCAAAGAAGGCGCGATTGTCGGACTAGCTGCCGTGGCAGCATCGTTCGGCGGAGTTGCGTTGGCATTCTTGTTGCCCGCACAACTTTCAGCACAGCTGTTTGGATTACTGCTGCTGGGTGTTGCTATTCAGAGCTCAGTGCGCAGACTGAACAGGAAGTAGTTAGGCGGAAGCGGCAGCTTCGCTTTCTTCGTCTTCGTCGTCTGGGTAAAGGTCAGCCCACTTATCGACATACTCGTCGCTTTCAGAAACATGACCGATCTCTTTTTCGAGTGCCGAAAGGTCAGTGTCTGGGCTGAAGTACTTCAGCTCGCGCGCAACTTTAGTGTGCTTCGCTTTTTGACGGCCACGCCCCATGCGAGACCCCTTACCTTGCTAACCGGGAAAAATTCACCGGATGACCATTAGGAAAAATCTAAACGTAAGTCTAACACTGGGATTTCAGTGTTTAACTGAGCGGACCGCCGCCAAGGAGGTATCCGCCGCTCACGGCCAGAAGTCCGAGTGCAGTGCTGCCCACAATGTTGAGCCCGGCAAGCATCCAGTGACCAGAGCGCAATCTCTCAATCGAGTCCACGGCGAAGGTGCTCATGGTGGTGAAGCCACCACAGAACCCGGCAACGAGAACAAAGCCCACCTCAGGGGAAAGGATCGCATTGGCTAAAAGGGCAGTGAACAATCCAACCAGCATCGAACCCACCAAGTTCACGACCAGGATAGCCAGCGGGAAGCCATCCTTCTTTGCTGGAAAGATCACCGTGGTGCCATAGCGCAGAGCGGCGCCAATACCGCCAGCAATGATGGCGAGGATGAGGGAAATGAAGTTCATTTACTTCGCCACCTTTCGGGTTGCCCTCTTCCAAGCGAACGGTGTTCCCAGCCAGAAGCCGAGCAACGCAGCAAAAAGACTTGTTCCGATAGAAAGGGCGAGATAGCCAGCAGTTGCCCACGGGTTTTGAACCAACAGTGCTTGCAGCATCACACCAGAGAAGGTCGTGAAACCGCCCAGCACACCTGGGCCAACCGCGAGCTTCATCCACTGTGGTGTGGATTTCCTGGTCCAGATACCGGCAACAAGGAAACCGAGCAGTAAAGCACCGATGGCGTTAATGGTCATGATGCTCACCAGCGACATGGTGAAGAACACCAAGCTCAACAAGATGTCGAGAAGTATGCGCAAGGCGGTGCCTAGGGCACCACCAATTGCAACTGCGAGGATGTCTTTCCTCGCCGAAGCTAACTTCTTACTTCTCGTCATCTGCACGCTTTGCAGGAGTCATGGGTTTGCGCGCGAGTGGACGCACCGGTTCACCACGACGGTCCTGCCCAGGAACCGGACGTGAACGACGACCATATATCAGGTCAGTCGAGTCGAGCAGCCAGGGCACGAGAGCAATAGCAACACCGTGTTCAAGCATGAGCTTCATCTTGAGGCGACGTGCCTTGTGGTTGTGAAGAGCGTGCTCCCACCAGTGACCCACGATGTATTGGGGAAGATATACGGTCACAATCTCGGAACCGTGCGCAGCACGGTGTTCACGGATGTGCTGAATCAGTGGCCAGCTCAGATCGCGATAAGGCGAGCTAATGATGCGCAGGGGCAAGTGAATGTTTTGACGAATCCAGTCGAGTTCCAGCTTGGCTGTGGAGACTTCGTTAATGGACACGTGCACCGCCTCGATGGAATCGTGTCGAGCAGCGATGGCGTAGTCGATGGCTTTGAGGATGGGCTTTTGCATCTTGCCCACGAGCACGATGGCGTGGTCGCCCTTGGCGCCAAAGGTGGTGTCTGCATCTACGGCAACTTCTGCCTCAACGTCGCGGTAGTAGCGGTTCACACCAATCATCAGGGTGTAGAGAATGGGCATTGCGACAAAGACAATCCAGGCACCGTGAGAGAACTTGGTGATGGTCACGATAATCAACACGATGGCGGTGAAAGTGGCACCTGTCACATTGATCAGACGCGAACGTATGATGCTGCCTCGGTTGTCAGGGTTTGTCTTAAGTAGCTTGGTCCAGTGCACCACCATGCCGGTTTGACCCAGGGTGAAGGAGACGAATACACCGATGATGTAGAGCTGAATAAGTTGTGTCAGGTCAGCTCGGAACACCGCGATGATGATGGCGGCGGCTAGGCCTAGGGCAATCACACCGTTGGAGTAGATCAAGCGGTCACCGCGGGTTTCAAGTGCCTTAGGTGCATAGCCATCGTGGGCAAGAACAGAACCCAAGAGTGGGAAGCCATTGAATGCAGTGTTAGCTGCCAGCAAAAGAACCAGCGCAGTACCTGCCTGAATGGCGTAGAAGAAGATGGTGTTGTTACCAAAAGTGGCAGCAGCAATCTGAGCAATCAGTGAGCGCTGCGGCACCGTCTCACAGTTGGCGTAGCCAATAAGTTGGCAAGCATTTTCTGCGTAGTGCACGCCTGAAATAAAAGACAGGGCAATCAAGCCGGCGAACAAGGTGATTGCGATGGCACCCATCATCAGCAGGGTGGTCTGCGCGTTCTTAATCTTGGGCACGCGGAATGCGGGCACACCGTTCGCGATTGCTTCCACACCGGTCAGTGCAGCACAACCACTGGCGAAGGAACGAAGCAGCAACAGAATCAACGCAGCTTGAGCAACGCTCTCACCTTCGACCATGTACTGGGAGGATTCTGCGATAGGCGCATCACCCATAGCGGTGCGAACGAGACCAACCACAATCATGATGAAAACGCTGGAAACAAAGAAGTAGGTGGGGATGGCGAATGCCTTGCCAGACTCTCGAACACCGCGCAGGTTGATCGCAGCAAGAATGACGACGCACACCAGAGCGATCAACACGCGTTCTGGTGCGAGCTCGGGGATGGCAGAGATGATGTTGTCCACACCAGAAGCAACAGACACTGCCACGGTCATGACGTAGTCAACCAGCAGCGCCGAGGCAACGACGACACCGGCTTTTTCTCCCAGGTTCTTGTGAGCAACTTCGTAGTCACCACCACCGGAAGGGTATGCCTTGATCAGCTGGCGGTAGCTGGCAATCACCACGACCATCAGCAAAATCACGGCAGCTGCAATCCACGGAGCAAAGCTCAAGAAAGCTAATCCACCGATGAGCAGAATCATGAGAAGTTCTTGCGGTGCATAGGCAACCGAGGAAAGTGGGTCACTGGCGAAGATCGGAAGGGCGATGCGCTTCTTCAGCAACTCACCTTCAAGCATGGCTGTCGGGAGTGGGTCACCAATAATCCAGCGCTTAGGTGACTTTGATTCAGGAATGGAACCAGTTCCGGTGTCTTCAGGACTCACGAACAGTAACTTTACGCCGATTCACCCGTCAGAGAACTCACAACAGTTCGTTAAAAAGAACTGTCAGACTGTGGTTTGTGTATTTCTTAGCTAAAGCCAGTATGAAAAACCGCGCCCTGATTGCGCTGGTAACCATTGTTGTCGCCATCTTTGGTGGCCTTGCATTGACCAATCTCAAGCAGGAACTGGCTCCCAGCGTGCAGTTCCCTCAGCTTGCTGTGCTCACGGTGTACCCCGGTGCAGCGCCTGAGGTAGTGAACCAGGACGTCTCTGGCCCCATCGAAACAGCTATCCAAGGTGTTCCGGGCATCGAAAACACAACAGCAACCTCAAGCACCAACTTGAGCCTGATCTCGGTGTCCTTTACCTATGGCACCGACCTGATCATTTCTGAACAGAAAATTAACCAGGCCATCAACCGCATTAAGTCGCAGCTTCCATCTGATGTTGACCCCCAGGTCATTTCCGGATCATTCAGTGACTTCCCCGTGATGCAGATTGCCGTCTCTAGTGATCTGAACACTCTTGAACTTGCAGATATTCTGCGCGGATCTACTCTGGCTGACATCAAGGATGTCACTGGTGTTCGTGACGCTATCTTGTTGGGTGCTCCTGAGAAGCGCGTCACCATCGAACCCAACCAGCAGGCACTTTTTGCACAAGGACTCACCTCTGCCGCACTCAAGGACACTCTGGATGCCAATGGCCTCCTGATTCCTGCCGGTGAAATCACTGAGAACGACCAGACCCTTTCGGTTCAGATTGGTGAACGTATCAACTCGGTTGATGCGATTGCTGCACTGCCCATCGTGGGGGCAACAGGTCCTGGTGTCGTCACCATCGGTGATGTGTCCACCGTTGCCTTGACCGATGCACCTGTCACCACGCTTTCTCGCGTGAACGGAAAAGCAGCGCTCACCATTGCAGTGACCAAGCTTCCTGGCGCCAACACGGTTGACGTGTCCAAGGCAGTAACGAAGGTCATTCCTACTCTCGAAAAAAGTGTGGGTAACAATGCAGTCTTCACTACCGTCTTCGATCAGGCTCCCTACATTCAGAAGTCGATTGAGTCGCTCACCACTGAAGGACTGCTCGGTCTCCTCTTCGCGGTAATCATTATCCTCATCTTCCTGATGTCGATTCGATCCACCCTGGTGACCGCTATCTCCATCCCCACCTCGGTGCTGATTACATTCATCGGTTTGCAAGCCGCGAACTACACCCTCAACATTTTGACCCTCGGTGCATTGACCATCGCTATTGGTCGTGTGGTTGATGACTCCATCGTGGTCATTGAGAACATCAAGCGTCGCTTGGTGCCTGGTGTTGATCGTGCGAAGACCATCGTGGATGCTGTCCGCGAGGTTGCCGGAGCAATTACTGCTTCTACAGCAACCACTGTTGCCGTGTTCTTGCCTTTGGCTTTCGTCGGTGACATCACCGGTGAACTGTTCCGTCCCTTCGCCCTGACCGTCACCATCGCACTTGTTGCGTCACTGCTGGTCTCGCTCACCATCGTTCCCGTGCTGGCCTACTGGTTCCTGCGCGCTCCCTCGGAAACAGGCAAGAACGCTGCCAAGGCTAAGGCTGCTGAACTAGCTGGTGAAGAAAAGGCAGGCTTCCTGCAGAAGGGCTACCTGCCAGTTATCAACTGGACTCTCAAGCACAGCGTCACCACCATCATTCTGGCGGTGCTGGTTCTTGTTGGCACCGGAGCAATCCTGCCCCTGATGAAGACCAACTTCTTGGGATCCTCCGGCCAGAACACCTTCACCGTGACCGAGGCGATCAAGCCCGGCACCAGCCTGGAAGCCCAAGACGTCATGGCTACCGACATTGAAGGTGCCTTGCTTGACACCGAAGGTGTGGAGATTGTTCAGGTCTCCATCGGTTCCTCCGGTAATGCTCTGCGCGATGCCTTCGTCGGTGGTGGCGATACCGCGATCACCTATTCGGTCACCACCAAAGAAGGCGGCGACCAACAGAAGATCCAAGACGCAGCTCGCGTCGCAGCTGAGAAGGTTGCCCCTAAGGACACCATTACGGTTGGTGCTTCCAGTGGTTTCGGTGCATCCAGTGACATCGCCATTGACATCACTGCGCCCAACCAGGCAGCACTAGATAAGGCGGCAGCCCAGGTTGATAAGACCATGCGTAACCTTCCTGCGGTCAAGCAGGTCACCAGCAACCTCACTGAGGCTCGCCCCTATGTTGCGATTACCGTCAACCGCTCAGATGCTGCCGCTGCAGGTTTCTCTGAGGTTGCGCTCGCAGGTTATGTTGCCCAGGCCATGCGTCCGACCACTATCGGCACGGTTGCGATTCAGGGAACCACCCTGGATATCTACATCGCATCTAACGATCCACCCACCACTGAAGCAGAGATTGCTGCACTGAGTATTCCCACAAACAAGGGACCAGTTGCACTGGAGACCTTGGCCAGCGTCTCGGTCAAGGATGGCCCTGCCACGGTCACCACCGTGAAGGGTCAGCGCAGTGCGACTGTGACTGTAACTCCCAACAGTGCTGACCTCGGAACAGCAACTGCTGCAGTGACCAAGGCGCTCAAGGACATCAACCTTCCTGCAGGTGCTTCGGCCAAGATTGGTGGCGTGAGCGCTGACCAGGCAGCTGCCTTCAGCTCGCTGGGTATTGCTCTTCTTGTTGCCATCCTCGTGGTGTACATCATCATGGTGGCAACCTTCGGTTCGCTGCTCCAGCCCTTGCTGTTGCTCATCTCGGTACCATTTGCCGCAACCGGTGCGATTGGCCTGCAGGTCATCACCGGTGTTCCACTCGGTGTTCCTTCCTTCATCGGTCTGTTGATGTTGGTCGGTATCGTCGTGACGAACGCCATCGTACTGATTGACTTGGTCAACCAGTACCGCGCTAAGGGTCTTGCCGTTACGCAGGCACTCATTGAGGGTGCTTCGCGTCGTCTGCGCCCCATCTTGATGACAGCACTGGCGACCATCTTTGCTTTGATTCCAATGGCTGTCGGCATCACAGGTTCTGGTGGGTTTATCTCTCAGCCGCTGGCCATCGTCGTGATTGGTGGTTTGATCTCCTCCACACTGCTCACTCTGGTTGTGCTGCCCACCATCTACAACCTGGTTGAAGGTGGTCGCGAAAAGCGCAAACAAAAGCGTGAAGCGAAGAAGGCAGCGAAGGCTGGCACCACTGCTTCAGAAGTTGTGACCAAGGAACCAGTTTTCGACACCCTCGTGATTGATGACGACGGTGACGACGACACTCCTATCCGTCGCCGCACTCCTTCTGCCTAGCTAGGCTGGAGGGATGAAGACATCCCGCCTCGCATTGTGGTCACTGGTTTCAGTGGCCGCAATGTGGGGCGTTGCCTTTGTCGTGATGAAGCCGGCAATTGAGCAACAGCCCTTCTTTGACTTCCTTGCTATTCGCTTCACGATTGCAGCAGCAATTATGTTGCTGATCAAACCCAAGGTGGTCCTTGCCCTCAAGGGCAAGATGTTGGCCGTGGGAGCCGTGCTGGGTGTCTTGCTCGGACTTGCCTACATCACGCAAACCATTGCATTAGAAATGACGACTGCGGCAATTACTGGATTCCTCACCGGAACCTATGTGGTGCTCACGCCGGTGTTGGGCTGGTTGATCTTCCGCCGCAAGGTTGGGGTGAAGGTGGCTATCGGTGCCATTTTGGCGCTGATTGGTTTGGGTTTGATTTCCATCACGGGCGTCTCGATTGAGGTTGGTCAGATCTGGGGAATTGTGTGTGCTGTGCTGTATGCCCTGCACATCGTGGGTCTGGGACGTTTCAGCTCCGGACTTGATTCCTATGCGCTGACCTTCGTTCAGCTTCTTTTCGTTGCGGTGGTGTGCTGGATTGGTGCACTACCAGATGGCTATCAAGGTCCTCCCACCGTGGATGTCTGGCTCGCTGTCCTCTTCACGGCAATCTTTGCCACCGTGATCGGCTTCTTTGTGCAGACCTGGGCGCAGGCACAAATGGAACCTGCACGCGTGGCCATCATCTTGACCCTTGAGGTGATCTTCACGGCCGTGGTCTCCGTCGCAGTGGGCCAAGAAACTCTCGCGCTGAAGACCATTATTGGTGGCGCATTTATGGTCTGCGCCATGGTGATTGTGGAGTGGCCCACCAAGGGTAAGAAGGAACACATTGCCGGAACTCCCGGTGAAGAAGATGAAGACATCGTTCCGCTCGAGCCACTGGCTCACTAGGAATTCCTGCCTTCAGCACTTCGATAAACTGAAGCCATGACTTCTGCACGCGAACAGCTGATCAACTTCATTAAAGAAGAAGCCGTCTTTCACGGCGACTTCACTCTGACCAGCGGTAAGAAGGCCACGTATTACGTGGACATGCGCAAGATCTCTCTCGACCACCGCGTTGCCCCACTGATCGGTCAGGTCATGCTGGACGTGCTGGCACAGATTCCAGATGTGGACGCCGTGGGTGGTCTCACAATGGGTGCTGACCCCATCGCCACCGCAGTTCTTCACCAAGGCGCTGCCAAGGGTTTGACCTATGACGCCTTTGTTGTGCGCAAGGAGCCTAAGGACCACGGCCGTGGCCGTCAGGTCGAAGGACCTGACCTCACCGGCAAGCGTGTGGTTGTGCTCGAAGACACTTCCACCACCGGTGGATCACCGCTGAAGGCTATCGAAGCCCTTGAGAAGGTGGGCGCTGAGATTGCCGGTGTTGCTGTGGTTGTGGACCGTGCAACCGATGCTCGTCAGCGTATTGAAACTGCTGGCTACCCCTACTTCTATGCGATTGGTCTCGAGGACCTCGGTCTCGAGCCTCAGTGACTGTGGCTGAACTGCCTGATTCTCCGACGCATGAGCTGAGCACCTCTGGTGTTGGCCCATGGGTTGGCGAACTTCCTCAAGAACCTTGGTTTGACCCGGAGCTTCTAGAAAAGGGCGACACTCGTAACGTCATTGACCGTTACCGTTACTGGACCATGGAAGCCATCGTGGCTGACCTGGATGAGAAGCGTCACCCGTTCCACGTCGCCATTGAGAACTGGCAGCACGATATGAACATCGGTTCCATCGTTCGCTCAGCCAATGCCTTTGGGGCAGACACCGTCCACATTGTGGGACGCCGCCGCTGGAACAAGCGTGGAGCAATGGTGACTGACCGCTACCAGCACGTTGTCCACCACGACACCGTGGCAGAGCTTGTCGAGTGGGCGAAGGCAGAGAACATGCCTATCCTCGCCATTGACAATGTCCCTGGTTGCGTGAAGATCGAAACCTATGCTCTGCCAGAGCGTTGCTTGTTCCTGTTTGGACAAGAAGGCCCCGGGCTTTCTCCCGAGGCCATCTTGGCTGCTGAGGCAGTGATTGAAATTACTCAATTTGGTTCCACGCGTTCCATTAATGCCAGTGCAGCTGCTGCCGTGACGATGCACTCATGGGTCATGCAGCACGTTAACTTTTCCGACACCTCCGCCAGCTAATATCCGACGTATGAGCCAATTGCGCAGAGGACTTCGACTCCCCGGAGCCGTTGCCCTCGGACTTGGCTCCATGATCGGGGCTGGCGTATTCGCCGCCTTTGCACCGGCTGCACAGTCAGCTGGATCTTGGTTACTGGTTTCTCTAGGATTGGCCGCACTTGTGGCGTGGCTGAACGCCACATCTTCTGCTCAATTGGCAGCACAATTTCCTACCTCAGGTGGGACATATGCCTTCGGCAGAGAAATGCTGGGGCCGTGGTGGGGTTTTCTTGCCGGCTGGTCATTTGTTATTGGAAAACTTGCCAGCTCCGCCGCCATTGCGTTGACCTTTGCGGCTTATGTTCTTCCTGAGCCGTGGCAAAGGCCCGGTGCCATCACTGCAATCGCATTTCTGACGTTTGTGAATTTGAGAGGAATAACTCGCACAGCTGTGCTGGCAATTCTTATTGTGATTCCTGTCGGCATTGTCTTATCGATGTTCATCGGTGTGGGAATTCTGAGCTCCCCAGGAAGCCAAGGGGCCAGCTCGGAATTTGATATCTATGGAATTCTTCAAGCGGCAGGTTTGCTTTTCTTCGCCTTCGCTGGATATGCACGACTTGCCACCTTGGGAGAGGAAGTTCAGCAACCTCAGAAAACTATTCCTCGAGCAATCGTGATTTCTCTGGTCATTGTCCTGGCGATTTATGCCGGGGTGGGGTGGAGTTTGTTGCACATTCTTGGAGCACAAAGGTTAGCCAGTAGTTCTCAACCGCTGCTTGACGCGGTGCACTTTCTGGGGTTTGAGTCGTGGGGCCCCCTCATTGTTGTCGCTGCAGCATTGGCGACCGGGGGATCTCTGTTGGCTTTGATAGCTGGAATAAGTCGAACTATGTTTGCCATGGCGAGAAATAACGACTTGCCTAGTTGGCTTTCTGCCACGCATCCACGATTTCAGGTTCCACACCGTGCAGAACTGTTCGTTGGTCTGATATCAATCCTGCTCGTGAGTGTCACAGATCTTCGAAGCGCTGTTGGTTTTAGTTCCGCCGGGGTTCTCTTTTATTACTTCATTACTAACATCTCTGCCTTGAGACAAGATCAGTCACATCGCCGCTACCCGAGGGTGTGGTCTGCACTAGGGGCTATCGTGTGTGCAGGACTGATTTTCACCTTGCCAATATTTTCACTCGTCTCTGCTTTGGTGGTCATTGCCGCGGGAGTAACCTTCAGAATTATTCGCATGCAAAGAATAGGCTTCAGGAATGACCACTCGAAACTTACCTGAGGCCTGGGACAAACGTTACGCCGAAGCAGAGCTGGTCTGGTCTCAAGAACCCAACGAGTTTGTGGTCGAATACCTCTCCGATCTCCCTGCCGGCAAGATGCTGGACCTCGGTGGCGGAGAAGGCCGTAACGCACTTTGGTTTGCCAGCCGTGGTTGGCGCGTGGAGAACTCTGACTTCTCTGCCGTTGCCGTGGAAAAGTTTCTCAAGCGTGCAGAGCACGAAGGCCTGTCGGACCTCTGCACCGGGACAGCTGTTGACGCGACCAACCCTGAATCTTGTGTGACTAAGCCTGTTGATTTGGCTGTGTTGGCCTATCTTCAAATTCCTTCCGCAGACCTCGCTGCCGCGATCACCACGGCAGCGCAGAGTCTGCGCTCAGGCGGCACGCTCTTTGGTGTGTGGCACGCTCGCGAAAACCTCGAGCATGGCTTTGGTGGACCACCCAGTCCCGAGCTGAACCCCACTCAGGACGAGCTTCGTGCAGCGTGTGAAGCGCTGGGGCTGACCGTGCACACCCTGACGTTGCGTGATCGTTTCTTCATCTCTGGTGGACACGAGCGCAAGGCCATCGACGTTGTGCTTGTGGCCACTACTTAGCCTGAAGTAACCGCAGGAAATGGGCGTTATTTAGCCGGTAGAATGAATTACTGGCAGGTCGCAGTTGCACAGGCCGTACTGAAGACGAGGGGAAATCGTCATGCCAGCAATCGTCTTGATTGGTGCCCAGTGGGGCGATGAGGGTAAGGGTAAAGCTACCGACCTTCTCGCCGAGCGCATCGACTACGTTGTGAAGTTCAACGGTGGAAACAATGCCGGTCACACCGTTGTTATTGGTGACGAGAAGTATGCCCTCCACCTCCTGCCTTCCGGCATTTTGACCCCCGGTGTTACTCCCGTCATTGCTAATGGTGTGGTTATCGATATCTCTGTTCTCTTTGCTGAACTCGACGCCCTGAACTCCCGCGGCATCGACACTTCCAAGCTGCGTGTGAGCGCGAACGCTCACGTCATCACCGACTACCACCGCACACTGGACAAGGTCACCGAGCGCTTCCTTGGTAAGCGCCAGATTGGCACCACCGGCCGCGGCATTGGCCCCACCTATGCCGACAAGATCAACCGCGTGGGTATTCGTATCCAAGACATCTTCGACGAAGGCATCCTGCGTCAAAAGGTAGAGGCAGCACTCGAAATCAAGAATCACTTGCTTGCCAAGATCTACAACCGTCGTGCCATCTCTGCAGATGCCGTGATTGATGAACTTCTCTCCTACCGTGAGCGTCTGGCGCCGATGGTTGCCGACACCGCACTGGAGCTCAACCAGGCACTCGATGCAGACAAGGTCGTCTTGTTCGAAGGTGGTCAGGCAACCATGCTCGACATCGACCACGGAACCTATCCTTTCGTCACCTCGTCGAATGCCACCGCAGGTGGTGCTTCGACCGGTTCGGGTATAGGTCCTAACAAGATCGAGCGCGTGATTGCGGTCATCAAGGCCTACACAACCCGCGTGGGTGCAGGTCCATTCCCCACGGAGCTTTTCGATGAGGACGGTGAATACCTCCGCGCCAAGGGCTTTGAGTTTGGAACCACCACTGGGCGCCCTCGCCGCTGTGGTTGGTATGACGCACCGATTGCTCGCTACACCGCTCGCATTAATGGTGTGACCGACTTCGTCATCACCAAGTTGGACGTGCTGACCGGACTTGAAAAGATTCCTGTCTGTGTTGCCTATGACGTGGACGGTGTTCGTCACGATGAGGTTCCGGTCAACCAGAGTGACTTCCACCACGCCAAGCCCATCCTGGAATACTTCCCAGGCTGGAATGAGGACATCACCGGAGCTCGCACTTTCAGCGATCTGCCCAAGAACGCTCAGGACTATGTCACTGCTCTGGAAGCCATGAGTGGTGCACGTTTCTCCGCCATTGGTGTGGGCCCAGCACGCGATGCGATTATCGTGCAGCACGACCTCGTCGGCTAGAGAAAAAGTCCACTCTTTACACAGGTTTCGCTCAGTTTCACAGAGCAGACTTGTGACATGAAGTCACGATCTCTGTTATCTGTTCTTGCCGTTGGCACCATCCTCCCAGCACTTGTGTTTGGGTTTGGAGTGAGTGCCGCTCAAGCAGTGACATCTGACGCCACTACTGAGACAATCATTAACTCATCTCTCGAAGGCCTGGGAACTGAAGTAACAGACCCCACGCTTCTCGATGAACTTCAACAGGATATTTCTGATGCTGTTGAGCAGGGCATCATTGACCCCGCGATTGTTGATGCAGCCGATCAAACGACACCAGAGGCAACACCTGCTCCAGATCCAACAACGGATCCGGCACTGTCAGACCTCATTGATGAAAACTTGACTGAGCAAACCGAGGTCTGGGAAGAAGAAGCACCGGCATGGGCTGCTGCCTTCGAACAAATCCGCTCTGACTTTGAAGCATGTCGCACTGACGGCCAGTCCACTTCCACCTGTGCCCGCACTCTTGGCTTTCAGCTTCAGATTGCACATGCTCAGGCAGAGCTCACGAATCTTGACGCCGCCATCGCCGCAGTAGCTGACCTTCCAGAAGATCAGCAGGTTACCGCGCTAGCAGAGTTGGAAGCACAGCGCGCAGAACTGGAAGCACGGCTTAATCGTGCAACAGCAAAGCTTGATGCAGCAGTTGTTGCGGGGATCCCCGGTGCTAATGCCGAGGTTCAGGCACGCCTCAACTCAGTTGTCGGTGAGGTCCGCGGACGAGCTCACACACCAACGCTTCCCGAGCAGGAACAGCAGAACAGTCAGAGTGGTTCATCTAATTCTGGTTCCATCACCATCCCTGAAGTATCTAACGGCGACAACTCCGGTGTCAGCGGAAGTCAGAACTCAAGTGGGTCCGGTAAGCCATCAAACCCTGGAAGTCAGGGCAAGGGAAATTCGGGCAAGAGCAACCACTAGCCTGAATTTGTGCGAGTTGTTGTTGTGAAGAGTTTCCTTGCAGTACTAAGCCTTGCCGCAATATGTGCGGCAGGGCTCACTGCGTGTGTCCCCGAGGCAAAGCCAGCGGTTACACCTTCAGCCACCAGCGACATTCTCACAAAAAAGCTCCCCAGTGACGTCAGCGCCAAAGGTGTGATTCTGGCCGCAGTGCTTCTTTCGACCGCAGATATTGGCTCTGCAGTGGAAAGCGGACTGGTGACACCAGCCGAAGTGGCCACAGCGAAGCAGGCCATTTCGGATGGAACTCTAGATTTCTGGCGCCAGCGCGCAGAGTCTGAGGCACATAGATAACCGCGGGCATAACTCAATTATTCATACCCAAATGACCTGCGCAGGTCTAGGCTGAAGAGGTTATGAATTCCTCTGCTGCTGCCAACAAACAGGGACAATCTTCCGCACTTATTGCGATCAAGTTCATCTCGCTGGCACTGCTGTGGGGCTCGAGTTTCTTCTTCATCAAGATTGCGCTGACCACGTTGAGCTGGGGACAGGTTGCCTGGTCTCGTGTCGTCGCCGGCGGTATTTTCATGCTCGTGTTCTGGGCAATATCCAGACAACAGCTCCCCAAAGACATCAAGCTCTGGGGTCACATCGCTGTTGCCGGTGTTATCGGTATTGGCATCCCTTTCATCTTCTTCCCCTGGGCAGAGCAATACATCACCTCTGCTGTTGCCACCATCTACAACGGCCTCACGCCCATCATGACCGCCATCATCGCGGTTTATGTGTTGCGCGTTGAGAACTTCAACCGCAACCAGGCACTGGGTGTCTCGGTGGGCCTAGTGGGTCTGGTTGTCATCATCGCGCCCTGGACCATCACCGATCTGGGGGGAAGTTTCTGGGGTCAGGTTGCTGCCCTCTCTGCCGCAGTGATGTATGGGTTCTCTGGCACGTATCTGAAGAAGTTCGTGTTCCCTTCAGGAGTCTCAGCCAAAGCCATTTCCATCATTGAAATTGCTGCGGCAGCAGCATTTATGTTGCTCATGACGCCATTTCTGGCGATGGGCCCGGTCACCATTGATTGGACCACCATCGCGGCCATCGGCGTGATTGGTCTGGGCGGCACTGGACTTGCCTATCTCTGGTTCAACGATGTGCTGGAGTCCTGGGGTCCCACCCGAGCTTCATCAGTGACCTATGTCATGCCCATTGTGGGAATCATGCTGGGTGTGGTCTTCCTAGGAGAAACCCTGCACTGGTATGAACCTGTGGGCGGTGCCATCGTGATTGCCGGTGTTTTGATTATGCGTAGGCAAGTCAAGAACTAATCTCTCCTGCGATAACCTGAGAGCATGGCTTCGAACGAGATGACCCCTGAGGTTGCAGCTGAACTCGCTGGGATTCGCGAGAGCATCGACAACATTGATGCAGCACTGATTCACATGCTTGCTGAGCGCTTCAAGTTCACTCAGAAGGTTGGCACACTCAAGGCCAACAACGATCTACCCCCCTCAGACCCAGCTCGTGAAGCCCGCCAAGTCGCACGCTTGCGTGCGCTGGCGGAGGAAGCAAACCTCGACCCCACATTCGCTGAGAAGTGGTTCCACTTTGTCGTGGAAGAGGTTATTCACCACCACGAACAAGCTCGCGGCTAATCATGGCTGAATATGAACTGCACTGGGCTGTTAAAGACAGCCTGATTGCGTATCTTTCCCGCATCGAAGATGGCGTGATCGAAGCCAAAGAACCTGCGCTGAGAACTGCAGAAGGTTTCACTTTTGCGCTCAACGATGCGGCGTCTGACTTCAACGAAACAGAGCACACTGGAGTGCTGCATTTCTTGGGAACTGCTCACTTCTCAGGGCACTGGGGAATGATGAATATCTCCATCAAGGATCCTCGTATTGAACTGACCGCAGGCCACGGAATACTTTCCATTGCCCAAGGTGGTGTTCTTTCACCCGAGGCTCAAGTTCCATTCGTTGAACTCAACGTCGTTCCCGGTTCACACCCACTCATGTTCACCACTGCACTCACTGCAGAAGGAAGAGGCGTGATGGGTGAGCAATATAACGTGGGCCAAGAGCTCAACCCGCTCACGCTGGTAACCAAATAACCCTTGCCAACAGGCATATTTTTCTGAGAAACTCAGATTCTTCGGGTGGGCCCCTGCGATGGGGCCTGCTCGAAGCTCGTTAAGAGCCTGTGACACCTAGCAGGTGGGAAGTGTTTTCTTACGTGAGATGCGGCGAACACCCAGGAACACGACTCCGCTCGCAAGCAGCCAAATGGCAAAGTGCTCGAGTGAAGAGTTGACGCCAGTTGGCGGAAGCGTATTTGGCTGAGGCTGAGGCGGAACCACGCTCACGATGTAGCTCGATGAATACACCTTGTAGAGCTGTCCTGAATAATTCATCTGCCAGGCAGCTGTGGTGTCACCAGCAGGGCTGACCGCTAGTGAAACAAAATCTCCAAATAGTGGTGACTGAGTTAGTGCTGTCGGCTGGGCCCATGATGAGGCATTATCGGTGGAGGTGGAAACCGAAATCACAGAGTTTGGGCTTTGTCCGCACAACCATGCAACAGTGAGTGTGCTCGAGGAATCAGCTGCAATCTGGGGGATGTAGCAAGCAGTTTGTGAAGAAACCAGCGTGGGCGCACTCCACGCTGCCCCGTCATTGACGCTACGCGACGAAAGTATTTGGTCACCGGAACCAATGTTTTGATACCACACGCTCACGAGGGTGCCATTAGCAGTTCTGATCAGTTGGGCGGCAGTTGAAGTCGAACTTGGGTTTGAAATCCGGACTGGGGTCGACCACGTCGCCCCGTTGTTCAGGCTGATTGAACTACTCAATACATTGACTGAGCTAATGTCTTGGAGCCAGGTGGCGACAACTTTGTTTGATGAAGTACTCACAAGTTGAGGGTATGAAGAAGCGACCGCAGCGTCACTTGCCAAAGTTGGAGCACTCCACGTTGTGCCGGAGTTTGTGGTGGAAGAACTTTGGACGCCCACGGGGCTTGTGAGCCGATGCCACATCGCCACGAAGGAACCCGTGCCCGTACTGGCAATTTGTGGGGAAATGCTTCCAGGTGTTGTTGACGTGAGATCTTGTGGAGTTGCCCACGTAGTTCCCAGGTCGGAACTGCCTGAAGCCGTAGTCGAATAAGTGAAGCCGCTTAACTGCCTAGTCCAGACAACGCCGAGGCTGTTCTGTCCGTCAAAAGCGATGTCGGCGGCACGAGTGTTTTGCCCAGCAATGGAAATGTAAACCGGTGAACTCCAGGTCACGCCATTGTCTGTTGTCTTTGCGGAGGCAACTCGTGTGGTGGTTCCATCGTTTTGGTTCCACACGGCAACAAATGCGCGTGGCCCAACTGAGATGATGTTTGGGTTGACCGCACTCGTCCCCGAAGAGATAGTTGCAGGAGCACTCCACGTAGTGCCGAAATCGGTGCTGTAGCTGGAGCGAATTTCAAAGTTGGAGCCAACCTTGTTTTGAAAAAGGGTGATGAAATTGCCTGAAGAATCAGAAACGACTTGAGGCGCATTGCTGTCAGTCAGCGGCGCTGAAATTTCCAACGGCGGAGTCCACGATGTGGTCGCCTGTGCAGCAGGAATTTCGACGATGAAGAAGGCAAAGACAATGAAGCTTATTGCTAAGGCTCTGAGTCGTCGAAGCATCTTCAACTCCTAACCGAAGTACTTGGGCAGTGTTTCGTTGCTGCGCTGACGAATCTCGTCGACAGAAACCTCAAACAGTCCCTGAACGTCGAGCTTGGCATCAGCTCCACCCTGGTCGGTCACGCCGATGCGAAGGACAGGGTAGTTGCGTGCTTCACACAGTCCCACGAAGCGAACATCATCTTCTCGTGGAACAGAGACAATCACTCGACCGGTGGATTCAGAGAACAATGCAGTCGCAGCATCAACACCGTCACGCTCGATGATTTCATCGAGCCAGATGCGTGCACCAACACCGAAGCGTGAAACCGATTCAGCAAGTGCCTGTCCCAGACCGCCATCGCTGAGATCGTGTGCGGAGAGAATAAGGCTCTCAATAGCAGCGCCCTGCAGAAGGTCTGCAAGTTCCTTCTCTTGGTTCAGGTCAACCACAGGTGGAACACCACCGAGGTGGTTGTGGATGGTGCCAGCCCAAGCTGAACCATCGAGCTCAGTGCGAGTGAAGCCGAGGAGGTAGATGTTGTTGCCTTCGTCCTGCCAAGCGGAAGGAATACGACGTGCAACATCATCTATAACACCCAGCACGCCCACAACAGGTGTGGGGTGGATGGGGGCATCACCTGTCTGGTTATAGAAGGAGACGTTTCCACCAGTAACGGGGATCTCGAGCTCCAAGCATCCATCTGCCAAGCCAGCAACAGCCTGCTTGAACTGCCACATCACTTCAGGGTTCTCAGGAGAACCGAAGTTGAGGCAGTCAGTAACCGCTGCAGGAACAGCACCCGAGACGGCAACGTTGCGGTAAGCCTCAGCAAGAGCCAGGCGAGCACCCTGGTAGGGGTCGAGCTGGCAGTAGCGACCGTTGGCGTCGGTAGCAATAGCGAAACCGAGACCAGATTCTTCATCCACGCGGATCATGCCGGCGTCATCAGGGAAGCTGAGCGCAGTGTTTCCCATCACGAAGTAGTCATACTGTGTGGTGATGAGCGACTTGTCAGCCAGGTTGGGGCTGGCAACGAGGGTCAGGAACTGGTCCTTGAGCTCAGCACCTGATGTGGGGCGAGCCAGCTTGTCAGCAGAGTCTGCCTGTAGGGCATCAATCCAAGTGGGGTAGGCAACGGGGCGCTCATAAACAGGCCCATCAATAGCTACGGTGCGAGGATCGACATTCACGATCTCTTCACCACCGTGGTGAATGATGAGACGACCGGTGTCGGTTACTTCACCAAGAACACTCGTTTCAACATCCCACTTGTTTACTACAGCCATGAACTGATCCAGCAGTTCAGGCTTGACCACAGCCATCATGCGCTCCTGGCTCTCCGACATGAGGATTTCCTCAGCGGTGAGGGTGGGATCGCGAAGAAGTACGTGGTCGAGTTCAACAAACATGCCGCCATCGCCGTTCGAAGCAAGCTCGCTCGTTGCACAAGAAATACCCGCAGCACCGAGGTCCTGAATACCTTCTACCAGGCCTTCGCGGTAGAGCTCGAGGCAGCACTCAATGAGTACCTTCTCGGCGAAAGGGTCACCAACCTGTACGGCGGGACGCTTGGTGGGTCCTGTGGAGTCGAACGAGTCGGATGCCAGGATTGATGCTCCACCGATACCGTCTCCACCGGTGCGAGCACCGAAGAGAACAATCTTGTTGCCCACCCCAGACGCGTTAGCCAAGTGAAGGTCTTCGTGGCGGAGAACACCCACAGAGAGTGCGTTAACGAGAGGGTTGCCCTGGTAGCAGGCATCGAAGTAGGTCTCGCCACCAATGTTGGGAAGACCCAGGCAGTTCCCGTAGAAGCTAATACCGCCCACAACACCGTGCAGAACACGAGGGGTGTCGGGGTGGTCAATGGCACCAAAGCGCAGCTGATCCATCACGGCAACGGGGCGAGCACCCATCGAGATAATGTCACGGACGATTCCACCCACACCGGTGGCAGCACCCTGGAAAGGTTCAATGTAGCTGGGGTGGTTGTGGCTCTCCACCTTGAAAGTGACAGCCCAGCCTTCACCCACGTCGACAACACCAGCGTTCTCACCCATGCCAACCATGAGCTTTTCTTTCATCTTCTCGCTGACCTTCTGGCCGAACTGGCGCAGGTAGATCTTCGAAGACTTGTAGGAGCAGTGTTCCGACCACATCACGGAATACATCGCCAGCTCGCCCGAGGTGGGACGGCGACCAAGGATCTTGCGAATCTCTGCGTATTCGTCATCCTTGAGACCAAGGGCGCCGTAGGGCTGAACCTTGTCTGGAGTCGCAATGGCGTTTTCTACGGTGTCGGCGACGTGGCTGCTCACGCGTCGGTCCCTTCTTCGTGGGTGGTGTGGAAAGAATTGGTACTCATGTCCTTAGCGTCCTCCAGGAGGGCCGAGGATGAGCAGGGTTGAAAAGACAACAACAATGGCGATCACGATCACCAAGATGAGCAGCAAAGGGTGCTTGAGGAACCAGCGGAACAAGCGATCCAGCGGCTTCTTATCGCGAGGATCATCTGTTGCTTCGAAACGCCACTGCCCTTCGAGCGCTCCGCGCTTGGCCTGAACCAACTCGAAAGGAATTGTGGCGTAAGGCAAGATCGCCGTGATGACGGCGAGCAAACCAACCCAGAAACCCCAGCGCTGGTTGAAGGCAATCAGGATGGACGTTGCACCATAGGTGATGAAAACAAATCCGTGCAGTCCACCAATGGTGGTCAGCAGTGAGGGTTCAATTCCCACTGTTGCTTTGAGGATCAAGCCAGTAATGAGCAAGGTCCATGTACAGGCCTCTGCGATAGCCAGCACAAAGTAGAGCTTGCGAGGGGTAAACCCTGCCTGCTTCTGTGTGCTGGTTACGGACACGGTGTTTATGCCTTGGACAGCAGCGTGCTCTGAATTACAGAGGTGAAGAACTTCAAACCATCAAGACCTGAACGCATTGCTGCCGCAGTGTCTGGACCAAAGCCAGGCTCAACCGCGTGCTCAGGGTGAGGCATCAAGCCCACAACGTTGCCAGCTTTGTTGGAGACACCTGCGATGTCATCGAGTGAACCGTTGGGGTTCACACCGACATAACGGAAGGTGACCTGACCGTTGTCTTCAATGCGCTTGATGGTGTCTGCGTCGGCGACGAAACGACCATCAGCGTTCTTGAGAGGAATAATGATTTCTTCGCCCTGGGCGAAGTCCTTGGTCCACGCGGTGTTGTTGTTCTCCACGATCAACTTCTGATCGCGACGAACAAAAGTGCCACAGTCATTACGACCGTGAGCACCAGGAACCAGACGAGCCTCGGCAAGCATCTGGAAACCGTTGCAAATACCCAGAACCGGCATACCCTTGTGGGCTGCATCAATGACCTCAGCCATGATGGGGGCGTGGCTGGCGATAGATCCTGCACGCAGGTAGTCGCCGTAGCTAAAGCCACCAGGAAGAATGATTGCTTCCACGCCTTCTAGGTCGTGAGCTCCGTGCCACAGGGCAACGGGTGTTCCACCCGCAAGCTTTACAGCACGCTGAGCGTCACGCTCATCGAGTGAGCCGGGGAAGGTGATGACTCCGACGCGCATTACTTGGCCTCGGAGATGCTGACGACATCTTCGATGACCGAGTTCGAGAGGATGTCCTCTGCGATGGTCTTGGCTGCTGCGAGAGTCTCAGCGGTGACGGGACCGTCTACGGTGAGCTCGAAGCGCTTACCGATGCGAACACCGGAGAACTGGTTGTGACCTAGACGGGTAAGCGCACCAGCGACTGCCTTGCCCTGGGGGTCAAGAATTTCAGCCTTGGGCATTACCTCGACGACGATGGTGGGCATGGGGGCGACTCCAGCGATTTCGCGAGCGGGGGGAATACCTCAATCCTACCCGAGAGAAAGCAGTGTCTCTTTGACTCTTTCCAAACCAATGAAGACTTCGTGGAAGGAAGTTGTCAAAGGTGAGAGGCCAATACGCAATCCGTGTGGATCGCGATAGTCGGGGATGATGTCTTCCTTCCACAACAGCGCATTCACTTCATGCATGTGAGGGTGGTTGAGAGTGACGTGACCACCACGCTGGGCGGGATCGCGAGGCGTAGCCACGGTCACGCCCAGAGGCGCCAGCACCTCATCGGTGTAGTCAATGACGTACTGAGTGAGCAGGAGAGACCTGGCACGAACGGCCTCAATGCCGACCTCGCCAATGAGTTCGACAGGGTCAATCATGGCTTGCATGCCCACGACCGGAGTGGTTCCAGTGATGAAGCGGCGCAGGTCATTCTCGGGGTCATAGCCAGGTCCCATGAGGAACATGTTTTTGGTTCCCCACCAGCCTTGAATAGGTTGTTCAATCTGGGTCTGAAGATCCTTGCGCACATATGCCCAGGCAGGAGCACCGGGACCGCCACAGAGATACTTATAGGAACATCCCACGGCAATGTCGACATTCCACTTGTCCAGCTCAACGACAACTGATCCCACCGAGTGGCTTAAGTCCCAGACGATCAATGCACCAGCATCGTGAGTGATCTGGGTAATGGCAGGAGCATCTGCCATGAAGCCTGAGCGGTAGGCAACGTGGCTCAGCAGAACTAGCGCGGTGTTGGAGTTCACCACGGCAGCAACCTGTTCAGGGGTGACACCAGCAGAAGTGTCTGCTTCAATCCACACCAAGGTCATCTTGAGCTCATCCGCTATACCTTCCAGGAGGTAGCGGTCGGTGGGGAAGTTGTCGGTATCGAGCACGATCTCGGTGCGACCGGGACGCGCAGCGATAGCTGCACGTGCCATCTTGTAGAGCAGCACGCTGGTGGAGTCCCCCACAAAGGTTTGACCAGGTGCAGCACCCAGTGCAGCGGCACCAATCTTGTTTCCCAGCTCGAGGGGAAAGTTCAGCCACTGCTCATCCCAACTGCGAATGAGGCGAGTGCCCCAGTCGTGACGCAAGAAAGCTTCGATGCGATCGAAGCTCGCCGTCATGGGCCGTCCCAGAGAGTTGCCATCGAAATAGGCCAGGGGCATTCCCGGCGTTGAAGACTGTGTTGCCTCATCAGTGCCATAGAACTTGGCGCGGTGGGCAGCTAACGGATCAGCAGCATCAAGCTGGGCTGCTCGGGTTTCAAAACTGGTCATGATGACTCCACTTCGGTGGTTTCGACGATACGCGCAGAGGCAAGCCACGTGCACACATCTGAACTGTTGCTGTCTGAAATGTCGGAGATAAAGCTCATCCGGTTTGAGGGAGCAGAGACCGAGCCGGTCTTTTCCCACCACGAGAACAGCGAGGCAGCAAGCCCGGAATCCGTGAGACCACAAGCCTGCAGTGCACGAAGCTCTCGCACATTGATCCCGAGCGGCAGCGGCCCATTACCCAGATCCGTGCCATAGAACACGTTGCCACCGGCAGCTATAAATCGCGTCAGGTTTGCCGATGCAATCTCAAAAACGGTGCCATAGTCGCCATAGCCATGGATGTCGAGGGTGCTCATCCACCCCACATTATTCTGTGCGGCAAAAGAAATTTCTTCGTCGCTCAACAGCTCAGAGAACGGGGTGTGGGCGAGAACTACTTGGCCTGCATGAATCGCCCGTTCAGCCTGTCCCTCACCTTCAGCGTGAATTACAGGGGTGAGTCCTGCTGCATGTGTTGCCTTAACCAAGTGCAGGAGGACCTCATCCGAGTGCACAGGTCCGGCATCAGCATTGAGAGTGATTTTGATGGCGCTGACACCCGCAGCAACTTGTTGCGCAATTGCTAACACAGGATCTTCCACGAAGACGGTTGCATCGCGCGGTGCCCAGGAACGATCCGAAGGGTATCCACCAGGAGCAGCCAAGAAGTTACCGGCGTAATCAACATTCAAACCGGTAATGCTTCCCTGTGACCAGTCTTGTTGTGCAGCTAAGGACCAGCCGAGATCTAGAACCCTGCCGATGCCACCGCTCGGCAGAGATTCAGGTTCAACCAGACCTAGGTGAACGTGTGCATCACCGAATAGGGGGAACACAGTTCCGCGCTCGCCGGAGTTCAGACGTGCGCCAACCCCAACCCCGTAGGGGTTAGTGGGTTGCGTTGCTGTGCTCATGAAGAAGAGCTACTGACCTATCTCTGTGCGCACGGCAAAGAGCTCGGGGAAGAAGGTGAGTTCGAGTGCCTTCTGCAAGAAGGGGGCACCGGAAGATCCGCCGGTGCCCATCTTCATGCCGATGATGCGCTGAACGGTGCGCAGGTGGCGGAAACGCCAGAACTGGAAGTTCTCCTCGAGGTCTACCAGCTCTTCACAGGTTTCGTAGGCTTCCCAGTGCTCATCGTGGTTGTTATAGATTTCGATGAAAACGGGCATCAATTCATCAGTGAACGTCCATGCTTTCGTCACATCGCGTTCAAGGATGGAGGTGGGGACGTCATATCCCTTACGTGCAAGGTAACGAAGGAATTCGTCATAGATGCTGGGTGCATTCAACGCAGAGACCAGAAGCGCCTGAGCATCAGGGTCGGCGTCGAAGACGCGGATCATCTTCTCGTTCTTGTTGCCCAGCATGAACTCGATGGCACGGTATTGGAAGGACTGGAAGCCGCTTGAGTTTCCCAAGCGGTCACGGAACTGGGCGTATTCGCTGGGGGTGAGCGTGGCTAACACGGCCCACTGTTCGGTGAGGGTCTTCTGGATGTGCTTCAGACGCGCCATACACTTGAGGGCTTGTCCAAGGTCATCGTTGCGCAGATAGTTTGCAGCACCGATCAGTTCGTGCACCATCAGCTTCATCCAGAGCTCAGTGGTCTGGTGCTGAATGATGAACAACAGTTCATCGTGGTGGTCACTCAGCGGCTTCTGGGCGGAGAGCAACGTGTCGAGGTCAAGATAACCGCCATAGCTCATGCGGTCACTAAAGTCCGTGACGACGGTTTCTTCAATATCTCGGGTGTTATTTTCTACGCCCATGTGGTTCTACCTCCTTGTGGGAACTCCCCAACCCTAGCTAGAAGTGAACCCTCTTCGTCAGCACTTTGTGAGAAAAAGTTTCTAGTAGACCACACACTAATAAAGTTGACTCTTGAGACAACAAGGAGACACATGAGCATCACTCTGGGCAAAGAAGACTGGTGGAAGGGTGCCGTTGTGTACCAGATCTACCCTCGCTCGTTCGCTGATTCGAATGGTGACGGCATCGGAGACATCCCCGGCATTACCTCCAAGCTCGACTACCTTGCAGACCTCGGCGTTGATGTTCTCTGGCTTTCTCCGGTCTATAAGTCCCCACAAGATGACAACGGCTATGACATCTCGGACTATCAAGACATTGACCCCCTCTTTGGCACGCTCGAGGATATTCGTCATCTGATTGAGCAGACCCATGCCCGCGGCATGAAGCTCGTGATGGACCTCGTGGTTAACCACACCTCCGATGAACACCCCTGGTTTGTAGAGAGCTCCTCCTCGCTCGATAACCCCAAGCGTGATTGGTATATCTGGCGCGATGCCGTGGATGGACACGAACCCACATCACACCAAGCTGCATTCTCTGGGTCTGTCTGGCAGTGGAACGAAACCACGCAGCAATACTTCCTGCACATCTTCTCCAAGAAACAGCCAGATCTGAACTGGGAGAACCCCGAAGTTCGTGCAGCTGTGTATTCGATGATGAATTGGTGGCTCGAGCAGGGTGTTGATGGTTTCCGGATGGACGTGATCAACCTCATCTCCAAGCATCAGGACTTCTCGGATGGGGAGGACCTGTTCGGCCCCTGGATGAACGGTCCACGTATTCACGAATTCCTGCAGGAAATGAATCGTGAGGTTCTGCGAGATAAGGGACTCATCACGGTAGGCGAGATGCCAGGCTGCACCGTTGAGCTTGCTCAGCAATACACCGCTCCTGAACGCCACGAGCTCAACATGGTGTTCACCTTCGAACACATGGACCTCGACACTCGTGAGGGTGGTTTCGGCAAGTGGGATCTGGTTCCCTTTACCGTCAAGGCACTTAAAGAAAACCTGAACAAGTGGCAAAAGGGTCTAGAGCAGGTTGGCTGGAACTCCCTGTATTGGAACAACCACGACCAGCCACGCATCGTCTCGCGCTGGGGTAATGACTCTGCCGAGCACCGGGTGAACTCAGCAAAAGCTTTTGGCACCGTGCTGCACCTGATGCGCGGAACGCCCTATGTCTATCAGGGTGAGGAGTTCGGTATGACAAGTGCGCACTTCACCAAGCTCAGCCAATACCGCGACCTCGAAACCCTCAACTGGGCAGCAGAAGCGGCAGAGCAGGGTATTTCCGAAGAGTATGTGCTGAACGCGGTTGGTTATAAAGGACGCGACAATGCCCGCACGCCAGTGCAGTGGGATGACTCCGCCAATGCTGGCTTCACCACCGGTGAACCCTGGATTTCGGTGAACTCCAACTACCTTGAGGTCAACGCAGCAGCTGCTGTTGATGACGCTGATTCTGTATTCCACCATTACCAAAAACTCATCGCCATGCGTCACGGCATGGATGTCGTTGTTAATGGGTCGTTCGACATGCTCTGGATGGAACATGAGCAGCTCTTCGCCTACACTCGTGAACTCAACGGCCGCATTTTGACCGTAGTGGCTAACCTGTCGAATGAGACTGTCGAACTTCCAGAATCAGTATCTGGCGATGCAGTTCTCGGTGTTAAGTCTGATGTGCTTGCTCCGTGGCAAGCTTTCGTGACGCTACAGAACTGATTTCCATAAATGTCTGATTCCTTTGTTTTGCTCTGGGGCGCAACATCACTGAGTGAACAGGAATCTGCTGAGTTATTTTCATTACTCACTTCTTCAGAGCGCGCTCGCGCTGCTTCCCTTGGGCAGGTGTTGTCACAGCGATATCTCTCTGGTAGGTATCTCGCCAGAAAATTGGGCGGGGATATTCTGGGGGAGGATTGGACTTCAGTAATTCCGATAGCACGCTGTGGAGAATGTGGAATGGATCATGGCGCCATCATCTTGGAAGACACTGATGTTCACATCAGCTTGTCATCGAGCGGAGAGAAGTTAGTTGCAGCAGGCATCAGTGGTCGTCGGATTGGCGTTGATATAGAGCGGGGATACATAGACGACACTCGAGAGGTGGCAGGCAGAGCAGGAACCCACACAGTCACCCTAGGTTCTTGGTGTGAATACGAAGCGATTGTGAAAGCCATGGGAGTTGGAAATGCCGTCAGTATCGATGAGTTGGACCCAACTGTCGTCACTTCCCAGTACACCGTGCACAACGCCACACAGCACGAGAGGCATGTACTTGCTCTTGCAGTGAGCCGTTAGTTCAGGGCAGGGAGAGCTCTCTGAAAAAGCCAACGCTCAAACAGGGGCTCTAGATTTTCAGTTGTGCTGTTCTGGCATAACTCGATGAAATCTTCGGTCGTACCAAGAGCATGAGCATGTTCAGCAACCCACTGCTTCAGGATGGCAAAGAATGCCTTGTCTCCAACAGCTAATCTCAAAGCGTGAAGTGTTAAGGCACCTCTTTTATAGACTCGATCATCAAACATGAGGTCGGGGCCGGGATCGGCGAGCAGAAGGTCTTGATCGAGCTGGCGTAACAAGACATGGTGGGACTCCGCCATCCCTTGTGTGGTTATTCCACCTGCTTTTTCAGACCAGAGCCACTCGGCGTAACACGCAAAACCTTCGTTGAGCCAGATATCGCGCCATTGGGCAATCCCGACGCTGTTCCCAAACCATTGGTGGGCCAGCTCATGAGCAACCAGTCGCTCTTCAGGGTTGGTTCCGTTGAGGTGATTGGCGCCAAAGATAGCCATACCTTGGGCTTCGAGAGGAATCTCCAGTTCGTCTGCGGTGGCAACTACGGTGTAACTGTGGAAGGGGTACTCGCCAAAGGTCTCATTAAAGTACGAGAGCATATCTTCAAGTTTGGAGAGATCAGAAGTGACTTTGCTTTGGTTTGCAGGTGTGAAGAAGGTGTGAACTGTGACCCCAGAAAATTCTTCTTCGCGCTGACGGTAACGCCCAATTTGAATGGAAGCGAGGTAGGTAGGTGTAGGAATGTCTTGCCGGAAGTTCCAGGTTGTAAATCCTGACTTGTCCGAGGAACTCATCAACTCGCCAGTTACAGCGACAGCGTAACTACGTTCGGTAGTGAGTGATATTTCAAAAGTTGATTTGTAGCGGGGGAGATCGTTGCACGGGAACCAGGTGGGTGCGCCCGTGGGTTGTGCAGCAACAACGATCCCATCGTTTAGCTCTTCCCATCCGACTGTTCCCCAGCGAGAACTGCGGGGGCGAGGGGTACCAGAATAGTGAACTTCAAGTTCAAAGCTGGAACCCGCAGGAAGCTCCTCACCGAGTTTGAGCGAGAGTTTTGTAGGGCTTTGCTTGAAGTTTTTATTCGCTTTGCCATCAACAGAGACTTTTCCCACATGAAGCCCTGAGATGTCTAGAGAGATTTGTTGAACTGCACGCAGCAACGTTACTGCGAGGGTGGCAACAGCCTTGAGGTGTCCTGATGACATTCTGTAATGCAGATTGAGTGAGTAGTGCTCAATGAAGAAATCTGCACTGCCTGAATCTGGGGTGTAGGAATCTACCGCCACGATCACACCGTCTTCACTGACGCGGTGTCTGAAAAGTACTTCCGCACAGTTACTTCACGCCATGGGCCAATAGGGTTGCCACTCCAGCGGCTTCCTTCTGGAACACCTTCACCACGCATTACGAGGGATGCCGGACCGACAGTGCTGTGTGCACCGATTCGTGCGGCAGGAAGAATCACACTATGGGGGCCGAGAGTTCCGCCCGCTTCCACCGTTACCGTGTCCATACTCATCACTCTGTCATGGAACAGATGTGTTTGCAGAACAGTGCCTCTATTGACAGTGGCGCCGTCGCCGAGAGTGACCAGATCAGCTTCAGGGAGCCAATACGTTTCACACCAGACTCCGCCACCAATCTTGGCGCCCAGGCTGCGCAACCACCAGACAAGTCCGAGTGTGCCATTCATGTAGTTAGCAAACCAAGGGGCAGCTACCATTTCCACGAACGTATCGGCCACTTCATTGCGCCAGATGAATGAAGACCACAGTGGCTTCTCTTGGGGCTTGATCTTGCCCACAAGAACCCACTTCGCAATGGTGCTCACAGCAGCGGCGATGATTCCTGCGGCCCACAACAGAGGTCCACTGAGCAGGATTGCTGCCCACATTCCCCACAGGGAATCCGCCAGCAAAATTCCACACACCACGGCAAAACCAATGAGGGCGGTAACGAGCACTGGAACAAACCTGGTCAGCTCCCACAAACTACGAGCTATCCGCAGCCAGCGAGATGGCTTGTAGGTGCGCTCGCGGTCCCCCTCAGCGATGAGTCTGCGCAAGCGCATGGGTGGAGAGCCCAACCAAGATGATCCTTCTTTTGCCTTCCGAGGAGCACTCGAAAGGACAGCTACCAAGGCATCTTTGGGAACTTTGCGTCCGGCAGGCGCCAGGCCTGAATTGCCGATGAAAGCTCGCTTCCCAATTTCTACCGGCCCAATAAACATCCAACCGTTTCCGAGCGCGTAGGGAGCAATCATGGTGTCATCTGCCAAAAAGACATCGTCTCCAATGGTGGACATTTTCGGAAGCATCAAGACTGTTGACGCTTCCACGTTGTGTCCAACCTTGGCCCCCAGCATGCGCAGCCAGATCGGGGTGAAAAGGCTTGAGTAAAGAGGAAAGAGGAACGTGCGAGCCAAATCAAGGATTCGCTCAACACTCCATGCTTGCCACCCCGCCCAGCTGTGAACTGGGAAGATGCCTTCTCGCATCGTGAGGCTGAGAATGCGGACAGAAGCAAGAACAAGAACTGTGAAGATAAATCCTGCGAGCAAAGTCGCAGGGATAAATCCCACTGCAACGCTATAGAGCACATCAGAGACAGACTGTGTTTGTTGCAATGCGGCCAATACGACAGCCGCACCTCCCAACAAAGACACGAGTGGGAAGAGAGCAAAGACTCCGGAGGAGAACGCGAAGAGCGCCCCCCATGCGCGAGATTGTCTGGCTGGTTCTTGTGGCCACCACGCTTTGACCTTGCCTTCACGCTTTGCAGGAGATCCACTCCAGAGCTGTCCTGCAGGAACTTTTCCAAACACGCTCGAGCCGGGAGCAATCTCAGCCAATTTGCCAATACGAGTTCCAGGGGCGAGAGTGCTGCGGGCACCAATGGTTGCATGAGCACCAATTCGGATTTCTCCTACTCGAACAACATCGCCATCAATCCAATACCCCGAGAGGTCTACCTCAGGTTCAATCGACGCCCCGGCACCAACCCACAACATCCCAGTGATGGGAGGGAGGGTGTGCATGGTGACACCCTTTCCGATTCGAGCACCCAGTGCCCGCGCATACGCGGTGACCCAGGGCGCTCCTGCCAAGGTCACCGCACCGATATGCGAGGCTGCCTGTTCAGCGAACCATAATCGCAAATGGGTGGAGCCTCCGCGGAGATAGTTTCCGGGTCGCAACCCTGCGAGCACAGTTCTGGAAATCGCAACGCTGAGCAACATTCGGCCCCACGGGGAGCCAAATAACAAAATGCCCGGTATCAAAATGGCAAGCGGAGCAGACGGCAGGAAGTCAACAACGCCCAGCAAGCCCAGCAACGTGGATGCGGTCAGGGCATAAAACAACCATCTCAGTCCTGCCAACGCAAACAAGGGAATTGAGAGCACTGCCTGGATGAGCTGCGGGGATTGGGGAACTTTAGGTGATTTGTGGAACGACCCGGAGGGAATAAGTTCTCCTGCTGTGCTGACATCGATGAAGTCAGACATGGAACCCAACCGAGGGTGGGCATAGATATCTGCCACCGTCATGCTGGGGTACAGGGTACGGAGTCTTCCAACTAGTTGGGCAGCTGCCAGAGAACCACCACCGATGTCGAAGAAGTGTGTGTTGAGGTCCGTCACGGGAACGCCGAGAACCTCTGCCCATTCGCTGGCGACGCGTCGTTCGATCTCTGTGAAATCGAGTTCATCAAGGTCGGCGGTAGCTAGTGGCCAAGGCAGAGCAGCTTTATCTACTTTGCCGGAGGTCCTGACCGGAAGCTCAGAAAGAGGAACCAGTAACGGAATGAGAGGTGCTGGGAGAGATTCACGCAAGGACGCCAGTGCATCAGCGATAGAGAAAGCCTCAACATCATTGACGCTGATGTAGCCGACAAGAACCTTGTTTCCTGCGTGAGTTGTCTGCACAACCACAGCCCCTGCGGTGACATCGGGAAGAGCACTCAGAGCACTTTCGATTTCACCCAGTTCGATCCGGCGTCCACCGACCTTGACTTGGTCATCAACACGACCAATAAAGATCAAACCTTCTGCTTCAAAGCGAACCATGTCGCCGCTGCGATAAGCACGGTCCCATCCCAATGTGGGGAAGGGAGCGTAAACCTGGGCATCTTTATCTGTATCGAGATATCTCGCAAGCCCCACACCGCCGATGATTAACTCACCGGTTTCACCTTCAGCAACACGGTGCCCTTCGGCGTCCACTACTGCGAGGTCCCAGCCGTCAAGGGGAAGCCCAATTCTGATGGGCCCACTACCTGTGGTTTGAGCCCCGCAGGCAACGACGGTTGCCTCGGTGGGGCCATAGGTGTTCCAGACTTCGCGGCCAGGTGAAGTCAACTTTTCAGCCAACTCGAGGGGGAACGCTTCACCACCGAAAATCAACAGTCGAATGTTTTCGAGGGCATCTTCAGGCCACATCGCTGCCAATGTGGGCACGGTCGAGACGATGGTTATGCCATTTGCCATCAGCCAAGGCCCAAGGTCAGTACCTGATCTCACCAAAGAACGAGGCGCAGGCACAAGGCATGCACCATGACCCCAGGCAAGCCACATTTCCTCACACGATGCATCAAATGCAACGGAGAGACCAGCGAGCACTCGATCCTGGGCATTGATTGGTTCGGCTTGCAAAAACATCCGAGACTCAGCATCTACAAAAGCAGCAGCAGAGCGGTGGGAGACCGCAACGCCCTTGGGCGTTCCCGTCGAGCCGGAGGTAAAGATTATCCACGCGTCATCAGTGGGAGTCGGGTCGAATGCTTCAGGAGTGAAGCGCTCTCTGAATTCAAAATCTATGTGGCCTACTTCTTTCAGTTCTTGATCTGGCCCAAAAGGTTGGAAGAATTTGCCACCTGTTTCGATGACTCCCTTGACTTGTGCTTCAGAGAAGACAATTCGGGCACGATCATCAGGATCGTCAGCATCTACAGGGACGTATGCAGCTCCAACATGAAGAATTCCCAAAATTGCGATGTATAAATCAACGGTTCCGGATTCAATTCGAACTCCCACTCGGTCACCTCGACCGATTCGAAAAGAGTGGAGTTGATGAGCAACGGCTTGAGCTTGTTCGGTCAAGTCGAGATAACTCAGACGAGTAGAACCGTCGTCCAAGGCTGTTTCATCAGCATTGGAATTGGTAACCTCGCGGAATATGTCAATGAGTGTCCGTGGGGCCGAGGCACTGCTCACTCGAGAAAGCGCAGACTGTGTCTCAAGGCGCTCAGAAGGATTTTCGGACATGGGGCACATTATTGCGCGTGCCAGTGAACGCTAAATGAACAAGTTGGCGACACGGCACGAAGTAAGCGGTTTGTTAACCTTCGCCCCATAGCTTTTTCTCGCAAGCAAGAGAAACGAAAACCCCTGAAGGAATTCTCATGGCAAATGCTAAAGACAAAAAAGAGCTCAAAAAGAAGCTCTCCAAAAGACTGACTGAAGCTCGCGGCCTCGCAAAGAAGCTCGAGACCAAGGCAAAGAAGTCAATCAAGAAGGCAGCTGACGAGGCAGAATCCCTCGCCAAGAAGGACCTCAAAAAGGCAACCAAGTCCGCAAAGAAGGTTGTCGTCAAGGCCACTGCAAAGGTTGAAAAGGCAAAGAAGGCAACTAAGTCAGCAGCGAAGCCTGCAGCAAAGGTTGCAGCGAAGCCAGTGGTGAAAGCTGCTTCAACTCCTGCGGTACAGAAGCCTGTTTCTAAGCCAGCAGTAAAGAAGGCAGCACCAAAGCCAATTGCAAATCCTGCCGCGAAGCCCGCTGCACGTTCTGCAACACCTTCTGCTAGCTGGACTGTTGTTGCACTTCGTGACTACGCCCGAACTAAGGGAATTACCGGTTACACCGGCCTGACCAAGGCGGCTCTCCTGGCCAAGATCAAGGCGTCAGGAAAGTAAGACAGATTCATCAATTAGAGGCGTTGGGTAACCGGCGCCTCTAATTATTTAAGATCCTTGGTGTATTTCTTGAGCCACTTATTAAAGGCAGGGCCGAGGTCTTCACGTTCGCCAGCGAGCTGAACGATGGCCTTGAGATATGAGAGTTTGTCTCCGGTATCAAATCGGCGGTATTCGTGGACCAAGCCAAATACAGGCCCTGCCAGGGTGGGATTCTTTGCCATTTGGTCTAGTGCATCAGAGAGTTGAATTTCGCCGCCAAAACCTGGCTCAAGTTTATTGAGTACGTCAAACACACCAGGCTGCAGAACGTATCTGCCGATGGCAACGAGCCGAGACGGTGCTGACTCCACTTCCGGTTTTTCAACGAACCCTTTGATCCCAAAAATGTGCTCACTTTCAGTGGGGACCACATCAGCAACACCATAACGGGACAGATGTGATTGTGGAACTTCCATGAGAGCAATGACTGATGCTCGTTCTGTGTGAGCAATCCACATCATTTCAGCGAGGAGGTCGTCGCCATGTTCGATGATGTCATCGCCCAGGAGTAGCGCGAAAGGTTCTCTTGCTACAAAGGTTTCTGCCTTGAGCACGGCATGACCAAGTCCAAGGGGGTTTCCCTGTCTGACGTAGTGAAGATCAACATCTTCGGTAATTGTGGTGATCTGTTCTAGCTTCGCCACATCTTTTCGGGCAGTGAGTATGGTCTCTAACTCCACGTTCCGATCAAAATGATTTTCCAGAGCTTGCTTGTTTCGCCCAGTGATGAGGAGAAGGTGATTCAGTCCGCTGCCAATCGCTTCTTCTACGACATATTGAATTGCAGGCTTGTCAATGACGGGGAGCATTTCTTTGGGCATGGCCTTGGTAGCGGGGAGGAAGCGCGTTCCCATACCCGCTGCAGGAATGACTGCTTTTGTAATTGATGTGATCACGATGAGCGATTCTTGAGTCTGTTTCGGATGATTTCAAAGGGAAGTGGCAACGAAGAAATAATGACGAAGCTGATCACCACTAATTCGATGTTGTGTCGAACCCAGGGGATTGTTCCTAAGAAATAGCCAGCTGTCGTCAGACCAGCCACCCACGCGATGGCGCCTGCGATGTTGTAAACCAAATAGCGACGCCAGCCGAAATCAGACATCCCCACTGTCAAGGGGACCAGTGCACGAAGAACGGGGATAAACCGGGCCAAGATAATTGCACGCGCCCCGTAGTGGCGATAAAACTCTTTTGTCTTCTCTACGACTTTCTTGTTGAAAAACCAGGTGTCATCACGGTTAAACACTCGAGGACCCAACTTGTGCCCTAACCAGTATCCAAACTCAGACCCTGCCACCGCGGCACAAAAGACAAGCCCTATTGCGGCGATCAACGGAATAGTTGTCAACACCGTCGACAGGGTTAGCCCGAGTAGAAACAGCAATGAGTCCCCAGGGAGGAACGATCCCAGAATCGTGGCAGTTTCAGCAAAAATTAGCGCAGCTACTCCCAGGACGGCGAGAGCCCCGAGAGCCTCAATGATTCCTTGGGCATCAAACCAGTTCAGGACTGGACTCCAGCTCAGTGCCGGTGAAGGCCACCGCTGCGCGGTAGGTCTTCAGCAGGTTTTCGTTGTTTGCTTTCCAGGACTTCTTCAAGACCGAACGTCGACCTGCTTCACCCATACGGGCAGCAAGTCGAGGGACAGACAAGATTTCGGTCACGGCATCAATGAAACCTGTTTTGTTTTCAGGTTCAATTAAACGACCATTTTCGCCATCGGTGATGAGGAAACGTGGCCCCCCTACAGCGGGGGCAACCACCGGAATTCCAGAAGCTTGAGCTTCTTGAATGGTCTGCCCGAAGGTCTCTTCAGTTCCATAGTGAACAAAAGCATCAAAGGCAGCGTAAGCGGATGAGAGTTCTTGGCCTTGCAATGCGCCAGTGAAGCTCACTGATTTGCCTGCGAAGAGGGCTTCGAGTTTCTTTCGTTCAGGCCCATCGCCCACGATGGCCAGTGCGGTATCTGGCAGGTCAGCCAACTCGAGCATGCGATGAACTTGCTTCTCGGGCGCCAGGCGACCCACAAAACCGATCAGGTTCTTTTTTCCTTGCGCGTGGAGAGCGCGGAATTCTGAAGTAGCTGCTTCGTCCTTGTTGCGGGGGTGAAAGAGTTCCAGGTCTACTCCTCGACCCCACACGCCTACCCTCTGTACGCCAAGCTTGAGCAGGTATGCGGCAGATTCGGGAGTAGGTGCCAAATTCATTGTGGCGGGGCCGTGGATAGCGGCAACAAACCGATCAACCACAGGTTTTGCAAACTGCATCCCATAGCGCTGGAGATACCCGGCAATGTCGGTCTGGTAAATCGCGACAGTCGGAATGCCGAGCTTGTTGGCGATTGCAATTGCTTGACCTCCCAAGAAAAACGGGGAAGCAACGTGGATCACGTCTGGCTTAAAATTTTCAAGAGTTGCTTGAAGCGCCAATGGGGGAAGTCCCACTTGGAATTGCATAAATGGCAAGGCCAATGTTCGAACAACTTTGAACCCTAGATATCGCTTAGTTGGCGCAGTGGGGGCAATGATGATGACTTCATGGCCTGCCTCTTTGAGTGTGTCAACTACTCGCAGTACTGAGTTAGTCACGCCATTGAGTGAGGGGAGAAAAGACTCTGTCACGATAGCGATCCGCATGCTCATGTCCCCAAGCTATAAAGACTTATTCGGCCAGAACTGTCGCTGTGGGAAATGGCGAGTGAACGAGTGGTGAAGACTTCGAACGGCGAATTGTCCAGGGGTGGTCGTGTATGCGAGACAACACGGGACGCTTAGGCTTGATGCCGTCACCAGCTGCAATGCCACGCAATCTTCTGCCAACAAATGGCGTCACGTGTGTGACAATCCATTTGGCATGTTCCAGTAATGTCATCCCATCTTTGAGGCGCGGCTCAAGTACCGGGGTTTCGATTCGATAGGGCAGACCTAGAAGCTTCGCTGCTTTGTTTGCAACATGTGCGTGTCCGCGAGGGCCAAAGTGAACACAGTCGTCTGACCAGACTCGTAAGCGTCGTAGCGTTGGGCTGCGATAGACATCAAGTACTAAGACGTTTTGTTCTCGCGCAACCTCTTCGATCAGTTTGGTGAGTTCTTTGGCGCGAAGTGCTCCGCCTCGAAAGGACCAATGGTGCACTGGATTGATGCAATTGGTTAACACAACAGTGACGCCTGCTGCTTTCAGTTGCTCAACAGCAACAGTGAATTGTGCTCTAACGAGTTCCCAACTTTTGCGAGGACGCCACAAGTCATTCGCACCCGCCATGATGGTCACCAGGTCTGGCTCAAGTAATAAAGCCTCGTCAACTTGGTGGGAAAGAATCTCTGATGAATTTCTGCTCCGCACGGCGAGATTGGCATAGAGGAAATCTTCACCTGCAGCTATAGCATCCTGGTTGAGCAAGACAGCAAATCGATCTGCCCAGCCTGCGAATATTCGATCCTGTTCGAAACGGTCATCACCGATACCCTCTGTGAGCGAATCACCTAGGGCTACGTATCGTCGAATGACAGCAGTGGCCACACTTCAATCGTCACGATGAGGATTAACGTGTGGCCACTTGACACTAAACGGTAGGCAAACAGTGGGGGCTATTTACTCACTTCAGCTGAGTAGCCAGCCTTGTTGATAGCAGTGATGACCTCAGCCGGAGGGATAGGAGCATCGCTGTCCACCAGTACCTTTCCGGTAGGCAAATCAACCGTGACCGAGGTGACGTGAGCGAGTTCGCTCACTTCCTTGGTGACGCTGGCAACACAGTGCTGACACGTCATTCCTGTTGCGGTGAATGATGCGGTGGTCATTACATGCTCGCCAGCATCTGCTTCATCTTGTCGATTTCTGCACTTTGGCTGGAGATAATGTTGGCAGCGAGTTTCTTGGCCTCAGCATTATCTGAGTTCTCAATCATCTTGGCCATTTGCAGGGCGCCCTGATGATGACCAATCATGCCTTCGAGGTAGAGCTTGTCGAAGGCAGCACCGGTTGCGTTTTTCAGTGCTGTCATCTGTTCATCGGTGAGCATGCCACCCATCCCCATGTCATGGCCCATGTCCATTCCAGCACCGGAAGATTCAATCCATGCTGTCATTTGTTTGATCTCTGGAGCTTGAGCGTCCTTGATCTGCTTGGCCAAAGCCAAGATCTCAGGGTTGGTGGTGTTGGTTTCAGCAAGGGTGGACATATCCACGGCTTGCTGGTGGTGGGGAATCATCATCTGGGCGAACATGATGTCGGTTCCAGAGTAGGCAGAGGAGCTCTCGTTGTTGCTCATCATGCCGCCGTCCATCATGCCTTTAGAGTCAGTTCCTCCAATGTTGATGGTGCAGCCGGAGAGGGAGACTGCTCCTGCGAGTGCAACGGCAGTGATTCCAGCAATTGTGTATTTCTTGTTGAACATTAGTTTTTACCTTTTTGTCTTTGTTTGTAAGTGAACTTCGCAGTGCAATGGCGGCATACGTCGCCTGCGCACAATGACGAAAGGTTTATGTTCGGGAAATACACAACATGTTCAGATCGACTTGGCTGGGTGGTCTCGCTCTGACGATTCCTCTAGTGGGGATTATTGCCGAAGCGAGTTGTGTGGCAATGACTCTAAATTCACGGGCAAGAACATGTTTGCAATAACGAAATGCTAAGAACGTCAGCAAGGTGAGCCCAGCAGTAATCATGATGTTTCCCATCACATGCGCTGTGTCAGAACCCGTAATTGCGGAGAGGCCTTCGGGCACATTCGGAAGGGATGAGTCCATGTTCATCACTGCAGTAGTGACCTCGGTAGTCATATTCATTACTGTTCCATCAGCCATGACATGGCTCATGTGTGATTCAGAACTGTGACTAAGTGCAGAAACACACACGGCGTGAAAAGCCGGTGCAAGTGCAAAAAGGAACGCCACTGTCACCATTGCGAAAATCGCGGGCAAGACACTGTGACGTTTCATAGTTGTCAGTGTGACAGGTGAACCTATGAATGAGCTAGGAATTGGTTCCGGCCAGCGAGAGGGGGGGTTAGTGCCCTTCCATTTCCTCAGGTTCTTTGACCTTGTCTAAGTTGAACCAGGGCAGCATCACGTGAACAACGGGGCCAATAATGAAGGCGTAGAGAACTGTTCCCAGACCCAGTGTTCCGCCGAAAGCCCAACCTAATGCCAGAACAACAACTTCGATGGCTGTTCTGACGAACCAGACAGGACGGCCCGTCTTCTTGACCAATCCGGTCATCAAACCATCACGGGGACCTGGGCCCAATCCACCACCGATATACATCGAGATGCCCACACCGTTGATCAGGATGGCTACGAGGAAATAGACCACACCAATTAAGTAGTTGGGGGCGTCAGGAATCCAGGCATAGAACACATTGATGGTGAGACCAATCGTGATGGAGTTCATGATGGTGCCGATGCCAAGCTTTTGGCGTAGGAAAATCCAGAGCACAAGAACTGCAAAACTCACGATGACGGTTACTGTGCCAATGGCGACGCCAGTGATCCTCGAGATGCCTTGGTGAAACGCATCCCACGGGTCGAGCCCGATATTGGCACGCAGCATGATGGCAAATGCCACACCGCAGACGATGAGACCTACTTCAACAAGTGCAATGCGCTTCCACAGTGCAGCACCCTGAGTGGGAACCTCAAAGATGGTGCCAAGCAAACGACGCATGTTCTTAGGCTAGGACCACTGTTGGTTCAGAGCTAAATATCGCCAGAGAATTGTTACGCCTAGCCGAGCATGCGGGAGATGAGCTCGCGATAACGCGCAGCAGTTTTCTCTACGATCTCAGCAGGGAGCACAGGAGGAGTTCCCTGCTTGTCCCAATGTGCTGAAAGCCAGTTGCGCACGATCTGCTTATCAAAGCTGGTCATCTTCTCGGCTGGAGTAGTGCCAGCTGCATAAGCAGCAGCATCCCAGTAGCGAGAAGAGTCAGAGGTCAACACTTCGTCGGCGAGGGTGATCACACCGGTCTCGCGGTCACGACCAAACTCGAACTTGGTGTCGGCCAAGATGATTCCCTTGGCTGCGGCAAGTTCAGATGCTTGGGTGAAAATCTGCAGAGAGAGATCACGCAGCGCAGTGGCATCTTCAAGACCCACGAGTTCAACGGTGCGCTCAAAGGTGATGTTCTCATCGTGCTCACCAAAGGGAGCTTTCCAGGCGGGCGTGTAGATCGGAGTAGGAAGCTTGTCGCCATCCTTGAGTCCTGCAGGTAGTGCAATTCCACACACGCTCTGGGTCTCGAGGTATTCGAGGTAACCACTACCGGAGAGGTAGCCGCGGACGACGCATTCCACGGGGAACATGTCCAGGTTGGCAACGAGCATTGCCTTGCCCTGAACCTCGGCAGGGATGTCACCTTCACGCAAGTGATTGGGAACACCGAGTTGCTCAAACCACCACAGGCTAAGTTTCGTCAACAGCTCGCCCTTACCAGGGATGCCAGGTTCAAGCACGTGATCGAATGCACTCACACGATCACTGGCGACGACCAGAACACGTGGGGTGGACTCCAGGGTCTGTCCCGTGGGCACATACAAGTCACGAACCTTGCCGGAATAGGCGTGCTCCCACCCAGCTAGGTCGAGCTTGTCGCCTCCGGTAAAGCCAGTCATTACTTGACTACCTTTAGTGCAATATCTCTGCGGAATTGTCCGCCTTCAAGCTGAATCTTGGCGAGGCCTTCGTAAGCACGTGAACGTGCTTCGGCGAAGTCCGCTCCACGTCCGACAACGCTCAGCACGCGGCCACCAGTGGCAATGAGGTCACCGTCAGAAACTGCGGTGGCAGCGTGGGTGACATGAACACCCTCAATCTCATTGGCGTCATCAATCCCAAGAAGTACGCGCCCGGTCACGGGAGTCTCGGGGTAGTTTTCACTCGCCAGTACCACGGTGACAACAGCTTCGTCGGAGAACTCGGGACGTTCGCGTCCGGCAAGAGTTCCCTCTGCCGAAGCCATCATGAGCTCAGATAACGCAGTCTTCAAACGAGGAAGAACAACCTGGGTCTCAGGATCACCAAAGCGAGCATTGAACTCAATGACACGAATTCCCTTAGAGGTCAGAATCAGGCCGCAGTAGAGCAGACCCTGGAAGGGTGTGCCTTCTTTCTCGAGCTGGCGCACGGTGGGAAGAGCAATGGTCTCAATGACTTCGGTGACGAATGCGTCTTCACTGCCGAACTGGTCTGCAAGCCACGGCAGGGGAGAGTAGGCACCCATGCCACCAGTGTTGGGGCCTTCGTCGTTGTCCTTCAGGCGCTTGAAATCCTGTGCAGGAGAAAGCGGCAGAACATCGTGCCCGTCGGCAAACATAAACAGGGACACTTCTTGGCCGTCGAGGAATTCCTCGATCAGGACAGAACCTTGAGTGAGGTAGTGGGAAGCGTGAGCAACTGCAGCATCACGGTCGTGCGTTACGAGAACACCCTTACCCGCAGCGAGACCGTCAGCCTTGATGACGTAGGGAGCACCGTAGTCGTCGAGAGCTGTCTCGGCATCGAGCAAAGTGGACACCTTGATCGCGCGACCCGTGGGAACGCCGGCTTCATCCATGATGCGCTTGGCAAATGTCTTGGAACCTTCCAGCGCAGCGGCTGCCTGGTTGGGGCCGAAGACGGGAATGCCCATCTCGCGCAGTGGATCAGCAACACCAGCAACCAGGGGAGCTTCGGGGCCAACCACGACCAAGTCGACGTCGAGGCCTTCGGCCAAGAAAGCGACAGCTTCGGGGTCGAGAATGTCTGTGGTCACGCATGGAACATCGTGGGCAATGCCTGCATTGCCGGGGGCAACAGTGATTTCGTGGTCAGCATTTTCAGCTAAGAGGGCAGTAACAATTGCGTGCTCGCGAGCGCCGGAGCCAAGAACCAGGATTTTCACCTCTTAAGCCTATTGCCCCCAGCTAAACTGGGGATTCACTTGATATGACACGTATGAGGATTAATACCCCGTGACTAAGCTTCGTCTGGCCATTGTTGGCGCCGGCCCCGCAGGAATCTACGCAGCAGATATTGCGATGAAAGCGGAGCGTGATTTCGATATCTCAATCGATTTGTTTGAGCACCTCCCTGCTCCCTATGGTCTTGTTCGTTACGGCGTAGCACCAGACCACCCACGCATTAAGGGAATCATCACTGCTTTGCGTGAGGTTCTCGATCGTGGAGATATCCGCCTCTTTGGCAACGTGGAGTATGGCGTTGACATCACCATGGACGATCTGAAGAAGCACTACAACGCGGTCATCTTCGCCACCGGTGCAACTAAGGATGTTCCCATGAACATTCCTGGCATTGATCTCAACGGTAGCTACGGTGCTGCTGACTTTGTCAGCTGGTATGACGGCCACCCTGATGTTCCTCGCACCTGGCCACTGACTGCGAAATCTGTTGCAGTGATTGGTAACGGAAACGTGGCACTGGATGCTGCCCGCATGCTGGCCAAGCACGCAGATGACCTTCTTGTTACCGAGATCCCTGACAACGTCTACCAGGGCCTCAAGGCCTCTCCTGTGACCGACGTTCACGTCTTTGGTCGCCGCGGCCCAGCACAAGCCAAGTTCTCACCACTGGAGCTTCGTGAACTGGGTGAACTGCGCGACGTGGACATGATCGTCTATGACGAAGATTTTGTAATGGACCCTGCAAGCCAGGCTCTCATTGATTCCAACAAGCAGGTCTTTGTTCTCAACAAGGTGATGAACGAGTGGCGCACCCGTGAAACGGGTAAGGCATCACGTCGACTCCACCTGCACTTCTATGCCAACCCACTCGAAGTACTCGGAGATGCTGACGGCAACGTGACCGGCTTCCGTTACGAGCGCACCGCACCCGATGGCAACGGGGGTGTTGTGGGAACCGGTGAAATCCGCGAGATCGAAATCCAGGCCTACTACCGAGCCATTGGTTACTACAGCTCCCCACTCAAGGATGTTCCCTTTGACACTGCAAAGGGTGTAATCCCAAACCACGAGGGTCAAGTTGTGGACGCCAACGGCAAGCACATTCCGGGAGTCTATGCCACTGGGTGGATCAAGCGTGGTCCAGTCGGTCTCATTGGTCACACCAAGAGCGACGCCATGGAAACCATTGCGCATGTCTTAGAAGACACGTCGTCTTGGTGGACTCCCGAAGAGCCTGAAGAGGGTGCCATCGTGGATCTGATGGAATCACGCGGTATTGAATTCACCACCGCTGAGGGCTGGACTGCTCTGGATGAATACGAGCAGAAGCTTGGTGAACCAGAGGGCCGTGCGCGCATCAAGGTTGTTGATCGCGAGACCATGCTCAAGGCTTCACGCCCTTAAGTAGTTAGAACTTTGCGTCGATCTCTTCGATGAGTGCTTCCACCTTGGCGCGAATCTCATCACGAATGGGTCGAACAGAGTCGATCCCCTTCCCCGCGGGGTCTTCTAATGGCCAGTCGAGGTACGTCTTACCGGGGAAGAACGGGCACTTATCCCCGCACCCCATGGTGATGACGTAGTCAGAAGCAAGGACTGCCTCGTCAGAGAGAACCTTGGGAATAGAAGAGGTCAGGTCGATACCTTCTTCTGCCATTACGGCAATGGCCGAAGGGTTGATCTGTTCTTTGGGTTCGGTACCAGCCGAAAGTACTTCAATGCGGTCACCCGCGAGGTGCTGGAGGTAGCCAGCAGCCATCTGGGAACGGCCTGCGTTGTGAACGCAGACGAAGAGAACAGTTGCTTTCTTATCCGACATGATTTTCTTTCTTGTGTGTGGGGTCGATGATGGCCCAGGCCAACACAGCACCTAGTCCTGCACCAATGAACTGGGCGAGAACAAAGGGGCCAACAGAAGCAGGAGCAATACCGGCAAAGGTGTCGCTAAAGACGCGGCCAATCGTCACGGCAGGGTTAGCAAAGGACGTGGAGGAAGTGAAGAAGTAGGCAGAGCCAATCCATGCCGCCACGGCAAAGGGAACAAACCGTGCCTGGTCACGGGCGATGAAAACAAGTATCACCGCCAGCAAACCTGCTGTGGCTACGACCTCACCGATAAAGAGTCCAGGGGAAACACGTTCGGTTGTCGCGATTTGTATAGGTGCTTGGTCAAACATGACATTCGCCAAGATTGCTCCGCTGAAGGCTCCGGCAATCTGGGCGATGACATAGGGGATGACGTTGTTGCCTGGTTGAAGCTTTTTTGCCCACAGAACCAGAGTGACAGCAGGGTTGAAGTGGGCGCCACTCATGGGACCCAAGATCACAATGAGAAGTGCCAGCACAAAGATGGTGGAGAGTGTGTTAATCAATAACGCAACACCAGGGTCACTCGACATGTTTGTGCCCATGATTCCTGAGCCCACCACGGTGGCAACGAGGACGAGAGTTCCGAAGAACTCTGCGAGGGCGAGTCTGAGAGTGTGCACCTGGGAAAACCTAGGCGTCGAAGCGATAACCCAAGCCACGAACAGTCACTAGGTGCACGGGCTCAGCAGGGTCTGCTTCAATTTTTGAGCGCAAGCGCTTGATGTGAACGTCGAGGGTCTTAGTGTCACCGTAGTAATCGGTTCCCCAGACACGGTCAATGAGCTGACCACGTGTGAGAACACGGCCCACGTTGCTCATCAGGTATTCCAAGAGTTCAAACTCTTTGAGGGGGATAGCAACAAGGGCACCTTGAACGTGAAGGGTGTGGCGATCTGCATCAAGGCGAATGCCGTCAATCTCAATGACGCCGTCATCGTCGTGAACTTCGTCTTTGACGTTGCGTCGAAGGACCGCTTTGATGCGAGCCAGAAGTTCACGGGTTGAGTAGGGCTTGGTGACATAGTCATCAGCACCCAGTTCTAAACCAACGACCTTGTCCACCTCAGTGTCTTTTGCAGTCAACATGATGATGGGGATGTTGGAGGTGGTGCGAATCTGTCTGCACACTTCATTGCCGGGAACCTTGGGGATCATGAGATCCAACAAGATGATGTCGAAGTTGCCGTTGGCAAAGATGTCAAGGGCGAGCTGACCGTCTTCGGCAATCTCTACTTCAAAGCCTTCACGGGTTAATAAGAACGAGAGGGGCTCACTGAGGGAGCTCTCATCTTCAACGAGCAGGATGCGGGTCACTCGGAGGTGTCCTTTCCGGGTTTAATTGCTTCAGGAATTCGGATGGTGAACGTGGAGCCTTTTCCAGGCGAAGACCACACACGGATATCGCCGCCGTGGTTGGAAATAATGTGTTTGACGATGCTGAGTCCAAGACCGCTTCCGCCTGTAGATCGTGAACGAGCCTGGTCAGTCCGATAGAAACGCTCGAAGACGCGCTCTACTTCTTCCTTGTTCATTCCAATGCCTTGGTCAGTTACCGCAATTTCAATGAATGAATTTCGGCGAACAGCACCAATACCTACTTGAGAGTTATCTGGAGAGTAGTGAACAGCGTTGGCAATGAGGTTGTTGAGTGCAACAACAAGACGTGTCTCGTCACCGTAGATGATGGCATCGAGATCCCCGCCAGCAACGAGTTTAATTTTCCGAGATTTTGCAACAACTCTGTTCTGATCGATTGCCTTGTAAACAATTGATTCGACAGTAACGGGTTCAAACTCAGCAAGTGCACCCTCGGCTTGAAGGCGTGAGAGTTCGATAATTTCTCGAGTGATGGCACCGAGTCGTTGAGATTCTGTAGTGAGACGATCGGCAAAGTGTCTGACCATGTCAGGATCGTCTGCTCCCTCCTGAAGTGCTTCCGCTAGGAGTCCTACAGATGCAATTGGAGTTTTGAGTTCGTGGCTGACATTGGCGACAAATTCTCGGCGCACATCGTCAAGACGCTTGTATTCTCCACGGTCGATCACGGTGAGAAGCACGAAGCGATTTCTGAAAGGTGAGGCATGCGCGGTAATTGTGAGAGTGGCATCTCCGAGGGGGCCGCGAGAAATTTCCATATCTTCGCGAGAAAGAGTTCTGCCCTGCGCTGCTTCTTCTGCGAGGATTACCAGCTCTGGAATGAGTAGACGACCTTGACCAGAAAGACTCAGTCGACTTGTTCCTGGTGAAGCAACAAGAACATTAAGAGACTTGTCCAAGATAAGAACGGCTCCATCAAGCTTGCTCACGAGTTGTGCAACTCCACGAGGTAGGTCACCTGAAGTTCTTGCATCATCAATCTTGCGTTGACGTATGACCCACAGAATGAGGAGCGCGATGGCAACACCTGCGAGCGCTCCAACCCCGAGGGCGAGCAAAATCAGTGATGCCGACATGATGCTCTAACGATAACCCTCCATGTGCTTCACTCAAAAAGAAAAACCGCAGGAGTAGGCTTGAATAGTCAACTGTTAACCAGACTCGCTATCTCCGTTAACCTGTGCGTCAGCAGCACGTCACTGTCACACGGCTTACTTATATAGCGGTTGACCATAACTATTAAAAGGAACCTTCATGCGCGACGTATTTCAGCAAGAACTTCACGAAGTTCAGCAGCGCCTTGTAGAGATCGCCGAACTCGTTGCAGAAGCAATGCGTAAGGGAACAACTGCATTCCAGACAAGTGACATTGCTCTTGCCGAACAGGTCATCGAAGAAGATGCCCGTATTGACGAGCTGGCACTCACTCTCGACGAACTTTCTATCCAGATTCTCGCTCGTCAACAGCCGGTTGCTCGAGACCTCCGTGTTGTCGTCAGCGCACTACGAATGAGCGCATCTCTGGAGCGTATGGGTGACATGGCAGAGCACCTCGCACAGCTCACTCGCTATCGCTTCCCAGACAAGGTCATTGCAAAGGGTCTGCGTTCAACATTCAAAGAGATGGGTGAACTCGACATCAAGATTGCTGAGAAGCTCATCAAGATGCTCAAGACCCAAGACATGAAGTTTGTGGATGCAATTCGCGACATTGATGACCAGGTTGACGCACTTCACCTTTCTGTTTTTGACAAAGTTTTGAGCGAAGCCTGGGGCGGTACCTCCATGGACACAGTGGACGCCACTCTGGCGAGCCGTTACTACGAACGATTCTCTGACCACGCAATTTCTATTGCACGCAAGGTTAAGTACCTCTCTACTGGTGAGTGGGCCCCAGAGCTTTCTGCTGAACAGGGCTAATTCTCTCCTCACAAATACCCCGGAAAAACCGGGGTTTTTGTTTGTTGTGAGGTGTCTAAAAAGGGTTCATCTGCTGTTTACCTTGTGTGTGCCAATACGTCACCCAGTTCACATAGCGTGAAACCCGGATCAAGAAAAGTCCACAATTACACCAAGAAAATCCTGAAGGGATTCCAAGTGAACATCACTCGCTCTGGCCGCGTATTGGCTATTGCTGCTGCTGTATCCGTATCGGCACTCGTGCTTTCCGGCTGCGCTGCAAACGAGGCTCCTGTTGAGCCAACTGCAACACCTCTTAACATCTCCGGCAAGTTGACCGGTGCTGGTGCATCCAGCCAGGCTGCAGCTGAAGACGCATGGATCGCAGACTTCCAGATGACCAACAACCTTGTTGACGTCACCTACGACCCCACCGGTTCTGGTGCAGGCCGTACCGCATTCATCTCTGGCGGTGTCAGCTTCGCTGGTACCGACTCTTACCTTTCTGACAAGGAACTTGCTAGCACCTTCGCAGCTTGCACCCCTGGCACCAAGGTATTCGAAGTTCCTGTATACGTTTCCCCCATCGCTGTGATCTACAACGTTGACGGTGTAACCGACCTGAACCTCGACGCTTCAACCATCGCAAAGATCTTCACCGGTGCAATCACCACCTGGAACGACCCAGCGATTGTTGCTCTCAACCCCAAGGCAAAGCTTCCTGCAACTGCCATCACCCCCGTTCACCGTTCAGATGACTCGGGTACCTCGAAGAACTTCTCTGACTACCTCTTCCAGAACGCTAAGGCAGACTGGGCTATTGAGAAGCCAGCTGACAAGTTCCCCTTCGAAGTTGGAGAAGCTGCTCAGGGCACCGCTGGTGTTGTAGCTGCAGTTGCTAACGGAACTGGAACCATTGGTTACGCAGACGCTTCCAAGGTTGGCAAGCTCACCGTTGCAAACATCAAGGTTGGTAAGGACTTCGTCGCTTACTCTCCTGAGGGTGCAGCAGCGGTTGTTGCTGGCTCCAAGCCTGTTGCTGGTCGGGACAAGTCCGACATGGCTGTAGACATCAACCGCACCACCACTAACCCTGACGAGTACCCACTCGTACTCGTTAGCTACGCAGTTGGCTGCCTCTCCTACGCAGACGCAAAGGTTGGACCACTGGTCAACGCTTACATCAGCTACCTCGTAAGCGAGCAGGGCCAGGCTCTTGCTGCTAAGGCTGCTGGATCTGCTCCATTGAGCGCAGATGTCCAGAAGCAGGCTGCAGCTATCGCCGCAACCATCAAGTAACATTCGGGGATGCCCGGTTCCGAGAATCTCGATAGATTCTTAGAACCGGGCATTTCTACTCCCTCAACACCACAGACAAGGACAGCCGTGACTTCAGCAACTACGAGTCAGCCAGCACTGCGTGCCCCTCGTCGTTTAGGCGATCGAGTCTTCTCGATTGCTGCAACAACTTCGGGTGTCATCATCCTCGTTGTTCTTGCATCCGTTGCAATCTTCCTCGTTTCAAAATCTGTCCCTGCTCTTGTAGCAACCGACAAAGAAGTTACTGACGTAGGAATGAGCTTCTGGGGAAATATTGGCCCCTTGGTTTTCGGAACTATCTGGGCAGCTGCCTTAGCGCTGCTTTTTGCGGTTCCTTTCGCAATTGCGATCGCACTCTTTATCTCGCACTACGCCCCCCGCCGCATTGCTCAGGGTTTGGGCTATGCCATTGACCTGTTGGCCGCAATCCCCTCTGTTGTTTATGGCTTGTGGGGAATCATGGTCCTCGCGCCTGCAGTTCAGCCCATCTACGTTTGGTTAGTAGACAACGTGGGGTGGTTCCCTCTCTTTGCAGGACCAGTATCAGGAACTGGCCGCACGGTCCTCACCGTAGCTGTTGTTCTCGCCGTCATGATTCTTCCCATCATCACTGCGTTAAGCCGTGAAATTTTTCTTCAAACCCCTCGACTTCACGAAGAAGCTGCCTTGGCTTTGGGTGCAACTAAGTGGGAAATGATCAAGATGGCGGTCCTGCCATTTGGTCGCCCTGGAATCATTTCCGCCACCATGCTTGGACTTGGGCGTGCGTTGGGAGAGACCATGGCTGTTGCGATGGTGCTTTCCCCAGCGGTCATCGTGAGCTTCGCACTGCTGCAATCTCAAAACCCCACCACCATTGCGGCAAACATTGCCTTGAACTTCCCTGAGGCGCACGACCTAGGCGTCAATGTCCTCATAGCAACCGGTTTGGTTTTGTTCATCATCACCCTGATTGTGAACTCCCTTGCCCGCTTTATCGTCAACCGCCGTAAGGCCTTCTCGGGAGCGAACTAATGAGCACCGAAGTCGAGCGCGTAACAACCTCTAAGCGCACCCTAGAACCCAAGGTGTTGTGGCTTACAGCCGCAGCGAGCTTCCTCGTGAGCTTGGGAGTCTTTGTTGTTCTCTCAATGGCTGGGATTACCTCCGGTTTTGACATCGTCGCCACCGTTTTGTGGTCGGCATTTTTGTATGTCGCATTGAGCTATGTCATGAGCCGAATTGTTGAGGGCAAACGTAAAGCTACGGACCGCTTAGTTGCTGGTGTCGTAACATCTGCTTTCGTCATCGCCTTGCTGCCATTGATCTCTCTGATTTACACCACGGTTGCTGACGGTCTCAACCGTCTAGATGGAACATTCTTCTCCTCCTCGATGCGCAACATCGTGGGAGAAGGTGGCGGTGGTCTCCACGCGCTTATTGGAACCCTTGAGGTCACACTCGCCGCATCCATCATCAGTATTCCCATCGGAATCATGACCGCCATTTACCTAGTTGAATACGGACGAGGAAAGCTAGCTCAAGCCGTTACTTTCCTTATTGACGTCATGACAGGTATTCCCTCAATTGTTGCGGGTCTTTTTGCCTTCGCCTTATTTGCAATCTTCTTTGGACCTGGCATTCGTTTTGGTATTGGTGGCGCAGTGGCGCTGTCGTTGTTGATGATTCCAGTTGTTGTTCGCTCCACTGAAGAGATGCTCAAGCTAGTACCCAATGAGTTGCGCGAAGCATCTTATGCATTGGGTGTTCCCAAGTGGCTCACTGTCGTCAAGGTTGTTTTACCAACAGCTATTGCCGGAATTATCACTGGCGTGATGATTGCCATCTCTCGCATTATCGGTGAAACTGCACCACTGCTGATTATTGCCGGCCTATCAACGAACATGAATTATGACTTGTTCAATGACCGTATGACCACCCTGCCGGTGTTTGTCTACACACAATATGCAAACCCCGGCCGTGATGCTCAGGCGTACCTCGACCGTGCCTGGACAGGCGCACTGGTGCTGATCCTCATTGTCATGGCCCTCAACATCATTGCTCGTATTCTGGCCAAGGTGCTTGCACCTAAGGGTCAGAGATAATCTTCACAACCAATTCGATAAGGAAATCACGTGTCTAAGCGCATCGAAGTCAAAGACCTCAACGTTTACTACGGCAAGTTCAAGGCCGTAGAAGACGTATCGCTCACCATCGAGCCTCGCACCGTCACCGCCTTCATCGGCCCATCTGGTTGCGGTAAGTCCACCTTCCTGCGCACCCTGAACCGCATGCACGAGGTAATCCCCGGTGCTCGCGTGGAGGGTGAAGTCATGATTGATGGAAAGAACCTCTATGACGCAGACGTTGACCCCGTAATGGTCCGCCGTCAGGTGGGTATGGTGTTCCAGCGCCCGAACCCCTTCCCCACTATGTCTATTGCTGACAACGTGTTGGCAGGGGTAAAGCTGAACAACGCTAAGATTTCTAAGTCAGATGCTGAGCACCTGGTTGAAAAGTCCCTCAAGGGTGCAAACCTCTGGAAAGAGGTCAAGGACCGCCTGAACCTGCCAGGTTCTGGTCTTTCAGGTGGTCAGCAGCAGCGTCTGTGTATTGCTCGAGCTATTGCTGTCTCGCCAGAAGTGATCTTGATGGATGAGCCATGTTCAGCGCTAGACCCCATCTCCACTCTTGCAATTGAAGACCTTATTGAAGAGCTCAAGGCGAAATACACGATCGTCATCGTGACCCACAACATGCAGCAGGCTTCACGCGTCTCTGACAAGACAGCCTTCTTCAACATTGCGGGCACGGGCGAACCTGGAAAGCTCATCGAATTCGATGACACCACCACGATCTTCGAGAACCCTCACGTTCAGGCAACTGAGGATTACATCTCTGGTCGTTTCGGATAACCAGAGCTGCTTCAGTTCTTATTCAGTTCGTCCAGGACTTTCTGAACGCGACGGTTCTTTGTTTCTTCGGACTTTGCCTCAGTAACTGTGCGTGCGAATTCTTTGCGCTTTGAATAACTCAGCGCTGCAAATACTTCGGTGAGCTTGGCGTGGGCAAGTGCCTCAACGAGCTCGGCAGGCATGACTACCTCGCGATAGCCAGAATCTAGTTCAAGATGAACGGTTACCGTTTCGCCTGCCACAGCACCCGCAGTTAGTCGTTCCTTCTGAGGGAAGACAACTCGACATTCTCCTGCAACCCCAACAGCCGTGCTTTGGTAGGTGTGACCATTGATGGTCACTTTCAGTGGAGCACGTTTGTTTGCTTGGAGCTCAGCAAGTACCCATTCGGGAATCAACAGCGAAGCATGGTTTCCTTCGCCGAGGACCTCGGTTGTGTAGCTGACACCCATGATGAGTACCTAGTAAATGTGCTCAGTGGTTTTCAGCTGATTTCGGAGAGGACCTTGTCAATGATGGCGAGGCCTTCACGTGCCTCGTCTTCGGTAACAACACATGGTGGAACAACGTGGAGGCGGTTATCTGCCATGAAGGGCAGAAGCTTGTTCGCCATCAGAGCGGCCTTGAGCTTGCCCATCCAGGCGGCATCGACAGGTTCCTTCGTGTCACGATCAGTGACGAACTCAACAGCCCAGAACACTCCAGAACCACGTACATCACCAATAACCGAGTGCTTATCTTTCAGTGCGTTCAGGCCAGGGCCAAGAACAGTGGCACCAATGTGCTTCGAGTTCTCGACAACCTTCTCTTCTTCCATGGCTTCAATCGTGGCAACGATCGAAGCACACGCCAGAGGGTGACCTGAATAGGTCAGACCGCCGGGGAAGACCCGCTCATCAAACGCGTGAGCAATCTCCGAGTTGATAATCACACCACCGACAGGGATATAACCTGAGTTCACACCCTTAGCGAAGGTAATCAAGTCAGGAACAACATCGAATGCGTTGAATGCAAACCATTCACCTGTGCGACCAAAGCCAGCCATGACCTCATCCAAGATCAACACGATGCCGAACTTATCTGCCAGAGCACGAACACCCTTCAAGAACCCAGGAGGGGGAGTCAGGATGCCGGCAGTGCCAGGAACGGATTCAATCAAGAAGGCGGCAATGCTTGCAGGGCCTTCTGCTTGAATTGTGCGTTCCAGGAAGTGCAGAGCACGTTCTGATTCCTGCTCAGGGGTCGTTGCCCAGTATTCAGAGCGGTAGAGGTAAGGGCCGAAGACGTGCTTGTGACCTCGGGCATATTCGTTAGGAATACGACGCCAGTCACCAGTAGACACAATCGCTGCACCCGTGTTGCCGTGATAGCTGCGATAGAAGGAGATGACTTTGTCCTTGCCAGTGTGAAGACGAGCCATACGGATCGCGTTCTCATTCGCATCAGCACCACCGTTGGTGAAGAACACCTTCTCAAAACCTGCAGGAGCGTGAGAAAGAATCTTCTTCGCCGCCAGCGCACGAACATTGTTCGCGTGTGCAGGAGCCACCGTGGTGAGGACATCAGCTTGAGCCTTGATGGCCTCAATGACCTTGGGATGTTGGTGGCCAATGTTGACATTGACCAGCATGGAAGAGAAGTCGAGGTAGGTGTTGCCTTCGTAATCCCAGATACGAGAACCCTTACCGCCGGCAATCACGAACGGTGCGAGAGCGCCCTGCGCGGACCAAGAGTGGAAGACATTCGAGGTGTCTTCTTCGCGAACGAATGCGTTATCTGCGGGGTGCATGAGGGATGAATCGGACATCTATGTCTCCATCTGAATCGGTCGAACTCAACTAGCCTACGACCTGTTTCACACGAGCAAATGAACTTTCATCATCGCTCTGTATTTTCACAGCCACAGCCCTGTGTTCATGAGTGAGAATGGGAACGTGGAAAAGTCAGCGAGCTGGAAACCCGACGTATTAGGGGAGGGCTATCTTCAGGCGACTCTCGAGCTTGCCCCGGATTCAGAAGGCCCTGTCGTTGCCACCCTGGTCAAGGCACCAGCACCATCAGCACCGACTTTTTGGAACAAAATGTTCGGCCGTTCCTCGCAGGTGGCGGCGAACACAGATGTTCTCTATATCCACGGTTGGTCTGACTACTTCTTCCAAAAGAACCTGGCTGAATATTGGTGCTCACACGGAGCCCAGTTTTATGCACTGGATCTGCGCAAGTATGGTCGCAGTATTCGCCCTGGTCAGTCAGAAGGATTCATTGACAACCTGGCTGACTATGACGAAGACATCGAGGCTGCGCTCGAGGTGATGGGTCACGGCTCTAAGAAATCTGGAGCAAACGATCAGGCACTCGAAGGGCGCAAGCTTGTTGTGATGGGCCATTCCACTGGTGGTCTCATCTTCAGCCTGTGGGCTGATAGAAATCCTGGTCGAGCAGATGCGGTCGTGCTCAACAGTCCCTGGTTGGAGTATCAACTCACAGCCGCTGCCCGTGCACTTGTGGCACCAGTTCTTCGGGCAGGAACCAAGATTAATCCCAAGTCCAAGATGCCCAGCATTGACTTTGGTTTCTATTCACGAACCGTGGATAAGCACAAAGACGGTGAGTGGGAGTTCAACTACGACTGGCGACCAGAACACGGCTTTCCTGTTCGACCTGCATGGCTTAATGCCATCTTGACTGGCCATGCACAGGTTGCTGCTGGGCTTGATATTCAGGCACCTGTCTTCACCTGGCTCTCCACCAGGAGCTTGTTGGTTCCTAAATGGAGCCCGGATATGAAAAAGGCAGACATTGCTATTGATGTGAACATCGTGGCTGCACGAGTTCATCAACTGGGAAAACTAGTCACCCTTTCTCGAATTGATAACGCGATGCATGACGTGGTGCTCTCGGCACGTCCGGTCAGGGCTCACGCATTTGATGAACTCACTCGCTGGTTGAAGGCATACCTTTAGAACATGGACGCATTCTCTGACTCATCGTTGCTGGTCAAGACAACCGCTGGCATTGTTCGCGGTGCGAAGGATGGCAACACCCATCGCTGGCTAGGAGTTCCCTATGGCAAAGCTCCAGTGGGCGAGCTACGCTACCGCCGCTCTGTGCCCGTGGAGCCGTGGAGTGGAACCAAAGACGCGCTTGAGTTCGGCAACATTGCTCCTCAAGAACCCACCAAGCTGATCCCAATTCCCACCGGTGTTGAAATCGATGAGGACTGCCTGAACCTGAACATCTGGGCACCTGAACCCAAACCGGGGGATAAGCCTAAGCCCGTGATGTTCTGGATTCATGGCGGGGCGTATTTCATCGGCTTCTCTTCCCAAGCTGTTTATAACGGACGTTCCCTTGCCGAAAACGGTGACGTCATTATCGTCACCGTGAACTACCGTTTGGGTGCACTGGGGTGGTTGGACTTCAGCTCACTTGATCCTTCTTTTGAAAGCAACATGGGTCTGACAGATCTCGTCCTGGCATTGCAGTGGGTCAAGAACAACATTGCAGCTTTTGGCGGAGATCCAGACGATGTGACCATCTTTGGAGAATCCGCAGGTGGTGGATGCGTCACAACGTTGATGACCATGCCCGAGACCAAGGGTCTCTTCCACAAAGCCCTGGCAGAAAGCTCACCGGCAACAAGTGTCTATAAGCCCGGCCGTGCTGCGCTTGTGGCAGATGCCTATCTTGAGCTGATGGGTGTGAGTAAAGAAGACGCTCCCGCTTATTTGCGCGAGACAGATGCCAAGACCCTCGCTTCCTACACAACCAAGTTGCTCGATCACGTTTCCTTAACGTGGCCAGGCACTGTTGCATTTGCCCCGATAGTGGACGGAACGTTCGTTCCCCACTATCCGGTGCAAACTTTCCGCGATGGCGGACAGCACAAGGTTCCACTCATTCTTGGCACCAACAAGGACGAAGCCGCCTTGTTCAAGATGATGAAGTCACCTTTGATGCCGATCAGCGAATCAAGCATCCAAGAAATGTTTGATTTGATGTCGAAGGATCATCCGGACAAAAACTTCGATGAAGAACGCATCTTGGATGCTTATCCAGACTTCCCCAAGCAAAAAGGGGCAATGGAAATTTCCCGTGATGCCGGTTTCCGCATGCCCTCAATCTGGGTTGCTGAAGCCCACTCGAGGGTTGCACCCACGTGGATGTATCGCTTCGACCAGGCTCCACCCTTGATGAAGCTGCTGGGGATCGGCGCTAGCCACGCCACTGAGCTCCCCTACGTCTTTGGCACCTTGCCCGAGAAAATGAATAAGAAGGCTTTGCAGTTCAGACTTGGTGGCTTGAAGGAAGCATGGGTTATTTCCAAGCGCATCCAAGCACGCTGGACGAGCTTCGCGAGGACATCTAATCCTCAAACCATTGATTCAGAAACAGGGCAGGATCTTTCCTGGCCCCGCTATGACGAGAAGACCCGTGCCACGTTGATCATTAATGGCACAGACTCGATTGAGAACGATCCTGACGGCGATATTCGCCAGGCCTGGGGCGAACAGATTCTGGGCTTCAAGTAACTAGTCGAGTGGAAGCGGAGTCGGGGATTTCGTCATGCCGAAGGCAAAGGACGTTTCGATGGAGGCAATCCCGGGCAAGGTCCTGACGTCATCGCGAATGAACTCTTCAAATTCAGCGAGGTCTTTGACCATCACCTTGAGTAGATAGTCGGCACCTCCAGACATGAGGTAGGCCTCCACGATGCGAGGCACTTCACGAATCTGATTTTCCAAGGCTGTGACCACCTCGGCACTGTGCGAATTCATCGTGATGCGAACCAGCGCTGTCACTGACAAGCCAACAGCACTTGCATTGACCCGGGCAGCGTAGCCAGAGATCACTCCGGTTTCTTCTAAGTATCGAACGCGGCGTAAACAGGGTGAGGGGGAGAGGCCAACCCGGTCGGCCAATTCCTGGTTGCTCAGGCGCCCGTTGAGTTGGAGTTCCCACAAAATCTGCTTGTCTATGCTGTCCATTCATAAATATTGGCAGATTATTGCTCTTAACTCATATTTCTAGGCAATATTTGCAATCGTGTGCCGGGCATATTTCTCTAGCCTGAAAGCATGAAGAAGGTTCAGCCCACGGTTCTCTGGGGATACATCGCCATGGCGGCGACCATTGTGATTTGGGCAGGATTTGCCATCAACATGCGTGCAGTGTCAGGGAGCTCCTTGCTATCTGGAGATGTTGCCCTTCTCAGGTTTGCGGTTCCTGCGGTCCTCTTACTTCCTCGGTGGAGAGCAACTTGGCTGCGTGCACGAACTCAATCTGTACTTCCAACTCTGGCTATCGTTGCCGGGGCAGGACTTCCCTTCATGCTGCTTGTCAGCTGGGGCGCAGAACAGACCTCCGCAGCATTGGTGGGAACGGTTACCCCGGGTGTGGTGCCACTCTATGTGGCGTTGTATTCGGTGTTCATCCTGAGAAAGAAAATTGGCTGGGTGAGATCTGTCGGGGTTGCTCTCATCAGCGCAGGGGTCATGACAGCACTTATCCGCACAGGTGCTTCACTCTCCTGGGGAGTTGTTCCTCTGCTGGCCGGCGGATTGCTATGGGCTTGCTACACCATCGCTCTCGCGTCGGTCAGTTACAAGCCAATTGAGATCGCAGTGTTACTGAGCGTTCCCTCATCTGTATTTGCTCTGATTGCAGTTGCAGTCGGACTCTTGCCCAGCGAGATTGTTGCAGGTCATGCAGCTGTCAAAGATGTGCTGCTGTTTGCTCTCATGCAGGGCGTAATTGTAGGAATCATTTCCACCGTGCTCTACAGCTTTGCCACAAAAAAGATTGGCAGCCTGAAGGCATCAGGTTTTGGCGCACTGAGCCCAGTGCTATCCACCTTGGCTGCAATTCCACTGCTGGGAGAGGTTCCCTCTGTCACAACATTGTTGTGCTTAGGCTTTGTAACCTCTGGTGTTCTGGTGGCAAACGTTGTCAGCAATGTGTTGCCGACCCAAAGCAGGCTTAGCGGAAGTTCACAAACTGCAAAGCAACGGGCAGGTCTGCGTTCTTCAACAGGGCCATGGTTGCCTGTAAGTCATCACGGCTCTTAGAAGAAACGCGAACTTCATCACCCTGAATCTGTGACTTGACCGACTTGGGTCCCTCATCGCGGATGAGCTTGGTGACCTTCTTGGCATTGTCCTGATCGATGCCTTCTTTCATCTTGGCTTCGATGCGGAATTCCTTACCTGATGCAAAAGGCTCTCCCGCATCGAGGCTGCGCAGGGAAATGCCTCGCTTGATCAGCTTCTGCTCGAAGACTTCGAGGACCGCCTTGACGCGCTCCTCCGAGTTCGCCTTCATGAGGATCTTTTCGCCACTCCATTCGATGGAGGCGCCGACGTTCTTGAAGTCGTAACGCTGCTCTACCTCTTTGATTGCCTGGTTGAGTGCGTTATCGGTTTCCATTTTGTCGACCTTGCTTACTACGTCAAATGATGAATCAGCCATGAGTCCATGCTATCTAAGCCCGTCCTCGGCGGATTGTCAGCCGGGACTTAGAGAATGGAAGGAGATGGCATCTAAGAAAGTTCGACGTAACCGCACACTGATGGTGATTGCGGTGCTTGGTGTTGCTACCTGGGGTTTTATTGCCTGCAGTAATCAGAGCTCACCAATTGCCGGGGGACCTTTTGCTCCAGCCTTAGCTTCCCCACCACATGTTGCCGATCTCACTCTTGATCAATTAGCCCACAGTCCTATCGCGGAACTGCCCGATCCTGCCTGGGTGAAAACGACTTCGCAACAAACCGGTATTCCTGAGCGGGCACTCACCGCCTATGCCGGGGTCGCAATTGGTTTGTCGGTGGTCGATCCCGAGTGTCACCTCTCCTGGAACACCTTGGCGGGTATTGGTTGGGTGGAGTCTCACCACGGCACAATCTTCGGCGGCAAGATCCTCCCCGATGGCAACATGTCAGAACCTATCTTCGGCATTCCTCTAGATGGCAAGAATGACACCAAAGCATTGCCTGACTTCGATGACGGCAACTTTGATGGCACCGCAGAGTTTGACCGTGCTGTGGGACCCATGCAGATAGTTCCGCCAACCTGGGCTGCGTGGCACAGTGACGGAAACAATGACGGAAACGAAGACGGACAGAACATCGACGACTCTGTTCTCGCCGCTGGCCGCTACCTCTGTTACTCAGGCAAAGACCTTGCAACTCCACAGGGCTGGCAGGACGCTATCTATGCCTACAACCAGGTTCCGAAGTATATGCAGGACGTTGCAAACAAGGCCAACGAGTATGCGAGCAAGGTTCCAGTAACACACTAAACCTGAGACGATTTTCAACTATCGCCTTGCCCCGGTATTGTTGAGGGGCACTTAGTCATGAGAAATCATGATGACCTGCAACGGCAAGTTACCCTAGCGGCCAAAGGGATCTGACTGTAAATCAGACGGCTCAGCCTTCGGGGGTTCGAATCCCTCACTTGCCACAAACTGTAAGCCCCTCTTCGGAGGGGCTTATTTGTTTGGCAATAGCTCTGTTAGCGGGCTCTTCAGGCCGAAATTGGTTGACTCGAACGACGTCGCGCAACTTTATACTGGGTGAATGTTGTTGCGGACTTCTGTTGCATTCTCTGCCCTGAGCGCGACGATATTGCTCTTACTGTCACTCGGCGGCGCTGCAGAGGTCTCTCACGCCGCGAACCCTGCGTGCGCGCCGACGCAAAACGTCTTTGGAAGCTATGAATCTCAAACTTTTACAACGGCCGGGATGTGTGACTGGGTTGTGCCGCCATTGGCGGGAACTGTAGATGCTCTGATCGTCGCTGGCGGTGGCGGTGGCGGCGGTGGCGCATTCGCTGGTGGTGGCGGTGCTGGTGGTTTTGTTGAGAAAACAGGAATTACTCTGACCCCTGGTTCTGTTGTCACAATAACTGTTGGTGCGGGCGGCGCCGGAGGCGCTGCATCCATCTCTGGAAGCTCGGCAGCCGATGGACTTAACGGTTCTGATTCCTCATTCAGCACTTATGTTGCATCCGGCGGAGGTGGAGGCGCGGGGTACTACACCTTCGGGGTAACTCCACGCACCCCTGCAAATGGTTCAGCTGGTGGTTCGGGTGGTGGTGGCTCCGAAGGAAGCACTGCTTCAAGCTCAACCACCCAAGCTAACTATGCAGGTGCGGGTTTTGGTAACACAGGTGGATTTTCTTCAGGGCTTAGCGACAAAACTGGCGGCGGCGGCGGTGGCGCCGGTGGCCCCGGAACAAATGGGTCTTCCGTGTTTGGACTGGGCGGAATAGGTAAAATCTCTACGTATATTTCTGGAATACCTCTCGTTTTCGCGACCGGTGGTGACGGTGGCGATGGGTCCGGCACAGCCGCTGCTTCTGCGAGTGCAAACACCGGCAACGGTGGCAAGGGAGCAAGTTTCACAAACACGGCTCTCCCCGGCGGCGATGGGGGATCGGGAATCGTAGTTTTGCGCTGGTCCACAGCAGTTCAAACCCCCACACCTACACCCACCCCCTCTGTGATTTCCACTCCTGCTTCTGAGCAGTTGACTCACACGGGTGCTCGTGGGAATTCTGAATTATTCCTCGGGGGCTCGATGCTTCTTACAGGCGTGTTAGTTACAGCAGGAATTCAGATTATTCGTCGCAAACGAGCCCCACAGGGCTAATTGCTATCTGGGAGTTAACTGCAGGAACGAGGGAAGTTCAATCTTCCGATTGCACGCTCGTGACGCGCTCTGTGCAGAGGAACGAGCTCGGTCATCGTTCTCAACCTCGATGATCCAGAAACCGGAATAGTTTTCTGAAATGTCGTAGAGGGAGCCAGACGTTTCCTTGGTGTGACCACCTCGATTGTCGAAAATGGCCGCCTGTTCTCCCGACTTGATGCCTTCTGCCATCACAAAATGGCCCTGATCTTTGAGCTCGTTATTGAACTTCCCGATTTCACTCATCTCATCAGAGCCAGCAACGGCAGAACTGTCATCAATCACAAACATGATGTAACGCATTTTTGGTCTAGTTACAGAGGAGGCTCACGAAGAGAAATATATTCTTGAAAAAAAGTAGCTCGATATCAAGATACTTTTGGATACACTTGTCACGAGCTAACTACGCCCAATTTCCAACGAAGAATGGCACGCACGTGAACGATTCGAGCATCATCTACACCCACACTGACGAAGCGCCTGCACTGGCAACCGCATCGTTCCTGCCCATCGTCAAGGCATACGCCAACGCAGCACACGTGAACATCGAGACCCGCGATATCTCTCTCGCCGGCCGTATTCTCGCTGTCTTCCCAGACCGCCTCTCTGCTGACCAGCAGGTTGGCGATGCTCTCAAAGAACTAGGCGAGTTGGCTAAGACCCCTGAAGCCAACATCATCAAGCTTCCCAACATCTCTGCATCTATTCCTCAGCTCAAGGCAGCAATTGCCGAACTACAGTCACAGGGCTTCAACGTTCCTGACTACCCAGACGAGCTTGTCACAGACGAAGACAAGGATGTTCGTGCTCGTTACGACAAGATCAAGGGCTCTGCTGTTAACCCTGTCTTGCGTGAAGGAAACTCTGACCGCCGCGCACCGCTCTCGGTCAAGGCATATGCCCGCAAGCACCCTCACGTAAACAAGCCTTTTGCTGCTGGTTCCAAGACTCGTGTTGCGACGATGGGTCACGATGACTTCTTCTCTAACGAAAAGTCAGTAGTGCTTCCTGCCGATGACACCCTCACTATTCGTCACATCGCTGCAGATGGTTCCGAGACTGTTCTGAAGTCCGGACTCAAGGTTCTGCAAAGTGAAATCGTGGATGCCACCTTCATGTCGGCATCTGCTCTTGATGCATTCTTGGCTGAAACTCTGGAGCAGGCCAAGAAGGACGACGTTCTATATTCGGTTCACCTCAAGGCAACCATGATGAAGGTCAGTGATCCCATCATGTTCGGTCACGTTGTGAAGGCGTTCTTTGCTGATGTTTTTGACAAGCACGGCGCTGCCATCGAAGCAGCGGGTCTGACTCCTAACGATGGTCTGGGTTCGATCCTCGCTGGTTTGAGCGATGTAGTCGGTGGTGACCAGATTGCTGCTGACTTCAACGCAGCACTAGCAGAAGGTCCTCGCCTGAGCTACACCAACAGCGACAAGGGAATCACCAACCTGCACGTTCCATCAGACGTGATCGTGGATGCTTCCATGCCAGCTCTGGTTCGCAACGGTGGAAAGCTCTGGGGCGTTGATGGCGGCGAAGACGACACACTCGCTGTCATCCCTGACTCCTCCTACGCTGGTGTCTACCAGGCAACCATCGAAGATGTGATTGCCAACGGTCCACTTGACCCCGCAACTATCGGAACTGTTCCCAACGTTGGCCTGATGGCTCAGGCAGCCGAGGAATACGGCAGCCACGACAAGACCTTCGAGATTGCATCTGCTGGTCGCGTTGAAGTTGTCAACGCTGCTGGCGAGGTACTCATCTCTCACAACGTGGGCAAGGGTGACATCTGGCGTGCAACTCAGACTAAGGATGTCCCTGTTCGTGACTGGGTCAAACTAGCAGTGACTCGCGCACGCGCCAGCAACACCCCTGCCATCTTCTGGTTGGACGAGAAGCGTGCACACGACGCTCAGGTGATCAAGAAGGTCAAGACCTACCTCGCTGACTACGACACCACTGGTCTGACCATTGAGATCATGGCTCCTGCAGAGGCAACCAAGTACTCTCTGGCTCGTATCCGTAAGGGGGAAGACACTATCTCCGTCACCGGTAACGTGCTTCGTGACTACAACACTGACCTGTTCCCCATCCTCGAGGTGGGAACCAGCGCCAAGATGCTCTCCATCGTTCCACTGCTCAACGGCGGTGGCTTGTTTGAGACCGGTGCTGGTGGTTCTGCACCTAAGCACGTTCAGCAGTTGTTGGAAGAAAACTTCCTGCGCTGGGATTCACTCGGTGAATTCTTTGCACTGGCAGCATCATTCGAGCACTTTGCACAGACCACTGGTAACGCCCAGGCGCAGGTCCTGGCAGATACCCTCGACCGCGCAACCGGAACCTTCCTTGAAGAAGACCGTTCTCCTGCGCGCAAGGTTGGCGGTATCGACAACCGTGGAAGCCACTTCTACCTCGGCCTTTACTGGGCTCAGGAATTGGCCAAGCAGACGGACGATGCGGCTCTTGCAGCCACCTTTGCTCCTGTTGCAGAAGCACTTTCTGCTGGCGAAGAAACTATCGTTTCCGAGCTCATTGCCGTTCAGGGCAAGCCAGCCAACATTGGTGGCTACTACCGCCCCAACGTTGAACTGGTCAACGCAGTAATGCGTCCGTCGGCAACGCTCAACAAGGTCATAGATTCACTCTAAATATGTGAGCTAATCCGATGATTGGTGCATTCAGCGGATTCGCAGTTGTGGGCTTCGCCATCCTCTGCGGATACGTCGTTGCGCGAATAGGAATCCTTCCGGAGAATTCCAGAACGGTTCTAAGTAAAGTCGCGTTTTACGTGTGCTCGCCTTTGCTGTTGTTCACCATTTTGGGTTCAGCAGATGTGAAGACGCTCTTTACAGATCTGCTCCCGGTGTCGGTCATCGCCTCAGCGACAGTGTTTGTGATCTTCATTACGTTTGCCTTGTTAGCCAAGAAGAGTTTTGGTGACGCCATCATTGGCGCACTGGGGTCGGGATATGTCAACGCGAACAACATTGGTATTCCAATCGCAACTTTCATGCTCGGCGGTGCTGTGTATTCAGCGCCGGTGATCTTGTTGCAGTTGATCTTCTGGGCGCCTATTTCTCTCATGTTCTTGGGTGCGTGGAAATCGGGGAACGCGAAGATTCACCAAACGCTCATTCGCACGCTCAAGAACCCCATCATCGTGGGTTCTTTGCTGGGGTTGCTCATCGCCATTTTTAACCTCAAACTTCCTCAGCTGGTCTGGGATGCAACCGGAATGGTTGGTCATGCCGCAGTTCCACTGTTGCTGATTGCCTTCGGAATTTCCTTGCACGGGAACAAGCTGCTGCAGGATAAGGAAGATCGAGTCAGCATCTTCACTGCAAGCTTTCTCAAGCTTGTTGCGATGCCGATCATTGCCTGGACTGCCGCGGTGTTCATCTTCCAGCTCGATGCTCACGCGGTCTATGCGGTAACTGTTTTGGCAGCGCTGCCTACGGCACAGAATGTTCTGAACTACGCAAATGAATATGGCACGAGCCAACTCTTGGCGCGTGATGTGACATTCATTACGACGTTTGGCGCAATTCCCATTCTCTTTGTCATTACGTTGCTCTTGGCGGCATAAGCGAGCGAAGTCTCTGGCAGGATTGCAACATGTCACACAACGCATTTTTAGCCAACGCATCTGTCTCTGAAGAGGTCTGGAATCTCCACCCTGATTACGTAGCGATGCTTGTTGTTGTGGAGGGAATTCAGGGTGGACCCAGCGATGAACGCAGTGAAGCTCTGCTGCTCGAAGCTGAAGCTTCCGCAGCAGAGCTTCTGGCTGCGATGCCCATCGAAGAAGTACCTGAGGTTCAGGCCTGGCGGGAGAAGTTCCTCTCCTTCGGCGTGAAGCCTCGTGTGGCGAAGAGCAGCTTTGAGGCATTACTGAAGAGGTGTGCATCAGGGATGCCCCGAGTTGATTTATTGACCGATACCTATAACGCCATCTCGGTGATTAACCTTGTCCCTATTGGCGGCGAAGATCTTGAAAGTTACGTCGGTGCAGCACGTCTAGTTGTTGCAGATGGTTCAGAAAACTTTGATACCCGCGAAAACGGGGAGACAGTCAATGCTTCGCCAGAGCCTGGCGAGATTGTGTGGCGAGACGACGCTGGTGTGACATGCCGTCGCTGGAACTGGCGTCAGTGCGTGCGCACACACCTGAACGAGGACACCACCACCGCACTGTTCATCTTTGATGGAGTAGGCGACGGTGCCAAGGAACGAGTCGAGGCAGCAGCAGCCCAATTATCCGAGATGTTGAAGTCGTGGTGGCCAGAATTGGATATTCATTCACGGGTGCTGACAAACATCAATTAGCTGATGCTTGTAGCCTGAACTCATGGCTGTTTCTCCTTCCGAACTTTTGGATATTGCCCGCACCATTGCCCTGGAGGCCGGTGAACTGATTGCCCGTCGCCGGAATGAAGGCGTGACAATTGCAGACACGAAGTCCTCCTCTATCGATGTGGTGACTTTTGCTGACCGCGAGTGTGAAGAGTTTGTGAAGGCGCGACTGCTAGAACTTCGCCCAGAGGATGGCTTCTATGGCGAAGAGGGTGGCGACTCCACTGGCACCTCAGGCTTGACCTGGATTGTGGATCCCATTGATGGCACCGTGAACTACCTCTATGGCATCCCACAGTTTGCAGTGAGTATTGCTGTGGTTGAAGGAAGTCCAGACCCAGGAACGTGGACACAGCTTGCGGGCGTGGTGTTCAACCCACTCAAGGGGGAACTCTTTTCTGCCTCACTCGGCGGTGGCGCCTACCTCACCTCTGAAGGGGTTACAGAGAAACTTGGCGTGAACCAGGAGTCCCTGCTTGCGCATTCTCTCGTTGCAACGGGTTTTGCCTACAGCTCTGAACTTCGAGCAATTCAGGCTGAAACCCTCACCCGTATTCTTCCTGCAGTTCGTGACATTCGCCGGGCAGGGGCAGCCTCTCTTGATCTGTGTGATGTAGCGATGGGTCGCCTAGATGCTTACTACGAACGTGACACCAAGCCGTGGGATTACGCAGCAGGAAGTCTTGTCTTGAGAGAAGCGGGCGGAATCGTGGGAGGTTTGGCCGGTGCTCCAGAGGGCCGAGACATGCTGTTGGCAGCAAATACCCACCTTTTCCCACAAATTGAAAAACTCCTGTTGAGCTAGGGTAATTCACCCACTTTTCACCTTTTCTAAGTGGTCTTTCTCAGGCTTCATCTGTAGCGTTAACCATTCCGTTATATTTCACTCCGCTGGGCGCTGCCCCGGAACATGAAAAGGTAAGGACAAGCTTTAGGTGACATACGACCCCGCTGAACCCTCTGCTGGTAACCAGCAGAGTGCTTCCGGGGACCCTGCACGCCCACTAACTCGTCGTGAACTCCGAGCGCGTGAAGCTCAGCTTTCCGAAGATCGCATGGCGGAAGAGCTTGAGCGCCAGATGCTGGGATTACGACCTGCCCCCATCCAAGAAGTCCCAGTTGAGTCCGTTCCATCACCACAAGTGAATCCAGTGGTTGAGGCAGAACCAGTCATTGAGGCCTTGCCTGAAACTCCAGTATTGCTGCGCAGAGATCGCAGCAATCGACCTCCTTTGGCGCAGACTACTGATAATCAAGCTCCTGACGTCACTCCTAGCGAAGCAGTACTGCCTCGCGAAGAAGTGAGTGCGGTTGAATCTCCCGTTACTGGTCCTGTGCTTACTGAACCACCCACCACGACTGCTCCGATTCCAGCTCGCATCACTCTTGCTCCGCAACCTATTGTTGCCCAGCAGTTAGCACCTGTTGCCAAGGTGCGCGTCAAGCACAAGCGCAAGGTGACACAGCCCAAGGTTGTGACACCCATCTCCCGCAAACGTCGGGGAGCTCAAATCTTTAGTTTGGTAGCCATGGCATTCGTTGCCGGTTTGGCTATTGCCACCAGCATCCCTGCTAACGCTCTATTGTCACCTGAAGACATCGCACTTCAATCAGAGCAAGCGCGTCTGAGCACTTTGCCAATTGGTGACGGACAAAGCGTGGAAGGTACGGGAGCAGAAGTTCTTGCAGGCCGTGATGGTGTGAGCGTAACGGGAGCGCAGGCCGCCCCCACCGCGGGAGCATATGCGCCCAAGAAGCTCAACGTCAACGTTCCAGTTTCAACGAACGGTATGCGCTGGCCAGTCGATGAGGTTCGAATTTCTTCACCGTATGGCGACAGAAATCTTTATGGTTGGTATAACTTCCACACCGGTCTGGACTTCGACCCAGCCTATGGAACACCGATCTATGCCGTTGCCGATGGCATCGTCTCGCTGGTGGAAAACCCAGGACCTACCTGTGGTGTTGCAGTCTTTATTGAACACAACCTCGACGGCACCAAGTTCACCAGCGTTTACTGCCACATGGTCATTGGGTCTCCCACGGTTACCGCAGGACAGACCGTGAAAAAAGGTGATTTCGTTGGAAACATCGGTTTGACCGGTGTGACCACAGGACCGCACCTCCACCTCGAGATTCGCATCAACGATGCTCCAGTGGACCCCTATGCGTTTATCGTGCAGCGGGCAGGTAAGGCACCAAACGAGGTCCGGGACTAAACCATCCAGACGGCAGCTGCAGGAGCAAGAACTCCGGACGAGCTGTCTGCACTATCGAGAATGATTTCGCCCTCAGGCAGTATGAAGTTCTCGGTGCTGTAGTTGATGAACACAGTCACCTCCCCATTCCGGAAACCTAGAACGTTTTGAGGGGTTCCCTCAATCCACTCCAGTTCACCCTCGCCCAGCGCCCGATTCTTTCGAATCGCCAGCGCTGAGGTGTATAGCTCGAGGGTAGAGCCAGGCTTACCTTCCTGAAGATCGCGAGCATATTCGCGGTAAACAGAAGGCTGGGGTAACCATGGTTCCTCTGAGGGGCCGAAACCATAGTTGACCGCATCTGCTTCCCACGGGATGGGCACCCGGCATCCATCGCGGCCATAAGACTGGCCTGCGGTGCGGAAGAAGGTGGGGTCTTGACGCTTATCGTCAGGAATGTCCACTGCTTCAGGAAGACCCAGCTCTTCTCCCTGATACATATACGCAACACCAGGAAGGGCAAGCATCATCACAGAAGCAGCACGGCCACGGGCAAGACCAAGAGCAACATCTGGCTTTGGTTGAGTCAGAGGACCAATACCGGTGATGCGGTCAGCAGTCTTGGCATTGGGGTCCAGAGCCAAACGTGTTGCATGGCGAATCTGGTCGTGGTTAGAAAGCACCCATGTGCTGGGTGCGCCCACGGCATGGAAAGCAGAGATGGAGTCCTTAATCACTTGGCGCATCTGCTCGCCATTCCAGCGAGTGACAAGGAAGGGAAAGTTGAATGCTTGCTGCATTTCATCGGGGCGAACCCACTTCGCCATCTTGGTCAGTGGCTCAACAAAAGCCTCCGCACACAAAATGCGCTCGCCGGGGTATTCCTCAAGAAGCTTGTGCCATTCGCGGTAAATCTCGTGCACGCCGTCGTGACCGAAGTAGGGGTTGTCTGGACGGATCTCGGCAGGAGTATTCCAATAGGCCTCATCACGACGGAAGTCGGGCAGACCAGGAGCTTTCGATAACCCGTGTGCCACGTCAACGCGGAACCCATCAACCCCACGGTCTAACCAGAAGCGAAGAATCTCGAGGAATCGTTCACGAACCCAGGGGTTGGTCCAGTCGAAGTCAGGTTGGCTTGAATCAAACAGGTGCAAATACCACTGGCCTGGTGTGCCATCTGGGTTGGTGGTGCGGGTCCAGGCAGGACCACCAAAGACAGACTCCCAGTTATTCGGTGGCAGCTCGCCGTTCTCTCCTGCGCCTTCACGGAACATGAAGCGGGCTCGCTCTTCGCTGCCCTCACCGGCAGCTAGGGCTTCTAAGAACCAGGGGTGTTCTGATGAGCAGTGATTGGGAACAAGGTCAACAATGACCTTGAGTCCAAGGTCGTGCGCAGTTGACTCGAGTGCATCAAAGTCTGCGAGTGTGCCAAAGAGTGGATCCACATCGCAGTAGTTAGCCACGTCGTAACCAGCATCTTTCTGGGGGCTGGTCATGAAGGGGGAGAGCCAAATGGCATCCACGCCAAGCTTTTTGAGCTGTGGAAGTCGAGATGTGATGCCTGCCAAGTCACCGATTCCATCCCCATTCGCGTCAGCGAAAGACCGGGGATAAATCTGGTAAATAACGGAAGAACGCCACCACTCATTTTTCGACATGGAGCAAGTTTAGACAGGTAAGAAACCCTCGTGAAGAGGTTCGCGGGATGTCCAAAATCCGTCTGTGTTTTTAGCATGCCCTCAGAGGTGATAATCTCTTACGGTGCCAATTTTCGAGGGAAACCTTGAAGGTATGGATACGCCCCGATAGCTCAGTGGTAGAGCACTTCCATGGTAAGGAAGGGGTCGCGAGTTCAATCCTCGCTCGGGGCCCGATCATTTACTTCTGAAGAAGCTAGCTTCTTCATCAGCTAAATGTTCGTGGCTGGGTAGCTCAGGTGGTTAGAGCGCACGACTCATAATCGTGAGGTCGCGGGATCGAGCCCCGCTCCAGCTACTCTTCATAAGCCCCCTCCGTCAGAGGGGGCTGTGTTTATTCTGTTCTGTCTTTTTTCGTGGCGGTATTGGTATCCACTATCAGGATATGAAGCTATTCGCCTGCAAAGGGATTGTGGCGGTTAAGGTAACACCCACTTCAGTGTTCACACGCGACCATGACAGCGACATGCTTGTAAGTAATGAAGTACCGATTCCCGGCAAAGCGTTGTGACTCACTTGGAGGCCATCGTTCGATACTGAAATCACAACGTCATTCCTTGAATCATTCAAGTTCGCTTCGATCCAAATGTGTTGTGCGTCCCCATGTCTTATCGCGTTTGAGACCGATTCCCGCACAAGTTCAATCACGATGCTCGAGGTTGTTGCGGCATTTCGAAGGCAATTGAGTACTTCGTCACCCCACACAACTTCGATTTCAACCACTCCCGCCCATAATGCTGCAAGGTCTCCAATGCCTTGTTCGGCAGAAATTTGGTGCGGATCTTTTTGATCGAGTTTCTTCAAGGCTTCTTCAATAGGCTGACGGATAGCGGTTATTTCAGTCTCGCCAAGTTGGGTCCCCGGGGGCATCGCTTGTATGCGTTTGAGAGAAGCCGCAATGGCGTCCTGCACTGGTCCGTGCAGAACACGCGAGATGCCTTCCTCTAAGTGTCGAGCGCTGACATTTTCAACAATAAGGCGACGTTTTAGTTCTTCGTTGGCGGTGGTCAATTTCTCGTTAGTAGAACGAAGAGTATTTCGCAACGCAACAACAAGCGAAATCGTCCAAGTAATCATTCCGATCCAGAGCGCCTCGCCTATGACAAAACCCGCGTCATTCAGTCCAAGTCTGAAAACAATTTGAACGAACCAGTTCATAGTGAATGCCATGGCGAAAGTACTGAGTGTATATGCAACACCACGGGCAGTGAGCCCTAGCTTCGTAGGCAAGTAGTTCCAAAGAAACCGTGCTGCTGCGAACCAGAGAATGAAGAATGCCAGGGCTGAGAGATAGGGAGCTAAGAATCTTTGACCGGCGAAAATCACAAACCATTGAAGTGCAACGGGAGCTGTCCATAAGGTAAACCACAGCGGGTGAATTGGATTCTCCTCTAATGCGGCTGCCCAAATTCGCGCCCATCGTATTTTCACTGAAAATGTGGACACTGTCGTTGCATCTTCTGTGAGGAATTCCCGACCGAGTCTGTGGCTAATAGGCCTCACCACCTCGTCAATGAGTGATTTGAGCTGGTAAGCGTCGTTATTGAGATTGTTACCCGTCAGCAATGCCATGCCGTTGTTAAGTTGCTCTCTCACTGAGCGAAGAAGGGAATCTTTACGGTGCGCTGTTCGTTCAGCAAGTTCATCCTTGGTTGAAACCAGGGTTGCTAACGAGTCCGCCAGTTCTTGATTCTTTTCGCTGTATTCTCGGGCCATCGAGACGAGTGCCGAAGTGATGATTGCGGGGAAGAACACATTCGCTTGTGAACCATATAAGCGCCAAAAGAATTCATTGGTATGAATTAGATGGAACTCCACAAGCAGTTGAGAGAGTACGAATGCCCGCATAACTGCAGCAAGTTCGAATACAACAACTGTAGTTAGTGACCTCAAGCTGCTCTTGACCATTATGCGTATGAGGAATCGGCCTAACAACAATGTCGCAACGGCTGTTGCCACTGCAATAACGGTGACGCCGAAGAACAACAATTCATGTGCGGTGTTCGCCAGGTTAGTCCCAACTAAGCCACCAATGAGCGAAAGCGAACTGACGACCGAGATCACAATCCAATTGATGGCGTCTCTACGTCCAAGCCTGCGCCAGGTCGTTTTCACTCTTGCGGCCTCCGAGGTAAACCACTTTCGCGGGCAAAGATGCGGATGGCCTCCACGCGGGGTACAACTTTGTCTTCGTTGGTGAGATTAAAGGCTTTGAATACTCCGGTGACTAACTGTTCGACTGAAGACACACTCACGCCACGTTGCGCGGCAATTTCTTTGTTGGAAAACCCTTGTGCCATCATTTGTAAAATCTCACGCTGGCTCTTGGTCAGGGCATCAAGGGCACCTTGGCGCTGTTGATCGTGACGCAGATTTTCAGTTCGACCACGCATAGTTTCACGTATTGCGTCAACAAGACCTTGTGTTGACTGAATGACGCTCTTCCTGAGGTAGGCAACTCCATCTGGGATACGTGCATCTTTAGCGCCAGCGCTAACGGTATCCCCATGCTTACTGAGCAAAATGGGTGCGATTTCAGGCCTGCTCTTGTGGACGAGTTGCACAAATTCAATTCCATTAGGGCCATCACCAAGGTCGATATCAACCAGTACGGCATCAGGGTCGAAAGTGCGCAAGGCATCTTTTGCACTGAGGGCTGAGGTGGCCAGCTGCGTCTCAAAACCCTCGTTCGCCAGAGCGCTCGTAATGAGAGATCCAGTGAATTCGTCGTCTTCAACGACAAGGATGCGCGGCTTAATCAATTGAAAACCTCTTGATGGTAGGTGTTCTAATTTTCCCACTTGGCTTTGGTTCGTTCCCATCATTCTCTGGGGCAGACCCCAGACCCAAGTTCCCTTGTTCTCGCGGCGGTTTCAAGTTCTCTGGGGTCTACCAAAGAAAATCCCCTAGAGGCACAACCTCGTTTCATATTTTGTTGAACATGTATCGAGGCATTGCGTTGTTAACTTTGGGACTGTCAGTGGCTGTCTCTTCCGCTTTGATACCTTCACCAGCCAACGCAAACGTCGTGACGATCACTGTTGATTGCACCGGAAATCCAGATCCGCAGATGGTTGCCGTGAGTTGGGCAGACACCATCGTAGTTACATCAAATACTGATGATCCCAATAACGGTACGGGCGGTTGCGGATTTGAATACGTGGACTTCAAAAGCAGCTTCCCCACCGGAAACACCAACCCACAGGCTGTGACACCAAGGAGCAGTATTACGGTTCCGCCCTTTACAGCCTTCAACAACAGACGTTATATCCAAGTTTCATTCGGTAGTTTCAGCGTTCAAGATAACCAGTGGTCACAGCAGCACACTGTAAATCTTTACGTGATGCCAACGGTGCTCTTCGACGCCAATGGTGGGGCAGGATCCCTGACGGCACAGTCGGCTGACACGCAAACCGCTCTGACGACTAATGCTGGCTCAATCTCTAAGTCGAACTTCACCTTTGCTGGGTGGAATACTGCTGCCAATGGAACCGGGACTGCATACACGGATGGTGGTCAATACGACTTTTCTGCAGACATCACTCTGTTTGCCCAATGGACAGCGGGAGCTCCCACGCCAAGCACTAGTCCAAGCTCAAACACGCCTACGCCCAGTAGTAGCCCTTCAGCTTCCTCGAGTCCAAGTTCGCAATCTTCAGTTGCTCTAGCGGAAACTTCTACAACGCCCGTGTTGCCTCATACCGGCAGCCAGACGACGGTATTACTCAGCATTGCTGGAGCGTTGGCTGCCGTAGGAACAATCGTGTTTCCGATGTCAATTTGGCGACGGCGTTCAAAGAAGTAGCTCTGGGGTGCGCCACAGTTTTTATCTCTACTCAATATTGCGATTCGTAACCTAAAGAGTGAATTGAGGAATTAAGGGAAAAGTTATGAAGATTCGTTTTGTCGCAAGCGTAATCAGCGCATTGGTTTTGACTATCGGGGTAAGCCTTGTTCCGATCTCTGCAAACGCAGTAACTACGTCCGAGGTATGCCCAACGCAAGCGGCTACTCAAACTACACAGAGTGGTTATCCTTCTTACAATCCGAATATCTTTACATCGAGTAGTTCTACTGACCTCGTCTCGTGTACAAATTCATTCACGTCTCCGCTTAACGTCTCTACTAACAATCAAGACCCAATGGACATTGCTCTGTGGTTTGGCACTGTTCCGACCGCTGCATTTTCCGGGAACTCCTTCACCCTGCGTGTTGATGCAACATGTGAAAAGCAGGGTTACGGAGTCTATTTCGTAGTGGGTAAGAACACGGTTCAAACGACAACTTCCGCAAATCTCATTGGCGTCTTCAACACTGGAACAGTTCCAGGCTGCAATACGACGTCAACCGTCAAGAACTACACGGTCACTGTTACTGATTCCCAGAAAGCTCAAATTCAAGCAGGAGACTTTGCGATTATTGTCGGTGCAGTCGGGTCTGGATCAGGTGCCTTGAGTACCCAAGAAGTTGTTTCAAAAGTATCTATCCCATACAGCCTGATCAACCTTTCTTACGATCCCAATGGTGGGGCAGGTTCAGTCAGTACTCAGAGCGTGGGATTGCAGTCGACTTTGACGACAAACAGCTTCACGCGTTCTGGATATACCTTTGCCGGATGGAACACAGTTGCTGGTGGAACTGGCACCTCATATGCCGATGGAGCCAGCGCCACATTCTCAGGGGACACCACCCTTTATGCACAGTGGACCGCTACTCCTGTTTCAAGCCCGGCAGCAGCTTCGTCTTCTAGCCAGACGCTTGCAAATACTGGATCCAGCAAGGCAATTCTGCTTGGCATGTTTGGAATTTCTACAGTGCTCGGTCTACTAATGGTTGCGCACTCAATCCGTCGCAGACAGCGTTCCTAGCAATACCGGTTGCAGAGAACTTGGATAGTTACTCCGAGTTCTCTGCAACTGACATCTCTGAAGAACAGTCAACAAAGAACAAACATGCACAGGCGAGTGAGGAATCGAGCCCCGCTCCAGCTACTCTTCATAAGCCCCCTCCGTCAGAGGGGGCTGTGTTATTTCAGCCCTAGATTGTTTGCGCAAACCACACCAGCAGAGGAATTCCCACAATCAGGTTGAATGGGAATGTGATCCCTAAGCTGGCGGTGAGATAGAACCCTGGGTTTGCTTCTGGCAGTGAGAGTTTCACCGCTGCCGGTGCTGCGATGTAGGAGGCGCTCGCGCAGAGGATGCCGAAGACTGCAGCCCCGCCCACGCTCATTCCGATCCAGCTGGCTAGTGCGACGCCTGTGAATCCTGCGGCGACGGGGAAGGCCAGTGCGAAGACCAGTAAGCCCCACCCTGCCTGGGGGAGTTCTTTCAGGTGTGACCCTGCTTGAATGCCGAGCTGCAGGAGGAAGAGGGTGAGGATTCCGACAAAGAGCCCGCCGAAGAAGGGCTCGACGCGTTCGTATCCGGCTTGACCGCTCACTGCACCGATGACCAGTCCACCCACCAGAAGCAGGATCGACTTTCCAGTGAGCACTTCATGCAAGAGGGGTCCCCATGCTTGTTTCTTGCTTGCCTTTCGGGCAAGCACGAGGCCAACGATCAGCCCAGGCACTTCCATGATGGCGAGGAGTGTGGGGAGATAGCCTTCAGCTTCGAGTCCGAGGGATTCCACAAACATGAGCCCTGCGGTGAAGGTCACCAGGGATGTTGAACCATAGTGGGCAGCGATGGCGCCACGGTCTGTTTGTGTCAGTGGGGTGAGGAGTTTGAGTGCGGCAAATGCCGCGATAGGGATGAGCAGTCCCACTGCGATGGCGAGGGCAATCGGCACAGCAATCTGACTAGGGTCTGCTTGCCGCAGGCCCACTCCTCCCTTGATGCCGATGGCCAGGAGTAAGTAAATGGAGAGGGCGCTAAATATCTGCGGGGGGATCTCGAGTTTGCTTCGAAGTCCTACTGCAATGAGCCCCAGAACAAATGCCAACACAGGGGGAGAGGTCAGGTTGCTCACCGCGAGCCCGAGAGATTCAAACATATGCATCCAATCAGTTGACTAGAAGAATAATACATGAAAATATATTCAGTAATAACTTTTCTTTAGTGAGGTTGAAACGTGAACGTAGAACTCTGGATGTGGCTCGCAGTCTGCGCGGGAATCATCGTCATGTTGTTGATTGATCTCTTTGCGCACAGAAAGGCACATGAGATCTCGCTGCGTGAAGCAGCGTTGTGGTCAACATTCTGGGTGGCCACCGGAGTGGGCTTTGGCGCGCTGATCTGGAATGTCTACGGCGAAGAATACGGTCAGCAATACTTCGCTGGGTTTGTTATTGAAAAGTCACTAGCCATTGACAACGTCTTTATCTGGGCGTTGATCTTTGCTGCCTTTAGCGTTCCGAGAAAGTACCAGCACAGAGTTCTCTTCCTCGGGGTGGTTGGGGCTCTCATCTTCCGCGGCATCTTTATTGCACTCGGTGCAGTGATTCTCGAAAACTTTGCCTGGGTGCTCTACCTCTTCGCAGCGTTCCTCATCTTCACCGGAATACAGATGCTCATCAAGCGAAACGAGCATTCAGACCCGACTCAGGGGCGGTTCTACACATGGTTCTCAGCTCGGGTTCCCTCGGTCAAGAAATATTACGGACAACGCCTCTTCGTTCGTATAGGTGGGGCACTGCTTGCCACGCCATTGCTCTTGGTGCTGGTTCTTGTTGAGTTCACAGACATTATCTTCGCTGTGGACTCCATCCCGGCAATCTTCGCCGTCACGTCGGAGCCCTTCCTTGTGTTCACGGCTAACGCCTTCGCCCTGCTGGGCCTGCGCGCAATGTATTTCCTGCTGGCAGATTTGATGCACCGCTTCATCTATCTGAAGGTGGGACTGGCTCTGGTCTTGGTCTGGGTAGGAATCAAGATGGGGCTCCACGACATCGTGAAGGTGCCCAGTTCACTGTCTTTGACAGTCATCTTGGTGATCTTGATTACGGCAATCGTGGCAAGCTTGGTGGTGAGTAAAAACAGAGAACCTCAGCACAGTGAGCCTGTTGCAAGAGAGCAATTCCCTGAAGCTACTGAAGAAGAACTGGCTGAGTTGAAGCCTGTGTGGCGTAGGTCTGTCAGGATATAACTATGGCGAACTGGACATTCCTCACCCACCACGGACACGTGCTGGTTGCCGTTGCACAAGCATCTGATCTCACCGTTGATCAGATTGCGGCAAAGGTTGGGATTACTGCGCGGGCAACCGCAGGAATACTCAACGATCTCGTTGAGGCAGGTTATGTCGAGAAGACAAAGCTCGGTCGCAATAATCACTACACCGTGCACGGTGAAATTCCCTTGCGTCACCCTTTAAATAACAACACCACGATTGCCGAACTGCTCGCACTTTTCCAATAAGTGAATTCTCAGCTCTGAGGTTAGGCTGGAGCAATGTCCTACAACGTTGTTGAGAAAAGCATTGCGCAGCTGCGTGCAGATTTAGACGCAGGCAACATCACAAGCGTGGAGCTTGTTGCCGCATACCTCAATCGCATTGCCTACTATGACCGCCATGGCATCACGCTCAATGCTGTTCCTATCCTCAACCCGGAACTGTTTGCTGAAGCTCGTGCATCTGATGAACGTCGTGCTCGCGGAGAACTCTTAAGTCCTCTGGACGGTATTCCCTACACCGCCAAGAACAGCTACAAGGTCAAAGGCCTCACGGTTGCCTCAGGCTCGCCTGCTTTTGCAGATCTCATCGCAACCGATGATGCCTTCACCATTGCGCAACTGCGAAAAGCAGGTGCTGTGCTGATTGGTTTGACCAATATGCCACCGATGGCAAACGGTGGCATGCAGCGCGGACTCTATGGTCGTGCAGAAAGCCCCTATAACGCTAACTTCCTCACTGCTGCGTTTGGTTCAGGATCCTCCAATGGTTCAGGAACGGCAACTGGTGCAAGCTTTGCTGCTTTTGGTCTGGGTGAAGAGACGTGGTCATCTGGGCGTGCACCGGCAAATAACAACGGGTTGTGTGCATACACTCCTTCCCGTGGAGTGATTTCGACCCGGGGTAACTGGCCACTGGTTCCCACCATGGATGTGGTTGTTCCTCACACCCGCACGATGGATGACATGCTTGCACTGCTCGATGAAGTTGTCGCAGATGACTGGGAAGTGCGTGGCGATTTCTGGCGAATGCAGCCCTGGGTCCCAACCCCGAAGAGTTCTGAGCTACGCCCTGCTTCGTATGTTGGTTTGGAAAACCCTGACGCTCTTCGTGGCAAGCGCATTGCTATTCCTCGGATGTATATCAACAAGAAACCACAGGATCACGTTCAAGACGAGATCGATGTCATTGAAACCCGTGACTCGGTTGTTGAACTCTGGCACCACGCCAAGGCAGACCTCGAAGCCTTGGGCGCTGAGGTGATTGAGACAGACTTCCCTGTGGTCACCAACTACGAGAGCCGTGGAGAAGGGGCGAAAAACCTCACAGCACGTGGCCTCGTTCCCGAACACTTCGCAGAGCATGAGCTGTGGGAGCTTTCCATGTTTGGCTGGCATGATTTCCTTGCCGCAAACAATGACCCTGCACTCCATGCCCTGGCTGATGTTGAGCCAGAGAAGATCTTCCCTGTTCCAACTGGTTCAGTACCTGGCCGGTATGACGATCATCTGCACCGCTTTGCACCAGAGGATGTTCCGCTCGAGGAATATGTGGCACGCGCCAAGCGTGACGGTATTCCGGCACTGGTCGACATTCCAGATATGGCAGAGGGTATTCCAGGACTCGAGAAAGCGCGCAAGCTTGACCTCGAAGACTGGATGGATGAACTCGGACTCGATGCCGTTGTCTTCCCTGCCTCGGCAGATATTGGTCCTGCTGATGCAGATGTTAATCCTGCATCTGCTGACCTTGCGTGGCGAAACGGAACATGGGTTGCCAACGGCAACCTCGTTCCTCGCCACCTCGGTATCCCCACTGTGACCGCACCTATGGGTATTCTCAGCGATATTGGTATGCCGACCGGTCTCACCTTTGCCGGTCGCGGTTACGACGACAGTAATTTGTTGGCCTATGCCTGGGCGTTTGATCACTACCGCAACCGTCGCATTGCGGCTCCGCGCACCCCTGAACTTCCCGCCTCACGCTGGAGTCAACTCGGAGTGGGCGAAGCTGAACTCACACTCAGCGTTTCTTCGAGTGTTGGAGATGTTATCGATGGCAAGGTTCTCGTGTCCGTCTCCGTTACGACTTCTGCTGCTGAAGTTTCTGTAACCATCAATGGTGTTCCGTGCGAGGTGAAAGCAACGGAACAGGGATGCGAAGCATCGATGGAGGTTCCCGAGTTAGAGCACACCCGCATTCATTCCGAATGGCGTGGTGGCTATGGCTCACTGGTTGTTGTTCTTGCCAAGACGGGTGACACCGTCCTCGGCGACTACAGCGTTGTGGGCGGAGTGGCCTAAGCCAGCGAGTCTCGCCAGGCGGTGTGAAGGCTGGCGAACTTGCCGGTTCCTTCAATCAATTCCTCTGGCGTTCCATCTTCAATGATCTCGCCGTGCTCCATCACCAGCACACGGTCTGCAATAGAGACGGTGGAGAGACGGTGCGCGATGATAATCGCGGTGCGATCGGCCAGCAGGGTCTGCAGGCCTTGCTGAACTAGTCGTTCGCTTGGGATATCCAGTGATGCTGTTGCTTCATCAAGAATCAACACGGTGGGGTCAGCAATAAATGCACGGGCAAAGGAAAGCAATTGACGTTGACCGGCAGAGAGACGACCACCCCGCTTATTCACGTCGGTGTCGTATCCTTCAGGCAAACGCATGATGAAGTCATGCGCACCCACGGCTATGGCAGCTTGCTTCACCTCGTCGAAGGTTGCATTTGGTTTACCCAAACCGATGTTGTCGGCAACAGAGCCAGAGAAGAGATATGACTCTTGCGTCACCATCACGATGGCGCGACGCAGGTCAGCATTCGCCAGTTCACGCAGATCAATACCGTCCAGGCTGACTGTTCCAGAGGTGGGGTCATAGAACCTGGCCACCAGTTTGGCCAGGGTGGACTTCCCAGCGCCGGTGGTTCCCACCACAGCGATGGTCTGTCCAGCCAGGATGTGGAGATCAAGATCAGGAAGAACCACAGCTGAGTCGTTATAGCCAAAGCGCACGTGAGAGAAATCGAGCTTGCCCTGCGGGTGTGCGAGGTGGACGGGGTTCGCTGGCTCAGTCACAGAGGGTTGTTCTTCGAGCATGCCGGAGACTTTCTCCAGAGCTGACGACGCGTTCTGGAAAGAGTTATAGAACATGGCAAGTTCTTCCATCGGTTCGAAGAATCGGCGGGTGTAGAGAACAGCAGCGAGGAGAACACCAACATCCATGGCGCCGTTGGCAACACGGAACGAACCCAGAATCAATACCGCTGCCAGGGTAAAGACGCCGATGACTTTGAGACCTGGATCGTATGTTCCGAACAGGCGGATTACTTTGCGGTTTGCTTCGCGGTAGTCATCAACTGCAAGGGCGTAGCTCTTCTCGTTGCGTTCTTCCCGGCGGAACGCCTTCACTGCACGAATACCGGTCATTGTTTCAACGAATTGGACAATCAGTCGTGCGGAGAAGGTGCGTGCTTCACGGAACTGCTTTTTCGAGGTGTCGGAGAACCAGCGAGTAAGGAAGTAGCAGGGAATGAGAGCAACAAGCAGAGGAATAGCGCTGGAAGGGTCCAGCGCAATCAGCGCGGCAGCGGTGAAGGTCATGAGCAAGATGCCGCGGAACAGGTTGCTAATTCCTCCATCGAGGAGTTCGCGCAAGGTTTCGATGTCGCTGGTTTGGCGGGCAATGACACGTCCTGAGGTGTAGTTCTCGTGGAAGCTCATGCTCAAATTTTGGGTGTGTGCGAAGACTCGCTCGCGCAGGTCTAACAGAACACTCTGACTGATCACGGCAGAGGAGCGCATATAGATGGCCATCATGCTGGCGCTGGTGATGGCAGTGAGAACATAGGCGGCAACGATCAGTTGGGCAGGTAACCAGTTGTGGTTTGTCACGACTTGGGTCAAACCTTGGTCAATCCCCAGTGCCAATAGCGTGGGCCCGGCAACCTGGGCTGCCGTGCTGATTACAACAATCACCAAAGTCCAATACACCCGCACTCGAACAGGGTGCAGAAGCGACCCCAGCAGGGCAAGCGAGCGCTGGCGCAGGCGTTTGCCTTCCTGCTTGGTGAAGTCGGATCGTTCTTCTCCGCGAACTCCAGTAATTGTCATCGCTTCTCCTCATCGAGGGAGGCAATCACGTTGCGGTATTCGGGGCAGCGAGCCAAAAGCTCACTGTGTGTTCCCACATCCAAGATCCTGCCCTCGTGCAGCAAAGCAACACGGTCAGCCAACATCACTGTGGATGGGCGGTGAGCAACAATGAGTGCTGTTGTGGTCGCAAGAACCTGCCGGAGCGCTTTCTCCACGGCAGCTTCCGTCGTCACATCCAAGGCGGAGAGCGGATCATCCAACACCAATATCCGTGGCTGCACGGCAATTGCGCGAGCAAGAGCAAGACGTTGACGCTGACCGCCAGAAAGGCTCAGCCCCTCCTCGCCAATCTTGCTCTCCACGCCCTTGGGTAAGGAGCGAGCAAAGTCGGCCTGAGCGATGTCGAGAGACTGTTGCAGTAGCTCCTCGGCCTCGTCTTTCAGCTGAGGATTATCAGTTAAGTCTTCTCGGCCTAGCAAGACGTTATCTCGAACGGAGATGGAGAACAGCGTGGCATCTTCGAAAGCCATGGCGACCTGTGTGCGCAGGCTTTCGATGGTGACGTCTCGGATGTCTATTCCATCTATGAGGATGCGACCACTGGTCACATCAAAGAGTCGGGTGGTGAGGGCAGTCAGACTCGTCTTGCCCGAACCGGTGAGCCCAACAAGCGCCATGGTTTCACCAGGCTTGATGCTCAGGTTTATACCGTTGAGCAAATCTGCGTGGTGTTCTTGTGCATCGCTATAGCGGAAGTGAACATCTTCAAATACCAGCTCACCGGGCCCTGGTGGGAGTTCCGTTGCTGTCTCGAGTTCCAGAATCTCCACCGGAGTATTCATGACCTCGAAGTAGCGATTGAGTGAGCTTGCCGCCTCGATAGAGATGGAGAGCATGGGTGCAATGGATTGCATAGGTCCTTTGAGCAATGCGGCGGTAGCAAAGAAAGCAATCAGTGTTCCAACTGAAACAATTCCTTGCTCCGCCTGAATAATGCCCAGAAGCAAGGTAATGGCAAAGCCGAGGTCGGGGATGAGCAACATCCAGAACCACATCCGGCCGTTTGCTCTTCCCTTAGCTAGTTCAGTGCCGCGCAGCTCATTTGCTTGTTCGAGGAATTCTTCAAGAGCTTCGCCAGCACGACCAAAGGATTTCAACACACGAATGCCGTGAACAGATTCTTCAATGGCAGTTGCCAAGTCACCCTGCTGATCTTGTGTGCTGCGAGCCAGGGTTGTGAACTGTCGTTGGAATCGAATGCTAATCAGGATCAACGGCAGCGAGCACACCAGGAAGATGAATCCCAGCAGGGCGTTGAAGGCGAAGAGCAGGCTAAAGCCTGTGACCAGCATGATGGTGCTAGTGACAAGTTGAACAAGGGCGAAAGAAATCCAGCGACGCACGGTGCTGATGTCACCCATGGCGCGGGAAAGTAACTGCCCACTTTGCCACTTGTCGTGGAACGCGACGGGAAGGCGCTGGAGATGCACATATATGGCGTTGCGCATCTTGCCTTCGAGGTGAACACCGGGACCGAGTGTGAGCCAGCGGCGAAGGTAAATAAAGGTGACCTCGGCAAGGCCGAGGCCAAAGATGACCGCAACGCCAGGAATGATCTGAGCAGCATCTCCGGTGGAGAGGGGGTTGTCCACCAACCAGCGCAGAGCAAAAGGTATAGACAGTGCAGTTGCTGCGGCAGCGAGGGCAGTAACCATGCCAATAATCAGTCGGGGCAGCGCTCCTTGCACAAATGGGTATACCCGAAGCAAGCTGCTGAAAGTGCTCAGCTGGCTTTCTTTCTCCGAGGTAGTAGTCACGTTGCTCCTGTGTCGACGTCTCAATGTATCAACCAAGAAGTCTCTGTAGATATTCCGTTTACTTGATCGACTGTCCAGCAGGCGGGACACAGGATGTTCCCTGATATAGCCGGGTTCAAAGCGCCGTGCGTAACCTTGACCCATGCATGATTTTCTGCGATTGGGCGAAGAGCGCGAGAGCGTTCTCGAAGAAACCTTCCTGACCGTCAACAAGATGTGGCAGGGACAAGACAAGGCACGCGAAGGTGAACCAGAGTTCACACAAGCCACTGTCGAACTCCTCAAAGAACACTTACCCGAGACCGGAATGGATGCAACAGCTGCTCTGGGCCTCGCTGCCGAAGTGCTGGACCAGTCCATTGCCCAGTCCAGGCCACGCTTCCTCGCATACATCGGATCTAGTGGTCTTGAAGTGGGTGCTGTCGCAGACTTCCTCGCTGCAAGTTATGACATCAATGTTGCATTGAATTCCAAAGCATCCACCATGCTCGAAGTCCAAACCAGTAAATGGCTCGGTGACTTTATTGGATTCCCTAATTCACGAGGATTATTCACCTCCGGTGGAACGATCAGCAATATCACCGGTTTGGCAGTTGCGAGGCAGAAGGCTGTTCCCAACTCGCGTGCAGAAGGAAATAGTGTCCCTCTTGCTGTGTATTGCTCGAGCGAAGCTCACTACTCCAACCGCCGTGCCGTTGAACTTCTCGGTCTCGGGAACAAGGCCATTCGCTCCATCCCCATTGATGAGCAGCGCCGAATGATTCCCGTTGAGCTAGAACGTGCCATTAAAGAGGACATTGCCAATGGTGTGAAACCAATGGCGATTATTGCAAGCGCAGGGACAACCCTGACTGGTGCTGTTGATCCTCTGCGAGAAATTGCTCGGATTGCCAACACCTACAACGTGTGGATGCACGTCGATGGAGCTTACGGTGCTCCAGCAGCTGGTGCAGACTCAGCCCGCCCGCTCTTTGATGGGCTAGAACTTGCTGACTCGGTCACCATTGATGCACACAAGTGGTTGTTTGTGCCCAAAGCGTGCAGCATTGTGCTGGTTCGGGACTATGCCGCGCTCGCCGAAACCTTTGGCCACAACGAGGCCTACATGCCGCACAACACCGAAGAGCCCAACCCTGTTGATGTAACGCTGGAATATTCCAGGCCTTTGCGTGCGCTCAAACTGTGGCTTGGTTTCAAAACCCATGGTGCCAGTCAGTTCCGTGAAGCAATTGAACACGATCTCCAATTGGCACAGATCACTTATGACAGAGCAAGTGTTGATGCGCGCTATCGCGTGATGCCACACCGCCCACAGCTTTCCGTGGTTCCTGTGCAGTATCTGCCACAGGGAATGACTGATCCCCAAGAGGTCAGTGATCACAATGCTGAGCTGTGTAAGGCAATTGTTGAAGATGGTCGTGTGTATCTCTCCCCCGCAATGATTGATGGGCACTGCTGGTTGCGCCCCTGCTACACAAACTTCAGAACAGAAGTTGAGGACGTGGATGTACTCTTCAGTGTGATTGAAGAACTCAGCGACAAGATTCGTCGCTAGCTTCAGTGCCAGAATTGCTTAATGAGTAAAGCGATAGTTCTGAGTGAATTTGGTGACTCTTCAGTCCTGAACTTCACCGAAGTTGAACCACCTGTTGCAGGTTACGGCCAGGTGCTGGTGCGCATGCGTGCCACCGGCGTGAACTTCATTGAGATTTATCAACGCAAGGGCATCTACTCCATCCCTCTTCCTCATATTCTGGGTGCAGAAGGAATGGGAACAGTAGAAGCCCTGGGTGAGGGAGTGGCCAACCTCCAGGTTGGTCAACGCGTTGCCTTCACTGACGGCATCTCAACCTATGCCGAGTTGGCACTCGTGCCAGCAGATAAGGCACTGCTCATCCCCGCGGGCATGGATGACCTCACTGCAGCGGCGTTGCCATTGCAGGGAATGACGGCACACTATCTCTCATCCAGTACCTTCCCACTGGGCCCTGAACACACTGCACTCATTCACGCCGGAGCAGGTGGCGTGGGCCTGTTACTGATTCAGCTCGCAAAGCTTCGTGGGGCAAGAGTCTTCACTACAGTCTCTGACGAGAAGAAAGCAGAACTTGCTCGGGCTGCCGGTGCTGATGAAGTTCTGGACTACGACGGTTTTGATGTTCGCGTCCGTGAACTCACCAACGGCCAGGGGGTCAATGTTGTCTATGACGGTGTGGGACAGGCAACCTTTGATAGTTCACTGAAGTCCTTAGCTATCCGCGGATACATGGTTCTTTTCGGTGCGGCCTCAGGGCCTGTTCCTGAATTTGATCTGCAGCGACTGAACTCTGGTGGTTCTCTCTTCATTACTCGTCCCACGCTCTGGAATTACTTGCTCACGCCCGAAGAGCGCAACTGGCGCTGGGGCGAGCTCACAGATGCCGTTATTGCGGGGAAGTTGGATGTGCGCATTGGTGGCACTTACCCCTTAGCGGATGCCGCCCAGGCTCAGGACGACTTGGCTGGGCGTAAAACCACCGGCAAACTTTTATTACTTCCCTAACGCAAAGGCAATTATGAATAAGGGCGAATACCAGATTCTTCACCGTCAGTCCTCGGACTATGACCGGACTCTGCTCAGCGATCAGGGGGTGGAATCCGTCACTCTCGGTGAGCACACCTTTACCCAGGTCTCTCCTGAGGCACTCGAGCTTCTTGCCTACACCGCCTATAAGGAAATTAACTACTTCCTGCGCCCAGCCCACCTTGCCCAGCTGCGCAAGATCCTGGATGACCCTGAAGCATCCGGCAACGACAAATACGTGGCTTTGGATCTTCTCAAGAACGCCAACGTTGCTTCTGGTGGTGTGCTGCCTATGTGTCAGGACACCGGAACAGCTCTAGTGATGGCAAAGCGTGGTCACCGGATCTTGACCGATGGTCGCGATGCGGAATACATCACGAACGGTATTGCCAAGGCGTATCACGACCTCAACCTTCGCTACTCCCAGATGTCACCTGTGACGATGTGGGACGAGGTTAACACCGGAACCAACCTGCCGGCTGAAGTGGAAATCTCTTTGACCAAGGGAGACAGCTATGAATTCCTTTTCATGGCTAAGGGTGGCGGTAGCGCGAACAAGACCTTCCTTTACCAAGAGACCAAGGCAGTTCTCGAAGAGCAGCGCTTGTTGGAGTTCCTGCGCGAAAAGATTGCCAGCCTTGGAACTGCTGCGTGCCCTCCGTATCACCTGGCTATCACCATCGGCGGAACCTCAGCTGACTTCGCGGTGAAGACGGCGAAGCTTGCTTCCACTCACTACCTCGACTCTCTCCCCACCGAAGGTGGCAAAGAAGGCCAGGGTTTCCGTGACCTGGAGTTTGAGAAGAAGGTCTTCGAACTGACCAAAACCATCGGTTTTGGTGCTCAGTTCGGCGGTAAGTACTTCTGCCACGATGTTCGTGTTGTGCGCCTGCCTCGTCACGGTGCGTCGTTGCCGATTGCTATCGCAGTGTCTTGCTCGGCAGACCGCCAACTCTTGGCAACCATCAACTCTGAGGGTGTCTTCATCGAAGAGCTCGAGCACGATCCCGCACACTTCATTCCTGAAACTGGTCTGGAAGAAATCGAGCAGGCATCTCCTGGTGTTCCCATCAACTTGAACCAGCCCATGGAAGAAATCCTCAAGGAACTTTCTGCCTGCTCTATTGGTACTCGTGTGATGCTGACCGGAACCATTGTGGTGGCTCGTGACATTGCGCACGCCCGGATGCGCGAACGTCTGGAACGCGGTGAGGGTCTTCCTGACTACGCCAAGAACCACCCCATCTACTACGCAGGGCCAGCGAAGACCCCCGAGGGCCTTCCCACTGGCTCCTTTGGGCCCACCACGGCTGGGCGCATGGACAGCTATGTGGAGGAGTTCCAGAAGGCGGGCGGTTCCATGGTCATGCTGGCTAAGGGAAACCGTTCTTCTGTGGTGACCAAGGCCTGTGGTACCTATGGTGGCTTCTACCTCGGATCTGTGGGTGGACCTGCTGCACGTCTTGCTCAGGACAGCATTCGCTCGATGGAGATCATTGATTACCCCGAGTTGGGTATGGAGGCTGTCTATAAGATCGAGGTTGAAAACTTCCCCGCCTTCGTTGTTGTCGACGACAAGGGCAATGACTTCTTCACGATGGATCAGAAGAAGCCGCTACTCCTGGGACCCACTCGCTCTGTATAATATATTTAACGCGTAGAGCGCCCTGAATATCTAAGGAAAACACAGATGAGTGACAACAACTCCCGTGTCGTTGAAGGCTGGACTGGCCGACTCTTTGAAGACTTCGCTATTGGGGATATCTACTACCACCCCTTTGGGAAGACTGTCACTGAAGCTGACAACCAGATGTTCACGCTGATGACTCAAAACGTGTCGAAGACCCACGTTGACCGAAACTATGCAGCCGGTACTAGTTACAAACTTCCTCTTGTTAACTCCACCTTCACACTGGCATTGGTCACCGGACAGTCAACGATGGACCTTTCGATGAATGTCTTTGCAAACCTTGGCTGGGACGAAGTGCGCATGCCTGCACCTGTTTATGAAGGTGACACCATTTACTCCCGCTCCAAGGTTTTGGATTTACGCGAATCAGCCTCAAGGCCCACCATGGGTGTTGTGACGGTTGCCACCGAAGGTTTCAACCAAGACGGCACGATTGTGGTCAGCTTCAAGCGTTCCTTCATGATTTATAAGAAGGGCCACCTGCCCAGCGTTGCTGGCTCACGTCCCGATGAATCGTCACTGCCAGAGACAGCGGCACAATAATGGCGTCAACTCCGTGGTCAGGCAAGGACGTAGTGGCCAATGCCACTACCTTGTTGTTTGTCCCTGGGGATCGACCAGAGCGCTTCGTCAAAGCCCATCAGTCTGGTGCTGACCTGATCATTATTGATCTGGAAGATGCGGTCGGCCCAGAAAACAAATCCATGGCTTTGAGCGAAACAGTCACTGCATTGACAACCTCTCAGGCCGATATTCGACTGACCGCACTTGTGAGAATTGACAGCAACCTTGCTGCCGAACATCTTGCTGCTTTGAAGTTAGTTTCAGAAGCTGAGAACAACGGTCTTCTGGGTGTCATGATTCCCAAAGCAGAAACAGGACAACAGATACAAGATGCAGTTAATGAGCTGCCAGCGGAGTTGGCGATAGTCCCTCTGATCGAATCAGCACTGGGTCTTGTCAACGTCAATGAGATAGCACACGTTTCAGGTGTCACCAGGCTTGGTTTCGGTGCCGTTGATTTCGGGGTAGATACAGACGCAACTCATGAACGTGTTACTGATTATGCCCGAGCCAACATTGTGGTTGCTTCGCGTGCTGCTGGAATTGCCACCCCAGTTGATTCACCCAGCTTGAGCATCAAAGATGTCGCTGTGGTTACCACAGAGGCTAAACGTGCACGAGAATTCGGTTGCGGCGGAAAGCTGTGCATCCACCCTGCTCAGGTCGAACCGGTCAAGACAAGTTTTCGCCCCAGTGAAGAACAGATTGCCTGGGCTCAGGAAATCGAGGGACTTGAAGGCGGTGCTTCACAGCACAACGGTGTGATGATTGATAAGCCGGTCGTTGACCGGGCTAAGCGCATACTGGCGAGGGCGGGAGAGTAACACCATGGTTCGCCCACTCGATGGCATCACCGTCGTCACTCTCGAACAAGCTGTTGCGGCCCCTTTTGCTTCCCGTCAGCTATCTGATCTCGGTGCTCGAGTGATCAAGATTGAACGAGATGCCGGAGATTTTGCCCGCGCCTATGACGACAAGGTTCATGGAGAAGCAAGCTACTTCGTCTGGATCAATCGCAATAAGGAAAGCGTCGTTCTAGACCTCAAAAGTGACAAGGGTATTGCTGCACTCAAGGGACTCATTTCGAAGGCAGATGTGTTTATCCAGAATTTGGCGCCAGGCGCCATTGAACGGTTGGGTCTGTGCTCTGCAGAAGCGTTGAACATCAACCCGCAGTTGATCTATGTCTCCATCTCTGGCTATGGCCGTGGCGGAAGTTATGAGCAGAAGAAGGCCTACGACTTGCTCGTGCAGTGTGAAGCAGGCTTGCTCAGTGTGACCGGCACCGAAGAAGCTCCGGCCAAAGTGGGAATCTCTGTCGCAGACATTGCTGCGGGTATGTATGCCTATTCAGGTGTGCTCAGTGCCTTGATTCAGCGGGGTAAAACGGGCAAGGGAGATGTGCTCGAAATATCCATGCTGGAGGCATTGGGTGAGTGGATGAGTCAGCCCTATCTCTATGCAGAGTATGGCGGTGTTCAGCAGCCACGCTCCGGTGCTCAACATGCCACCATCGCTCCATATGGCCCGTTCAATACCAGCAACGGAACAGTCTTCTTCGGCATTCAAAACGAACGCGAATGGGTCAAGTTCTGTGAGGTTGTTCTGCAGGATGACTCGGTTGCGACCGATCCACGCTTTAGTGCTGGGGTGTCACGCGTGCAGAACCGACCTGCATTACACAAGGTCATCAACAGCACCTTCTCAACGCTCACAAACGACGAGGCTCTTGCACGCTTGGACGAAGCAGGAATTGCCAATGCTCAACTGCGAGACATGCGTGACTTCTCTGCCCACCCACAGCTTGCCGCACGCAATAGGTGGCGTGAAGTTGAACTCCCTCACGGCGACACCGCACGCTCATTACTGCCACCTGTGACTGCGCAGTCCTATGAACCTGCGATGGGTCCCATCCCGGCACTCGGTGCAGATACCGAATCAGTGCTGGCTGAGTTCGGTCTGAATTAGTACTACTGGCGAGTGACCTTGCCGGTCATTGTTGCCACAGGTTGCAGGAATGCAGGCTTGGCCAAAATCCATGCTGCAACAGTGAGAACGAGCGATCCAGCGAACAGGCCAAAGCCAAGCCAGCTGTCGCCGTTGTTTGCGGCATACATGTGGTTGAGGTTGCGGAGTGCGCCTGTGGTGAGAACGAGAGTCACGTGAACAATGACAAACAGCACAAAGAACAGCATCACGGGGTAGTGGATTGCCCGAGCCACGGGAAGTGGGTAGAGCTTGCTGATCTTGGCGGAAGGACCAGGCCAGGCGTTAGACATGCGAATACCGGTGAGTATTGCCAATGGTGCCGCAACAAAGACGATGAGGAAATACGCCAGCTGCTGAAGGCTGTTGTAGTTGACCCAGCCATTCTCAACAGGCCAATTAAGTGACGCATATTGAATTGCTGCAGACCAGGCGTTAGGAATGACTTCCCAGGTTGTGGGCACCAGACGCATCCACTGTCCTGTGACAAACAGCAGAACAATAAAGATCACGCCATTGACTGCCCAGAGGAAGTCGAGGCTAAGGTGAAGCCACAGATCTAGGCTGATCTTCTTAGGCCCACCCTTTGTGCGAAGTAGTCCCTTATTGTTTCGGGTCCAATAGGCGGCAGGGCGCTGGGTAGTGCGAACGAGCCATCCGGTGCGAATAATCAACACAATGAAGAATGCGTTGAGGAAGTGCTGGAAGTTCAACCATGCCGGGAATCCTTCAGGAGCCCCAGCAGGAAGCTCTGTTGCTCCGGGGTATTGAGCCAGGAATGCAGCACCAGCCTCGCTGGCGCGATACCACTGGGCAGCCAAGACGATGGCAACAAGGACAACAAGTGCAAGGGGGATTCCCCAAGCAAGCTTCTTTTTGGTTTCTGGGCTGCTGAATGCAGCAGCAAGGTTGCTCATCGACGAGCCTCGATTGCAGAAATCAACTGCGGAACAACAGTGAAGACGTCTCCCACGATTCCGAAATCTGCAACCTCAAAGATAGGCGCATCGCCGTCTTTATTGATGGCGATGATGGTGTCTGAAGTTTGCATACCAGCACGGTGCTGGATGGCGCCAGAGATTCCGAGAGCAACATAGAGCTGTGGTGCGACAGTCACACCAGTCTGTCCAACCTGGTGTGACTGGGGGATAAACCCGGCATCCACCGCTGCGCGTGATGCGCCAACTGCAGCACCGAGGGTGTCTGCCAGTTGCTCAACAAGAACAAACTTCTCAGCCGTACCAAGACCACGACCACCTGAGACGACTTTCTCAGCACCACGAAGTTCGGGCCGTGTTGAGTTGGAATCTTGCACTTGGGTGCTCGCAATTGTTCCGGACTGTGCGGGGTTGATCTCAAAAGAAATCGTGCTCACTGCAGGCGAAGCAACCGGGGTGCGACCGTCAGGCGATCCTTGACGGACTGTGGCAATTACGAGGCCACCTGTGGTGTGGGCTTCGACGGTGTAACCACCACCGAAGACAGAGTGTGTGGACACAATTCCAGAAGTGCCCGATGTGAGATCTACTGCGTCAACCAAGACGCTGGTGTTGCAACGCACGGCAAGACGACCGGCAACTTCACGGCCGTTGATGGTGTTGGGAATCAGTACTGCGGCAGGACTAGTTGAGCTGATTGTTGCTTCGAGTGCAGCAACCGCAGGGGTTGCTAACGCGGTAGTTGCCTGTGCGCATTCAGCAATGATGATCTGTGCGGCACCTAATGCTCCGAGTTCTTGGGCAAGGTTTGCCGCTGCTCCTGGGGCAACAACAACGACAGCAACGGGAGTGCCCAGCTTGGTAGCCGATGCCAAGAGTGAGGGCGTAGTAGAGCTGAGCGATCCAGAACTGTTGAGTTCTACGAGGGCAAGAATGTTCGACATGTGAGTACCTGCCTTAGATCAGTCTGTTCGAGACGAGGAAGTCAGCCAGCTGCTGGGCAGCTGTGCCGTCGTCGATAACTTTGATTCCTGCTTCGCGTGCAGGGCGAACTGTGGTGGTGAGTACTGTTGTTGATCCAGCTGGAACTGCCGCAGCCAGGTCCCCAGCGGTCTTTGTGGCAACAGGCTTCTTCTTGGCGCCCATGATTCCCTTGAAACTGGGGAATCTAGCATCGGGATTGCTTTCGTTCACTGAGATGACCGCAGGCAATTCAGCATGAACCTGCTGGGTTCCGTCTTCGAGTAGTCGAGTACCTGACACAGAGCTGCCAGAGATTTCAATGGATCCGAGCATTCCTAAGTGAGCAAAGCCGAGGTGCTCGGCAATCATCGAAGGAACAATTCCTCCACGTCCATCCGTTGATTCATTACCGGCGACAACGAGATCGGGGGAGATTTCCTTGATTGCTGCTGCAAGCGTGGCGGCAGTGAGGCCTGCGTCTGCACCTGCGAGTGCAGCGTCGTTGATGTGCACTGCTGAGTCACATCCCATGGCCAGTGCCTTCTTGATGGATTCACTGACATCACCGGGTGCCATGGTCATCACAATAACCTCAGCGGACTTATCGGAGTCTTTGTAGGAGAGGGCAACCTCGAGTGCGCGCTCGTTGATTTCATCGATGACATTGTCACCGCCGCGGTCTACCCATCCTGTTGAGGTGTCGAGCTTGCGCTCACCCCAGGTGTCGGGCACCTGCTTCATCAATACAACGATTTTCACTACTGTTTTCCTCTCATCGAGTAACAGAAAATATTATATACCAAACTCATTATGGGAGAGCAAGAGCAGCAACAACCGCGTTTTGTTTAGCCCTGGGCGGCGATACGAGCGTCGATGTGGCTCGCGAGTTGTTCACCCGCGTGACGCACGTGCTCGGTCATTTCCTGGCGTGCTCGTTCTGCATCGCCCTGTCGGATTGCATCGAGCAAACCTGAGTGATCGTGCACGGTGGTTTCAGGCCAGCCGTTGATAGTTGCATAGAAACGACGTGGTGCATATCGTGAAACGAGTTTGATCACCCACGCCAGTCGGGGAGCATCTGCAGTGAGGTTGATTTCACGGTGGAAGGCATGGTTCAGTTCCTCCAGTGCGCCCAGGTCTCCACGGTTTGCTGCAGCGACAAGTTCGGTGTGAATCTGCTCAAGTGAGGCAACCGTTTCAGGGGTTGCTTTCGAAGCAGCACGAGCTGCCAGCTCTCCAGCAACCATGGACTGAACGAGGAACATGTCGCGCACATCGTTGCCGTCAACTTTGGCAACGGTGAATCCGCGACGGGGGGCAAGGTCAAGGAATCCTTCGGCACGAAGTGCCTGCAGTGCTTCACGGGCGGGGGTGGTGGAAATACCGAGCTCGTCGGCAACTGTTTCGGGACGAACTGGTGCGCCAGCGGGGAGTGTGCCGGAGGTGATTTGGTCACGCAAGAAGGAGGCAGCTTCATCGCCGAGTTGGGGACGAACTTGGTGCTGGCGGGGAGGGATCATCAGCAGTGCTCCTAGGTATATGTGCGCATGAAATGCCCGCGAAATAGGGCGAAAGTGCTCTTTACATAATATTCGTTGTAGCTCTGTCGGATACGGTCAATATGATATATTTTGTTTTTATGACCTCTTATCTCAATGAAGATGAACAGATGCTCGTAGACACTGTCCGAGCATTCATCGATCGCGACGTTAAGCCCACCGTCAACGAAGTAGAGCACGCCAACGAATACCCTGAAGCGTGGATTGAACAGATGAAAGAGATGGGTATCTACGGTCTCGCAGTTCCTGAAGAATATGACGGACTTCCTATTTCCATGCCTGCGTATGTCCAGGTAACCGAAGAGTTGGCCCGGGGATGGATGAGCCTCTCGGGAGCAATGGGCGGTCACACCGTAGTTGCCAAGTTGCTCACCATGTATGGCACTGAAGAGCAGAAGAGCAAATACCTTCCCCTGATGGCCACCGGTGAACTTCGTGCCACCATGGCCTTGACTGAGCCCAGTGGAGGTTCAGACCTGCAAGGAATCTCAACTATTGCTCGTGTTGACGGAGATGACTTGGTCATCAATGGGTCGAAGACCTGGATTACTAATGCACGTCGTTCGGGACTGATTGCTCTTCTGGTAAAGACCGATCCACAAGCAGAACCCCGTCACAAAGGTATGTCCATTGTCTTGGTAGAACCAGGTCCTGGATTCACTGTCTCGAAGGATCTTCCCAAGCTCGGATATAAGGGTGTGGAATCCTGCGAGATCTCATTTGATGACTACCGCACCCCCGTGACACAGATTCTCGGTGGTGAACCTGGCCATGGATTTACTCAGTTCATGAAGGGGCTCGAGACCGGCCGCCTGCAAGTTGCGGCACGTTCACTCGGTGTTGCTGCTGCCGCTCTTGAAGATTCACTCAAATATGCCCAAGAACGTGAGACCTTCGGTAAACCCATCTGGAAGCACCAGTCCATTGGTAACTACTTGGCAGAAATGGCTACCAAGCTCACCGCTGCCCGTCAGCTCACTCGTTATGCCGCAGAGAAGTATGAAAGCGGAGAACGTTGCGACATGGAAGCGGGTATGGCCAAGCTCTACGCATCTGAAGTTGCTATGGAGATTGCGCTCAATGCAATCCGTATTCACGGAGGTTACGGTTACTCAACCGAATACGATGTTGAACGCTACTTCCGTGATGCACCGCTCATGATTGTGGGCGAGGGAACCAACGAGATTCAAAAGAACGTTATTGCTGCACAGCTAGTTGCACGCGGCGGACTGTAAAGAAAGAGAAGGCAATGTCGTACTTTGAACCAGATGCCGATCTGCTTGCTGCCTCAGAAAAGGCACTCGCATCAATCAGCACAGCACGACTGATTCCATCAGCTCAGACCTTTGACATCATCGACCCGGCAACGGAGAAGGTCATTGGGACACTTCCTGACCACACTCCAGAACACGCACTGCAGGCACTGGCAAAGGCAGATGCTGCAGGAAAGAAGTGGGCAAAGACGTCACCTCGTCACCGTTCGGACGTTCTTCATGCTGTCTACGCCAAGCTGATCGAGAACAAGGACACCCTTGCCTACATCATCTCTCGAGAGATGGGTAAGCCACTGGCTGAAGGCTATGCAGAAGTCCAGTACTCAGCGGATTATGTGCGCTGGTTTGCCGAGGAGGCACTTCGAGCACAGGGTCTCTACCGTGATTCGCCAGCTGGCGATGCCACCATTTTGGTGCGCCGAGCACCAGTAGGAAATGCTGTGCTGATCGCGCCGTGGAACTTCCCTATGGCCATGGCAACTCGCAAGATTGCACCAGCTCTGGCAGCAGGGTGTGCTTGTGTGGTCAAGCCAGCAAACCTAACCCCGTTGACCACTGTTGTTGTTCAAGACCTGATGGTTCAAGCTGGAGTTCCAGAAGACCTCGTTCAGGTCATCACCACAACGGATGCTCCAGGTTTTAGCTCCACGCTGCTCGCCGATCAGCGTGTGCGCAAAATCTCCTTCACCGGATCTACTCCAGTGGGTTCAACCTTGATGGAACTTGCTGCAAAGAACATCGTGAAGAGCTCGATGGAACTCGGTGGAAACGCACCGCTCATTGTCTTTGATGATGCAGATCTTGACCGTGCAATCGAAGGCGCCATCTTGGCCAAGATGCGTAACGGTGGACAGACATGTGTTGCTGCAAACCGCATGTTTGTTCAAGGCGGTATCGCTGACGCATTCATTGAGGGCTTCACTGCAAAAATGGCTGCCTTCAAGCTGGGCAACGCAATGAACAAGGACGTTGATTTAGGTCCTGTCATTGATGACCGTGCTGTTCAACGACTGACTCACCTGGTCAATGATGCCGTTGCAAAGGGTGCAACCCTGCGCACCGGCGGCAAGGCACCAGAGCGCGAAGGTCACTTCTTCGAACCAACTGTTCTGGATAACGTGCCAGCAGATGCCGATATTGCAAAGACTGAAATCTTTGGCCCTGTCGCGGCAATCACTCGCTTCAGCACGCAAGAAGAAGTGATCGAGAAGGCGAATGACACCGAATTTGGTTTGGCAGCATTCGTGTTCACCGAAAACCTCGATCGCGCCATCAATGTGGCTGAAGCACTCGAGACCGGCATGGTGGGCATCAACAACGGTTTGCTTTCCAACATCGCAGCTCCATTCGGCGGCGTGAAAGCATCCGGCACTGGACGTGAAGGTGGTGCAGAAGGTCTCGAGGAATACCAGGAGATCCGCTACTTCACCATGAAGCGTCGCGAGACCTACTAAGCGAAACTTACTCAACCTCCACGCCCTCACGGCAAACAAGAAGCCCCCACTGTGGTGGGGGCTTCTTAGGTTTCAGAACTAAACAGCTACCGGTTCAACCTCGAGGAACCAGTCAATGAGTTCACGGCCGTGGGCCTGAGCATATTTGCCCTTGGCGTCCCATTCTTGACGGAATTCTTCGGCGGTGAAGTTACCCACCAACTCATCTCCGCCAACACGAAGCCATTCCTCCATCAGTTCTTTGGTGACTTCTGGGTGGAACTGCACTCCGAGAGAATTACCTGCCTTGAAAACTTGGGGAGCAATCTCTGTGCGGGCAAGAACTTCAACATCGGCAGGGAGTTCAACAATGTCGTTGTGCCAAGAGAACCAGGGACCCGGTGCTGCGGGGCAGCCAGCGGAGGCATCAAATTCGATCATGCCCACCTCCATACGCTCCGCCTTGATGGTGCGACCGCCGAGAACTTCCGCCAGCAGTTGTGCGCCGAAGCAGATGCCTAAGTACGGAGTTCCACGGTTTCGAACCTTGCGAATGAACTCAATTTCTTCCTCAACCCAGGCGCGTGTTGCTGGGTTGTATGCGTGCGTGAACGAACCAAACACGATGACGGAGTCCACGCCCTCAAGTGAGGGGAAATTGGTATTCGCGGGTAGGAAACCATCGTGGTTTTCGGTCGCGTTGAGTACCTCATGGTGAATGACGGTGTGACCAATCTCGGTGAGGTAGTCAGCTACGTAGCCATAGTCAGAGGCAATAGTTTCTTCGTGCGTAACGAGAAGAATTGTTTTAGACACTAGTAACCCTTGGATTAGATGACATCGCGGTAGCGCTGGGTCTCCCAGTCGGTAACCCATGCAGCAAATGCGGCCATTTCATTCTCTTGCATCACAGTGAAGTTCTCGACAAAATCTTTGCCGAAGCACTCCAGCGCCCATGAGCTCGATGAGAAATTAGCCAACGAGTCGCGCATGTTCGTGGCGAAGCGAACCAACGATTCATCGAGGTGAGCATCTCCGATGGTTTGACCAATGAGTTCGTATTCATTGCGAATACCGTCAAGACCTGCTTGGAGGTAGCCCTGGGCGACGAGGTAGGGATTGGAATCTGCTGCAGCCCATCGAACTTCCATGCGGGTGCCGGGACCAGCATCTGTGATGCAGCGCACACCCACCAGGCGGTTGTCCAAGCCCCAGCACACTTGGGTGGGGGAGAAGGAGTAGTCCACGATGCGCTTGTAGTCGTTTTGGGTGGGCTGAGCAATAATCTGCAGTTCGAGGTTGTGCTTGAGTACACCAGTAAGGAACTTGCGCATGAGGTCAGAGTGAACGACGTGATCTGAGTCTTTTGCGGCAAACAAGTTCTTACCCTTGTTATCGGTCAGGCTCAGGTGCACGTGCATACCTGAACCAGCGCCGCCGTTGATGGGCTTTGCCATGAACGTTGCGTGCAAGCTGTTCTGACGTGCAACGCGACGCACAATGTGGCGGAACAAGATGGTCTTGTCGACCATGGTCAGAGCATCGTCATACTTCAGATTGATTTCAATCTGAGAGGGACCGTATTCAACGTTGGAAGCTTCTACTTCAATTCCGGAACGCTCGAGTGCGTGGCGGATACCACCGATGACGTTTTCCAATTCATCTGCACGGTCCATGGAGTAGCAATACGCCTGGTCAGAGATGGGTGTCCAGTCTTCGTTAAACAGGTGGAACTCAAGTTCGGTTGCCAGGTTGATGCCGTAACCAAGTTTGGCGAATTCAGCAATGGTCTTTTTGAGCATGCCGCGACCATCCATCGTGACGGGTTCTCCGGTGTGGCCATCGACCATGTCACACATCACGTTGGCCATGCCTTCTTCCCACCCAGCAATGCGGAAGGACTGCAAATCAGGGATCGCCTTCATGTCGGGAGCACCCATGTCGCGTTCGAACCATGGAGTCGCCTCGACGTCGGAACGGAAGTTCCACGAGAACGCGACACCGGAGATGGCAAAGCCTGCACCGGAGAGGAACTGTTCCACTGGCAGACGCTTACCGCGCGGCATTCCCCAGGTGTCGGTGAAAATACATTCCACGGTGTGAATGTTGTTTTCGGAGATGATCTTTGCGCAATCAGCCAAGGTTTTTGCTGCAGTAGCGGTCTGTGAAGCCATGGTTCCTCATCTTTGAGTTACAGATCCGACAATCGGATATACAATATATAGAGTAACCGAGGGTTACTTCTCCGGCAACTATTGCCGGGCATTTCTCACTGTGGAGGTCTCGTGAAAACTTACGTATTGGCGGAAGCAAATATGCCATTGCTGCGAGAAGAACGCGAGATTCCAACTGCCGGTCCGGGCGAAGAAATCGTCAAAGTAATTGCCTGCGGTGTGTGTCATTCGGACATTCATGTTGCCGATGGACACTTTGGTGGACCACTCCCACTAGTACTCGGTCACGAAGTCGTGGGTGAACACCCTGAGCTGGGCCGAGTTCTTGTTTATGCACCATGGGGATGTCGCAAGGATGACTGCCGTCAGTGCAACGCTGGTTTGGAAATGATTTGCGCCAACAGCCACGAAGCTGGGGTGGTTGATGACGGCGGTTACAGCGAATACATGCGCGTTCCTAGCCGGGATTACCTCGTTCCCATTGGGGACTTGGACCCTGTGACAACAGCGCCACTCGCCTGCGGTGGGCTCACCGCTTTCCGCGCAGTCAAGCGTACGCTTCCGCACCTCAACGTTCCAGGCGCGAAAGCGCTCATCATCGGCGCAGGTGGCTTGGGCCAGTTTGCGGTTCAGTTCATCAAGAAGCTTGCCAACGTCGAACTTACTGTTCTCGATATGGCAGATGACAAAATGGCAGCTGCAAAGGAACTTGGAGCTGATCACGCAGTCAAAGAACTTCCTGCTGGGGTGAAGTATGACGCCATCATTGATTTCGTGGGAGCAAACCCCACTATGCAGGCAGCTGCTGGTGCAGTAAACCGTCAAGGCATTCTTGTTGTGGTCGGACTTGCTGGTGGTCGTCTCGAATTTGGTGTGGGCGTCATCCCCAGCGAGGCAGTTATCACCACAAGCATCTGGGGAAGTTTGGAAGAAATGAAAGAACTCCTGGAGTTCGTCAAGACGCAGGGTGTTGCACACCTGGTTGAAACCATGCCACTCGACGACGCTCAAGAAGCACTCGACCGTTTGCGCCGGGGAGAAATCCGTGGCCGAGTCGTCCTCACCGTTGCCGAATAAGAAGCTGTAAGGAACTAAAGATGAACTTTCCTACCAAGAGTGTTCAAGAATGGACTGACTACGCAAATTCTTTGACCTGGCCCCAGGCCATGGTCATCGATGGCAAGGCACAAGCCGCCAAAGATGACTCGTATGTTCCACTTGTTACCCCACGAGATGGATCAACAGTCACTCAGGTTCCTTACGCAACCAGTGATGAACTAGAGCAGGCAGTTGCTGCGGCCCGCACAGCGTTCGATGAGGGCCCCTGGCCGCGCATGGCACCTAAGAAGCGCAAGGAACTGATGCTAGCGTGGGTAGGTCTTATGGAGCAGCACCGCACCGAGCTTGCCACCATGCTCAGCGCGGAGATGGGCAAGCCCATCGCAGATGCGTGGGGCATTGAGCTTCGAGCATTGATCAACAGTTATCGCTGGTATGCCGAAATGGCAGATAAAGAACTCGACGAAATCTCCCCCGTTGGTGATGATGATCTCGCATTGATCACTCGAGAGCCTGTGGGTGTGGTTGCCGTAGTGACGCCGTGGAATTTTCCGCTGACCTTGTCAGCGTGGAAGATTGCTCCAGCGCTCGCTGTTGGCTGCACTGTTGTTCACAAACCTGCTGACCTCACTCCGCTCACCGCAGTGCGCATTGCAGAACTAGCTTTGGAAGCAGGCATTCCAGCCGGTGTGCTCAACGTCTTGCCCGGACGCGGTTCAGTTATTGGTAAAGGTCTCGGACTCCACCGCGCCGTGGACTCCCTCGCATTCACCGGTTCTACTGAGGTGGGCCGTGCCTATATGGAATACGCAGCACAGTCCAACCTGAAGAGGGTTTGGCTGGAGCTTGGTGGTAAATCGCCGAACATCATCCTGCCGGATGCCCCCGACCTCCAAGCAGCAATTGATACTGCCGCATGGGGCATCTTCTTCAACACTGGTCAAATGTGCACAGCACCGTCGCGTTTGATTGTTCACCAAGATGTCGCAGATGAAGTGATTGCTGGCGTGATCAAGGCAGCAGAGAACTACCAGCCCGGCGACCCATTCAGTGACAGCACAAAGATGGGACCATTGGCGTCATCCTCACGCCGTGCTGAAGTCCAGGCACACGTTGACCGTGCGCTTGCAGATGGCTCCACGCTTGCCCTCGGTGGAAACTCGGTTGATCTCAGCGGTCCACTTTCTGGCGGTGCGTATTACCAGCCCACCGTGTTCGTCAACGTGAACCCCAACTCGGCACTAGCTCAAGAGGAAGTCTTTGGACCTGTGCTCTCCGTCACCACCGTGAAGAGTGATGAAGAAGCAATCCAGGTGGCAAACAACTCTGACTACGGTCTAGCAGCAGGTCTGTGGACGGCAAACGTTTCTAAGGTCCACCGTCTAGCACGTCAGGTTCGGGCCGGAACGGTCTGGGTGAACTGCTACGAAGAAGGTGATCTTACGGTTCCCTTTGGCGGTTTCAAGATGAGCGGTAATGGGCGCGATAAGTCACGTCATGCTCTAGATAAATACACCGAGCTCAAGACCACCTACATCAAGCTCTAACAAATAAACAGTAAGAATGCCCCTGCGAAAGCGGGGGCATTCTTGTGTGTGCAGCAGCTGTGTAGGTAAGGGCATAAAAAGGGGCGCCCACCTTATGCAGGTGAGCGCCCCAGTTGTTGTTGCTGATTAGGACATCATGTCCTCGGTCAGCGATGCGTTTTCCTTCTTGTCGAGGACACCCACGATGAGGCCGATGACGAAGAAGATCGCAGGAAGTGTTACCAAGAACCAACCAAGTGGGCTCAGCTGGAAAGCACTTTCTGGGAGAGTTGGGTCAACGCCATCCGCTACGGTTCCTGCAAGCAGGTTGAAGCGGGCGACAACCAGGTAGATAGCCAAGGTCATACCAATTGCAGCCAGGGCTGGAGCAATCTTGCCTTGCCACACGTTAGCTCCCTCGTTCTTCATGAAGTAGGAGATAACCGCAATCGAAACCAGGATCTCAACCAAAGTGATGGCGAGAACGGCAACTGCGCTGAGCCAGTAGAACAGGTTCAGGATGGGGTCAAGCTGGAAGATTGCGAACAATCCAACAACAATCAGACCTGCGATGGACATGGTCCATACACCTGCGGAAGGTGCGCCGCGACGGTTGGTCTTGGCGAGCTGGTGAGGAAGAACTCCACCACGGCTCATTGCAAAGAAGTAGCGAGATCCAGCGTTCTGGAAAGCTAGCAGACCTGCAAAGAGGCTGGTGAGAATCAGTACCTGCATGATGGAAGCCATCCAAGGTCCAACGTATTCGCTGGTGAGTGAGAACAGTACGTTTGCAGGGTTTGCAAGTCCGTCTGAACGCTCGAGGATCTGGTTGATTGCATCTGATGAACCCATACCGGTCATCATGGCGAAGCTCACAATTGCGAACAGACCAGCGATGATTCCGACGGCCCAGTAGGTTGCGCGGCGAACGGTCTTCTTGGGGTCCTTAGCTTCTTCACCGTAAATAGCGGTTGATTCGAATCCGATGAAGGAAGCGAAGGCGAAGGAGAGTGCAATACCAGCGGTGCCGGTGATGCCACCAACAAAGATGTTGGAGGGGTTGAAGCTCGCGTCGAAGTTCAGACCTTCTGGACCACCGTTTGACAGGATCACAATGGCGGTAATGAGCATGGAGAGAACTTCAAGAGAGGTGAGGACACCGAGGAACTTTGCTCCCACGTCAACGCTGAAGAGCGAGAGAGTGGTGACAAGCACCCAGCCAATGATGAACCAGACGAACCAAGGCAGGTCGAGACCCATTGGTGCGAAGGTGAAGCTCATCATGGCGCCAAAGAAGCCATAAATACAGAACTGAACGGTCATGTATGCGAGCACGGAGACAAAGGATGTCGCAACACCCATGTTGACGCCGAGGCCCTTACCTACATATGCGAAGAAGGCACCGGCGTTGGTGACCTTGTGGCTCATCGCGGTGAAACCGACGCTGAACAGAAGCAGGATAAGACCTACGAATACGAAAGCTCCAGGAACGGCTACGCCGTCACCGAGAACAGCAGCTACCGGAACGGTACCTGTCATACCAGCCATAGGGGCTGATGCGGCTACAACGAAGAAGACGATTCCAGCAATGCCGAGACGGCCCTTGTGGAGTTTTCCTTCCTCAGTTGTCTGAGTGGATGACATTATTTGATCTCCTCATTGAGTTCATAACAATCGTTTGGATATAAACGATTGTCTAACTTTGTCAAAAATTACTGACGGGGTCAAGTCAAGGGTATTACTGTTCCTGACAGAAATACAGAATATTTTCTGTAAAAAAATACTTCAAACAAAGGTTTTGTTCGGATACGAATGACCTATATTCTTATCTTCATGACTGAACTTAAAGGCTTTCTTGCGCCAAAGACCCCAACCGGTAAAAGCGCCATCATTCCAGAGATGCCCTGGCACTATTCAGGAACGCTACTCACTGTCGAGTATCTAACTGATCCTGCCAACGTCCGCGCCATACTTCCCCCTGAGCTTGAGCTCGCAGATGAGCAGCCTGGTGCTGTTGCATTGATTTGGGCAGACTGGCAGTCCTGCAGCAACGACTTCGAAGAGCTGATGGACCCAGATCGTTCGCAGTACATGGAGACCTTCGTGGTTGTGCGTTGCAAGTATGAAGGTGTGACCTACAGCCGATGTGTAGCCATCTGGGTCACCAAGGACTTCGCCATGGCACGTGGCTGGTTCCAGGGCTACCCCAAGAAGCTTGGGTCCATGCACGCCACTCGCGTTTACAACCGCGGAAAGGCAACTCCTCGCCTCGAGGCCGGTGCCATGTTCGGTGCGAGCCTCACTGCCTACGACCACCGCCTAGCATCAGCAAAGGTCACCTTGCGCGAGCCCGTTGAGAGCAACGGTTTCGTCAACGGTCACCGCATGCTCCACAGCCGCTGGGTTCCCTCCATCACTCCAGGTGCTGGTCTCTCACTCAACCAGCTCATTGAGATGGGCGGTGTCGACCTTGACCTCGGACAGGCATGGGGTGGCGAAGCAGAACTCACCCTTGGTGACTCACAGTGGGATGAGCTTGGCTCACTCCTTCCTGTCGAGAAGATCCTTGGTGGTTACTTCCGAGAAGTTGGCACAACCTTTAACGGTGGAACCTTGGTCGCTGACTTGGGATCTAACCCCAGCATCTAATTCAGATCATCAAAGAACCCCCGGAGAATATCTCCGGGGGTTCTTTATATTCATTGCTCCTGCTGGGGAGCAGTGATCGTTAGTAAGCAGCTGCGTACTCAGTGATTTCCCACTCGGTAACTTCACGCGTCTTGGGGTCTTTCACCGTTGCTTCGTAGCGAGCGATCTCATCACGCTTGAGCACCATGAACACGTTGACCAGCTCCTCAGAGAGCTGGGTGCGCAGCGCGTCGTCTGCTTCGAGTGCATCCAGCGATTCGGTGAAGGTCTCGGGCAAGATTTCTGCACCCTCGTTGTCGTAAGCCATACCGACTGCATCTGGAGGACATTCCATCTCGTTGACGATGCCATCGAGACCAGCTGCCAGGATTGCTGCAATAACGAGGTAAGGGTTCGCAGCACCGTCGCCCACGCGAATCTCGAGGCGAGTTCCCTGGCCGCGCTCTGGTGGAATGCGAATCATGCAGGAACGGTTGTCGTATCCCCAGTTGGAACGGTAGGGAGCCAGGGTGTCTGGACCAAGACGCTTGAATGCGTTGACGGTGGGGTTGGTGAACGCAGTTAAGGCATTTGCGTGCTTCACAATTCCCGCAATCAACATCTTGGCTGCAGGAGAAAGGTTTCCTCGGCCGTCGTGCATCTTGTTGATTCCGTCAGCGTCTGTGACAGAGAAGTGCAGGTGGAATCCAGATCCGCCCTCGTCGCTCCATGGCTTGCCGAGGAAGGTGGCGTGCTTGCCGCGCTTGGCAATGATGTCCTTGACTGCGGTCTTGAAGAAGAAGGTGCGGTCAGCTGCATCAAGTGCTTCTGAGTGCCACAGGTTGATTTCATACTGGCTGGGGCTGAATTCGTGGTTGCCAGCGAATGCTCCAATGTTGAGGCCATCGAGCATACGCATCAGGTGAAGGAAGTCTCCGTCTGGGTCAACCAAGGTGCCTGTCATATACACACGACCGGTTTGAGATAGGGAGCGTGAGAATTTGCCATTCTCATCTTGGTTAGAGATATAGAACTCAAGCTCTGGTCCAACCACGGGGTGAAGTCCGAGCTTCTTGTAGCTCTGGAGCACCTTCTCCAACACAGAGCGTGGTGACATCATGTTGGGCTTGCCGTCCGGGTTGAAGGCGTCGCCGATGATGTAGGCAACTCCAGGTTCCCAACCCAGAGGAGAAATAGTGCGGGGAAGAATCTTGGTTACGAAGTCCTGGAGGCCATCGTTAGCAATGCCGTTGGCTTCGTGGAATTCACCACCTGTTGTTGTGGTCCACACTCCTTGACTAAAAGCAGGACCGTTGTGGGCAGCTTTGTCTAGCTGGCTGACAAGGATGTCCTTGGAGCGGGGGATTCCGAGCACGTCGGAAAAAATAACGCGCAGAACATCAATTCCGCGCTCCCCGAGGTCATCGCGAAGCTTGGCTAGATCGTGAACCATTGCTACTCCTTTGTGGCAAATGTGTGGTCTAAGAGGTATCGTTAGGATACTAACGAATATTACCGATTCCCTCTAGAACCGCAAAATATTTCTCACATATTCTTATGTGTACTCATTCTCTAACTGAGGAGCAGTTTGTGAAAGCCCTTGTTATTCAACACGACCATGTCAGCCCAACGGGCCCACTCGGACGTCGTCTTGAGCACCATGGATTTGAAATCACTGAGTTCCTTGTGGTTCCAAAGTCGTCATTTAAAGAGCCCAACGTTTCTGTTGAATTTCCCAACACCGATGAGTTTGACCTCGTCGTCTTCTTAGGGGCGCCTTGGGGTGCGTGGGATGACAAGTGCATCGGCAACTGGCTCACTCCAGAAATCGAACTGTGCCGCAATCTCGTCACATCAAACAAGCCTGTTCTAGGCATCTGCTTCGGAGCACAACTGATGGCTCGCTCACTTGGCGGTTCAGTGGCACCGGGTGAACATCCTGAAATCGGATGGACCTATATCTGGAGCGATGATCAGAGCCTGGTTGGCAATGGCCCATGGTTCCAATTCCACTACGACATTTTGACTGTTCCTCCAGGAGCCACAGAGATTGCTCGTAACCCTATTGCACCGCAGGCATTCACCATCAACAAATCACTCGGTGTGCAGTTCCACCCTGAACTCGACTCCGCAGCGCTCAAAGGCTGGTTGGATGAGGGAGGCGTGCCCCAGGTTGAACGCGATCACCAAAACCCAGAAATACTCCTCAACCAAACACGGGCAGAAGATGCCGCCGGACAAGAGCGCACCTATGCACTCGTGGATTCTTTCCTCAGTCGTGTAGCAGGCTTGATCTAACAATCACAGCAATACAAAAGTAATGCCCCCGAAGAATCGGGGGCATTACTTATTGGAGACCAATACTGCAGTGAGACGACTGCAGGTGATCTATGCCCTAGCGAAGGGTGACCTTCACAGGCATGGACTTGATGCCGTGGATGAAGTTGGAGTGAACGAAGTCCATAGGACCGGTGCGCTCCATCTTGTCGATACGGGAGATGATGTCTTCAAACATAATGATGAGTTCGATACGTGCCAGGGCATTACCCAAGCACATGTGGGGGCCACCACGACCGAAGGTCATGTGTTCGTTTGGAAGACGAGTAGGAATCATCTTTTCTGGGTCTGCGAAGACCTCAGGGTCACGGTTACCAGAAGCGAACCAGGTCACAACCTTCTGGCCCGCCTTGATTTCCTTGCCACCAAATTCAACATCCTTGGTCGCGGTGCGGCGGAAGTGATAGATGGGGCTTGCGTAACGCAGGAACTCTTCAACAGCCCAAGGAATGTCCTGAGGGTTCTCCTGGAGGTATGCAATGACCTCAGGGTTGTTGATCAAGTTGTTCATCGTGTGTGCAATGGTCTGACGAGTGGTCTCGTGACCAGCGACAATCAACAGCAGGAAGTTGGTGTGGTATTCCTGATCGCTCAGTGGCATTCCGTCCATGGGCACAGAGTTGATCATGGTGGAGATGATGTCAGTACCATTGCGACCCTTGCGCTGACGCTTGAGTTCGTCACCGTAGGCGAACACCTCGAGAGCTGCAGGGGAGCGGAAAGGAACCAGACGGTACTTTTCACTTTCAGGATCTGTAGGAAGAAGATCTGTCAGGCTGGGGTCGCTAGAGCCAATCATTGCGTTACCCCATCGAATGATGTTCTCGATGTCGGTGTCTGGAATTTCAAGCAGACGTGCCAGAACGCGAATGGGGTAGTCCGCTGCTACATCGTGTAGGAAGTCGAACTCACCCTTGGCAAAAGCGTTGTCCAGAGTGGTTGCAGTCAAACCACGCAGGAATGTTTCATACTTCGCAACGTTGTTTGGGGTGAAGTCGTTCTGAAGCAGACGACGCAGTGCGCGGTGACGTGTTCCGTCCGAGTCGAGAAGAGAACGACGTGCCTCTTCCTGGTCAGGTTCGAGTTCTTCCAGGTTGGTGAAGTGGCTACTGGTGAAGGTATCTGGGTCGCGCAGAACTTTCACAATGTCGTGATAGCGCATAACAGACCAGAAACCGTGGCCGCCATCTGTTTCGTCGCTCCAGTTAACTGGATCGTTCTGGCGAAGTTCAGCAAAGAGATCCCAAGGAGCTCCGTTGTCAAAAACATCGAGGTCGGCTAGTGAGCGACTTGCCATTGAGATCTCCTCATCGAGATTGTTTGGATACGAACAATATAAATAATATAACTCAAACCAGAGTGCCGAAGTCAAGTCCTTCCTCCACAATGGTTAGAGAAAGTTTGAGGAACACATATGACTGGTAGCCACACCCTCGGGGAAACAGAAGCTCGCGTTGCAAACCGCCTGAGCCACATGGCGTTGGACTTTGAAGCAATGGCTGTCTCATCTAACCTGTTCCGTGCTGCTAGTGCTGTTCGCAATCACTTCGAGCGCAATGTGCTTTCCGAGAGTGGTTTGAGCTGGACTGCATTTGTAGTGCTGTGGGTGACTTGGATTTGGGAGCCTGCAGAAACCCGAGACATTGCTGCTGAGGCAGGAATTTCAAAAGCAACATTGACTGGTGTGCTCAGCACACTGGAAAAGCTCGATCTCGTCGTGCGCACCCGCAGCACAGAAGATGGTCGCCTTGTACTTGTCACCCTCACCAAAAAGGGTCACGACTTGATGGAAAACCTTTTCCCCGCTTTCAACCGTCAAGAGGTTGAGGTTGTTTCACCGGTTGCACCGGGCAAGCGCAGTGAACTTGCAGACATGCTGCGTGCCATTACCGAAAAGATCGAAGGCTAGTTCTTTTTACCGAACGCTGCAGATTCGGCAACAAAGCGTTCAAATAACTCCGCTTGTGGGCGGTTGGTGTCGTAGTTATCTTCTGGGTGCCACTGCACACCAAAGGCCCAAGCAGGTGAATCGAATTTCACTGCTTCAACAAAACCTTCGGCAGAGCGTCCAATAACCTCAACACCAGCTCCCACCTGATCAATCATTTGGTGGTGGTAGCACGACGCTTCGACTGTGGCAGAGCTCAGGCCCAACTCATCGACATACTTATCAATCGTCACTGGAGCAACATGGTGCTGGTGGGGAATGTCCATGTGCTGAACAAGCGACCCACCGAGGGCAACATTTGTGATTTGGAGGCCTCGACAAATGGCGAGAACTGGAATGCCCTTTTCCAGGGCATATTTCACGAGAGAAATATCAGTTTCGTCAGCTAGGTCATCGACGTCATAGACGTGCTCAGAGGAAATGGACTGGCCATAGGTAGAGGGATTGATGTCGGCCCCGCCCGGCATGAGCACACCATCGATACCGTCAAGTCGCTCTGCCCAGTTACTTCCTGCAACGGGGAGGAAGGTCAACGGTTCTCCGCCTGCGGCCCAGACGCCTTCGGCCAAGCGGCGGGCAGTAATGACAGCTGCATAGCGCGTAGCGGAGGTGTTCTCGGCGAATCTTGCGAGTATGGCAATGCGAGGGCGAACCATCTGCAGACCTTCCTTAGTGATAAAAACAATTTTTATCTTGCATGACTTTTATATAGTAGCAATAATCGTTAGTATACGAATGATTACTTCTACACAAAGATGTGAGGACCTGCCACATGAGCTCAATTAGCGTTGCCGGTGTCGAGATTGACACCCGCCACTACATCGGTGGCTCACGCGTCTCCTCTGCAGAGACTTTTACCAACACCTCACCCATTGATGGCACCTTCCTCGGCGAGATTTCTCGCGGTGGTCAAGCAGAAGCAGACGCAGCGGTAGCCGCTGCGCGAGCTGCTTTCCCCGCCTGGGCAGCACTGGGCCCCCAGGGCCGTGGAGTACTCCTCCACAAACTTGCTGACTTGATTGAAGAGAACAACGAGACCCTCTCGCAGCTAGAAACCATGGACAACGGTTCGCTACTGCGCTCACACCGCCGCGGTGTCATGCCCCGTGTTGCGATGAACATCCGCTTCTTTGCAGATTGGGCAATCAACGAGCTTCACCACGAGAAGTTCGAAACCCGTGGTCACACCAACAACGTCAGCTGGGATCCTTCCGGTGTTGCTGTGCTGATCACCCCCTGGAATGCCCCACTGATGTTGGCAACCTGGAAGATTGGTCCCGCGCTCGCCGCCGGTGACACCGTCATTCTTAAGCCCGCAGAGTGGACTCCACTGAGTGCATCCTTCTTTGCCGACTTGACCAAGCAGGCAGGTATTCCTGACGGTGTTTTCAATGTGGTTCAGGGCTATGGCAAGGAAATTGGTTCTGCACTTGTTGCCCACCCAGAAATCAACCGCATCTCTTTCACAGGTTCCGTTCCCACTGCCAAGGTGATTGCCCGGGCTGCGGCAGATAACCTCACGCCATGCTCCTTCGAACTTGGTGGCAAGAGCCCCATGATCGTGCTCGAAGATGCTGACCTTGATTTGGCAACAGAGATTGCAGTTGAGCAGTATGACAACGCAGGCCAGGTGTGCCTCTCGGGTACTCGAATCTTTGTTCACGAGAATGTTGCGGATGAATTCGCCACCAAGTTTGGCGAAAAGGCAGCTGCCATCAAGCAGGGTGACCCCCGCGACGAGAACACAGACATTGGTCCCCAGATTCACCAGGTCCACTTCGACCGTGTAAAGGGATTCGTTGACCGCGCCAAGGCGGAAGGTCAAGAGATTGTGTGGGGCGGTGAGCCCAATGCTGAACTAGGTGGACTCTTCTTCAAGCCAACCTTGGTAAAGAACCCCACGCCAGGTTCAGAGATTGTCACCAGTGAGATCTTTGGACCCGTGCTGTGCATGATGACATTCAAGACTGACGAAGAAGTCATTGAGCGTGCCAATGGAACCGAGTTTGGTCTGGCAGCAGTAGTTGTTTCTGGAAACCAAGAGCACGCCAAGAAGATCACGGACGTATTAGTTGCAGGAACCATTTGGGTGAACTGCTTCTTCGTACGTGACCTGCGTGCACCCTTCGGCGGATCTAAGAAGTCGGGTATCGGCCGCGATGGCGGCACCTGGTCATTCGACTTCTACGCAGATGTCAAAAACACCGTAGTTTCACCACATGGATGGAAGGAATAATCATGGGCGAAGTAGTAGGCGCGGCAATCCTTGCGCACGTACCCACCGTCATGCTCCCCCTGGAGACTCGTCTTGAGCTCAATGAGGGCAAGGAAATTTCGCTTGTTCCTGGTTTCGAGAAGTTCCGCAAGGACGTTATGGAGAAACTCGACTATGACACTGTGATTGTTCTCGACTCTCACTGGGCAACCACCGTTGAGTTCGTGATCACCTCTCACGATCACCGCGAAGGTAAGTACACCGCGGAAGAGCTTCCCCGTGGAATGTCGCAGATTCCTTACTCCTTCAAGGGAGACCGTGAATTGGCTGAGTCAGTTGTGAAGTATGACGAGAAGAACGGTACTTGGATTACCCCTATCTCTGACCCTTACTTGCCCATCATGTATGCAACTGTGAACCTGTGGGACTACTTGGGTAAGGGTCTGGACAAGCGCTGGGTTTCGGTCTCGGTATGCCAGACAGCAACCACCGAAGACTTCCTGCGTGCAGGTCGTGCACTGGGTGAAGCTATCCGCGACTCAGACCGCAAGGTTTTATTGCTGGCTTCAGGCGCACTCTCGCACACCTTCTACAAGCTGCGCGATCTGCGAAAGCACGAAGCAAGTGACCCCAGCCACATCTTCTCCCCAGAAGCTCGTGCAGCAGATGAAGAGCGCATTGAATGGTTCAAGGCAGGTGACCACGCACGCGTGCTGGAGACCATGCCTGAATTCCTGAAGTTCAAGCCTGAGGCAAACTTCAGCCACTACCTCACCATGGCTGGTGCCATTGGTGAAGAGGCAAACACCTCTAAGGGTGTTATGTACTCTGAGTACGAAAACTCAGTAGGAACCGGCCAGGTTCACATCTACTTCCCGAAGCCTGAAGGTGGCTTCCCCCAGCCAAAGGACATGGTTCTCTCTCGTGACTGAATATCGTCGAATCCTGCTTGACGGCGCTGCGGTGCAAACCGTGCGCGACGGAGAGTTCCTTGTTGCCGCTGACGGTCGTCGCGTGGCTATTGAAGATGCGCAGCACCTGCCACCTTCGGAGCCCACCAAGATCATCGCAGTTCACCTGAACTATGACAGCCGCACCAAGGAGTTCATGACCAAGCTCCCCGATGCACCTACCTATTTCCACAAGCCGATTACGGCACTGAACAGCCACAAGGGTGCCATTGTGCGTCCTGAAGGGTGCAAGTGGTTGAACTATGAGGGTGAAATTGTCATCGTCATCGGCAAGACCTGCCGCAACATTTCCCCTCAGGAAGCTGGCGAGTACATTGCCGGCTACACCGTGGGTAATGACTATGGTCTGCACGACTTCCGCGATACCGACGCCGGCTCTATGCTGCGTGTGAAAGGTTCAGACACTCTGGCACCAGTAGGTCCAGGACTTGTAACTGACTGGGACTTCCGCAACAAGATAATCCGCACCTACGTCAATGGTGAAATCAAGCAAGAAGACAACACCGACAACATGGAATGGGACATGCACTATCTCGTTGCAGATATTGCCCGCACCATCACCTTGGTTCCTGGAGACATGCTCTTCTCTGGAACCCCCGCATTCTCTCGCCCAGTCGAACCCGGCGACATCGTCGAGGTCGAGGTTGAGGGTCTTGGTCGCTTGACCAACCACATCGTTGTTGGACCAACCCCTATTCGCACCGACGTGGGAGCACAGCCCACCGAGAGTGAAGAAGTAGTCTCGACAGCACTCGGTGGAGACTGGGAATTCCGCGGAATTCGCACCCCATCCAAAGACCTATACCCATCCACAGTGGAGGAAAAATAACATGTTGAAGATTCATGTCGATATGGAAAAGTGCCAGCACTACGGTCAGTGCGTATTTGATGCACCGAACGTATTCCGTCTCAATGATGACGACAAGCTGGAATACGAAGCAACGGCAGATGACAGCGAACAGGACAACGTCCAGCTCGCAGTAGACATTTGCCCTATGCAGGCAATTACTTTCACCAAAGCAGATTAAGGTCACCCCATGACACGTCCTGTCGTTATCGTCGGGGCCTCCATGGGTGGACTTCGTGCCGCCGAAACACTGCGCAAGAGTGGTTATGCGGGGCGTCTGGTCGTCATAGGCGACGAGCCTCACGCACCTTATAACCGCCCTCCGCTGTCTAAAGAGGTTCTTGCTGAACAGGTAGACCACGCTGCTGTGGCCTTCCCGATTGCCGAAGTGCTCGAAGATGTCGAGTGGGTTCTCGGTAATGCTGTTGTGAGTTCAGACCTCGACGCACAGACCATCACTCTCGCTGATGACACCGTCATTGAGTACAATTTATTGATCATCGCTACCGGACTGCGTCCGCGCAGGCTTTCCATGCCGGGGGCACCCACGCGTGGAGCACACGCGATTCGCACACTCGATGATGCAATGGCGTTGCGACCAGAGCTCAAGCCTGGAGCGAAGGTTGTGGTCTATGGAGCAGGATTCATTGGATGTGAAGCAGCAGCCACGGCTACCAAGCTCGGTGCATCCGTCACGGTTGTAGGTAAGGGTCCTGTCCCCATGCTGCGTCCTTTAGGACACCAGCTTGCTGAAGATATCCAACGCCGCCACGAAGCTCATGGCGTTCGATTTGTGATGAAGACTCAACTGACTGAGATCCTGGGGGATGACAAGGTCACTGGTGTTGTCCTCGACAATGGCGAAACCCTTGAGTGTGATGTTCTCATTGAATCAATCGGTTCTCTGCCGAACACAGAATTCCTCGAAGGCAATGACATAGACATTGCATCGGGTGTTCACGTTAATTCCACCCTGCACGCTCTTCACCAGAACGGAACCCCATGGTCGAATGTTTTTGCCATAGGTGACGTTGCACGTTTTCCCATCCCGCAGTTTGACCCCACAACGCGTCGAGTTGAACACTGGAATATTCCAACTGAGATGGCGCGCAAGGTGGGCAAGCAAGTTGCTCTCCAGCTCGGTGAAGATGCCGAAGCACATGCAACAGAACTCGCGAAGAACTTTGCACCTATCCCCAGCTTCTGGAGTGACCAGTTTGAAGTGAGCCTGCTTGCGTATGGGCTTCTTGATCAGGGAGAGGAAGTTCGTCTTCTCGAAGGAGAAGTCGGTGGCGACTGCATCTATGGATATTTCAAGGGCGAGGACATGGTTGGTGTCTGTGGCATCGGCATGCGCTCTAAAGTGATGAGTTACCGCAATAAGGTCGGACTCACCGCAACTGCGTAAACTTTGTGCACCACTGTTGCTGATGTGAAAGGAATATCATGACCACTCAGGTTCGCGCCGTGGGCGCTCCCGCTGAAAAAGCTCCACTGGAAACGATGGAGATTACCCGTCGTGATGTTCTACCTGAGGATGTACGCATTGCCGTTGAGTTCTGCGGCATTTGTCATTCTGACATTCACACCGTGCGTGGCGACTGGGGAGACATGACTTACCCCGTGGTTCCTGGTCACGAAATTTTGGGAACAGTAACCGAAGTCGGTGCCAATGTGACCAAGGTTAAGGTGGGAGACACCGTAGGTGTGGGCTGTTTGGTCAAGAGCTGCGGTGAATGTGATTACTGCATCAGTGGTGAAGACCACATGTGTTCAGCTCCCGGTGGGCCACTCTTGACCTATGCGGAACCAGATCCCTATATGCCTGGCCACACCACACAGGGTGGCTACTCACAAGAAATAGTAGTGACAGAGCGCTTTGTATTCAGCGTTCCAACCAATCTGGACAAGGCTGCTGCTGCTCCCTTGATGTGTGCCGGAATCACCTTGTATTCGCCCCTGAAGTTCTGGGAAGCAGGACCTGGCAAGACCGTAGGCATTGCCGGCATCGGCGGTCTGGGCCACATGGGGATCAAGCTCGCACACGCACTCGGTGCTCACACTGTTGCGTTGACGACCAGCCCAGAAAAGGGTGAGCTGGCCAAGAAGCTCGGTGCAGACGAAGTCATTCTCACAACAGACCTCGACGCGATGAAAGCCGCTGCTGAGCGTTTTGATCTCATCATCTCAACTCTTCCTAGCGATCACGATATGGATCCCTTCCTGAAACTGCTCAACCGCGGGGGAACGTATTGCGTGGTGGGGGCAGTGGGCAATGCCACACACCCGTTCTCTTTGGTGAACCTCATGAAGCGCAAGCGTTCAATCTCCGGATCCATGATTGGTTCCACGCGAGAAACTCAAGAGATGCTCGACTTCTGCGGAAAGCACAACATCACCGCGGATGTTGAACTCATCTCAGCTGATCAGGTTAACGAAGCATATGAACGCGTCATCGCAGGCGATGTTCAATTCCGTTTCGTCATCGACACTGCAACTATCTAGAGCGAAAGAATTCTCATGTCTGAACAACGACCTGCTGAACCTGCTGCAAACTACCCCACAACTGGACGCCCTGATTCATCCTCAGAGGAATACCAGAAGATGGACAAGCTCGCCAAAATGATGGAACATCAAGTCGATGTTCTTCGTGGAACAGCTGAAGAGGAAAAGTAAGCTCTAAGCCTTTGGCTGCTGCTGTGTAATGCAGTGGATTCCGCCACCGCGGGCAAAGAGTGGCCTGGCATCCACGAGGACCACTTCACGGCCGGGATATGCCTTTTCAAGAACCTTCTTTGCCTTCGCATCGTTAGCGTCATCGAAAGCACACAGAATCACTGCACCATTACAGACGTAGTGGTTGATGTAGCTGTAGTCGACCCAGCCCTCGTCATCTTGCAGAGTTTCAGGTGCTGGTACCGAGATCACGTTGAGCTTGTTGCCTTCTGAGTCTCGTGCCCCTTTGAGAACGCGGCGCACCTCTTGGCTGATCCAGTAGTCAGGGTGATCTTGGTTCTTCTGGTCATGGAACAGCACAGTGTCCTCGTTAGCGAAGCAGGCAACGATGTCGATGTGACCACGGGTGCCGAACTCGTCGTAGTCGCGAGTGAGACCCCGGGGCAACCAGATCACGTGATCAACGCCGAGGGTTCGCTGAAGTTCAGCTTCTACTTGTTCCTTTGTCCAGTCGGGGTTGCGGCCAGGATCAAGTTGAACCGTTTCGGTGATCATGATGGTGCGGGAACCATTGACATGAATACCGCCACCCTCATTGGTGAGGGGGGAGTCAATCCGGGGGATGCCAATAGCATCGAGAATCTTGGTTGCTGCTTGAGAGTCGTGCTCCCAGCTTGCCCAGGATTGCCCTCCCCAACCATTGAATATCCAGTTAATGCCCGCAAGCTTGCCGTGTGAGTCCCGGACAAAGGTGGGACCAATGTCTCTCATCCAGGCGTCATCTAATTCGGCAATGAGGATCTCGACCTGGGGGTCAAGCCATTTCTTAGCTTCGTCTAAGGCGCTCGGGTCGACGAGGACTGTGACTGGCTCAAAGCGGACTATGGTGTTGGCTACAGTCGACCAGCACTGGCGTGCTTCGTTAGCTAGTTCCTCAGTTTCTCCGAGGGTGTATCCGGAAGAAGGCCATGCCATCCAGGTGCGCTCATGCTCAGCCCACTCGGCTGGCATGTGAAATTCACGAGAAGTCACGTTTAGACCGTATTCCTAGTTAGACCATCGTGTCGAGGATTTCGACCAAAGATTCGTAGGAAGTTCTGGGGTTCACAATTGCAAAGCGAGTGTTGGGCTCACCCTTGTGTGAACTAGGAACAACAAAACCAATGCCGTCGGCAAGCAGCTTGTTCGACCAACGGGTGTAGTCATCTAAGGTCCAGCCCTTCTTGGTGAAGACCACAACCGAGAGCTGAGGGTCACGGACCAAATCGAGATCTGGACGACGACGAATCTCATCAGCAATCTTGTAGGCAAGCTGAATGTTTTGTTCGATGGCTTCACGGTATGCAGCAACACCATAGGTGGCCAGTGAGAACCACAGAGGCAATCCACGTGGACGACGAGTCAGGTTATAGGCATAGTCACTGGGGTTCCACTCTTCGGGGTTCTCGAGTGCATCTAGGTACTCAGCATGCTGGGTGTGGGTGTTACGACCAAGCTCTGGGTTGCGATAGACCAGTGCACACGCATCGAAGGGTGCAAACAGCCACTTGTGTGGGTCCACAATAAACGAATCTGCCAGTGCAACACCAGCAAAGAGGTGCTTGGTGGTGGGTGCCAGCATCGCCGCGATGCCGTAGGCACCATCCACGTGGAACCAGACGTTGTGTGCCTTGGTGACAGTTCCGACAGCCTCGAGCTCATCGACGATGCCGAAGTTGGTTGTGCCTCCGGTAGCAACTACGGCAAAGATGCCGTCCCAGTCACCCTCAAGAGTTGATTCCAGGGCAGCACCGGTCAAACGGCCTTCGGCATTGACCGGAACAGGAACAATGTCGACATCCATTACGCGGGCAGCTGCTTTGAGGGAGGAGTGCGCTTCTGAACTGCAGGCAAAGCGCCAGCGAGCGGGCAGTTCCTTCCTTGCGGCCAGCAGGGCTTCCTTGGCGGTGTGGCGAGCTGCAACAAGAGCAGAAAGGTTACCTAGGGTTCCACCCTGAACAAAGACGCCACCGGCGCCCTCAGGCATGCCTGCTTCACGTGCGAGCCATTCGAGAACCTGGTTCTCAGCGTAGACGGCACCGGCGCCCTCCATCCAGGAGCCACCGTAGATGGTCGAGGCAGAGACGATGAGGTCAAACAGAGTCGCTGCCTCGGTTGGCGCACACGGAATGAAGGAGAGGTAGTTGGGGTGATCGTTCGAAATGGTCGCTTCAGCCAGAACATTCTCAAACAGGTTGAGTGCTTCTAAACCGCCCATACCCGCTTCGGTCACAGTGGCAGGAACCTCAGCACGCAACTGAGAGATGGTCTTGGGACCATCCAGCGGTGGTGGGTCGTAATTCATGCGGCGACGAGCGTATTCGAAAACTTGCTCACGCAACTTCATAGTTTCGAGATCTACGGTGTGCATGTGATTTGCATGGGGAGTTGTCATATCGGCAGACATCCACTTCGATGTTTCATCCGCTCAATGCCCGCCACGACGAGTGTCGTGCGACTGGGGCCCTTCAGCAGGCTCAGACCACACTACCGGGGAAACTCGACACGCCGAAACCCCGCAGCGAAAAAAGTTTTTTTGGGACGGAAATGGCGTAAATATGCGGTTCTCTAGGCATACTCACAGCAAGTTGGGAAAAAACTCACAAACACTAGATGTAGTGGAATGACATAGGTGTGATTCACGTTATATAGTAATAATTCACCGCAGGGGTGCGGCAGAAACATGCAAATGTTTCGACAAGTTTTATGGAGGCAAAAATGGAATTCGAATCAAACGACACCGTTGGTGGCTACGCAGTACCCGTAGATCCTATGGATCTGCTTCAGTGCGACAGCTGCCAGTAATAACTTCGCAGCAGTAGCTGCCACAAGAACCCCAGGTCAAAGACGGTCTGGGGTTCTTGCGTTTAACCCTGAAGGTTATGCCTCCCACGCCTAGAATTGTGGCGTGGCTGTAAATCCTGAACTCCAAGGTCGTGTTTTCCCTCCGACCGCACCGTATCTTGTTGGTCGCGAAAAGATTCGCGAGTTTGCTCGCGCAGTACTCGCAACCAATCCCATCAACTTTGACGTGGATGCTGCTCGTGCAGCAGGTCATGCAGACCTTGTTGCCCCGACTACCTTTCCTGTAGTCGTGCAGGAGGCCACATTGGCGCAGCTCCTTGCTGAGCCTGACGCAGGTATCGATTTCTCTCGCGTCGTACACGGCGAACAACGTTTTAGCTACACCAGAGCAATTGTTGCTGGTGATGAGCTCACAGCAACTCTGACCGTCTCCAGCGTGAAAAGTCTCGGCGGCCATAACATGGTCACCGCTGATTCTGAGATTGTGGATGCTGAAGGCAAGCACGTGGTGACGGCGATCTCCACCCTCGTGGTTCGAGGAGATGAGGACTAATCATGGTTGACTACAGCTCATTGACCAAGGGTGACGTCGTTGCCGAGGAGTCTTTCCACCTCACTCGCGACAACCTGGTTCGCTATGCCGGGGCATCGGGAGACTTCAACCCCATCCACTACCGCGACGACGTCGCCACCTCAGTTGGCCTGCCCGGTGTTTTAGCTCACGGCATGCTGACCATGGGCCTGGCAGTTCAGCCGGTCTCCAACTGGGTGGGTGACCCTGCTCGCATTGTTGACTACCAAGTTCGCTTCACACGCCCCGTACTGGTCGATGGCGCACATGGTGCGGATGTCACCGTCAAGGCAACCGTGGGAGCGCTCGAAGACGAGAGCAAGATTGCTCGTATCGACCTCACGGCAACCTTCAACGATGAAACTGTGCTGGGTAAAGCACAGGTTCGCGTCAACCTCGCCTAAATATGAGTTCAGTTCCGCTCTCGACCCTCACCACCATGCAGGTGGGCGGTCCAGCGCGCGAACTCATTACCGTAACCACGCGAGAGCAACTCATTGAAGCTGCCCTCAACACGTGGGATTCCAACGAACCGTGGCTGCTACTCGGCGGTGGTTCCAACACCATCGTTGCTGACGACGGTTTTGATGGCACTGTGATTCATGTTCAGACCGCAGGCATCGAGCGTCAGCAGGACATTTCCCGCAGCCCTAACCACAGCACCGTTCGCGTTGCAGCTGGAGAGAATTGGGACAATCTTGTTGCGTGGAGTGTGGAGCAAGGTCTCGCTGGCATAGAGGCGCTCTCGGGTATTCCAGGTTCCTGTGGCGCTGCACCAATCCAGAACATTGGTGCGTATGGTCAGGAACTTTCCACAGTCCTCACCGCCGTCGAATTCCTAGATCGCTACACCCAAGAGATTTCATGGATCCCAGCTGAAGAGCTTGGGCTGGGATATCGCGATTCAGTATTTAAGCAGGGCAAAGAGGGGGTGGTACTCACGATTGAGCTGAGTCTGGCGTCCTTCGGAGATAACCTTTCTGCACCCATCGCATTTCCACAGCTGGCTACAGCATTGGGTGTGAACCTTGGTGACCAGGTGGCTTTAGCCACGGTGAGAGACACCGTTCTTGCTCTGCGTGCGAGCAAAGGCATGGTGCTAGATCCTGCTGATCCAGACACCGCCAGTGCGGGGTCGTTCTTCATGAATCCCATCGTCACCGAGAACTTTGCCCGTAACCTGCCCGAGGATGCGCCACGATTCCCGATTCAGCAGGTGGAACACGATCGTGTGCTGCCTCTTGGTGCAGAAGTTCCGCCGCTGGCCTCTGCAGAGCAAGGGCCTCGACTAGTCAAACTCTCTGCAGCATGGCTGATTGAGAACTCAGGAGTGAAGAAGGGCTACCGCATTCCAGGTTCGAATGCGGCAATCTCCTCGAAGCACACCCTGGCAATTACAAACCAGGGCGGTGCCACGGCAGCCGAGGTTGTCGGCTTGGCAACCTATGTGCAGGCCATGGTTCAGTCTCACTTTGGTGTGATCTTGTATCCCGAGCCGAACCTGGTTGGTGTGGAGATTTAGCCATGGCCAAGTTTGCATCTGTTGAGGACTATCTCAATTCTCTGGAAAGCCCCAAACAGGAAACTCTGCGTGCGGTGTTGGATTCGATTCTGAAGCAGTTCCCTGAAGCAGAGTTGAAGTTAGCGTGGAACGTTCCGCAGGTTCAGATCCAAGGCAAGTATGTCTTTGGTGTGAACGCCTTCAAGAACCATTTAGCCTTGGCGCCGTGGAGCGAAGCAGTGATGGCCGAGTTCGCTCCCCGACTTGCAGGATATGAAACGACAAAAGGTCTCATCCGCATACCCGTTGATTGGGACGTTGACGAACACCTCATCGGTGACATGATTTCGGCACGCAAAGCCGAACTAGGTATCTAGAACAGCTGTTACTTGGTGCCGAAGAGCTTCTGCAGGCGCTGAATACCCTCGAGCAGGGGTGCGTCTCCGAGAGCGTAGCTAAAGCGCAGGTAGCCACTGGGGCCAAATGCTTCACCAGGAACAGCGGCAACTTCTGCCTTGTCCAAGATGAGGTCTGCCAGTTCCAAAGTATTGGTTGGTGTGACACCATCCCATTCCTTGTTCAGAAGTGCAGTCACATCGCAGTATGCGTAGAACGCACCTTCAGGCATGGGAACTTCGAAACCAGGAATCTTGCGCAGTTCTTCCACAATGAGCTTGCGACGGCGATCAAAGGCGAGGCGCATTTCCTCAACAGGTTCCTGAGGCCCAGTCAGAGCAGCAATAGCAGCACGCTGGGAAATGTTGGAGACGTTTGAGCTCAGGTGTGACTGCAGGTTGGCAGCGGCCTTGATGGCATCGGCGGGGCCGACCATCCAGCCCAGACGCCACCCGGTCATGGCATAGGTCTTCGCGACACCGTTGACCAAGATGGTGCGGTCCTGCAGTGCAGGAACTGCTTCCACAATGGAGATTGCCTTCACGCCGTCATAGGTGAGGTTCTGGTAAATCTCGTCAGCAATAACCCACAGGCCGTGCTTGTCTGCCCACTCACCAATTGCTTTGGTTTCCTCAGGGGAGTACACAGCGCCAGTGGGGTTGGAAGGAGATACGAAGAGCAACAGTTTGGTCTTGTCGGTGCGTGCGGCTTCCAGCTGCTCCACAGTGACTTTGTACTCCTGGTCAGCACCAGCAAACACATCAACCTGAACGCCACCGGCAAGCTTGATGGCTTCGGGGTAGGTAGTCCAGTACGGAGTGGGAACGAGAACCTCGTCACCTGGATCAAGAAGTGTGGCAAATGCCTGGTACACAGCCTGCTTGCCACCGTTGGTCACGACGACCTGGCTGGGGTCAATGGCCCAACCACTGTCGCGCTTGGTCTTATCCGCAATGGCCTGGCGCATCTCGGGCAGACCAGCAGCGGGGGTGTAGCGGTGGTTCTTTGGGTCCTTCACTGCCGCCAACGCCGCCTCAACGATGTGTGGGGGTGTGGGGAAGTCAGGTTCACCGGCTGCATAGCTAATCACGGGGCGACCAGCAGCTTGGAGAGCCTTTGCTTTGGCATCAACCTTGAGGGTTGCCGATTCAGCAATGGCGGAAATACGAGAAGAAATTCGCTTCAATTCAGGCACGGTTACCACTATAGGGCGCAGAGCCCAGCTTTACAGAGAGGCACTTTCTGACCTAAGCTAGTGCGAAGTGGTTGCAATATGCCATGCTTTCGCGCGCCTTCTTTCAATTGAAGAAGTTCTGCGAAGCAAAGGGTGGTGGCTCAATTGGTAGAGCAGCGGTCTCCAAAACCGCAGGTTGCAGGTTCGAGTCCTGTCCGCCCTGCAAATCGAAAGGAAAAGTAAATGGCGCAAGACGTAGCCGACGAACCCGGTGAGGACATCGTCGCTCGTGCAAAGAAGGAGCGTGCTGGAAAGCGCAATCCTTTCTCGCGCATTGCTCTTTTCATTCGACAGGTGATCGGCGAACTGAAGAAGGTCGTCACACCTACCCGCAAGGAACTCATCAACTATGTGTTGGTTGTGCTCGCATTCGTCGTCATCATGATGGCTATCGTTTCGGGCTTGGACTACATCTTCGGTTGGACTGTGGTTACCGTCTTCGGTGATCCCACCCAGCCAACCACTGCTGGCTAAGCAGTAAACGTTTTTCTAGATAAGACAGGAACACCGTGACTGAATCGACGCGCGAAGACGAGCAGCTGCTCGAGGCCGCACTGGATGCACTTACTGAAACTGACGCAGCTGCTGTTGTGGACGTAGAGGCTGACGCCGTTATTGAAGACGCACTCGACGTTGACACCATCGAAGAAGCTGAAGCAGCAATCGTTGCAGCTGAAGACGAAGAAGAAGTAGCAGACGACCCCTACGCAGCTTTCGAAGCAGAGCTTCGCACCCTGCCAGGCAAGTGGTACGTCATTCACTCTTACGCCGGTTTCGAGCGCAAGGTGAAGCACAACATTGAGAACCGTCGCACCTCGATGCAGCTGGGCGACTTCATCTTCCAGATCGAAGTTCCTATGGAAGACGTTGTTGAGATCAAGAACGGTCAGCGCAAGATGGTCACCCGCGTTCGTATCCCCGGATACGTACTCGTGCGTATGGACCTCAACGAAGACAGCTGGTCGTGTGTTCGTCACACCCCCGGTGTTACTGGCTTCGTAGGCAACGCTCACAACCCCACCCCACTGCGCTTCCAGGAAGCATTCAACATGCTGAAGCCTTTGGTTGAGGTCAAGGATGTTCCCACCGCCAAGGCTGTTCAGGCCAAGGGTGGTCAGGCAGTTGCTCGTACTCCTATCGCAGAGATCGACTTCGAAATCGGCGAGACCGTGGTTATCAAGGAAGGTTCGTTCGCGGGTCTACCTGGAACCATCAGCGAAATCAAGCCCGAGAGCGGCAAGCTCACCGTGCTTGTTTCACTGTTCGAGCGTGAGACCCCCGTCGAGCTCAGCTTCGACCAGGTCACCAAGCAGTAAAGCTTCCCGGCGCTTGTCGCTGGGATTACCGCGAATCAGGTTCGCCTGATTTCACGGGAGAGTTCATCGGAACCCCGATGAGTTCGAATCTAAAAAAAGGAAAAAGAAATGGCACCGAAAAAGAAGGTCACAGGTCTGATTAAGCTTCAGATCCAGGCCGGCGCCGCGAATCCAGCTCCTCCTGTTGGTCCCGCTCTGGGTCAGCACGGTGTGAACATCATGGATTTCTGCAAGGCATACAACGCAGCAACCGAAGCTCAGCGCGGAAACATCATCCCTGTTGAGATCACTGTTTACGAAGACCGTTCATTCGACTTCATCCTCAAGACCCCTCCAGCAGCTGAAATGATCAAGAAGGCTGCTGGCGTTGCTAAGGGTTCTGGTACTCCTCACACCGTGAAGGTTGCCAAGCTCACTCAGGCACAGGTCCAGACCATTGCAGAAGCAAAGATGGTTGACCTCAACGCCAACGACATTGATGCAGCTAAGAAGATCATTGCCGGAACCGCTCGTTCCATGGGCATCACGGTAGAGGGCTAAGGGGTATAAATCATGGCTAAGAAGTCAAAGGCATACCTTGCTGCTGCCGCAAAGATTGAAGAAGGCAAGTTCTACACCGCGCCTGAAGCAGTTGCTATTGCTAAGGAAACCGGTTCCGCTAAGTTCAACAGCACCGTTGAGGTAGCCCTCAAGCTCGGTGTTGACCCTCGTAAGGCAGACCAGATGGTTCGTGGAACCGTCATGTTGCCTCACGGTACCGGTAAGACTGCACGCGTTATCGTGTTCGCAACCGGTCCTGCAGCTGAGGCAGCTCTTGCTGCTGGTGCTGACGAGGTTGGCGGCGACGAGCTCATCGAGAAGGTAGCCGCTGGTTACACCGCTTTCGATGCAGCTGTTTCTACCCCTGAACTCATGGGTAAGGTTGGTCGTCTCGGTAAGGTACTCGGTCCTCGTAACCTGATGCCAAACCCCAAGACTGGAACCGTTACTCCTGATGTTGCTAAGGCAGTTACTGACATCAAGGGTGGAAAGATCGAGTTCAAGGTAGACAAGCACTCGAACGTTCACTTCATCATTGGTAAGGCATCCTTCACCGCTGAGCAGCTTTCTGAAAACATCGCTGCAGCTTTGGACGAAGTTGTTCGTCTCAAGCCTTCATCGGCAAAGGGTCGCTACATCCAGAAGGGCGCAGTCTCGACCACTTTCGGTCCTGGCATCCCCCTCGATGTTGCAAGCATCTAAGTTCAACTGAACATACAGCTCAGGGTCCGTCGCGTAAGCGACGGACCCTGACTGGTTAAAGCACTCTGACTCACCGGTATCGTGGAAGGGTGATTAAGCAACCTGCCCACATTGAAAACATCCCTGCGTATAAGCCAGGGAAGTCAACGGTGGATGGATGGGACGGTCCGGTATACAAACTCTCTTCTAATGAGAACCCCTACCCACCATTGCCTTCTGTCATCCAGGCAATTACTGACGCGGCATCCACGATGCACCGTTACCCCAACATGGCAGCACCCGAGCTCACCACAGCACTGGCGAAGCGTTTGGGTGTGAGCGAACCAGAGCTGGCTTTTGGTACTGGCTCAGTTGAGGTTGCCGGTCAACTCATTCGTGCTTTCGCTGGCCACGGGGATGAAGTGATCTATGCGTGGCGCTCCTTTGAGGCATATCCCATCTTGGTTCGCGGGGCGGGGGCAACCCCGGTTGAGGTTCCCCTCACTGTCGACCACCGCCATGACCTTCCAGCCATGCTGGCTGCCATCACCCCAGCAACCAAAGTCATCTTCATCTGCACGCCCAATAACCCAACTGGCACTGCCGTTGGGCACGAAGAATTGCGCGAGTTTTTGACCAAGGTTCCTTCCCACATTCTGGTTGTGATCGACGAAGCGTATGTTCACTTCCAGAACGATCCCGAAGCGGCACGTGGACTTGAGCTCTACCGGGAGTTTGAGAATGTGGCGGTTCTTCACACTTTCTCTAAGGCCTATGGTCTTGCTGCGCTGCGCCTGGGATACACCGTTGCTCGCCCTGACGTCATGGAAGGTTTAGCAAAGGTTGCCTTGCCTTTCGGTGTGACGGATATTGCACAGGCTGCAGGCGTTGCCTCGCTCGCTGCGGAACCCGAATTGCAAGAACGCATCGATGTCTTACTCCAGGAACGCAACAAGCTTGAGGCATATCTGGCAACAACTGACTGGGATGCGCCACTGTCGCAGGCAAACTTTGTCTGGTTAGCTGCCGGCGAAGAAACAGATGCCCTGCAAGCTCACCTCATGAGCAGAGGCATCATTGGTCGCGCATTTAGTGGAAACGGTATCCGTATTTCCATTGGATCCCCTGAAGCCAATGAGGCGCTTGTTGAAGCGCTCGGCTCCTATAAGAAGTAGAGCCTAGGCTTCTTCTGCTTGCTCGAGGTCATCCAGGCGAGCGACGAGGCCGTCATGAACTGCGGGCCATTCATCCTTGGTGATGGAGTAGACGGCAGTGTTGCGCAGGGTGCCATTGGGCATCACCATGTCGTTACGCAACATGCCATCGAGCTTGGCGCCCAGCTTTTCTATAGCTGCACGTGACTGAGCGTTTTTCTCGTGAGTGCGCAGTTCAATCGCATTACAGTTCAACACATCAAAGGCATAGCTGAGCATGAGAAGTTTAGCCTCGGGGTTGATTGCGGTTCCTTGGTAGCTGTTAGCCATCCAGGTTGACCCAATCTCTACCTTGAAGTTTTCCAACTTAATGTTCATGAAGGTCGTCATCCCGATTGCCTTGCCGGTTGCAGCATCGATGGTGGCAAAAGGCATCATGGTTCCCTGGCCATAGAGTCCTAAGCGGCGATCAATTTCTTGAGTCATCGCCTCAGGACTTGGCACTGCGGTATACCAAAGCTCATGAATCTTGCCATCCTCTGTGGCCTCACACAGATCGGCAGCATGGTCATGGCTCAATGGTTCCAGGCGAACGTAGTCACCCTCGAGCGTGGGCATATCTGGTAGTGCCATGAGAATCCTTAATTGGTCAGACGGTGCAGTTCACCAATGAGGCCATTGGCGAGGTAAACAAGTTCACGTATGGCGCGTTCATCACGTTCAATCCAAATGTGCTTGGGCGTATCTGAGATGGGTGTGAAATTCTCGTGCTGTTCCCACACAAACAATGTGCGCTGGGCCCCAAGAACGTATTGCTGCCAATACACCTGACGCAGGTATCCGGCAGGAACACCCTCGAAAGGTTTCTGGCTCGTTTTAATCTCTGCCAGTATCAACGTTTCATCAACCACGCCAATACCGTCAGGAGTGGCGAGGTGGCGAGGTTCAGGTTCTGAATGAAACAGTGCGGAACTGGGCTCGATAGAAAAGTTCTCTTTCACCCAGGCAGCAATGATTGGTTCTCGTGCTTTGCCGTGATCTGTGTAGGCATTTCCGGTGAAGCTCGAACCGCGAAGCTTTTCTAAAGCTGCAGTTGGTATGGCATTCACGCTATTGAGCTTGGCAACATCCGTGGCTGTGATGCCACGAGAGCGTGCCCTCAGCCATGCTGCTTCATCACTGCCATCGGTGACCATGCGAGTGAGATACGCAATATGTGGGTGTTCAGATTGGGGCTCGGTCTCGGGCATATCCGCCACATTAGCTACTGAACTCACGTGCTCTATTCTGCTGGTTTCCTCTGACATCCTTGGGCGCGCTCGCCGAAATTGGGGAGTCTGGGAGTATTCATAGGGTTCTTAGGTGGTTCATAGGAATCTCATAGGAAACTTCGTCATACTCATCATGTGAACGAAACAACTGCCGCAGCCCCCATTCGCTTGACTCGCGCCGATGGTTCCCCCATCCGCGTTCTCGTCGTGGATGATGAAGCCTCGCTAACTGACCTTTTGCAGATGGCACTGCGTTATGAAGGCTGGGAAATCAAAACTGCCGCTGATGGCTCGTCTGCCCTCGCCACGGCTCGTGATTTCCGTCCCGATGCAATCGTGCTCGACATCATGCTTCCCGACATTGATGGACTTCAGGTATTACAGCGATTGCGCGCAGACGGTAACGATATTCCCGTTCTCTTCCTCACCGCCAAGGACGCACTCGATGACCGCATTGCTGGACTAACAGCTGGCGGAGATGACTATGTGACCAAGCCATTTAGCTTGGAAGAGGTCGTTGCACGCCTGCGCGGCCTGATTCGTCGCTCCACATTGACCGTGGATGCAAATGAATCACCCGTGCTCGTTGTGGGCGACCTGGAGTTGGACGAAGATAGCCACGAAGTCCGCCGAGCTGGCCGATTGATTGAGCTGACAGCAACAGAGTTTGAACTCCTGCGCTACCTCATGCGTAACCCTCGCCGCGTGGTGAGCAAAAGCCAAATCTTGGATCGAGTCTGGGACTACGACTTCGGTGGCAAGAGCTCGGTTGTGGAGATCTATATTTCCTACCTGCGCAAGAAGATCGATGCAGAGGGCGCTCCCATGCTGCACACCGTTCGCGGTGCCGGTTACATGATCAAACCGGCTGAATAATGTCGAAGACCACTCGAGCACCCTGGACCCTGCGTCGTCGCCTCACGGTGACAATGGCAGGGTTGTTGGTCGTAGCTGCTGCACTCATCGGTGTAGTCAGTGTTGTGTCGCTGCGTGCATTCCTCACTGACCGACTTGATCAACAGCTCACCAGTGCTGTGATTCGTTCAACCACCGCAGTAGACAACGGAATCATCAACGGTCGCCCTGGTCACAGCGATGGCGATGCCGACCATGACGATCGTCCCAACAATGCACTCCTTGCTCCTGGGCAGGCTGCAGGAACTCTCGTTGCGCTCGTGGGAACTTCCGGTGATGTCACCGCGGGAGTGCTCAACGACCGCGGTGCTGTCGTGGCAATAAACCTCGAAGATACTCACGCGTTGGCAGAGGTTGATTCAGATAACCGCCCAGAAACTATCCACATCAAGGGTGCGGGAGAATTCCGCGCTGTATCCGTGGGAGCATCTGGCGGTTCGCTCGTGATTGCTCTGCCCATGACGGAGGTCAATGCGGCGACCACTCAGCTACTGATTGTCATTCTTTCCGTCACGGGACTTGGTCTTGCCGCGGCGATTATTGCCGGGCGCCTCCTCATTCGTTACGAACTCACACCGCTTGATCGGGTTGCTGACACCGCAGCTCGAGTGTCTGAATTGCCTCTGGATAAGGGTGATGTTGAACTCGCTGAACGTTTGAGTGAGGACGACACCGATCCTCGCACAGAAGTTGGTCGTGTTGGCTCTGCCTTCAACCACATGCTCGGTCACATCAGCCGCGCCTTCGCTGCGCGCCAGGCCAGTGAAGAAAAAGTGCGACGTTTCGTTGCAGACGCAAGCCACGAATTGCGCACACCACTGGCGTCCATCCGCGGCTACGCAGAACTCACGCGTCGAGGTGGTGCTGAACTTCCTGAGGATGTTCGTCATTCCTTGAATCGCATCGAGTCTGAAGCAACCCGCATGACTGGACTTGTTGAAGATCTGCTCTTGCTTGCACGATTGGATGAAGGTCGTGAACTTCAGCAGAAGCCTGTTGATCTTTCACGCATCATCGTGGATGCGGTGAGCGATGCACATGCTGCAGGCCCCGACCACATCTGGGATATGGAGCTGCCTGAGCAGCCACTCGAAGTAATTGGTGACCCTGCTCGCTTACACCAGGTTGTGGTGAACTTGCTTGCCAATGCCAGGGTCCACACTCCTGCAGGTTCAACTGTTCAGGTCGTTCTAGAGCAGCAGGAGGACAAAGTTCTTCTGCGCGTCATTGATGATGGTCCCGGAATACCTCAAGGACAGATGGCTGAGCTATTTGAACGATTTACCCGTGGGGATGCTTCCCGTAATCGTGCAACGGGCACAACCGGTCTGGGGTTGGCCATTGTGAATGCAGTTGTTCAGGCCCACCATGGCAGTGTCACTGTGACAAGTGAACCAGGTAAGACGATGTTCACCGTGAGCTTGCCGGCTGCCACTTAGTCAAGATTAACGAAGTAGGCCCCGCATCTGCGGGGCCTACTTCGTTATCGAGTTCACAAACGCTTAGTAGCGAACTGTTGCCTTCTCCATCAAGGAGTATGCAGGATCAACCTCACGAAGCTGGGCTACTGGAGCATCTCCGAAAGAACTGATCAAGGTGGTGGGCAGTGACACTGCGAGAGCACCCCAGGAACATCCGGTAGTCAACGCTGCTTCTGGGCTCAAAGCAGGAAGTGTTCCTGATTCACGACCTGCAGCTGAAGCTTCAGGGCTGACGACCTGGCTGAGGAATCCTGCCAAGAACGCGTCACCAGCACCGGTGGTGTTAATTACTTCAGGTGCTACAGCACTCGCCCAGACAACGTCATCAGCGGTGATCGCAATAGCGCCGTCGGGACCAAGGCTCACCAACGCAATCTCGAGACCGGTCGCAATCAGTTCGCGTCCTGCATCGATGACGTCACCAAGAGTGTGAAGTTCGTGCCCTACGAGAGACGCAAGTTCGTCCGCATTGGGCTTGATCAGGTTGACCTCGCCGCTGCGGCCCCAGTGCTTGAGTTCAGGGCCGGAGGTGTCCAAACCTACGCGAGCACCAAGGTCACGTGCACGAGAGAACAGTTCACTCAGATCAATAGGAAGACCCGTGTCAATCATCTTGGGGTGCATACCCGAGACAACCAGCCAGTCTGCATTCATGTCGGAGACCTGCTCCAGTGTGGTCTCGACAACATTGCGCCAGTCTTCGGTGGTGAAGGGGATGGCCTGCTGGTTGATGTTGGTGGTGCGACCACCTCGCTCAACCACGGTGGTGTTTACGCGGACACGTCCCTGCACGGGCATGATGCGCAGAATCTGTGGGAAGGGGGTGGAGAACAGGAGGTACTGGTCCTGCATACCAATGGGAAGCACGGCAGATACGGGGTGCTTTGCCAGGTGCAGGGTGCGGGCAACGTTGAGCCCTTTACCACTCATGTATTCGTGGACTTCATAGGCACGGTTCACCTTGCCGACAGTGAGATCCTCGGCGAGGTAGGTGCGGTCCAGCACGGGGGCGGGGGTCAGGGTTACTACAGCGTTCACGAGGCCTCAAATCTTCGTGACAAGCCAAAGCTCACTATGTGATGCCGATCTCACGGGCATCCGATGTGAGCATCAGCGCTAACAGGGAGGGAAGTCTTTAGTCTACCGATTTGCCAGAGGTAGTGTTTCTCACCTAACCTAGAGATAACCAAAGACCGCTGGTTATTGGTGTGCTTTCGAAAGTAAGCCCCAATCTAAGTTTCGTTTCGACGAAGACCCGCGCAGGCAAACTGTTAGTGATGTTCATTTTCTATGAACGCTTTCGCTCCAGCCCTGCGCTGGAGCTTTTTTAGTTTTAGCGGCCTGAGGCTAATCACTCCACACAAGTGGGGTGTGAGAAACCACAAGGAGCGCCATGGCGAACAAGGAAGCAATGCTCTCCGAGCTTTCGAAGAACTTCGAAAACTCGAACGCAGTTCTGCTCACCGAGTACCGCGGCCTCACTGTTGCTCAGCTCAAGGAGCTGCGCAAGTCCATCAGTGAGCACGCGACTTACGCCGTGGTAAAGAACACGCTGACCAAGATTGCTGCCGCTCAGGCTGGCATCACCGGTCTCGATGACCAGCTTGCTGGTCCTTCGGCTATTGCTTTCGTACACGGTGACGCTGTCGCTGTTGCGAAGGCCCTGCGTGCCTTTGCCAAGGCAAACCCTCAGCTCATCATGAAGGGCGGCTACTTCGACGGTAAGCCTCTCGACGCAGTTGAGGTTGGAAAGCTCGCCGATCTCGAGTCCCGCGAAGTACTTCTGGCAAAGTTTGCCGGTGCTGCGAAGGCCTCACTCTTCGGTGCCGCATACCTGTTCACCGCACCACTGTCGAAGGCCGTTCGCACGGTCGACGCACTGCGTGCAAAGCAAGAGTCCGGCAACTAGTCACTTACTAGTTATCGGTTTAGACGAAAAAACAACAAGGAGAAAATCATGGCAAAGCTCTCAACTGAGCAGCTCATCGAGGCTTTCAAGGAGCTCTCACTCATCGAGCTCAGCGAGTTCGTTAAGGCATTCGAGGAGACCTTCGAAGTAACCGCAGCTGCTCCTGTAGCTGTTGCTGCTGCTGGCGCACCTGCTGCTGGTGGCGCTGCTGAAGCTGCTGAAGAGAAGGACTCTTTTGACGTCGTTCTCGAGGCTGCTGGCGCAAACAAGATTGCTGTCATCAAGGAGGTGCGTACCATCACCAACCTCGGTCTGGGTGAGGCTAAGGCACTCGTTGATGGTGCACCTGCAACCGTTCTCGAAGGCGCAAACAAGGACGCTGCAGAGAAGGCAAAGGCTGCTCTTACCGAGGCTGGCGCAACCGTCGTCCTCAAGTAGTCTCAAGCACTACACGCTTCAGGGCGTCAACTCTTCGGAGTTGGCGCCCTTTTGCTATTCCTAAATCCCGCCGGTGAAAGAAATCCATAACAGTACAGCGTTCAAACCAATAATGAACACCGATGCCACAACAGCCAGAACTGTTGTTGTTCTCGAGTTAATTTCGGTACCTAATAGTGCTGAGTCGCGCGTGAAGATGATCAGCGGAATAAGTGCAAAAGGTATGCCGAACGAGAGCACCACTTGGCTAATGATCAAGGCCCAGGTGGGGTCTGCGCCAATGCTGAGAATCACAAAGGCAGGAATCAAGGTGATGACTCTGCGCCACAACAGCGGAATCTGAATATCAGTCAGACCACTCATGATCTCCGCACCGGCATAGGCACCAACTGAAGTGGAAGCAAGTCCGGAAGCTAGTAACCCCACAGCAAACAGAACGGCAATGACCGGGCCGAGATTGTTGTTCAGTGCCGCATAGACACCCTCGAGTGTGTCCGTGCCGGGAACACCCTGCAGACTCACTGCAGCAGTGAGCAGTATGGCGAGATTTACTCCGCCGGCAATAATCAAAGCAACGGTGACATCGACCCGGGTTGCCTTGAGAATCTTTCCGCGTTCCACTCCGGCAAGTACTTGACCAAAACGATCACGGGTGAGGGCAGAGTGCGCATAGATTGCGTGAGGCATGATCGTCGCACCCAAAATGGATGCGGCTAGGAGGACTGAGCTGGGACCTTCAAAACGAGGTACCAGGCCACCGAAAAATGACCCTGGGTCTGGCGGTGCAACGACTAATCCCATGCCAAAGCCGATGGAAATGATCACCAGCAGTGCGATGATGACGCGTTCGAAAGCTTTCGCCCCCGAGCGATCACGCAAGGAAAGCAGGAACAAGGACAGCAGTCCCATCACCATTCCACCGGCAAGGAGCGGGAAACCAAACAAGAGGTTGAACGCGATAGCGCCACCGACAACCTCTGCGAGGTCTGTCGCCATGGCGACGATTTCCGCCTGAACCCAGAATCCTCGGCGGAGCCACTTATTGGTTATCCGCTCACCCAAGATTTGAGTGAGTGATTTCCCGGTGGCAAGACCCAACTTGGCAGACAGATACTGCACCAGCCAGGCAACCAAGTTGCCCACCACAACCACCCAGACTAAGAGGTAGCCGAATTGAGCACCTGCGGTCATGTTGGAAGCAACATTGCCCGGGTCAAGATAGGCAACACCTGCAACAAGTGCCGGCCCAAGCAGGGGCACAACCCGAAGTGCACGCGCTCGACGGTTCGTCGAGGGAGGATTGCTCGGGGTTGTCATCGCTACTCAATTTCGCTGGGATGGACGATTTTCGTCTTCGTGTTCAGCCTAGTTCGCTGAAGAAGTCTGTTACGAAGAAAGTGGGCGGAAGTAGGGGAAGAACAGCCTTTCGTTCCCGTCACTAGAATTGAGCTATGTCTAAGGTTCTTTCTTCCCTGCCCGTTGGTGAGCGCGTCGGTATTGCATTCTCTGGAGGTCTCGACACCTCTGTTGCAGTTGCGTGGATGCGTGAAAAGGGAGCAATCCCTTGCACCTACACCGCCAACCTCGGCCAGGCAGATGAGCCAGACATTGACAGCGTTCCCGGCCGCGCACTCGAATACGGTGCTGAGATTGCTCGCCTGATTGACTGCCGTGGACCACTGGTTGAAGAGGGGCTTGTTGCTCTGCAGTGTGGTGCGTTCCACATTCGTACCGCGGGAAAAACTTATTTCAACACCACCCCTTTGGGTCGTGCAGTGACAGGAACCATGCTGGTTCGTGCCATGCACGAAGATGGTGTGGACATCTGGGGCGATGGCTCCACCTACAAGGGCAACGACATTGAGCGTTTCTACCGCTACGGCCTGATGGCTAACCCTGCCCTGCGCATCTACAAGCCATGGCTTGATGCTGACTTTGTTAACGAGCTCGGCGGTCGTCACGAGATGAGCGAATGGCTTCTTGCTCGTGACCTCCCCTACCGCGCATCGAAGGAGAAGGCTTACTCCACGGATGCCAACATCTGGGGTGCTTCGCACGAAGCAAAGCTTCTTGAGCACTTGGATCAGGGCCTTGATTTGGTCGAGCCCATTATGGGTGTTGCTGCCTGGCGAGATGACGTCGAGGTGAAGACAGAAGAGGTCACCATTGCATTCGAAGCTGGACGCCCCGTCTCGATCAACGGCAAGCGTTATGACGACCCCGTTGCATTGGTTCTTGAAGCAAACGCTATTGGTGGTCGCCATGGTCTGGGCATTTCCGACCAGGTGGAGAACCGCATCATCGAGGCAAAGAGCCGCGGAATTTATGAAGCACCGGGAATGGCTCTGCTTCACATTGTTTATGAACGTCTCCTCAACGCCATTCACAATGAAGACACCCTCGCAAACTATGCAGCAGAAGGTCGTCGCCTGGGTCGTTTGATGTATGAAGGTCGCTGGTTCGACCCCCAGGCACTCATGCTGCGTGAATCCATTGTTCGCTGGGTTGGCTCTGCTGTCACCGGGGCTGTCACACTGCGTCTGCGTCGCGGTGATGACTACACCATCCTCAACACCACTGGCCCAGCTTTGAGCTACCACCCTGACAAGCTCTCTATGGAGCGTGTGGAAGATGCTGCCTTTGGTCCTGAAGATCGCATTGGCCAGCTCACCATGCGTAACCTCGACATTGCTGACTCTCGTGAGCGCCTCGAGCAATACGCTGCCCAGGGCATTGTCGAAGGTGGTGCTGCCGTCTTGATGGGAGACCTCAAAGCAGCAGCCCTGGAGAAGGGGAAGAAGTAAGTTCCTTACTTCTTCACACCCGATGAGTTCCGCAGATTCACCTCCGTGGTATGTCATCACTGGGGGACCGAGCTCAGGAAAAACCACCACGGTTGAACTACTTCGTGGCAAAGGTTTTGAGATAGCGCATGAGCATGCCTCTGAAATCATTGCCGAAGAGATAGTCAAGGGCCGCACTCTGCAGGAAGTTCGTGCTGACGGGGAATGGTTTCAGAAAGAGATTCTTCGCAGGCAGCAAGAACATGAAGATTCGCTAGATCCAGCGCAGACGGTTTTCCTTGATCGTGGGATTCCTGACGGATTGGGCTATGAACGCTTTTTGAAGTTGACTCCTAATCCCGAACTCACTGCTGCCGCCAAGGCCACCTCCTATCGCCGGGTTTTTATCTTGGATCCGTTGCCTGTGAAGCTGGACTGGAATCGTCTTGAGGACGAACAAACTCAACATGCCATCCATGATTCAATTGAGGCTGTCTATCTAGAACTCGATAACGACGTTGTTGAGGTTCCCGTTCTCTCACCGGAAGAGCGCGTTGAATTCATCCTCAATCGGCTCTAAACGGGAATAGCGCACCTGCTTTCCCGGTTAGGCTCGTAGAGGGGGAATACGATGTTTCCCCCTGTGTTACTGGAGGTAAACCATGGCCGTTGTTCTGTCTATTCTTGATCTGCTGTTGGCAGTTGTTTTTGTTTTTGCTGGGTCAACCAAGGCATTTCAGCCTGTAGAGAAGCTAGAACCCAAGATGGCCTGGGTCAAGGACTACACCCCTCGCACCGTCAAGCTCATTGGTTGGGCTGAACTCTTGGGTGGTATCGGTCTGATTCTTCCGGGCATCGTTGGCCTGGGAATTCTCCAGTTTGCTGCAGCAATCTGCCTGGCAGTGCTCATGGTTGCAGCAGCGATCTGGCACTTCCGCCACAATGACAACAAGGGTGCTATCCCCAGCGTTGTTCTAGCTGTTTTGCTGCTCTTGCTTGCAATATTTATGGTTCTCTAAAGTCGCGAGAACACAGAAGTTAAAGAGCAGGTTGCTTGTTCTCAAAAGACCACTCTAAGTAGGGGGTCACTTCTGCATAGAATTGGTCAAGACTTTGACCATAGACGGTCAAAAAAGCAGTGTTAAATCCATCAATAAGGTCTTGATCAGAGAGGCACTGTCCACCGGCTAGGCGTCCTGCTTCCGAAATCAATTCCAAGCTCTTTTTCCACCCACTTCGAGCAACTAGATATTCAACAGCAAGTGCACCTTGTCGGTATTCCTGCATCTTGTCGTAATCTGGCTTCTCGAGCTGTTTCATACTCGAGGAAGATGCCTTCTCAAGCCAGTTCAGGGTTGCATTGCGTGTTTGAGCTGATCTGGATTGCGAATCCATTCGTGAGGAGTGGATTCCCACGACAACGGCTTGTCCCTCCGAGAACCAAGTGGGTGCAACACAACTGATGTTGTCTGTTCCCGACAGCGCGGTTTGGCCGAGGTGGAAAAATTCGTGCGAGACGACATCAGAAGCAACATCAATACCGGCAGCTTCTTCTTGAGGGTCTACCCAGGTGCATCCAGTGCCCGCATCCAGAACGATGATGGGGTTCTCGGTGTAGCCAATAGCAAAGCCGCCCATGCCACGGCATGGGGCAGTAGCTTTACCCCATTGGCTACCGTCAGCGAGCATATTGTTCATGTCATCTGACAGAACACCGTCGTTGGGGTAGATGCCTGTGATGTGTTCTTTACCCCAGTCTCGCGTTGACATACCCACCACGTGGACAATCTCTGGAGTACCCAATAGAGCACCGAGGTGAGCTACCGAATACCCCACGTTCTCTGTGATGTATCCGCGCATTTCTTCAGAAACACCATCTTGGAAGTCGAAGTCGATTTCAATGCCCTGAAGTACCGGTTCTTCCGCAGCATCCATGGAGGCATAGGCAGTGGGGGCAACCTCGGCATAGTTACTTAAAGCCTCATCAACACTGGATGCCGCTGGTTTTGCTTCACCGTGCTGGGTGCAGGCGGTCAAAGCGGTGAGCAGAAGCGCAATAAGTGAAAAACTCAACAGGGGTTTCATGTGCTTCTCCTCGCGGTGTGGAAAATGCGCTACCGGGTTGTGTCGAGGACATTGAGTCTGCGACCACGGACTTCACTGGGGGTAAGTTCCATCCAGACGTAGTCACGATCTGGTGCAAAGTTCACAATGGGCAGTTGGTCCAAGGTATTGGCTGCTTCCTCATTTGTCAGAGTTCTCAGCACGCCCAAAGCAACGGTGCTGGAGAAGTGACGCATCAATTGCCAACCTGCTTCAAATGCCACAAGCCGACCGTCGGTCTCTTTTCTGAGTCGGGATTCTGCCCCAGTCCTGAAGTAGATCTTCCAGTTGTGCACAACATAGGTCACCGGATAGATGTCGGGAGCGCCTTCGCGAGCGCTTGCAATGCGGCCTATTTGGTTGGACTGGATAATCTCCCACGATTCTTCATCGTTGAGGTGATCAATGGGGTATTCGCTCATGGCTCTTGTAACTGTTGTAACGGAGGGATTTCTTGAGTTTATAGCTCGCTTGTCTAAAGTCACCTTGTATTACTGAATTCGCGTAGCCTAAAACAATGAGTGATTTGAATGAGGTTGGGGAACGCGATAACTGGATCTGTTGGTTGTGCGACACCCCAGTAGATCCTGATGCGTCGGTGAATTCGGATCGTGGGCCAAGCGTTGACAGTTTTGAGGTAGCTCGTTCAAAGAAAAAGAGCGACACCGTTGAGCGATTGGCACACCGTTCGTGCAACACGATGAAGGGCAAAATTGCTCCAGTGGTGCCGTGGCCTGAACATTTACTCGTTGTTGATCCCTCACCCATCGTGGCCACTGTTGACCGGCTCAATAAGAAGGGTGGCCGTGAAGCTATTGCCCGGTGCCCAAGCCGTGAGGATGGGTTAGAGGCTGCCTCGTGGTTATTAGATCGTCTCAGTCGCTATTCGCCAGAGTCGAACTTCGACGTCGAGGTCGTTCCTGGCGGAGGTCAGTTCTTACTCATGCTCAAGGCGGCATAGGAGGTCTCCTGCGTCCCAGTTTCAGGCGTTGGAATTCTCGCTGTACAAGTTGTGTAAATATTCAGCTGAAATAGGGGTTGCACATGTATGGAATCACCAAGGCCTATGCCGTAGTCAGTGCCATCTCGTTACGATGTAATAAGGACTTCAAGGCGTCGTCTCATGCCTGAAGTTTGCTGAATAAGGAGAAAATCGATGGAATCATCTGGAAAGTGCCCCGTCATTCACGGCGCACAAACCACCACTGGAAAGTCCAACATGGACTGGTGGCCTAACGCACTGAATTTGGACATCCTGCACCAGCACGACACCAAGACAAATCCTCTTGGTCAAGATTTTGATTACCGCGCTGAGCTGAAGAAGCTTGATGTTGCAGCTCTCAAGAAGGATCTTGAGATGTTGATGACGGACAGCCAGTCCTGGTGGCCAGCAGACTGGGGACACTACGGCGGCCTCATGATCCGTATGGCATGGCACTCCGCAGGTTCCTACCGCACCGCAGACGGTCGTGGTGGTGCTGGAAACGGAAACTTCCGCTTCGCACCATTGAACTCATGGCCTGACAACGTTAACCTCGACAAGGCCCGCCGTTTGCTGTGGCCTATCAAGCGTAAGTATGGAAACAAACTCAGCTGGGCTGACCTGTTTATTCTTGCCGGAAATGTAGCTTATGAATCGATGGGATTGAAGACCTTTGGTTTCAGCTTCGGTCGTGAAGACATCTGGCACCCTGAACTGGACACCTATTGGGGTTCAGAGAAGGAATGGCTTGCCCCCTCAGATGAGCGTTATGGCAACCTGGAAGACCCCTCCACCATGGAGAACCCTCTTGCTGCTGTTCAGATGGGTTTGATCTATGTCAACCCTGAAGGCGTCAATGGCAAGCCTGACCCACTGAAGACTGCACAGCAGATTCGTGAAACTTTCGCTCGCATGGCGATGAACGACGAAGAAACTGTAGCCCTCACCGCAGGTGGCCACACCGTGGGTAAGGCACACGGTAACGGCGATGCAGGCAACCTGGGCCCATCGCCCGAAGGCGCAGATATTCAAGAGCAGGGCCTTGGCTGGATGAACCACACCACTCGTGGCGTGGGTCGTGACACCGTGAGCTCCGGTATTGAAGGTGCCTGGACCACCAACCCCACCAAGTGGGACAACGGCTACTTCTACCTCTTGTTCAACTATGACTGGGAGCTCACTCACTCACCAGCAGGTGCTCAGATCTATCACCCCATCAACATCAAGGAAGAAGACAAGCCTGTTGATGTTGAGGATCCTTCGATTCGTCTGATGCCGATGATGACTGATGCAGATATGGCCATGGTTAAGGACCCTGCCTACCGTGCCATTTCTGAGAAGTTCTACAACGACCCTGCGTACTTCTCTGAAGTATTCGCTCGTGCCTGGTTCAAGCTCACTCACCGTGACATGGGACCCAAGGTTCGTTACTTCGGTCCTGAGGTTCCTGCTGAGGATCTGATCTGGCAGGACCCTATTCCTGCAGGCAATGCGAAGTATGACGTTGACGCAGTGAAGGCAAAGATCGCAGCAGCAGGTCTGTCCATCTCCGACATGGTCTCAACTGCGTGGGATTCTGCTCGCACCTACCGTGGATCAGATATGCGTGGTGGTGCTAACGGTGCACGCATCCGTCTGGAGCCTCAGAAGAACTGGGAAGGCAACGAGCCAGAGCGTCTGGCACGTGTACTTGCAGTTCTTGAGCCCATCGCAGCAGAGACTGGCGCCAGCATTGCTGACGTTATCGTGCTTGCTGGAAACCTCGGTGTTGAGCAGGCTGCAGCAGCAGCTGGCCACAAGATCACTGTTCCTTTTGCTCCTGGCCGCGGTGACGCAACCCAGGAACAGACTGACATTGATTCCTTCGAACCACTCGAGCCCATCCACGATGGTTACCGTAACTGGCTCAAGAAGGACTACACCGTTAGTGCAGAAGAACTCCTGCTCGACCGCACTCAGCTGATGGGGCTCACTGCTCCAGAGATGACCGTGCTGGTTGGTGGCATGCGTGCCCTCGGCGCTAACTACGGTGGCTCAAAGGTCGGTGTTCTCACAGAGCGTGAAGGTCAGCTGACGAACGACTTCTTCGTCAACCTCACCGACATGACCTATGTCTGGGAACCTGTCAGCGACAACCTGTTCAACGTGCGTGACCGCAACAATGGCCAGGTTAAGTTCACCGCTTCACGAGTTGACCTCGTGTTTGGTTCAAACTCAATCCTTCGTGCTTACTCTGAGGTTTACGCTCAGGACGATGCACAAGAGAAGTTCGTTGCAGACTTCGTGGCTGCATGGACAAAGGTGATGAACGCAGATCGTTTCGATCTGAGCGCATAGTCAACAAACTACGAAGTGGGGCACTGGAGAAATCCAGTGCCCCACTTCTGTTTATTCCAAGGTGAGATTGCTAACGTGAACACATGAGTGGATACGAAGTCAACAACATCGGCGCCCCAGACACCTGGCGAGAGTTCTATGGCGGCTTTGTGCCCCAGACCTCCCGACAAGGACGTCGTGTGGTTGATCATGAGATGACCAACCAATTCATTGGCATGACGGCAAATGCGTATGAGCCCGGCGAACAGGCAGGTTATTGGCACACCCACTCAGAGATCGAAGAGCTCTATGTCTTTCTCGAGGGCACAGGACAGATGGGGCTCGATGACGACATCGTTGATGTCGGTCCAGGCTCAGTCGTGCGCGTGGGTCAAGGAGTGTGGCGCACATGGCGCGCTATGCCCGACAGCGATGGCGAGCTTCGCTGGCTGTGCATTCGGGCAGGTGCGGGGGAGCTCACCGGTTACCCGCACGATGCAACTAGGGATGAAGAGCGCGCCGCACCTTGGAAGTAGAAGTTAGTACTCGCCTTTGACCACGAAGTAGCTGCCGCGGATGGTGCCAGCAAGCTTCGACTTCATTCGCGCGAACTTGAACTTACTTAACTCCTCAGGGACTTCCATACCGTCAGAGAGCTTGAACCCGACAGCTCGCTTCTTGTTGTCGTTCACGGTGTAGAGCACGTTAATGGCTAGGCCACTTTCATAGAACACATAGGTCCAACGCACCAGGCCGTCTGCAGTGTCGATCATCATTTCAGTGACCTCGAGAGGTTTCGAAGAAACAACAATGTCTCGCTCGAGAAGAACCTTTGCCACATATTCCACGAGCTCAGGAGCATCACTGGCAGGTGTTGTTTCGAAAACAAGGTCGTACTTGTTTTTGAAGTAGCGGGCCTCATTTGCTCGAAGCCCGGCGAGGGCATCTGCATGAGGTGAAGATTCAACACCAGCAGTGCTGACGTTGACGAAGTCAATGGGAGTTCCCATGGTTGTCCTTAAAGTTTTTGTGCGTTTGAGAATTTACATGACATGGTCTGGGTTCATCCAGAACACATCCCAGAGATGGCCATCGAGGTCTTCAAATCCCCAACTAAACATGAAGCCCATGTCTTCGGGTTCATTGAGTTTGCGAGCCCCTAGTTCGAGAGCTTTTTCGGTGAGTGTTCGAACTTCTTCGGCTGAATCGCATGACAGGGCCAGGATTGCTTCGGTGGTGTCTCTGGAAGCGATCGGCTTTTCAATAAAGCTCTGAAACTTTGCTTTCTCCAGCAGCATCACAAAGATGTTGTCGCTGACAATCATGCACGTGGACTGTTCATCGGTGAATTGTGCGTTGAAGCTAAAACCTAACTGGCTGAAGAAGTCGACCGACTTCTTCAGATTTTCGATCGGCAGGTTGATGAACAGTGAATTGACCATGCATTCAACCTAGTGTCTTTCTGTATTTCTTTCGATGCGCACAAAAGCTGTGAGGTTAACGCACTGTGGCCTCCCCGAAGGAAGGCCACAGCGTTGAGTTGACGTGTTAGTCGCGGGCGATAGCCAGGAACTGCAGGATCTGCATGTAGAGCCAGACCACGGTGACCATGATGCTGAACGCTCCGGTCCATGCAAACTTCGCCGGTGCCTTGTTGGCAACACCGCGCTGGACCATATCGAAGTCAAGAACGAGTGAGTATGCAGCGAGCAGGATCACCAGTGGGCCAATGATGAGCCCCAGGGGCACACCGAAGATTTCAACACTGTTGAGACCAAAGGTTCCGTTCGCTGCACCGAAGGCCTGCATCAGCAAGCTCACTACGGAGAAGATCAGGTAGGAGATGATGGCGATGAAGAAGATCTTTGTTGCACGAGCTGATGCGCGGATCTTGCCGGTAGCAAAGAGTGCCAGGGTTACACCGACAACAACGACGGTGGCAATGACGGCCTGCGCAACGATGCCGCTCCACTGAGCGTCAAAGACCAGGGAGATTCCACCAAGCAATGCTCCCTCGAGTGCGGCATAAGCGAGGATGAGCGCGGGGGAGGGCTCTTTCTTGAAGATGTTAACCATTGCCAGGACAAACGCACCGATTCCGGCGAAGATCATCAAACCTGATCCGGCTGCAGGGTTCATGCTGGTGAGGATCCAGCCAGCAGCGGCACCGACCAGAAGCACAACGAATGAGATAAATGACTTAGCAACGGTGTCTTCGTAGGTCATTGCACGTTCGGGTGCACGGTTGGCCGAGGGTGCGTCATAGAGTGCCTGCAGTTCTTCTGCAGTGGCATTCGGCGAGAAGGCCTTGTTACCGGTGAAGGCGGGGTTGTTAACAGCCATGATGGTTGTTGGTTCCTTTCAGGAAGTTGAACGCTTTCTGAGCGTTACCTCCACGATATCGAGGAAATCCTTTGAATTTGCTGTGTTTTGTTTTGCTCGTGGCTGGCTAGGCTGTTGCCATGTCATCGCTGCCTCTGGTTATTGCTCACCGTGGTGCGAGTGGGTATTTTCCGGAACACACACGCTCGGCATATCTTGCAGCTATCGAGCAAGGTGCGAACGCCATTGAGCCAGATTTGGTGATTTCCAAAGATGGAGTACTCATCATTCGTCACGAGAATGAGATCTCTGAAACAACGAATGTGGCACAGCTTCCCCAGTTTGCCGACCGCATGACGACCAAAATTGTGGACGGTCAGGAACTGACCGGCTGGTTTACTGAAGATTTCACCTGGGCTGAGCTGTCCACATTGGTATGCCGTGAACGCTTGCCCGAACTGCGACCTGACAATGTCGCACACAACGACACCGAAAGAATGCTTCGGTTTATTGACCTGCTCGAAATCGCAGATCAAGCAGGCGATAACTTCTCACTCGTGGTGGAGATCAAACATCCCACCTATTTCGCCGGTCTAGGGTTCAGCTTTGAAGCACTGCTCACCCAAGACCTCTTTCTTGCAGGCTGGCGTACGGATGACCCACGGTTGATCATGGAGAGCTTTGAGAAGAGCATCATTGTTCGGCTCAAAGAACTCCAGATTGGTGCCCAGCACTTCTACATCATGGATGTCAATCACACTGCCTTTGATGAATTAGTGTGGTCAACCTCTGAGGGGGTGCCTCCGATAAGTAATGAGGACGAACTTTCTGGGCCTGGACTAGAGGCCTTCTCGGGCAGGCTCGACGGTTTGGCGTTAGCTACGCACCTTCTCTTTGATGGCACACCAGATGAGCTCAGTCATGGCCAAGCGATAGTTCACCAGGCTCATGAGTTAGGTCTGAAGATTTTTGTCTGGACATTGCGCCCTGAAAATGAATTCTTGCCGGTCAGTTTTCATAGTTCTACTGACATGTCTGCCCACGGACAGTGGCAGGCCTATTACGAGAAGGTGTGGGAACTGGGTGTGGATGGTGCTTTTGCTGACCATCCAGACTTGGCTGTCCGTACTCGCCCGTAGACTTGACGGGCTATGAGTGAGCTTTCTTCTGCCGATCCACTACTGGATGGACTGAACCCCCAACAGCGCGAGGCTGTGGAATATCGGGGACCCGCATTGCTCATTGTTGCCGGTGCTGGTTCAGGTAAAACGAGTGTGCTCACTCGGCGCATTGCGTCGTTGATCCGTAACCGTGAAGCATGGCCAAGCCAGATTCTCGCTATTACCTTCACCAATAAGGCAGCAGCAGAAATGCGTGAACGCGCAGAGAAAATGCTGGGTGTAGCTACAGAGGGTATGTGGATCTCCACCTTCCACTCTTCATGTGTGCGCATTCTGCGCCGCGAGGCAGAGAACTTTGGTTTCACCAAAGCGTTCACCATTTATGACTCACACGACTCCCGCACCCTGATCAAGAGATTGATCAAGGAATATGAGGCGGACACCTACGGCCTTTCTGTCTCCGGTGTTGCCGGGAAGATTTCCCGACTCAAAAACGAACTTTCAGATGTGGACAGTTATTCGCGCAATGCGAACCTCAACGATCCCACCGAGGTGAAGTTCCTTGAAGTGTTCCGTGGCTACACCCGCGCACTCCAAGCAGCCAATGCTTTCGACTTTGATGACCTCATTGCGCAGACGGTGTATTTGTTCCGCGCTTTTCCGCACGTGGCAGATCACTATCGCAAACAGTTCCGTCACGTGCTGGTGGATGAGTATCAGGACACCAACCACGCCCAGTATGCGCTTATTCATGAATTGACTCGTGAAACAGCAGATGGCATGCCAGGTGCTTCACTGACCGTGGTCGGTGACTCGGATCAGTCCATCTATGCATTCCGCGGTGCAGACATGCGCAACATTGCCGAGTTCGAACGTGACTTTAAAGGCGCACATGTTGTCATGCTCGAGCAGAACTACCGTTCGACTCAGACAATTCTTTCTGCCGCCAATGCGGTGATCTCCAACAACTTTGACCGCAAGGACAAGAAGCTCTGGAGTGATGTGGGTGATGGTGAGCTCATCGTGGGCTTCACTGGTTATTCTGCACACGATGAGGCACAGTTCGTTGTCGATGAAATCAGCACCCTGCATTCGGCCGGTATGGGTTACAACGAGATGGCTGTGTTCTATCGAACCAACTCCCAGACCCGTGCGTTGGAAGAAATCTTTATTCGCTCTGCTGTTCCCTACCGAATTCTTGGCGGCACCAAGTTCTATGAGCGGGCAGAAATCAAGGACATCCTCGGCTACCTCGTCACGGTGGCGAACCCGGCAGACTCACTAGCCATTCGCCGTATTTTGAATGTGCCCAAGCGAGGCATTGGTCCTGCCACGGAAACTGGATTGCAAAACTACGCTGACACCAACCAGATCACGCTGCGTGAAGCACTGCGCTCAGCAGATTCACTGGGCCTGGGGCCCAAAGTCTCGGGCGCAATAGCTAAGCTTTCAGCGCTGATTGATGAAGCAACAGCACTGTCCGAATCAGGGCCTGTAGCCGATGTGCTCACTCGAATTCTGGAAGAAACCGGTTATGTGGACCTGTTGCGTGCAACTCGTGACCCACAAGACGAAGCTCGCGCAGAGAACGTTGAAGAACTCTTGGCCGTGACTAAGGAATTCGACAAGAACAATCCCGGTGGCACTTTGCTGGACTTCTTGACGGAAGTCTCGTTGGTGGCGGCGGCTGATGAACTTGATGATGCCAGTGGAACAGTCTCCCTGATGACATTGCACACGGCAAAAGGTTTGGAATACAACGCTGTCTTTATTACTGGTGTTGAAGAGGAGCTCCTACCTCATCGCATGTCAGCAGGGGAACCTGGTGGGCCTGCAGAAGAACGCCGTTTGTTCTATGTGGGAATTACCCGTGCACGCAAGCGTCTCTTCCTCTCCCTCGCGATGAGCCGTGCCCAGTTCGGTCAAACGAATGTTGCGATGCCGTCACGCTTCTTGCAAGAGATACCGTCTGAACTCATTGATTGGCGTCAGTCTCCTGGTTCGGTTAATGGTCGTGATGGATATCAATCCCGTGCGCTCAATGCTCGAGGATCTCGCTATGACGGCGGCTTTGGCTCGTCGGAACTCGGCGGCTGGGGTTCAACCGAAGGTGGCTGGAATTCTCTCGAAGCAGCACCCAAACCTAAAACTGAGTGGGCAAACCGGGTCACCAACAAGATTCGGGACAACGGCGATCTAGAGCTAGTTGCTGGTGACCGTATTTCTCATGCCGATTTTGGTGAAGGAACGGTTAATCAGGTCACGGGTGAAGGCGCTAAGCGTGTTGCCCACGTGAAGTTCGATTCTGCTGGAGCCAAGAAGCTCCTGATCAAGATTGCTCCGATCGAAAAGATCTAGTTATTTCTCTTCGTTACGTTCCCGTGCAGAAATAACTTTATGCAAGTCAATTTCGGGGTTAAGCCGGCAATAATCTGGCAATCAAAGCCGCAGGAATTTTGGCCGTTTTGTGCTTGGACTGGTCTTGCCATCCCGGCGCCTCAAAGCAACCATTCGTTAGTAGACAGACTCGCAACACATAGGACACACTGATACTCGTGCCCCGTTTCCTCCGAAGAGCCTTTCTCATGGCTGCGACAATAGTTTCTGCAGTCATTCTGACTCTCAGCCTGCCAACAGTAGCCCAGGCCTTGACTCTTAACTGGACAACACCCGTCAACGTCGCCACGGCAACATTCATCGATGAGCCGGTGACCGCCGTGAACAACTCGGGGCTCTTTGTAATGGCATGGGTCGAAAGCGACGGAACAACTCAAGAAGTAAAAGCTGCAACGAGCAGTGATGGTAAGAGCTGGTCGACACCAGTCGCAACCGCTGCGACCGCTACTAACCTGCAAAATCTGCGACTGGCAGTCAACAGCACTGGGATATTTGCACTCGTCTACCGAGTCGCCGATATGCCCAATAGTCGTCTCTATTCGATGGCAAGCACCGATGGTCAAACGTGGTCTACCCCGGCAATGATTGGAAACACGTCGCGAGATTACGCACTCCCAAAGTTGTCTGCCAGTGGCCCCAATTTCGAGGTCGCCTGGATTGGAGATGTGGGTGCCAGCGGATACACCTCCAACATCCTCTACGCAGCAACTAGTACTAACGGCACCACATGGTCGAGTCCAGCTGCAATCTCAGATGACACCAGTGGATACGTTGCAAATCAACAAGTTCTTGCACCTTTACCGGGCGGTGGGTTTGTTGTTGCGTACCACTCAGATCGGCCCGGTTACGTAGCTATTGTGGTGCGCACTACATCAGACGGCGTCACCTGGAGCACCGGATCAACAGCCTGGGGAACCATCGTTTCCCCTTCAGGCGCGGTCGGCAACGCACCGAGTATCGCAGTATCACCTCAAGGACGCATTCTGGTCACATATCTCGCCTCGGCGGGTGCGGTTTCTAGTGCTTATGCCACTTCGAGCACTGATGGCACCACATGGAGCACACCCGTCATGATTGGTGACGGAATTGCAGATGACCTCGCCTTTCCGCACATCGCGGTCAACTCCGCTGGCCGCTTCCTCGTGATGTGGAATTCCAGTCTCTCCGGCTCGAATCAAATTGTTGTTACTCGCAGTACAACCGACGGATCAACATTCACTCCTCGTCGTGAGCTCACCGCAAACACCTCCACTGCCTACTGGCCGGTTCCGGTGGCTACTCCCTCTGGTTCTTTCGTTGCCACTTGGGTCGTGGATGATGGCCTCGGTAATCAAACTCGTACGAGTGCAGTCACGGATGACGGAATCAATTGGTCGCAACAACAGAATTTGCCGTACCCCGGTATCTTGATGTCCAATCCTTCACTCGCGGTCAATGCCCAGGGAGCGGTCCTCATGGCATGGTCGGTAAGCCCAGTCATAAGCAATTACAGCCTTTACACTTCCACGCTGACTGTGGGAACCGATCCAGCGCTCGCGGAAACCGGTAGCGATGCAACCGCCTGGCTGACGTTTGCAGCACTCTCTTTGATCGCAGGATGCTTACTCAAACTTGCAGTTTCTCTCAGCAACCGAAGCCGATGAAGCTTAACCCACCAGCCTTTTTACTCAACTATTCGCGAGTAGCTATCTGATCAGATGTTAGATTGCAGCTCCACCGAGGAGTGAACCGATGAAGTAGGTCACGGCGAGGGCAGCTGCACCACCAATGGTCACGCGCAAGATTGCACGAGGCATCGGAGCGCCACCGATGTATGCGCCAACACCACCGGTGAGTGCTAAAGCAATCAGAGATGCGGCAACAGTTGCCGGAATCTTGAACGGTGCTGGTGTGAGCAACACAGCAAGCAGGGGAAGTAGTGCACCGACTAGGAAAGAGATCGCCGAGGACACCGCAGCGTGAAGTGGGTTAGTGAGCTCTTCGTGGTCGATACCAAGTTCAACATCGAGGTGAGTCTTGAGCGCATCAACCTCGGTCATCTCAACGGCAACCTGGCGAGCTGTTTCTGGCTTGAGCCCCTTAGCTTCATAGAGAGCAACGAGCTCTTCAAGTTCTTCCTCAGGAAACATCTCGAGCTCACGGCGTTCCTTGTTTACCCAGGCCAGCTCTGAGTCACGCTGACTGGAAACAGAGACATATTCACCCAGTGCCATCGAGATAGCCCCAGCTGCCACGGCTGCGATACCAGTAAGGAAGATGACAGCGGGATCAGTTGTTGCTGCAGCAACACCAACGACCAGGGCAGCGATGGAGACGATGCCGTCGTTGGCGCCCAAAACGCCTGCGCGCAGCCAGTTCAGCTTGCTGTTTGAGGCAGCATCGTGGGGTTCAAATCCGTGTTCCAGTGTTGGTTCAGCCATGTTTCTACTCTGTCAGCTCACAGTCTTCTGTGCCACTTTGGTTAGGCAAACCTATCTAGGGGTGTAATCGAGAGAAAAAACCGGTAAAGTCGAACTGGTCAATTTATCTTGATATCAAGTTACTTTTAACTCATCGGGTGAATTGTCGCTCACCACTCTTTATCGCTCAACGCGGATTGGGAAATCACGTGGATCTTTACGAATACCAAGCCAGGGACCTATTCGAGAGCTACGGTGTTCCCGTGCTCGCTGGCATCATTGCAGACACACCTGCTGAAGCTCGTGCTGCAGCAGAAAAGCTGGGCGGCGTTGTCGTCGTCAAGGCTCAGGTTAAGGTTGGCGGCCGCGGTAAGGCGGGCGGCGTCAAGGTCGCAAAGACCCCTGAAGAAGCAGAAGAAGCAGCGAAGGCCATTCTTGGTCTCGACATCAAGGGCCACGTCGTCAAGCGAGTCATGGTTGCCGCTGGTGCTCGCATTGCTGAAGAGTTCTACTTCTCCGTTCTGCTTGACCGTGCAAACCGCTCCTACCTCTCCCTCACCTCCTACGAAGGTGGCATGGAGATCGAACAGCTTGCTGTTGAGCGCCCTGAAGCACTCGCTCGTATTGAGGTCAACCCCATCAAGGGCATCGATCTGGCCGAAGCAAAGCGCATTGCTGTTGCTGCCAAGTTCCCAGCTGAGCTCGTTGACAAGGTTGCACCTGTCTTCGTCAAGCTCTACGAGGTCTACACCGGCGAAGACGCAACCCTGGTTGAGGTCAACCCACTAGTTCTCACCGAAGAAGGCGACATCATCGCACTCGACGGTAAGGTCTCGCTCGATGAGAACGCTGAGTTCCGTCACGAGAACCACGCGGCACTCGAAGACAAGGCAGCTGCTGACCCTCTCGAGGCAAAGGCAAAGGCTGCTGACCTTAACTACGTCAAGCTCGACGGTGAAGTCGGCATCATTGGTAACGGTGCAGGTCTCGTGATGAGTACCCTCGACGTTGTTGCTTACGCTGGTGAAAACCACGGCGGAGTCAAGCCTGCTAACTTCCTCGACATCGGTGGTGGAGCATCGGCAGAGGTGATGGCTGCTGGTCTCGACGTCATCCTCGGTGACGCACAGGTCAAGAGCGTATTCGTCAACGTCTTCGGCGGCATCACCGCCTGTGACGCTGTGGCGAACGGTATCGTCCAGGCACTGGCAACCCTCGGTTCCGCTGCTAACAAGCCACTGGTTGTTCGTCTCGACGGCAACAACGTTGACGAGGGTCGTCGTATCCTTGCAGAGGCTAACCACCCACTCGTAACCCTCGCAGACAGCATGGATGACGGCGCCGACAAGGCCGCCGAATTGGCTGCCCGCTAAGTCCGGCACGAAGAATCAAGGAAAAGAAAAGACATGTCAATCTTTCTGAACAAAGACTCCAAGGTCATCGTGCAGGGCATCACCGGTGGTGAGGGCTCCAAGCACACCGCTCGCATGCTCGCTGCAGGCACCCAGGTTGTTGGTGGTGTAAACGCTCGCAAGGCTGGCACCACTGTGACCCACGGTGACGTTGAACTCCCCGTTTTCGCAACCGTTGCTGAGGCAATGGCGGCAACCGGTGCTGATGTATCAATCGCTTTCGTTCCACCTGCATTCTCTAAAGATGCAGTGATCGAAGCTATCGACGCAGAGATTCCTCTCCTCGTTGTGATCACCGAAGGCATCCCCGTTCAGGACTCTGCTGAGTTCTGGGCATACGCCAAGGAAAAGGGCGGCAAGACCCGCATCATCGGTCCTAACTGCCCCGGCATCATCACCCCAGGTGAGGCACTTGTAGGTATTACTCCTGCAAACATCACCGGCAAGGGACCCATCGGCCTTGTTTCCAAGTCTGGAACTTTGACCTACCAGATGATGTTCGAGCTGCGTGACCTCGGTTTCTCAACCGCAATCGGTATTGGTGGAGACCCCATCATTGGCACCACCCACATCGATGCACTTGCTGCATTCGAGGCAGACCCTGAGACCAAGGCAATCGTGATGATTGGTGAAATCGGTGGTGACGCTGAAGAGCGTGCTGCAGACTTCATCAAGGCAAACGTGACCAAGCCAGTTGTTGGCTATGTTGCCGGCTTCACTGCTCCCGAGGGTAAGACCATGGGTCACGCGGGCGCAATTGTTTCTGGTTCCGCCGGAACTGCTCAGGCAAAGAAGGAAGCCCTCGAGGCTGCCGGTGTCAAGGTTGGAAAGACTCCTTCCGAGGCTGCCCGCCTGATGCGCGAAATTATGGCAAACCTCTAAACACGAGAGACTGCTCACTTGGCGCTTCCCTTGAGGGGAGGCGCCAAGTTCGTTTAACTTCGGGGTAACGATTTATCCACGCCTCGTCATTTTTCCCTCTGAAGCTGGCAGACTAGACCTACGTTCTAGTTCTAGGGGATACACACATGTCTACTGCTGTGAAGAAATCAGCTGGCCGCGCTTGGCTTTCCGCCATTGCACTCATACTTGCTGTCGCACTCACACCCGCTGCTATCGTCACGCACTGGGCAACCAGTGAAGTAACAAACACACAGCGCTTTGTTTCGACACTGTCGCCCCTAGCGAAGAACCCTGCCGTTCAAGAGACCATCATCACTGAGGTCACCACGGTAATCGACAAGCAGGTCGACATTAAGGGTGTGACCGAGTCCCTCTTTGATGGTTTGGGCAATGCCCTCGACCTTCCCGATGCTGCCAAGAAAGCCCTCGGAATGTTGGCTGCTCCCGCAGCCAGCGGAGTTGAAGGACTCGTCCAGACTCTCGTGACCAACGTGGTTAAGTCAGATGCTTTCGCGCAGGCATGGGACAAGACGCTCACTTTGACTCAGGAGCAGACTGTTGCACTTCTTTCTGGCAGCCCAGATTCTTTACTCAAGCTCTCTAACGATGGAACCTTGACCCTTCCTTTGAAGCCCATCATCGTGGACATCAAGAAGGAACTTGTGAAGCAGGGCGTGGGCTTTGCCTCGGCAATCCCTGAAGTCAACACTGACATCACCATTGGTAAAGTTCCCGAACTCGCTGTAGCACGTGTGATCTACCAGGTTGGTGTGGGTGTAGGAACCTGGCTTCCTTGGGTAGTTGCTGGTCTCTTCATTCTGGGTATCGCTGCAGCACGCCGCCGCCCACGAGCACTCTTGGCAACCGGTAGCGTCATGCTGGCCCTAATGGCTGTACTTGCCTTCGCCTTCACCAGCGGACGTATTGTGGCAACCACCGTGATTGACCCTGCATATGCCGCCATTGTTGGTGCTGTCTATGACGCACTCGTTGCCTTCGTTTTGAGCGTGGTTGTCGCACTCGCACTGGCTTCCATTGTGGCTATCGTCACCGGTTGGGCTTTGGGCTCCAGCGAATCTGCAGAGAAGTTCCGCGGATTCTCTGACAAGCAGATCACGTCACTGCGCAAGGTAGTAGACCCTGAAAACAAGATCTTCGCTCAGTCTTCTGTTGTGATGCATAAATACCGCATCGTTGCACGCATCGTCATCATCGGTGGTGTTGCGCTGATTCTCAGCTCAATCATTCCGCTCAGTATTGGTGACGTGTTCATCTGGACGATTATCGGGCTCGTTCTGCTGTTTGCTTATGAAGTACTCCAGCGTCCCGTAGTCAAGGCGGCAACTGCGAAGGTTGCAGCTCCCGCTGCAACTGAAGGGGCAACTGTTGCCAAGGCACCGGCAAAGAAAGCCCCTGCGAAGAAGGCTCCTGCAAAGAAGCCTGCGGTAAAGAAGAGCGCAACTGGCTCAACTAAGCCTGTCGCGAAGAAGCCAACCACTAAAAAGTCATAGCATCAAGGGGTGAACCGCACCCTGATTGCTCTGCTTGCTGCCCTGGAGTCTCTCCTGGCAGTGGGTATTGGTCTGGGTATTTCGCTCGTTCCACTGAGTTTGATGTGGGCTGTCCAACTGGACAGCGGCATTGGCTGGGATGTCTTCTACCGGGCATCAGCTGATATTTGGTTGGTGGGTCACGGTGTTGACCTCACCATCACGTTGGATCCTGTACTTGCGGCAGCGGTCAACCTGCCAGGTGCTGACAAGCCGTTCTTGATTTCTATTGCTCCCCTGTTTTTTTCCGTGCTGACCATCTTGTTGGGTGTTCGACTCGGCAGAAAGTCCTTGGAATCGGGAGCACGGTTCGTTGGACCCGTTGCCGCAATCAGCACCTTTGGTGGTTTGACCGTGTTGATTGCACTGTCCGCAATCAATGCCAATGCCATGCCGGTGATGTGGATGGCTTTGTCATTCCCCACCATCATTTTTGGACTGGGGTTGTTCATCGGAGCACGTGGCGAAATTGGTCACTCAGGTGGGCGTGCTGAACGTGTTCAGCAGAAGGTCATGGGGTGGGCATTCGGCTTGCCCAGCCAGGTTCGTGCGGTTATGGCTTCGGCACTGCGTGGAGGTCTTGCTGCCACCGCTATCGTGGTCGGCATTTCTGCGGTGGTGCTTTCGGTATTGATGATCGCGAACTTCTCCAGCATTCTCGGACTCTATGAAGGTCTCCAGGGAGGTGGCGGTGGAAGCCTCATCCTCACCGCAGCACAGTTACTCTTCATGCCAAACTTTGTGCTCTGGGTTGCCTCGTGGTTCGTGGGCACCGGGTTTGCTTTGGGAACCGGTTCATCAGTTTCACCAGTGGGAACAGATCTCGGTTTGCTTCCTGCGCTTCCCATCTTGGGGGCAATGCCCACAGCTGATTTGGCTTTTGGGTTCTTAGGTATCTTGCTTCCCATCGCTGCAGGCTTCGTTGCCGCCTGGTTTATTCGCCCGGCACTGGTGCGAGCTTTGGGTGCAGATCAGGCAGTGCGCTGGTTTATTTTTGTCGTCGTGGGACTGGCGCTCATTGGTGGCGCAACACTTGGTTTGCTGGCATGGGCAAGCGGTGGTGCTGCAGGCCCAGGACGATTGGTTGATGTGGGGCCAAATGCCCTGCGCACGGGTGGTGTTGCAGCGGTTGAGTTCCTGATTGCGGGATCTTTAGGCATGTATGCGGCATCACGTTCACAGACTCGAGCATCGACAAGTCCTCAGACAGAAACTTCGCCAAAACAGCCCCAGTTCTAGCCGGTAGGCTTGAGGGGTGCTGAAACTCGTCGTCCTGATCTCCGGATCAGGTTCAAATCTTCGTGCCCTTCTGGAGGCAGCGACAGATGCGACCTACCCCGCACAAATTGTTGCTGTTGGCGCAGATAACGAGGCTTCTGGTCTTGCCCATGCTCGGGAGTTCAACGTTCCCACCTTTGTGGTTAAACCTAGTGACTATGCCAACCGAGTGAGCTGGGGCGAAGCTCTCGTTGCTGAGATAGCAGAGTATGCACCTGACCTCGTGGTGTGTGCTGGCTTTATGCGCATACTTCCTGCCAATGTGGTTTCTGCATTCTCGCCCAATTTGATCAATATGCATCCTGCATTGCTTCCTCTCTACCCCGGTGCTCACGCTGTGCGTGACGCTTTGGAAGATGGTGCAACCGTGACCGGTGCAACAGTCCACATTGTCGACGAGGGCGTCGACACTGGCCCCGTGATTGAGCAAGTGGAGGTTGCCATCAACGCTGATGACACTGAAGACTCACTTCACGAGCGCATCAAGATTGTCGAGCGTGAACTCATTGTTCACACCGTTCGCAATATCGCCCACGCCCACGTCAACCTTGAGGAGTTAGCACGCTGATGAGCGGCCCTTCACACGACCCCAGTCTCTACAACCACCGCGACGTTGTTCCTATCCGTCGCGCACTGATTTCGGTCAGCGACAAGACCGGTCTTCTCGACCTTGCCGGTGCACTTAGCGCTGCCGGTGTTGAGCTGGTGTCCACTGGTTCAACTGCACAGACCATTCGCGATGCAGGTCACCTGGTTAAGGATGTGAGCGACGTCACGGGCTTCCCTGAGTCGCTCGATGGTCGCGTGAAGACTTTGCACCCGTCCGTGCACGCAGGAATCTTGGCTGACCTTCGCCTGCAGGCTCATGCGGATCAGCTCGACGATCTGGGCATTCAGGCTTTTGACCTGGTTGTGGTCAACCTCTACCCCTTCCGTGAGACTGTGGCTTCCGGTGCTGAAGATGCAGACGTCATTGAACAGATCGATATCGGTGGGCCAGCCATGGTTCGCGCCTCTGCCAAGAACCACCCCAATGTTGCCATTGTGGTTTCTCCTGCTCGTTACGGCGAGATCATGGAGGCAGTTGCACAAGGTGGAACGACGCTGGCCCAGCGACGTTCGTTGGCTGCTGAAGCTTTTGCGCACACTGCCGCTTATGACGCTGCTGTTTCTGCCTGGTTCGTCAAGGATGAGAAGTTCCCCGAGACGTATTCGATTGCAGCCCAGCGCGGATCAATTCTCCGCTATGGCGAGAACTCTCACCAAGACGCTGCCCTCTACCTCGAGCAGGGTGGTCACGGTATTGCCCAGTCCACCCTCTTAGGTGGCAAGGAAATGTCTTACAACAACTTCGTTGATGCTGATGCCGCAGTGCGTGCCGCCTATGACTTCATTAACCCTGCTGTTGCCATCATCAAGCACGCAAACCCATGCGGCATTGCTGTGGGCCGGGATAAGGCAGTGGATCAGATTGCCTCAGCTCACCGCCTGGCTCACGAGTGCGACCCCGTATCTGCATTCGGTGGAGTCATCGCGGCAAATCGCCCCGTCACTCTCAAGATGGCTGAGCAGGTCAGCGAAGTCTTCACCGAGGTTCTCGTTGCCCCCGGTTTTGAACCTGACGCACTTACCCTGCTCAAGACAAAGAAGAACCTGCGCCTGCTGCAGCTTCCGGAAAACTTTGGTCGTGAACCGCAGGAGATCCGCCAGATCTCTGGCGGTTTCCTGGTTCAAGATGCGGACCTCTTTGATGGTGACGCCAAGCTGGGTGAACTGATCAGCGACTGGAAGCTTGTTTCAGGTGAACCTGCTGACGCTGAGACCTTGGTTGATCTCGAGTTTGCGTGGAAAGCATGCCGCTCGGTGAAGTCCAACGCGATTCTTCTCGCCCACAACGGCGCTTCAGTGGGTGTGGGTATGGGGCAAGTCAACCGTGTTGACTCGTGCCATCTCGCGGTGAACCGTGCGGGAGACCGCGCTGCGGGCTCAGTTGCCGCCTCCGATGCGTTCTTCCCCTTCGCAGACGGTCTCGAAGTTCTCCTTGCTGCCGGTATCAAGGCAGTTGTTCAGCCTGGTGGGTCAGTTCGCGATGAAGAAGTCATCGCCGCTGCTCAGAAGGCTGGAGTCACCATGTATTTCACCGGCGAACGCCACTTCTTCCACTAAAGGATAAATAAATGCTCACACCACGTCGTCTCATTGCCGCCGCACTCGCTGCACTCGCAGTCGCGGTCATTACTCAGGACGCCACCGGCCTTGCTTTCTTCATTGGCAATAATTTTGAGGAAGCAATCTTGTGGCAGGCAGGTTCGTTCTTCATTGGTGCGAGCACCATCCTGTTCTTCCTTATCTTCATCGCGGGTGTGTTTGGCTTCTTGGCTAAGCGTCGTTACGCCTGGCTGGTTGGCCTCGTTGCTTCAGTAGTTTCAGCCATTCTGGGCATGTTCATTCAGGCAGCTGTCCAGGGCGCCGTCTTCTCGCCCGAGGTATTCACCGGTGTATTCGCTTCGCTGCTGAGTGTGAACCTGATCTTTGTTATTGCTGGTTCAATTGCCACCGTTACTGCGGGAACTGCCATTTGGCGTGCAATCTTGGGCCGTGGTGTTGCCACACCCACCAAGGTGGCCTTGGTGCGCGCTCCTGCTGCAACTTTGGCTGATGGCTTGGTTACCCACATCAAGCGCAAGAAGGTTGACCTTGAACTGGCAGACCAGCAATGGGATGGCTACGTTGCTGCGCTGAATGCTGCAGGCTGGACCACCGTTGAGGTTGAGCCTCGTGATGACCTCGCTGACAGCGTGTTTATTGAGGACACCGTCGTGATGCTCGGCAAGCTTGCCGTCATTACCAACCCAGGTGCAGACAGTCGCAAGCCTGAGATTGAAGCTACCGAGTCAACCTTGCGTGAGCTGGGTGTTGAAATTGACCGCATTGTGAGCCCAGGTGCTCTCGATGGTGGCGATGTGCTCAAGGTTGGCAAGACGATCTATGTCGGTCGTGGTGGTCGCACTAACGGTGAAGGTATTCGCCAGCTGCGCGCAATCGCTGCCAAGCAGGACTACACCGTTGTTGCTGTTCCTGTGACGAAGGCTCTTCACCTCAAGACTGCTGTTACTGCTTTGCCAGATGGAACCGTCATTGGTCACCCACCCCTGGTCGATGACCAGGGAGTGTTCGATCGCTTCTTGCCTGTGCCAGAAGCACATGGAACTGCCGTCGTTGTGCTCTCTCCAGACACCGTTCTGATGTCCTCGGCAGCACCTAAGTCCGCTGAACTCTTCCGCGAACTCGGTTACCGCGTTATCACGGTAGACATCTCCGAGTTCGAAAAGCTCGAAGGTTGTGTCACCTGCTTGTCAGTGCGTCTGCGCTAACAACGCTGAGGCTTACAGCAAAGGGACCCAGGTTACTGGGTCCCTTTGTTCGTTGTCTTAGAGAGTGATCTCGCCGATGGTTTCACCGAAGCGGGAGGTGCCAATGTCTTTAAAGCCAACGCGGTGGAAGAAAGCCTCTGGGCCTTCGGGTCCGCTTTCCCAGAGCACGGTCAGGCGCTTGTTCCCGCGCTTGCGTGCTTCATCTGCCAGAGCTGCAACAGCGAAACTTCCCACACCCTTGCCCTGGTAGTCGGCAGAGACATGGATGCGCCAGAGGCAACTGCGCAGTTCTTCGCTGGGGTTTTCTGGATCAAAGTTTCCGCGGATGAATCCGACGACGGTGTCACCATCCATCACCACGCGTGGCCATGCAGTGGTGGGGTTCACATAGGTTTCCGAAATGGAGTAGGACGGGGGAGCAATGAACTGTTCTTGGCCACGCTTGAGCGTGAGGCTGTTTGCCGCAACGATGTTGCTGGCATTGAGTTCTTCTAATCTGTAGTTCCCCATAGTTCTAGGGTAAACCCGCAGGGAGTTTTGGGCACCTGGCGAATGTAAATGCTTGATTAACTATTTCTGGGAGTTACCCTTTAACTTCACGCTGTGCAGTTCTTCGCTCTGGCGAAGAGGGCGCAGTTAAGATACCCTAGGGGGTATACAGATTGACCTTTGGGTCATCGCAAACACGGAGGTAAAACATGTGTAGTCCAGCCAAGTGCGGTTCATGCGGCAAGACCACCTGGACCGGTTGCGGCGAGCACATCGAACAGGCACTCCAAGGAGTTCCTGAAAACGAACTCTGCACCTGCAACTAGTCTCTTCAGCTCGAACCTGAAGTGAATGGGCTCCTTTAGGAGCCCATTCTTCATTTAAGGCGAATGTGAGAAGCTGAGAGAGTGGAAAAACATCGTCCCTTCTTCCTGCGATATCCCGTCATCGCGGCGACGATTGTGCTTGCCCTCGTGGGTGGAGTTCTCGCTCTTTCCGGGTTAGAAGAAGCAACCCGCTGGATCATCAGCATTTTTGCGTTAGGTGTTGCCGCCAAAGAATCAGTCGGCATGATTCGATCCATCCTCAAAGGGCACTGGGGCATTGATGTTCTGGCAGTAACCGCCATCATTGCCACGGTGCTGGTCGGGGAGTACTGGGCAAGCATCATCATCGTGTTGATGTTCACCGGTGGTGAGGCTCTCGAAGATTACGCCGAAAGCCGCGCAAAGCGGGAGCTGACGTCACTGCTGAACAACACACCACAGATAGCTCACCGTGAGGTCTACTCCAGTGCTGGGGCAGAGAAGGGTGCACTCTTCGCGACCGAAGATTGTCCTGTTACACAGTTACAGGTTGGTGACGTCGTTGTCGTGAAGCCAGGTGAACTCATTCCTGTGGATGGAATATTGCTCACTGCAGAAGCCATCCTCGATGAGTCGTCCCTGACGGGGGAGAGCATCCCTTTCGAGAGGACAAAAGGCGAAGCAGTCATCAGTGGTTCAGTCAACGGCTCGGCTGTGTTCCGGATGGAAGTTACCGCACGTGCTGAAGACAGCCAATATCAGCGCATCGTGGAGCTGGTGAAAGAGGCTTCGGAGAGCAAAGCTCCGTTTGTTCGCATGGCAGACCGCTACGCAGTTCCCTTCACCATCGTGGCGTATGTCTTGGCCATAACTGCTTGGTTAATCAGCGGCAACCCGTCCCACTTTGCTGAGGTGCTGGTTGTGGCAACCCCGTGTCCACTGATCATTGCTGCACCGGTTGCCTTTATCGCGGGAATGAGCCGGGCAGCTCGTCACGGCATCATCGTCAAAAACGGTGGCACGCTCGAAAAGCTGGCACGCATCAAGACAGTGGCCTTCGATAAAACAGGAACATTGACTCACGGTCAACCCGTGTTGAGCTCTGTGATTACGGCACCTGGCATTGATGAAAACGAGCTGGTGCGACTGGCTGCTATCGCAGAGCAATATTCTTCCCACACCCTGGCTCACTCGATTGTGGTGGGAGCCCAGCAGCGTGGCCTCAGTGTGACTGCCTGCAACGATGTGACCGAAACCACCGCTGCGGGCTTGACCGCCACCATCGAGGGAAAAAAGGTCGTGGTGGGCAAATACAGCTTCATTGCCGAACAAGACCCCAGCGCAGTTCGGGTAGAGATTAACGCCGGTGAGCTGGCTGTGTATGTTGCCATCGATGGCAAATTTGCTGGGGCCTTGTTATTGCGTGATGAACTTCGCGCAGATGCACCAGACACCTTGCAGTGGCTTGCAGCTCTGGGTATTCGTCACACACTCATGCTCACCGGCGACGGCAAAGTCACCGCAGAGCATGTGGCTCGCGAATTGGGTGTGACGAACGTGCAGGCAGAGTGTTTGCCCCTGGATAAAGTTCACGCAGTTGAGGCAGTAACTGATCGTCCCGTCATGATGGTGGGAGATGGAGTCAATGATGCACCTGTGCTGGCTGCTGCAGATGTGGGCGTCGCGATGGGTGCACGTGGTTCCACTGCTGCCAGTGAATCAGCAGATGTGGTGATTATGAAAGATGATCTGCACCGCATTGCCAGGGCGATTGAGATAGGTCAGCAAACCATTCGAATAGCCACACAAAGCATCTGGATTGGTATCTCACTCAGCCTGATTTTGATGGTGTTGGCAACCTTTGGACTCATACCTGCTGTTGTTGGTGCAGGTTTCCAAGAAGTTATTGATGTGGTCGCGATTGTTAACGCGCTACGAGCTCTTGGAACTTCGCGTTGGCTTGCAAAGCTCCATCTGGCGCAACGGTCATTACAGCCACAGCAAAGTTCTGTGTGATCTGATCCAGGGTTGCCTGGCCGCCAGAGATGATCGCGGTCGCCAACACATCTGCTGTGATGATGTCGGAAGCAATCACGCTCGCCTGCACGAATGCCTTTGTGGTCTCAGGCCGTAGCCAGATGTGTTCACCGCGTTCAGCAGAACCTGAGGTCGCCACGGCAGGAAAGTCTGGGGTCAAACGCAGTGCAGCAAGCAGTGAAGATCGATCGAGGGGATCCAGAATGCCGGTAATCCAGCCCGTTTCCTCACTGGATTGATTTCCGAAGGTGGTGAGATCGCCGCCCACATTGACCGAAAAGTTTCTGAAACCCGAACCGATCAGAGTTTGTGCTGCAGTATCGATGGCGACGGCCTTGATGGTTCCAGAAAGATCAATAACGCCATCTGGACGATGAGGGGTGAAAGCGCCGTCTGTTTTTTCTCGCCAGTCCAATGCCCGCGCATATTCGGTTCGCATCAGTTCACTGGAATCTGCCAAAGCCAATTCCCCGCGCGCTATCTGAGATATTTCAGAATCTTTGAGATAGAGGCTGAAGGTCTCGTTCAATCGAGCACACTCGTGCTCAATCTCATTGATTGCAGCAATGCTCTGTCTGGGAACACCTTCTTCAGTATCCGCAATGCGAATACTGACCATGGTTCCCATGGTGTCAAAGGTGTGAACGGACATAGAAAGAGTTAGCCAGTGAAGCCAGCAGCATCCAGTGCAGACTGCAGTGACTGCAGGTATGCCTGGGTTGTGTAGGTTCCACCTGAGATGTTGGCTACCTTTGCTGACTGCGCGGTGAGCACCTCGGAGCGAACCATCGGTGCCACCTGTTGGCTAATGGCTACAGATTTACGGTCAGCATCGGTGAGCTTGACTGCGATGACGTCGGTGATCTTGCCACCAGAAATCACTGCCTGAACCTGCACGGTTCCAAAACGGGTGTTGACCACAGAGCCGTCATAGGTGCCATCCGCTGCACCACTTGCCGCAGGAGCAGTAGTTGCAGCCTGGCTCGAAGTGTCGGTGCTTGCAGAGCTGGAAGAACTTGAGCTGGTTCCTGAAGATGAACCTGCAGCATTGCTTGTGCCAGAAGCAGAAGCTCCGCTTTGTGGCAGAGCGGAGGTGAGCGTTCCCACGCCTGCCTGCCAACCAATAGCGATGATTGCTGCTGAACCAAGTCCAGCCATGAATGCACTACCTGAACGCATTAGAAATCAAACCTTTCTGCGTGGATCTGGTGATCCTTGAGGCCAAGACGCTGCGCATCTCGGATGACGAGTTCGGTCCACGGGGTGGGGCCACAAATGTAGAGATCGGATTCTTTGATCTTGGGAGCAAGGGTCAGCAGTGATTCACCCTTGCCGTATGCCTCAGCTGAGAGCCATGTGTTCACACCACGAGGGCGGTGACCAACGAGCACACGTAGGGAGGCAGACTTTTCGACGCACAGGTCATAGGTCTCTTGCCAGAGGTACACATCAGTGTTGTCGCTGCCTCGCAAGATCACGGTTGCTTCGTGTGGTGCAAGATCTGAAGCTTCAAGAAGGGCGCGGATAGGAGTGATACCAATACCTGCACCAACAAAGACTGCTTTGTTCGTGGTGCGGGCTTCTTGAGTAAACAGACCGTAGGGACCCTCAAAGCTCACACGAGTACCGGGCTTGATTTTGAGCAGACGTGCACTTCCCTTACCCAGGTCTCGCACAGTGATGCGCAGTGAGCGGCCATCAGGGTGGGCGGAGAGGGAGTAGGGGTGTGACTGCCAGAAGAAGCCAGGTGCCCAGAAACGCCACTGGAAGAACTGACCACCTTGGGCACGCAGGGCATCCAGTTCGCGGCCACGCATCGTGACCGAGACAACGCCGGGAGCTTCGATCACAACTTCGCTCACGCGGAGGTCGTGGCGCAGCGAACTGGCGATTGGAACAATCACACGGCAGATCGTGATGGACGCTAATGCGCCAACGTAGAGAGCCATCCAATACCAGCGCGCCCACGTTCCTTCAGCAAACATCATTCCCTGAGTGAACTGGTGGGGAAGTGCCAGCAGGATTGCACCATAGGAGAGCAGGTGAACGATGTACCAGAACTCGTAGGAGAGCTTGCGACGAACGATAACCAGGGAGGTCACCACAACCAGGATGAGAAGTCCCATCGCAATGAACGCGATGGACATGTCTTGCTGGTTGACAATCATGTCTACTGCTTCGGCAACAGGGTTCAATCCCTGAGCGATGCCATAGCCAATCATGAGCAGAAGCATGTGGGCCAGAATCAAGTAGAGAACAGGCTTACCCAGCTTGCGGTGCAGAGCCAGTGCCTTGTCGTGGCCGAAAGTGCGGTCAATGGCTGGAATACGTGCAGCCAAGATAAGCATGATGAGCAGCAGGTCAGAACCGACCAAGCCGGTCACGATACCAACACCGGTTGCAACGTCCTTGATGTTGATGAAGTACGTGGCACCACCATCTGCCAGGAACAACGCCAGCACGATGGCCACCGAGAAATACACGATTGTTTCGAGTAGATCTCCACGACGCAGACGTGCCTTATAGCCACGCTTGATAGCTGTGGCGCGCTCTGAAGTGGCGCTGCCGCGGCGTGCGGGCTGAGGTGTTCGGTATGGCGCAGTGGAGGTCATGTAGATAAACCTGTCAGGTTTGACTGAGGGAACCCTATGACAAACCTATGAATTACTTATGAATGTGAAAGTTCAGTAATTTCTGGGAATTTAGCTCAATTGCCATGAGCGCTTCGACAGGCCATACCAAAAGCCCTCAATAGTCGAGTTATTGTCCAAACCTGTCTCCAAGGCAGCGCCCAGAGCAACATAAAGGGGTGCCCAGTGCTCAATGCGTGGGTGAGCTTCATGGGCTGCCGGTGCGGTGTCCCAGAAATTCAACAGGGCATCAATGTCTTTGTTTTCCAAAGCTTCGGCAGCCCAGTGATCAAACTCGGCAGAAGCCTGGGGTGGTGCGCCATCTGGGCCAGCACCTGGGTTGAACCAGCGCAGGTTGTGGGTAGTGAAACCAGAGCCCACAATCAACGTTCCAGAATCACGAAGTGGAGCCAGCTTGCGCCCCATTTCAAAGAGGTCGATAGGGTTCAAACTAGGTAGTGAAAGCTGCAAAACAGGGATATCTGCATCTGGATACATCTGAGTCAACGGAACATAAGCTCCGTGGTCGAGTCCTCGAGCTTGATCCTGTTGAACCTCAGGCCCGAGCACACCCATCACGTCAGCAGCGAGTTCCGTAGCCGCGGGGGTGTCATATTGCATTTGGTAGTACTTGCTGGGGAAGCCATAGAAGTCATAGACCAATGGAGTGTGGTCAATCGTGCTGCTGATGGTGGCAGGGGCTTCTTCCCAGTGCGCTGAAACCATCAAGATCTGCTTGGGCTTCTCAATAGCCTGACCCCAGCCAGCAAGTTCACTCGACCAGCGAGCATCATCGACCAACATGGGAGCACCGTGGCTCATAAAGAGAACGGGTTGCTGAGTCTCAGACACGGGAGCTCCTTGAGTAGTTGAATCTTTGTCTATATCAAGCTAAGTCAAAGCGGGTACTAAATATTCCCGCCTAGATGTGTGGGTGGCGCAGACGCGACCACCCACACAAGTTCAGAAGACTAAGACTGAAGAACCGCTTGGAAGTCGAGAGTGATCTTGACCTTCTCGCCGACGAGCACGCCACCTGTCTCGAGCGCGGCATTCCAGGACAGGCCGAAGTCTTCACGGTTGATCTCGGTCTCTGCTGAAGCAGCGACCTTGTAGTTTCCGTAAGGATCGGTTGCGAAGCCACCGAGTTCGAAATCGAAGTCAACGCTCTTGGTTACGCCCTTGAGCGTGAGGTCGCCGCTCACAACGAATTCGCCTTCCTCGGCGTTCTTGACCTTCACGCCAGTTGAGACAAAGGAAATGGTGGGGTACTTATCTGCTTCAAAGAAGTCGTTCTGGCGCAGGTGGCCGTCGCGGTTCTCATCGTTGGTATTGATTGACGCAACCTGTGCATCTGCGGTCACCTTGGTGTCGAGGGGATTTTCGCCGGTCACGAAGGTTGCATCAAAAGTGTCGAAGGTGCCCTTAACCTTGCTGATCATGAGGTGGCGAACAGAGAAGCCCACGGTCGAGTGAGTCTTGTCAATGGTCCAAGTACCGGCTTTGTAACCGGGGATTGTGGCGGCAGTAATAGTCATGTTTCTTCCTTCGAGAATGGCGACAGCACAACCTGTGCGTCAGGGGGTGTAACCCAGAAATCCGAGTTCTATTCCCGAAAGAAGTTTTATTTACGAAATGTTTACTTGAAGATAATGGTGCGCTGACCATCGCGCAAAATGCGGTCTTCCGCAAACCACTTCACTGCCTGGGTCAATGTGCGACTTTCTTCATCCTGACCGATAGCGACGAGTTCCTCAGGGGAGCGGGAGTGATCCACGCGTACGACGTTTTGCTCGATGATAGGTCCTTCGTCCAAGTCGCTAGTGACGAAGTGGGCTGTTGCACCAATGAGTTTCACGCCCCGAGAGTGGGCCTGTTTGTAGGGGTTAGCGCCCTTGAAACCAGGGAGGAAGCTGTGGTGAATGTTGATGATCTTGCCTTCGAGTTTCTTACACAACTCAGGTGAGAGCACCTGCATGTATCGGGCAAGAACGACCAGTTCTATATCGTTTTCTTCGACAACTTCGAGCAGACGCTTTTCGAAAGCTGCCTTTTGCTCTGGTGTGGTGACAGGCATGGATTCGAACGGAATGCCATAGAAGCCAGCAAGGGAACTCAAATCATCATGGTTGGAGAGAACTAGTGGAATCTCAACCGGAAGCTGTCCTGCGCGCTGGCGGAACAAGATGTCGTTCAGACAGTGGGCAGCCTTAGTTGCCAGCACGAGTGTGCGCAGTGGGCGGCCAACAACATCCAGACGCCACTGCATGTCATACGCAGCGATAACTGGCTGCAAAGCGAGTTCGAATTCTTGGCGGTTTGCTTCAGTCTCTACCTGCAGGCGCATAAAGAAGGTTCCGGTGTCATCACTGGAGAACTGCTGGCTCTCAGTGATATTTCCGTTGGCTGCAACGATTGCACCAGAAACTGCGTGCACGATTCCCGGCTTATCGGCACAAACAAAGGTCACTACCCAGTGCGTTGCTTCAGACATGTATCAAGATTATTGCCTCGAGGCTTGGTAGACTGACACAGTCGCAACTGGCGTTGAGATGGGTATCCATCAGGGAGCGACTTAAGAGCGGATCTGGCCGAACGCCTGGGCCATGAACGACAAAACCTGTTCCGGGTTTGTCCCGGTCTACCCCTAGGAGCCCACCGTGTCTTCAGATAACACCTTCAACGCCCCGCTATCCGAGGTTGACCCCGAGATTGCTGCCGTTCTTCAGGACGAGCTGGGCCGTCAGCGCGACTTCCTCGAGATGATTGCGTCTGAGAACTTTGTTCCTCGCGCTGTTCTTGAATCTCAGGGTTCGGTCCTCACCAACAAGTATGCAGAAGGCTACCCCGGTAAGCGTTACTACGGTGGTTGCGAATTCGTTGACGTGGCAGAAAGCCTCGCCATTGAGCGCGCAAAGAAGCTCTTCGGTGCTGCATACGCCAACGTTCAGCCACACTCGGGTGCAACCGCGAACGCTGCAGTTCTGCACGCGATCGCACAGCCTGGCGACACCATTCTTGGTCTTGAGCTTGCTCACGGTGGTCACCTCACCCACGGTATGAAGCTCAACTTCTCCGGCAAGGTCTACAACCCCGTTGCCTACGGTGTTGACCCTGAAACCTTCCTCGTTGACATGGATGTTGTGCGCAAGCTTGCACACGAGCACAAGCCTTCGGTGATTATTGCTGGTTGGTCTGCTTACCCACGCCAGCTCGACTTCGCTGAATTCCGCGCTATCGCTGATGAAGTTGGGGCCAAGCTCTGGGTCGACATGGCTCACTTCGCTGGTCTGGTTGCTGCAGGTCTTCACCCCAACCCCGTGCCATTTGCTGACGTGGTTTCCACCACCGTTCACAAGACCCTGGCTGGTCCTCGCTCTGGTTTGATCCTCAGCCGTGATGAAGAACTGGCTAAGAAGCTCAACACCGCCGTCTTCCCTGGACAGCAGGGTGGTCCACTCATGCACGTCATCGCTGCGAAGGCTACGGCGTTCAAGCTCGCTATGACCCCTGAGTTCAAGAACCGTCAAGAGCGCACTCTTCGTGGTGCTCAGATCATTGCTGACCGCCTCACTCAGGAAGACATGAAGGCAGCTGGCGTTGATGTTCTTACCGGTGGCACCGATGTTCACCTGGTTCTGGTTGACCTACGTAACTCTCCACTGGATGGCCAGCAGGCAGAAGATGTTCTGCACGAAGCAGGCATCACCGTGAACCGTAACTCGGTACCTTTCGACCCACGTCCACCTATGGTGACCTCTGGTCTTCGTATTGGAACACCTGCTTTGGCTACTCGTGGATTCGGCGATGCTGAGTTCACCGAGGTTGCAGACGTGATTGCTGAGGCACTCAAGCCTGGTGCAGATGTTTCTGCACTCAAGGCACGTGTCAAGGTTCTCACCGACGCATTCCCCCTATACCCAGGCCTCGAACAGTGGTAGCAATCACTCTCGACGGCATCGCTACTGCATCTGCCGTCAAGGGTGAACTTGCTGACCGGATTGCAACGCTCAAAGCTCAGGGCATTACTCCTGGTTTGGGAACGTTGCTGGTTGGTGATGACCCTGGTTCACGTTCATATGTTGCGGGTAAGCACCGTGACTGTGCTGAGGTAGGCATCAACTCGATACGAGTTGATCTGCCTGCCACAGCAACACAGGCCGATGTTGAAGCTGCTATTCAGCAGCTCAACGAAGACCCTGCCGTCACCGGTTATATCGTCCAACTTCCTTTGCCTAAAGGGTTGGATGAGCATGCAGCACTGGAGCTCATTGATCCTGCCAAGGATGCTGATGGTCTACACCCGATGAACTTGGGTCGTCTGGTGATGGGAATTGAAGGTGAACTGGCTTCGCCACTTCCTTGCACCCCTGCCGGAATTGTGGAACTTCTTCAGCGTTATGACGTTCCTCTTGCGGGTAAGCATGTGACTGTTGTGGGTCGTGGTTTGACCGTGGGACGTCCGTTAGGGCTCTTGCTCAATCGTAAAGGTATTGATGCCACGGTGACATTGACCCACTCTCGCACCGTCAACATTGAGGACGATATTCGTCGTGCTGATGTTGTCGTTGCTGCTGTGGGTGTTCCCCACTTCATCAAACCTGACTGGGTGAAGCCTGGCGCTGCAGTTTTGGATGTGGGTATTACTCGTGTTGAGAATGCAGAGACCGGTAAAGCAAAACTCACCGGTGATGTTGACCCGGCAGTTGCTGAAGTTGCTGGGCACTTCTCCCCGAATCCTGGTGGGGTTGGTCCGATGACCCGGGCAATGCTGCTGGCCAACGTGGTCAAGGCAGCGGAGTTAGCTGCTAACTCGTAGCTTCGGCCTTATAAATCTCGAGGCGCTTGCGATAGTTAGCTGCGTTTTTGCGCACTGCTTCTTGTTCTTCTGGAGTGAGCTCTCTGCGCACCTTCGCAGGAACTCCGGCAACCAAAGAACCAGGTGGAACGATGGTTCCTTCAAGCACGAGTGCGCCAGCGGCAACGAGGGAACCCTTGCCAATAACTGCACCATTCATCACAGTGGCGTGCATACCAATCAGGCAGTCATCTTCCACGGTGCAGCCGTGGATTACGGCGTTGTGGCCGACAGAAACATTCTTGCCCAGGGTGAGCGGGTAGCCAGTGTCGACGTGGCCACTGACGTTGTCTTGGATGTTGGATCCTTCACCGATCACGATCGGTTCGTAGTCTCCACGCAACACGGCGTTGAACCAGACGCCCACGTTGGCATGCAGGGTGACATCGCCGGCCAGGCGTCCGCCTGGTGCGATGTAGCAGGAGTCATCAATGCTGGGGGTGCCGTAGCTGGGAACAGAAATGATCTGGTCTGGGTTCGTCATGCCTTCAGCCTAGAACCCTAGCGACGTGGTGCGGGAGGGGTTTTAGGTCCAATTTCCGGTGCGCGGCGCGCATAGGCTTTTTCTGCATTGGATGCCTGCCATTTGCGCAGTGCACGCCACCAGCGTGCACTCTTGTGTTTCCACGCTGTGCGCAGTGCTTTACTCCACAACTGAACCACTGCCGCGTCATTGAAAGACTGCACGGATTGGATTGCTGCAGCACGCATGGCCAAGACCTTGTCTTCGGGCAGTGACTGCAGACGCACAATGGCGGCAGCCATGGCGTCTGTGTCACCGTCAGGAATAAGGAAACCATTCACGCCATCAACAATGATGTCGCTGGGGCCATAGGGAATATCGAAAGAGATCGGAATACAGCCAGCAGCCATGCCTTCAAGAAGGACGAGGGGAGTTCCTTCGGTCTCCGAAGTGATGAGAATAAAGGAAGCAGTCTTGGTCTCATTCAGGGCTGTGGTGCTATAGCCGTGGAGAGTGGTGTATCCATCTGCTTGGGCAGAAGTAACCATGGCTTCAACCTTCGGGCGAGTCTCTCCTTCGCCATACACATCGAGGTGAATTTGGGCAGATGAGTTGGCCTTGCTTGCTGCCTCGATAGCTAAGTGAACGCGCTTACGAGGAACGAAAGCGGCAACCACGATTCCTCGGTCAACAGGGCGTTCCAGAACGATTTCCTGCGGATCAGGAAGTGGCACAGAGTTGGGAATGACTACAAGATTGGGACTTGCTCCCACGATGTCGGTAACGTCACGGCGCTGACGTTTAGTCAAAGTGGCAACCAGGTCGAAAGCTGGAATCTGAGCAATGCTCTTGCTTCGTGCCTGGGTCAGGATAGGGCGACCATCTGCAGTGGTTCCTTCGACGTGAGCCCCCTGAATCACGTGCACGGTCAGTGCATTACGTCGACGATATTCCACAAACATGTTGACCGCTGTCTTGCTGTCGATGATGTAGGTGGTGGGGGTCTTGCCGTTCATGCGATCTAGTGCCCAGTGATAGAAATCGTTGGGGTACTTCCAGAGCTTGTAGGGGTTTCCCTGCAGATCGCACAACACAATGCGTCGACCGCCGCGCACACCGCGCTCGCGAAAGTCTCTGCGGTCACTCAACAGCATGGTTCCGTCTTCACGGAAATGGTCCACCTGAAGCACCGTCAGATCATCTGAGGCATATCTCGTGCGAGAGAGTTCCTTGCCGTTGCGGAAAGTGGATTCAAAAGAATCCGAATCTGCGATGGGGGCAAAAGCCTTAAGAATGTCGGCGGAAGTCCCAGTTGCACGAACAGGAACCTGCTCAGTGCGCAGCCAATCCCACAGGTTGCAGATAGATACGTCTCCAAAAAGGCGGCCCATCTTGCGAAGCTCAACTTCAACCTGTTCGTAGTTAGGAAAGTTATCGAAGGTGAGCACGGTGACATGGCCGGCACCTGCCTGGCTCATGATGCCTGCACGGTGAAGCAGGGTGACGGTGAGCCCGCCAGAGTCAGTGCGGATACCCCAGGTCACACTGACGTAGTTGGAGGCAGGAAGAACTGTTGAACTCACCTGCTCATGCTACTTGTTGAGCGGTAATTACCCCTGAACTTATGCACTGGCAGAATGGAGAAATGAAACGGGGAATCGTTGCAGGACTGCTCGCACTAACAGTCGGACTAACACTTGGCGCATGTGCACCTGAGACACCAGTGGCCAAGCTCAGTGCAACAAAGACCGCCACTCCCACGCCAACCCCGACCCGTCATCCAGGCCTAGGCCCGGAATGTCCGACCGATGACTGCTTCACCATCACGGCGACAGGTGACATGCTTTTCCACGCAGGATTGTGGAAGCCCGCTGTCATACCCACCGATGCAACAGGTCGAAACTATGACTTCATGCCTCTGCTGCAAGGACAGAGCGCCTATCTGAACGAGTCAGACATTGCGATCTGTCACCAGGAAACACCGTTTACTCAGGTTGGGCAAGAACCAACGGGATACCCAATCTTTGCAACTCCTTGGGAACTCGCCTCCACCGAAAAAGCCATTGGTTATGACGCGTGTGACACCTCCAGCAACCACACCGTTGACCAAGGTTATGACGGTGTTGTTCGCACGCTGGATGTTCTTGATGAAAATGGGCTCAAGCACACCGGCTCATATCGCACCCCAGAAGAAGCGAACCAGGTCCTCATCATGGACACTCCTGCTGGCAAAGTTGCTTTCATCTCTGCCACGTTCTCGGTCAATGGCAACTTCAATGAGTTTGATTGGCAAGTGAACTATCCGCTTGACCCGGATGTGATGATTGCCCGTGCTGCTCAGGCGCGTGCCGCAGGTGCCGATGTCGTCATCGGAGTGCAGCACGCAGGAACTGAATACTCAAACGAGGCCGATATTCAGCAAATCAACAACGCTCACGCCTTGATCGACAGTGGCCAATTCGACATGGTTTATGGCCACCATCCCCACGCCATTCAGCCGATGGAGTTCTATAACGGCCACTGGATTGTGTATTCACTGGGCAACGGAATTAGTGAATCTTCTGGCGACTATCCCGTGAACAACGAGTTCCTCATCATGCGGGCACAGTTCAGCAAGGCCAAGGATGGCACTTGGTCTGTCAGTGACATGGCTTGGGCAGCGGCAACCAATAAACAAGATGGTGTCTATCGCTGGTGCTCGGTTGCCTCCGATGCTCCGCAGGGAGTGTGCCAAAGCCCAGAGTTTGATGCTGGGGTTCGCGAACGCACCCGTGCCACCGTCAATGCGATGGGTGCAGAAGCTGCCGGTGCGCATGAGTGGTTGGTTACTCAAGAAAAGTAATGAGTGCGTTCGGGAATAGGAAACTCTATTTCTGACTTATTCCTGGGTAGAACACCTAAGGAATGTCATGGAACTCGGGATATACAGCTTCGGCGATAGCAGCATTGATCCCGAAACCGGCACTTACGCCTCTGAACGGCAGCTATACAAAAACCTGCTCGAGCGCATACGTCTTGCCGACCAAGTGGGATTGAACTACTTCGGTTTAGGCGAGCACCACCGTGCTGACTATCCGCTCTCTGCCCCAGTGACCCTCCTCTCGGCAGCAGCTACACAGACCACACAGATTCACCTAGGTTCAGCTGTCACCGTGCTGCCAACGGACGACCCTGTTCGAGTATTTGAACAATATGCAAGCCTTGACCTCATCTCTGATGGACGTGCTGAAGTCACCGTTGGCACAGGAGCATTTTGCGAGTCGTATGACCTATTTGGACATGAGCGTCAAGAAATACAAGCTGAGTTCACCGAGAAACTCCAACTAATGAAGCTGCTCAACAAGGGTGGTCCTATTGATTGGAAGGGCACGCATCGAGCACCATTCTCCGTTCCTGGAGTGTGGCCAAGGCCAGCCCATGAAGAGCTAGACCTCTGGGTGGCAACCGGTGCAACACCTGAATCTTCCACCCGCGCAGCACAGTTGGGAATGAATGCAATTTATTCATTTCTGGGTAACCCACCTGCCTCCAACAAACACTTAGTGGATCACTACCGCGCTGAGGCAGTTGCAGCTGGACATGACCTTGCCACCATGAAAGTGGGAGTAGCCGGCCGTGGACTCGTTGCTACCGACTCAGCTCACGCAAAAGAAGTCATGTATCAGCACTGGCTGCCTTCAGTTATGAAAGTCTCTGAAGAGCGTGGTCGCCCCATTCCAGATCGTGAGCTCTATGAAGAGCAGGCCACGGGCATAGGCCCCATCATTGTAGGAACGCCAAACGAGGTCGCAGATCGCTTGGCAGCGATTCATGCCGAACTCAAGCATGACCGCCACATCTTGCATATGGACATTGGCAATGTTCCTCACGCTGATGTGATGAAGTCCATTGAACTTTTTGGAACAGAAGTTTTGCCTCAGGTTGCTCACCTGGGCTTTGTGACGGCTCGCGTCTAAGCACCTGCTTCATAAGAAACACTCAGGTTAGGCTTAAGTACAAACTTTGTTACACCCCCAACTATGAAATGAGAGTGTTATCTCGATGGCTCAGTCATCTTTCCTTTCCTCACTGAAGAAGGCTTTCCGCTCCGGCGCAAAGCAGGCCGGCGCAACTGCAGCAGTTGTTGCAGACAAGGTCGAGGACGTCACAGCTGATGCAACTGTTGTTGCAAAGAAAGCAGCAACCACCACCAAGAAGGTTGCCACCACCGTCAAGAAGGACGCATCCAAGACTGCCGCTTCTGTCGGCAAGGATCTTGCACACGCTGCAGGAACCATCAAGAAGGATGCTGCGAAGACCACTGCAACTGTGAAGAAGACAGTTGCTGCAGCGAAGAAGGCTCCTGCAAAGCCTGCCGCAAAGCCTGCTGCAAAGAAGGCACCTGCGAAGCCTGCGGTAGCTAAGGCAGCAGCCAAGCCAGCAGCTTCCAAGGCGGCCGCTAAGCCTGCTGCAAAGCCTGCGGCAGCTAAAGCAGTTGCTCCTCAGGCTGCTGCGAAGCCAGTTGCTAAGAAGGCTCCTGCCAAGTCGGCTGCACCAAAGGCAGCAGCCAAGCCAGCGGCAAAGCCTGCTGCCATGAAAGCGCCTGCGAAGCCCGCTGCAAAGCCTGCAGCAGCAAAGGCACCTGCTACCAAGCCTGCAGCGAAGCCCGCTGCAAAAAAGGCACCAGCTAAGCCAGCAGCTAAGCCTGCGGCTAAGAAGCCTGCTGTAAAGAAGTAATTCTCAGCACAGCTGAACAAGACGGCATCCCTTCGGGGATGCCGTCTTTGCTGTGTGGGAATACTCTGACTAGTGAATGACTTATCTCTAATGTTCAACTCATGAGGAGCTTCACATGCCTGCTGTAACCGCTGATACTTTCACCCTGCCTCACTTGGCTCCAGCCGTTGGCCGTGCTCGTGCGGTGAAGTCAGTTACGAAGGGTCCGCAGGCATTCGAGGGTGATGGCTTCCCTGTGACTCGTGCCTTTGCAGGAGTTTCTTACCAAGACATCGATCCCTTTATTCATATGGATCAAATGGGTGAAGTTGAATATGCACCTTATGAACCTCGCGGAACTTCTTGGCACCCTCACCGTGGGTTTGAAACCTTCACCTACATGATTGATGGCACCTTCCAGCACCAAGACAACCATGGTGGTGGCGGGATTATTGAAAACGGTGCCACCCAATACATGACTGCAGGTTCTGGCGTCCTTCACATTGAGACGCCACCAGATGAACTGGTGATGTCTGGTGGTTTCTTCCACGGAATTCAACTCTGGATTAACCTGCCAGCCTCAAAAAAGATGTCAGCACCGAACTACCAGAATCTGGCAGGTGGAGATGTTGAGCTCCTTTCCAGCCAAGATGGTGGAGCACTCATTCGCGTGATTGCCGGAGAGATAGATGGACACGTTGGTCCCGGTAAATCTCAGACACCAATGACCATTGCTCACGTGACTTTGGCGCCAGGAGCTTCTGTTTCAATCCCATGGAACCCTGAATTCAACGCCCTTGCCTACACGCTCGCTGGTCAGGGAACAGTCGGCGAAGGTGAACTTGGTGGCTCTGCTGCCCCCATCACGGCAGGAACTCTTGCTGTCATGATTGACGGAGATCGAGTCGTGCTGAGCGCTGACAAGATTCAAGATGCACGCAATGGAGCACTCGATGTGCTTCTACTCGGTGGGCAGCCCATCAATGAGCCTGTGGTTGCTTATGGCCCCTTCGTGATGAACACTAAGGCAGAGGTTGTTCAAGCATTGGAAGATTTCAACTATGGTCGTTTTGGGCAGATTCCTGACGATGCACTGCAGCCTTTCCACCACAGGCACTAAAAGTCCTGAGCAAGTGCGTAGATAGCCCCGTAAGCTCTCATCCGGAAGGGGCATCATGACTCAAACTGATATTCACCCTCACCAGGTCAGTCGGTTATTGCTTGTCCTAGCTGTATTAGGACCTATCCAATCGGTTGTGGGTTGGAGCTTGTCAGCAGCCCTCTGGCCTGGATATGACCCCATAACCCAAACCATTAGTGAATTGGCATCACCGGAATCTCCGGTGAGGTATATCCAGTCAAGCTTTTTTCTCTTGGGTGCACTCATTGACATCGTTGTCGCGTGGAAATTCACGGTGTTAGCAAAACCTGCTCGAGTATTGATCTTTCTGGGCGGGCTGGCAACCATTGGTCTCACGATTTTTCCCACACCGTTGGTAGGGGTTTCTGAACCTCACAGAGTTTTTGCCACGCTTTCATTTGTCATCTTTTCGGTGTGGCCTGTGTTTGGTATGAGGTTTACCCGTGAGTGGCCACCGATTGTTCGCCCCCTTGCTTCTATCGTTGCCACTCTTGCCCTAGGGGCAATCGCAATCGGGTTCTTGAGCGTGTGGACGAATCCCGAAATCCACACCGCAGGATTATGGGAACGAGTTGTGACAACCAGTCAGGCGATCTACCCAGCTCTCGTCATTATTCTGACGTGGCGCTTTATGAAAAATCACAGCAGCAACGGAGCCAGTGGTAACAAGAGTTGAAATAAGGAATCCCTCACCATATGGTGAGGGATTCCTTGGTTGTAGGCCCCAAGGGGATCGAACCCTTGACCCTCGGATTAAAAGTCCGATGCTCTAACCAACTGAGCTAGAGGCCCGCCGCACTCAAAGAGTGCCCTTCTAGTTTAGAACAGACCAGAAGTGGTTATTTGCTCCAGCCCAATTGCTGGAACAGAATCCAGTTCGTTGGGTCATCTGGCAGATACATATTGAAGCCTTCTTCAGCGAAGACGACCACCATGTTGGCCACAACAGTGAAGATGAAAATACCAATCACAACCCATGCCACAACCCGACCAAACTTCGAGCTTGGTCGAACGGGCAAGAACTCAGTGCCTAAGGTGAGCAAGACACCGGCAAAGACCAACACCACAACAAAGCTCACTAGTGCCCAGGTGTAGAGGTGGAGACCCAGGACTGCTCCGCCATAACCGGGGTCACCCGGCATGATGTGCAGCAAGATTTGGCGGATAGACATGGCGGCACCCAGCAATGCGCCGAGGATAGCGAAGCCCAGTCCAGTCATGAAGCCTGCGGGGGACAAGCGTCCACGTAGTGAGCCCACGATGACATAGAGCGCACCAAGGGATGAAAGCATCATGCCCATGCGTTGTGTAATACACAACGGGCAGGGCATTTCATTGAGTCCGAATTGGAAGTAGAACATCGCGCCGGAGAGCACTCCGATATACGCGAGCATGAAGCCCACCTGAGCCCAGAACCCGAGCTTGCCCAGCAACACATGGTGGGGCTTGGTGGGAGCAGGAACAACGACGCGAGTATCGCCCACCACCACAGTGGTGCTGGCGTTCTCGGTCTGCAGCGCGGAAACGTGAATCTCACTCATTAGAAACTCAAATCCAAAACACTGGTTACGTGGTGGGCAAACAGTGCTGCCGTTGCCACGAAAGCAATCGAATAGCCGAGAATAACGACCCAGCGCTTCTTAACAAAGATGATCAATAGCGCTGCAACAAGAATGAGCGCGAAGACGATTGTGTCCATATCTTCACCCTAACCCGGGGGAGAATGAATGTATGAATGCGCCTTACCGAAAGCCGGCACTCTTTGCAGGTCATGAGTTCAGCGCTTTCCAGGGTGGTGATGATCCTGCAGAGGTTTCTGCCATAGCCCATGACACTGCCCGTGCGCTCTTGGCTCGTGTACGTGATGCAGCCCACCCAGACGTGGTGGAAAAGGTTGTGTCTTTTGCCGATGAAAACGGTATCGACACCTTGGCAGAACTGTGGTCACGTTCGAGCGCGCACTCACTTCCTGGTGCGCTGTGGCGAATGTATTTGATTCGTGATTTGATTCGTGCCCAGGCGGCGCAAATGAGTGTGTTGTTTGCTCAAGGGCTTTCTGTACTCAGCACGGCAGATGCCGTGGTTGCCGGTGCTCCCACACCTGCCGGACCTGATGAGATGGTGACCCTCGCGGACACGATCTTGCATGGGGCATTCTCCGGCGACTTTAGTGGTGCACTTGATCGCTCAGCAGCGTTCTGTCGCATCATTTCAGCCGGTTGCACAGCTGTAGCTAACGAGTCTGATGCAACCCACCCCGAGCGTGCCTCCACGTTGACACTGCAGGCATCGCGACTGACGCAAACTGCTCACGAGCTATCTGTGTGTGCTCGTTTGTGGCGCGACGGCGCTCTCGACTAATCTTTTGTGTGCCGGACCGTAGTAACCCCGGGCTCCAATATTTCGCCGCTGCGAGCGGCCTTCCGCCGAGAGGCGTTCACTGCGGTTCGGCATTTTCATGCCTTCTCGAGTTAGAGCAATGACTCGTGCGTTTCCACGGCAATGATGCCGGAGGAAGGGTGGGTGGCACTGAGGTGAACCACGGTGAATGAGGCAGTGTCGAGCAGTCCTGCCTGGTCTAAGGCACCGCTGCGTGGAGTGCCGGTTGCTAAGGCAAGTTCACGAACCACGGTGGGCGCGACTGGTCCGTGTGTGCAGACCACGGTGCTCTTACGCTTGCGCACAATCTTTCCGACTACGTCGCGAACGTCTGCAGTTCCAGCCTCGAAAGAGTCTTGGCTGATTTTGCTCGTGAGTGTAACCTCCTTGCCCAGGGCTTTAGCGGTGGGCGTGATGGTTTCTTTGCATCGAACAGCAGTGCTGGAGATGAACTTCTTCGGCTTCCATGCGGCTAGCGTGCGAACGATGCCGTGAGCCTGGGTGAGTCCGCGCTCCGTGAGGGGGCGGGTCGAGTCTTCACCGCGCCATTCTGAAGGAGAAGTTGCTTTGCCGTGGCGCAAGACAATGACGGCAAAGGTCTGAGTAATGCCTTCCCGAACTAGTGCGGCAAAGTTATCCAAGATTTCTTTGTCAGGCTCATAGCTGAGTTCACCGCGCGCAGTAGCCAAGGGCAGCCATTCAAGTGCGGCTACTTCATCGTTGGGTACAAACTTTGATTTCTGAATAGCTTTGGGAGTGACCTCAGCGGCCCAATAGTGCACAATCTTCTGCTTGCCGTTAGGCATGATGTAGTCGGTGATTCCAACGGGCACACCGAGGGAGACCTTGATACCGGTTTCTTCACGAATCTCGCGCACCGCAGTTTGGGGAAGAGTTTCCCCGGGGTCCACTTTGCCCTTGGGGAGGGAGATGTCTTTGTGTTCGGTGCGATGGATCACGAGTACGTGAATATCGTCACCGATCATGCGCCACAGTACAGCTCCTGCTGCATAGACAGTGGTGGGGCGGGAGCTCATCGGTGTCCTCCTGGGCGACGACGCTTGCTGATGCTCTTCATCAAGTGATCTTGTAGATCGATGAGAGCTGCTCCGGATGTGTCCGTGGTGTGACGAGTCCAGGAGCCATCTGACTCTAACCACCACGACGCGGTCGCGTCGTCCATGGCGAGATCAAAGAGTTCGGAGAGCTCAGTGATGTGCTCTGTGTTAGGCAGGCGAACCAGGGCCTCAACGCGTCGGTCCAAGTTACGGTGCATCATGTCTGCACTACCGATATAGATCTGGGGGTCGCCTGCATTGTCAAACATGAAGATGCGCGAGTGCTCGAGATAACGCCCAAGAATCGAGCGAACACGAATATTCTCGCTCAGTCCGGGTACCCCTGCCTTAATCGAGCTAATGCCACGAACCCAAATGTCAACCTTCACACCCGCTGCGCTGGCGAGGTAGAGAGCATCAATGATCTTCTCGTCAACCATGGAGTTGATCTTGATGCGAATGCGGGCAGGAGTTCCTGCCAGAGCATTCTTGGTTTCGTTGTTGATGAGCTTCAGTAGCCCCTTACGCAAGTGCAGGGGGGCAACGAGCAAACGCTTGAACTTCTTCTCGATGGCATAGCCAGAGAGCTCATTGAACAAGCGGGTGAGGTCTTTGCCCACCTGGGGGTCTGCGGTGAGTAAACCAAAGTCTTCATAGAGACGGCTGGTCTTGGGGTTGTAGTTTCCGGTGCCGATATGGCTGTAGTGCTTGAGCTGACCCTTTTCTTGGCGGATAACTAATGCCAGCTTGCAGTGGGTCTTGAGTCCCACGAGGCCATAGACCACGTGAACGCCGGCCTTCTCCAGTTTGCGTGCCCAGGAGATGTTGGCCTGCTCATCAAAGCGGGCCTTGATCTCTACCAATGCCAGGACTTGCTTGCCTGCTTCTGCGGCATTGATCAATGCCTGAACGATGGGGCTATCACCGCTGGTTCGATACAGCGTCTGCTTGATCGCAAGAACATTGGGGTCTGCTGCGGCCTGCTCTAGGAATGACTGCACACTCGTGGAGAACGATTCGTAGGGGTGGTGTAGCAGCACGTCCCCGCGACGAATAGAGGCAAAGATGCTGCGAGGCTCATTTGCTTCTGCGGTGGCAAGGGCGACAGAAGTTGTGGGAACGTGCGGTGGGTAGTGCAGGTCAGGGCGCTTAATGCCGGCGATCTCAAACAGACCACCCAAGTTCAGTGGCTCAGGCAGGCGGTAGACCTCTTGCTCAGTGATGTCGAGTTCACGGATAAGCAGATCCAAGGTGGTGGGATCCATGCCTTCACCCACCTCGAGGCGGATGGGTGGACCGAATCGACGCTTGAGGAGACCCTTTTCCAGAACCTGGATGAGGTCTTCTGTCTCATCTTCATCGATCTGCACGTCTTCATTACGTGTCACACGGAAGGTGTGCTGCTCGAGGATCTCCATTCCAGGGAAGAGGTCTTGGAGCTGGTTCGCAATCAAATCTTCCAACGCGATGTAGCGAACGTTTGAGATTCCTTCTCGGCTGTCCACTCGAACAAAGCGGGGCAGCATCTGCGGAACCTTAAGACGAGCAAACTCTTCTGTTCCGGTCTTGGCGTTACGAACACGAATAGCAAGGTTCAGTGACAGACCAGAGATGTAGGGGAAGGGGTGAGCTGGGTCTACGGCCAGTGGCATCAACACAGGGAAGATTTGATCGGTGAAGTAGCGGTGCAGAATCTCGTGATCTGCGTCATCGAGAGAATCCCAGGTGACAATTTGGATTCCAGCTTCGGACAGCGCTGGCTTCACGCTGTCGTGATACACATTGGCGTGACGCAGCTGGAGTTCATGGGCACGAGCGGAGATATCTGCCAACACATCACTAGGAGCACGTCCAATGTTGGTGGGCACGGCCAAACCGGTCATGATGCGGCGCTTCAGACCTGCCACGCGCACCATGAAGAATTCATCAAGGTTGCTGGCAAAGATGGCCAAGAAGTTTGCACGTTCCAGAAGTGGAAGGGCAGTGTCTTCGGCTAATTCAAGGACTCGCTGGTTGAAGGCAAGCCAGCTGAGCTCACGGTCGAGGTAGCGGTCATCGGGAAGTTCATCCACGTGCACGAATGGAACTTCATCGAAGTCATCGTCGACGTCTGAGACGTCAGAGTCGGTATCGTGCGGAGCCATACATTCATACTGGCACGCACAGGTGACGGAAAAGAAACTAGGAGGTTACAGAGGAGTGCTCGTGGGAATCTTCTGCCACATTGAAGCGGTATCCCACGTTGCGCACGGTGCCAATGACCTGCTCCATGTCGCCTAACTTCGCCCGCAAGCGACGCACGTGCACGTCCACAGTTCGAGTACCACCGAAGTAGTCGTAACCCCAGACTTCACTCAGCAATTGCTCACGAGTAAACACACGAGCAGGGTGGGTTGCAAGGAAGCGCAGCAGTTCAAACTCTTTGTATGTCAGATCCAGTGGCTTGTCGTGGACCTTCACGGAGTAAGAAGCCTCGTCGATCACGATGCCCGACGCAGAGATGCGTGCCTCGGAAGGTGCATCTTTTTCATTGCGTCCCAGTGCAAGGCGAATACGGGCATCCACTTCTGCAGGGCCTGCGGTGTCGAGGACGACGTCGGAGATTCCCCAGTCGGGACTGACTGCGGCAAGACCACCTTCGGTGATTACTAACAAGAGAGGAGAACTGAGGCCAGTAGCCTGCAAGATCTTGCACAGACTCTTGGCGCTGGCCAAGTCAGTGCGGGCATCGACCATCACAATGTCCGAGTGGGGGGCACTCACCAGCTGTGCGGGTTCAGCAGGTATGGTCTTCACCTGGTGTGAAAGAAGTCCCAGAGCGGGTAAGACCTCTGCATTGAGGCGCGCGGCGAGGATCAGGATGCTTGCCATGACGGTCACCTCCGCTTGGTTGAGTAATAACAGTCTAAATGGCTTGTGTTTCAGTGAGGTTTCGTACTTCCTCAGTGTGGAATGCGCAGTTACCGTTATCAGTACTCTCCCGGAATATGATGGACTCATGCTTCTTGCACTCGAACTCTTCTTCATTGGCCTGTTGGCAGTCGCCGGTCTGTCCATTGCATGGATCTCCGGCATCGTTGTGTACAAGCTGTTCAAGGGACAGCGCTAAGCGCATCTCATGGATGACGACACTTCGTCGGCAGTAGGCGAAATGCCACGCACTGCGCTGGCCACCCTTCCTGGCGCTATTCCGGGTCCTTTCGGTGTAGCCACTGCATATGGCAACAGCCTGACTGAGCAGCGCAGTCTGCTGGCAGGCACTGCCTTTGTTGATCTTTCTCACCACGGAGTGATCAAACTCACCGGTCCAGACAGACTGAGCTGGTTGGACTCACTCCTCAGCCAGCGCCTTGATCAGCTCAAGCCAGGACAGAGCACCGAGACGTTGTTGCTGGATCCTCACGGTCACGTTCAGCATGCAATGCGCGTGTTCGAAGATGGCACCACCACCTGGTTGTTAGTGGATGAGGGACGCGCTTCAGAACTTACTCAGTGGTTGCTCAAAATGCGCTTCATGAAGCAGGTTGAGATTATTGATCGCAGTGCAGAGCTTTCGACAATTGGTTTCTTTGGGTCACTTCCAGAACTTCTTGCGCCACTCGTCATTGGTCGAGACGATGTTCCTGTTGTGTGGATTGACCCCTGGAATGCCGTGGCAGAAGGTGGCTGGCAATACTCCGCCCATGACTTGGGGCACCGCCACCCTGGTGAGCAGTGGAACTATGCCGAGGCAGTGATTGCTCGAAGTGCTGCCGACGAACTTGTAGCGCTGGTCAACTCGGGGCAACTCTCGGTTGCAGGCACGGATGCACTTGAGGCACTGCGCATTGCAGCCTGGCGGCCACGCATTGCCACCGAAGGTGATGACAATGCTTTGCCCCATGAATTTGATTGGCTGCGCAGTGCTGTTCACCTCAACAAGGGCTGCTACCGAGGTCAAGAAACCGTGGCCAAGGTGCACAACCTCGGCCACCCACCTCGCCGCCTGGCTTTCTTGAGTCTGGATGGTGTGGATGTTGTGGTGCCTGAGGCAGGAGCAGTTGTCCTGCAAGGCGACACCGAGGTGGGCCACATTACTTCTGCAGCACGCCACTTCGAAGAGGGAGTCATTGCGTTAGCTCTGCTCAAGCGCAATGCAGATCCTGAAGCTGAACTTGTTGTTCTTTCTGAAGGTCTCCGTATTCCTGCAACACAGGTGGTCATTGTTCCACCAGATGCCGGGCGCACAGCGAACGTGCCCAAGCTACCTCGCTTAGGTGCGGTTAAGCGCGAAGGCTAGTTCGCACGCACGGCGTCATAGGCGACCGTGATTTCACCTAAACGCCAGCGGCTCTTATTGCCGATGATGGGCCAGCCCGCATTTTTCATGCCCTGAGCCGTTGCAATCCAGCGTTGAGTGGCACCAAAGCTTCCCAAGGGGGCGTGGATGAGCCACTGCCGATCGAGGGCAGTCAGGAATTCGTGAATGCGCTCGCCGGGAACATTGTGATGAATGAGTGCCTTGGGCAAGCGCTCTGCAACAATCGAGGGAACCTCGAGGGTGTCGAGCTTGAGCGCAATACTCAACGTTTGTGGGCCGTCAGGAGTAATAGTTATCCAGCTAGAGATGCGACCAATCTCATCACAGGTGCCCTCAACCAGAACCCCGCCTGGCTGTAGTCGGGCAACCATAAGCTCCCAGGCGTGGTCAACCTCAGACTCGTCATATTGGCGCAGCACGTTGAAAGCGCGGATGATCACAGGCTTACGGTTGTGGGGTGTGGGAACTTCAAAACCACCGCGGGCGAAAGATATTCCTTGAGCTTGTTCTTCAGTGATGAGACTCTCTGCGAGCCAGCGGGAAAGTTCAGTTTTTGCAATCGTGACGCGCTCAGGGTCAATTTCTAACCCCAGCAGCTCAACATCTTCTCGGGTCTTGCGAAGCCGGGTGGCGAGCTCGACCGGGGTGGCCGCACTTGCGCCATAGCCTAAGTCGATAACTAAGGGGTCGCTGGTGGTGCGCAGGGCAGGCCAGGTTTGGATCCACCTGTCTACGCGGCGTAAGCGATTGGCGTTGGTCGTCCCACGCGTGATGTTTCCCACGGGCATCTGACCAGTTAACCACCCAATAAACTGAGAACTATGACGCACACATTGATTTTGCTGAGACACGGAAATAGCGACTGGAACCAGAAGAACCTGTTCACAGGGTGGGTTGACGTTCGTTTGAGCGACCAGGGCGTTGGCGAAGCCAAGCGTGCCGGTGAACTTCTTGCAGAATCTGGTGTTCTTCCCGACGTTCTTTACACCTCGGTGCTCAGCCGTGCAATCCAAACTGCCAACCTGGCTCTGGACACCGCTGATCGTCTCTGGATTCCGGTCAAGCGCAGCTGGCGCCTCAACGAGCGTCACTACGGTGCTCTGCAGGGCAAGGACAAGGCACAGACCTTGGCTGAATACGGTCCCGAGCAGTTTCAGACCTGGCGTCGTTCCTTCGATGTTCCCCCGCCACCCATTGCCGATGACAATGAGTACTCACAGATCAACGACCCACGTTATGCGGGTATTGACGGTGCTATTCCTGCAACTGAGTGCCTCAAAGATGTCATTGACCGCATGATTCCCTACTGGGAGTCAGACATCACCAAGGATCTGGCCGCAGGCAAGACCGTTTTGGTGACCGCTCACGGTAACTCGCTGCGTGCACTGGTGAAGCACCTCGATGGTATCTCCGATGAGGACATCGCTGAGCTCAACATTCCTACCGGTATTCCTCTGGTGTACAAGTTGGACGAGAACTTCCGTCCGATTGCACCTGCCGAATACCTTGACCCAGAAGCTGCCGCTGCCGGTGCTGCCGCAGTAGCTGCCCAGGGAAACAAGAAGTAGTTCCAGGTTCTCACGAAGAATCCCCCGGCCACTGGCCGGGGGATTCTTGTATGTCTTGCAGAAATCGTTACTTCGAGATCTTGGTGATCTTCTTAGGTGCGAGACCTTCATATTCGGGCTGTGCAGAGGTGAGCACAGGAACCAGAGCAGTCTTGGTTACGCCGTTGGCTTCGAAGGCAATCTCGAGCAGGCCACCAGGCATGGTGTTGATGCCACCGAGGATGATGCGGTCTTCAGAACCTGCGCCCCATGAGGTGGCGACCTTGTCGTTGCTGGGTACCTCAACGTGTCCGTCAACAACGCTGCCACCGGAAACGAAACCGATGTGTAGCTTGACGTCCTCGCCAGAGCTGTTGGTTGCGGAAAGTAGAAGGTTTCCGGTTTCACCGTTGTCGCTGATCACGATCAGGTTGCGCAGGTCAAGACCATCAAGGTTCACGCCTACACCGTCGCTTGCGTCATATGCGTGACGTGTCGCCTGAGGCTGGATCAGGTTGCAACCAGCAGTGCCTAGGGCAACGCCAACAGCAAGAGCAGCGGCAACAACAATACGAACCTTCACGACGAAAGCCTCCCGGGTGTGGTGCGAAAGCCCAGTGCTGGGTACTTTTTCGCAAAATTCTTCCCTTTGACTCTATCGCATTGGCGGTATTTGAGCCGAAGAACGGGCACCGCTCAGTGGGAAGTGGCCCCCGAAATCAGTGTCAGTAAGCCGTGGTAAACTTGTGTCTAGATAAATAGGGAGCTCCAGACTTATGCAGTTCATTGTTGGCGAAACAGTCGTATACCCACACCACGGCGCAGCGAAGATTACGGAAGTACAAAAGCGCGTTGTTAAGGGCGTTGAGAAGGTGTACCTCACCCTCCACGTTGTTCAGGGCGACCTCACCGTCAAGGTTCCAGTAGAGAACGTTGACCTCGTTGGTGTTCGCGATGTAATTGGTAAGGAAGGCCTCGAGCAGGTCTTCGAAGTTCTCCGTGCTCCTTTCGTGGAAGAGCCCACCAACTGGTCTCGCCGTTACAAGGCAAACCTGGAGAAGCTTGCTTCTGGTGACGTCATCAAGGTTTCTGAAGTTGTTCGCGACCTGTGGCGTCGTGATCAGGACCGCGGCCTCTCCGCTGGTGAGAAGCGCATGCTGGCAAAGGCTCGTCAGATTCTGATCTCTGAGCTAGCTCTGGCGAAGAAGACCGACGAAGAGAAAGCTTCTGAGTTCCTTGATGAGGTTCTCGCGTCCTAAGCACGCGAGTGGCAGGTGAAATCCTCCATGTCTGGTGACCTGCACGTTTCCACGGCTGTCATAGTCGTTGCCGCTGGAAGTGGTACCCGTTTGGGTGCAGAACTTCCGAAGGCTTTTGTTGACCTCGCCGGTCAGTCATTGTTGGAGCGTTCACTACGCTCCATCATTTTGCTTCCCTACCCGGTCCAGGTTGTCATTGTGGCCCCGGCAGATTTCCTCGCAGATGCCCACGCGATTGCGCACAAAGTTGCTCCAGGATTAGACGCTCTTGTCTCTGTTGTCACCGGTGGCGCTACTCGCCATGATTCCGTAGCTCGGGGTCTTGCTGAAGTGCAGCCCTCAGTTTCCACTGTTTTGGTACATGACGCGGCACGCGCGTTGACGCCCACCACCCTTTTTGCAGATGTAGACATGGCCGTTCAGGCAACTGGAGCAGGAATTGTTCCTGCACTACCCGTGGTGGACTCCCTCAAGCAGGTGGATGTCACCGGCGGAGTGTTAGGCATTGCAGACCGGGAACAATTGCGTGCGGCACAGACACCCCAGGGTTTCCCTCGCGCTGAACTCGACGCTGCCTATGCGGCAGCCGGATCTTCTGACTACACCGACGATGCAGCATTATTTGCTGCCCATGGGGGAGCAGTGACGACTATTCCAGGTGACGAAGTTGCCTTCAAGATCACCACTGCCTGGGACTTGAACAGGGCACATCAGGTATTAGGTGGTATCCCTGATGCTCATCGCGTGGGCACTGGTATTGATGTGCATGCATTTGGCGAAGTAGAAAACTTGTGGCTTGCTGGTCTGCACTGGCCTGGCGAAAAGGAACTTTCTGGTCACAGCGATGGCGATGCGGTCGCACACGCCATCTGCGACGCGCTGCTCTCTGCAGCTGGCTTGGGTGATATCGGATCACGTTTTGGCACAGCAGATCCTGCCTATGCCAATGCCTCCGGGGAAGTGTTTGTTCGCGGCACCATCGAACTCTTAGCTGCTGAAGGCTTCGAGCCTGTCAACGTTTCGGTCCAGATTGTGGGAAACAAGCCCCGCTTTAGTGCACGCCGTGAGGAAGCACAGGCAGTACTTACCGAGTGGGTGGGTGCACCGGTTTCCGTGTCCGCAACGACCACCGACGGCCTCGGTTTCACCGGCCGCGGCGAGGGTGTTGCGGCAATCGCAACTGCACTCGTTCGCAAGCGCTAACGGCGCTCGAAGGTAGGCTGGACACGTGAGCATGCGTCTATTCGACTCAAAGGAACAAGCCCTTCGAGACTTTATTCCCCTGACCCCTGGCCAGGTTGGAATGTACGTGTGTGGACCCACCGTGCAGTCGAGCCCCCACGTGGGTCACCTGCGCAGTGCACTTGTGTATGACCAGCTGCGTCGATGGCTCACCCATGAAGGTTTCAACGTCACACTGGTGCGTAACGTCACTGATATCGATGACAAGGTTTTAGATAACGCTAAGGCCGGCGGTGTCGAGCAGTGGTGGGCTTTGGCATACCGCATGGAAGCAGAGTTCACAGCCGCCTATGACCTGCTTGGCATTCAGCGCCCCACCTATGAACCTCGTGCTACCGCAAGCATCCCTGAGATGATTGCCATCATTGAGCGCTTGATTGAGCGAGGTCACGCATACCCTGCAGCAGATGGTTCCGGAGATGTTTACTTCGACACCGCATCTTGGTCCGCATATGGTGAACTGACCAACCAAAAGCCTGCCGAGATGGAAGCTGCCACAGATGCAGATCCTCGCGGTAAGAAGGCACCACAAGACTTCGCCCTCTGGAAGGGCCACAAGGCCGGCGACCCTGACTCGGCCTCCTGGAAATCTCCGTGGGGTGTAGGTCGTCCCGGTTGGCACATCGAATGCTCGGCCATGTCGACAAAGTATCTGGGTACCTCCTTTGATATTCACGGTGGTGGCCTCGACCTGCGCTTCCCCCACCACGAAAACGAATTGGCACAGTCTTCTGCTGCCGGCGATGGCTTCGCCCAGTACTGGCTCCACAACGGACTGGTTTCCGTAGGCGGCCAGAAGATGAGTAAGTCGTTGGGCAACTCAGTCTTTGCCGCCGACCTGCTGGATAAAGCAAAGCCTGTTGTGTTGCGCTACCTCCTTGGCTCGGCGCAGTATCGCTCCACGCTTGAACTCCACGATCGTGCCATTGCTGAAGCGAAAGCCTCATTCGAGCGCATCGAAGGATTCCTGGAACGTGTTATCCGTGACGCAGGAGAGCTTGTCTCTGCTGATGTTCCTGCTGCGTTCCGCTCAGCAATGAATGATGATCTCAACATTCCTGCTGCGCTCGCCGTGGTCTTTGACCTCGTTCGCTCCGGAAATAGTGCACTGGATGCTGGTGATGTTGCTACCGCTGCATCACAGGCGGCAGAGGTTGTCGCCATGCTCGATGTGTTGGGTGTGAACCCACTCGATGCTTCCTGGGCAACGAATTCTTCCCAGGGGGATGCTGCCCTGGATTTGCTCATGGCTGAACTCCTTGAAGCACGTGCTACCGCACGCGCGAACAAGGACTTCGCCACTGCTGACTTACTGCGCGAGCGTCTTGCCGCTGCAGGTATCACGATCGAAGACACCCCCAACGGGGCACATTGGAGTTTCAATGGCAGGTAAGCCTCGGGCTGGAGCAGTCCGCAAATCAGGTAAGGGACCATCTAAGGGAACAGGTGGCCTTGGTCGTCGTGCACTCGAAGGTAAGGGGCCAACCCCTAAGGCAGAGGATCGCGAATGGCACCCAGCCGGTAAGGCAAAGATTCGTCGCGAGAAGCTTGCTGCCATGGGCAAGCTCAACCGCAACACCACTGATTCACGCAAGCCTGTGCAGAAGCGTGCGAAGGCAAGTGATGACACTGAGGTAGTCACCGGTCGTAACTCAGTGCTGGAAGCACTGCGTGCACGAATCCCGGCCACTGCGTTTTATATAGCCACTCGTATTGAGATGGATGACCGCGTTAAGGAAATGATTTCCATTGCCACCCAGCGCGGCATTCCCATCCTCGAAGTGATGAAGCCAGAGCTGGACCGCATGGGCGGCTATGACTCCGTGCACCAGGGTGTTGCCATCAAGGTTCCCCCCTACGAATACGCACACCCCAACGATCTTCTGGAAGCAACCTTTGAGAAGAACAAGACTCCTCTCTTCGTTGCCCTCGATGGCATCACTGACCCTCGAAACCTGGGTGCAATCATTCGTTCCACCGCAGCTTTTGGTGGCAACGGAATCATCTTGCCTCAGCGTCGTTCGGTGGGTGTAACCGCTGCTGCCTGGAAGACTTCTGCCGGTGCGGCAGCGCGTCTTCCTGTTGCAATGGCCTCTAACCTCACCGCAACCATCAAGTCCTTCAAGGATCAAGGAGTCTTTGTCATTGGTCTTGATGGCGGTGGAGACACCATGCTTCCAGGTCTTGAGTTGGCTGATCGTCCACTGCTGATTGTGGTGGGAAATGAAGGCAAGGGGCTGTCCAAGCTCGTTACCGAGAACTGCGACGCCATCGTCTCGATTCCTATTTCGGCCAGCACCGAGTCCCTGAATGCAGGTATTGCTGCCAGCGTTGCACTCTATGAAGTAGCGCGCCTGCGTTCAGGAGCCGTTTAGCAAATTCCCAGCGTTCACACGTACTCTAGTCTTTGCGTGTTTTGACGAACGTCTTATTACGTCCCCCACACATTTGGAGAAAACGAGCATGAGCACCGGAGCCCACGGCAACCGACCCACTCGAAACCAGCAGCGTGAAGCTGCTCGTGCGAAGGCGAAAGAACTTCGCGTTCAACAGCAGAAGTCCGACAAGCGTCGCAAGCTGTTTATTCAAGGCGGTGTTGCTGTTGCAGTAATCGCCATCGCAGCAATCTTTATTTCCACCATTGCAACTTCTGCACCCAAGGAAGGTCCTCGCCCCGCCAACATGGCCAGCGATGGCATCGTCCTCAGTGGCGCAGACATGGCTGCTGTTCTCAGCGATGCCGGTGCACCAGGTGCTGACCCGGTAGCAAACCAGCCTCTACTGGGAAGCTCCACCGTGGCCATCCAGGTGTATGAGGACTACCTCTGCCCTGCATGCCAGGCATTCGATAAGGCAAACGCAGAACAGCTGCAGACCCTTGTTGAAGCTGGTGCTGCCACCCTCGAGATTCACCCCATTGGCATGCTTGCTAACAACTCTGCAGGAACGAAGTACTCACTGCGTTCGGCCGCTGCTGCAGCATGTGTTGCCAATTACTCTCCTGACACCTACTGGAAGGTCAACCAGGCTTTCTATGCAAACCAGCCTCAAGAAGGAACCCCTGGTTTGAACGATGACGAGATCACCGCCCTGATCGATGCGCAGAAGCCAAAGAACCAGGACAAGATTGCTAAGTGCATCAAGGACAAGACCTTCATTCCTTGGGCAACCAAGGCAACTGACTATGCACTGAATGGTCCTATGGCTCAGGCCGCAAAGGACTCTGGTGCAAAGGGTGTGGGCACCCCCACCATCCTGGTCAATGGCAAGGTGTACACCGGCTCGATTGTTGACCCCAAGGAATTCTTGGCATTCATCACTCAGGTCGCTGGCGAGTCTGCCTCGACGACTCCCGCCACTCCTGCCGCAGGTTAGGATTAACGGGTAGTGAGGTCCTAGACCTCACACAAGCCGACTTGGCGCAATTGGTAGCGCACCGCTCTTGTAAAGCGGGGGTTGTGGGTTCGAGTCCCATAGTCGGCCCGTGTTAGACGACCGTGATCGTTCCATTCTCGATTTCGAACGAGAGTGGTGGCAGCATCCCGGCGCTAAAGAAGATGCCATCAGACAAACCTTCGGTTTGTCACCTGCGAGGTATTACCAAATACTGAGCAAGTTGATGGATTCTGAACAAGCTTTGGCTTATGACCCCATGTTGGTCAAACGGTTACATCGAGTGCGTGATGAGCGCCGTGCATCCCGTCAAAAGAGAATTAACCCAGAATCCTCAGATAAGAACTGAGAGAATAGAACGATGTCTGAAAAAACGCAGCGCGACCAGTTCGACGACCTAGCCCCTGGGCTGGAGCGTCGCGGTGTTCACCGCGCACCCAAGCGTCGTGGCGCTGGCTTCGTTCCCTTCGCGTGGGCAGCTCTTGCCACCGGTGTTTTGGTTGTGGGCGGAGTGGGAACACTGATCGTCACCAGCGACAGCATCAGCATGAAAGATTTTGAGGGCATCTTTGCTTTGCCCACAGCAACTGCGTCGGCAACACCCCGAGTGACCCCTGCGCCAACCATTGACCCAGCATCTGTGGTCAACGTGCTCAATGCAACTGAGACCACCGGACTTGCTACCGAAGTTGGAGATCAACTTGCTGGTGAAGGCTGGACCATTGGGGCCAAGTCCAACGCCAGTGAATTGGCAGAAAAGACATACATTTACTACGGCAACCCCACTCTCGAAGGTGCTGCGCGTGGTCTGGCGAAGTCCTTAGGTTTTGGCGAAATTAAGCTGACCGATGCCTACATTGAGAGCTCCGCACAGCTCACTTTGGTCATTGGTGCCGATTACGCCGGTTAAATCGTTGTCAATTCGCGACATTTAAAAGTTAGGCAAGGCTAACTGTTTTCTGTGTTTCACCAGTAGTGTGAGACCAACGGCACAAGCGATTTGTGTGTGTCGGTTGGGATACTGCAATTGGAGTTACACATGGCCACTGGAACCGTTAAGTGGTTCAACGCTGAAAAGGGCTACGGTTTTGTAACCGTAGACGGCGACGAGCAGGACGTATTCGTCCACTACTCCGCTATCGACATGAACGGCTACAAGGTCCTCGAAGAGGGCCAGAAGGTTGTTTTCGAAATCGGTACCGGAAACAAGGGTCCTCAGGCAGAGTCGGTTCGACTGGCTTAAAGCCTCGTAATATTCGGGCACGCCCGAACTAACGCCGTCCACGATTGTGGGCGGCGTTAGTCTTTGTCTCGTGACTACTCAATCGCGTTCTCTGATCCGTATTGTCGGTGTGGCAGCAGCTGGTGCTTTAGCGCTTGGTTTGGCCGCATGTTCAGGTGGAGCCTCCGGCCCCGCCACTCCCGACTACAAGTCCACCTACAAGGCACCTGAGCCTGTTGCCTACGCACCTTTGACTGGTGTTGCTCTGGCAGCTGGCACAACTGTGGGCCCTGCTTTGTCGGTGAAGATTTGTAACGTCTTCCACTGTGAACCACAGGATGGTCTCAACCAGGCAGATGTGGTCTTCGAAGAGATCGTGGAAGGTGGCATCAGCCGCTACGTCGGTATTTGGAACTCGAATGTTCCCGTCACTGTCGGCCCCGTTCGTTCTTTGCGTCCGATGGATGCAGATATTGCTGCGCCTTTCGGCGGCATCATCGCTTACTCCGGATATGGGGCACAGGAAACTCGTGACCTTGCTGTCGACACCGGTCTGGTGAACATCACCGAGAATGACCCTGCGATGTATCGCAACGACTACAACGTTGCTCCCTACAACCTGATGCTGCACGCACAGGAAGCTATTGCCGCTAACCCCGGACTGGCAGCTCCTGCACAGCAGTGGGCATATTCTTCTTCACTGGCTACCTCGACTGCAGTGCTGGATGGAACTCCTGCATCTTCCGTGCAGAACATTTTCAGCAACCAGAGTGACAACACTTGGACCTATGACGGTGCATCGGGTCGCTACCTGCGCACCCAGTGGGAAGGTCCAGACCTCGACCTTACTGGTGCTCAGCTTTCTGCCGCCAACGTTGTTGTGATGCGCGTGAATGTGGATGAGTTTGTTGGCGTTCCCCGCACCCGCATGGTGGACTCCGGTGAGCTCTTTGTGCTCAGTGGTGGCAAGGTTGTCCACGGCACCTGGAGTAAGGCAGGAACTGCCTCGCCGATCGTGTTCAAGGGCGACAATGGTGTCACTATTCGACTTGCACCAGGTAACACCTGGATCGAGATGGTTCCCCTGGATTCTTATGTTCCAGCTGGAAGCGTGACCATTACCGAATAGGTCATTCTCTACGTAGTTGATGCCCTCCCCGTTGGGGAGGGCATCAACACTTTCGCTCAGCGCGGACGTACTTGCACTCGAGGGATGAGAGTGCCAATATTGGATTAGCACTCGATTGAATTGAGTGCTAATTCCTGAAGTATTTCGTACGTCCGGGAGGGACGAAAAACAACCATGGCAAAAATCATTGCTTTTGATGAAGAGGCACGTCGCGGTCTAGAGCGCGGTCTGAACATCCTTGCTGACACCGTCAAGGTCACCCTTGGCCCACGTGGACGCAACGTCGTCCTCGAAAAGAAGTGGGGCGCCCCCACGATTACTAACGATGGTGTGTCCATCGCGAAGGAAATCGAACTGGACGACCCATTCGAGAAGATCGGCGCTGAGCTGGTTAAGGAAGTTGCCAAGAAGACCGATGACGTCGCTGGTGACGGAACTACCACCGCTACCGTTCTTGCTCAGGCACTCGTTCGCGAAGGTCTTCGCAACGTAGCTGCTGGTGCAGACCCCATCTCGCTCAAGCGCGGTATTGAGAAGGCTGTTGCAGCTGTTTCTGAGGAACTCATCAACAACGCTAAGGAAGTTGAGACCAAGGAAGAGATCGCAGCTACCGCTTCTATCTCCGCTGCTGACCCCGAGATCGGCGCACTGATCGCTGAAGCTATCGACAAGGTTGGTAAGGAAGGTGTGGTCACCGTTGAGGAGTCCAACGCTTTCGGCACCGAGCTCGAGCTCACCGAGGGTATGCGCTTCGACAAGGGTTACCTCTCCGCATACTTCGTTACTGACCCAGAGCGTCAGGAAGCAGTATTCGAGGACCCCTACATCCTCATCGTGAACAGCAAGGTTTCTAACATCAAGGACCTGCTGCCCATCGTGGACAAGGTCATCCAGACCGGTAAGCAGCTGCTCATCATCGCGGAAGACGTCGATGGCGAAGCACTGGCAACCCTCGTTGTCAACAAGATCCGTGGCATCTTCAAGTCAGTAGCTGTCAAGGCTCCTGGCTTCGGTGACCGCCGCAAGGCCATGCTCCAGGACATCGCGATCCTCACCGGTGGTCAGGTTATCGCTGAAGAAGTTGGCCTCAAGCTCGAAAACGTTGAACTCGACATGCTGGGTAAGGCTCGCAAGGTTGTTATCACCAAGGACGAGACCACCATCGTGGAGGGTGCAGGCGACGCAGACCAGATTGCTGGCCGCGTAGCTCAGATCCGTGCAGAGATCGACAACACCGATTCCGACTACGACCGCGAGAAGCTCCAGGAGCGCCTGGCTAAGCTCGCCGGTGGTGTTGCAGTAATCAAGGCAGGTGCTGCTACCGAGGTTGAACTCAAGGAGCGCAAGCACCGCATTGAGGATGCTGTTCGTAACGCAAAGGCTGCTGTTGAAGAGGGTATTGTCCCCGGTGGTGGTGTTGCACTCATCCAGGCAGGCAAGACCGCTTTCGAGAAGCTTGCTCTCACCGGTGACGAAGCAACTGGTGCAAACATCGTGAAGGTAGCTATCGAAGCTCCTCTGCGTCAGATTGCACTCAACGCTGGTCACGAGCCCGGTGTTGTTGTTGACAAGGTTCGTTCACTCACCATCGGTTGGGGCCTCAACGCTGCAACTGACGAGTACGTCGACCTCCTGTCTGCAGGCATCATTGACCCCGCAAAGGTAACTCGCTCGGCACTGCAGAACGCAGCGTCGATCGCAGCTCTCTTCCTCACCACTGAGGCAGTTGTTGCAGAGAAGCCTGAGAAGGCAGCCCCACCAATGGGTGACCCTTCTGGCGGCATGGACTTCTAAGTCCTACTCCAACCAATAAAGAACGCCTCCCCGCCGATTGGGGAGGCGTTCTTTATTGTTTCTGCGGACTTACCCGCGGAACATTCGTGCGGTGGCGTGCTCAACCTCGGTGTATTGCTGAGCAGCAATCGACAACGCATGGTTGATGGAGTTCAGTGACTCATCCACGCGCTGGGCAGTGAGATGCCACTCGGAAACCACTGCTTGGAATGCGGTGGCAGCAGCACCGCTCCATGATCCTTGAAGATTGCTGAGCTGAGTGTGGAGGGCAAGAACTTCACTCTGGATGCGTGAGATGGACTGCTGTGCAGCTGAACTTGCATGTAGGACAGCTTCGCTGTCGACGTGAAAGACGGGCATGTTTACTCCTTGTGATCAGGAGAGCGCATCCGACCCCTGAGCGGAGGGGGAGTGCTGCGGGCCGGATGCGCTCTGCCCTTGAAGATATGAGGTCTTCGTACAACCAGCTATACCGCAGATGAGAGTTGGGGACTTTTTAGCCCTCGTCGGGAGTGTGGACAACAGGAAGAGTCACCGAGAAGGTTGCCCCACCACCCTTGGTTGCAGTGACGTCGATACGACCGTTGTGTGCCTTCACGATGGAAGCAACAATGGCCAGACCCAGACCACTACCTCCGGTCTCACGAGTTCGTGAGTTATCTGCGCGATAGAAGCGCTCAAAGATTTTCTCTCGAATCTGCTTGGGGATTCCCTCACCGTGGTCAACCACAGAAATAGTTACTTCTGCCGCCTTGTCATCGTGACTGACCACAATCTCCAGCGGAGAACCAGATGGGGTGAAGCGCAGCGCATTGCCCATCAGGTTAGTCACAACCTGGCGGATCTTGTTTTCAGCAGCAAGGATCTCGACTGAGTCTCCCTCAACGGTGATGGTGCGCTCGGGATCAAATGCCCGAGCATCCAGTGCGGCATCGTGTGCGATGGTGAGCAAATCAAACTTGCCAATTTCTAAGGGCCTGGTTTCATCCATGCGAGCAAGCTCGAGCAGGTCCTCAACCAAAGCACCCATACGGATGGCTTCCTTCTCAATACGTTCCATTGCCTGGCCAACCTCTTCAGGAGTCTGAAGAGCACCCATGCGATAGAGCTCGGCATAGCCGCGAACGGAGACCAGGGGAGTGCGTAGCTCATGGCTCGCATCTCCGACGAAGCGTTGCATCTGGTCAATCGTGCGGGCGCGATCTGCAAAGGCACGGTCGATCCGGCCCAACATGATGTTGAGCGAGCGGTTGAGGCGGCCAACCTCAGTATTCGACGGTGACGTCGAAGGAAGACGCAAACTGAGGTCACCATCTGCAATGGCAACCGCAGTGTCCTCCACCTCGCGCAGGGGCGCGAAGGTGGTGGTGACTAAGAAGCGAGTGAGCAATGCACCCACGATCACAATGGCAATACCAAGTCCTAAGAAGATGCTGAGGTAAGTGGTCATGAGCTTGTCCACGCTTGCGGTGGACAAGGCAACGACGACGGTGCCGAGGGTTCCTGTGCTGTCATCAAAGGTGACCGGAACAGCAATGGCATGAAACAGAGTTCTGCCATTGCCAGATTTGATGGGGAAGATGGCGCCATCTAAGGTGGTGGCCTGGTCGACAGTGATGCCGCTGGAGAGGTTAGGGCGTGCTGCGTCTGTCTTCTCGGTCCAGTTCTGCTCGAGCAGAATTCCACTGGCGCTATAGACAGCGTAGTAGTAGTCGGTGGGAGCAGCCTGGGTGGTTGTTCCTGCCTTGGACAGCCGCAACACACTGCTGAGATCTTGTTGAACTGCTTGAAGTTGGGTGTCGAGCTGACCGATCAACGCGGGCTTGAGCATTGCCATGGTTCCAATACCGGAAACCAGTAGACCAATCGTCAGCAACAACACAGTGACGCCGGTCACCTTGGTGCGCAAGGAGATGGCGTTCCAGCGTTCATCGAATTTGAATGGCATCACTGACAATCTAAGCAGGTTCTAGGTGGGGAAATGCTGAAAGGGCGAGACCGTGATGGTCTCGCCCTTGTCGCATTGGAGGTGTGTACTTAGGAAGCCTTGGCAACCTTGAGCATGTAACCGAAACCACGCTTGGTGGCAATGAGGGGTTCGGTGGAAACTGCGTCGAGCTTGCGACGCAGGTAGGAGACATAAGACTCCACGATTCCAGCGTCACCGTTGAAGTCGTATTCCCACACGTGATCCAGAATCTGTGCCTTGCTGAGTACTCGGTTGGGGTTGAGCATGAGGTAACGAAGCAGCTTGAACTCGGTGGGGCTCAGTTCAACCACGGAGTCGTTGACAACCACTTCGTGGGTGTCTTGATCCATCGAGATCTCACCTGCGCGGATAAGTGCTTCCTCATCTGCTTGCATGGTGCGGCGAAGGATTGCCTTGATACGTGCCACGATTTCATCGAGGCTAAAAGGCTTGGTCACGTAGTCATCGCCACCGACGGTTAGTCCCATAATCTTGTCTTGGGTGTCGTCCTTGGCGGTGAGGAAGAGGATGGGGGCGGTGTATCCGGCCGAGCGCAGTCGCTTGGTCACGGAGAAGCCGTTCATGTCCGGAAGCATCACGTCGAGCACGATCAGGTCGGGCTCTTCAGCAAGCACTGCCGAGATTGCGGCTGCGCCGTTGCCAACAGCCTGAACGTTGAACCCGGAGAACCGAAGACTTGTGGTCAGGAGGTCTCTAATGTTGGGTTCGTCATCAACTATGAGGATTCGTGGGTTTTCCATGTCTCTAGTATCTGACTGTTTCCTGAATGTAACCTGAGAGTTTTTAGGAAGCCGTCTGTGCGCACGCTGAACACCGGCAAATTCCCAGTGTTTAGGCGGGAAATTGGCAGAGAAGAAAAGTTAAACGGTGTGACCGTCAACGATTTCGTAGGAATAACCCTGCTCGGCAAGGAAGCGCTGACGGTTCAAAGCGAAGTCCTGGTCCACAGTGTCGCGAGCGACCAGGGTGTAGAACGTCGCTGTGAAACCTGACTTCTTCGGGCGCAGCAAACGACCCAGTCGCTGTGCTTCTTCCTGGCGTGAACCAAATGCGCCAGAAACCTGAATGGCAACACTAGCTTCTGGAAGGTCAACCGAGAAGTTGGCCACCTTGCTCACCACAAGAACCGGCTCACTGCCGTCACGGAAGGCATTGAATAAACGTTCACGTTCATCCACGGGTGTTGCACCGGTGATCTCGGGAACCCCCAGAGCATCGCCGAGCTCGGCAAGTTGATCGAGGTATTGGCCAATCACGAGAATGCGTTCACCCGGGTGTGCAGCAATGAGTTTTTTCGTAATGGCAATCTTCACCGGAGACGTTGCTGCCAGGCGGTATCTCTCGGCATCGCTTGCTGCGGCATAGATCAAACGTTCTTCAGGATCGAGATCAATACGTATCTCTTTACACTCCGCTGGAGAGATAAAGCCCTCCTGCTCAATCTCTTTCCACGGTGCATCAAAACGCTTGGGCCCAATCAGGCTAAAAACGTCAGACTCGCGACCGTCCTCGCGCACGAGCGTGGCGGTCAATCCCAAGCGGCGGCGAGCTTGCAGTTCTGCCGTCAATTTGAATACAGGTGCGGGAAGGAGGTGCACCTCGTCATAGATGACCAAACCCCAGTCCAACGCATCCAGCAGAGCAAGGTGAGCAAATTCACCACCGCGCTTCGCGGTGAGAATTTGATAGGTTGCAATCGTGACCGGTTTGATCTCCTTGGTTGCACCGGAGTATTCCCCGATTTCATCGGGAGTCAACGAGGTTCGCTTGAGCAGCTCATCACGCCATTGGCGGGCAGAGACGGTGTTGGTGACCAAAATCAGGGTGTCTGTCTTAGTGGCAGCCATAGCACCAGCACCGACCAGAGTCTTTCCCGCACCACACGGCAATACGACAACCCCGGAACCACCATCGAGGAAGTTGGAGACCGCCTTCTCCTGGTAGTGACGCAGCGCCCAGCCGTCCTGAGCCAAATCAATGTCGTGGTGAGCACCGGGCTTGTAACCGGCATTGTCCTCTGCGGGCCAACCGAGCTTAAGAAGTTCTTGTTTGAGTTGTCCTCTAGCCCAGGCGGCAACCTGGTAACTGCCATCCTCACGCTTGCCCTCGAGCAAGGTGGTGACCTTTTTTGAACGGGACACCTCAGACAGAACTGCTGCGTCAGAGCCTTTGAGTATGAGCGTGCCTTCAGCATCGCGTTCAATGGTGAGGCGGCCGTAGCGGTTGACCGTTTCTGCGATGTCGATGGTGACGCTGGCAGGAACCGCATACTTTGAGTACTTCTCGAGAGTGCCGAGAATTTCTTCCGCGGTGTGACCGGCAGCACGTGCATTCCACAATCCCAAGCGGGTGATGCGGTAGGTGTGAATGTGCTCAGGAGCGCGTTCAAGTTCGGCAAAAACTGCGAGGTCGTGACGGGCATCCGCAGCCTGCGGATGTGCCACCTCGAGCAATACTGAGCGATCGCTTTGAACGATCAACGGTCCATCGGGCATCTCTCTACGTTACTCCGGTTGAGAGGGGGCTGTGGACAGTGTGACCTGGCTATGCCGGGCGAACGGCAGTGATGTGTGATGCAGGCAGAGTGCGTTCAACATCAGTCTTGCGATCCAAGCAGCGTAGGCGTCCATTCGAAAAGCCCTTGGGCTCAATGGTGAACTCCCGTTCGCCATCGGGCATGTTCACGGTCACAATCAACAAACTCTTCTCGCGAACGGCAAGATCTAACTGCCTGGCGATCCACGTGGCGTCATCACTGGCCGCGGCTTCACGACTACCTCGCAGGCGTTGCACGAGTGCAACGTGAGGACTGACCGGTTCTGGTTGGAGCTCGATCTCGCGGCGCATAGTGGGCAGAGCAATGACATTCCCGGAAGCGTCCTCGAGCTGTGCTGGATATTTCGCTTCGACTAAGGCGTTGAGCACTATCCCTGCCGAAAGTGAGGAGCGCAGAGACTCCTCAGACGCCTTACGCAGTCCCACAGAATGCAAAGAGTGATCGGCAGCGATAGTGCGCAGCACTAAAGGATCGCTGGCCGTGATAATCGAATGACCGTTAACCTCGCGCACACGAACAGATCCAAAACGTTCGCCCAGATCGGTGATGAAATAGCTGACCGCTTGCGGAATGGGTGTGGCAGCAAGTGCACTGAGATGTTCCAAGATCTGAGCGGCAGTTGTTCCCTTCGAAAGGAGATGATTAGTTCCCTGCCCGGTGATGCGGAAGGTGGTGGCTAGTCCTCTGGACTCCACCACACACAACTGACGCATAAACGCATCATCTTCAGGTCGGAGCGGGCCAGGAGCAATCACGGTGAAGTCATGCTGAACAAACACGTGCTCGGCATAGGGTGGAACAACGGCGGCTATCGCGCTCCGAACGCTGCCCCACTCTCCTGACAGCGCTGCACGGCCTACGGACGTGGCCACACCTGCACTACTGAGCCCCAAGAGCTCGGCAGCGCTGAGGCTGGTGGAAAGTTCAGCATCAAGCCAGTCATGACCTAATGGGTAATAGGCATCCACGGCAGTGAGGAGTTGGTCTCCCCAGTGCTGTTCGTGAGGCAAGATGGTGCTCAGTTCGGGGCTCAATCCTGAAACCCACGCCTCAACGGCAACAAACCAGCGCTGTTCCACAGGAAGCAGCAACCAGCTTTCTAGCTGGGTGGTTGTGAGCCACCAATTGCTGCGACGAGCAAGAATTCCTGAGAGTGCACCAAGAGCCAATACAGAAGAAGGATCAACATCCGGACTAGGCATCAGCGGGGTGAGGCGCTGAGTGTCCTGCGCACTGAGACCACCACGGGCTAGTTCCTTAACCTGGTGAGTTTCTAAGCTGCGAACAAGTTCATCCAGAGATGTCATGACTGAGAGCGCACGCTCAAGAGCAGCGGCTTCTTTCAGTGTTGCGTTCGAATCATTCACTGGTGCAGATTGTGCTGGGGCGGGGGAAAGGTCAGCCGTGACATCCAGCACCACCTTCACCACCTCAGGGTAGAGAGCAGACCCATCGGCGCTGCCCAGCAGTGCATGCTCGGGTATCGAGGCAAGAACCGAGTTGTTGTGCAGGGTTGACTCACCCTGAGCAACTGAACGAAGCGCCAAGAGTTGTTCACGTGAACACCGCGTGAGTGCCCTCACGATGGAATCAGAGGTGAGGAGGGCGTCTGCTAAATCGAAGTAGTCCCGAATAGATCCACTCGAGACTAAGCGCGTCTGGGCGAGCTGCTCCAGCTGCTCATCGCTGAGCTCGCGTAAGCGCTTAGAAAGTTCAAGTGAGGAAGACACAGAAGATGTGCCCGGGCGGGAGTTAACGTGAACCTGCTGATGCGTCGCGGCGGCGACGAACCATGTTCACGATCAGCAAAGTCACCATCAAGATGAATCCGATGGGAAGACCAATACCGGGCAGTACCAAAACGAATGTTCCAAAGCCACTGGTGAGATCCAGGTGAGTAATCCCTGCAGTGACAATGGCCAAGAACGCCAAAATCGAGATGCCCACGATGGAGACCACCATGGTTCCCAAGATGCGTTCGAGTCGGGTTGCTTCGTAGGTGTCAGTTGTTGCCATACCTCTAAGGATAGGTGCCACTTGTTACCTCTGAGTAAACTGGGTAACGCACCAAACGCAGGAGGAAAAAATGCCAACCGGCAAAGTGAAGTTTTACGACGAGGAAAAGGGCTTCGGCTTTATTTCTACCGACGATGGCCAGGAAGTATTCCTGCACGTTTCTGCCCTGCCCGATGGTGCGAAGGTTCGCCCCGGCTCACGACTCGAGTTTGGTATTGCCGAAGGCAAGCGTGGAGCACAGGCACTGTCCGTGCGCGTACTCGAGTCTCCTGCTGGCCGCGAGAAGCTCGACCGTAAGCCTGCCGATGACATGGCGATTATTGTCGAAGACTTGGTCAAGCTCCTTGACGGTATTGGTAACAACCTCAAGCGTGGCAACTACCCCGACAAGGCACACAGCAGCAAGATTGCTGCCTTGCTTCGTCGCGTAGCAGACGACTTTGATGTCTAAGCCTTTCCCTCAACTCACTGCTGCGCACCAGAGTCTTGCTCTGGCTGCGTTGCACGAAATCACCACGCCAGAAAGCATTGGCGAGCTTGAGGTGGAAACCATAGACCACGATGGCATTGCCACCTTGCAATACCAGTGCAAGCTTGATGGCTACCCCAACTGGTTGTGGAACGTCTCTCTGGCCACTCTCGAAGGTGAAGAGCCCACCGTCATGGAAGCAGAACTGCTTCCTGGTGACGGTGCACTCGTTGCACCAGAGTGGGTTCCCTGGTCTGTCCGTCTTGCAGAGTTTTTGGAAGCTCAGAAGCAGGCGGCAGCTGCTGGTATTGAACTTGATGAAGAACTTCCTGAGGGTCTTCTTGACCTCGCCGAAGGTGCTCTAGATGGCACCGTTCTCGATGACGAACTCGAAGACCTCGACGACTCTGATTCCGATGAGGATGACGATGATGACAATCTCGAGGACGACGAGGATGAGGAAGAAGACGAGGATGATGATGAATCAGACCTCGACGATGAGGATCACATCTCTGCGCCCACCCACGGTGGAGATATCGACGGAGTCGATATCGATGACCTCGACGACAGCTCTGCTGAAGACGAGGACGACTCGAACTAGAGGCGTTCGACCACGTATTCAATCGAGCTAATCAGCGCGGCAACGTCGCTGGGCTCGATTGCGGTGAAGGTCGCCACGCGAAGCTGGTTGCGTCCAAGCTTGCGGTAAGGCTCGGTGTCGACAATTCCGTTCGCGCGCAACACCTTGGCAATTGCTGCAGCGTCGATGTCGTCGTTGAAGTCGATGGTGACGACAACCTGTGAACGATGCTCAGGGTTGGTCACGAAGGGAGTTGCATAGTCAACTCGGTCTGCCCAGGTGTAGAGCAGGTTGGATGATTCCTTGGTGCGGGCATCTGCCCAGTCCAAACCACCCGAGGCATTCATCCAGTTAATCTGCTCTTCGAGCAGGACCAGAGTTGCCACGGCAGGAGTGTTGAGGGTCTGCTCCAGGCGAGAGTTGTCGATGGCATTCTTCAGGCTCAAGAACTCGGGGATGTAGCGATCAGTAGCGGCTATGCGCTCCACGCGCTCAATAGCTGCAGGGGAGAACAGAGCAAACCACAGACCACCGTCGGAAGCAAAGTTCTTCTGCGGAGCGAAGTAGTAGACATCCGTCTCGGCAGCGTCAATCTTGATACCGCCTGCTGCGCTGGTGGCATCAACAACTGTGAGAGCGCCAGCGTCACCGTGAACGCGGGTGACCGGTGACATCACGCCTGTCGAGGTTTCGTTGTGTGCCCAGGCATACACATCGATGCCTTCCTTAGCTTGTGCATCAGCTCGAGACCCGGCAGGAGCGTTGATCACATCGGGTGCGGTAAGCCAAGGAGTCTTGGCGGCGGCAGCAAACTTGCCGCCAAACTCACCACAGACCAAATTCTGGCTCTGCTTCTCAATCAGAGAGAACGCTGCAGCATCCCAGAACGCGGTCGAGCCACCATTACCAAGCAGTACCTCATAACCATCTGGGAGGTTGAACAGCTCAGCCAGTCCAGAGCGCACACGACCCACCATGTTTTTGATAGGTGCTTGGCGGTGGCTGGTGCCCAGCAGTTCCGCGCCACGGGTTGCAAGTGCAGCAACCTGCTCGGGGCGCACCTTGGATGGTCCGCAACCGAAACGGCCGTCAACGGGAAGAAGTTCGCTGGGGATGGTGATCTCTGCCATGAATCAATTCTAGGGTTTGGCGCCCAGCGAAATTTCCGCACAGAATCTGGGCAACTGCCCCGGGTAAAGTAGTGAGCATGACGGATCTGATCGACACCACTGAGATGTATCTGCGCACCATCCTCGAGCTGGAGGAGGAGAACATTGTTCCTCTGCGTGCGCGCATCTCAGAGCGGGTAGGTCACTCCGGTCCCACAGTGTCTCAGACCGTGGCACGTATGGAACGTGACGGACTTGTCTTGGTTTCGGATGACCGGCATCTTGAGCTCACCGCAGAGGGGCGCTCGAAGGCAGTTCATGTCATGCGTAAGCACCGTTTAGCCGAGCGTTTGCTCAGCGACATCATTGGCCTGGAGTGGGAGTTCGTTCATGATGAAGCCTGCCGCTGGGAACACGTGATGAGCGACAAGGTGGAGCGTCGCATTATGGAGATGCTGGGTAACCCCACCGAATCTCCCTATGGCAACCCCATCCCAGGTCTAGAAGAGCTCGGTATTGAACCTGCCGAAGGATTTATGGATGGCGTGGCCAACCTGTTAGATCTACTCCAGGCATCTGGTGAACTCAGCACGGGCATCGTGCGACGCCTGGGGGAGCCGGCGCAAATCGATCCTGAAACTCTTGCCGACTTTGCTGAAGTGGGCCTCAAACCCGGTGCTGAAATTTCCTTCAAGCGAGATGGTGACCGGGTCAGCGTTTCTGCCACTGGATTCTCAGGTTCTCTTGATTTACCACTAGATGTAGCGGTTCACATCTTCGTTGAGCACAGCTTGTAGTAAATCACCCGTTATCTTTTTGTGATTTTGTCGTGTCGCTAATGTGACTTTTTGGCTCTCTTCGCGTAGTCTGGTTAAGCTTTACAACCACCAAACGGTTGAAAAGCCACATAGCGAGACGTCCCAACCCCCGTCTCTCGATATGTGAAACGAAGCGAATTTCGCATCGTGACGGGGTAAGCAACCTAGCTTGTTGGGGCGCCGGAGGTTATACCTTGGCCGAATTAGGTAACGACGAATTTTCGTCACGCCGTGAGCGCAAGCTCGCGGAAAAGAAAACACTTCGCAAGTCCGCACGCTCTTTCGCATCCACTGCACGTGAGCGCGGTACTGCTCTAGTTTCTGCTGCCCAAGAGGTAGCAACCGCACAACCCGTCAAGCGCACCGCTCGTGCTGCGCGCAACGCAAACAACAGCCGCAACTGGGCACGTGCCGGTGTGATGGCTGTTGCTTTTGGTGTGCTGGCAACCTTCTCGATTCCTGCTTATGCAATCGACTCCAGCGACCACGTTGATGTTGAGGCATACAAGGCTCAGCTTGCTGCTGAAGCGCAGGCTCTTGTTGTCTCCGGTGACGCTGCTGTTTCTGCAAGTCGTGACGGGTACTCAACTGCAGCTGCGGTCACCGTTGCTTCAGCAGCACGTGCTTCTTCCTCTTCTCGAGTATCTGTCGATGTATCGGGTATCCGTTCAAACTCAGCACTGCTGAATGCAGCACTGAACTTGATCGGTATGCCTGGTGACTGCACCGCTTTCGTTGAGCAGGCACTGCGTAATATCGGGTACTCGGTTCCTGACCTTGGCCCCATGCAGTTCGGTGGCTACGGAACGGTATTCAGTGACCCTGACCAGGTTCAGCCTGGCGACATCATGATGCGCGGCAACCACGTCGCTATCTACGCAGGTAACGGTCTTGCAGCTCAAGGTGGTATTGGTGGAACTTCTGTTCTCACCTCCATCTCTGCAGATCCTCACAGCTACGCACTCTTCGTTCGCGTCGGCTAACACCTTGCAACTGGGTTAACTCCCGGTAACGATTCGGCGTGCCCTCTTACGAAGTTGCGCTGCTGCTCCTAACCTGAACTCAAGCATTAAGTGCGGAGGGTTCATGAAACTTCACGAACGAATAGGTGAGCGTCTACGCGCACGTCTTCGCTAGGGCATTGTCGGTAACGACGATGCCCTTGTGTGTTTCTAGGGAACCTTCACGCTTCATGTGACCATTCGGCAAGCAGCCTGCACGCCATGCAGGCCCCAACTCGAAAGGCCCACCGTGCGCACCTTGGTACTCAACGCAGGATATGAACCGCTCGCGATCGTCTCTTTTAGACGAGCGTTGATGCTGGTGATGAGCCAGAAAGCCACGGTGCTCAAAGCTGATGCGGAACACCCGGTGGAATCGATCACCTCGCAGTTTGAACGCCCTTCCGTGATTGTGCTCTCACGCTATGTTCGAGTTCCCTATGCGCGCCGCGTTCCTCTCACCCGCCGAGGAGTGCTGCGGCGGGATGGTCATCACTGCGCTTATTGCGGCAAGAACGCAAACACAATCGACCACGTGATTCCGAAATCGCGCGGGGGTGAAGAGTCCTGGGAGAACTTGGTTGCCTGCTGTTTCAAGTGCAACAACATTAAGTCTGATCGCACGCCCCAAGAGATGGGCTGGCGTTTGAGGATTACGCCACGAATGCCCGCCGGTTCTGGCTGGTTCGCCATGGGTCTCGACCACCGTGACACTGCTTGGGATGACTACCTCGCCCCTGCGGCCTAAAAACTTCTGGTCGTAGACTGGAGTTACGCCTCTGTAGCTCAATGGAAGAGCACCTCCGTCCTAAGGAGTTGGTTGGGAGTTCGAGTCTCTTCAGGGGCACTTTAAATTTGTTAGTAATCAAGGGGGCCTTGTGGCTAGGACAGACCGCACAGTCAGCGATTTAGTTCGCATGATTCAGAACAAGGATCTGCAACTTCCTGAAATGCAACGTGAGTATGTCTGGCAAGCAACTCGTGTGCGAGATCTATTGGACTCTCTCTACCGTGGCTACCCCTCTGGTGTTATTCTCGCTTGGGAAACAGATGAAAATGTGGCCACAACCGATTTTGCTGTGGAGACTTCAGCCGCATCCTCTTCATCGAAGTTGTTGTTACTTGATGGTCAGCAACGACTGACCTCATTGTCCGCAGTAATTCGTGGAGAACCTGTTACAGTTCGTGGACGAAAACGACCTGTGGAGATCTTGTTCAACCTTGAACATCCTGATGAACTGACTTTCATTACTGAAGTGAATGAGTCAAGTAAAGACGATGAAGATCCAGACATCGAAGATGCTTCAGAAAAGGACTTCATCGAACGATTGTCGCGGCGTGCATTTGTAGTTTCAAATGGACGAATCGCTTCCTTGCCGAACTGGGTAAGAGTCACTGACGTGTTTACCAAATCAGATGGTGAATTACTCCGCGGTGCCGGGGTGACTAGCTTTGACGATCCAAATTACGAAAAATACACAGAGCGGTTGAAAGGTGTGCGTGCAATCGCGGATTATTCGTACAGGATGGACGTCCTCGAAAAGAGCAAGTCTTACGAAGAAGTAACAGAAATCTTTGTTCGAGTGAATTCGCTTGGAGCAAAGCTCAGAAGCTCTGATCTGGCTTTGGCACAGATCACCGCAAAGTGGAGAGGCTCACTCCAAATTTTCCAGGACTACCAATCGGAGGTAGACCGCCGGGGGTTTGTCATTGAAATGGGAACCTACCTCAAAACTTTGGTTGCTCTGGTAACGGGACAATCCAAGTTCTTTGTCGTTTCAGGTTTATCAACCAAGCAACTTGAAGATGGTTGGAAACGAACGAAAAAGGCACTTGATTTTGCGCTTAATTTTGTTCAGAGCAACATTGGAATCGACAGCCTTACCCTTTTATCGTCACCTTTTCTGTTGGTGACAACTGCGTTCTGGGTTGATTCTCGCGATTACAAAATCGATTCAACCGAGGCAGAGGAATTTAGGCGCTGGTTCCTCTCTGCAAATGCAAAGGGTCGTTATTCGCGAGGCTCATCGGAAGGACTATTGGACCAGGACATCGCAGCGTTGAGAAACGGCGGTTCGGTGGATGGTCTCTACCAGAGACTCATTCAACAAATGGGTCGACTTGATTTCACTCCCGAGGACCTCATCGGTAGGAATTCGCGTTCTGGCGCTTTCAAAACACTTTTCTTGGCTTTACGTCAAGACGGTGCTCGTGACTGGGCTACTAACTTAGAACTCTCTACTAAGCATGGTGGTGCCTCAGACAAGATTGAATTCCACCACATCTTCCCCAAAGCCTTCCTCAAGCGCGTTCGCCCGGATGTTGACTCACGAGATGTTGACGATATTGCCAATCTTGCTTTCATAGGAGCTGCAACAAATAAGAAGATCACTGACAGAAGTCCTGATGACTACAAGAATGACTTTGAGCCCCATCTCTTGAATGTCCAACTCATTGACTTTGAAGATGGATTAACTGCTGGTGATGTCTTTGAAGCTTTCAAGCAAAAGAGAAGGAAACTTATTGCAGAGCGCCTCAACAAATTTTTGGAGTAGAGGTAACTAAACAGTTAGTTGAGAAACTTCAAACAACATAATGTCGGTACCTGCGAATAAGCTTCAAATCAGCATTTGATGCAGATGGTAAGAGGAAAAATCAAGATGGCTAAGACCACAAAAACTCAAAAAACTCTTGAGCAAACCCTCTGGGAAACAGCAGACAAACTTCGCGGAAACCAGGAACCCAGTGAATACAAGCACGTTGTGCTCGGTTTGGTATTCCTCAAGTACATTTCAGACCGCTTTGAAGAGCGACGTGAATCGCTTACTGTTGAACTCGAGGCAGATGGCATTCGTGAAGAACGCCTGGCTCAGTTCGTTGAGAGCCGCGATGAATACACAAGCCACAACGTGTTTTGGGTTCCTGAGAATGCCCGTTGGGGGCACATCCAGGATCGAGCCAAGTTGCCTTCTGTCGGTGAAGATATTGACAAGGCGATGGACATTATTGAGAAGGAAAACCCTTCGCTTCGAGGTGTACTGCCTCGAAACTATGGTCGTGATGGACTTGATAAGCGCCGCCTGGGTGAGCTTGTAGACCTCATCGGATCAATCGGTTTCACAAGCTCAGATGACCATGGCTCTGACGATGTCCTGGGTCGCGTATATGAATACTTCCTTGGCCAATTCGCTGGAAAAGAAAGCGGCAAAGACGCTGGTGCGTTCTATACACCTCGTTCAGTAGTACGCACACTCGTGGAAATGCTCGAACCTTATAAAGGTCGCGTATATGATCCTGCCGCAGGTTCGGGCGGAATGTTCGTTGAATCAGCGGAGTTCGTTAAGGCGCATGGCGGAAAACACACCGACATTTCGGTTTTTGGCCAAGAATTTACTGAAACTACCTGGAGACTTGCCAAAATGAACCTTGCTTTGCGAGGCATTGAGGCTGACTTTGGGCCAAAATCTGCAGACTCATTCACCGAAGATCTACATCCGGATCTGAGGGCAGATTTTATTATTGCTAACCCTCCTTTTAATCAAAAGGACTGGTGGAGCCCAAAACTCACCCATGATCCAAGATGGACACTTGGGTTACCGGCCGAAGGAAAAGCTGGAAGTAATTTCGCATGGCTTCAACATTTTCTTTACCACCTTGCGCCAAATGGAACGGCAGGGTTTGTTTTAGCAAATGGTGCTATGACGGACAAATCTGGAACAAACTCTCAAATTAGAGAACGTTTAGTAGAGTCCGGCTTGTTGGATTGTATTGTTTCACTTCCCAGCAAGCTTTTCCTGAACACAACTATTCCGGTTTCACTTTGGTTTATTTCGAAAGATCGAAGTGGAAAGTTGCACAGGGAAAGAAACGACGAGGTTTTATTTATAGATGCGCGTCAACTTGGAACACTAATTTCCCGTCGTCAAAGGGTGCTCGCTGATAGTGATATCTCATTAATTTCCGAGACCTACCACTCCTGGAGAAATATTGACGGAGGATACTCAGACTCACCTGGCTTCGCCTGTGTTGCAACTAAATTAGACATTCAGAGGCAAGGCTATGTACTTACCCCTGGAAGATATGTTGGTACGGAAGAACTAGATGAAGATAGAGATTCTTCTGACGCAGAAATAGAGAGACTTACCCATGATCTTTTTCAGGAATTTGAAATCGGTAAAATTCTTGAAAATCAAATTAGAGAGCTCTTCTGATACGAGAAAGCCATCAAAATGAGATTTGATGAAGCCTTTGTGATCAATCCAAAAGTTTCTCTAAATAAAGGCGAAATTGCACCCTTTGTGGAAATGGCTTCAATTGCACCTTTTACAAGAGATGTCACTACAAATGTTCAAAAGCCATACGGTGGCGGAATGAAATTTATGAACGGTGACATTTTGATGGCACGAATTACCCCATCGCTTGAAAATGGTAAAACCTCTATTTTTCGATCTGAAATGGATGAAGATAAGCCGGCTTTTGGTTCTACAGAATTCATTGTTATCCGTGGCAGAGAAGGAGTTTCGGATACTCTCTTCGCCTATTACCTAGTAACTTCAACATTTGTTCGAAACTTCGCTATTTCTAGCATGAATGGAAGTTCAGGTCGTCAGCGTGTCCAGCAAGAGTCACTTGCTGCATTAGAAATTGAGCTGCCGACATTATCCCGACAAAAAGAAATTGCGGAAAAACTGTGTGTTTTGGATGACAAAATTGCTTCGAATGAACGCGCAAACAACAAAATTATTAGATTAGCCAAGGCATTAGTGGCTAGCGCTGTTAAGGATGGCGCATCGGCTTTGCCTCTAGCTGAGTTAGCCATTTTTCATAATCGTCGCCGTAAGCCACTTTCTGCCCAGGAGCGTGAGAAACGTCTTGGGGTAATTCCTTACTATGGTGCAACAGGTATTTTTGGTCACGTTGATGAGGCAACTTTTAACGAGGTACTCGTACTTGTCGGTGAAGACGGAACCGTCGTTCGTAAAGATGGCGGCCCTGTCCTCCAATACATCTGGGGCCCAGCTTGGATCAACAACCATGCACATCCGTTGGAAGGGCAGGGGATTTCAACAGAACTCTTGTATTTACTTCTTGATGATTCAGATATTAGGCCCTTGGTCACTGGTGCAGTTCAACCAAAAGTTAACATGGGCAATCTAAAATCCCTTCCTTTGACGGTCCCGAAGGATCTTGAGCTGCTTGAAGAAAAAATACAACTGCTCTTTGAACTACTCAGAGTTAGAAATGAAGAATCCAAGAGGCTTGCATTATTGAGAGATCAGTCTCTTGAACAAATGCTCTCAAGCAACTCAGTCATAGAAAGTTCTAGCAAATGACGACTGTGAATGAGTCAACGATCGAGGCTGCTGCGCTTCAATATTTCTCAGAGTTAGGCTACCAAACTGTTTGGGGCCCAAATGTAGCTCCGGGAGAGCCGGGCGAGGAGCGTTCATCTTTTGACCAAGTTTTCCTAATGGGCAGGTTGAAAAATTCGCTTATCCGTCTAAATCGATCCGTTCGAATTGAACAAATTGAAGAAGCGCTTAAGAAATTAAAACGCCCCGAATCTCAGAATGTTATTGACGAAAACTATAGAGTTCACAAGCTGATAACCGAGGGTGTCCCTATAGAGCACCGAGGTGAAGACGGTCAGGTACTCACCACTCGTGTTTGGCTTGTTGACTTTGAGCGACCGGAACGCAATGACTGGGTAGCTATCAACCAGTTCACCATCATCGAAAACGGAAAGAACCGTCGCCCAGATGTGATTGTGTTCCTCAACGGCATCCCGGTAGGTCTACTAGAGCTCAAAAACTCTGCTGCTGAACATGCAACACTGCGGAACGCCTGGAATCAAGTTCAGACCTACCGCAAAGACATCGCTTCGCTCTTTGTGTCAAATGCAGTAACCGTTATCTCTGATGGCATTAGTTCTGCGATGAGTTCCTACACGGGTGCTTTCGAACACTATGCGCCTTGGAAAACTATTGAGGGCAGGGAAGTAGTGAGTAACCTTCCTTCGCTCGAGGTTCTCATCAAAGGTGTATTTGAACCTTCTCGCTTCCTAGATCTGCTTCAGAACTTTGTTGTGTTCTCTGACGAAACGGTTACTGAACAAAGCTCTGGCCAACCCATTCGAACGTTGGTGAAACGAGTTGCGAAGTATCACCAGTTCTGGGCTGTCAACGCCGCCATAGAAAGCACCGTTGAGGCTTCTGGCCCCAAGGGGGATCGACGTGGTGGTGTTGTCTGGCACACCCAAGGTTCTGGCAAGAGTTTCGAGATGGTCTTTTATGCGGCCAAGATCATGCGTGATCCACGCATGAGTAACCCAACTCTTGTATTCATCACCGACCGCAACGACCTAGATGATCAGCTCTTTGGTGAAACGTTTGCACCTGCGCGAATTTTGCCCGAAACCCCAGTTCAAGCAGAAACGCGTCAAGATCTTCGAAGCAAACTCAAGAGAGCAAGTGGGGGCATTGTTTTCTCCACTTTGCAGAAATTCAGACCTGGGGAAGATGGGGACGAAAATCCTGTTCTAACTGATCGCCGAAATGTGATTGTGATTGCTGATGAGGCACATCGTTCACAATATGGATTCAGCGAATATTTGGATAGCAGGGGACAGCTCCGAGCTGGTCTAGCTAAGCATCTTCGTGACGCACTACCTGGTGCTACGTATCTAGGGTTCACAGGGACCCCCATTGAAAGCAATGACAAATCAACCAGGTCGGTTTTTGGTGATTACGTCGATGTTTATGACCTCACCCGCGCGGTTGAGGATGGTGCGACAGTTCGTATTTTCTATGAACCCCGCTTGATCAAGGTCGAGCTCCCTGAAGATGAGTTTGAAAACCTAGATGAGCTCGCAGATGAAATCACTGAGCAGGTTGAAGAAGATGCCGCCTCGGCAGCAAAGTCTCGCTGGTCGCGCTTGGAAGCAATCGTTGGTGCTGACGCTCGCCTAGATATCGAAGCAAAATTCATTGTGGAGAACTGGGAGAAACGTCGCGAGGCCGCATTCGGCAAAGGCATGATCGTGGTGATGAGCCGCCGTATCGCAGTGAAGCTTTACGAAAAGATTGTTGCGCTTCGACCTGAGTGGCACTCTGATGATGCCACGCAAGGCAAGATCAAGGTAGTCATGACTGGATCTGCTGCGGACCCTGCTGATTTCCAGCCACACATTCATGACAAACAAACCAGACGTGATCTCAAGCTACGAGCTAAAGATCCCAATGACCCACTAGAACTCGTGATTGTTCGAGACATGTGGCTCACTGGATTCGATGCGCCCTCGATGCACACCATGTATGTTGACAAGCCCATGCGTGGCGCTGGATTGATGCAGGCTATTGCCCGTGTAAACAGAACCTTCCGAGACAAGTCCGGCGGTTTGATCATCGACCTCGTGGGAATTGCCACAAACTTGCGAGCTGCATTGGCGGAGTACTCTCCAACAGATCAGGAACAAGCTGGCGTTCCCATCGAGGAAATCATTGCCGTCATGTTGGAGAAGCACGACATCATCTCTGGATTACTTCATGGAGTTGATTATGACTCCAGCCCTAATCTTTCACCATCACAACTATTGGGCCAACGGGCCAAAGTTCTCGACTTCGTCATGGCAGATCCCGACAGGACATCTAGATTCAATGACCAAGTGCTAGCACTCCTCAAAGCATTCATGCTGGCAGGTGCCCGTGACGAAGCAAATTTCATTCGTTCAGACATCCGACTCTTTGCCGACGTAAGAACTGCAATTCTCAAGATTCAGAACCCTGACTCTGGACGCGGTGGATCTGGAGCAATCGAAATTGACACTGCAATTGGGCAGCTTGTCAATGAGGCAGTTTCTGCGGACCAAGTCATCGATATCTATGAGTTGGCAGGAATTGAAAAGCCTGAATTGTCGATTCTGTCTGACGAATTCTTGGATTCGTTAGAACACAAAGACAAACCAAACCTCCAAATGGGGCTATTGCGTCGTTTGCTCAACGACCAAATCAAGACGATATCCAAGACGAATATTGTTCAATCGAGGAAGTTCTCGGAACTTCTTGATGGGGCAATCAAGAAATACACCAACCGTTCCCTCACGACCGCAGAAATCATTGCAGAACTCGTGAAACTAGCCAAGGAATTGCGAGATGAGCAGGCCAGGGGAGCGGAACTTGGCCTCAAAGATGACGAAGTCGCCTTCTATGACGCGGTGTTCCAAAACGACACCGCTGTCCTCAAACTTGGGGATGAGACTCTCAAAAATATTGCCCGAGAACTCGTGGTTGCTGTTCGTGAATCGGCAACAATCGACTGGAACCTCAAAGACAGTGTTCGAGCTGCGATGCGCTCGAAAGTACGCAGATTGTTGGCCAAATACGACTATCCACCGGATGCAGAAGAGGTTGCTGTCGAACTTGTTCTTGAGCAAGCAGAACTGTTAGCTACCGGATCAAATAATTGAACCTAAGTGAGGGTAGCTGTTGCTGAAAGAAGCCAAATTACTCAAGCAAAAGGCAATTAATTCTCTTTTACTTTCTATTGATCATTTCAATGGCGTAAATGACAGGGGGAGACTTGAAGCTGTTCTGATTTTTCTTGATCACTCTTTTGAGATGCTCTTAAAAGCTGGGATTTTGACCAAGGGTGGCAAAATTCGAAATTCCAGAGAAAAAGAAACAATCGGATTTGAAAAAAGTCTTAGGAAGGCACTCTCAGAATCCGCTTTTTTGACTGAAGAACAAGTGTTGGTTCTCCAAACAATAAATGGACTTCGAGATGCTGCACAACACCACTTGGTGGATCTTTCAGAATCGCAACTATATTTTCATTGCCAGTCGGGCGTCACATTGTTCAGGGATATTTTGCTAGATGTATTTAATGAAGATCTAGCAAAAATACTGCCCCCTCGCGCGCTCCCTGTTTCAACTATTGCGATGAGTGATCCTCTGGAAATGTTCATTTCTGATGCGGAAAAAGTAAAGCAGCTCTTGAAACCCGGACGTAGAAAGAAAGCTGAAGCAGAAGCGATGCTTAGGGGTCTCGCAATTATGGACGGCGCATTGCAAGGCCAACCAGTTCAACCAAGTGCAAGGGATCTCAATCGACTCGGTACCCGCTTGGTTGGCGGAGAAAAATTTGCAGAACTATTCCCGGGGATTGGCTCAGTCAACTTCAGTACTGATTCAACCGGCTCGCAAATTAGTCTTCGTATCTTAAAAAATGAAGGTGTCCCAGTAACAATTGTTGACGAAGGTACGCCAGGTGCCGCAGTAGTCGCAGTAAGGCGAGTAAACGAGCTTGGCTACTACAACTTAGGCCACAAAGACCTCACACAAAAAGTTGGATTGACTTCCTCTAAAACGTCCGCAGCAATAGCGCTACTTAATCTCAAAGACGACCCAGATTGCTATAACGAAGTAGTTCTAGGAAAAACCAGATTTCAGAGGTATTCGCAAAAGGCAATAGCAAGAATTCTCGAACTAAAAGAGGAAATTGGAGCTGAAGGAATTTGGCAACAGCACAAACTTCAAAGTAAAAAGTGAACCTTTTTAGCTGAATATTCGCTCATTTCTTTCCCCTAAAAAGCTTGGCGAAGAAACCGGGTTCTGTCTCATGGCCTTGGCAGCGCTGGTTCTTGGGGATGCCGCGCATGACCTGGTCCACGTGCTGACCACAGCCCGCCCATGTTGACTTGCCGCACTTGCGGCACGTTACTTCTCTACACACTGTGAGACTCCTAACCTTGGTGTTTAGTATACCCCTGGGGGTATACCTCATGCCACACTTGAATCATGACCGAAAAGCGTGGCGCCAGGAACCTGACAGCTCGTGTCGATGAACGACCCCAGGTTCGCCCCACCGCCGAAGGCTGGAAGCAGAACGTGGATGCTGATGGCCGTCCCACGCTCATGTTCGAACAGCCCAAGCGTGGAGCAAAGCCTCCTGTTCACCTGGCGGATCTTTCACCAGAAGAACGCAAGGCAAAGGTCACTGAGCTCGGTTTGCCAGGTTTCCGCGCCAAGCAGATCAGCACCCACTACTTCTCCCACTACACCAGCGACCCAGAGAAGATGACCGATCTGCCTGCGGCAGGACGGGCTGAGCTGGTCGAGTCATTGTTGCCACCGCTGATGACCGAGGTGAAGAGACTGAGCACCGACAACGGTGACACCATCAAGTTCTTGCGGCGCCTGTTTGACGGTGCACTCGTTGAGTCGGTGCTCATGCGTTACCCCGGCCGCATCACCCTGTGTGTTTCTTCCCAAGCAGGCTGTGGCATGAACTGTCCATTCTGCGCAACCGGACAAGCAGGTCTCACCCGCAATATGTCCGCAGCAGAAATCGTGGATCAGGTGGTTCGCGCTAATGCGGTGATTGCCGCTGGCGAACTCGGTGGCAAGCGTCGTAACGCGGGCAATCAAGATGCCGAAGGTCAGCCCGAACGCGTGACCAACATTGTCTTTATGGGCATGGGTGAACCCCTGGCCAACTACAACCGCCTCATGACCGCGGTGCGAACCATGTTAGCTCCCCAGCCAGAAGGCTTAGGAATGTCTGCTCGCCACATCACGGTGTCATCTGTGGGACTGGCGCCTGCCATTCACAAACTTGCCGACGAGGGACTCCAGCTGACCTTCGCTTTGTCTTTGCACGCTCCAGATGATGAACTGCGTGATGAACTCATCCCCGTGAACTCACGCTGGAAAGTCGACGAAGCCCTTGATGCGGCCTATAACTACTTCGAGAAGACGGGGCGCCGCGTCTCGATTGAATACGCCCTCATCAAAAACATGAATGACCATGCCTGGCGTGCTGATCTGCTGGCAGACAAACTTAATGCTCGAGGACGTGGCTGGGTTCACGTCAACCCCATTCCACTGAATCCCACTCCGGGATCCATCTGGACCGCATCAGAGCCGGCCATTTCCCGAGAGTTCGTGCGCAGGCTTGAAGAACGGGGAATCCCCACCACGCTGCGTGACACTCGAGGCAAAGAAATTGATGGTGCCTGCGGTCAACTTGCCGCAGCTGACTAACCTTCAGAAATCCCTTGAAATAGGTGTCACTACGGGGTTTTTCAGTGCCCGCGACATAGTGTTTTTGATGTGTGGCCCCGTAATCGAAAGTCTGACGACGAGTCGTTAGAGCCAGAAGAGACTGCCTCGAACATTGGCGAGCAGATCTCTCTCGATGACGACCCATTCCCCGAGCTCTCGGCAGAGGCAGAACCCGCCGTTGACTTACTTGCTCCCACGGCAGGAAGTCTCAATTCAGCACTGTCTAACATCAACGTGGCAGAGCCTGTGTGGCACGAATGGCGTGAAGAGTTAGCTCTGGTTGGTGGCACTTCACCCCTGATCCAGTTTGTGGATACACCTCGCACTCGTATTGAGCTCACCTCTATTCACCCCGGTGGTCTTCCCTCGTTTATTTCAGGTAAGCCCACCTTGCTATCGAACCTGATTCGTGAAGAGTTTGCACTGCGTAATGCGAGACTCGCTGCTGCCGCAATTAGCGCCAAGAGCACCGAGCTTCGCTCGATGCGCAGCATCGAGTCTGTCTATCTCGCACTCGGTATTGCCAAGTGGACATTCCAGGACCGTGAGTATTGCGGTCCAGTGTTGCTTCGCCCAATGTCGCTTCGACGCTATGGCAAAGACTTCGAACTCAAGCTCAGCGGTCAGCCATTCTTAAACCCTCAGCTAGCTCGTGCACTGGAGAGCCAACTGGGCATTGCCCTGGATGCGGACTCTTTCGTTGCACTGGCGAACCTCGATGGGATGTTCAACCCACTTCCTGTGATTGAGCGTCTGCGCGGGCTTACCCAACACCTCAGTAACTTCGAGGTTGAACCACGTCTGGTTGCGTCCAGCTTCTCTGATCTCTCCGCCGCCATGGTGGCTGACGTTCAAGAGTTGGCTCACCCCATTCTTGATGCGCTCGCCGGTAATGTCACTGCACGCACCAGGCTCACTAATGAGCACAAAGAAGCACAGATTGTTGGTCAGGATGAACGTCCACCAGCAACAGATACTCACCTTCTTGATGCAGATGCTGAACAAGAGAGCATCGTTGCTGAGATTGCTGCCGGTAATTCTCTCGTAGTGAAGACTCTTCCCGGCACCGGTGGAACACAGACAATCGTGAATGCGATTGGTGTGCTCACCGGTGCACACAAGCGTGTTCTTGTGGTGGGTGCTCGCCGCTCCAGCTTGGACTCCATCGTTCACCGTCTGAGTCAGGTTGGTCTTGAAGGTCTCACCGTTTCACCGCGGACCCTGCGCCGTGATTTGATCAACGCCATCTTGCGCAATGAGAAGGCCACGCGTCCCAACGTCTCCGACGTTGATGACGCACTGCTTCGTTTGCGCAAGGTGTTGCTGGACTACCGTGGCTCACTCACTCGCAAGGACGAGGTGCTGGGCGTTTCTGTCCTTGACGCGCTTGAAGAACTCTCACGCCTGAGCTTGTTGCCCACGCCACCTTCGACCACGGCTCGTTTGCCTCGCCGTGCCATCGAAGGTTTGGCTAACTCGCGCCCCCAAGCAGCAGCCAGCCTGATCAAGGCAGCTGCCCTGGGAGAGTTCCGCTACGGTCCCGATGACTCTCCGTGGTACGGAGCAAACTTCCCCACACCTGAAGAAACCACCGCTGCACATCAGCAGGCCAAGCGTCTACACCAGACTGAGCTGCCCAAACTTCTCGAGCGTGCTGAGGAAGTACTCAGCCGCACCAAGATGCGCCCGTTCGAGAACTTAGAAGAGCTGGGCATCTATCTGCAGTTGCTGGTGGACATCCGCGAGACCTTGGACAAGTTCCTGCCTTCGGTATATGACCGTCCGCTCACGGAACTCATCACGGCAACTTCTGGTCGTGGCAGTGGCATGAGTGGTGGCGACCGCAGACGCCTCAAGAAGCTCGCCTTCGAATACGTTCGCCCCGGGGCAAACGTTGCCGATATGCACGAAGCCCTCACTGAGATTCAGCAGCAGCGTGTGCTGTGGCAGCGATACGTCGTCGCCGGTGCTGTTCCTGAAGTTCCTGTCGGTGTGGCAGATCTTCTGGCGAACTACCAAAGCGTGATGGCAGAGCTGGACATCCTGGATGTTGCACTGAGCCTCAAGGGCACCGATCAGTCCTTCGCTAAGCTCCCCATCGCAACCCTGACCAACAAGGTTTCAGGATTGGCTGCTGAGTCTGAGGTTCTGCACAATCTTCAAGAGCGCACCTCGCTGCTGGCTCATCTGCGTGAACTTGATCTTGATGTTCTGCTTGCTGATCTTTCTTCTCGTCACGTGCCCGAAAGCGAAGTGGCTGACGAACTCGAACTGGCCTGGTGGCAGTCGGTTCTCGAAGGCATGCTCACCACCGACAAGGCTTTACTCAACGCCAACACCTCTATCTTGGATCGCCTCGAGTCTGACTTCCGACTCGTGGATGATGCTCACGCATCGGCAAATGGTGGGCTCTTGGCAGCTCGCTTGGCAGAGCTGTGGAAGATCGGATTAGTTGACCTTCCCGATGAGGCAGAGCGTCTGCGTCAAAGCTTGCGTGGGGATGCCCTCAGCCCCGATGAATTCATTTCCCTCGCACCACGCCTGGCGAAATCTATTGCTCCCGTGTGGTTGTGCTCACCCTATGAAGCACACCTCATTCCTGACTCGGTCTCTTTCGATGCAGTCTTCTTAGTCGATGCCGGAGCAACTACCGTTGCCGAGAATGCAGGAGCAATCCGCCGCGGTGCATCAGTGGTTGTCTTTGGTGACCCCGTCACTCAAACACCCTCACGCTTTGAAACCGGTATGGGTGAATTTGAAACCCCATTGCCTCCCGTTCGGGACGCAGATGCGTGGCACAGTAGGTCTGCCCTGGCCCAGTTCAGTGGAATTCTTCCGTCTCGCACGCTGACGCAGAGTTATCGTGCCGGTGGTGAAGATCTGGCAGATGTGGTGAACCGTAGGTTCTATGGCGGCAAGATTTCATCCCTACCGTGGGCAGGAACCTTCCTAGGCCACTCCAGCTTGCGCCTGCACTACATCGCTGATGGCTCGGGTATGCCTGACTCGGCATCCGGTGCTGTGGAGAGCGTGGATGCTGAAGTCTCGCGCGTGGTGGAGCTCGTGCTGGAACACGCTGCCGAGCGCCCCAATGAATCACTCATGGTGATTACCGCGAGCCCTAAGCACGCCGTTCGTGTTGAACAGTCAGTGCTTTCTGCCTTTGCTCGCCGTGCTGATTTGGCCGAGTTTATTCTCGAAGATCGCCCTGAAGCATTTGCTGTGATGACACTCGAGCAGGCCGTCGCACAAAGCCGAGACCGCGTCATATTCTCCATCGGCTATGGCCGCACACCTCACGGACGCCTGCTTTCCGACTTCGGTTCGCTTGCTCTTCCTGGTGGTGAGCGTTTGCTTGCTGTCGGTATGACCCGAGCACGCCGCTCGATGGAAATCGTCTCGTGCTTCCGACCCGGTGACATCGACGAGAGTCGCCTCTCTGATGGCATGCGCGCACTGGCAGAGGTACTTTCTGAAACGGAAAAGCCCATTGCTCGTGAGGTTGGCACAGAAACTCCCGAGCCCATGCTTGTTGACTTAGCCAAGCGCTTGGAGCGTCGTGGTCTCACGGTCTCGCTCAACCACGCAGGAGAGATTGCATTGGCTGCGTCCTTCCAAGGCCGTGCTGTTGCCGTGGAGACAGATGCTGTACTTGCTCGTGGCAGCCTGCGTGAGTCATTGCGCCTGCGCCCCGAAATGCTTCGCCGTCTTGGCTGGCACTACATCCGCATTCACGCCTTCGAACTCTTTGCAGATCCTGAAGCAGTCGCAACTCGTATTGCAGCACTCATTGGCGTTGACCCCGCTGAAGATGACATTCAAACCGGTCCCATCAATATTCCTGTTGTGGCAGCACCAGTTGCGGTAGAGGTTGTCGACGAGGTCATCGTTGAAGAAGTTGTTGTCGGAGACGTAGTTGAAGAGGTCATCACGTTCGAAGAGACAGTGATTGTCGAAGATGCTGACGGTGATGTCCTCGTTGAACAGGTTGTTGTTGAAGATGTTATTGAAGAAGAGGTCGTTGTAGAAGAAGTTGATGACTCCATCTCCTTCACCGACGTCATCATGGATACACCACGGACTTCAGAGCCTGACGCGGTCACCGAACCCATCAATCTTCCTGAGAACTAATGGCTGAGCAGCCCGAGACTTCGAAGTCTGAGAAGTCGAGCAGTGGTTCACCCCGAAAGAACCGCCGAGTTCAGTGGCAGCCAGAAGGCGTCACGATTGATCCCAGTTTTGTTGGCGCACCTGCCGAGGACGCTGGTGAAGACTGGGCAGAGCGTTCACTCAGTAATGACGAACAGCTCAAGCGTGACAAGCCACCCCACTGGGGTTAGCGCCCGAAACGTTCTAGGAAGTTGAACTAGAGGAGCTCGAGCTCGATGAGCCGGTGGAGCTAGAACTGGATGATCCGCTTGAACGAGAGTCAGTGCGGTAGAAACCAGAGCCGTTGAATGTCACTCCGACGGTGTTGAAAAGCTTACGAAGCTTGCCCTTGCAGGAGGGGCACTCTGTTAACGAGTCGTCACTGAGCGCCTGCTGAATATCGAAAGCGTTGTCGCATTCGGTGCAGCGGTAGGAATAAGTAGGCACGTGTATCTCCGTGGTGTCAGTTAGAACGTAATCAGGGCGGAAGGGGTGACCACGCCGGTGACCGGCTGATCGTGTACTTCGCGGGGTAAGGAATCAACGTATTCAGAGTCGAACACGATCGCATAAACAGGTGGGCGCTTGCCCATAGATCCAAGTGTCTTGTCGAAATAGCCACGACCCCAGCCCATGCGCACACCCTGCTTATCAACGGCAGAGGCAGGAACAATGATGAGGTCAACCCCATTGATTGCGATAGGGCCCACCAGTTCGCCGGTGGGTTCGGGCAAGCCATACATTCCAATGTTTTCATCGGGGGAGTCATTCGCGATGGCCCAATCCAACAAGCCATCATCTCGGCTTACCGGCAGCAAAACCTCAATGCCATTGTCATAGGCCCAGCTGAGGAAGGGGCGAGTCTCTGGCTCGGAGGGGGTGGCCAGATAGCAGGAGAGTTTCTTCACGCCGCGGGCAGCAACCAGGTGCTTGAGATGCTCGGTGATTGCCGCGGTTGCTTCAGCGCGCTCGTGCTCGGTGATGTTTCTGCGACGCTCGCGAATCTCAGCACGCAAAGCCTTTTTTGCGGCAACAAGATTCTCTGACATGCCTCAATTCTAATTGGCTGTGACACCAGCACTGGGGCTTAGTTAGGCTTGTGAACATGGCTGCCATCATTCCCACCCTCACAGAGGGGCGCGTGAGTATCCGTGGGATCAAGTCACGCGATGCCAAGAAACTGGAAGAAGAACTGATGCGCAACCGTGCCTGGTTGCGCCAATGGGAAGCAACAGCGCCGCAATCTTTCGTGAGCTTTGACACCAAGGCTGGTATTCGAAACCTCCTGGCCCATGCCAAGGTCGGTGCTGGTCTGCCTTTCGCTATTGAATATGACGGCGAGTTGGTGGGTCAGCTCAACGTCTCTGGCATTGTTTATGGCTCCCTCTCCTCAGCGCAGCTGGGGTATTGGGTTGCCGAACGCGTTGCGGGCAAGGGTGTGACGCCCACTGCGGTTGCTTTGGCCACGGACTATTGCTTACGCAGTCTGGGTTTGCACCGCATGGAGATCTGCATTCGACCCGAGAACGCAGCTTCGTTGCGCATCGTGGAGAAGCTCGGGTTTAGATATGAAGGCCTTCGCCGCCGTTATATCCACATCAACGGTGACTGGCGAGACCACTTCGCTTTCGCGCTCACTCAGGAAGAAATTCCTGGCGGAGTCTTGAATAGATGGCAGTCGGGACTCGTCCCGGCAGATGTCAGCATGGTTCCTGCCGCTGACTATGAAGCACTGGGTTTGTCATAAGGGAAAACAACACACCCTGTCCTTAAAGGGCGCAGACCACTTTCACTCGTAACTTAGAAACATGAGTGGTGGAATGTTCGGTGGCGGCATAGTTTTCGCTATTGCTGCTGCCCTCTGGATTGCCTATTTAATCCCAACATATTTGCGCCGTCGCAACTTCGATGCGACCGAGCGCAATGCCGTGCGCATGCAACAAACCATCCGCGCACTGGCAGAAACCACAGACGTTCCCGAGGAGATTCGCGTGGAAGCATCTGCTCGCGCCGTCATTGAACAAAAGCGTGTTCTGCGCCAGGCAGAAGCTGCCGCCCGTGCACAGGTTCGCCAGGCAGCAGGTCGTGCCGTGGGGTATGACGAGCAGGCCGAGATGGCTGCCCGTCGCGCTCGCCGTAATCGTCTGGCAAGTGCACTCTTCCTGCTGGCAAGCATCCTGGGTGTGGTTGCTGGAATTCTCATTCTCGCCAACGGCGGTAGCTGGGAAACTCTCGCTATCTCCTGCATCGCCTTCGCTGCTGCACTGATTACTCAGGAAGTGGTTGTGTCGGTTCAGGCAGCAGCACAGGTTGCCCCTGCCCAGACAAACCGCTTTGCTTCTGAGTTCTTTGACCAAGGTCACTACAAGCCTGCTGTTGCGCCGCGCAGCTGGACCCCTACTGCTCTTCCTCGCCCGCTCCACCTCTCCGAGGGAACATTGGCCCAGGCCGTAGTTCAGTCGCAGTTGGCTGCTGACCGCATGCGTCAGAACGCTCAAGAGTCTGCACTGGTTGAACGCATGAGCCTGGATCAGGCAGGGCTTGAAAACTTACGTCGTTCTGTTCCGGCAACTCCTGTTCAGGTTCCTGTTGCTGACAGCGTGAGCGCACGCCTGGCAAGCATGGGTGTCGTCTCAGAGGTTGAGTCGGCAGAGCTCGACCTGGATGCTGTGTTGCGCCGCCGCCGCGCAGGCTAAACATCTTCTTTCTTCCCGCGGTACATTTGCTTGTATGAGCACTCGTCGCGTTGTTGTCACCGGAGCTAGTTCCGGTATAGGTCGGGCCACTGCCCGTTTGTTTGCCCAGCATGGCTGGCAGGTTGTTGGCGTTGCCCGCCGGGCTGACCGCCTGGCAGAACTTGAAGCGCAGTCCGGCATCAGCACCTTCGTGGCAGATGTGACCAAGCAGGAAGATGTGGATGCTCTGCGTGACTTCCTTGCAGATTCTGGACCTGTTCATGCCCTGGTGAACAACGCCGGTGGTGCCTTTGGTGCTTCGTCTGTTGAAGATAGTGACCCCGAAGACTGGAAGCGCATGTTCGACGTCAATGTCATTGGTGTTCAGCGCGTGACCAGTGCGCTGCTTCCCTTGCTGCGCAAGGCAGCAGCAGGTGGCCACGCCGACATCATGGCCGTCACCTCCACAGCAGGTTTTGTTCCCTATGAAGGCGGTGGCGGATATAACGCCGCCAAGTTTGCTGCTCACGGTGTTGTGGGTGTGCTGCGTCTGGAGCTAGCTGGTGAACCTATTCGTGTTCTTGAGATTGCCCCTGGCATGGTCAAGACCGACGAGTTCGCTTTCAACCGTTTGGGTGGAGACACCGCCAAGGTTGAGGCACTCTATGCCGGCGTTGAAGCGCCTCTGGTTGCTGAAGATGTTGCCGAGGCAATAGTTCACGCCATTGAACTTCCTGGCCACGTGAACATGGACATGATCACCATTCGTCCCGTTGCCCAAGCAGCCCAGCACAAACTTATTCGTGGTGAACTCAAGCCCAAGGCCTAAATATGGAATCGCTTTCTCGTCACACCGACTACGGAAACGTCCCCTTCGACGAATCGATTGCGCTTGCCAATCCGCTGGAGCAGTTTGCACAGTGGCTCAAGCAGGCAGAAGCCGAAGAGGTTTTTGAACCCAATGCCATGGTTGCCAGCACCATCGATCCAGATGGGGCTGTCAGCTCACGAACGGTGTTGCTCAAGGGCCTAGATGCCACCGGCTTCGAGTTTGTGACCAACTACACCTCACGCAAGGGCAAAGCACTTCTGGCTAACCCCAGCATTTCTCTGCTGTTTCCCTGGTATGGACTCAAGCGTCAGGTGATTGTCTATGGCGAGGCACAGCCCACTGTTTCTTCCGTGAGTGACCTGTATTGGCAGCGCCGCCCCAAGGGGGCTCAGTTGGCATCCGCGGCAAGTGATCAGTCTGCACCGATTGCCTCTCGTGACCTCCTTGACGAACAGCTCGCAGCGCTAGAAGCGCAGTATCCAGGGGATGCTCTGGTTCCTCGGCCTGAGCACTGGGGCGGGTTTAGGGTCCTTCCTCACGCCATCGAATTCTGGCAGGGACGCTCGATGCGCTTCCATGACCGCATTCGTTACGACCTTGTGGATAATCAGTGGCAGATCAGCCGTCTTCAGCCCTAGGCTGAAGCAATGAGCACTCCCTTCACCACCTTTACTCTCGACCAGCTGCGCACCCGCACCAGTGCAAAATGGCAGCACTACGGCCCAGACGTGTTACCACTTTGGGTTGCCGAGATGGACGTGCCCATCGCACCTTCCGTGATTGAAGAGGTCAACGCTGCACTGGTCAATGGTGACACTGGCTATGCCGTGGGGGATCTCTATGGTGAAGCGTTCGTGGAGTACTCGAAGCGTCACTGGAACCTTGATCTCGACGTTGCCTACACAATCCCCGTCATTGACGTGATTCGTGGTTTGGGTTCAGTTATTTCTCATGCCACTGAAGAGGGTGCTCCTGTGGTGATTACCCCACCGGTTTATTACCCCTTCGCCATGATCGTGGCCGGTACTGGTCGCACTCTCGTGAATGCACCTTTGACATCAGAAGGTCGCTTCGACCCTGAGACTCTTGAGAAGGCATTCACAGAAGCTGCCGCAATGGGTAAGGGTGGCATGGTCTTGATCAGTAACCCCCACAACCCCGGTGGTGCTGTGCACACCCGCGCAGAACTGACCATGCTGGCAACATTGGCTGCCAAGCATGGTCTGCGTATTCTCTCGGATGAGATTCACGCACCATTGACCATGCCCGGCTTTGACTTCATCTCCATCCTGGATATCCCGGAAGCAGCAGATGCCATTGTGGTGACCAGTGCTTCCAAGTCCTACAACCTTGCAGGTTTGAAGGGTGCACTCATTGTCACGAATAAGGAATCTTCCGAATTTGTGCGCAGCATGAAGGCGGAATACCTTGAAGCACCCAGCCACTTGGGCACGATTGCCCACGTTGCCGCGCTGCGCGGTGGGGATGAGTGGATTGCGGCAGTAAACAAAGATATTGACCGTAATCGTCACCTGGTGTCTGAATTAGTTACTCAGTTCCTTCCCGGCGCGCACTACACGCCAGTGGAGGCAACCTATCTGGCTTGGGTGGACTGCCGCCCCTTGGGCCTTGGCGATGACCCCGGTCAGGTGTTCCTAGAGAAGGGCAAGGTTGCCTTCAGTAGTGGCCACGTCTTTGGTCAGGGTGGTGAAGGTCACATTCGTGTGAACATGGCAACCAGCCCCGAGATTTTGACGGAAGCTTTCCGCCGAGCATCGCTAGCTCTCTAGATCTCAGCTGCTTTAGCTAATCGTTTCGACCGGGCCAGTATCTGGCAGCGGTGCACCGTGTGATCCGCGCAAGTCGGGACTCCACTTATAGGCAATGGCGGCGCCAACCGCGGTCAGTGCCGCAAAGCCTGTAGCTGCCATGATGGCGGTTTGTGCGCCGAGGTGGTCGATGCACAGACCTGCCACGGTTGCACCCAAGCCCACTCCAATGAGTTGACCTGTTCCGATCCAGGCGTAAGACTCGGCGGTCTCGCTGAACTTCATGGTTGCGCTCACATTGGCAAAGAGCACCGTGAGTGCAGGTGCAACACCAAGGCCTGAAATAAACAGCGTGATAGAAAGCCACCAGAAGTCACTGGCGAATGACGCTGCGACGAGACCGGTAGTGATCACCAGAAGTCTGCGCGTTAATGACCACGGTGCAATTTCTCGGTGACCCCAGGCCAGTCCACCCACCAGGGAACCCAGGGCATAGATGGCGAGAATCCAACCCGCCTCGGGGCCGTCCTTGCCAAACAAACCAATGATTCCTGCTTCAACGGCAGAGAAAGTTGCCACCAGGGTCAGGCCCAGTGTGAGAGAAATAATGACCGGCGATCTGGTGAGCACACCACCAAAGCGGCGCTTGCTCATTGGAATACGAACCTGACCTACCGACGGAGCGGTGATAAACCACGCGCCACCGACGGCCAGGAATGCCATCGACACCAAGATGGCCTCGGTGCTCCCAAACTGCACAGCCACGAAAGTGGTGAGCACGGGGCCAACAATCCAGATGATTTCTTGTGCGGAGGCATCAAGTGAAAATAGTGGTGTGAGCAAACGGTTGGGAACCAACTTGGGGTAGATGGTGCGCACTGCCGGCTGAATGGGCGGATAAGAACTTCCCGCAATAAAGCCCAGCACCACCATGACCGGAACCGAGAAGGGGAAGATAGCCATGATGCAGAAGACAGCGACAGAAATAACAGCCATCACACTCAGCAGTGGGCGCATGCCCCACCTTGCCATCAGGCGTGAGCTGATGGGGCCGGCAATAGCTTCACCTAAGGTAATTCCTCCGACAACCAGTCCAGCTGCGGCATAGGAGTGGTGAATGTGTTCAACGTGGATCAAGAACGCAATAGAGAGCATGCCGTGGGGAAAACGTGCCAGAAGTTGCGACAGCAAAACACGGGCTACGCCCGTGACTTTGAGGAGTTCTAGATACGTTTTCACAACCTCTCCACTCTAGCTGGCGCGATGTGAGTGTCCGTGGGTGCAGAAATGATGGATTTTACGCACAAAAAGAGTGAAAAAAGGGGTGTTGATATGTGCATAAATGAGGAAAAGTTATCCACAACTGGGGATGACACGCCCACAACATCTAGGGATTCATTTTCATCCTCTACCCCGTATATAGTGGTCAAGCACCAAGAGCAGAAATCACACGAGGAAGAGACAACAGACGTGGCAATCACCGTCGTTAAGCGCAACGGACAGCGCGAACAGTATGACGCCAACAAGATCAACATGGCGATCGAAGAGGCAACACATGGCCTCCACGACAACATTGCGTGGGTGACTCAGATTGCCACCGAGCTCGAAATCACACTGTTTGACGGCATTACCACTCAGCAGCTGGATGAGGCAGTTATCCAGGTTGCACTGCAGAACGTCAAGGATGACCCTGCATTCGACGTTGTTGCTGCTCGACTTCTGCTCAAGACCATCTACAAGCGCGTATTGGGAGACTTCTCCACTCCAGAACAGTTGAAGAAGCTGCACCGCGAACACTTCGCTGAGAACATGAAGCGCGGTGTTGAAGAAGGTCTGCTCGACCCACGTCTGACCGAGCTGTTCGACCTCGAAGCTCTTGCTGCCGAGATCGACCCCAGCCACGATGACCTGCTCAAGTACATCGGTGTTGTTACCCTCAACAACCGCTACGCCATCAAGGGCCGCAACGGTGACCCACTAGAGGTTCCTCAGTACTTCTGGATGCGTATCTCCATGGGTCTGTCTCTGAACGAGAAGAATCCCACCGAGCACGCAATCAAGTTCTACAACAAGATGAGCCAGCTCGAATACCTCGCAGCAGGTTCAACCCTGGTTAACGCGGGAACCATCTACCCTCAGCTTGCTAACTGCTTCGTTCTGGAAATGCAGGACGACATGGAGCACATCGCGAAGACCACTCGCGACGTGATGTGGCTGACCAAGGGAACCGGTGGAATCGGTCTGTCCGTGACCAAGCTGCGTGCGCAGGGTTCACCTATCCGCTCGAACAACACCACTTCGACCGGTCCCATCCCCTTCATGCACACCATCGACTCGATCCTTCGTGCAGTCAGCCGTGGTGGTAAGAAGTTTGGTGCCCTCTGCTTCTACATGGAGAACTGGCACATGGACTTCCCCGAGTTCCTTGACCTTCGTCAGAACTCTGGTGACCCCTACCGTCGTACCCGTACTGCCAACACCGCTGTTTGGATCTCAGATGAGTTCATGAAGCGTGTCCAGAACGATGAAGACTGGTACCTCTTCGACCCACTCGAGGTAACTGACCTCAACGAGCTCTACGGCAAGGCATTCTCAGAGCGCTACAACTTCTACGTAGCCGAGGCAGAAGCTGGCCGCATGAACCTCTACAAGAAGATCGGTGCTCGCGAGCAGTTCAAGCAGATTCTGATCTCCCTCCAGTCCACCAGCCACCCTTGGCTGACCTGGAAGGACACCATCAACCTGCGTGCCCTCAACAACAACACCGGCACGATCCACTCCTCGAACCTCTGCACCGAAATCACCCTTCCTCAGGATGAAGACAACGTTTCGGTATGTAACCTGGCTTCCATCAACCTCTCTCGTCACCTCACCGCTGACAACAAGGTTGACTTTGCCAAGCTCGCAGAAAGCGCCAAGCTTGCTGTTCGCCAGCTCGACAACCTGATCGACATCACTCGTTCATCGGTTGACGAAGCAGACTTCTCCAACAAGGAGAACCGTGCAATCGGTCTGGGTCTGATGGGCTTCACCGACATCGTGGAGCGCTTGGGCTACTCCTACGAGTCTGAAGAGGCCTACGACCTCATCGACGTCATTACGGAGCACATCTCGTACGCTGCCATCGAGGCATCGACCGAGCTTGCTCAGGAGCGTGGCGCATACAAGAACTTCGCGGGCAGCCGCTGGTCACAGGGTCTCGTACCTTTCGACAGCATTGACCTGACCGAAGCAGACCGTGGTGTTCCCATCACTGTCAACCGCAACACCACTCTGGACTGGGATGCACTGCGTGCCAAGGTCAAGAACGGTGTTCGCAACGCAACCCTGATGGCCATTGCACCCACCGCATCCATCGGTCTCGTTGCCGGAACCACTCCTGGCCTGGACCCACAGTTCTCACAGATCTTCAGCCGTGCAACGAGCTCGGGTAAGTTCCTTGAGGTCAACCGCAACCTTGTTGCTGACCTGCAGCAGCTGGGCATTTGGGAAACCGTTCGTGAAGACCTGCTGCGTAACCAGGGTGATGTTCAGAACCTGCCTCAGATTCCTGACCACATCAAGGCTGTCTACAAGACCAGCTTCCAGCTCTCGCCCTTCTCCTTCCTTGAAGTTGCAGCGCGTGCACAGAAGTGGATCGACCAGGCCATTAGTCGCAACATGTACCTAGAAACCCGCGACCTCGGCGACATGATGGACATCTACTCCGAAGCATGGAACCGAGGCGTCAAGACCACCTACTACCTGCACATGAAGCCTCGTCACACTGCTGAGCAGTCCACCGTCAAGGTGAACAAGGCAGAAGACATCAACGCTGGCGCTGGCGCACCAAAGAAGGGCTTCGGCTTCGGCAGTGGCTCTGGTGCAAACCCAGAACCTCATGCAGTTTCAGCAGTTGCTGAAGCTGAGCCAGCAGTAGCAGCTCCAGCTCGTAAGGGCTTCGGATTCGGCGCAGCGGGAGGTGGAAACTAATGAACTACACCACTTCAGTAGACGAGTACGTCGTTCCTGTCGACCCAATGGACGAACTTCAGTGTGACTCCTGCCAGTAGGCAGGTCTCACCCTGAACCATAGACACCCCTGCAACACCAGCACCATCTGTAACACTCCCGCCGCACCCCACTACTTCCACCCCGGATCTAGAAAAGCGGGAACTACAGAAACACCACACTTTTACGACGAACTAAGGAGAGAAACACCATGGGTATTCTCGGAACCGGAGTCCAGGAAGGACTCCTACTCAAGCCCGTCACCTACAAGTGGGCGATGGACCTTTACGACCAGGCAGTAGCAAACACCTGGTTCCCTAACGAAATTCAGCTCGGCGAAGACATCGCTGACTTCAAGAAGATGACGGATGAAGAACGTCACGCCATCACCTTCTTGATGAGCTACTTCAACCCCAACGAGCTTCTCGTGAACAAGGCACTCGCCTTCGGTGTGTACCCCTACGTGAACGCACCTGAGGCTCACCTCTACCTCGCAAAGCAGATGTGGGAAGAAGCAAACCACTGCATGAGCTTCGAGTACGTTCTCGAAACCTTCCCCATTGACCGTGAAGCTGCTTACAGCTCACACGTCAAGGTGCCTTCCATGGCGCGCAAGGAAGAGTTCGAAGTGAACTTCATCAAGCGCATGACTGAGCAGACTCTCGACATCACCACCACCGAAGGCAAGAAGGACTTCGTTCGCAACCTCGTTGCCTACAACGTCATCCTCGAGGGCATCTGGTTCTACTCAGGCTTCATGGTTGCTCTCAGCTTCCGCCAGCGCAACCTGCTGCGTAACTTCGGTTCTCTCATGGACTGGGTGGTTCGTGACGAGTCCCTTCACCTCAAGTTCGGTATCAACTTGATCCTTACCGTTCTGGAAGAAAACCCAGACCTGCAGACCGAAGAGTTCGCAGCAGAGATCAAGCAGATGATCCTCGATGCAGTAGAGATGGAATCGGAATACAACCGCGACCTCCTCCCCAACGGCATCCTGGGCCTGAACTCGAACTACATCAACCAGTACGTTCGTTACCTCGCTGACCGCCGTCTCGAAGAGCTCGGCTTCGAAGCAGAGTACAAGGTTTCGAACCCTGCAAAGTGGATGGCTACCGCCAATGACACTCTGCAGTTGGTCAACTTCTTCGAGTCGACCAACACCAGCTACGAGTCCAACGGAGCAACTGCTTAGTCACCGTTTGAACTCGAACAAAGTTAAGGGCTCTCCTGATTACAGGAGGGCCCTTTTCATGTACCCCGAAAAGGTGAAAATCCCTAGAATTTTTGTCTAAACTATTGGTATGACAAAGCTTTCTTTCAAGGCGCTCAGCGCTGCCATTACAACCTTGGTTCTTGTTGTTTTTGGTGCATCTCTCTCTGCCCAGGCAGTTGCTGCACTCACAGTTTCGACAACAACTTTCACAACCAGTACAGCTACTCCTGCCGGTCTCAATGCTGAACTAACTGGTACAACGATTCAAAATAACTTTGACACGATTGTTATTGGTCCCAACTCGGGGTGGACCAACGTCAATACCTGTCCAGTTTTTGGAAGTGCTACTGCAGGTAATGAATCTTCATGTGGAATCACTTCGGTAACCGTTGGTGGTACTGCGGTAACTGGGTGGAAAGCATATTTGGATAGCAACACTGGACCTAAATTGCGATTGTACAAAGCAAACGCGGGTACAGGCTTTACCTCTGGTCAAGCAATCAAGGTAACTTTTGATGCTGGCGCATGGACCACATCAGCTAGCGCAGCATATACAACTTTCACATTTACAACGATGTACAACGGTGGCGCCAACCTCGATAGTTCAACCACAACCTTAACAGTTGGCAGCCCTTCCTCTACGGTTACCTTCAACTCAAATGGTGGCTCTGGATCTATGGCGAACCAGACCTCGTCTTCTGCTACAAACTTGACTCCAAATGCATTTACCAAGTCAGGTTTCACATTTGGCGGCTGGGCTTCCACTCAGTCATTTGCTAACGCAGGAACGGTATTCCTAGCTAACGGAGCTAGCTACGATTTCCAGACCTCACGTACTTTGTACGCGATCTGGACAGCTAATGGTGGCGGCGGATCTTCTGCATCGGCAACCATGACTCTCAATGCTTCTACCGGACAGCTCGTCGCAGGCTCAACAGTTGCAGTTCAAGCTAGTGGCCTCCAGGCAACAGCCCCTTACACAGTTGTTGTGCAGTCGACACCTCAGACCATCGGTTCCGGCAATGCAACTGCTGGTGTTGTAAACACTTCGGTAACTCTGCCAGCGGGTCTTGAAGCAGGTTGGCACACATTGACCTTCACCTCTACGGGGGCAAACGGTTCAGCTGTTACAAGCGTGAGCTACTTCAAGGTCTCCGCATCCGGAACATTGCTTGCGACTTCCAGCACACTTCCTGCAGAGCTTGCAAACACTGGTATCAACACCGCTACTGGCATCTCTCTCCTCGCAGGTGGACTGTCATTGGCACTCGTTGGTGCAGAGCTCTTCATGATTGCTCGGCGCAAGCGCAGCAACTAGTTATTCAATTACAGGGTGCCCCAACCGCAAGGTTGGGGCACCCTGTGTTTCTTGACTAGTGATGTGGCTATGTGGGGTCAACTTCCTCCTCATGTTTAGTATTTAGTTATGAAGCGTTTTTCCCTTAGGTTCCTTGGCGTGATTGTTGTAGCTCTGGGAATTTCGGTCTCAGCAATAAATCCAGCGCAAGCAGCCAATATCTCTATGACACTGGTTACCAACCCTGCAAACACTGCATTTGCCACATCGACTGGAACACCAGCATTTACTGTGACCATCCCCGGGGCATCGATTAGCAGCTTGATCAACTACATCTCTATCGGTGGAAGCTTGTCTGGGAACAACTGGACTCCAGTTAACACGTGCCCTGCTTATAGTGGTTCGCTTCCTGCTAACAACCTTGCATCTTGCGGCATTACAAGCATCAAAGTGGGAGGAATTACCGTTTCTGGTTGGCAAGCATATTTGGGTGGAGTCACCTATAACGGAATTAGGGTTTACAACCCCAGCACTCAATTCAGCCCCACAACTGGAGACATTGAAATTACTTTTGCACAAGGTGCATTTGTGACCCCTGCGACCAATGGGTATTACACGTTTGGTGTGGCTACGGAGGAGGGAAGTGGAAATTTGATTGATCGAGGAACATCAACAATTCTGGTTGGAACTGCTCCCACGGTCACCGTGGACTTTAATGCGAATTCTGGCTCGGGAACCATGTCTCCTCAATCTTCCAACGTCTCTGCTTCCCTAACGTCAAACACTTTCACTCGTTCTGGATACACATTCTCAGGGTGGAACACCGCTGCAAATGGTTCTGGAACTGCCTTTGCAGATGGAGCTACTTATAACTTCCAGTCGAGCAGAATTCTTTATGCCCAGTGGACCGCGAATAGCTCTGGAAGCGGTTCGAGTTCGACCAGCGCTCAGCCTCTAGCAAACACCGGTATCAACACCGCTTCAGGCATCTCCCTCCTCACAGGTGGGCTGTCACTGGCACTTGTTGGTGCAGAGCTCTTCATGATTGCTCGCCGCGAGCGCAGCAACTAAGTATCAAATACCAGAACACCCCAGCCTTATGGCTGGGGTGTTCTTGTTTATGCCAATACCTTCTTGATCCTCTGTAACGAGATGGGCTCTGCTGTTCCTAGAGACTGAGCAAAGAGGCTCACTCTGAACTCTTCTAACATCCAACGAACCTTAACCAACTTGTCTGGTGAATGAGGAGCGAGTGGGATTTTGCCACCTGCAGCTTCGTAGAGATTGAGTGCTTGATCGAGCTCAACAGCCGCTGTTCTGTCTCTGCCTGAATCTTCAACCATCTTGTTAATGCGCATGGTGATAGCTCTGACATAGATGAGTATGCGGGGCAGACGTGCTAATCCTGCATCAGAAATAAACCCAGGCTGAAGAAGCTGTTCTAGGTGTGCTTTCTCTTGTGAGAGCTGGGCAAGGAAGGACATGGGGTTGGTGTTCGCCATTGCCTTCTGTGCTTCTTTAGCGGCACTCAGAATGCGTGCAGTGAGTGAGACAGCATCGAAGATGTTGTCCATGATGGCGCCTTGGACTCTGTCTCTCAGGGTTTCAAACTCTGCTTTCTGGAAGATCATTCCGTCCTCACGCATGGAGAACAGCACGTTGTCAACGCTGGCTGCGATGGCATCAGAGATGAGTGCATTCAGGCTGGGGTAGGGGCTCTGAGTGAGAATGAGTTTCTCTGCAGCGGTGAGGTGTTCCTGCACATACTTCGCAGGTGAAGGTATTGCCGCAACAACAAGTGCTCTGGTCCCTAGAGGGTGTTCACGTCTCTGGTCTGCTTCGGTGGCAAGAAGTCTGATGTTGACTTCTTGCCGAGCTGTTCCTGGGTTCTCAACAACAAGTGCGGGGTATGCACGCACGGTGTTGCCACCGTGCTTGGCATCCACTGTTCGAGGCAGTTCATCAAAGTCCCAGCTCGTGAGACCGTCTCTCTCCAGTGGTGATGTCACGCGCTCGGCTACCTCGGCCACTGCGTCTCTGCTGCGCTCGGCTAAGCCTCGTTGGAGCTTGCTTAAGTTTTTGTCGGTGCCTAGGTTCTTTCCTGTGTTGCTGATGACGCGGTAGGTCATGCGGAGGTGATCTGCCAGGCGCTCAGGGTCAAAGTCCTGTGGTGAGACGAGTGCGCCACTGAGATGTTGAAGTGCTTTGGCAACGGCAACCAACAGGTTGCCCTCTGGTTGTTCAGGCAAGGTCGCAGCTGCTTTGGCAGCCCAGTCTGCTGCCGGGACTACTTGCCTTCTAATGTTTTTAGGGAGGGTTTTGATCAGGCCTGTGATGAGCTCGAGGCGAAGACCGGGGACGAGCCAGTCGAATGCTTCTGGTTCTAGCCTGGCTAGTAATGGCAGGGGAATCTCGACTGTGACCCCATCATCTTCACGGCCGGGTTCGAACCTGTATTTGAGCTTGAGGCGCTGGTCGCCATAGACCCACTCGGAGGGGAATTCGATCTCGTCATGTTCAGCTTCTGTTTCTTCTAACAGGTCTGAGCGTTGCATGGTGAGGAAGTCAGGATTGGTGCTTCGCTCTTTCTTCCACCATCCTTCAAAGGTTCTGGTGGAGAAGACATCGGCAGGGATGCGCTGGTCATAGAAGGCGAAGACGACTTCGTCGTCTGCGAGGATGTCTCGTCTTCTCGAGCGTTCTTCGAGTTCTTCGAGCTGTCTACGCAGGATTCTGTTGCTTCGATCGAACGCTTGCTTGGAGTCCCATTCGCCATCTACTAATGCATGGCGGATGAAGAGTTCTCGGCATAGCTCTGTGTCTACTCTTGAGTACTGCATTCTCCGGTGTGCAACGAGGGTCACTCCAAAGAGGGTGACCCTCTCATAGGCAACAACTGCCCCCTGGTTTTTCTCCCAGTGTGGTTCGCTATAGCTGCGCTTACACAGCTCTCCTGCAATCTTCTCTGCCCAGCCGGGATCGATGGCAGCGTTTGTGCGGGCAAAGAGTCTGCTGGTCTCTACGAGCTCTGCACTCATCACTGCTGCCGGTGGTTTCTTCGCTAGGGCAGAGCCAGGGAAGATGACAAACTTCTGATTTCTTGCACCCAGGTATTCGTGCTGCTGTTTGCGGGGAGAGTTCTTCTCGTTGTATTTGCTTCCCAGCTTGTTGTCACTGACTTGCTTGAGACCAATATGGGAAAGCAGACCGGATAGCAGTGACTTGTGAATACCATCTGGGTCGATCTTGGGCTCACCCAAGCTGAGCCCTAAGGGTTTGGTCAGAGTCTTGAGCTGGCGGAAAACGTCATTCCACTCACGGACCCTGAGGTAGTTCAAGAACTCTGCCTTACACATCCTGCGGAATGCGCTCGAGGAGAGTTCTTTCTGTTTCTCTTCGAGGTAGTTCCACAGGTTCAGCAGTGACAAGAAATCACTGGTGGGATCCGTGAAGCGAGCATGGGAGAGGTCTGCTTGGGGACGTTTCTCAAGTGGGCGTTCTCTCGGGTCCTGCACGGTGAGGCCGGCAACGATGGCCATCACTTCTCTGGTGACCCCGTGGTTCCTAGATTCCAGGACCATGCGGGCAAATCGCGGCTCAATGGGAAGTCTGGAGAGGTCGTGACCGATCTTGGTCAACTTGGTTGTGTTGGAGTTGCTTTGTATAGCACCAAGCTCTTTCAAGAGATCAATGCCGTCTTTAACGCCCCTGGAGTCTGGTGTTTGCAGGAAGGGGAATTGAGAAATATCTCCCAAGCCCAGCGAAGCCGCTTGCAGAATCACCGAGGCGAGGTTGGTGCGCAGGATTTCGGGGTCGGTGAATTCTGGGCGGCGCTCGAAGTCTTCTTCTGAGTAGAGGCGGATTGCAATGCCGTCACTTGTTCGACCACAGCGGCCTGAGCGTTGGTTCGCACTTGCTTGAGAGATTGCCTCGATAGGCAGGCGCTGCACTTTTGCTCGGGGTGAGTATCTGGAAATACGTGCAGTTCCGGCATCAATGACGTATTTGATGCCGGGGACGGTGAGGCTTGTTTCTGCAACGTTAGTGGCCAGGATGATGCGTTTGCGCAGTCCCACAACCTTGCTGGGTTCAAATACTTTGTGCTGGTCTGCAGCAGAGAGGCGGCCATAAAGGGGAAGGACTTCCGTGCCGGACTTCATTCGGCCTGCCGCGATATGTCCTTCGATGGCTTCTTGGGCATCGCGGATTTCTGTCTCTCCGGAAAGAAAAACCAACACATCTCCGGGGGCTTCTTTATCTAGCTCATTGAGGGCAGAGATGATGCCATCGAGATAATCCCGAGCAGAATGCTCAGGAGCCTGTGTTGCCTTGTTGGACGCATCAGCGAGTTCATCATCATCGACGTCATCACTGGACATCTTGTCTTCCACCAGTGGGCGGTAGCGAATCTCTATCGGGAATGTTCTCCCGGAGACCTCAATCATGGGTGCTCCGCCGAAGTGCTGGGAGAAACTCTCTGGGTCGATGGTGGCTGAGGTAATGATGAGTTTGAGATCTGGCCTCTGGGGCAAGATCTGTTTGAGATAGCCCAGCAGGAAGTCAATATTGAGGCTGCGCTCGTGTGCCTCATCGATGATGATGGTGTCGTAGTTTTTCAGAAGTCGGTCACGCTGGAGAGCATTGAGCAAGATACCGTCGGTCATGACTTTGACTTCGGTTTCTGGGCTTGCTTGATCAGTGAAGCGCACTTGGTAGCCAACAAGGCCACCGAGTTCTACCTTGAGCTCCTCTGCAATGCGCTCCGCTACAGCACGGGCAGCAATTCGCCGGGGCTGGGTGTGAGCAATGCTGGTGCGGCCCAATTCCAGGCACATCTTGGGTATTTGAGTGGTCTTACCGGAGCCAGTTGCACCGGCAATAATCACAACTTGGTTGTCACGGATGGTCTTCAGAATCTCTTCACGCCGTTCACTGACCGGCAGGTCAGGCGGGTAGGTGATGAGTGCGGCATCCATGGGCACCTTCAAGACTACGCGAGGGGTGTTTGTACTACGGGTCTACTGTGCCAAACTAACTGAGCACATCTTTATGAGGAGAAAACGTGTCTACAACCGCTAATGCAGGAACTGCACCTGAAACAGGCTTTCGTCGCTCCGCCGTTATTCTTCTGGGGCTGTTGGGTGCTATTCAGGTAGCAGACCCTATCCTCTCCTCCTTGGCATTGGTGAAGGCCTCGGACGAACTGAACTTCTCAGCTTCCACCCAGTCCCTAGCCGCTGGTATTTCAACCCTTGCCCTGGCAGCAACAGCTATTCCTGGCGGTATGTTGGCTGACCGTTACGGTCGTCGTTTACTCCTCGCCTTGTCTGTGCTTGTTGCCGCGGCAGGTCAGCTGATGACCGCCAGCGCAGGTCTGATTGATCCCAAGGCAGGCACGGCTGTTCTCTTCTATTTATTGGGCCGTGTGATTACTGGTGTGGCTCTTGGTGTGACCTTTGGCGCCTCTTACGGCATGCTGCGTAATGTCTCGAGTACAAAATCTCTGGGACCCGCGATGGCTACCTTCAACATCGTCAACGGCGTTATCCCTGTCATTGCAATGGTGTTGGCAGGCGTCTTGATTGCTACAAGCTGGCGACTGGCATATCTGATTCTTCCCGTGGTTGCGGTGATTGGTTTCTTCTTTGTTAAGCCCATCTTGCCCAAAATTGACAAGCTGCCTCCCTCGAAAGTTGATTACCTCGGCATGCTTTTTGTGGCTATCGGTATTGCCGGTTTGCTCTATGGCATCAGCGGTGCAACGAACGGCTTCGGTCACCCCTCGTTTTATGTTCCAGTGGTTATCGCCCTGATCGCTCTGGCAGCATTCGGTATTCGAGAAAATCGCACAAAGTCTCCTGTATTCCCCATCAAGCTGCTGACCCACCCCGCATTCTTGGGTGCTGTAGTGATGGGTATTTTCTGGAACATGGCATCAGCCTCGTTGAGCCAGATGCTCCCTAACATGTGGCAGTACGTGACGCACATCCCCGCAGCACTGTTGGGTGCAGCAAGCTTGCCTATGTCGGCAGCAGGAATCATTGGTTCGGTCATAGCTGGAACATTGCTGGGTAAGGGTTCTGTGCCTCGCACCACTGCCATCTCCGGCTACGTCTTGATGGTTCTTGGTTTTGCCAGCTATCTCATCATTGGTCCCACCTCGAGCTACTTAATGTTCCTCCCCGGCATGGTCATTGCTGCTGTGGGTTGGATGATGAACGCAACGAGCCAAGGAAACCTCTTCATTACTTTGGCCCCTGCCAAGTTCTATGGCCCCGTTACCTCTAGCAAGCTCGCTGTGGGACAGTTCGGTTACGCGCTGGGTCTGACCGGTAGCACTGTCATGGTCTCGCTCTTTACGCTCTCTGGCGTGAAGAAGGCAACCAATGGCGCAGTAGCAGGGGATAGTAACTGGGATGCCATCACCAGTTACATGGCAACCGGTTCGACGACAAACTCCTCGTTGTCAGCGGTGAGTACTGCGGATCTTGCTGCGATCTATTCGAGTGCTTTTGTCTCCACCATCAGCATCATTGCTGTGGTGATTGCCCTTGCCGGTGCCACGATGTATCTCTTGCTCAAGAACAAAAAGGCCAGCATTCCTGTGGAAGAGTACTTGGGTTTGACGAACTAAGTCTTCTCGACTTTCTTCATTTCCTCGTTGTTCTTTAGGCTCTAGTCATGCTGACCCGTGAAGAGTTTCTCGCTCGTGTTCATACTCCTTACGCCATTGACGGCGGAATGAGCACAGAACTGGAACAACAAGGTTGCCGTCTCGAGGGTTCCCTCTGGACTGCTCAGGCATTGCTCGATGACCCAGCACTGATCCAGGCAGCCCACAAAGCATATGTTGATGCGGGAGCAGGCGTGGTCATCACTGCCAGCTACCAAATCTCACGCACGGGCTTTGTTGAAGTAGGACTCACAGCTGAAGATGCCGACCGCGCACTGCGCGCCAGCATTGAGGTTGCACGCAAAGCCGTTGCGGGAACGGGCACCCTCGTTGCCGCCAGCGTGGGACCATATGGAGCCATCCTCCACGACGGAAGCGAATACAAGGGCAACTATGGCAAGACTGTTAAGGAGCTTCGTGCGTTCCACGCTGAGCGCCTCTCAGTAATACTCTCTGCTAACCCTGATCTGCTCGCCATCGAAACCATTCCTGATGCCCTCGAAGCGGAAGCTCTTGTTGCAGCGCTCGCAGAATTCCCTGGGGCAATTGCTTGGATGAGTTTCTCCCTAGGTCCTGATGGGAAGTTGTGGGCAGGGCAGAGCCTTGCGGAGGCAGCGCAGATAGCTGCCTCTTCTCCGGCTATTGCGGCCATCGGAGTCAACTGCGTTGACCCGGTATTGGTTTCTGCCGCTATCGCTGAAATCCGCAGTGTGAGTGATCTGCCCATAGTGATTTATGCAAATGGTGGTGGAACCTGGAACTCGGAAACTGGTTTGTGGGAGAACGCAGATGCGGATGCACTGGTTTCCTATGCCCAGACCTGGGCGCGTGAGGGAGCATCACTTATTGGTGGGTGCTGTGGTACTCACGCAGGAGATATTCGCCAGCTTGCTGCAGCGCTGTAGTGGGTAGTGCGCTTTAGCACTCAATCACGTTGACGGCGAGACCGCCTTCGCTGGTCTCCTTGTATTTGGTCGACATATCCAAACCGGTCTGACGCATGGTTTCAATCACAGTGTCCAAGGACACCAGGTGATTGCCATCACCATGCAGGGCAAGACGTGCTGCGCTCACCGCGGTTGAACTGGCAATGGCGTTACGTTCAATGCAGGGAATTTGAACCAGACCACCGACTGGATCGCAGGTGAGGCCAAGGTGGTGTTCCATAGCGATCTCTGCTGCGTTCTCCACTTGACGTGGTGTTCCGCCCAACACTGCACACAAACCACCAGCTGCCATGGCGCAGGCAGGGCCTACTTCGCCTTGGCAACCTGCTTCTGCACCCGAGATTGATGCGTTGGCTTTGAACAGTGAGCCGATAGCCGTTGCGGTGAGTAGATAGCGACGGATGCCCTCTTGGTTGGCTCCGGGCACAAAGCGCAGGTAGTAGCTGGCAACAGCGGGAACAATGCCGGCAGCTCCATTGGTGGGAGCAGTGACCACTCTTCCGCCGGCAGCGTTTTCTTCGTTGACGGCAAGGGCAAAGGCATGCAGCCATTCGATGGTGGTGTCACGGCTATTGGCCGCATCGGCGGTGACCAAATGTTCGCGCAGTTCTGCAGCGCGTCGCTTCACGTTCAGACCACCAGGAAGTGTTCCCGCAGAGGTGAGCCCCGCGTTGACGCAGGAGTGCATGGTGTCCCAGATGGCATCCAAGCGCTCAGTGACTTCCTGCTCGGTGTGCTGAGAAAGTTCGTTCTTGAGGGCAACCTGATCAATGGTGAGGTTCTGCACATCGCACAGCGCCAACAAAGCAGTGGAGGTGCCATAGGGAAGCGGCCATTCGGTTTGAATGCTGCTGGTTTCTTCGCCGTCGCGGCGAATGAAACCACCGCCGACTGAATAGTAGGTCTGTTCCCATAGGGGTATTGCATCCGCACCGAAGGCGCGGATAGTCATGGCATTGGGGTGGCCAGGTAGTCGGGTGCGAGGTTCAAAGTTGATGTCTGCTGGGGTGAATGCGATCGATTGTGTGCCACCGAGGTTGAGGGTGGGGGCACTTTCTAGTGAGCTCCAGGCACTGCGCACTTGTTCGGGCATGCACGTCTCGGGGGCAAGGCCGGTCAGTCCCGCAATTACAGCACCGGGGGTGCCATGGCCAATACCGGTGGAGCCGAGGGACCCATAGAGGCTGCAGTTCACAGAGGTGACTGAGCTCAGGAGGTTCTTCTCGCGCAGGGTGGTAACGAAGTCAAGGGCAGCCCGCATGGGTCCCACAGTGTGGGAACTGGAGGGCCCGATACCAATGGAAAACAGGTCAAAGGCTGAGACGTACGCTGTCACGGTACTGAGCTTAGGGTTGCCGCGGCAATCCAGCTAGAGAATTGTGGGTGCGCGTGTCCGGTCAGTGGGACGGACTAAATCCAGCTGGGCATCCACATGTGAATGTGCCAGTACCAATACGGAATCTGCATTCCACTCCAGAGTGGGTAGAAGAAGATACTGACCAATACAGTGAGGATTCCAAACACAGTAAGGATGGCAATTCCTGTGTTGCGTTTGTAGTCATCCTTGATGGCCAAGATCACACTCACCACGAACGTGATGGCGAGGATCATGTAGGGCTCATAGACGATGCCATAGAACTGGAACACGGTGCGGTTGAGGTACATCAGCCAGGGCACATACCCGGCGACGATGCCCATCAGGATAAAGCCCACCTTCCACTCGCGGTAGCGAACCAGTCGGTATAGCAAATACCCCAGTGCTGCCGATCCGCCCCACCAAATCAGAGGGTTGGCAATGGCAGTAATTGCTGAGGCGCAAGAGTCGAAAGTGCACCCAGCTTCACCATTGTTGACGCCTTCATAGAACATGCTGGTTGGTCGCCACATAATCAACCAGGTCAGTGGGTTTGCTTGGTAGGAGTGAGGGGTGACCAAGCCCACATGGAATTGGTAGGCAGAGACGTGATAAGCCCACAGGCTTTGTGCCCAGTCCGGAACCCACGACAGCGGCCCGCTCCAGCGCAGGCTGGTGTCTTGCGATACCAAGTTGCGATAGTAGCCACCGCTGGTGAGAATCCAGCCAGCCCAGCTAGTGACATAGGTCACGACAGCAATGGGAACCATCAAGATAAAGGTTGCAGGTCCTTGCTTGAGTAGCGCTGCAGAAATCCAGAAGGGCAGGCCAACGCGGCGTCGATCCAGGGCATCCATCACCACAACATAGACAGCAAAACCCGCAAGGAAGTAGAGGCCAGACCACTTCACGCTGCAGGCCAAGCCAAAGGCGAGACCCGCAAGAATCAAATAAGGCCTATTCCACAGCGTCGGACCCCAGGTGGGACCTTGTGCTTCATCGCCGAGTTGCGCCCTGCGTCTGCGCAGCCAAGCCATGAGCCTGGGCAGGTTTTGCTCACGGTCTAACAAGACCAGACCAAAGCCGGCCAAGGTGAACAACGTAACGAAGTTATCGAGCAGACTCACCCGAGAAAGCGTGATGGCATGTCCGTCGATAGCCATCAAGCTTCCCGCCACCACGGTCAACACAGTGGAGTGGAAGAGTCTCTGCGCTATGAGCATCACCATGAGCACAATCAAAATGCCGGCAATGGCAACACCAATACGCCAACCGAAGGAGTTCTGGGCTCCAAAGGCAGACATACCCAGACCGATCAGCCACTTACCCAGCGGTGGGTGAACCACATACGACGGGTCGGTGCTGAAACCAGAAGTATCCCCGGCATTGAAGTTGGCATCAGGGTTCTCACCCCAGGTGGACTCATAGCCGTTGTTCCACAACGACCAGGCGTCCTTCACATAGAAGGTCTCGTCAAAAACGAGAGAGTGCGGGTTGCCTAAATTCCACAGGCGTAAGGCGGCAGCAACCAATAAGACAAGCGCTGGAGCTATCCAGCGCAGGTTTGCTGACCACACCTGTTTCATCCGTTTAGCCTAGCGAGTGAGAACCCTGCCAAACTGGGTGTGTGATTATCTTGGCCGCAACTCCTATCGGGAACTTAGGAGACGCCTCCACTCGACTGGTGGAGGCTCTGAGTAAAGCCACAGTCATAGCCAGTGAAGATACCCGCACCACATCCAAACTGCTCAATGCTTTAGGGATTGAGAACAGGCCACGCCTGATTGCACTCCACGATCACAACGAGACCTCCAAGTCGCCAGAAATCATTGAGTTGGCCAAGGAACAGGATGTCCTTGTGCTCTCTGATGCAGGAATGCCCACGGTGAGTGACCCAGGCTTCCACCTCGTTGAGGCAGCTGCTGCAGCAGGTATTCAAATCACCGCTATTCCAGGGCCCAGCGCGGTCATTACCGCGCTCGCCGTGGCAGGGCTTCCCACCGATCGCTTCACCTTCGAAGGTTTCCTGCCGCGGAAATCGGGGGAGCGTAAATCTGCATTCCGGGAACTTGCCCGCGAATCTCGCACCATGGTCTTCTTTGAATCACCCAATCGCATTGCTGAATCCTTGGCAGATGCCCGGGATGAATTGGGTACTCACCGTCGGGCTGCAGTGTGTCGGGAACTGACCAAACTCTATGAAGAGGTCAAGCGCGGAACACTGTCCGAGCTTGCCGACTGGGCAGCAGAAGGTGTGCGTGGCGAGATTGTTCTCGTCATTGGTGGAGCAACGGCCGCAACCGTCACTCTCGAGGATGGTTTAGCCCAGGTTCAGATACTGGTTGCTGATGGTGTGCGTCTGAAAGAGGCCACTACACAGGTTGCTGAAGAGACGGGGCTCTCCAAACGGGACCTGTATCAGGCAGCTCTCGCAGCAAAATAGAATAGAAGCTATGTCTGCCGGCAAGAGCTTCTACGTCACCACCCCTATCTTCTACGTCAACGACGTACCACACATTGGTCACGCCTACACAGAGGTAGCTGCAGACGTGCTCGCACGCTGGCACCGCCAGGCCGGCGATCGCACCTGGATGCTCACTGGTACTGACGAACACGGTGAAAAGATTTTGCGCACTGCAACCGCAAACGGTGCCACTCCCCAGGAATGGGTAGATCGCCTCGTTGAGTCTGCGTGGAAGCCACTGCTAGACACCATTGATATTTCTAACGATGACTTCATTCGCACCACGGATGCTCGTCACGAAGACAATGTGAAGAAGTTCCTGCAACACCTCTATGACGCTGGATACATCTACACCGGGGAATACGAGGGCTCTTACTGTGTGGGCTGTGAAGAGTACAAGCAGGACTCTGATCTGGTTGAGGGCACCGGAGAGTTTGCCGGCGAGAAGGTCTGTGCAATTCACTCCAAGCCGGTAGAGAACCTGCACGAGAAGAACTACTTCTTCCGTATGAGTGACTTCACCCAGCCTTTGCTGGATATGTATGAAGCAAACCCCAACTTTGTACAGCCTGAATCTGCCCGTAACGAGGTTGTCCAGTTTGTGAAGCAGGGGCTCAACGACCTCTCCATTTCTCGCTCCAGCTTCGACTGGGGAATCAAGCTTCCCTGGGATGAATCGCACGTTGTCTATGTGTGGTTCGATGCACTGCTGAACTACATCACTGCTGCAGGTTACGGCTATGACCAGGAGAAGCTGGATTCTCTCTGGCCTGCTACCCACATCGTGGGTAAAGACATCCTTCGCTTCCACGCGGTGATCTGGCCTGCCATGCTCATGGCTGCCGGTGTTGAGGTTCCTCACCAGGTCTATGGACACGGTTGGCTACTCGTTGGTGGCGAGAAGATGTCCAAGTCCAAGCTCACGGGTATTGCACCCAATGACATCACCGACACGTTCGGTTCGGATGCATTCCGTTACTACTTCATGAGCGCAATTAGCTTTGGTCAAGATGGCTCCTTCAGCTGGGAAGACCTTTCTGCTCGCTACCAGGCTGAGCTTGCAAACGGTTTTGGAAACCTTGCCTCGCGCACCCTGGCCATGGTGACCCGCTACTTCGACGGAGTTGTTCCCGCCGCTGGTGAACTTACCCCATCGGATAAGGCCATCGTGGACGTCGTTGCCGCGGCAGCTGTTGAAGCAGATGCAGCAATTGAGCGGCTGGCGATCCATGATGCGGTGACCTCGATCTGGACCATCGTTGATGCTCTCAACGGATACATCACTGAGCAAGAGCCCTGGGCTCTGGCGAAGGATCCTGATCAGGCTGGCCGCCTTGCAACTGTGCTCAATACGGCAACCGAGGGCCTGCGTGCTCTTGCTGTGTTGCTCTCGCCGTTCATGCCTCAGGCGACCCAGAAGCTGTGGTCAGCTTTGAACGTTGAAGCAAGCCTCGGCGCCCTCACTGCTCAGCCCATCCGCGAAGCAGGGAAGTGGAACCAAGTTCCCACCGGAACCACCGTTGGCGCTTTGGAAGCCCTTTTCCCACGTATTGAGTCCTCCGCCGAGTAGTCGGATCAGCCAATATGACCGAATCGGCATATATTCGTCAGCGCGACACCACAGCCGAGCACGGCCAGAAGCGTGACTTGTCCTACCCACCACTTCCAGAACCCCTCCCGGTCGCGGTCTATGACAATCACACTCACCTCGAGATCTCTGATGGTGAGCAGCCCATCGATTATCACGAGCATCTCGAACGTGCTGCCGAGGTGGGCATTGTTGGCGTGATTCAGGTTGGCGGCGACGTGGAGACATCGAAATGGTCTGCCACAGTTGCTGCTGCAGAACCTCGAATGCTTGCCGCTGTTGCTATTCACCCCAATGAAGCCCCACGCTACGAAGAAGCAGGCACGCTCGATGACGCTTTGGCCGTCATTGATGAGCTTGCTGCCTGGCCCCGCACGCGTGCGGTGGGGGAGACCGGACTCGACTTCTTCCGCACGGGTGCTGAAGGTCTTGCTGCGCAACGTCGATCCTTCGAAGCACACATTGAGATTGCGAAGAAGCACTCCATCGCAATGCAGATTCATGACCGTGACGCACATGATGACGTGATCGAAACGCTGCTGCGCGTGGGAGCCCCAGAGAAGACCGTGTTCCACTGTTTCTCAGGGGATGCCACGATGGCCAAGATTGCCGCCGATCACGGTTGGTATCTCTCCTTTTCAGGAACGGTCACATTCAAGAAGAATGAAAACTTACGTGAAGCACTCCGTGTGATTCCTCGTGAGCTTGTGCTGGTGGAAACGGATGCACCGTTCCTGACACCCACTCCCTTCCGGGGTCGGCCCAATGCTCCCTATATGACTCCTCACACTGTTCGCTCCATGGCAGAGGTTTTGAATGTTGATCTGGGTGATCTGTGTGCACAGATTTTCTTCAACACTGAGAAGGTTTATGGCTCGTGGCAAGAGGGGCTTGTCGAATGAGTGTGAAACTCCTCGGGCCTGCCGAGATTCGAGATCTGGCAGAGATACTAGATGTCACTCCAACGAAGAAGTTGGGGCAGAACTTTGTCATTGATGCCAACACGGTGCGCAAAATCGTCAAGGTTGCTCACGTTGAATCAGGGGACAAAGTTGTTGAGATTGGCCCAGGGCTTGGTTCTTTAAGCCTGGGCATTGTGGAAGCAGGGGCTTCCTTGGTTGCGGTGGAGATTGATGGCCGCTTGGCAGCACAGCTGCCTGCAACCTTTGCCGAGATGGCACCGGGTGCTGACCTCACCGTGATTCACGAAGACGCGATGAAGATTTTGGAGCTACCCAACGAGCCAACACGTCTGGTTGCCAATCTCCCCTACAACGTCTCCGTTCCTGTGTTGCTTCACTTCCTGGAGCACTTCCCCAGCATTCGTTCGGGTGTTGTCATGGTTCAGGCCGAGGTGGGACACCGTCTGGCTGCTGAGCCTGGTTCGAAGGTGTATGGCGGGCCCAGTGCTAAGGCTGCTTGGTATGGCAAGTGGCGCATTGCGGGCACTGTGAGCCGCCAGGTGTTCTGGCCGGTACCGAATGTGGACTCGGTGCTTGTGGGATTTGAGCGCGATGCTGTGGAGCCCGGCGATGAAGCATTGCGCCGCCGCACCTTCGAGATCATCGATGGGGCATTCGGCCAGCGGCGCAAGATGTTGCGCCAAGCTCTCTCCGATCTGTGTGGTTCCAGTGCAGCTGCTACCGAGCTATTGGAGTGTGCAGGGATTGATCCCACTCTGCGCGGAGAGCAGCTCACCATTGCTCAATTCGTGTCAATTGCCAACGCCAGCTAGTTTGGAATCATGACCGAGACAGGTGCACGCGAGGTGGCTCACGTTCGAGCCCCCGGCAAAATCAATGTCTCGCTCGCTGTTGGCGCAGTGATGGAGGATGGTTACCACGACGTGGCAACCACCTATCAAGCAGTCAGTCTCTATGAAGACATTCGCGCCTACCACGCAGATGATTTCTCCGTATCGTTCACCGGTGATTTTGATCTCAGTGGCGTTCCGCTCGATGCCAGTAACCTCGCCATCAAGGCAGCGCAGCTACTGGCTCGTGCAACGAAGTACCGCGGTGGTGTTCGACTGGTCATCGAGAAAAACGTTCCCATTGCCGGGGGTATGGGCGGCGGTTCAGCAGATGCTGCTGGAACCCTGGTTGCCTGTGATGCACTGTGGGGAACCAATGTGGGCAAAGAAACCCTGCTCACCTTGGCAGCTGAACTTGGCGCTGACGTTCCTTTTGCTCTGATGGGTGGCACAGCCATTGGCACTGGACGCGGTGACCGTTTGAGTCCTGTGCTCACCAGCCACGAACACTTTGAATGGGTTCTGGTCCCTGCGGACTTCGGGCTGAGCACTCCCGCTGTCTATGGCGAACTTGATGCTCACCGGGAACGCCACATTGCAGATATCAAACCTGCACCTCAGCTGCCCACCGTGGACACTCATGTGCTTCAGGCACTGCGTGCGGGTGATCCTGTGCAACTTGCAGATGCGTTGAGCAATGACTTGCAAGCACCTGCCCTCCATTTGCAGCCTTCCCTAGTGGACATTCTGGAGCTCGGTGAAAAGAATGGTGCACTTGCCGGCATTGTTTCAGGCTCTGGCCCCACCCTCGCGTTCCTGGTCGAAGATGAAGAATCTGCAGTTGATCTTCAAGTGACACTCAGCGCTGCAGGCCACAAGGCACTTCGTGTGACCGGCCCTGTCCACGGCGCACGCCTGGTCAACGACTAATGGCGCACTTGCTCGGTGGAGAAAACCTCCACCTTGAATTTCCCACGCGCGTCATCTTTGAGGGCATCACCGTAGGCCTCAACGACGGTGATCGCATTGGTGTTGTCGGTCGCAACGGTGACGGCAAGTCCACCCTGATGAAAATTCTTGCAGGGCGGTTAGAACCAGATTCTGGTCGCGTTACGAGGCGCGGTGGCATCACCTTAGGAATGCTGGACCAATCCGATGAGGTTGACCCCACACTCACCGTGGGCGAGGCCATCGTGGGCGGTATTGAAGAACACGTCTGGGCCGGGGATGCCAAGGTTCGTGATGTTCTTGCCGGTCTCGTCTCGGATATTCCTTGGGATGCGAAGGTGGGAGATCTTTCTGGCGGTCAGCGCCGCCGCGTCGCACTGGCAGCATTGCTGACCGGAGACTGGGACGTCATTTTCTTAGACGAGCCCACCAACCACCTAGATGTGGAAGGTATTTCCTGGCTTGCCTCACACCTGAAGAAGCGCTGGCCTAACGGTCAGGGCGGTCTGCTCGTGGTCACTCACGACCGCTGGTTCCTCGACGAAGTCTCCACAGACACCTGGGAAGTTCACGACCGGATTCTGGAGCCCTTCGAGGGCGGCTATGCCGCGTATGTTTTGCAACGTGTGGAACGCGACCGCATGGCTGCGGTGAGTGAGGCCAAACGTCAAAACCTGATGAAGAAAGAATTGGCCTGGCTTCGCCGTGGTGCACCCGCACGAACGGCAAAACCGAAGTTCCGTATTGAGGCAGCCAATGCCCTCATTGCAGATGAACCACCTGTTCGTGATCAGATCACCCTCTCCCAAATGGCGATGCAGCGTTTGGGTAAAGACGTGGTTGATCTCGAAGATGTCTCGGTCAGCTTTGGCGACAAGCAAGTATTACGCAATGTCACCTGGCGTATTGCTCCTGGTGAGCGCACCGGAATTCTCGGTATCAACGGTGCAGGAAAGTCCACATTGTTGGGGCTGGTTTCTGGGCATGTGGAGGCAACGAGCGGTCGTGTGAAGCGAGGCAAGACAGTCAAGATTGCCACGCTTACTCAACAGCTTGATGAGCTCACCGCTGTTCAAGACATGCGTGTCAGTGCCGTCGTTGCAGAAAAGCGCACCACCTATGCAGTTGGTGGCAAGGAGATGACCCCTGGCCAGTTGTTGGAACGCCTCGGTTTCACCTCAGCACAGTTGGCCACTCCCGTGAAAGATCTCTCTGGTGGTCAGAAGCGACGCCTGCAGCTACTTCTTATCTTGTTAGATGAACCGAACGTGTTGATCCTGGATGAGCCCACCAACGACCTCGACACAGACATGTTGGTCGCGATGGAGGACTTGCTGGATACGTGGCCAGGAACCCTGCTCGTGATCTCTCACGACCGCTACCTACTCGAGCGCATCACGGATAATCAATACGCCGTGCTCGAAGGCCACTTCACCCATCTGCCTAATGGGGTGGATCAATACCTGGCACTGCGTGCCAAGCAAGTCGCGGCTCCTGCAGCACCCACCAGCACAGCTTCACCGGCAGTTGCACACAAGGCTCAGCCACAGCTTTCAGGGGCCGAGCTTCGCAACGCAGAAAAAGAGTTCGGCTCTATTGAGCGCAAGATTGCTAAACAACAAGCAGATATTGCTCTCATTCACGAGAAGATGGCCGCCCATGACCCTAACGATTACGTGGGCCTGGGTGAATATGCAGCGCAGATCAGTGCGTGCGAAGGAACTATCGCAGATCTCGAGATGCGCTGGTTAGAACTGAGTGAGTTGCTCGGGCACTAAACCCCTGCAAGTCCTTCACCTATCAAAAACACGGCCGAGAACACCGTGAAGCACACAGTCAGTGACATCGCTGTGAGGTTCAGGGCAGATCGTTGGCGCTTGACCACATAGGTAAACAGATTCACTGCGGCAGCGATGGCTACCCCCACCACACCAATGAACGGCATCACCCAAGTGTCTGTCACAGGAACACTCTCGCGGAACGCGCCAGTGATCATGGGCAGGATGACCCACAGCAGAAAAGCTCCGACGGCAAACCAGAGTGCTACTTTGCCTGACTTTTCAGAGGGCCAAAATCCTCGGTGGCGTGCCATGTTTAGTCAGCGGATTCTTGGGTGTCGACATCGATGCTGAGTCGCCGTAAAGATTCCGCCAAGCGGGTTTGTTCACTACGTGAAAGCGAAGACAACAGAATCGCCTCGGCATCTACCAAGCGGGTAATGGCAGCATCAACGCGCGTCAACCCTGCGGTTGTCATCTCGACCAGAACACCACGACCGTCATTGGGGTCTTCTCTACGAACCACCAAACCGCTGTCGACCAGGCGGTCGATGCGGTTTGTCATAGTTCCACTGGAAACCAATGTTTGTTGCAGTAATGCCTTGGGGCTGAGCTGGTAGGGGTGGCCTTCACGGCGCAGAGCTGCAAGAACATCGAATTCCCACGATTCCAACTTAGATTTGTGGAACGCGTCTTTCCTGGCGCGGTCTAGCATCTTGGCCAGGCGCCCTACGCGGGAGAGAACCTGCAGGGGAGAGAAGTCCAGATCGGGACGCTCACGCTTCCACGACTGCACAATGCGGTCGACTTCATCATTCTCTGGGGCCATGCATCCATTATCCCTGCTGGAATCTGGCAGACTGTACGTGTGGGTTTCCTCAAAGAGAATCCACGGTCCGCCATAGTGTAAAGGCAGCACAACAGTCTTTGGATCTGTTGGTCTAGGTTCGAATCCTGGTGGCGGAGCTCCCGATCAAAAATTGGAGACGTGAGTGACCGACGCACAACTAGCCATCGTGGTTCTTGCAGCTGGTCAAGGCACTCGCATGAAGAGCTCCACACCCAAGCTGTTACACAAGCTCGGTGGCGTTTCGGTCGTCAGTCACGTTCTTGCTACTGCACGTGAACTGAACGCAGCACACGTAGTTTCTGTTGTTCGCCACGAACGTGACCGTCTGGTGGAGGTCATTGAAGTTGACCTGCCCGAAAGCATCATTGTGGATCAGGACGACGTTCCTGGCACCGGTCGTGCAGTTGAGCTTGCTGTTGCTGCACTTCCATCCGGGTTCGCGGGGGATGTGCTCGTGGTCAACGGAGATGTGCCACTGCTGGATGCTGAAACACTCCAAGGCTTGATTAATCAGCACCGCGATGCGCAGGCTGCCGCAACGGTGTTGTCCACCATCTTGGACGATGCCACTGGTTATGGTCGTGTGATCCGTTCTGCTGATGGCAACCTGGAGAAGCTCGTTGAGCACAAGGATGCCAATCAGGATGAACTGGCAATCAAAGAAATCAATGCCGGGATCTATGTCTTCTCTGCACCTGAGCTTCGTGCACAGTTGAGCAACCTCACCCTCGACAATGCTCAGGGCGAGAAATACATCACTGACGTGATTGGTCTTCTGCGCGAAGCAGGAGCGACCGTAGCGGCAGTAGAGATTCTTGATTCTTGGAAAGTCGAAGGTATCAACGACCGTGCTCAGCTTTCTCGTGCGGCAGGTTTGCTCAATGGCTTGATTGTGCGCGGCTGGCAGCTTGCTGGTGTGACAATTACTGATCCTGCCTCAACCTGGATCGATATTCAGGTGCAGCTTGCTCCAGATGTGGAAATCAAGCCAGGAACACAACTTCTCGGTGCCACCGTGGTGGAGACCGGTGCCGTGATCGGTCCCGACACCACCTTGCTCGACACAGAGGTGGGCGAGGGTGCTGTGGTCAAGCGCACCGATGCGACACTGTCAGTCATCGGTGCTGGTGCATCGGTTGGCCCCTTCTCTTACCTGCGTCCAGGAACCTATCTTGAGGCAGACGGAAAGATTGGCACTTTCGTTGAGACGAAAAATGCTCGCATTGGCAAGGGAAGTAAAGTCCCTCACCTGTCCTATGTCGGCGATGCCACCATCGGCGAGGGAAGCAACATTGGTGCTGGCACCATCTTTGCTAATTACGACGGCGTGACCAAGAGTCACACCACCGTGGGTTCCCATGTTCGAACTGGGTCTCACAACACCTTCGTTGCGCCAATTAGTATTGGCGATGGAGCCTATAGCGGCGCTGGTGCGGTCATCCGTAAGGATGTCCCAGCCGGAGCACTCGCCATTAACGTGGCCCCACAGCGCAACATAGACGGCTGGGTTGAAGCCAACCGTCCCGGCACCGCAGCAGCGAAAGCTGCTGACGAGGCCAAGTAGCTCACCCCACACGAGTCAAACCACCTTCGAAAGGCCGCCAGTGTCAGAAATCTCCGTGTCAACGAAGAAGAAGCTCGTGATCGTGAGTGGACGCGCTCACCCACAACTTGCCACCGAAGTTGCTGCCGCACTGAACACCCACGTCTCCGGCACCGACCTGCGCACCTTCGCCAACGGTGAAATCTATGCGCGTTATGACGACAGTGTTCGTGGTGCTGATGTCTTCGTGGTTCAGTCTCACACTGCCCCCATCAACGAATGGGTAATGGAAACCTTGATCATGATTGATGCGCTCAAGCGTGCATCGGCCAAGCGCATCACGGTAGTTGCTCCGTTCTATCCCTACGCTCGTCAGGACAAGAAGGGCCGTGGCCGCGAGCCCATCTCTGCTCGTTTGATTGCTGACCTGTTCAAGACCGCAGGTGCAGACCGCATCATGAGCGTCGATCTCCACGCAGCACAGATCCAGGGCTTCTTTGATGGCCCAGTAGACCACCTCTTTGCTATGCCCGTGCTGCTCGAGCACTTCCGTGCTCAGCTCGACCCTGCAACACTCACCGTGGTGTCTCCAGATATGGGCCGTGTTCGCGTTGCCGACATCTGGAGCGAGAAGCTAGGTGCTCCACTGGCCATTATTCACAAGCGTCGTGACCCCAAGGTTCACAACCAGGTCACTGTTCACGAAATCGTGGGTGAAGTTTCTGGCCGCGTCTGCCTCTTGGTTGACGACATGATTGACACCGGTCGCACCATCGTGAAGGCTGCTGAAGCTCTGGTTGCTAATGGCGCCATTGGTGTTGTTGTTGCTGCCACACACGCCGTGTTCTCAGATCCTGCGTGTGAGATTCTGCAGTCTGAGTTCATTAGTGCAGTTGTCGTCACCGACACTCTTCCTATCGCTGAAGAGAAGCGCTTTGACAAGCTCACCATTCTTCCGATTGCGCCACTGCTTGCCAGTGCCATCCACGAAGTCTTCGAAGAGGGTTCTGTCACCTCAATGTTTGATGGAGCTGCATAACAGCAGTTTCATGACTGTGGGCCTCTGCTGTGCAGGGGCCCTCAGTGAAGCGGTTGTCTGTGAATTTGTGGATTCGTCGCCCCATGAACCACCCGAGAAGCACACATCCCAAAAGGATGGCTTGGGTGGAAAGAATCTGGGCGAGCGCCCTACAAGCCTAGTTCGGCAAGCGTGGGTGGATTACACCCAGCACGAGAGCAGGTGATGGCGCCGACTTCCGCTGCAAGGGTGAGCAGGTCAATCCATTCATCCAGTGTGACCTTGGCCAGAAGTTCCTCAGCATTACCGCCAAGTGCTCCACGTTGCTGCAATCCATATAACGTGGCGCCCAGGAAGGAGTCACCGGCACCGACGGTGTCGACAAGTTCAATAACCGGTGCCTTCACGCTCACCGTGTCTCCGGTGGGGGTGAACAGGGTTGCCCCGTCTGCGCCACGAGTCATGATGACGTGGTGACCAGCGCCAGCCCAGAGACGAGCAGTGTCAACCGGTGAGCGGTCGGGATAGAGCCAGGCGAGGTCATCATCTGATGCCTTCACAATGTGTGCCAGTTTGATCTGGCGCTCCACACGCACTGTCTCGTTCTCGCGTTCAAAACCGAGACCTGGGCGAATGTTGAGGTCAATAATGACAGTCGAGTTTTCCGTTGAGTGCAGGTGGCCGGCGAGGTTCTCAATCACCGAAGCACCAGGCTCAATAGCGGTGGCAACGGAGCCAATCACCAGTGCAGCTGGTGGTTCCACTTCCAAGTGAACAAATGCACCCAGAGTCCAACCCCAGTCAGCAGTTCCTTTGAGATAGAAGCTGTAGCTGGCCTTGCCCTGATCATCCAGCGATGCCACAGCCAGTGAGGTGGGGTCACTGGTTCGCTCAACCAGTGAGAGGTCAATTTTCTCTGGGCTGAGCCAATCGTGCAGCTTCTGGCCAAACTTGTCATCACTCATACGGCCTGCGAAACTCACGTGTGCACCTAAGCGAGCTAAGGCAATGGACACGTTTGCTGGTGCACCACCAGGCTTGGCCTGATAGCTGCCGTCAGCTTGTTGGATGAGGTCGATCAGTGCCTCGCCAATGACCACAATGCGATCACTCATGGTTGTCTCCTTTGTGCGGGGGAGGGAATTCCCGCAATCGGATTTAGTGGGTGCTGGGCTCAGCTTCGATTTCGGTGCGATCTCCCGACCACAGCGTGTGGAAGGTGCCAGGCATGTCTACGCGCTTGTAGGTGTGAGCCCCAAAGAAGTCGCGCTGACCCTGCACCACAGAAGCGGGAAGGCGCTCAGCGCGCAGACCGTCGTAGTAGGACAGGGAGGAAGCGAAAGCAGGAATGGGGTATCCAGCAAGGGATGCTCCAGCCACTACACGGCGCCATGCGCCCAGAGACTTCGCTACAGCGTCGGTGAAGTAACCATCAAGAAGCAGGGACAACAGGTTCGCATCTTTGCCATAGGCCTCTGCAATGCGGTTGAGGAACTGGGCACGGATGATGCAGCCACCACGCCAGATCTTGGACACAGCACCCAAGTCAATGTTCCAGTTGTATTCCTTCGCGCCGGCACGAATCGCATCGAAGCCCTGAGCGTAAGCAACAATCTTCGAAGCATAGAGGGCAAGGCGTACTTCCTCAACGAAAGCTTCCTTGTTGGGAACCTCGAAGGGGAAGGTCTCTGCGGGAAGGTTGTTGGCCGCATCGCGCTGTGCACGCTGTGATGACAGCGAACGAGCAAATACCGCCTCAGCAATACCGGAAACGGGAACACCCAGGTTCAGCGACGTCTGAACAGTCCAGACACCAGTTCCCTTGGAGCCTGCCTCATCCAGAATGACATCAACCAGTGGCTTACCGGTCTTGGCATCGACCTGCTTGAGAACCTCAGCGGTGATCTCGATCAGGTAGGACTCGAGCTCGCCCTTGTTCCATTCGGTGAAGATATCTGCAATCTCGGCAGGAGAGAATCCGCCGATGTTACGAAGCAGGTCGTAAGCCTCAGCAATGAGCTGCATATCTGCATACTCAATACCGTTGTGAATCATCTTCACGAAGTGGCCAGCGCCGTCGGTACCCACGTGAGTTACGCACGGTTCACCCTCAGCAACAGCTGCGATGGAAGAAAGGATGGGGCCGAGGGTCTTGTAAGACTCTGCAGAACCACCGGGCATGATGCTGGGGCCCTTGAGCGCGCCCTCTTCACCACCGGAAATACCTGCACCCACAAAGTGAATGCCGGTGGGGGAGATCGCTGCCTCACGTCGCAGAGTGTCGGTGAAGAGTGCGTTACCGCCGTCGACAATGATGTCGCCAGGTTCGAAGCGTTCAGCCAGCTGACTGATCACAGCGTCAGTTCCGGCACCAGCCTGAACCATGATGATCGCGGTGCGAGGCTTTGCCAGTGATGCGACAAAGTCATCAATGGTCTCGGAAGCAATGAAGCGAGCCTCTGGGTGCTCGGTGATGAGCTGCTCGGTGCGCGCATAGGAACGGTTGTAAACGGCAACGGTGTTGCCTTCGCGGCTGGCAAGGTTGCGTGCCAAGTTAGAACCCATAACGGCGAGTCCTACGACTCCAATGTTTGCCTTCGCGCTCACGAATGCGTCTCCTAGCTGAAGAAAAGTAAAAAGTGGGAAAGATAAGAGGTATTCAGTCGTCTCTTAATGAATAACGTCTCTAATTTCAATCGTACCCGACCGAGGATTGCCCTTCTTGCTCGATTTCGCGCTGTTACGGCTTTCCCGCTACAGTAAAGGAGTACTTCGGCGAGGGATATCTCTTGGATATCCGTTATCGACGCGGTGGAATGTGGCTCTCGCCGTTTCCTCACGCTGACATGCGTTCGAGTTGAAATAACGATTGAGGCCACGGCCTCGCAAGACAAGGAGGCCATCATGGCTGAAGTTGATAACAAGGTACCCGCAGAGGTACGTACCCAGTTCGGTAAGGGTTTTGCTCGCCGTCTTCGCGTTGCAGGTCAGATTCCTGCCGTTGTGTACGGTCACGGTGCAGAGGTTCTTCACGTTGCGGTTCCTGCTCGTCAGGTTTCTCTTCTGCTGCGTAAGAAGAACGCAATCCTCGACCTCCAGATCGATGGCAAGAGCACTCTTGCACTCGTGAAGGATGTTCAGAAGGACCCCGTACGCCAGATCATCGAGCACATTGACCTCGTTGTGGTCAAGGTTGGCGAGAAGGTTGTCGTTGACGTGCCCATCCACATCGTCGGTACTCAGCAGGCTGGTAACACCCTCGAGCTCGACGCTAAGTCGGCACACCTTGAGGCTGAGGCAACTCACATCCCTGCATTCATTGAGGTCAGCATCGAAGGTGCTGCTGCTGGTTACCGCGTAACCTATGCAGACCTCAACCTTCCTGCAGGTGTTGCTGTTGCTGGTGACCCCACTCAGCTTGTTGTTCACGTTCACGGTGCAAAGGCTAAGGACCTTGCAGAGTCTGGTGAAGAACTCGCTGCAGAGCTCGCTGATGAAGCAGCTCACGCTGAGCACAAGGCAGAAATCCACGCTGAGCAGCACGAGGCAGAGAAGGCAGAAGCACTCGCTGACGCTGAGCTCTCCGGTGCAGCTGCTGCAGCTGAGGCTGCTGAGTAACACTGCATTGAGCACTACCTGGCTTGTAGTCGGGCTCGGCAACCCCGGGCCCGACTACGCCAGTCATCGCCACAACGTGGGTCAGATGGCTCTGTCGCAGTTAGCCAGCGACATCGGTGCGACGTTCAAGTCACACAAAGCAAACGCGCTTGTAGCGGAAGGTTGGGTGCGCCCTGGAGGCCCCAAACTTGTTCTCGCTAAGCCCAACACGTTTATGAACCTCTCCGGTGGGCCTGTTGCCAACCTGTTGAAGTTCTATGGAATTGAACCATCAAACTTGATTGTTCTTCACGACGAACTCGACATCGACTTTGACGTGGTTCGACTCAAAAGCAATGGCGGACACGGAGGCCACAACGGCCTACGCGACATCATCGCGGCTATTGGTACGAATGAATTCAATCGTGTCCGCATCGGCATCGGTCGCCCACCCGGTCGCCAAGATGCAGCGGACTTTGTGCTCTCCAACTTCAGCTCGGCACAGCGTGAGATTTTGCCGCATGTTCTAGCCCATGCTGCGGATGCAGTGGAGACCATCGCAGAAGAAGGAATCCTTGCTGCGCAACAGCGCTTTAATTCACCCGCATAAACAAGATGCACTCAGCTGGCGTTAAGTTTCAGCGATTAACCTAGAGTCATGAAGTTCTCCCCCCGAACTCAAATGATTGCCGCCCTGGCAGTCAGCACAGTGCTGGTCACCAGCACTGCTGTGGTGGTGGGAACGAACTACGTCTCCACACAACACAGTGCACAGCAAGCCCTGGTGGATTCATTGGCCGTGGGCCAAGAAAAGGTAGATGCGGTTACTGAACGCATTGCTGATCTCGAATTAGCGCTGAAGAATTCGCAGGCAATACTTTCTGATTCCAGCGGCAAGGTACTCGATGATTCCTCCCGCCAGGCACTGGAGAAATCAATTGCCACAGCACAAGCTACCCTCAAGGCTCAAAAGTCAGAGTTAGCCAAACTCAAGACAGCAGTGTCCTCGTTAAAGACCCCTGCCCCGCTCGATCTGGTTTGGCCATATGGCCAAGAACAGCGAGCTCAGAGCGTGAAAGAAACAGATAAGACAAGTGTTGAATCTCTCGTCAAATCAGTGATGGCGCTGGGGCAAGGCATACAGAATGTTCAAGCTGCTCAGACCGCCTGGCAGGCAGAACAAGATCGTATTGCGGCAGAACAGGTAGCGGCAGAAGCTGCCGCTGCCGCCCAAGCCGCTGCGGCAGCCCGGCGTGCAGCACAAGCACAAACCCTGGAACAAACAGGTGGTTCAACCACGCCTACTGCTCCTGCACCACCCGCAACTGCGGCAGCCGCGGCTCCGGTCACGCAAGGATTTAGCGCAGAGACCTATGTCACAGCGCTTGCCCCCAATTCCTACATCGTGTGGGTCAACGGCATGTGTGCTAGCCAGTTCGGTCCGAATGTCTATGTCTGTGGATATGCCACGGTGAACCTGCGTGGTTCTAACACCGACCGTGTTCCCATCACCTTGGATAGCTCGTTGACCGACCGCTATGCCAACTCAGTGGGCATCTCTGTGTTGGTTCATGAAGCAGCACACGCTAAGCAGTGGCTGAAATATGGCCCCTCGATCATGACCGCCTACAACGCACTGGTTCCGGGTCAGACGGGCTCGATGCCAGTGGAGTGGATGGCGGACTGTGCCACCATCGTGAAACTGGGTTACAGCACTGGTGCCTATACCCGCAGCTGCACTGCTGATCAGCTTGCTGAAGCTGCCACGCTCTGGTGAGAGCCCTAGACTAATCACATGGTATTTCAGGGGCTTTCGCGCGCCCTTTCGCGCACCCCTCAGATTTCTGAAGCGCTCAGCTACGCCAACAAAGACGCAGACTTCTCACTCGTTGAAGGCCTGAATGCCCCGCTGTTGAGTTCTCTTCTCGAGGCGCGAATTCGCGCTGGCTTGCCGCCTGTGGTTCTTGCTGTGACTGCCACTAACCGTGAGGCGGAACGCCTCACGGTTGCTCTGGCAAGTTTGATGCCCCATGCTCAGCTGTGTGATTTCCCTGCCTGGGAAACTCTTCCGCATGAGCGTCTCTCACCCAGTCCCGAGATTGTGGGCCGGCGCTTTGCGGCGCTGCGTCTGGCTCGCGAGTGGGACGGTTCAACACCTCTGGTGATGATTACCTCGGTGCGTGGAGCGTTGCAACCGATTGCCGACAACCTCGGTGATGTTGAACCCATCGTGTTGAAAGTGGGTTCACGTGGCAATGACCTGATGGCCATTGCTTCGCGCCTGGTCGACTTGGCATATGTGAGAGTCGACATGGTGACTCGTCGTGGAGAGTTCGCAGTTCGCGGCGGCATCTTGGATGTGTTCCCACCGGTAGCAGACCACCCCATCCGTGTGGATTTCTTTGGTGACGAAGTAGATTCCATTCGTGCCTTCTCGGTTGCCGATCAGCGCTCCCTCGATGAGGTGCTTGACAGCATTGAACTAGCACCTAGTCGAGAGTTGCTGCTTACCGAAGCTGTGCGTCAGCGCGCTCGGGAGATGGAGCATGAGTTCCCCGGCATCAACCAGATGCTGTCCAAGATTGCTGAAGGTATTGCGGTGGAGGGCATGGAGTCATTGACTCCGGCACTGGTGGACAAGCTGGTTCCCATCACTAGTTACTTACCCCAAGGCTCCGCCGTGGCATTGCTTTCCCCTGAACGCATTGCCACACGTGCAATCAACCTGACCGAGACCAACCGTGAGTTCCTCAACGCTGCATGGAATGCTGCAAGTGCTGGTGCTCAGTCACCCATTGATCTTTCTGCAGGTGATTTCCTCACCGTTACAGAATTACGGAAGCACTACACCGGCGGGGCATGGTGGACATTCAGTGCCTTCCAGCATGGACCTGATGCTTCCGAACCACTGCCCGAAGAACTCGACCTCGACGAGATTCTGACTATCCGTATTGATGCCAAGAATGTTCCCACATTCGCCGGCAACGTTGACGGTGCTGTTGACCACGTGGAGTCATTACTCAAGCAGGACTGGACTGTCATTGTTGCGGCCGAAGGTCACGGCCTTGTTGAACGAGCAGGGCAAGTTCTTGCTGAACGCAGCCTGGCTGCCCGCATGGTGGAGGAGCTTCCTGACGAGCTCGAACCAGGCGTTGCCTATCTCGTTCAAGCTTCAGTAGAGGCAGGGTTCGAGCTCGGGGAAGCCAAGCTGGCCGTCATCTCAGAGTCTGAGTTCTATGGCCGCGCAGCAGGCTATGACGCCAGGGCACCACGCAAGCTGGCCAGTCGTCGTAAAAATGTGGTGGACCCACTCAAGCTTGAAGCGGGCGACATCGTGGTCCACGAGACGCACGGAATTGGCAAGTTTCTTGAGCTGGTTCAACGCGAAGTCTCCACCGGTGGTCGGAATGCGGTGAAGACCATGCGTGAATATTTAGTCCTCGAATACGCACCCAGCAAGCGGGGATATCCCGGCGACAAACTTTATGTCCCCACCGATCAGCTAGATCAACTCACCCGTTATGTCGGCGGGGAAGCACCTGCGCTGTCCAAGATGGGTGGAAGTGACTGGGGTCAGGCCAAGAGTAAAGCGCGCAAGGCAGTTCGAGACATTGCCGTTGAATTGGTCAAGCTTTATAGCGCGCGCATGGCAAGTAAAGGTTTTGCATTCAGCCCTGACACTCCATGGCAGCGCGAGCTTGAGGAAGCCTTCCCCTATGTGGAGACGATGGATCAGCTCACCACCATCGATGAGGTCAAGGCCGACATGGAGCGACCCATCCCCATGGATCGCCTCATCTCCGGTGACGTGGGCTTTGGAAAGACAGAGATCGCGGTTCGTGCAGCGTTCAAGGCTGTCCAAGATGGCAAACAGGTTGCCATCTTGGTGCCCACCACGCTGCTGGTGAAGCAACACTTTGAGACTTTCCAAGAGCGCTTTGCAGGTTTCCCTGTTCATCTTCGGGCACTCAGTCGCTTCCAAACCGAGAAGGAAGCAAAAGAGACCCTGGCGGGAATGGCCGATGGCACAGTGGATGTGGTCATTGGCACGCATCGCCTCTTGGCACAGGGTGTCACCTTCAAAGATTTAGGACTCGTCATCATTGATGAAGAGCAACGTTTTGGCGTTGAGCACAAGGATGCGTTGAAGAAACTCAAGACCAACGTCGACATCTTGGCTATGAGTGCAACCCCCATTCCTCGCACGCTCGAGATGGCAGTCACCGGCATTCGTGAAATGTCGACGCTGGCAACACCTCCCGAAGATCGTCACCCGATTCTCACCTTCGTGGGTCCCTACTCGGAAAAGCAGGCAGCGGCAGCAATTCGCCGCGAAATCTTGCGCGAAGGCCAAGTCTTCTTCGTACATAACCGGGTCTCGAGCATCAATCGCGTTGCTGCCCAGATTGCTGAACTGGTTCCCGAGGCACGCGTTGCCGTTGCCCACGGCCAACTCTCTGAGCACCAGCTGGAGCAGGTCATCATTGACTTCTGGGAGCGCAAGTTTGATGTGTTGGTCTCCACCACTATCATCGAAACCGGTCTCGATATTGCCAATGCCAACACCTTGATTATTGACCGCGCAGATAAGTATGGCCTGAGCCAGCTGCATCAGCTTCGTGGTCGCGTCGGTCGTGGTCGTGAACGCGCCTATGCCTATCTCTTCTATGACGAGACCACCCCACTGACAGAAACCGCTCACGATCGACTCAATGCTCTAGCCATGAACAATGAACTGGGTTCTGGTATTCAAATTGCGCTGAAAGACCTCGAGATTCGTGGCGCTGGCAACCTCCTTGGTGGTGAACAGTCAGGTCACATCGCCGGGGTTGGTTTTGATCTCTACCTGCGCATGATTGGCGAAGCTGTCTCCACCTTCCGCGGCGATGTTGCCGAAGGTCAGACCGAGCTTCGCCTCGAGCTTCCGGTGGATGCTCGCATCCCCGACGACTACGTCGATAGTGAGCGCCTCCGCCTAGAGGCTTACCAGAAGCTCTCAGTTGCCAGCGGCCCGCTCTCTCGTGAGGAGCAGATTGATCAGGTTCTGGAAGAGCTCACAGACCGTTATGGTGAACCGCCAGCACAGGTTCACAACCTCATCTCCATTTCTCGCCTGCGTCGCCGAGCACACCGCTCCGGTTTGAGTGAGGTTGTTGTGATGGGATCGAACCTGCGTATTACCCCAGCTGATTTACCGGACTCTATTCAGGTGAGATTGGCCAGGATGTATCCGGGAGCGAAGTATGTTCCAGCAGCTCGCGTAATCACCGTGCCATTGCCCGAAGACACGGACTTGATTGCCTGGACGGGCACCTTGCTTGATGCCATCTTCCCGTTGCCGGTGAAGACTGAAGAAGCTAGTGCTGCTTCCGGTAGTGGCGAGAGCGAATAAACACCAAGGTTCCACCCACCACGATTGCCACGGCAGAACCGACGAGCACGGCAAGGACACCTTCGTCACGTATGGCATCAAGGTTGGCAAAAGCTAACTCATTCATCAGTAGCGAGACTGTGAAACCAATACCTGCCACGGCTGCAACCGTGAGCAAGTCCCAGCCACGAATCAGTGTCTGTGTTGCCTCGCCACGCGTGGCAATAAGTGCAATGATGCTGCCGGCAATCATGATGCCAATGATCTTGCCTAGAGGCAGACCAACAGCAATACCCCAGAAGGCGGGGCTGAGTTCAGCCGGGGAGACGGCAGGAATAACAACAAGTGCTGAGGCAAAGGCAAACAGGGGCAAGATCACAGCATTAGTCACCGGTTGCAGAGCATGGGCTGCCTGCTGTGCAAGGCGAGGGTTCAGCACGAGGCCGAGGGCAACTCCTGCGATGGTGGCGTGAACGCCAGAAAGCACCGTGAAGTACCAGGCAAATAGGGCAGCCACCACAAGAAGAACTGTGCGCAAGGTCGGGTTCTTGATGCGACCCTCGCAGCCCAAGAACCGGAACAAATACACCGCAACGACTGCCATGCCCAGAGCGAGGAGGTCAATGCTGTGACTAAAGAACACCGCAATGATGAGGATGGCAATGAGGTCATCGAGCACCGCAAGGGCTAGTAAAAAGACTCGAATTCGCCCCGGGAGACCACGTCCCACCAGAGCAATCAGGCCCAGTGCAAAAGCGATGTCGGTTGCTGTTGGAATGGGCCAGCCTTGCGCGAAGTCTGGTCCTGCAATAACGAGATAGAGCACCGCAGGAATAATCACACCACCGACGGCGGCAACTCCTGGCGCCAACGCATGCTTGAACGAGTTCAGCTCACCCACGGTGAGTTCATGCCGAAGCTCCACCGCAACAATAAAGAAGAATATGACGAGCAAACCATCGGTAATCCAGTGCCCTATGCTCAGGTCAAGTTCCAGAGCTGGCAAGCCAATGTGGCTGGAGAAGAGCTCAATCAGGCCAGGTCCAGCAACTGAGTTCGCGAGGAACAATCCCAATACCGCAGCGGCGGCGAGAGAAATCGCGGCATAACGTTCAGATCGAAAGATCGTGCGCATGCTGACTCGGGCCATGAGATAAGCCTAAGCGCCGGCGTTGGCGTGGCGTTCGAGGAACGCAAAGAGCTCGTTGTCATCTACGCCAGGGAATGTTCCAGAAGGCAAGGGTGAGAGCACGTGTGCATGCATACGGGCGCTGGGCCAGGCATTACCTGCCCAACGCTGGGTGAGGTCCTCGGCAGGGATCTTGCAGCATGCCTCGTTGGGGCAGGTAGAGACTTCACGGTTATCGGTGTCGCGCCCACGGAACCACTTCGCATCGTCGAAGGGAACACCCACACTGATCGAGAAGACTTCCTTTTCACCTGTTCCTGTTTGGGTTGAATCCCAGAAAGTACCACCAGGGGTGTCGGTGTATTGGTAGAACTCATTGGTGCGGTTGGTGCGCTCAAAAGCAACACGTGCTGGCCACTTCCGGCAGACAACCTGTCCCTCTATGGAGCCGTTGGCATCGGCGGGGATACGAAGTCCGTCGTTGGCATAGCCGCGGAAAATACCTTCACCCTGGTTCACGCGCAGGAAGTGGGTGCGCAGACCAAGATGTTCGGTTGCCAGGTTCGTAAAGCGCAGCGCAGCAGCTTCGTGCGTCACACCGAATGCGTCACGGAAGTCTTCAATGGCAATATTGCGTTCCTTCTTGGCGTTCTGCAAGAACGCCACTGACCTCGAACGTGGCATTAAGCAGGCAGCAGCAAAGTAGTTAATCTCTAGGCGCTGCTTCAAGAACTCGGCATAGGTGTGGGGCTTCTCATGCCCCAGAACACGGTGTGCCATGGCTTGCAGCGCCATAGCGCGCAGACCATGACCACCGGGAATGGATGCCGGGGGCAAGTAGATGCGTCCGTTGGCGGTATCTGTGACGGAGCGGGCAGAACTTGGCAGGTCATCCACGAAGATGAGCTCAAAACCGAGCAGGTTGGCCATCTCGGCAACGGTGCGGTGCATCAGTGCGCCGCTTTCGTGACCGGTTCGTTTCACCAGATCTTCTGCGAGTTGGTCGAGTTCGGGCAGGTAGTTGTTCTTCTCGCGCATCACGGCTTGAAGTTCCGTGTTGGCGCGACGTGCTTCTTCTGGGGTGGCAATAGATTGACGCGCTCGCCGTTCCATTTCCTTGTGCAGCCCCACGATAGCTTCGAGAGCATCGTCGGTGAGGCCCTTGGTGCTGCGCACGGCGGGCAAGTTCAATGAGGTGTAGAGCTCAGACTGTTGAAGTCGTTCAAGCTCAATCTCGAGTTCTGAGCGACGATCGGGTGCTTCGGTGCTCAGTAGCTCGGGCACGGTAACGCTCAGTGAGGACGCAATCGAGGTGAGCAGGGACAGCTTGGGTTCTCGTTTTCCGTTCTCGATCAAGGAGAGCTGGCTGGGGACGACGCCCACGGCGTCACCGAGCTGTTCGAGGGTCATTCCCGCGCTGATACGGAAGTGCTTGATGCGTTTACCCAAAATCATCATGTCAGAGGCCATTTCTTTACAATACGAGAAAAAGTGCAAATATTTCTAGTGAAATTCGGCAACAATTCTGTATACAGGGGTCAATACTTGAAATATCACCAAGTTTTACTTCCCTCGAGACTTGGATGAGACAAAGGAGACTCAGATGTCGATCGCAGACCTCACCCACACCGAGCCAGTTGCTCAGCCTGAGGTGCCCATCGCTACTGAACTCAACGCGCCTCCCTTCGTCACTCAGCGAGCCCTTCTGCACTGGGTTGCGGACATTGCCAAGTTGACCAAGCCCGAGCGCATTGAATGGTGCGACGGTTCTGACGCTGAATGGCACCGTCTGACCAAACTTCTCGTTGATGCCGGATCGATGATTCCGCTCAATCCAGAAAAGCGCCCCAACTCTTTCCTGGTTCGTTCAGATCCTGATGATGTTGCCCGTGTTGAAGACCGCACCTTCATCTGTTCGGTCAACGAAGCAGATGCAGGTCCAACCAATAACTGGCGCGACCCCGATGACATGAATGAAGAGCTCCGTGGACTATTCGACGGCTCCATGCGTGGTCGCACCATGTATGTCGTGCCCTTCTCGATGGGTCCCTACGGTGGTCCCATCTCTCAGGTGGGTATTCAGCTCACTGACTCTCCCTACGCTGTGTTGAACCTGCGCATCATGACCCGTATGGGCTTTGATGCTCTTGCTCAGATTGACGAGAACACCCCCTGGGTGCCCGCCGTTCACTCTGTAGGTGCACCTCTGGTTGATGCAACCGGTCGTCGCGTTGAGGATGTGGCCTGGCCTTCAAACCCCATCAAGTACATCTGCCACTTCCCTGAGACTCGTGAAATCTGGTCATTTGGTTCTGGTTACGGCGGAAACGCACTGTTATCCAAGAAGTGCTTCTCGCTGCGTATTGGATCGTTCATGGGGCTGCAGGAAGGCTGGCTCGCTGAGCACATGCTCATCCTCAAGCTCACCTCTCCAGAGGGCAAGGCGTATCACATGGCTGCTGCCTTCCCTTCGGCATGTGGAAAGACCAACCTCGCCATGCTCCGTCCCACCATCCCCGGCTGGAAGGCCGAGACCATTGGTGATGACATTGCCTGGCTGCGCCCCGGCGCTGATGGCCGACTCTTCGCCATCAACCCAGAAGCAGGTTTCTTCGGTGTAGCACCGGGAACCGGTGAAAAGACCAACCCTGTCGCGATGGATACTGTGGCCTCCAACACAATCTTCACCAACGTGGCACTCACCGATGACGGCGACGTCTGGTGGGAGGGCATGACTGAGGCGACTCCTGATCACCTCATCGACTGGCGTGGAAACGAATGGACTCCAGACTCTGGCCGTCCCGCAGCGCACCCCAACTCGCGCTTCACTGTTCCCATCCAGCAGTGCCCAACTCTTTCTGACGAGTGGTACGAAAACGCAGGTGTGCCCCTGGATGCCATCATCTTCGGTGGTCGCCGTGCAACAAACATTCCTCTCGTGGCAGAAGCCTTCGACTGGCAGCACGGTGTCTTCATCGGTGCAACTATGTCGAGCGAGCAGACTGCAGCTGCCGAAGGAACCGTGGGCGATCTGCGCCGCGACCCCTTCGCCATGCTTCCCTTCTGCGGCTACAACATGGCTGACTACTGGGGCCACTGGCTTGAGATTGGCAAGACCCTGGGCGAAAAAGCACCAGCGATCTTCCAGGTCAACTGGTTCCGCAAGGATGCAGACGGCTCCTTCCTGTGGCCAGGATTTGGTGAGAACTCTCGAGTACTCGAATGGATTGCTCGCCGCGTAGATGGCCAGGTTGGAACTGAGAACGCACCCATGGGTCGCGTTCCTGCAGCAGGATCCTTCAACCTCGAAGGCCTCGATGTAACTGATGAGGCGATGGAGAAGTTGTTCCACGTTGACCGCAACATGTGGACCGCGGAGTGCGACCTCACGGAGGAGTACTTCGAGAAGTTTGGTGATCGCGTTCCTGACGCGCTCAACACAGAATTGGCTCAGCTACGAGGACGTCTCACCACGTAGATCACCTGAGTCATAACCGACAATTTATTGTCGGACGAGTGAACCGGGCCTGTGTCTCTCAGTCTCGGTGAGAGGATGGGGCTGTACATCTGGAGGGAAACTGATGACCAGCCCCATCTTCTCCTCACTTCGAGGAGTCACCCGCACACGATATGTCGTGGCTATCTGGACCTCACGTGTCCTCGCCCTTGCGGTAACCGCTCTGTTCTTCACTGCTTGGTGGGATGAGTCCCAGGCGAGGCAACAGCTAGTTCTCGGCGGTGCTACGAACCCAGACTTCTTTTTTCAGTGGTCGATTTGGACCCACTTCTTGCCCGCGCTTGCCCTGGCTATCTTCACGTTTGCTGGTTGGAACCGTCCTGGTCTAGCAGGCCTTGGCTTTGCTCTCTTTGCCTTGCTCCAAGCATTTTCTGTCGGGACAGAGGTGGCATATATTCCCATCGTGGTAGCGCCTGGGCTTATCGTCGCCATTGCTTATGCCACTGCTTATCGCTGGGGTATGCGTGAAAGGTTTCTGGAGAAGAACTCATGAGTGAAGAAAACAGCCTAGAAATCAGTGAAGTAAACAACGAGCAATCCAAACTCGATGAACTCATCGAGGTCATGGCTGTGCTTCGAGCACCGGGTGGGTGCCCCTGGGATGCGGAGCAAACCCACGAGTCGCTGATCAAGTATTTGGTGGAAGAAACCTACGAGCTCATCGATGCAATCGAGTCTGGTGATCGTGACGCCATGATTGAAGAACTCGGTGACGTGCTCTATCAAGTCATCTTCCACGCTGACTTGGCGTCGAATACTCCTGGCGAAGAATTCGATATTCAAGATGTTGCCGCTCACATGACCGCCAAGATGGTGGGGCGTCACCCTCATGTCTTTGGCGAGAACAAGCTCGACACCGCTGAAGATGTGATGGCGGTATGGGATGACCTAAAAAAGCAAGAAAAACCTGGACGCACCTCCACCCTGGATGGAGTTCCGCAGTCCATGCCTGCCCTCGCACTCGCCGAGAAACTGCTGGGCAAAGCAGAAAAAGTGGGCCTGGAGAAGCAACACCTGCCTGACCCACCCATCTGGGAAGACGAAGACGAGGTCGGCTCGATTTTGTTGAGCATTGTTTCTTCAGCTCGTGAACAGGGTATTGATGCTGAGAAAGCCCTGCGTCTGAGGCTACGTGAACTTCAGGAAGACATTCGAGAGGCAGAATAGATACATGGCTCGTGATGTTTCTCCTCCCCGTGGAATGCGGGATTTCCTGCCTGCAGATAAGGCCAAGCGTGAACGCGCGCTGCGCGTCATTCGCGATGTCTACACCAGCCACGGTTTTGAAGAAATCGAAACCCCAGTAGTTGAAGACTTTGAGCGTCTGCACTCCGGGCTTGGCGGAGATAACGAAAAGCTTGCCTTCAGCGTTCTTAAGCGCGGCCTCGACAAGGAAGCACTCGAAGCTGCTGCCCAGTCGGGTGATGCTCACGACCTAGCAGATCTGGGCTTGCGTTTTGACCTCACGGTTCCGTTAGCGCGTTTCTACGCCAGCCACCGTGCTGAACTTCCCAGTGTCTTCCGTGCAATCCAGATCGCGCCGGTCTGGCGTGCTGAGCGACCCCAGAAGGGTCGCTACCGCCAGTTTGTGCAGTGCGACATCGACATTATTGGTGAAGCAGGTCAGCTCGCTGAAGTGGAACTCATCACCGCCACCTCTGCAGTTCTTTCCACCCTGGGTTTGAACGGATGCACCATCCGCATCAATGACCGCCGCATCTTGGCGGGCATTCTTGATTACTGCGGCTTTGCTTCAGAACGTTTTGGCCAGGCACTGATCTCGATCGACAAGCTCGACAAGATCGGTGCCGAGGGCGTCGTGAAGGAGCTCTCTGAGACTGGACCCGATGCAGCAGCAGTCCTGGGTGGACTGCTCGGCCGCATCGAGCCACACCTCGCCTCAGGCGGAGTGCCCTTGACCACCGAAGACATTCTTTCTGTGCTGCCTGAAGGTATTGACCCTGATGCTGTGGCAGCGCTGGAGACACTGGCTCACTCACTCACCGAACTGCCTGCAGGCGTTGAGGTGCGCTTTGACCCCACTTTGGTGCGCGGCATGGGCTATTACACCGGCACCATCTTTGAGATTGCCCACCCTGAGTCTGGTTCCTCTGTCGGCGGTGGCGGTCGCTATGACGGCATGATTGGTCGCTTCCTGGGGCAGGAGGTTCCTGCAGCAGGATTCTCCATCGGGTTTGAGCGCATCGTTGACCTCATTGAGGTCGATTCCGCCGCTGTTTCCGACAGTGTCGTGCTGGTGCACGATGCTGTCTTAGACAGCGCCGACCTCAGCATGAGCACCCTGATTGGCATCAAGGCAGAACTGATTGCTGCGGGCAAGCGTGTTCGTTTGGAAAAGCGAGTAAAGAATCTCACCCCGGTGCTTGATCGTGCCCGAGAAGCAGGATTTGGCTCCTTTGCCTTTGTTTCTGCTGAGACTACGAGTGCCAAAGACTTGGTCTTCAAGGACCTCGCCTAGAATTACTAGTAATTCCCTCACTTTTTACACACCACCTAACACATCACAAGGAGACACTGTGGCCCTCATTGACGCCATTGGCGCACGCGAAATTCTCGACTCTCGCGGTAACCCCACCGTTGAGGTAGAGGTTCTGCTCGAAGATGGCGTGCTCGCTCGCGCTGCAGTCCCATCCGGTGCCTCCACCGGTGCTTTCGAGGCGTATGAACTTCGTGACGAAGACAAGAACCGTTACCTCGGTAAGGGTGTACTCAAGGCCGTAGATGCAGTTCTCGACGAAATCGGTCCTGCACTCGAAGGCTTCGACGCTGCAGACCAGCGTCTGATTGACTCCGCCATGATTGAACTCGATGGCACCGAGAACAAGAAGCGCCTCGGCGCTAACGCCATTCTGGGTGTTTCTCTTGCCGTTGCGAAGGCAGCTGCTGACTCTGCAGACCTTCCACTCTTCCGTTACGTTGGTGGCCCCAACGCTCACACTCTTCCTGTTCCCCTGATGAACATCATCAACGGTGGTGCTCACGCTGACACCGGTGTGGACATCCAGGAGTTCATGGCAGTTCCACACGGTGCGGAGAGCTTCTCAGAAGCACTGCGCTGGGGTGTTGAGATCTACCACTCGCTCAAGTCGCTGTTGAAGAAGAACGGTATGGCTACTGGCTTGGGTGACGAGGGTGGTTTCGCTCCAGACCTGCCCAACAACCGTGGTGCACTCGAGTTCATCGTGGGCGCTATTGAGCAGGCTGGCTTCAAGCCAGGCAAGGACATTGCTCTTGCACTCGATGTTGCTTCCTCTGAGTTCTTCAAGGATGGCGCCTACCACTTCGAAGGTCAGAAGCGCTCTTCTGAAGAAATGACCGCTTACTACGCAGAGCTCGTTCGCGACTTCCCACTGGTATCCATCGAGGACCCACTGGATGAGGATGACTGGAGCGGCTGGACCCACATCACTGCTGAGCTTGGCAACAAGCTTCAGCTCGTGGGTGACGACCTCTACGTAACCAACCCCGTTCGCCTGCAGAAGGGTATCGACCTCAAGGCCGGTAACTCGATTCTGGTCAAGGTAAACCAGATTGGTACTCTCACCGAGACTCTCGATGCTGTATCACTTGCTCAGCGCCACGGCATGAAGGCAATCCTCTCTCACCGTTCCGGTGAAACCGAGGACACCACCATTGCTGACCTCGCAGTTGCAACCGACTGCGGTCAGATCAAGACCGGTGCTCCTGCACGTAGCGACCGAGTTGCTAAGTACAACCAGCTTCTGCGTATCGAAGAAGAACTGGGAGATGCAGCTGTCTACGCAGGTAGCAGCGCATTCCCACGCTTCTCGGCCTAAGGAAAGCACCAGCCCTCTATGGCTAACAAAAACGTTCGCGTTCGTAAGGTTCCGGTGGCTCTTGTCACCGGAACCACGAAGGCGGGCGTCTGGCTCGGCAGCATTCGCTTGTCGGGCTTTTCTATCTTGATCATGAGTTTGACCCTGTTGGGTGTGCTCGTGCTGGCGCCTCAGCTGAAGATCTTGGTAGAACAACGTCAGGTCATTGCCGATCTGCAAGCAGAGGCAGATCTGAAGAAGTCACAGATTTCTGATCTTGAAAAGCAACGCGCTCGCTGGGATGACCCTGCCTATGTTCGTGCGCAGGCACGCGATCGCCTCTATTACGTCATGCCTGGTGAAATCAGCTACCTGGTTATCAATGACGCAAACATTGATGATCTCAAGCGTGAGAAAGCAACTGCTTCTTTGCAAGACACCTCCACGGACTGGGTTTCTGGTCTGCTCAAATCTTTCCTTGTTGCTGGGTTGGGTACTCCCACCCCGGAACAAGTTCAGCCCACACAGTAGGACTCATCCATGCGCCCACCATTTGAACCTGCCAGCGACGAAGACATCCGCATTGTCTCGGCGCAGCTGGGTCGTCCCGCGCGGGATGTAATCGGTATTCCTGCGCGCTGTGTGTGCGGTGCTCCGACCGTGGTGGCAACCGCGCCCAGGCTCTCAGATGGAACGCCCTTTCCCACGTTCTACTACCTCACCCACCCCGCTGCAACAGTTGCCATGTCTGACTTGGAAGCAACTCAGGTGATGGCAGAGTTCACCGAGATCTTGAACGCTGACGAAGAAATGCAAAAGCAATACCTCATAGCGCACCAGCAGTTCATTGCTGACCGCGAATCCATTGCTGTGGTTCCCGAGCTCGATGGAATCTCTGCAGGCGGCATGCCCGTTCGAGTGAAGTGCCTGCACGCCCTCGCCGGTCATGCACTTGCTGCTGGTCCTGGCGTGAACCCCATTGGTGATCTGGCGTTGGAGCGCTCAAGCTGGTCACCAGAGGTGTGTCAATGCATCGACTACGACGCGCAGTAGCAGCTCTGTCAGTTCTTGCCGTCAGCGCACTGGCGGTGCTCTCGGCTACTCCCGCACGCGCTGACTATATCCGTGACTTTGAATATTGGCTCGGGGATTACAACTTTTATCAAGCGTGGGACATCACTCAAGGTGATGGCGTGCTGGTCTCCGTGATTGACTCCGGTATTGGCTATGCCCCCGATATCAATGCTGCTGTGGTCGGTGGCGCTGACTTCTCTGGTGTTGGTTCTCCCGATGGGCGAACACCTGTGGGGGAGTCGCCAGATCACGGCACACTCGTAGCCTCTGTGCTTGCCGGTCGTGGCACGGGCGGCAACAACGGAATTTTGGGAACTGCTCCTGCAGCACAGCTTCTTTCGGCTTCTGTGGCATTTGGTGAAAACACTGCAATTTCTTCTGATGAACAAATAGCTAATGCCATCAAGTGGTCAGTTGACCAAGGTGCCAAGGTCATCAACATGTCGCTAACCCGGAACTCTTTGGAATGGCCCAAGAGCTGGGATGACGCCTTTATGTATGCGTTCGAGCATGACGTGGTCATCGTTGCAGCGGCAGGTAATCGCGGTGCGGGAACCACTGAGGTAGGAGCACCGGCAACAATTCCTGGTGTGCTGACCGTGGCCGGACTCGATGTCAATGGGGAGGCCAGTTACGACGCTTCCAGTCAAGGCATCACGATAGGCGTCTCTGCTCCAAGTGAGGCACTGGTAGGTGTTGCACCCGGCGGTGCGTATATGAAATGGTCCGGATCCAGCGGGGCAACCCCGATCGTGGCAGGGCTTGTGGCACTCGTACGTGCAGCTCATCCCGAACTCGATGCCAACAATGTCATCAACCGCATCATTGCCACAGCAACACCGGTGGACACTGTGCCCAGCCCTATTTATGGTTACGGCAAGATCGATGCCTATGCAGCAGTGACCGCAGATGTGCCACTGGTTAAGAAGAACCCTCTGGGTTCACTTGCTGACTGGATCAAGCTCTATCGCCGTGGAAGCTCCACTGCCTCGCCTGAAGACTGGGACACGTCAACCGCAACTCCGGCACCTTTGCCTTTCGATAGCGGGAATATTCCGGGTCTTCCCACCCTCTATCAGCTCACCACCGTGGGTGTTCCGTTACTGTTTTTCGCTGGATTCGGTACGATTGTAGTTATCGGGTACATCGTTGTTGCTCGAAGACTTCGCCCTGTTGTTCCCCGTGACAATTCCCATCACGAAACAGACGTGACGCCCTAACCCCACTTTGTCTAGCTGGAGACGTATTACTGTGCCCAAGATTCTTATTGTCGGTGCTGGCTACGCAGGTTTCTATACCGCGTGGAAGCTCGAAAAACTCCTCCGTCGAGGAGAAGCAGAAGTCACAATTGTTGACCCACTGCCCTACATGACCTACCAGCCATTCCTGCCTGAAATCGCAGCTGGCTCAATCGAAGCTCGTCACGCTGTTGTCGGACACCGTTCACACCTTAAGCGCACCCGTATCATCTCGGGCAAGGTTGTCGGCATTGACCACAAGAAAAAGACAGCAACCATCGTTCCTAACGCTGGTGCACAGTTTGCTGAAAAGTATGACCAGGTCATCTTCACCGCGGGTGCTGTTTCTCGCACCTTCCCCATCCCAGGTATTGCGGACAACGCTATCGGCCTGAAGACCATTGAAGAAGCAGTAGCAATCCGCGACCGCATCCTCTCCAACTTCGACAAGGCTGCTCAGCTTCCTGCAGGTCCCGAGCGTGATCGCCTGCTCACCGTCACCGTTGTTGGTGGTGGCTTCGCAGGTATTGAGGTATTCGCTGAACTACGCTCACTGGCTTCTGACCTGATCAAGGACTACCCAGAGCTCACCTTCGAAGACACTCACTTCCACTTGATTGAGGCCATGGGTCGCATCATGCCTGAGGTTTCCCTCGAGACCAGCAAGTGGGTACTCAACAACCTCGCAGAGCGTGGTGCCACGGTTCACCTCGATACTCAGCTCCAGTCTGCAGAGAACGGTGTTATCCAGCTCTCCACCGGTGAAAGCTTCGAGTCTGACCTCATCATCTGGACCGCAGGTGTGATGGCTAACCCCATGCTTCGTGCAACCGACTTCCCGCTTGATGAGCGTGGACGTCTGCGCGTTCGTGCAGACCTGCGCGTTGAAGGCGACAACGGAATCATCGAAGGCGCCTGGGGTGCTGGTGACGCAACCGCATGTCCAGATCTTTCCGGTGGTGGCGTTGGTGGCTACTGCGTTCCTAACGCACAGCACGCTGTTCGTCAGGGCAAGCTCATGGCACGCAACATTGCTGCCGTGCTGCGCGGCGAAGGCCCCACCGACTACTTCCACAAGAACCTGGGTGCTGTTGCAGGCCTCGGTCTCAACGTGGGTGTGTTCCAGTCCGGCAAGCTTGCCCTCAAGGGTTACATCGCCTGGCTTGCACACCGTGGTTACCACGGCATGGCAATGCCTTCCTTCGAGCGCAAGTTCCGCGTTCTTGGCGGATGGTGGAACAACTTCTGGCTTGGACGCGACATTGTTTCTCTGTCTGCTCGCGAGACTCCTCGTGCTGCATTCGAAGAATTCGCTTCACGTCCAGCTCCTGCAGCACCAGCTAAGGCAGCTGCGAAGCCAGCAGCTAAGAAGCCTGCAACCAAGGCTGCTGCGAAGCCAGCTGCGAAGAAGGCTCCTGCTAAGAAGCCTGCAGTTAAGAAGTAAAAAACTTCCAAACGAAAGGGAGGCCGTCCTCGGCCTCCCTTTTGCTTTGCTAGCCTTGACATGGTACGCCCCCATAGCCCAATCGGCAGAGGCAATCGACTTAAAATCGATCCAGTGTGGGTTCGAGTCCCACTGGGGGTACTATCTCTATCTCTATCTCTATCTCGTCTTTTCTCTTTTGAGAGTGTTTCCTCTGGTTGAATGGGGGAATGGGCATGAAACAGTTCAATGAAAAGCTAGCCTCCCGCATTACCAGCGCAGTTGGAACCATGTGGTGTGCGTATATCTTCGCGGGGATTGCCCTCATCAGCCTTCCGGCAGCTCTCAGCACCGGAGATCCCATCATCATCGTTGCCTGGGTAGCGCAGACATTCCTGCAACTCGTGCTTCTCTCCATCATCATGGTTGGCCAGGATGTTCAATCAAAGGGTCTCCAGCAGAAAATTGATGAGACTCACGAAGCTTCTCTTGCTGAGTTCGAGTTAGCAAAGGCGGCACGTGAATCACATGCACAAGAAATTGCGGCCATCAAGAACTTACTTATGAACTTGAAAGATCTTGAAAAAGATGTTGATGAAATCAGCAGCGATGTTCAAGAGATCTCAGAAGACACCACAGAAATTACTGAGGAACTTCACTAGCCTTGCGTGAACCAGCGCATTTCATAAGGCGCTAACGGCATTCCCTCGCCTAGGTCAAAGCTGTGACCAGTGAGGTGATCAGTCACAGTGCCGTGTAATCCACCAAGCTCACTAGCGGCAAGCCACCGGGTTGATTCGGAGAGGTTATAAACCTCCACGAGACGCCCAGCAGGGTGGGTGCGTTCAAACAGCACCACGCCTTGACCAGTGCCCTTCTTCACGACCGTGGCAACGCCCGCGTGAAGGGAGGGCAGCGTCTTGCGAACTTCAATGACGTGTTTGATTCGGTTGAAGATAACACCTGCAGGCTTGTCATCGAGCTCGCCAGCAGCTGCGGCGTCAGCAACCTTCCAATTCATCTTGGGTCGGTGTAACCAGCGGTTATCTTCTGCCTTGGTCTCGTCTTTGAGGTAGCTGTGGTCATTGAGCAAACCGATTTCATCACCCATGTAGAGCAGGGGGATGCCGCCAAAGCCAAAGACCATTGTGTAAGCGCAGAGGTAACGCTCGATGGCTAGGCCCAGAAACTTCTCATTCTTGAGCTTGATTGCTTTTTCAATACCCGCCAGGCTGGCGCCCGTACCCGAGGTGCGACGCTCACCGCTTACAGGGTCTGGCATGAAGGGCTCACCCGTAGCCAGAGAGCCATAGAAGCTGCCCTCAAAGTACTCAGCTAGGAACATGCGGTGGTCGTGACCGTTGAGTCCGACTTCATGGGCATCGGTGTCATCGATTGCCCAGCCGATATCGTCGTGGCAACGAAGATAGACACCCCACGCGGTGGTGGAAGGTAAACCCTGGAACCGGGACATGGTGTGAACCATCAGAGTGGCATCTTTGGCCGCGATGGCTGACCAAATCTGCACCATCAAACTGTTGTGATACGCCAGATCAGAAACCTTGCCAGCATGTTTACCTTCACCGAAGTAGGCACCAACCTGAGCAGGGCCCACGATGGCCTCCGCCTTGAAGATCATGGCAGGGGAGAAGATCTTGGTGAACGCGCGCAGTGCCTGGGTAATGACGTGAACTTCTGGCTCGCCCTGACAAATAGTTCCCATGCGCTTCCACATAAATGCAATGGCATCTAGGCGGATGCAGTCAACGCCGTGGTTGGCCAGGTTGGCAATGATGTCGGCGTATTCGCAGAACACGGCAGGGTTTGACCAGTTCACATCCCATTGGTAGGAGTTGAAGGTGGTCCAGACCCAGCCCTTAAGCTCTTCGTCCCACGTGAAGTTGCCGGGCGCGAAGTCTGGGAAGACTTCAAGCAGGCTCTTCTCATATTCATCAGGGATGGTTCGGTCGGGATAGACATAGAAATACTCTCGATATGCAGCATCACCCGAGCGGGCTTTTTCCGCCCACTCGTGTTCTTGCGCCACGTGATTGAGAACCAAGTCCAAAGTGAGCGAAATACCTGAGTCATGCAACTTGTCCGCAGTGGAGCGCAGCTCCTTCATAGAGCCGAGGTCATCGCGGAGGGCGCGGTAATCCATGACCGCATAACCACCATCGTTCGCGCCGGGGCGGGGCTTCAGAATAGGAAGCAGGTGGAGATAGGTAATGCCGAGGTTCTCTAGATAGGGGATTCTCTTGGTGATTCCCTTGAGGTTTTTGGCAAACAAGTCAGCATAGGCAACATAGCCGATGGTGTCGGGGCTTTGGAACCAGTCCTGCTCCAGTACGCGCTCGCGGTCGCGCTGTTGTAGTGCTTCATCGCGCTGGGCATGAGCTGAGGCCATTACCTCAATCAGAGCTGGCAGAACCGTTTCGATGGGATATATCTCAGCGAGCGCTTCAACCAGGTCGCCACCCCAGCGATCGAATCGGTCGAGTAGATCCTGGGCACCACGAGTACTGGTACCTACGAGTCTTTGGAGCTGCACGCGTGCAGCGTCGACAAGGGGGAAAATGTCGTGCATGGGAGGGACTCCATTGTCTCTAACCTGTCCGTCTCATAACAGGTTGAGAAAAGTTTATGCCTGCTGAGGAGCCCACGGAACCACTTTCACGAATTGTGACCTAAGGGTAGTTAGGAGACTGCGGTGGGCGTCTTACGAATGCGGAAGCTAATCCATGCGGCAACGGCACACAGCGTAGCTGCGCCGAACCACGCATACGTGTATTCACCAGTCTGGTCCCGAATGATGCCGGCAACAACCGCCGCAATAGAGGCCCCAACTTGGTGGGATGCAAATACCCAGCCGAAAACAATCGGCCCCTTCTTACCAAAGACTTCGTTGCAGATAGCAATGGTTGGCGGAACGGTGGCAACCCAATCCAGACCATAAATCACGATGAAGACGATCAGGCTGGGATGGATGGTTGCCGACAGTAATACGGGCAGAAGCATCAAGGAGATACCCCGACCGAAGTAGTAAATTCCCAACAGTATGCGCGGATTCACGCGGTCAGTTAACCAACCGGAAGCAACGGTGCCCATAATGTCGAATATGCCCACTGCCGCTAATAAGCCTGCTGCAGTAGTTTCTGGCATGCCATGGTCATGGGCGGATGGAATGAAGTGGACGCCGATGAGGCCATTGGTTGTTGCACCACAGATTGCAAAACCGATTGCCAAAGCCCAGAAGGTTTTTGTTCGTGCAGCCTCGCGAAGAGTTGTCAGAGCGTATCTGGCGGGATTGCCCGCTGGTGCAGCAGCAGCGTTCTCTGCGGCTACTTGAGCTGCCACCTTCTCGCTTTCTCCAAATCGTCGAACGCCTATGTCCGCTGGAGAATTCCTCATGAAGAGCAGAATCAACGGAACCACTGCAAGCGCAGCACCAGCAATCACCAGGGAAGCTGCGCGCCAGCCTGAAGTAGTGACAAGACCTGCCATCACAGGAAGGAATATCAATTGGCCAGTGGCGCTTCCAGCAGAAAGCACACCCGAGACGAGGCCACGACGGGCATAAAACCAGGTGTTCGTAATCGTGGCAGCAAATACCAAAGCCATAGAGCCTGAACCCAAGCCGATCAGGATTCCCCAGGTGAGAATCAACATGAAGGGGGTTGTCACGAAGATGCTCAGAGCGCTACCCGCAGAGATGAGAAGAAGGGCAGTTGTGGTGACTTTTCGCAGGCCAAAGCGGCTCATCAGTGCTGCCGCGAAGGGAGCAGTTAGTCCAAAAAGCAAAATGTTGATGGAAATAGCAAGCGAAATAGTTGCGCTTCCCCAGCCGAATTCCTCTTCGAGGGGGATCATCATGACGCCCGGTGCAGAACGGAATCCTGCCGCCCCCACAAGTGCGAGGAAGCCCACCGCTGCCACTATCCACGCAGGATGAATCAGGCGTGTTCGCGGAGAAGACATTACTCCAGCCTAGTGAGATATTTTCACAGCGTTGTGGGGAAAAATCTTCATGATTCTCCCGGCAGACATCCAGCTTTCTCGCCGTACTATTGAGGCATGGATTTCTTGCTTCCCCTGCTCGGCATCGTTGTCGTCCTCGCTGTCATTGTTGGTATCTACCTCTGGTCGACCTACAACTCACTCGTCACCCTCAATGTGCGAGTTGATGAAGCGTGGAGTGACATCACCGTTCAGCTCAAGCGTCGAGCGGATTTGATCCCCAACCTGATTGAGACGGTCAAGGGATATGCTGCTCACGAAAAGGGAGTCTTTGAAGCAGTTACCAAGGCACGTGCTGAAACTCTTTCGGCAACGACACCTGCAGCCGCTGCAGAGGCTGAAGGCCACATGCAGGCTGCACTGAAGAGCATCTTTGCCGTTGCCGAGGCATACCCTCAGCTACACGCTAGTGAGAACTTCCTCCAGCTCCAGGGAGAACTGGTCGACACCGAAGACAAGATTCAGGCAGCTCGTCGCTTTTACAACGGTGGAGTGCGTGAGTTCAACACCAAGATCCTCACCTTCCCCAACAACATGTGGGCAAACAAGCTGAAGTTCGGCAAGCGCGACTTCTTCGATGTGGCAGACGCAGCAGCAATTGCTGAGCCTCCCCGCATTCAGTTCTAACCATCGTTTAGAAAGAGCTCTTGCTCCATGTATTCCGCAATAGCTGCGAATAAGCGCAACACCGTCTTCATAATGCTGGTGTTTTTGGTGATTATTGGCGGTCTGGGCTGGTTCGCCGCCTATATGTATGGCGATATCAATATCGCCATCTTCACGGTGGTTATTGCCGCCGCCTATGCCTTCTTCCAGTACTACCTCGCGAGCTCGCAAGCTCTCTCGATGGCCGGAGCTATCGAGATTCAGAAGTCAGATAACCCTCGCTTCTTTCGCATTATCGAGAACTTGTGCATCGCGACCGGCACCCCCATGCCCAGGGTGTACATCATCAACGACCAGGCGCCGAATGCTTTTGCTACCGGACGGGACCCCCAGCACGCAGCCGTTGCGGCAACTTCTGGTTTGTTAGACCTCATGGATGACGCGGAGCTAGAAGGTGTCATGGCGCACGAGCTAGGCCATGTGCGCAACTACGACATCCGCGTCTCAATGATTGTCTTTGGCTTGGTTGTCGCCGTCGGTTTCCTGGCAGACATGCTCGTGCGGATGTCATTCTTTGCCGGCAACCGCCGCGACGACAACGGTAATGGTGGCAACCCGGTTGTGATGATTTTTGGCCTATTGGCAATGATCATTGCGCCCCTGGTGGCAACCATGGTTCAGCTGGCTATTTCCCGCCAGCGTGAATATCTCGCTGATGCCACCGGTGCTCTCACCACTCGCCACCCCGAAGCACTCGCCAGTGCACTGCAGAAGCTGGCTGCCTATGGGCGTCCCTTGCAGAAACAAAGTTCCAGCATGGCCCACATGTGGATTGCCGACCCTGAAAAGCCGGGCCTTGCTGAACGCCTACTCTCCACCCACCCACCTATCGCGGAGCGTATTGAGCGTCTCCACGAAATGGGTGGCAAGTTCTAAGCTGCTCCACTGCCCTAAGATTTGGTTATGACCTCGAAGCACCTCGCTGGCCCCACTCTTGCTCAGTTTGACGCTGCGCGTGCGACGGTGGCCATGGTTGCACAGTCCACTCCGATGGAGACCTCACGCTATTTGAGTGGTGTTCTGGGCTCGGATGTTTTCCTCAAATGTGAGAACTTGCAGCGCACGGGAAGTTACAAACTTCGCGGTGCCTATAACCGCCTGTCGCAGCTGAGCCCCGAAGAGCGGGCCAAGGGTGTCATTGCTGCCTCAGCAGGTAACCATGCTCAAGGTGTTGCCCTTGCTGCTCGCGAACTCGGAATCAAAGCCACCATCTTTATGCCCCTGGGTGTTGCTCTTCCCAAGCTGGAAGCCACACGTGAATACGGTGCTGAAGTTGTCTTGACTGGAAACATCTTCAACGAGTCGCTCAAGGCAGCAAAAGACTTTGCTGCTGAAACCGGTGGAATCTTCATTGCACCTTTTGACCACGAAGATGTCGTGATTGGTCAAGGAACACTTGGATTAGAAATCCTCGAAGAGGTTCCCGATGTGGACACCATTATTGTTCCCATTGGTGGCGGTGGATTGATCTCGGGTGTGGCTTCTGCTGTGAAGCAAAAGGCGGCTACTCTGGGTCGCACCGTGCGCATCATAGGAGTGCAGGCAGAAAACGCCGCTGCCTACCCACCCTCTTTAGAGGCCAAAGAGCCCGTCACGGTGGAGGTCAACCCCACCATCTGTGACGGTATTGCCGTTGCCCGCCCCGGAACGTTGAACTTCGACATCATCAAGGACACCGTAGATGAAGTTGTCACCGTCTCTGACGATGACACCGCTCGCGCACTGGTGATGTTGCTCGAGCGCGCAAAACTGGTGGTTGAACCTGCCGGTGCTGTGGGCGTTGCCGCCATCATGGCAAAGAAGATCAAGAAGAGTGGAAAGACTGTTGCCATTCTCTCGGGTGGAAACATTGACCCACTGCTTCTGCAGCGCATCGTGGGCCACGGCCTTGCTGCTTCTGAGCGCTATCTCAAGCTACGCGTGATGCTTCCTGACCGTCCAGGTCAGTTAGCTCGCACCGCCGAAATTGTTTCGGAACAAAATGCCAATGTGGTTGAGGTACTGCACACCCGCCACGGACGTGGACTGCAGATCAGCGAAGTGGAGCTCGAACTCCACATAGAAACCCGTGGCAAGGAACACCGTAAGCAGGTCGTCAAGGCACTGCGTGATGAGGGCTACAAGGTTCGCATCAGCGATGACATCTAAGTCTTAACGAATAACGCCTCCTGAATCTCAGGAGGCGTTATCTCATTTAAGTCGTTCTTAGCCAGTGAAGGTGGCCACGTTGATGACCTCAACTTCAATGTCTTTACCGTTAGGTGCAGTGAAGGTGCTCTTCTCTCCAACCTTCAGGCCCAGGATGGCAGCACCCATGGGGCTGGACTCGCTGTAGACGGTGTAGTCAGTGCCAGCGGCAATCTCGCGATTACCCAGGAGGAAGGTTGCTTCATCGCCAGCAATGGTGGCGGTGATGACTGTGCCAGTTTCGACGACGCCAGAGCTTTCGGGAGCTTCGCCCACCTTAACGTCTTTGAGCAGTGCGGTGAGGGTGCGAATACGTGCCTCGATCTTGCCCTGCTCGTCCTTAGCGGCGTGGTAGCCACCGTTCTCTTTGAGGTCACCCTCTTCACGGGCAGCTTCAATACGTTTGGCAATCTCTTCACGGCCTGTGGTGGACAGGGTGTCGAGTTCTCCCTTGAGGCGGTCATACGCCTCTTGAGTAAGCCATGTTTCTTTGATTTCTTCGCTAGCCATAGGTTTTAGCCTAGGTGAGCCAACATTGGTAGACCAAACCGGTGGTGGCCGGTTGAGAAGTCTTGATGGTCTCCTCTATGTCACGGATGCGCTGTGTTGAGGGAGGGTAAACAAATACCTTCCAACCAACAATCGCAAAGGCAGTGTTCTGTGCTTGCACAGCACAGGCAACTTCACGCCCTGGTGTTGCTGTCAATTCGAATTTCACGGTGACACTGGAGTCAGTCAGATTGCTATAACCGAGGTCACGAACCTCTGCTTGGGGGCCAAAGCCCAACACGTCGGTACTTGCACCCCAGATCACGAGCCCAATAATGATGACGATCGAGGGAATAATCACGTTGAGGTTGCGCCTCATCGGGCCGCGAGGATTCGCGGATCGACCATAGCGATCAGCGAGGGTGTTCTCGGTGCTCATCAGACTCCTTGGGGTGGAACATACTGAGAAAGACTTTCAGGTTTCAGCAGTACGCTTTTAATAAGGCTATTAGCTAGAAACCCCTCGGAGGAACCGTGCTCTTTGCAGAAGAAACCATTGACCCACAGTTGGTCTCCCCCGGTGCTGTCGGTTTCTTTGCCACTGCCTTTGTGGGAGTCATTACAGTGCTGTTGCTGCTGGACATGGTTCGTCGCATGCGCCGCGTGAACATGCGTGCAGATATTCAGGCAAAGCTCGATGCCGAGCAGGCTGCAGAAGGCACTGCTGAGTCTCAGAAGTAGATCACGGTGTCGCAGCAATTCGGAATGTATTCCGAGCAATACGCCAACGACTACTCGAAGGAACAGAACGAGCAGTTCACTGCTGCCTTTGATGCGATTACTCAGCAATTCGTTGCGGCAATGGCTGAGGGCTTGCCAGCTCGTGCCGAGTCAGTGCAGGAAGCAGTTCGAGCGCACTACGAGTTTTGTTCCCAATTCTGGAAGCCCACGCGCGAGGCATATAAGAACCTCGCCTTGAGCTACATCATGCCTTCGCCCTATCGGGACACCTATGAGGGCATCGCCGAAGGCTTAGGAAAGTATCACTACGACGCGATAGTGATCTGGGCAGATCAGAACCTTTAGGCGTTATACGCAGGGTTGAGAGCAATCAGCAAGATTGCCGTCCAGTGGCACATAAATGCGACCACGGTGAGTGTGTGGAAGATTTCGTGGAAGCCAAAAACTCCAGGAATGGGGTTGGGCTTCTTGAGTGCATAGATGATGGCACCGGCGGTGTAGGCAAGTCCACCGACCACAACGAGCACCATCATGGCGGCGTTGGCCTGGAACAGGTCAACGATGTACATCATCGCGGCCCAGCCCAAAAGGATGTACAGCGCAACATAGAGCCAGCGGGGTGCGTGCACCCAGAACACCCTAAAGAAGATGCCCAGAAGAGCACCGCTCCACACCATAAACAGCAGAGGAATACCTTTGCCAGGTGGCAGCGCCAGCACCGCCAAAGGCGTGTAAGTACCGGCAATGAGCAAGAAAATGTTGGCGTGATCAAAACGCTTGAGCATCACCTTGGTTTTCGGCTTCCAGTTGAAGCGGTGATAGAGCGCAGAAATACCAAAGAGCAACATCGAGGTTGCCATGAAGACTGCCGAGCTCCACTTTGCTGCAGGGCCGTGAGCTAGGACGATGAGCACAATTCCGGCGGCGATAGCCAGCGGGAAAGTGCCAGTGTGAATCCAGCCACGCCAGGAAGGTTTGACCTCAACGTGGGGGTGCGATTCGGCATCTTCAAGTAGCGGCAGGCTCATACTTGTTAGATTACGCCGTCACAATGTGACATTGCTGGGCGTAGCCGGTGATGCTGGCGGTCTTGTTTCGGTAAAGTCATGGGCGTGATGTCGCGCGCGAATAAGACAGGCCTGCTCTATGGCCTCTACCAAAAGCGTCTGCGTCGGGGGCTCAACAAGAACAATCTTCCGCACCACATCGGAATGATCGTGGATGGCAACCGACGTTGGGCCAGAGAGCGTTTCCTCGAGAACACGTCGCTGGGCCACCGGGCCGGTGCGCAGAAAGTGCCCGAGTTCTTGGTGTGGTGTGATGACCTCGGCATTGGCATGGTCACCCTCTACTTGCTTTCCACTGACAACCTCACCGGTCGTGATGCGGGTGAACTCACCGAGCTCTACGCCATCATCGGCGAGCTTGCCGAAGGTCTTTCTCACTTCCGCAACTGGAAGATCAACCACGTGGGCAAGGATGATGTGTTGCCCGCAGAGCTTCTGAGCACACTCCTGGCTGCAGAAGAGCGCACCAAGAACAACACCGGGCTTCACGTGAACCTTGCTATTGGGTATGGCGGGCGTGCAGAGATCGCTGATGCGGTCCGGAGCATCATTGCCGAACACCAAGATCATGGCGGCAACCTGGACGATCTCGCAGAGAAGCTCACCCCGGAGCTCATCAGTGATCATCTCTACACCGGCGGGTTGCCAGACCCTGATCTCGTCATCCGCACCTCGGGTGAACAGAGGCTGTCGGACTTCATGTTGTGGCAGAGCGCACACTCAGAGTTTTACTTCGTAGAGGCCCTCTACCCTGACTTGCGCGAGGTCGATTTCTTGCGTGCGATGCGTGACTATTCTCGCCGCGAGCGACGCTTCGGCGGCTAAGTTTTTCTCGGTCTGTGTCACGCAGATGACACTTAGATGAACTCAGGGCGTGTCGCACGGCAAGTGTGTCATCGCGGTCTTAGTTTCATGACATGAGCCCACAAAGCAGTGGCGCCAAGACTGGTCAATCCGGTCAGCGCCAGAAGTCCACTTCCTCATCCACAACCGAGCGTGTCTATGTCTTAGATACCTCGGTTTTGTTGTCTGACCCCCAGGCACTCTTCCGCTTTGCGGAGCATGCGGTGGTCATTCCTGTTGTGGTGATTAGTGAGCTCGAGAAAAAGCGTCACGATCCTGAGATTGGTTACTTCGCTCGACAGGCTTTGCGCATCCTGGATGACCTACGCATCAAGCACGAGCGTCTGGACTTCCCCATCCCTATCGGTGAGGGTGGTTCACTTCGTGTGGAGCTCAATCACTCCAACCAGGCAGTACTTCCTTCCGGCTTGCAACTCGGCGATAACGACAGCCGCATTCTTGCTGTGGCCATGAACCTGGCCAATGATGGACTCAACGTCACGGTGGTGTCTAAAGACCTACCTATGCGTGTGAAGGCATCTTCTATCGGTATGAGTGCGGAGGAATACCGTGCTGAGCTGGCCGTTGACAGCGGCTGGACGGGTATGGAAGAAATTTCTCTCAGTGCCGACGAGATGGCCATCCTCTATGAAGAGGAGTTCCTGCGTTCCTCACAGGTCAAGGACACCCCCATCAACACCGGCCTCGTGATTCACTCAGACCGCGGCTCTGCCTTAGGTCGCGTGATGGATAAGGGTGAGATCTCCCTGGTTCGTGGAGACCGTGACCTCTTTGGACTACATGGCCGCTCTGCCGAGCAGCGCCTGGCCATTGACATGCTGCTTGACCCCAGCATGGGAATCATCTCCCTAGGTGGTTCTGCTGGTACCGGTAAGTCGGCACTGGCACTGTGTGCTGGTCTTGAGGCCGTTCTGGAGCGACAGCAACACAAGAAGATCATTGTCTTCCGTCCGCTTTATGCAGTCGGAGGTCAAGAGCTTGGTTACCTTCCTGGGGATAAGGAAGAGAAGATGAATCCCTGGGGTCAAGCCATCTTTGACACCCTGGGAGCTCTCGTCTCCGACAACGTCATGAACGAGGTTGTTGATCGCGGCATTCTCGAAGTGCTTCCTCTGACCCACATTCGTGGCCGTTCACTCCACGATGCTTTCGTCATCGTGGATGAGGCGCAGTCTCTTGAGCGCAATGTGTTGCTGACGGTGCTCAGTCGTATTGGTCAGAACTCGCGCGTGATCTTGACGCACGATGTTGCCCAGCGGGATAACCTCCGAGTGGGTCGCCATGACGGTATTGCCAGCGTGATTGAAAGCCTGAAGGGGCAACCCCTCTTTGGTCACATCACCTTGACCCGTTCTGAGCGCTCCGCTATTGCGGCTCTTGTCACCGACCTCCTGGAGCGCCAGGAAGTCCTCTAGGCGCCACGCGAAAGCCCAAGGAGGAGAACACTCGTCGTCGGCTCACCCGCGGACTGTGGATAGCCCTCGCGCAGCGAGGGCTTTCTGCATTAGTCTCGCTGGCATGACACTGTGGCAGATGATTCCTGTGGCATATCTTGCCGTGGTGACGATTCCGCTGGTGCGCATTGATTGGAAGACCCACAAGCTTCCGAATTCCTGGGTCATGCCGGGATATGTTGCTCTTGTGATCTCGTGGGTGGGGCTGTGGGTGAGCTCGGGGGAGTATCCGCTGATTCCAGCACTTTCTGCTGCCGGGTATTTCACGTTCATGCTGATTCTGAGTTTCGGCGGGGGTATGGGCATGGGTGATGTGAAGCTCGCTGGTGTGCTCGGCGGTGCTGCCGGGTTAATCAGCGTTCCGGCAGCAATACTCTCGCCAGTGCTGGGGTTTATTTCCGGCGGTCTGGTCGCAGTGCTGGTTCTTGTGATGACGCTGGTGCAGAAGAAATTGCCCCTGTCGCAAGCATGGGCAGTAACGAAGCAAACCAAGATCCCTTTTGGCCCGATGATGTTGTTGGGTTTCTGGCTGGCCATGCTGCTGCCGCTTTTCGTTGAATGAAACGCTCCACTCTCAATAGACTTCACACAGGCACAGTCAACGAAGAGGTGAAGGTATGGGCGAAGCAGAACCCCGCGAAAGCGGTCAGTCTGTCACCTCGCGTGCTCTGAGTATTCTCGCTGCGTTTGAAAACACCACTGGGTCGCTCTCGGTCTCGCGTATTGCGCAGCGTGCACATCTCCCGCTGTCCACGACTTATCGCCTCATTGCTGAGTTGGAAGAGTGGGGTGGTCTTCGCCGAGGCTCTGACGGGAAGTATCAGATCGGTTTCCGTATTTGGGAATTGGGGCAAATGGCGGGCCGTCGCTTGCGCGACAGAGCCCACCCGTTCTTGCAAGACCTCTTTGATCTCGCTCACGAGAACGTGCACATGGCTATTCGTGAGGGTGTTCAGTCGCTTTATGTCGACAAGATTTATGGCACCAAGCACATGCCCAAGGTCACGCGCGTGGGAAGCCGTTTGCCTCTGCACGCCACTGCCGTGGGCCGCGTGCTCTTTGCCGCACAACCTGACTGGTTTGTGGATGCCTATCTCGAACGCGAATTAGAAGCACCCACGCCTAAGACCGTGACCGATCCGGTGGAGCTGCGCGCCATCGTGGAAGAGGTGCGTGCTCAGAACTACTCCATTACCTATGAACAAATGCGCCTGGACGCAATGAGCGTTGCTGTTCCTGTGGTGTTCAACAATCAGGTTGTTGCCGCCGTGGGCTTAGTCGTTGAATCTGCCCGAACCAGAGACACCAGCAGGCTGCTTCCGATGCTGCGCGGAACAGTGGAGCGGATCGAAAATTCCATGCGTGGTGGCATGGCAAACCTGCAGTAAATAGCCCGCTTCTTCTTCCATAAAATTCTCAGAATGACATTCTCATTCAGTGAGAAGTTTCTGTATACCGGCCTTGATTTCAGGTACAGGATGAGAACCAACGTATTCAAGGAGGAATAGGTTCATGCCTAACGCAACAGTTGATCAGGTCCACTTCAGCAAGGATTACCACGGATTCGTGCCCTTCAAGCTGACCGATCCTTTCCCCGCGTGCGAAGAGCTTCGTGCCGAAGCACCCGTCATGTGGGATGACCGCATCAACATGTTCGTTGTTTCCCGCTACGAAGACGTCAAGTACGTCTTCGAGAACTGGGAACTCTTCTCCTCCAAGGATGCACAAGCACCCATTCGTCCCCTCGGCGCATCTGCCAAGAAGGTCATGGCTGACGGAAACTTCACCACCTACTCAGGTCTTTCTGCTCGCATTCCGCCAGAGCACACCCGCATTCGCGCAGTAGCAACCAAGGCATTCACTCCTCGCCGCTACAAGGTTCTCGAGCCTTTCATTCGTGAGAACGCTGACCGTCTGATCAACGACATGAAGGCAAAGGGAAACTCTGGAGACATCCTGGTTGACCTCGCCTATGACCTGCCAACCCTGACCATCTTCGCGTTGATTGGTGTTCCCAACGACATGATTGAGCAGGTCAAGGAGTGGGCTGGTTCCCGCGCAACCCTGACCTGGGGCGACCTCAGCGATGAAGAGCAGGTTCCTCACGCACACAACATGGTTGCTTACTGGGACTTCTGCCAGAAGCTCGTGGCAGATGCCAAGGTGAACCCAGGAGACAACCTGGTTACCGACATGGTGAACCTGCAGGCAGCGGGCGAAGAAATCTCCGACCACGAGATTGCGTCCTTCCTCTACAGCCTTCTCTTCGCAGGTCACGAGACCACCACGACCCTGATCTCGAACTCCACCGTTCAGTTGATGTCTAACCCAGACGCATGGGAAGCCATCAAGGCAGATCCTGCGCTGATTCCTGGCGCTGTTGAAGAAGTACTGCGCACAGCAGGTTCGATCTTCTCCTGGCGTCGCACCGCTGAGGTAGACACCGAAATCAACGGTGTTGCTATTCCAAAGAACTCTCAGATCCTCGTACTTATGGGAAGCGCAAACCGTGACCCACAGATGTTCGAAAACCCCAACAAGTTCGATATCACCCGTGAGAACGCTCGTCAGCACCTTTCCTTCGGATTCGGTATTCACTACTGCATCGGAAACATGCTCGGAAAGCTGCAGACCAAGGTTGCTCTCGAAGAATTGGTCAAAAATGTGCCAACTATGCAATTCGCGCCCGGAACTGACATTGAGTTCGGAGACAACCTCTCCTTCCGCGTTCCTGTCGCAGTACCCGTCGTCTGGTAATCACCCCAACCTCAAAAGGAAACATGCAATGTCGCTGTACTCTTTCCCGTTCGATAGCACCGAGACTCCTCAGCACGAGCGTCTAGGTGGAAAGTGCACCTCGTTGGCCATCATGACCAGCGCAGGAATGCCTGTTCCTCCCGGATTCGCCGTCACCACGGATGCCTTTGACGCCGTGATGAACGACACCAAGTTGCACGCCCAGATCGAGGAACACCTCAAGGGCCTGGACTACAACAACCCTGCTGAGATTGACCGCCAGGCAGCTCTCATCCGTGAGCTCATCCTGACCCAGGAAGTTCCTGAAGCAGTTCGTCTCGAAGTTGTTGAGGCCTACCAGAACCTGATGAACCTGTGCGGTGGGGAAGTTCCTGTTGCTGTGCGCTCATCTGCAACAGCTGAAGACCTCCCAGATGCCAGCTTCGCAGGTCAGCAGGACACCTACCTATGGATCATTGGTGAGCACAACGTGATGCAGAAGGTTCGCGAGTGCTGGGCTTCTCTCTACACCGCACGTGCGATCAGCTACCGCGAAGCAAACAACATCCCGAGCGAAGGACTCTCCATCGCAGTGGCTATCCAGAAGATGGTGAACTCACGTTCGTCCGGTGTTGCCATGACTATTGATCCCACCACGGGAGATAAGACCAAGATCGTCATCGACTCCAGCTGGGGCCTCGGCGAAATGGTTGTTTCTGGAGAAGTAACCCCAGATAACTTCGTGGTCGACAAGGTCATGCTTTCTGTGGTCAACCGCATCATTTCTGACAAGCACGAAGAGCTCGTACCCAACGGACGTGGTGGTATTACCCGCCGCGAAGTTGATGAAGAGCGTCGTAACTCCCCGAGCCTGAGCGAAGAAGAAGTAGTCGCTGTCGCCAAGCTCGCCAAGGCAGCCGACAAGCACTACGGCTGCGTTCAAGACGTCGAATGGGCGATCGATGCCGATCTGCCCGCTGGCGCAAATGTTCTTCTGCTGCAATCTAGGCCCGAAACGGTCTGGTCGCAGAAGGAGACGCCGGTAGCAAGTCTTTCCGGCGGAGCTGGAATCGAGGCCATTACGCGCTCGCTTCTGAGTTCGTTGGAAAAAAACAAAAAGTAGTACTACTTACCCCACTCGAGTAAAACTAAGAAAAGAAAGGTCGTAGCAATGTCGCCACGTGCCGCAAAGAGCTTTCCTTCGCCATACTCTCTGAAGACACCCAAGGGTGCCGAAGGATGGCAGGATCTCTACCCTTATTACCTGGTTTTCCAGGACAACCAGCGCAAGGCAGAAGAAGCCAAGTTCTGGTTCTGTGACAGCCAGCACTGGCCTAACGTGTTCAAGCCCTTCGAGGTTATTGGTGTGGAGTTCGCTTCTCGCTGCCTCGGTGCTTACAACACTCGTCACTACATTGTTCCCCCTGCGAACGGTATCGACTTCCGTATCCACATGGGTTACAACTACTTCAGCCCCGTCGGTGTAGCTCCTGAGCTCATTCCTGACCGTGTTCCTCACTTCCTGGAGCGTGCTGGTCACTACTTCCAGAACTGGGGCGACTTGCTCGAGAACTGGAAGAAGAAGGTTCTCAAGAACATCGAAGAGATCGACGCGATCAACTTTGAAGCACTTCCAGACATGGTTCCACTCGAGGACATCAAGAACGGTGTGGGTATGGACCCCTCCGTCAAGATGTTCGAAGACTACGACCGACTGATCAACCTCGTCTACCGCAACTGGGAACACCACTTCGAGTTCCTCAACCTCGGTTACGTTGCTTACCTTGACTTCTTCATGTTCTGCAAGGAAGCATTCCCCGGAATTCCTGACCTTGCTATCGCGAAGATGGTTATGGGTGTGGACTCGGTTCTCTTCCGTCCAGATGACGAGCTCAAGGACCTCGCTGACCTCGCGGTCAAGCTGGGCCTGACCGCACAGTTCGCTGGTCACCAGAGTGCTGAGAAGACTCTCGCAGCTGTTGCTGCAGCTCCTAAGGGTGCTGAGTGGATTGCTGCATTCGAGAAGGCACAGGACCCTTGGTTCAACTACACCGTAGGTAACGGTTTCTACGGAACCGACGTCTACTGGCGTGACAACCTCGACCTGCCCGTTGGCTACATCGCTGACTACGTCGAGCGCGCAGCTAAGGGTGAACAGCTCCACCGCCCCAAGGATGCACTCATCGCAGAGCGCGACCGTATCGCTGGTGAATACGCTGAGGCACTTTCGGGTGAAGCAGCTGAAACCTTCCAGGGCAAGCTGGGTCTTGCTCGTGCGGTATACCCCTATGTAGAAGACCACAACTTCTACATCGAGCACTGGACCATGGGTGTGTTCTGGCGCAAGGTTCGTCAGCTCGGTCAGCTTCTTGCTGACCAGGGCTTCTGGGCTAACGCTGAGGACATCCTCTACATCGACCGCAACCGTGTTCGCGAAGTCCTCTTCGACTACGCAAGCGCATGGGCAGTGGGCACCGAGCCTATTGGTCCTTCGTACTGGCCTGCAGAAATTGCTCGCCGTGCAAAGATCATCAACGCTCTTGCTCAGAACCGTCCCGCTCCTGCATTCAACGAGCCTCCAGCAGAAATCAGTGAACCATTCACTGTCATGCTGTGGGGTATCACCACTGAGCAGGTTCAGCAGTGGCTTGGTGCCGACTCCGGCAACAAGAACGAGCTGAAGGGTATGGCCGCTTCTGGTGGTGTTGTTGAAGGTAAGGCTCGCGTTATCTTCAGCCCAGACCAGCTCGGTGAACTCGTTCAGGGTGAAATTCTGGTTGCTCCCGTTACTGCTCCTTCATGGGGTCCAGTATTCGGAAAGATCAGCGCAACAGTTACTGACATCGGTGGAATGATGTCTCACGCAGCTATCGTCTGCCGTGAGTACGGACTTCCTGCTGTGACCGGTACCGGTAGTGCATCAACCACCATTAAGACCGGTATGACGCTGCGCGTTGACGGTACTAATGGAACTGTTGAGATCCTCAAGAAGTAGCAACTTCCAGCAATGAAGCGTGTATCCCGTTCCCCGATCAATCACTTAGGTCGTGACGTCTCACACAAGATTCCCTTGTGGCAGAACGTCCCCGGCCTGGTGAAGATGGGGGAACGGGATGCGCGTATCTGGGAGCTTGCTACTCCCTATCTCCAGACTCGCGATAACGATGTACACACCCTGTACTCCTTCGGTATTGCGTCTCAGCTGGTGACGCGCATTCCTGAGGCGAACGAGCACATCGTGCTTCCCGCAATCATTTTGCACGACACCGGCTGGTCCACAGTCGAGGAAGCAATTGCTTTCCAGGCGATTGCTCCTGACCGTGACGGCAGCTACAACTGGGCTGTCTACCAGCACGAAAAAGAGGGCGCCCGCATTGCCCGTGAAATCCTGACTGAGATCGGATATGACGAAGCGGACATTAACGAAATCTGCGAAATCATTGACGGTCACGACACTCGTCTGACCTCACTGAGCATCAACGATTCCTGCGTCAAAGACGCAGACAAGATTTGGCGTGTGAGCTATCACGGTGTGGATGTGGCAATGCCACGATTTGGTTTAGACCGTGATGAGTCACTGCGCATCAATGCTTACCGTGCCTATGACGACCTATTCACAGATGAAGGAAAAGCAATGTCTCTAGCCTTCATCGCGATGGAAAGCATGGACATGAGTCCACAAATGAACGACATGCAAGAAAGAGGACGTGCCAATGTCACTACAACTGACTGGTAAGACGGTCATCATCACCGGTGCAGCCGGTGGTCTCGGCCGCGCATTTGCCTTGGGCTTTGCCAAGGAGGGTGCGAACCTCGTCATTGCTGATATGAATGCAGCAGGGGCCGCCGAAACCGTTGCGTTAGTTGAGGCGCAGGGCGCCAGTGCTATCGCCGTCTCGGTGAACGTGGCAGATAAGGCCAGCTGTGAGCAGATGGCAGAAGATGCCCTGGATGCTTTCGGTCGTATTGATGTTCTGGTCAACAACGCTGCGATCTATGCCACGCTCGAGCGCAGTGACTTCTGGGACATTGACCCCGATGAGTGGGACAAGGTCATGGCCGTCAACGTGAAGGGCCCCTGGCTTGCTTCTGCTGCCTGCTACAAGCACATGGATGGTGGCTCAATCATCAACATTGCTTCGGCAACCTTCTTCAGCGGTTCACCGCTGTGGATGCACTACGTCACCTCGAAGGGTGCACTGGTTGGTATGACCCGCGTTATGGCCCGCGAAGCAGGCGCCAAGAACGTCACCGTCAACGCGATTGCTCCAGGATTCACCCTCACCGAGGCAAGCCTGGCTCAGATCGATGACGCAGCCAACTACGGTGTGAGTAGTCGCTCCATTAAGCGCGCGAGCCAGCCCGAAGACATTGTGGGAACTGCCCTGTTCTTAGCTTCCAGCAATGCTGGCTACATCACGGGCCAAACCATCATCGTTGATGGTGGCAAGCAGTTCATCTAAACCATTTATCCCTTTTCATCCCTCCAAGAAAGAAAACTTATGCCACACGTCACCTACATCAGCCCCGACGGAACCGAAACCACTCTGGAAGCTCGCGTGGGCGACTCCGTGATGGAGACCGCAGTCAAGAACGGCGTTAAGGGAATTGTTGCCGAGTGTGGTGGCTCCTGCGCATGTGCAACCTGCCACGTTTACGTCGATGCAGCGTTCATTGACAAGTTCGACGAGATGGGTCCCCTTGAGGATGACATGCTCGATGGCACCGCTGCTGAGCGTCTTCCCGTTTCACGTCTGAGCTGCCAGCTCAAGATGCGTGAAGACCTCGACGGTCTTCGCATCAACATCGCACCAGAACAGTACTAATCATGACCGAGCACATCCTCATCGTTGGTGGCGGTCAAGCAGGTATGCAGATCGCTGTTTCGCTGCGCGAAGACGGCTTTGAGGGCTCGGTCACCATTGTGGGCGAAGAACACCACGGCCCTTACCAGCGCCCGCCGCTTTCCAAGGCTTATCTTGCGGGGGAAGCTGATGAAGAATCTCTGGAACTTCGTCTGCCCCAGTTCTATGTCGACAACAAGATTGTTGTGATTCCGTCGGAGAAGGTGGTGTCCCTTTCCTGGGGTGCTGAGCACGGTGTTGCTGTGACAGACACTGGCCGTGAACTTCCGTTCCACAAGCTTGCTCTCACCACCGGTGCTGACCCCAAGCGTCTCACCTGTGATGGTGCCGACCTCGACGGTGTGCTCTACATGCGAGGCCTCGATGACGCCAACGAGCTGAAGGCTCGCTGGGCAGACATCAACGACATTGTTGTTATTGGTGGCGGATTCATTGGCCTGGAAGTTGCTGCGGTGGCCCGCAAATACAACAAGAACGTCACCGTGGTGCACTCGCGTGATCGTTTGATGTCTCGCGCCGTGGGACCTGTTGTCAGTGACTTCTTCTTAGAGGCTCACACCAAGCGTGGTGCAAAGGTGTTGCTGGAGAAGCGACTGACCAAGCTCCACGGTGAAAACGGCACAGTTACCGGTGTTGAACTCCAAGATGGCAACGTCATCCCAGCCGATGCTGTGATGGTCGGTATTGGTGTTGCCCCTCGTGGCGAATTGGCCGACCAGCTGGGTCTTGAGCGTGCTGAGAACGGTGCCATTGTGGTGGATTCTCATGCTCGCACCTCAGATCCCCGTGTTGTGGCCTGCGGTGATGTTGCTTACCTGCCCCACCCACTCGGTGGTGAAGGTATGGTCATGCTCGAATCTGTTCAGAATGCGGTCGACCAGGCCAAGCTGGCAGCTAAGAGCCTGCTTGGTGGCGAAGAGGAATACCGCGCTGTTCCGTGGTTCTGGAGTGACCAGGCAGACCTCAAGCTCCAGATGGCAGGACTGCTCCAGGGCTACGACCAGCAGGTGGTTCGTGGAAACCTTGACGAAGACAAATTCAGCGTTCTGTATTACAAGAACGGTCGCATCATTGCTGTCGATGCCGTCAATGACGTGCTTGATTACATGGCGGTGCGCCGTGCGCTGACCGCCGGTCAAAACATCCCCGCAGACTTGGCAGCAGACTCTGCTGTCGCCTTGAAAACAATCGTGACGGACTAGCAAGGAAAAAGTAGATGGAATTTACTCACTCTCTTCAGGATGTTCCTACTCTGGGTAACGGTGCACTGCCTTCAGGGACCTATGCAAGCGTGGACAACATCTGGAAAGCTGTTGAGCCCTACACCCGCTCACGGATGAACGACATACACCTCCCTCTCACACTTCTCTTTGCTGAGTTCCTCCTAGACGCACACCCTGAAGCTGATCCTCAAGTTACCCGTGTTGCGGCAATGCTTCATGACGCAGGGTGGTCACGGGTTGATGAAAGCAAGATTCTGTCTGAAGGTTTCCGTAGCGAAAACTTCATGACCAGCGATGTCCGTGTTCAGCACGAGATTTTTGGTTGCGACATTGCCCGAGAGATCCTTCCTGGATGTGGTTATGACGATGAATTCATCAAGAAAGTCACCGACATCATTGACGGTCACGACACCCGTCCGGTCAGTCACAGTATCGAAGATTCCATCATGCGTGATGCTGACCGGCTTTGGCGTTTCAACCCTGTTGGGCTTGGCTTCTCCGCGGAATGGTTCGGGAAGACACCTCAGCAGATTCGACTCAAACTTGAGCAGGACATCATGCCCGAAATGATCACTCCTACAGGACGTGCGATGGCTGAAGCTGAGCTTCAGCACTCTATTCGTGTGCTCTGCCTCGACAATCTGTAATCACTAACGCCACACGCGTGAAAGAAGTAAAACAATGACTGCTTTAGAGATGTATACCGATGACCTGTTCATTGGTGGTCAGTGGGTCAAGTCTGGCTCCGGTGCATTCATCGACGTCACCGACCCCGCTACGGAAGAAATCTGGGCAAAGGTTCCTGCCGCAGACGAAGCAGACATCAACAAGGCAGTTGCTGCCGCTTCCGCAGCTTTCCGCGGCAAGGGCTGGCGCGACATCAGCGCCCACGAGCGTGCCAACTACATGCGCAAACTGGCAGATGAGTTTGAATCCCGTGCGGAAGCACTGGCCCAGATCATCACCAGTGAGAATGGAACCCCCATCTCGGAGACCCGCCTGGCGGCAGGTCACGGTGCAGGTTTGCTGCGTTACTACGCAGGTCTGGCCGACTTCGTCGAGAAGAAGGACTCTCGTCCCTACCCCGACCGTCCCGGTCACTACACCGAGGTTCACCGTCACCCCCGTGGTGTGTGTGCACTGATTGCGCCCTGGAACTATCCGGTTGCCTTGGTCATGATCAAACTCGCACCAGCACTCATTGCTGGGTGCACCGTCGTGATCAAGCCTGCCAGTGAAACTCCACTGGATCTGCGCATTCTGATGGAAGCATCAGTTGCTGCAGGGCTTCCTGAAGGTGTGATCAACCTAGTTACCTGCACCCGCCACACCGTGGGCGCACTCGTGGAGCACCCTGATGTTGCCAAGGTGGCCTTCACCGGCTCCACCGAAGTGGGTCGATTCCTTGCTGAACAGTGTGGTCGTTTACTCAAGCCCGTCACCCTCGAACTCGGTGGTAAGTCAGCTTCGATCGTGCTCGAAGATGCTGACCTGGAGTACTTCGGCAAGATGGTGACTCGCACCTCACTGCGTAATACTGGCCAGACCTGCTACAACGCCACCCGCATTCTTGCTCCCCGCTCACGCTATGACGAGGTTGTTGATGCAGTGGCCACTGCTGTGAAGAATTCTCAGCAGGGTGACCCCTTCAACGAGAGCACCGTCTTCGGACCTTCAGCTTCGAAGAAGCAATATGACACGGTGACCAACTACATCAAGATTGGTCAAGAAGAAGGTGCCTCAGTTGCTACTGGTGGCTCTGGTCGACCAGAGGGTCTTGACCGCGGTTACTTCGCCAAGCCCACCGTCTTCGCCAACGTGGATAACTCCATGCGCGTGGCTCAGGAAGAAATCTTTGGCCCTGTTCTTGTTGTGGTTCCTTATGAGAACGAACAGGACGCAGTTCGCATTGCGAACCAGTCCCCCTATGGTTTGGGTGGAAACATCTTCACCACCGATACAGATCACGGTGCTGAGCTAGCGGCACAGATCGAAACCGGTTCAATGGGTATCAACTTCTACGCATCCAACCTAGCCGCACCCTTTGGTGGCTGGAAGGATTCAGGCCTGGGTATGGAATACGGCCCTGAAGGCATCAATGCCTACACCCGCCTGCAGTCCATCCACCGCATTGGTGAACCCAAGTAATTCAACAAACGAATTAACACAGATGGCCTCTCCGAAATGGAGAGGCCATTACTGCTGTGAAGGTGTTTAGGAGGCGTCTGCCTCGGCAAAGAGCCCATTGAGTTCAGTCATGGACTCCACAATCAGCTCAGGCTGTATTGCGGGGTCTGCATTTGCTGCATCTTCGCGGGAGCTGGTGCCGGTGAGGACCAGGCCGGCAAGTGCTCCGCCCTTGCGGGCCATCGCGGATTCGAGCTTGATGTCATCACCTATGACCAAGATCTCTTCCTTAGGGGTTCCCAGGACGCGGCTGACCACATTCATGGAGTGCTGGGATGGCTTGCCTAAGATTTCGAAGTCTTTCTTACCGGTGACAAACATGAGACCGGAAGTGATGAAGCCGGAGACGCCCACGTTTAAACGCTCTGCCGAGGCAAACATGGGCGCATAGCTGGTGGTGTACAACTCAGCACCGTCGCGAATAGCTTCAGCTGCGAGCTGGATCTTGTCCTTGCCGAAGTTGGTGTCCCAACCGATCACCACAGCCACAGCGCCGTGCTTTGCACCAGCCATGGCAGCGGCGGTGTCCACCACGTTCACGCCGCGCTCGCGGAAGTCTTCGAGCATACCCTCGGCAGCAAAAACCAAGATGGGCTGGTCGCCATACTTCTCTTTCATGACCTCTGCGGCGACCACGGCAGGGGTGAATACGAGCTCGTCAGGAATATCAAAGCCGAGTTCACGCAGGTGGTGAGCAATCTCCTTGGGGCGCTGCGCGGTTCCGTTGGTAAACACGCAGTACGCGCGGCCAGTGTCTTCTGCCATTTTGATGGACTCAATGGCGCCCGGAAGCACGCTTCCGCCAGCGCCACTGGGGCCATCAGAGATGACCAAGCAGCCATCAATATCGAACATGATGCCCTTGGTTGCCTTGAGGCGGGGGAGCAGGCTTGCGTTGGTCATGAGTATTCCTAGTGCAGTGAGTTATCGAGAGAGAGAAACGGTGGCGCCATCGCGCTGGACGGACAGAGATTTCCAGGTGGGCAAGTTGTTGGCAGCATCAATGAATTCTTGAACAGAATTCACGGCACCTGAACCTGAGCCTAGGCGAGCTCCGGGACTCCACGCGGGAGCAGGAGCGGCATTGATGGCAATTTCTGCCTGGTCGTGAGGCATCACGATGCGCAGCAGAAGATCTTCTTCGCTGAGCTTCTTGCCAAACTTGCCGGTGTATTCGGCGTGAAGCTCTTCCAAGGAGCGTTCACGCTGAGCTGCCTTGAGCTCAGCAACACGAGGGTTATCTGCCACACGCTGCAAGATCTCGGGAAGGATCTCACCTTCAGGGCTACCAAAGTCGCCAATGACAAACTTCACAACCTCATCGGGAATGCGGCTGTAACGCTCTTGGCCACTCTTTTCGGCCAAGACATTCATCAGTGCCTGGCTGCCCACGAACTGGCTAAAGGGGGTCACCATAATGGGGTAGCCGAGGTCTGCGCGGACGCGACCAGCTTCCTCAATCACGGCAGGAAGCGCATCACTCATACCGATTTCGGCTAGCTGACGCTTGAGAGTCCCCATCATGCCGCCAGGAACCTGGTGGCTGTGGAAGCTGAGGTCATACTCGTTAGGAGTACCTGGCAGAAGCTTCTGCTTCTTAGCAAAATCCCACAGCAGTGCAGAACCTTCGGCAGCTGCGTCACGGTCTAGATCAACCTCAATACCTAGGGCGTCAAGGTTTGCCAGCACGTGTTCCAGGCTGGGCTGGGCAGTTCCATTCGAAAGCGGACCCATACCGGTGTGGAGAACGTCCACACCAAGCTCTGCGGCAACGAGGTACAGGTGTGGCGCAGCACCAGTTGTGCAGTGGCTGTGTAGTTCAAAGGTTTTCGTGCCCAGCGCTGCACGCATCTTGGGAACCAGTTCACGGGTGCGCTCAGCAGTGAGCAGACCACCAGGATCTTTCAAATAGACAGAGTCAATATCGGGGCAGTTCGCATAGGCAGTGGTTGCCGCCAGGAACTTCTCATCGGTGTGCACGGGGCTGGTGGTGTACACAACACCAGCGAGAACATCGGTGATGCCCTCTTCCTTGGCCCAGCCTGCAACCTTGATGGTCTGGGCAATGTCATTACCTGGCTCGGCAATCATGAGTCTGCTGAGGCCATGGCGAGCCATGACGCGCAACGACATCCGGTAGACAGACTCTTCTGCCTTCTCCCATGACATGAAGCGCATGCCGGTGGTGATGCACGAGAGGTGAGTGTTGGGTGCAGCAGCGCGCACGCGGCTGATGCGCTCCCAGGGGTTCTCGCCATGAAACTTGGTTCCCATCACCAGGTGAGTGGAGCTGGTGAAGTCCAGGGCGTGGAGGCCCATGCGCTCATAGATGGGAGCCATAGCCTCGGCCATGCCGGTGGTGATGCCGGTGGCAGCCCACAGGCTCTGATTGCCGTCACGAATACTCGTGTCCACAATCTTGATCGGCCCTTGGCGACGCTTCTGGCCCGTGAGAGTCATCTCAGACATTGCTATCTGCCTTTCGTTCTTCCCAGATCGGTCCAAACCAGCTGGTGGGGACTTCTCCGGCAATGAAATCTTCGTGCGAGAGCACATACTCGAGCATGGGCAGGGTGGTCTTCAGTCCTGCAATGGTGGTGTTTTGTGCCGCTGCGAGCGCTCCCGCTACAGCTGCCTTGCGGTCGTGGGCTCGAACAATGAGCTTGGCCATCAAGCTGTCGTAGTAGGGAGGGAAGCTGTAACCGGTCTCTACCTGAGTATCGATACGAATACCGGGACCCTTGGGCCAGCTCACTTCGGTGAGAACTCCTGAGTTGGGCATGAAGTTGTTGTCGGGGTCTTCGGAGTTGATACGCAGTTCAATCACGCTGGCAGGAGGAACAGGTCCCACCTGTGGCAATTCGGGATCCATGCCCAATGCCAAGCGAAGTTGGGCAGCTACTAGGTCAACGCCGAAGGCTTCTTCGGTGACGGGGTGCTCTACCTGAATACGGGCATTGACCTCGAGGAAGACCACATCTTCGCTCTGGGTATCGACCAAGAACTCGACGGTTCCAGCGCCTCGATACTTCAATGCCTCCACAAGGCGGCGTGAAGAGTCGTGCAGAATTTTGCGGCGAGATTGGCTCAAGCCAGGTGCTGGACATTCTTCAATGAGTTTTTGGTGGCGGCGCTGCACGGAGCAGTCGCGGTCGCCGAAGATCCAGGCGTTGCCTTCGCCATCGCCGAAGACCTGCACCTCAACGTGGCGAGCGCGGCCGTAGTAGCGCTCGAGGTAGAGAGCACCATTACCAAAGGCAACTTCTGCTTCTTGTGCTGCCTGTGGTGCGAGTTCTTCGAGTTCATCCAGGTTGGTGACGAGGCGAATACCGCGTCCGCCACCACCGTGAATAGCTTTGATGAGCAGTGGGAATCCCAGCTTCTCGCCGAGGGCGCGAACCTGTGAAGGGTCGTCGATTTCAACGCCTTGTGCAACGGGAACATCTGCCTCAATAGCTACCAGGCGAGCACTTCCCTTATCTCCCACAGCACGCAGGGTTTCAGGGCGGGGGCCAGCAAAAGCAATGCCTTCTTCTTCAAGAAGTTCACACAGTTTGGGCTGTTCACTCAAGAAGCCATAGCCCGGGTGAACGACGGCTGCGCCTGCGTTCACGGCGGCCTGGGCAACCTGCTCAGGTCGAAGGTAGGAAAGGTTTGCCTGGGCAGCGCCAATAACTATGACGCGGTCAGCTGCACGCGCTGCGGGAGAGTTGGCATCTGCCACGCTGGCAGCGAGAACGGGGGAGGCGCCAATACGGCGAGCTGCCGCAATGATACGCATGGCTATTTCGCCACGGTTTGCCACCAGGACGACTGGCTTGGTTGTTGTGGTCATGATCTGACTGCGGCCTAAGTTAGTTCAGGGTGATCTGAACTAGTGGCTGACCGAACTCAACAGCCTGAGCATCTTCGGCCAAGAATTCACCCAGCACACCAGCCTTACCTGCAACCACGGGGTTCATCAGTTTCATAATCTCGATGATGCCGATGGTGGTTTCGGCAGTGACGGTGTCTCCGGGCTTCACGAACTCATCAGCGCCAGGTGCTGGGCGGCGATAGAACACACCAATCATGGGAGCGTCAATGGTGTCACCTGTAACGACGGGAGCTGCCGGGGCTGCTGGCGCAGCAGCAGCAGAAGCTGCTGGGGCAACTACAGGTGCAGGTGCAGGTGCGGGTGCAGCGACAGGTGCGGCGGCAACGGGTGTTGCGTCGACGAAGTTCTCACTCTTTGAGAGTCGAACAGAGACATTTCCAAACTGAACGCTGGCGTTCTCGTAATCGCTGTTGTTGAGCTGTTCTACCAGATCAAGTAGTTCTTGCCAGCTAGGAGTTTCAGACATGGGGACCTCGTTATTTAGGTGGAGTCGACAGTGACATCACTTAAAACCTGACCTCAGTTTTCCCGTATCTATGCGCCTACGCAAGTTTCTTTTTCATTGAGTGAAAAACTTTCTTCCGCGGGGCATCTATCTGACCTAGAGTAAAAACACGATGTCCACCACGAGCTCTACTCCTCCCACACCCTCCAAGTCCGTCACGGCGAGGGCGTTGAGTGTGCTCGGAGCATTTAGTGCATTGACACCACGGCTTACCCTGAGCCAGATATCGCGAGCAACCGGGCTACCTGTTGCCACCGTGTTTCGTTTAGCCGGCGAGTTGGAAGAAGGCGGCTTCTTACAGCGAGACTCCTCCAACTACTACAGTCTGGGAATCAAGCTTTGGGAGATGGGTCTCCTCACTCCCGTGCATGGCCGCTTGCGTGAAATCGCGATGCCTTTTTTGCTCAACCTGCAATATGTCACCCACGAAACAGTGCAGCTTGCGGTCATTGACGGCCTGGACGCTGTATATGTGGAGAAGCTGACCAATGTGGTGGATGTTCCGGTTCAAAGCCGGATCGGTTCCAGGATCCCTCTGCACGCAACCGCGGTGGGCCAGGTTTTACTCGCATATTCTGATGCGGCACTCATCGATGAGGTAGTTGAGCTACCCCTTGCTGAATACACCCCAGACACCATTACCGGTAAGCGTGCACTTCTTCGTGAACTCTCCAACGTGAGAGACCGGGGCTATGCCTACTCCGCCAGTGAGTACCTCCCCGGCGCAGTTGCTATTGCCGCACCCGTATTTGTTGATGGCGCGATCGAGGCAGCCTGCGGTGTGGTCAACTACGACAATCGAGCAGATATTGAACAGTGCTATGCCGCACTTCAAGAAGCATGCCGGGGATTCTCTGCTCGGCTCAATGAACTCAAGGCAGCAGGTCAGAGCTTCTAAAGCTCACCTGTAATGAAAGGAACGTCAATGTCGACTGCGCTAGGAACTGAGCTTCGCCCAGCACTTCCACGCGATCAGTGGAACACCACCGAGATGGGTCGTTTCCTCGAGAAGATCGAGAACACATATGGCGTTCACTTCGAGAATTATGACCAGGCCTGGGCATGGTCTGTAGCAAACCTCGACGACTTCTGGCAGCAGATCTGGGATCACTTCGAGATCATCTCGCACGCACCCCACACCGCTGTCCTCGGCTCTCGCACGATGCCCGGAGCCCAGTGGTTCCCCGGTGCACGCATCAACTTTGCTGAGCACATTCATCGTGCACTGGTTGAGCACGCTGATGTACCCATCTTGATTAATCGGAGCCAGACCACCGGTTCTTCCGAATGGACCGGACAGCAGCTACTGGATGAAATTGCAGCACTGCGTACTGGACTGATTGCACAAGGAATTGGCGAGGGTGACCGGGTAGTGGGCTACCTGCCCAACATTCCCCAGACCGTGGCTCTCTACTTTGCCACCGCATCGTTGGGTGCCATCTGGTGCTCGGTACCACCTGAGATGGGGCCACAGAGTGTGCTCGATCGCATAGAGCAGCTCGACCCCAGTCTCATTGTTGCCATTGATGGCTACAAGTGGGGAGCAAAGTCGATTTCTCGTGCAGATGAGCTCGATCGTATTCGTGCAGCACTGCCAGCTATGAAGGCAGTTGTGTTGCCTTATCTCGATGCGGAGTGTGAGATTCCAGCAGGAGCTCTCTCTTATGCCGAGTTCACTAAGAACACTGCACCCATGGAGTTTGTCCCTGTTGCCTTTGAGTACCCTCTTGTGATTCTGTTCTCTTCTGGCACTACCGGTAAACCCAAGGCCATCGTGCACTGCCATGGTGGACTTTTGCTCGAGCACTACAAAGACATTTCACTCCAGTTCGACATCACTGACCGTGACCGCACGTTCTGGTATTCCACAACGGGCTGGATGGTGTGGACCCTCAGCGTCTCCTCGCTCCTGGTGGGCGCAGCCATGGTGCTCATGGATGGAGACCCTGGCTGGCCTGCGCTCGATGGTGAATGGTCGCAATGGGCAGTACTGGCAGAAACCAAGTCCACCTACCTCACCACCGGTTCTGCTTATCTTGCTGTCTGTGCCCACTCGGGACTGACCCCAGGAAAGACCTGGGATCTGTCACGCCTGCGTGAAATCCAATGCTCGGGTTCACCCCTGGCAGCAGATGTTGCCGGCTGGGTCTATGCCGAGGTTGGCCCAGATCTGATGTTGGCACCTGCTTCTGGTGGAACAGACATTTGTAGTGGATTCGTCTGTGGGTCACCGCTGAGCCCCGTCAACGCCGGTGAAATGGCGGTACGCCCGCTGGGCGCAGCTGTTTACAGCTGGGGCCCAGATGGACAGGAAGTCTCGGGAGAGCCAGGCGAGCTCGTCTGTGTTGCACCACTTCCCTCAATGCCTGCTTTCTTCTGGGGTGATGAGAACTTTGACCGCTACACCGCCAGCTACTTCGACACTTGGCCAGGAATCTGGCGTCACGGAGACTGGCTCATTCACACCGAACGCAACACCTGGGCCATCACCGGTCGAAGCGATGCCACGCTCAACCGCGGTGGTGTTCGCCTAGGAACTGCAGAGTTCTATGCCATCTTGGATCCCCGTCCAGAGTTGAAAGACTCACTCGTTCTTCACTTCGAAGATCCAGATGGCGGCATGGGTGTGCTTGCGCTGTTGGCTGTGGCCAATGGCGAGCTGGATAAAGAAGCGACAGAGAAAGCACTGAAGACCTTCATCCGCACCGAGCTTTCACCACGACACGTCCCCGACGTGATTATCTGGGTTCCTTCGGTGCCCAGAACCGCCACGGGCAAGCGTTTGGAGATCCCACTCAAGCGTTTGGTGCAGGGCATCAACACTGGAAACACTATTGATCGTGGAGTGCTGGTTCACCCTGAAGATCTTGATGGCATTGTTGCTGCACTGAAAGCAGTGCTTGCCTAAGAAAGAACACTGGCTAAGGTGAAAATATGACCATCCCTCAGATCTACGTCACCTCAGAAGTTCCCGCAGCCCAGCTTGCAGGAGCACAGAACGTACTCGTACTCGGTAATGCCCTGGGCACCGATATCCACCTGTGGGAGCGAGCAATGCCTGCGCTCGCCGCGCACTATTCCATCGTGCGCTTCGATATGCCAGGTCATGGAAAATCTCCCATACCCACCGAGTCTTACACTCTCGAAGAAGTAGCAGATGCGGTCGTCAAGGCACTGGATGAACTCGGTGTCTCACGCTTTGCCTATGCCGGAGTCTCGGTCGCCGGTGCCATTGCTCTTGAAATTGCTCACAAATACCCGGACCGTGTGACCCACTCGGTTGTGGTGTGTTCTGCCCCATATATGGGGGGCCCTGAAGGCTGGACCGAGCGCATTGCTCAGGTGCAAGCCAATGGCACAGCATCACTAGTTCCCTCACTGCCTTCACGCTGGTTCTCTGATGACTTCATCACCAAAGACCCAGGTGCAGTGAAGGCACTGCTGGATATGGTTGCCACCACTGATGACTCTTCCTATATCAAGACTTGTGAAGCATTGGGCACCTATGACGCACGACCCTTCTTGAAAGACATCACCGTGCCTGTGCTGGTGATCTCAGGAGAAATCGACCCAGGATCTCCACCAGCAGCAGGCGCCATCATCAAGGACGGTGTTCCAGGGGCACAGCAGGTCATCATCTCTGGCGCATCCCACCAAGCAGTGGTGGAAGCTCCTCTTGAGGTGGCTAAAGCCATCACCGCCTTCGTGGGGAAGTAACTCACTCGTTCCAATAAGGTTGAGGAATGGTTTCTGCAGAAATTTCTCGTTCCTGGCTGCTTGTCAACGGTGCAAAGACAGAAGACTTTGACTCCGCTTTTGCTTCCAAAGCAGACCAGATTGTCCTCGACATTGAAGATGCCGTTGACCCCACGCAGAAAAGTGTTGCCCGCGACGAGGTTGCCAAGTGGCTAGAAACTAAGCAGGCCTGGGTTCGCATCAACGACCGTTCCTCCGACTTCTGGTCAGACGACATTGACCAGCTCCGCGATGTTCCAGGACTCTTGGGCGTCATGCTCGCCAAGACTGAAGATGGCTCTCACGTCACCGAAACCTTTGACCGCCTCGGCGGAAAGACCCGTGTGCTGGCACTGGTTGAATCAGCGCTCGGTATTGAAGAAGCACGAGAGATTGCTTGCGCTCGCGGCGCATTTCGCCTGGCCTTCGGCAGTGGCGACTACCGCCGCGACACCGGAACCAGCGTTGAAGACATCGCCATGGCCTATCCTCGCTCACGCCTGGTTGTTGCCAGCCGTATTGGCAATATCCCTGGTCCTATTGATGGTCCAACGGTGGGAACCAGCTATGGAATCTTGCGTGAAAAGTCCGAGCACGCCGTTGCTTTGGGCATGACCGGAAAGCTGTGTCTTCATCACGACCAGATCCCGGTCATTAACGAAGCCATTAGCCCCACTCAGTCCGATGTTGCCTGGGCTAGGAGCTTCCTGGCGGACTTCGAAGCACGCGGACGTGTCGTCCGCGATGGTTCCGACCTGCCCCGTTTGGGTCGTGCAGAAAAGATCGAGAAGTTGGCAGTTGCCTTCGGCATCAACCCTTCCTAATTACTTTCCTGAAGACTTTTTCTCAGTGACTTTCTCATAGAAGGCCAGCAGGTTGGGCACCAACAGGTACACAGCCAGCGGCACGATGATGATGGTCAGAATAAAGGCCTTCAGCACGGGGTGAAGTGGGCCGAGTGCAGGACCTAAGAACGTCAGTCCAAGTGCAACCAAGGGAAAAATCACAATCCACGTTGCGAAAGCTCGGATGTGAACGGAAACGGGTTTCTTCGGGTGCGCCATCTTTCTAGGCTAGCTCTTATATTTCTCTCAGCTGGTTCATAAGAAGCCTGGGTAGCGTGAAAGCACAACATCCCCTTATTGGAGAATTCAATGGCTAAGTCCACCCCCACAAACTTTGATCCAGCAGAAGAGTCAAAAGCTCCACAGGCAGCTGCAGCTAAGACTGCCGCACCCAAGTCCTCGGCAGCTGCAGCTGGTGAACACACCACCTACCCCGGTCAGACTCTCGGTATTGTCGCGCTGGTCCTTGCTTTCTTCCTGCCCATTCCCGCATTAGCGCTGGGTATCATCGCGTGGGTGTGGTCCTCTAAGGCAGGCAAGAACAACGTTCTTGCCAAGGTTGCTGTTGGTGTCAGCGGTGCCTTTGCCGTGATTGGTATCTTCCTCTTTGGTCTGTGGCTCGCATTCGCAGGTGCTGTTTTTGGTGGCTTTGACCGCGGTCACGATGACGTTCGCTTCGGCGGTGGCACAGTTCAGATCATGCCCGGCCAGCCTGGCGTCGGTGGCATGCAGATGCCAGGTGACATGGACGACATGATGCGCGGCCTCGAAGGTGACGTCAAGGGTATGCAGGGTGGCCACATGATGCCCTCTCCAACCGACCTGCCTTCGGCAACAGCAACAACTAACTAGTTCTCCTCAAAGACGAAGACCCCTGGCCGATGGCCAGGGGTTCTTTCGTTAACTGCTCTGGTTACCGCCTACCCTAGAGATATGACTCACCACACCCACAAGCCAGTGATGGCTGCGTGGGTGGCAATATTGCTCGCCGTTGTTGCCGGTGTTCTGCGCACAAGCCAAGCACGCATCAACGGTGCACTAGCTGTTGAGATCCAGGATGCTTTCCTCTCGGGTGTGATTTCCTTCGGCTCAGGTTTCTTGATCCTGTTGCTGATTTTCTCCTTCAACAAGAAGGGCAAGGAAGGGTGGCGCAAGCTCATCGCTGCGCTGCGCTCGGGGGGAATTTCTAAGTGGTTCACCCTCGCTGGGAGCGCTGGTGCTGCATATGTGCTCTCGCAAACCCTGGTGGTGGGAATCACGGGCGTTGCCCTTTACACCGTGGCATTTGTTGCGGGTTTGTCCATGGGCGGTTTGTTCTTGGATCTGTGGGGTATTGGACCTGCCGGCAAGAAGCCATTGTCCGTGAACCGCGTGGGCGGTGCTGCGTTGGGTATTGCTGCGGTGGCACTGTCTCTGGTTGGGCATTCGATGGCAGCCTCAGCTTTGCTTCCTCTGCTGTTACCACTGGTGTGTGGCGTCATGGTGGCGTGGCAAGATGCCGCAAACGGTCGCATGACCGTGATTGCGGGCACGCCACTGACGTCCACCTTCCTCAACTTCATGGTGGGAACCGGCGTGCTGTTGATTGTCGCCATGTTCAACTCGTTCTCTGTGGGGCTACCCTCTTCTTTGCCTAGCCAGCCTTATTTCTATTTAGGCGGTGCCATCGGCGTCATCTTTATTGGGATCACGGCTGTTGTGGTGCGGGAGATTGGTGTTCTTCTGATGGGGCTGGGCTCTATCGCCGGGCAGCTGTTGATGGCTCTGATTCTGGACTTTTTCTTCCCCAGTGCGCAGACCACCGGACTCATGATCTTGCTGGGTGCTTGCTTGGCATTTGTTGCCGCTGCCTGGGCCGCTTGGCCCAAGCGCAGGATGCATGCGCACGTCGCTACCGAACCACCTCAGGGATAATGAAGTTATGAGCTATGAATACGGTCTCGATGTAGAGAACCTGGTTGCCATCGATATGCACGTCCACATTGAAGTGGACTCACACGGGCACGCCTCGCTGCCTCAGAAGCTCATCGATGCCGCTACTTCCTACTTCCGCTCTGAGCCAGCTCGTCCGACTCTGGATGAGATTGCTGACTACTACCGGGAGCGCAAGATGGCTGCCGTGGTGTTCACCGTGGATGCAGAAACTGCTCTGGGTCACAACCCGATTGACAGCTGTGAAATTGCAGCAGGTGCTGCCAAGAACAACGACGTGCTCATTCCCTTTGGTTCAGTTGATCCCCTCCAGCCCAAGAAGGCAGCCGAGAGTGCCAAGAAGCTCATTGGCGATGCCGGAGTGAAGGGCTTTAAGTTCCACCCCACCGTGCAGAACTTTGCTCCCCATGACGAGGCAGTGTTCCCCATCTATGAGGTGCTGCAAGAAGCAGGAGTCCCTGCCCTGTTCCACACTGGCCAAACCGGTATTGGCGCAGGAACTCCCGGTGGCAGCGGTATGAAGATCGGGCTGTCTAACCCCATTCACTTAGATGAGGTTGCTGCACGCTTTCCTGAACTGCAGATCATCATGGCCCACCCCTCTGTGCCCTGGCAGGATGAAGCAATCGCGGTTGCCACCCACAAAGCCAACACCTGGATAGATCTCTCGGGATGGTCACCTAAGTACTTCCCTGAAGCACTGGTTCGCCAGGCAAACTCACTCCTGCGAAACAAGGTTTTGTTTGGTTCTGACTACCCGCTGCTCACCCCAGATCGCTGGATGAGTGACTTCGAGAATGCACCCTTCAAGGACGAGGTTCGTCCGTTGATTATGAGAGAGAACGCACTGCGTTTATTAGGACTGAGTTAGATTTCTCTCACAAGTTCGAGGCCCCCATCCTGCTGGTCTGGGGGCCTCGAAGTTTAGAACACACTGTTTTAGTGTTGAGCGTCAATCTCATGGAGCATCGCGGTGAGCTCTGTGGGTGCCGTCACCATGGCTTCATGGCATGTGGCGAGTTCATAGGTTGGCCATCCTTTGGCGGCAGCGCGTTCTGCAAAGCGAGTGAATACACGCATCCAGTCCACGCACTCGATATAGACCCCTGGCACAGACTCTGATGCCTCGGTAAGCACGATGTGCTCCCAGTATGTGCCAAAGGGTTGTGGTGTGAGGCGAGGAGTGAGCCAGTCGATGTCTGCCTGATCTGTTACCCCGAGTTTCTTAAGAGAACGTGGTGGAATCATCCAACCGAAGCCGGGGCCCTTAACAGCTTCCCGATAGTGAGAAGCGGGAACCTCGGGAAGGATGTCAATGGCTGCTTCGCCATTTTCGGGCAAGAAACCGTCGAGGTGAATGCGCAGACGAAGGCGTTCTGGGCGTTGTTCAGCTACACCGCTGATGACCATGCCGGCATAGCTGTGGCCGACGAGAATGACATCTGTGAGGTCTTCAGCGTCGAGCATGCGAACGATGTCCTCAACGTGGGTGCTGAGGTTCACCGAAGGGGAAATAAGGTGTGCTCGGTCACTCAGCCCAGTGAGTGATGGTGTGAAGACAGCGTGGCCGGCGTCACGCAATCGGGGCGCTACGCGGCCCCAGCACCAGCCACCGTGCCATGCGCCGTGAACGAGGACAAAAGTGGTCATGATGGGTTCTCCGAGTTCTCAAACAGGGCAAGTGCTGCTGCAGTGTTGGATGCCGGCACGTGGTAGGTCTCAGCGATACGCGTGATGACGGGATTCATAGCTCCGCGCATGACAAGCCACATAATCAATTCAATGCCTTCAGAACCGGCTTCGCGAATGTATTCTTCCCGAGTGATGCGAGTGAGTTCCTCGGGATCGGTTTGAATTTTGTCGAGGAACATGTGATCAAAGGATTCATTGATCAACCCGGCACGTTCCCCAGAGAGTTGATGGGACATGCCACCAGTTCCAAAAATGGCGACCTTGATGTTCTCTGGGTAGGAAGCGATGGCTCGGCCAATTGCTTGACCGAGGGCATAGCAGCGCTTGGCAGTGGGTTGGGGGTATTGCAGAACATTGACCAGCACCGGGATGACGGGGCAAGGCCAGGAGTCTCCAGGTTCAGGCGTGTACACCGATAGCGGAACGGTGAGACCATGATCTACCTGAAGTTGGTTTGCCACAGTGATGTCGAACTCATCATCAACCAGGCTTTCAACGATGTGTGTAGCAAGTTCAGGGTGCCCAAGAACGGGTGGAACGGGCCTTGGTCCCCAGCCCTCGTCCGCAACAGGGAAATGGGACGCAGTGCCTATTGCAAATGTAGGCATCAAATCAAGATCTATGGCATTGGCGTGGTCGTTATAAATAACCAAAACTACGTCAGGAGTGTGTTGTGCCATCCAGTCACGAGCTGGTTGGTATCCCTCAAATAGGGGACTCCAGTATTCGTCGTGAGTCTTTGCATTGTCCATGGCGGCACCAATGGATGGGACGTGGCTTGTTGCCAAGCCCCAGATAATTTCAGCCAAAGTGCCGCCCTCCTGCTTTGAGTTCAGCAATAAACTCTTCGGTACTCATCCCGGTGAAGATGCCTCCCAAATACTGAACAGATTTCTTATCCAACTGTGCAAGTTTGAAAATGTAGAAAATGGATCCGCCAAGATCGAGCATTTTCACCCAATCACGCTCGAGGATGGCCGAACGCTGTTCGGGGGAGAGATCAAATTTGTCGCAATAAGAAGCTTCATCACCAAGAAATAGCTGACGGTTTTCGGCCGAAGTGAATGTGGAGCACAACTTATTGAGGGCATAACCGCGACGGTTATCTTCTATGCCGAAAACGTATGTTCCTTCGATGTCAGGTTTGCTCGACATCACATCTCCTGGGGATGTGTGGCGAGGGCTTCCACGTGGACATCCATCCACGGGAACATGGGCAATGAGGCGAGGGCCTCATGAAGTGCCGTTGCATCTACTGTGTCCCACAGGCCTACCACTGCGCGGCGGCCAGGGATGCGCCACAGTCGCTTCAGAATTCCTTGTTCCCGCAATTCCATCGCTCGAGCACGTTCAATCGTGCGCAACCGTTCACGCTCGTCCTGTGTCATCGATTCGGGTTGATTGATCTCAAATCTGACTAAGAATTCCATGGTTCATCTCCATTTCACTCGCCATTAGCCAAAGAGGGCTGATGCCTCGTGATAGCGGTATTCGGGAACGTACTTTTGTTTCTGTGTTGCTGAAGAAAGGCTGACGCTTTCAATTTCTGTGCCTTTGAGAACTACCGTGTAACCCCATTGTTCGTCGTGTGCAGCGTCGACAGCAGCGATACCTAATCGAGTGGCCAAGACCCTGTCATATGCGCTGGGGACACCACCTCGTTGAACGTGACCGAGTGAAACAGAGCGTGTCTCAATGCCGGTGAGTGCTTCTATCTGGGGAGCGAGAATATCTGCGATTCCGCCCAGAAGTGGACGATTGAAGGGATCAAGCCCCTTGTGAGAGTGAGCTTCATCCATCTCGTCAAGTGTGAAGCCCTCCGAGACCACAAAAACGGGAGCGCTGCCGCGATCTCGGACCTCTATCGCCCATTCGGCAATCTGGCCCAGGCTCACAGGATGTTCCGGGATCAGAATGGCATTAGCGCCTGCGGCCATTCCTGCATGCAGAGCAATCCAGCCTGCATGACGTCCCATTACCTCAACGATGATGCAGCGGTCGTGTGATTCAGCAGTGGTGCGAATCCTATCGAGAGCTTCTGTTGCAATCTCCACCGCCGTGGTGAAGCCAAACGAATAATCAGTTTCTTGGATGTCATTGTCAATGGTCTTGGGGACACCCACAATATTGATGCCTTCTTCTGAAAGTCGGCGTGCTGCAGTGAGCGTACCTTCACCGCCAATAGCAATGATGGCGTCAATCCCGTGCTTGAGCATCATGCGCTTGATGTTGTCGGGACCACCAAAGGGGCCTTCATAAGGGTTAGTGCGAGATGAGCCAAGGATTGTTCCGCCTTGGTTACCGAGGAAACGGACTTGTTCCTCGGCGAGGGGAATGAAGCTTCCCTCGACGACACCTCGCCAGCCGTGTTTGAAGCCGACAAAATCAAAACCATAGGCTTCTGAGCCTTTGAGTACGATGCCACGAATCACGGCATTCAGACCGGGGCAGTCGCCTCCGGAGGTAAGAATTCCGATCTTCATTGTCTTCTCGTATCTGCAGTCTCTTCAGTGATGTGTGGAGGGAAGGTGTGGCAATTTCTTTAGTTCTTGCTGGCGTGCACGCCTTGCTGAATCAGCTCAACAGCCTCTGACGCAAGTGAAAGTCCATAAGTGTAGGGTTCACGCCAAATAGCGAGAGCATCGCTGACAAAACCGGGGAGAATCGTGCGTGTGAAGGCTTCTACTCCGAGAGGTCCGGTGTATCCGGCTTTGAGTGCGTGTGACACAACAGCAACGGGATCTACGACGCCTGTGCCCAGTTTTCCACGACCTGACTGGCCCAACTCGAGGTATCCCAGACGAGGCAGTGCGTGGGTAATTGCTGCAAACATGTCGGCTTCTTCAACGGCCATGTGGAACGTATCGAGGTGAATCTTGAGGTGCTCTGATTCGCTGAGCTCGGCAAAGTCCATTGCTTGTACAGCTGTATTGATGAGAGACGTTTCATAGCGGTTGAGAACCTCGAACGTCATCGTTACGCCCCGTTCGTGGGCGTACTCCGCGGCCTTACCTACTTCTCGAGCTGCGCGGGCAAAATACCCGGCAGGTGCTGGTGCATATGGCTTTCCAAATACTCCGTAAGGAACCCCATTCATCTGGGTTCCACCGAGTGCGACCGTGAGGTCCACGGTCGCTTTCATGCTAGCCAGGCCAGCAGCACGAACATCGGCATCTTCGGATCCCACTGAGGTTTCAGGAGATTGGCCGCCGAAGATGGTGATAGGGGAGAGCCCACGTTCAGCGAAGAGTTGCTTGATGACGGGAGCATCGGGTGTTGCAGGATCCATGGGACCCAACACCACGTGGGTGTAGCCCAGATTCTTGAGGGAGTCTAAAGAGCTAGGGAGAGCCTCAGGAGATGCATCACCAATGAGGACATTGATCAGACATGCCACGGGGTTAACGATCGTCATGAGGCTCTCCTAATCACTACTAGAAAGAGGGAAGGTCGAAGCGCTGCTTGAATGCCGAGTAGCCATCATCAACGTGAACCACGGTTCCGTTGATGGCATTGGCTTCGTCTGATGCCAAGAAGGCGACAGTATCTGCGATTTCTTCGGGCAGGGTGAGCTTGTTGCGTAATTGCTCAGAGGCAAACAGGGTCTTCAGCTCATCACTGAACTGGTTGATAATGGGGGTTCCCACGCGACCAGGTGTAATCGCGACAGCACGAACGCCGTATTCAGCCAGTTCGTATGCGGCCGAGCGTGTGAACGAGATAACAGCTGCCTTGGCGGCGCTGTAGGAGAAGGCCAACTCAGCAGCCTGCTCACCATAGATGGAGGAGGTGCTGATGATGACACCACCAGTGCCTTGGTCACGGAACTGACGACCTGCCGCCAGGATGCCGTAGTAAACACCGTCCTGGTCAACGCGAATCATGGGCATGTAGTCAACCTCGGGATCATGATCGAGGAGAGGTTTACCGCCGGCGATCCCCGCATTGTTGAAAATGATGTCGAGTTTGCCGAAAGTTTTAACGGTGAGTGCAACCATTGCTTCGACCTCTTGGTAGATGGAGACATTGACCTGGCCAGCTGCGGTTGCCCCCGGGAAACCTAGGGCGTCGATTTCTGCAACGGCTGCCTCTGCCTGAGCAAGGTTGATGTCGGCAATGAGAACCTTTGCGCCTTCGCGCACAAACTTTTTGACGGTCGCGAGACCGATGCCGCTAGCTCCACCAGTAATAATGGCGACTTTGCCTTCTAAACGCATGAGTTGAACTTTCTAAGAATTGGTGGGAAGGGAGTGGTGCAGTGGGGGCGGGGGACTGTCCCGCCCCCACTGCTAATGGATGAGCTTTACAGCTTGTCCGAAGGGGTGATCTTTGCTGCGTTCACCTTGTTGACCAGGGTGGTACCCACGGTCTCGAAGTTGGTTGAAGGCAGCGTGCCATCCTTCTGGTAGGTCACGATGTAGCCAATGACGGTGTCCAGAATTGCAGGCCAAGGCTGCTCGATCGTTGCGAGGAAGTTTCCACCTGCAGTGATCTCAGCAATTGCCTCACTGGTTGCGTCAACACCAGTTACCTTGGCGGAAGAACCAGCCTCAGCAAGTGCCTTCGAAGCACCCAGTGCTGCGTCATCCCAGCCAACCCACACAGCGTCAAGACCGTTAGGGTTTGCTGCGAGGTAGTCAGCTACGAGAGCAAGTGCCTCGGTGCGACCGGTAGCAGGAGACTGAACCTTCTGGATTTCTCCACCAGCGATGTTTGCGCCAGCTGCCTTGAATGCTTCCTCAGCAAGGCCGGCACGCATGCGGATACCAGGGTGTGGGTCGTGACCAATGATCATGACGTTTTTGCCCTTGAGGCCACCGAGTTCGGTCGACAGTGCCTCAACGGTGCTGTCTACGATGCCCTGCTGGTCAGTGGTGACGTTTGAAACGAAAGCGTCAGTTGGTTCGGTGCCGCTGTCCATTGCGAAGATAGGGATGCCAGCATCCTTAGCAGCAGAAACAATAGAACCAATCGATGCGTAGTCGGTGTATCCATCGAGGATGACATCTGCACCCTGACCGATTGCGCTTTCAACTGCAGGGTTCATTTTCTGGAAGTCGAAGTCACCCTGAATCATGGTGAGATCCCAACCCAGTTCCTTAGCCTTAGCAGTTACTGCCTTGACCCACCATGCACCAACAGGTGTCTGGTTACCAGATGTGAATGCAATGACCTTGAAAGGCTTGTCAGCCTCTCCACCGCCGGAAGCGGCACAGCCGGTCAGTGACAGTGCAACAACAGCTGCAGCAGCCACCAACAACTTGAACTTGTTTCGCATTTCATTACTCCTTTGTTGTGATTGCGATTTTTTACTTGGAACTCCGAACGAAATGACTTTCGCCCAGCTTCTAGCGAGAGGTAACTGGAGCTATCTCTCACGAGTCTTAAGGCCTGACAGAGTCACTGCCAGGATGATGATGATGCCGGTGACAACCTGCTGGATGTATGCATTTACACCCAGGATGTTCAGGCCGTTGCTCATCACGCCGATGATGCCGACGCCGATCATGGTTCCGCCGAGGTTGGCCATGCCGGACTTGATCACTGTCATACCGAGGAATACCGCGGCGACAGAGAACATCATGTTGTCGCTGCCCTGAACGGCGCTTGCGCTACCGAGACGGGCGGCGAGCAGGATTCCACCAATTGCTGACACCAGGCCAGCGACAGTGAAAGCAAGAAGGCGTGCACGACGAACGTTCACACCAGAAAGGCGAGACACTTCTACGTTTCCGCCGATAGCGTGCCAGCTTCGACCAATAGTTGTGAACTTAAGTACTGCCCAAATGATGACCGAAATTACGAGTGCGAAGTAGACAGGAATGGGAATATTGAGGAACTTTCCCTGCCCGAGTTCGTTGAATTCAGCGGGGAAGTTGAACAACGTCGTTCCCTCAGTGACAAGGAATGCAAAACCGACAACTGAAGTCATGGTTGCCAGAGTCGCCACGAAAGCCGTCAGGTTGAGGTAGGCAATGAGCACACCGTTGACAAGACCGACGATCAGGCCGACAAGAAGAGCCACAGATATTGCCTGCCAGATTGGTGCTCCGCCGATCATTTGAGCACCTGCTACCGCCCCAGCAAGGCTGGATGTGGCGCCTACAGAAAGGTCAAAGTCACCAACGACCATGACGACAGTCTGTGCGCCAGCAATAATGGCCAGGATTGATACCTGATAGAGGATGTTCTTCACGTTCACGAACGTCAAGAAAATGTCTGGACGCATCGCGAAGAAGAAGATAATCAGCAGCAAAAGCGCAACAACAGTTCCGCCCTGGAGCAGCATTCTTCCGATTGCTTGCCCTGCACGTGCAGGTGCGTTAGTGGTTGTCATCTCAGTTTGCCTTTCCGTAGCAGTAAGTGAGGAGAAGTTCGTCGTCAGCAACCGCTGCCTCGACTTCCCCAGAAATTTGTCCTTCGTGCATGATGATGATGCGGTCGCTCATACCGATGAGCTCGGGAAGTTCAGAGCTAACTGCAATGACGGTGGTTCCGCCGGCAGCTAGTTCGCGAATGAGGCGGTAAATCTCCGCCTTTGTCCCAACGTCGATGCCTCGGGTGGGCTCATCCATGAGGAGCACCTTGGGTTTGCGTGCAAGCATTTTGGCAAGAACAACTTTTTGCTGGTTTCCGCCGGAGAGCTCACCAACGTTTTGGTGAGGTCCGCGAGCCTTGATTTGCAGATCGAGCATTCCACGCTTGGTAATGGTCGAAATCTTGACTCCGGAGACAATTCCCAATGAACTCACAGAAGGGATGTTTGCCAGTGCAATGTTGTCTTGAATGCTTGCGCTAAGAATTACACCCTGACTGCGACGTTCTTCAGGAACCAGCGCAATTCCAGCATCAAGCGCTTTCCCCACGCTAGGAGAACTTGGCAGTGCTTCTTCGCCAACTGTGACTGTGCCAGTTGAGTGTTTCTGTGCGCCGGCAAGAATACGAAGAAGTTCGCTTCGACCGGAGCCAGCGAGGCCTCCAATGCCGAGGACTTCACCCTTGTGGGCAGTGAAACTGACGTTTTTAACACGCCGCCCATTGAGTCCTTCAACCGTGAGCGCAACTTCTGTTGTTGCGGTTCCACGCTCTGGATAGAGCTGTCCCGCTGCCCGACCCACCATGTTGGAAATAACTTCTTCAATGTTGGATTCTTGGACATCTTTAGTAATGATGGTCTCGCCGTTACGCATGATGGTAAGGCGATCACACAGCTCAAAAACCTCTTCGAGGCGGTGCGAAACGTAAATGATTGCTACACCTTGGTCGCGAAGTTTTCGCAAAACAGCGAAAAGGTCCTTGATTTCAGTGTCAGTCAGCGAAGCTGTGGGTTCATCGAGGATGAGAACACGAGCATCCGTTGCTAGGGCACGAGCAAAAGCAACCATGGTCTGTTGGACAGGGGAGAGTTCACCAGCAAGCCTGTTGAGGGGGATCTTCTGATTTAGGCGGTCAAGTTGTTCCTGTGCGCGCTTACGGAGTTCAGCCCACTGCACGATGCCACCCTTGCTTGGGGTTTGCTCGCCGAGCATGATGTTTTCTGCAACGCTGATAGAAGGAATGATCGAGAGTTCTTGGTACAGGGCAACGATGCCCGCACGATTAGCCACACGAACATTGGCAAACTCCACAGATTCTCCATTTCGGAGAATCTCTCCAGAGTCAGGAGTGTAAATACCGGTGATTACTTTGACCAGTGTGGACTTTCCAGCACCGTTTTCACCTAGCAAAGCGTGAATTTCACCAGTCTTAACTGACAGTTTGACACCGCTCAGGGCGTGGACCCCGTCGAAGTGTTTGAAAATGTCTCTGGCTTCAAGTGCCATAGGTACTTCAGTGGAAGCATTTGTTGCACTCATTACTTACTTCCTTTGTCTTCCAGGTTGTTACAACGGATTACAACCTTTGGGTATTTGCCGCTGATGTGAACCTCGAACGCTTCTGCGGCGTTGTCTAGGTCAATCACTGACTGGGTGAGCTCATCTAGATTCAAGTGAGGAAGAATCTGCAATGCGCGAGGGAATGTGTAGGGAGAGATAAAGACCCCGGTAAGGGTCAGCTCCTTTAAGTAGAGGTAGTCCGAGAGATTCAGGGGCATCTCGAAGTCGTGGGGATACATTGCCCCATAAATAACCGTTCCGCCCTTGGCGGCAATATCTAAAAGACCCTTAACTGCGCGGGGAGAACCTGATGCGTCAATGACAATGTCATATCCGCGACCATCGGTAATCTCTTTGGTGCGCTCACCCTGGTTCTCAGAGATCGGGTCAATCACAAAGTCTGCACCGTGACGCAGCGCCATTTCGCGCCGTTCTGCAATTGGTTCAATGAGAGTCAAAGAAGTGGCGCCATTCATCTTCATCATCTGAAGAGCGAGTTGACCGATAGGGCCACCACCACAGATTGCAACACGGTCGCCGACACGTATGTTGGTCTTGTCGGCAATGCGTACTGCAACAGAGGTGGGCTCAAGCAGGCAACCCTTAAGAAGACTGATATTTTCCGGAAGCTTGTATACCTGTGATTCGTGCCATGTAACTGTCTCAGCCATGCCGGGACGGTTGTAGTCCTGAATAAATTCACAGAATTGTTGCTGGCCGTCACGGCACGGCCCACACGTTCCACAAAAACGCAGGAAGTTACCTGCAACGCGATCGCCGACTTTCAGTCCTGTGCGTGTTGCGCGTTCGCCGAGGGCTTCGATCACACCGGAGATTTCGTGTCCCAGGCCAATAGGAACATCTGTGCCGAAGAAACCTTCTGCTAGGTGTGGATCTGATCCACAAATAGCAGCGTATGCAACCCGAACGCACACATCTTCGGGGCCGAGTGGTTGTTCCGGGAAATCGACAACCCCGATGACGCCACGAGTGTCCTCATTGGCATCACGCAGGCTACCAATCTTGGTGACCGCTACTGTTTTCATCAAATTCTCCGTTGAATGTGTAATTGTTTGGATACGAACTATTTCGTAGCTAACACTCGCATGATTGCGCTGATAGTTGAAGTCAGTCCGTAGCCGTACTTGTCACGCAGTTCCTCATCTCCGCCGAATCCCGCGTAAACCTGGGGGATACCCAGTCGTTCAAATGCGGTGAGGTTAATGTTTCGGTCAACCAATACATCAGCTATGCGCGAGGCAAGACCTCCGTAGGCAAGGTGGTCCTCCAGTACCACGAAACGTCCACCTGTCTCCTTGGCGCAGCGTTCAATGAGGTCTGCATCGATGGGCTTGAGGGTGAACATATCGATCACTCGGATTGAGTGGCCTAACGCGCCGAGAGTTTCGGCGGCTTCCAATGCCTGTGCAACGGTGGTTCCGTGCGTGAATATGGTTGCGTCGTATCCATCTCGTGCGACGATACCCTTGCCAATTTGAATGTCGTGTTGGCCTGGTTCGTAGAGAACCATGTCTGACTTACCTACGCCCAAACGGATGTAAATAGGTCCAGACATCTTCATAGACTGGCGGAGAATATCTCCTGCCATGAGCGGGTCAGCGATGGATGTCACAGTCATGTTGGTGAGAGCGCACATCAGAGCAAGGTCTTCAACTGCATAGTGTGTGGATCCACCGTTACCTACCAAACCTCCATGAGTACCAATGATCTTTACTGGAAGATTGGGGTAACAGACGTCAGAGCGAATTTGCTCCAACGCACGCATACTGAGGAAGGGGAGCATTCCCGAAACAACGGGAATGTTTCCCTCGTATGCCAGGCCTGCAGCAACACCAATGCTGACTTGCTCCGCGATACCGACATCGAGAAAGCGGTCTGGATAGAGTGCTCGGAATTCACCGAGGGTAGCTCCGATTTCTGGGGTTATTGTCCAGAGATTGTCGTATTCCCCGCCAAGCTCAGCAAGAGTGGACCCAATAACGGAACGGGCTGAAAGCCATTCGCCGAATGTAAATGTAACGGGCATTATGCCGACACCACCTTACGTGTGGACTCGAGAGCGGCCATCGCTCGTTCTAAATCAGCAGCACCAAGCGAGCCAGCGTGCCAAGCAATATTGCGCTCCATGAAGTCAACGCCTTTACCCTTGATGGTTTCGCAGATGACGACAGTGGGGCGGGTGCTGTCAGAACTAGGCAGGTTGTCAATGATGTTGACGAGGTCTTGCATGTTGTGGCCATCAACGGAAACAACGTTCCAGCCGAAGGATGCCCACTTGCCAAGGTAAGGCTCCAGCACGACCCGGTCTTCGCTGAAGCTGGTCATCAGCTGGTGGTTGCGGTCAACAAAAGCAATGAGATTACCGAGCTGGCTGCTGCGTGCTGCCATGGCTGCTTCCCAGACGGATCCCTCTCCAGTTTCGCCATCGCCGAGGACACAGAAGACGCGGTGCTTCTCTCCCTTCTGGCGGGCACTCTTTGCCATGCCAACAGCAATAGGAAGGCCGTGACCTAGCGATCCTGTAGATGCTTCAACACCGCGAAGCTGGACTTTGCAGGGATGCATTCCGTAGGCACTTCCAAGTTGACCGTAGGTGGCAACGATGTCGTCAAAGTCGAAGAAACCGCGCATGGCCATGCTGATATACATGCACACAGCTGCGTGACCCTTGCTCAAGATGAAGCGGTCGCGGTGGGGGTTTGAAATGTCATCAGGGTCTACGTTGAGGCCGTAGTGGTACAGCGCGGTGAGCATGTCAGCTAAGGACAAGTCGCCACCGATGTGGACCGCCCCTTCGTAGGTTCCGCAGAGGTATAGAAGCTTTTCGCGTAGTTCATATGCCAAGTCTTCGAGCTCAGCGACCGTGTGCTTCGGTTCACTGCTGAGTGAAATTGATGTACTCATCAGGTGCCTCCTCGTTGATGACCCTGGTTGGCGATCTCTCCTTCGAGATCAAAGTTTCGGTTTATCAACACCAGCGAACTGGGTTGATGTGATGACAGTAACACGATTCCTGTTTACACATAAACAAGATTTTCTAGAACGTTATCATTTCGTTGTTTACTTGTAAACATAAAGTTATGAAATCTTGTTTACAAGTAAACCATTTGTACTTTAGGCTGACTCAACAGATGCAAACTAAGACAGTTGGCACACAAGATTCAGAACACAGAGAGGTGCTTTGATAATGGGCGATAAAGACATCATCCGTACGGGGTTGTTTATCGGTGGCGCATCGCGCGACACCGTAGAACACCTAGAAATTGCAGACCCCGCCAAGCGCGGCGAAGTTGTTGGCTACGCGGCTGCGGCTACTAAGCAAAATGTTGACTACGCAATATCTGTAGCAAAGAACGCATTCCCCTCATGGTCATCCATGTCGGCAATTGAACGTGCAGACCTGATGTCTGAAGCTATTCAAGGTATCGCCGAAGCACGTGATGACGATGCAGCAGTTCTCTCCCGCGAGAACGGCAAGGTCCGTTTCGAGGGTTGGATCGACTCTCTCGTCTTCGAAATCCGCTGGAATCTGGCGCTTATGATTGCAGACCAAGTCGACACCGGAAAGACTCTTCCGGTAGCCCCTGGAATCCCCGTCTCCACAGAGGTGCAGCACCAGCCCCTCGGTGTGGTTACCATCATCGTGCCATTCAACTGGCCCATCGCTATCCTCGGTGCTGCACTGCCACACGCATTACTCGCAGGAAACACGGTCATCGTTAAGCCACCCCTGACAGCGCCTTTGGCAACCACTCGGGTCATTGAACGAATTGCTGCCAAGTTGCCAGCTGGTGTTCTCAATGTTGTCACCGGTAAGGACGAGGACATGGCTGCACTCATTGAGAGTGAAGACATTGCCAAAGTTTGCTTCACAGGAAGCGTTGGCGGTGGAAAGCGCATTATGTCCATGGCGTCCAAGGCGCTTACTCGCGTGACCTTGGAGCTCGGTGGAAACGATGCAGCTATCTTCCTCGAAGATGCCATCATCGATGACACTCACCTCGACCGCCTATATGGTGCCATTTTCGACACAACTGGACAGATCTGCATGAACGCCAAGCGTATTTACGTTCATGAATCTCGAATGGACGAGGTCGTTGCTGGTCTGACTGCTCGTCTCGAGAAGGTGAAGCTCGGCTACGGTCTTGACCCCGAAACCACCATGGGGCCACTCCACGCACCAAGCCAGAAGGCTTTTGTGGAGAAGCTCATCCGTGAAGCTAAAGATGCTGGTGCAGATGTTCGCGAGTTTGGTGAACTCCCAACTGGTGAACTTGCTGCAGGTAACTTCGTCCGCCCTGCACTTGTTATCAACCCAGACCCTTCCTTGGGAGTCGTCGTTGAGGAACAGTTCGGACCAGTTATTCCGCTGATTCCTTTCAGCGCTGAATCAGAAGCAATCGCTGCTGCAAATGACACTTGGGCTGGTCTAGCAGGTTCGGTATGGACTGCTGACCCCGTTGCTGCGAAACGTGTTGGTTCTCAGTTGCAGTGCGGTTACGTCTGGATTAATGACCACGGCGCAACCCGTCTTGACCTTCGCGCACCCTTCGGCGGCATGAAGAACTCCGGCTTTGGCCGCGAACAAGGCATCGAAGGTATCCGTGCTTTCCAGGACACCCGCTCTATCGCAACCATCGATGCAGAGGCGCTAGCGGCTCAGGCTCACTAGCGTTTCTTTCAACATTGGCCAACGAATCCACTGTTAAACTTTGGGTTCGTTGGTCGATGTTGATTAACTACTTTCAGCACAGAACAATCTGGTTGGGGAAATGACTGCTACAAAAAGAACCGTTAAGGCAATTACTGTCGCCTCGGGTTCCAGCGTTCCTCATATCGGCAAGCAACAAATAATTACTGAGCCGCTCGCAAAGCTGATCGATAGTGACGCCTTTACTCCTCGCCTACTTGCGTTGCTTTCAAATGCACTCGTGTGGCGTGAGTCAATGTTGCTGCGGCAAGAGTTCAACCTCGGAACCAATGACTGGCGAGTTATTTCAGCATTGGCCAATACGCCAGGAAGCACTGCAACTGACGTTTCAGAGTTTTTGGCCATGAATAAGGCCGTAGTATCCAAGGCGGTCAATACGTTAATCGATCGCAAGCTCATCGCCGTCAGTGACGGACCTCGTGGTTCACGTCACCTTTATCTCACTCCTGAGGGAGCAGAGATGCACGACAAAATGATGCCTATTTCCCTTTCAGGCGAGGACATCATTTTGAGCAGATTGAGCTCACGCGAGCAGACACAGCTGCGCAAGCTCTTGACCAAGATGATGTTAGAGATTCCCGACCTTTCACCCACCTCGGTCGTCATTTCACCGCTCGAGGACTAACCGGTGATTAGGTTGTGACAATTTCCACAACTGCGGGTCCAGAAGCATCAGCAGCTAGGCCTGACTCTGAGGTCACGATTCGTGAGACGCAACAGGAAATCTTCTCGTTCTGTTCCTTTTGGCGTTCGCTGTAGAAGACATCGCGGTGATCAACTCGGCCGTTGAGGCTGAGCACGCGAACCTCACACAAGCCACACTCGCCCTTCCGGCAATCTGAGAGCATGTCAACACCAGCTGCTTCAAGGGCTTCTAACATTGAGTGCTGCTTGCCCACTAGGACTTCAACATTTTTCGCGGGAATTCGAACAATGAATTCTTCGGGGTCATACCAACCGCTAGCACCGAAGGTTTCAAAGCGAAGGTTCGTGTTTTCTAGTTCGCTTTCCAACCAAATACGGCGCACAGCATCCATCAGTCGAATCGGGCCACAGATATATAGCTCTGTGTTGTCATCCAACGAGGCGATCAGCTCTGGAATCTGGATGAAGTTCTTGTCCTCATCTAAAAAGATCTGAAGGTTGTCCCCATGGATAGCTTGGAGTTCCTCCCGGAAGGCCATGGCTTCTTTGCTGCGCGCTGCATACATCAGTGTGTAGTTTGCCCCAATGCGTTTGAGGACAGCCGCCATTGCCATGATGGCGGTAACGCCGATACCACCAGCGATAAGAACATAACGCTCGGCACCTACGCGCAGCGGGAAGTTCTGAAGGGGCTGGGTGATGTCGAGTTGATCCCCCACCGCGAGCTCGTGGACTGCAATAGAGCCACCGCGAGAGTTGGGAACCAAAAACACTCCCAGAGTGAGATCGCGAAGGTCTTCGCTCTGGGAGGCCACAGAGTAGGAACGACGAACCATTTCGCCGTCAACGTTCACCATCAGGTCAATGTGAGATCCAGGGTCAGCTTTTGCGGGATTCGACTGACGAATGACGATTTTTTTGATGTCATTGGCAGCTTGCGAAATCTCAATGATTTCGCCTTGCTGCCAAATTTCGATATTTGTGGCAGCCATTGTTACTCTGTCCAACCCTCTTCTTGCTTCGTTCCAAGGCGTCCTTCTTTGAGGAGTTGGCGTTCAAGGAGGCGACGTACCCACATTCCACCTGCATCAATGTTGATGTTGTAGAACTCGTAGTCAGGGTTCGCGTCGATGGCCCTCTGCTGGGCACGAAGCATGACTTCGTCTTCGCCGAATACGCCGTGCACACCTTCACGCATTTGAGTTGTAATGGTTTGGCTTTCCAGTCGGTAGTTGCGCTGGATGGACCAGAAGTAGTGGCTGGTCTTGGAAGATTCTGGGGAGATGGTGTTCATCACGAACGCATTGACGCCTTGGCTGCGGTCACCTTCGGGTGCTCCGGTGTCTGCCTTAGCTACGCCGACGTCGATGCAGATGGTTCCGGGGGCCTCAAAGCGAATGATCTGCCAACGGTCGACTTTGCCCTCATAGCCGGGGAAGACATCGTGCAGGTTTTTCTTCCAGAAAGGAGGAGGGTAGATGCCCTTCATCCAGCGGGTCACCGTGACGGAGGTGTCATCGTGAGTAGTGGTGAAGTCTGACTCGCTCAGTTCTGCTTGGCCGATGCTGGAGCCGTGAACAAATTCTTCGTGGGTGAGGTCCATGAGGTTGTCCACGATGAGTTGGTAGTTGCAGTCGGCGTGGATTGTGCGACCATCGCCGGTCCACTCGGGGTGATCCATCTGGAACATATTGGGAATAGTGTCCGGGTCAGCGAGGGTGGGGTCACCGAGCCAGACCCAGACGTAACGGTGACGCTGAACTGCAGGGAACGAGGGAACAGTGGCGCTGGGGTTAACGGTTTCCTGAGCGGGCATAGATATGCAGCGACCTGCTGCGTTGAATACGATGCCGTGGTAAGGGCACTGGATTCCGTCTTTGCCGACAACCTTTCCCATAGAAAGAGGAGCGAGGCGGTGCCAGCAGGCATCTGCCAATGCAACAGGCTTTCCGTCCTCGGTGCGATAGAGGGCAAGTGGGCGGTCAGCGATTGTGCGTGACATAGGTTTCCGAGTGACCTCGTAATCCCATGCAGCCACGTACCACGCGTTGAGTGGGTAGTTCGTAATCTTGGTCGTTGTTGTGCTGCCTAAGTTCTGAGCAACCATCATGTCTCCTCGTTGAAACTAACTATCACTATAGATAGTGTTAAAGACACAATACATATGTCTATAGTTAGTTACAACAATTCGACTTAGGGAGTTGAGATGAGTCTTCGATACGCACTCCTTGCTGTCCTTACTGTCGAGCCCATGACGGGGTATGATCTCTCCAAGCTTTTCCAGCAATCTGTTGCCCACGTGTGGAATGCGCCTGACTCGCAGATTTACCCTGAACTTCGCAAGATGGAGGCCGAAGGCCTCCTTGAAGGTAGTGATATTCCCTGGGGTCCACGTGGGCGTAAGCGCCAATATGCCATCTCTAGCTCTGGAAGAGATGCATTCAGGTCGTGGATGAACGAGCCCATCACCTATTTTCTTGAGCGTGACCCTGCCCACCTCAAGGCTGCCTATCTGGAATGGGCTGAGCCAGAGAATGCTCGCGTCATTCTGAATGAGCACAAAGCGCATTTCGCAGCGCTGCTCCAGGACTGGACTTCCCGACTTATTGAAATCAACACCTTGACCAACCCCTTGTTGGTCAAGCGTCTGGAGATTTCCTCGCCAGAAGACCATCAGAAGGTTGTTGCATTTAAGCGTTACACCTATGAAGGGCTTATCTCACGCGCAGAACAGGAAATTCTCTGGGCTGACCGTGGTCTTGAACTCTTGGCCTCATTCGAAACATCGTGAGCTAAGACCTGCTGAAAACCCGTAACTGAACACTTAGTTATTCGACCTTATTTACTAATCAACGAGGAGTAGTAATGAACTTTTTAGACCCCACCACGTGGGCTGGAAAAATCTTCAATGGTGACTGGGTTGCAGCCAGCGGTGGCAACCTGGACGTCTTTGAGCCAGCCACGGGACAAGTACTGACTTCTGTGGGACTCGGCTCAGTGCAGGACGCTCACCGTGCTGCCAAGGATGCTGCCAAAGCCCAGGTTGCATGGGCTGCAACAAAACCTGAAGAGCGTGCTGCCATTTTGCGTAAAGCGGGAGACCTTTGGCACGAGCATGAGGCAGAGATCGGTCAGTGGATCATGCGCGAAACAGGAGCAATCCCCCCAAAGGCTGGTCTTGAGACCCACATGGCTCAAGGTATTTGTTACGAAGCATCCGCATTGCCCTCACACACCATGGGATCAGTTCACCCGTCGAACAACGACCACTGGAGTATCTCTCGCCGTCGCCCTGCCGGTGTTGTCAGTGTGATCTCGCCCTTTAATTTCCCACTGATCCTCTCCATTCGTTCAGTAGCACCTGCGCTTGCGCTCGGCAATGCCGTCGTGCTCAAGCCTGACCCCCGCACACCCATCACCGGTGGTCATGTGATCGCTCGTGTCTTCGAAGAAGCCGGACTTCCCAAGGGTCTGCTCCAGGTCATTCCTGGTGCTGCAGATGTTGGCGTTGCTGTCGTTGAAGCTCCAGATGTCCGTGTGGTCTCCTTCACTGGATCCACCGCTGCGGGCCGCAAGGTGGGCGAACTTGCTTCAGCCAACCTCAAGCGTGTTCACCTCGAACTTGGTGGAAAAAACTCAATCATCGTTCTTCCCGGTGCTGACGTAGCCAAGGCAGCAAGCGCAGCTGCCTTTGGTTCGTTCCTGCACCAGGGTCAAATCTGCATGTCCACCGGCCGCATCGTTGTGCATGAGTCTCTGTATGACGAATTCGTAGAGATTCTTGCGGGCAAGGCACAGCACCTTCCCGTGGGTAACCCTCACACCGAGCAGGTTGCTCTTGGGCCCGTTATCGACCACAAGCAGCTTGAACGTATGGACTCCCTCGTGAAGGCCACGGTCAATGCTGGTGCAACGTTGGTCGCTGGTGGAACTCACCAGGACTTGTTCTACAAGCCCACCGTACTCACCGGCGTGACAAAAAATATGCCCGCTTACAGTGAGGAAATCTTTGGCCCCGTTGCCAGCGTATTCAAGTACTCCACCACCAAAGAAGCCATAGACCTGGTTTCCGACACGGAATACGGTCTGTCTTTGAGCATCTTGGGAGATGTGGGTATCGCAATGGAGATTGCAGACTCTGTTCCCACTGGTTTGGTCCACATCAACGAGCAGACCGTTGCCGATGAACCCAACATCCCCTTCGGTGGTGTAGGTAACTCGGGTAACGGTTCACGCTTTGGTGGTGCTGAAGCAAACATTGAGGCCTTCACCGAAATGCAATGGCTCACTGTCCGCAGTGAGATTGCTCCCTACCCGTTCTAAAGAGTTAACAAAAAGATGAGCCTCCGACTGCTGGGTCGGAGGCTCTTCTTGGTTAAGTGCTGGTTAGCGCCAGTCGTCTGCGCTATAGTCCCAACCGACATATCCTTCGGCAATGTAGGTCTGGCCAGCTAGAGACTCGGTGTGTGAGTAAAGGTCAGCAACCTGACGCTTCTTGTCGAACTCGGTTGCATCCGGTGCGATGTGAAGCATGGTGGTCATCATGTAGGAGTAGTTGGTTGCCTTCCAGATGCGCTTGAGTGCGTCTTCCTGGTAGGTGTCCAAGTACTTCTCAGAACCGGAGCGGTAGTACTCGCGCAGTGCGCGGTTCAGCCACAAGACATCGCTAAATGCGAGGTTGAGACCCTTAGCGCCGGTGGGCGGAACGGTGTGTGCTGCGTCACCCATGAGGAAGACCTTGTTCTTGCGCAGGCTGTCGTGGACGTAGCTGCGGAACTTGAGAACGTCCTTGCGGAAGATGTTTCCACGCTTGAGTTCATGTGTTGCCACGCCAGCTTGGAGCTTGTCCCAAATCTGCTCATCGGTGACAGCATTGACATCCATGTTGGGGTCGCACTGGAAGTACATACGCTGGATGTTCTCATCACGAGTAGAGATGAGTACGAAGCCTTCTTCGGAGCGAGAGTAGATGAGTTCTTCCGAGCTTGGTGGTGCTTCGACGAGGATGCCATACCAACCGAAGGGATATTCACGTGCCATGCCGCTGAAGCGATCGCCGGTGACGTATTCGCGAGCGATGCTCATCGAACCATCTGCGCCGATGACGAAGTCAGCTGAAATCTCGAATGATTCGCCGGTGGCGGTCTTGCCCACGATCATGGGGCCATTGGGGCCGTCTACTACTTTGTCGGCGAGGTGCTCAAACTGGGGAGTCACGCCAGCTGCAACCCGGGCCTTGATTTGGTCTTTGAGCACTTCGTGCTGGGGGTAGAGGTAGACACCCTTGCCGGTGAGGGCAGGGAAGTCGAAGCGGTGAGCGTGACCGTCGAAGTGGAACTCGATACCGTCGTGACGCATGGTCTCGACGTAGTCACGAGAGACAACATCGGTGTCCACGAGAACCTCAACGGCGGGTGCTTCCAGGATGCCTGCCTTGACGGTGCCTTCAATGTCTTCGCGGCTGCGGCCGTCAATAACAACGGAGTCAATGCCTGCGCGCTGAAGGAGGTGAGCCAATTGCAGGCCTGCAGGGCCTGCGCCCAGAATTCCTACCTGGGTGCGAATAGAGATGGTCATCATTGAACCTTTTCGTGTTGGGGTGAACGTCTAGGTCTATTCAGGCTTATGCGAAAGGCGGCAACAAGACTAAAGTTTCATGTGATGGAAGTTTCTGAACGGAGCCCACAATGAGTCCAGCACGAGTAGACACCGGTGCGCCCACCGCGCTCCTTGAGCGCGCCATGGACATCTTGGGCTGCTTTGACCCCAAGCACAGTGCCCTCACGCTCACCCAGATTGCTGAAATCACCAAGCTTCCCATGTCCACCTGCCACCGCATCGTGGGAACCCTGGAACAAGGTGGCTTCCTCTCCAAAGGCTCTGATCGAAAGTTTCGTGTGGGCACCAAGCTGTGGACCATCGCTCAGCATGCTCCCTTGAGTGAGCGGTTGCGTGAAAGTGCATTGCCCACACTTGCCCGCCTCTATGAAGAGACAGGGGAGAACGTGACCTTGGCTGTGCTCGACCGCGGCCAAGCGCTCTATGTGGACCGCTTGGTGGGGGAGCGAAGTATTCCCACCATCAGTCGTGCCGGTGGGCACCTGCCACTGCACACCACGGGTGTGGGCAAGGTGCTGTTGGCCTATCAACCCGAAAAAGCCATTGAGCAGTATTTGGCAACACCATTGACCAGGCCAACCCCACAATCGATCACGCAGCCTGATGCTTTGCGAAAAGACTTGGCAGAGGTGCGCAAGAACGGGTATTCGATTACCCGCCAAGAAATGACCAGAGGCAGTGGATCTGTAGCGGTTCCCATCATGCGCAACGGTAGGTGCGTTGCTGCGGTGGGTGTGATTGTTCACTTGAACAGACTTGACGTCAATCGCTTGGTGTCAACGTTGACGGATGCTGCCGCCTCGATTGCTGCCGAACTCGACGGTCACTAGAGACTTAGACTCGAACCGTGGCTGAAAAGAGTGTTCCGACTCGCACCGTGACTGGTCGCGCGCTCGCAGTTCTCGACACATTCGATGCTAAGCACCGCAGACAGTCACTGGCGTCCATTGCTCGTCGAGCTGAGCTTCCCCTGACCACTGTTCACCGGTTAGTGCACGAACTGGAAAATCAGAATGCGCTGGTGCGTGGCTCTGATGGTGACTATGAAATCGGAAGCAAAATCTGGCGCCTAGGACTCTTAGCTTCGGTGCACTCTGAACTGCGAGAAGTGGCTCTTCCCTATATGGAAGATGTGTATCAACTCCACAACGACGCTGTGCAGATTGCAGTACTAGACGGCCTGCGCTGTTTGATCGTGGAGCGTATTGCCGGCTCAAGAACCCTTGAAGTTATTAGTAAGCCGGGTTCCAGGCTTGCCCTGCATGCCACAGGTGTAGGTAAGGTGCTTCTGGCTCACGGCGATGCGGAACTCCAGAAGGCAGTCCTGAATTCCCTTGATCGTTTCACCGAGCAAACCATCACGGATCCTGGAATTCTGGAAACGCAGCTCAAAACAATCAAGGTTCAGGGATTTGCCAAGACCCAGGAGGAGCTGGCAGAGGGCGCGGTTTCCATTGCTGTGCCCTTGCGCGGCAAGGGCGGCAATGTCATCGCCGCGCTGGGAATTGTTGCCCCGAGCGATGGTCGCGACCTGGGCAAGTTGGTGCCCGTGATGCAGGTTACTGGTGCTGCGCTGTCACGAAAGCTGGTTGAGGCAGGTCTGGGCGATGCCGCCCGCCTGCAAGCAGGTTCCTAACTCGCCAAGATTACCCTTCCACTATCCGGAAGGCTCCTTGGTTTTCTTCCCTTCAATGCACTTGGCTTAGAACAGGCTTATTTGCGCACATTCGAAGGAGAATCATGGCACGCGTCGTTCGAGGAACACCACGAACCCCACTGGAAATTGTGGACGGTCTTGCCGCCCTCGGCTCCGCCACCGTGCACGAGGCACAAGGACGAATTGGACTGCTCAACCGCCGTCTGCGCCCCATCTTCCCAGCCATGATCGCCGGCAACGCGTTGACCTGTGAAGTTGCCCCCGGTGATAACTGGATGATTCACGTTGCTGTTGAACAAGCACAGCCCGGAGACATCCTCGTCGTCACCCCCACCAGCCCCTGTGATGACGGCTACCTCGGTGACCTGCTCGCCGAGAGCCTGATGGCACACGGCGTGCGCGGCCTCGTCATTGACGCAGGTGTGCGCGACGTGGCAACCCTCACCGAGATGGGTTTCCCTGTATGGTCCAAGACCATTAGCTCGCAGGGAACCGTCAAGGAAACCATTGCAAACGTTCAAACACCTATCTTGATGGCAGACCAACTGGTTCGCCCAGGCGATGTCATCGTGGCTGACATTGATGGTGTGTGCTTGGTCAAACGTGAAGACGCTGAGCGAGTACTTGAAGCAGCACGTGCCCGCGAAGCAAACGAAGCAGACAAGCGCAAGCGCTTGGCTGCAGGTGAGCTCGGTCTCGACATTTACAACATGCGCGAGAAGCTCGCTGCTAAGGGACTGGTCTACGAGGACTACGCAGGTGAATAACTCTGAAGTAGCTGTTCCCTGCGCAGTGATGCGCGGGGGAACATCCAAGGGACTCTACTTCTTAGAAAGTGATCTCCCAGCACGCCGCGAAGCGCGAGACACCTTCTTGCTTGCCGCCATGGGTTCACCCGATGTGCGTGAGATTGACGGCATGGGTGGCGGTCACCCGCTGACCTCCAAGGTTGCTGTGGTGAAGAAGTCTGAACGCGACGGCATTGATGTGGATTACCTGTTTTTGCAGGTGTGGCCAGACCGTGCTGAGGTCAGTGACCAACAAAACTGCGGCAACATCCTGGCCGGTGTGGGACCCTTCGCTATCGAAAAGGGACTCGTCCCCGCAGTAGATGGCGTGACACCGGTTGCGATTTACATGGAGAACACCGACTCGAAGGCAACAGCCTTCGTGGAGACTCCAGGTGGAGTGGTCAACTATGCAGGCTCTGCGCGCATTGATGGCGTGCCTGGCACACATGCTCCCATCAACATCAACTTCGAAGATGTTGCCGGCTCCAGCTGTGGTGCGCTGCTGCCCACCGGCAATGTGGTGGATGAGGTTGTGGGGGTCAAGGTCACCTGTATTGATAACGGAATGCCTGTTGTTTGTCTGAATGCTCAAGACTTTGGCATTACCGGGTATGAAACTCCTGCCGAGCTCGAGGCGAATGCTGAACTTAAGGCCCGGGTTGAAGAGATTCGTCTTGCGGTTGGTCCGATGATGAATCTTGGAGATGTCACCAACAAGACCGTTCCCAAGATGAGCCTGCTGGCACCCGCCCGAGATGGCGGTCTGGTTGCCACTCGCACCTTCATTCCTCACCGTGTTCACGAGAGCATTGGTGTTCTCGGTGCTGTCTCTGTTGCCACTGCCTGCATGCTCGAGGGCAGCGTTGCTGCAGAGATTGCGGGCCTGGATTCAGTTGGCTCCAGCATGGACATTGAAGTGGAGCACCCCACAGGGTTCTTCACCGTCCAAATGGAAGTTGATAACTCTTCTGGTTCACCTGTTGTGACCAAATCTGCGCTGCTGCGCACCGCCCGCATGCTGATGTCGGGCTCAATCTATGTCCTCGAATCTGCTTGGGAGAACAACGCATGATCATCGATATCCACGGCCACTACACAACGGCTCCTGAGTTACATAACCAGTGGCGCATTGACCAGCTTGCTGCCTATGCAGCAGGTCAGCCCAGCCCCGAATACCCTGAGATCTCTGATGAGATTATCCGCGAGACCATTGAGCAAAACCAGCTCAAGCTCATTAAGGAACGTGGCTCGGACCTCACCATCTTCTCTCCTCGCGCTTCTGCCATGGGTCACCATGAAGGTGACCAGCGTATTTCTCTCGAGTGGACAGTTGCCTGCAACAACCTGATCAAACGCGTTGTTGATCTCTTCCCCGAAGACTTTGTCGGTGTTGCTCAGTTGCCCCAGTCGCCCGGTGCTGATCTAACCGAGACGATCAAAGAAATGGAACGCTGCGTCAACGAGCTGGGATTCATTGGTGTGAACCTAAACCCAGACCCCTCTGGTGGTCAGTGGCAGACCGTTCCGTTGACGGATAAGTTCTGGTACCCGCTCTACGAGAAGATGGTGGAACTTGATGTTCCAGCCATGATTCACGTGTCGGCTTCGTGTAACCACAACTTCCACGCCACCGGTGCTCACTACATGAACGCCGACACCACGGCATTCATGCAGTTGCTGCAGGGAAACCTCTTTGCTGACTTTCCCACCTTGAAGTTCATCATTCCTCATGGTGGTGGAGCTGTTCCCTATCACTGGGGTCGTTACCGTGGTCTTGCTGACATGTTGAAGCAGCCCAGCGTGGACACTCACCTGATGAACAACGTGTTCTTTGACACCTGCGTCTACCACCAGCCAGGTATTGATCTACTGGTTGATGTCATCGACAACAAGAACATTCTGTTCGGTTCAGAAATGATTGGTGCCGTGCGCGGCATCGACCCCCAGACCGGTCAGTACTTCGATGACACCAAGCGTTACATCGATGCAGCAGATATCTCGGAAGAAGAACGCACCAACATCTTCTCTCGGAACGCTCGCGCCGTCTTCCCACGTCTGGACGCCAAGCTGGCGGAGCGTGGACTATGAGCGCATTTGTGAAAGATGCCGACTGGCTCGATTGGCACCCCAACCCCAGCAAGCCACAGTTTGTTGTTCCTGCCGGGGCAGTAGACGCCCACTGCCACGTCTTTGGACCAGGAGATGTGTTCCCGTTCGCTCCTGAGCGCAAATACACTCCCTGCGATGCCAGCTGGGAACAGCTCTTTGCCTTGCGTGACTTCCTCGGGTTTGAAAAGAACGTGGTTGTGCAAGCAACTTGTCACGGCTCTGACAATTCCGCACTCTTAGATGTGCTCGAACGCGCAAACGGTAAGGCTCGTGGTGTTGTCACCGTGAAGCCCGACATCACCGCTGAAGAACTGCAGCGCATGCACGATCTGGGTGTGCGCGGCGTGCGTTTCAACTACGTCAAGCGATTGGTTGATCCCAAGCCAGATGACTACTACCGCGAGATCATTGAAAAGATTCGCCCCTTGGGTTGGCACGTTGTGCTCTACTTCGAGCCTGCTGATCTCAAAGAGAAGAAGGACTTCTTCAACTCGTTGAATATTCCTCTGGTTATTGACCACATGGGTCGCCCTGATGTGACCAAGCCGGTTGAGAACGAAGAGTTCGAAATGTTCCTGGACTTTATGCGCGGCAACACAGACGTGTGGTGCAAGGTCAGCTGCCCAGATCGCCTCACCAAGAGCGGTTCACCTGAATACGCCGACGTTGTTCCCTTCGCGAAGAAGATCGTTGAGGAATTCCCCGACCGCGTTTTGTGGGGCACGGACTGGCCGCACCCCAACATGAAAACTGAGATGCCCGATGACGGCATCTTGGTTGACTATGTTCCCTCCATTGCAGTGACGCCGGAACTGCAGGAGAAATTGCTTGTTACCAACCCAAACAACCTCTACTGGAGCTAATCATGAAGCCCAACTTTGAGCAGTACAAGGACATCCCTGGCACGACCATCTTCACGATTGAGTCAGCCCAGAAGGGTTTCCACCTCAACCAGTTCTGCATGAGCTTGCGCGATGCTAAGAACCGTGAACGCTTCTTAGCTGACGGTCCTGCCTACCTGGCTGAGTGGGACATGACGGATGAGCAGAAGCAGGCAGTCATTGATCGGGACTTCCAGCGCATGCTGGATCTCGGTGGGAATGTCTACTTCCTCTCCAAGATCTTTGCGGCTGAGGGACTCTCCTACGTTCAGGCTGTGAGCACCATGACAGATATGAACCCTGAGGAATATCAGCAGATGATGATTAACGGTGGTCGAAACATCGAAGGATGGCGCTCCAAGAAGGAACGAGGTGAAGCGTAATGGCCAAGATTGTTGCTGGTATTGCCACCAGTCACGTTCCCGCTGTCGGTCACGCCGTGGACTCCGGTAAGACACAAGATGCTTACTGGAAGCCCATGTTTGATGGCTACGAATTCTCCAAGCAGTGGGCAAAAGACAACCCTGCCGATGTGGCGATCATTGTCTATAACGACCACGCTTCCTACTTCGGTATGGACATCATGCCCACCTTTGCCCTCGGTATTGCAGATAGCTTCGCCATCTGCGACGAGGGTTATGGCCCCCGTCCCATTCCTGTCGTCGAGGGTGCTCCTGAGCTGGCAACCCACCTGGGTGCTTCGCTGATCATGGATGACTTCGACATGACCATCCTCAACGCCCTTGAGGTGGACCACGGTCTGACCGTGCCCATGTCGCTGATGTATGGCTCACCAGAGAAGTGGCCCACCAAAGTCATTCCTCTGCCCGTCAACGTGGTGATGAACCCTCAGCCATCCGGTGAGCGCTGCTTGGCGCTGGGTAAAGCCATCAAGCGTGCGGTGGAACAGTTCGACGGTGACCTGCGCGTTGAAGTCTGGGGCACCGGTGGCATGAGCCACCAAATCCAGGGCGCTCGCGCCGGTTTGATAAACCTGCCCTGGGACATCCAATTCATGGATGACCTAATCAACCAACCAGAGGTTCTGCAATACAAGCCACACCTGGAATACATGATCGAAGCCGGCTCTGAAGGTGTTGAGTTGATCATGTGGTTGATCATGCGTGGTGCACTGGGAGATAAGGTCAACGAGGTCTACCGCTTCAACCACGTCCCCGCATCGAACACCTCTGTTGGGCACCTGATTCTTACTCCGAAGGAAGACTAAACATGACCGTCAATATTGCTGTTGTTGGCCTGGGAGCCTTCGGTCAGAAGCACTTGGATGCGTTGGCCAATATTCCTGACGCCACCATTAAGTACGTCGCTCACAGCCGCCAGAATGTGGCTGATGAAGTGGCTGAAAAGTATGGTGCAGACAAGGGCTTTGATAGCTACACCGAGCTTCTGGCACAGCCAGATCTCGATGGTGTCATCCTGGCCACCCCTACTCAGATGCACCACGACCAAACCATTGAGGCACTGCGTGCTGGCAAGAACGTGATGGTGGAAATCCCCATGGCAGACAACCTTGCCGGTGTTCAGGACATCGTGGATGTGCAGAAGGAAACAGGATTGATTGCGATGGCAGGTCACACCCGCCGTTTCAACCCTTCTCACCAGTACGTTCACAACAAGATCACTGCCGGAGAGTTCAACATCCAGCAGATGGATGTGCAGACCTACTTCTTCCGTCGCACCAACATGAATGCACTGGGACAGCCCCGCTCGTGGACTGACCACCTGCTCTGGCACCACGCAGCCCACACCGTGGACCTGTTCCAGTACCAGACCGGTGAAAAGATCGTGAAGGCGAACGCTATTCAGGGACCCAAGCACCCAGAACTCGGCATCGCAATGGACATGTCGATCCAGTTGGCTACCGAAACTGGAAAGATCTGCACCCTCTCGCTCTCGTTCAACAACGACGGACCATTGGGTACTTTCTTCCGTTACATCGGTGACACCAACACCTACATCGCGCGCTATGACGACCTCGTCACCGGCAAGGAAGAAGTCATTGACGTTTCTAACGTGGATGTCTCGATGAACGGTATTGAACTCCAGGACCGTGAGTTCGTGGCAGCGATCAAGGAAGGCCGTGAACCTAACGCGAGCGTTGCCCAGGTTCTTCCCTGCTACATCGTGCTCGATCAGCTCCAGCAGCAGCTCGACCACTAGTCTCAAACTCAATACAAGGGGCGCTGATTACAGCGCCCCTTGTTTGTTTAAGTAACGAATAATAAACTATTCCTCAAAAGGTATTATTTATGTATGTATCAACTTCACGCGTTGCCCGAGAACTGGGGCTCTCTCGCAGGCGAGTTACGGAGCTTGTGCGGACTGGAGGCCTGGAAGCAACAAACGTTGCTGGGCGTTGGGTCATTGATGCTGCCGAAGTAGCAAAGTATCGGGTGCTCAACAGAGTCAATGGCCGGCCCTGGGATTCTGATCTTTCCTGGGAGATGATCACTGCAATCAGTGGACTGGGCGGAGAGATATCAACTCGTGCTGAGCTTCGACTTCTCAACACTGATGCGCTCACCTTTGTTTCACAGATACACAGACTCATCACTGTTGAGTGGTTTCAAGCACGCAATATTGACGAGCAAAGTGCTCGGGTTTTTCTCACCGCTGATTCAGCGATTTCCTTGATCGATCATGATGTCCTCGGTACCAGTTCCGCGATGCACTTGTACACAGATATCGCAGATATTCCTCGAGCCTTTGATGCTGTCAGTTACGTTCAGGGAAATCTTGCTGTTTATAGATGGCGAGACGGAAAGCAGCGAGTCGTGGGGAATACACCCTCCATCCTCATCGCCATAGATGCTGCGAGAAGCACCGATGCTCGTGTGCGAGCTGCTGGTATTGAATTTGTTGAACAGGAGCTGAGATTGTGGCAGGAAATACATTCTCAATAACAATTGAAAAGGATCAACAACTCTGGAATCTCCTCAAAGAGGTTGCAGAAGCAACACCAGAAGGATCATGGGTGCTTGTTGGCGGTGCCATGGTTCAGCTGCATGCACTCCGGGCGGGACTTGGCCAAACTCGATTGACGCGTGACGTAGATGCGCTAATAGACCTGTCTCGAAATTCCATCGGTTCAATAGCTGCGCCCATCCAGCGATTAGGGTTTGAACCCCAAATACCCAGCTGGGCAGGGGGCTTTCATCGGTTTCGACGCGGTGAAGATGTTATTGATATCATGGCGAGCAGGGAAATAACCTGGCCTGTGAAATGGGCAGGTCATGAGGTTTTGAAAACCGCTGGCGCTGCACAGGCTCTGGCGAGGCGTGATACATACGTCCTCTCCGACGGAGTGCGCAGTTTTACAATTCAGATTCCAGACAGTGTGGGAGCGATTGTTGCGAAATCTGCCGCCCACCAGGTTGACCGAGTCAACAGAGAACGACATCTTCGGGATCTCGTTACGCTTCTAGCGGCAACCCCAGGAAAAGATTTCGAACTGGCAGAGCTTTCAAAGAAAGACAAAAAGTATCTCCGGCATCTCAGCGCTGAAATAGGAGATGTCCTTCAACCTTGGTGGTTTGGTTTTAGTGCCTCAGAGATAGCGCGAGCAGAGGAAACATTGGTTTCTGTCCGGGGATTGCTTATCTAATCCACTTCTTATGTGGTGCCTTGCTGTGAGGAATCTTCTTGCCGTGCATGATCCGGCCATGGTTGAACTGAATGGGGGCAACCATGGTGCTCTCATATTCACTACCCGCAAGGAGCTCCACCACGTCTTGCATCTCAATCTGGTGACGCTTGAAGTTTGTCGCGGTGTCATCGATAAGGTCTTGAGCATCCTGGCCGGTCATCTCTGAGAGCTGGCGTTGCACTTCTTCCCACGCCCAGTCTTCGAGTCCGAGGCTCTCGGCCGCCCAGAGGGTGTCTGTCACTGCTGTCGCCAGAGACTTTGCCAGCAGGCTGCGAAGCAGCATTCTGGCGGCAACATCGCCTGGAACAGACGAAACAGCAACAGTCTCCACAGACAGGGCGCTCAGTGCATCGGCGAAGCCTTGAGCATTCGCACCAGAGGCTTCGACGGTGCTGTCTGAAACCAGCGCCGCATCAATATATGCTCCAGCAGGAAGTGCCTCTGAGAGGCGCCTCTTTGTCTCAGGACTCGTGGCGCTGAAATCTGCATACAGCGCACCGTTCTTGAGCGCTGAAGCTGCCTTCTCAGCCGTGCTGAATGCAAGGTTGGGGGCAGTGAAGCTCAAGATAACATCTGCACCCTGCACCGCATCATCGATGCTCTCGGCAACAGCCACCGGAGCATATTGCGGAGGTGCTGCATCAAAGCCGACCACCTGCGCACCTGCGGCACGCAGGGCATCCGCCAAGTGAAGACTTGGCTCGGTGAGGCCGATAACAGCAAAGGTGGTCATGCGAGTTTCCTAGCGGTCAAACATCTTGGTTTGTGCCGCATTGTGGTGATCACCAATGGGCTGAGTGATGTTATCGAGTCGGGCAACCTGGTCGTCGGTGAGAACAACATCAACAGCTGCGAGGTCTTCCTCGAGGTGGCTGATGCGCACGGTGCCAGGAATGGGTGACCAGTCAGCACCCTTAGCCAGCAGCCATGCCAAGGCCAGCTGGGCAGGTGTGCAGCCAACTTCGTTGGCAATCTCAATCACATTCTGAACGATGAGCTTGTTTTGTTCGAATGCCTCAGGCTCAAAGCGCGGGTTGGTGAGACGCCAGTCATCCTCGTTGAATTGCTCCAGTGAGGTGATCTTGCCGCTGAGCATTCCGCGGCTCAGGGGAGAGTAGGGAACAAAGCCAATACCGAGTTCGCGCAGAAGATCCAAGGTTCCGTCTTCACCATCTCTGGTCCACAGTGAATACTCGGACTGCAATGCGGTGATGGGGTGGACTGCGTTAGCGCGGCGCAGAGTTTGCTGACCTGCTTCAGAGAGACCGATGTGGCCAATCTTGCCCTCGTCGATGAGCTCCTTGAGGGTGCCAATGACGTCCTCGATAGGGATGCTCTTGTCCACGCGGTGCTGGTAGTAGAGGTCGATGTAGTCCATGTCCAGGCGCTTCAACGACTGTTCAACGGCGTAGCGAATGTTGGCAGGGCTCGAGTCCATACCGAGCTTGCGGTCAGCACCCTCGCCGGTCATCAGGCCAAACTTCGTGGCAATGACAACCTCATCACGGTGAGCTTTCAGTGCCTTTCCGACCAGAACTTCGTTCTTGAAGGGACCATAAATCTCTGCGGTGTCAAAGAAGGTCACACCGAGTTCGAGGGCGCGGTGAATGGTGGCGATGTGAACTTCATCAGGCTGATCTTTCCCTGTGAAGAGGTGAGACATGCCCATGCAGCCTAGGCCGATGCGAGAGACGGTCAAGTCACGCAGTTGTGTGTATTTCATTGATGTTCCAAGTAGTGGGTGTGAATAAGGATCTAAACAATTAGGGGTGAGTCATGGACAGCACATCCAGTGCCGCATCGAGTTGTTCAAGAGTGAGTTTCTTTCCATCGACGTATCCAAGTTCAATGGTGGATTCACGTATGGTCTTGCCGGTGGCAACGGCATGCTTGGCAATCTTGGCAGCTGCTTCGTAGCCGATGTATTTGTTCAGCGGGGTCACGATGGAGGGGCTTGACTCTGCCATTGCCCGCGCACGCTTCACGTTTGCTTCGAGGCCCGCGATGGTCTTATCAGCCAAAATGCGCGAGGCAGAAGAGAGCAAGCGAATAGATTCGAGCACGGAGCTACCCATCACGGGGATGGCCACGTTGAGCTCAAAAAGTCCAGAGGCCCCACCCATCACCACGGCAGCATCGTTGCCGATGACCCGCATACACACCATCAGCACTGCCTCGGGAACTACAGGATTCACCTTGCCGGGCATGATGGAGGAGCCTGGCTGGAGGTCGGGGATGTGGATCTCAGCAAGACCAGTGTTGGGGCCTGAGCCCATCCAGCGAATGTCGTTACAGATCTTGGTCATAGACACCGCGATGGTGCGCAGAACACCAGAGGCTTCGACTAAACCGTCGCGGTTAGCCTGTGCTTCGAAATGATCACGTGCTTCGGTGATGGGAAGCTTGGTTTCTTTCGCCAGCTTCTTAATCACTAACTGAGGGAAGCCCTTGGGGGTGTTGATGCCCGTGCCCACTGCTGTGCCGCCAAGGGGGACTTCGGCGATGCGGGGCAGAGCAGCCTTGATGCGCTCAACACCCAGGCGAATCTGTGCGGCATAGCCGCCAAATTCTTGACCCAGTGTCACCGGGGTGGCATCCATCAGGTGAGTGCGACCGGACTTGACCACGGTTGCCCACTTCTTTGCCTTCTTTTCTAGTGACTTAGCCAAATATTCCAAAGAAGGAATGAGATCTTTCAGCAGTGCACTCGTGACGGCAACGTGAACGGAGGTGGGAAAGACATCGTTAGAAGACTGTGAGCAGTTCACGTGGTCGTTGGGGTGAACTTCTTTTTTCAGTTTGCCCGAGGCGAGGGTGGCCAACACCTCATTCATGTTCATGTTTGAACTGGTGCCAGAACCTGTTTGGTAGATATCAATCGGGAACTGGTCGTTGTATTTACCAGCAATCACCTGGTCTGCTGCCCAGGCAATGGAGTCTGCGATCCTCTGGTTCAACACACCCAGCTCGGCGTTAGCCAGAGCAGCAGACTTCTTAATCTGTGCCAGTGCAGCGATGTGGGCAGGCTCAAGCGTGGTGCCCGAGATGGGGAAGTTCTCCACTGCGCGCTGAGTCTGCGCTCCATAGAGTGCGGTGAGGGGGACCAGCACTTCACCCATGGTGTCGTGCTCGACTCGGAAGTCTTTATTCGTTGCCATGAGCGCTCCTTGGTTCAGGTGCCAGTGAAGAATTATTGTCCGATGTCGCCGACAACGACATCGGGCTGTACCAGGCCTTGGCCCAGGCGATAGTTAGCACCCACGATGGCGAGGTTGCCATCTGCAATGGCCTGGGTAATGAGTTCTGAGCTTTCCATCAGTTCGGCAATGGTGTCACGTAAGTGTTCACGGCCAACTTCGAGTGCGTCCACGGCGTGAGGATCCAGCGTGCCATCTGGTGCGAAGAGACCTGCCTTGCCGGCAACGCGACGGATAGCCGGAACAATCCGGGAAACCAAAGATTCAATGTGGGGTGGCAGAGGAGTGGAGTCTTTGCCCAACATGTTGATGGCGCCATTGACCGCACCACAGTTGTCGTGACCGAGCACCACTATGAGGGGCACCTCAAGCACACCCACTGCATACTCCAGTGAACCAACCACCGAATCGGAGATGATCTGGCCCGCATTACGAACCACGAACAAATCCCCCAAGCCCTTATCGAAGATGATTTCCGCAGCAAGGCGGGAGTCGGAGCATCCAAACAGGGCAGAGGTGGGGCGCTGTTCATCTACGAGTTCAGCACGGCGGTCAACATCCTGGCGGGGGTGTGCAGGAGCTCCCGAAACGAAACGTTCGTTGCCACGAATCATCTCTGCCCATGCTTTAGCTGGAGTCAAGCTGGTCATTGTGCGCTCCTCAGATCCGCCGTGATGGATGTGGCAAGTTGTTCAAATTCTGCGTTGTCTGCCGTGCCAAAGAGCACAACTGTTGAACGTCCAGAAGTGGTGACCAGGGCGTATTGAACGTTTCCTGCGTCATTCATAGCGCGATTGTCATACACAGTCCACACCTGGCCATCAATAGTGATTTCACCGGTGGCGGGGTAGTCCTTGAGCGTGTTTGAAATCCACGTGGCATCGGCATCGAATGCCTCATTGAAGGCAATGAACTTATCTGCCGGAGTGATGAAACCGATATACCAGCTGATGACCTGACCGTTTGTGGCGTTACGCAGCTCTGCTGCGTTTGCGCGCCACTGCTCAGGCATCGCGGGAACGAGTAAGTCCTCACCCAGAGATTGCGACGCAATCTCGCTCTGGGCGACGTAGTCAATCTTCCAGTTGGGGTCACCCTCAGCGCGGGGAACCATGAAGTAGATCACCAGAACGAGTCCAACAGTGACCAAGAGAGAGTAGATCAAGTTATTGATCGTCTTGCGAGAGCGATACAGCCTGGAATTCTCTGCCTTGCGAGCGGCAGTCTCAGCTGGTGTCTCAGGACGACCTAGCTCGGCGACAATCTTGGGCTGCTTGCTCATTCTTTTTCAAGTCCGGCGCGGGCAGCGTTCAAACGCTCCTTGGCGCCCACGAGCCATTCTTCACAGCGCTGAGCCAGTGCTTCGCCGCGTTCCCACAAGGCCAGCGTCTCTTCAAGAGTAGGGCTGCCCTGCTCCAGTTGAGAAACAACGGCAACGAGTTCATTGCGTGCGTCTTCGTAGCTGAGCTTCGAGACATCTACTGGTGCTGCCATGGTTACGATTCTACCTTCCGTGGACCGGCCGAAACCGCGTCAATAGTGCCCTCAGCGAGGGTGAGAGAAAACTCTGCCTTGGCCGGTGCATCCTTTGCCGTTCGAACAACTTTCCCGTTCGGCAACACGGCAATGGCGTAGCCGCGGTCCAGTGTTTGCTGGGGTGAGAGTGCACGGAGTTGAGTTTTCAAGGACTGCGTCTCTACCGAGGCATTGTGGAGTGCACGATCGACTAAGTCACTGCCTCGTTGAACGTTGCGCACGATTTCTTCGGCACGGGTAGAAATGATCCAGTCGGCATCTGCCAGCACAGGCCTGCTACGTAAGGTCTCAAGTCGGTCCATTTCCTGGGTGAGGAAGTTTGTTACGCGGTTTGAGATGCGACTGCGGGCATCTGCAACACGTGCCAACTCTTCGCCCACATCAGGAACGACTCGCTTGGCAGCGTCTGTGGGGGTGGAGGCGCGCAGATCGGCAACGTTATCTAGTAGCGGTGCATCGGCCTCATGGCCGATGGCGCTGACCAGTGGTGTCACACAGGCAGCTGCCACGCGCACCAACTTCTCGTCAGAGAAGGGTAGAAGGTTCTGGAAGTCACCACCTCCGCGAGCAACGATGATGACGTCTACGTCGGGGTCAGCATCGAGTTTCTGTATGGCAGCAATAACTTCAGGAACAGTTTGATCACCTTGAACCTTGGTGTGAACCACCTTGAATTCCACCTGTGGCCAACGCAGATGCGCATTGCGCAGAACATCTTTTTCTGCATCAGAGTCTTGACCGGTAATGAGGCCAATGCATTGGGGCAAGAACGGCAGCGGAACCTTGCGGTCTGCATCGAACAGGCCCTCCTTAGCCAGCTGAGCGCGTAAGCGCTCCAACTTTTCTAAGAGATCGCCCAGACCCACATGACGCAGTTCCAAGATGTTGAGCCCAAGGTTGCCGTTCTTCTTCCAGAAGTCGACTTTGACCAGCGCAATAACCCGGTCGCCTTGCTTGATGTCATCGGGCATCTTGGTGCGGGCATTGGACCAGATGGTGAAGCCCATGGTCGAGTCTTCGGTGAGATCTTTGAGCTTTCCGAAGATGCCAGAGGAGCGTTGATCCCACTGGGTGATTTCGCCCTCAACCCAGACCAGGCCTAAGCGATCGAGATACGCCTTGAGCTTGGTGGTGAGTGCAGCAATGGGCCACGGATCTTCCGGGGTGGATGCCTCTTCACTCATACCTTCTACGGTAGTCGAGACTCCCGACAAACACTCACCCCTGTCACCTACACTGGAACTTGTGAGTGCACGAAACATCGGTCTAGGTATGCCCCGAGTCCCACGTCCCACCAAGACGTTGGTTGAATTGCCATCGCCAGAACCTAAGCGTGTTCTGCTGGCATCCCCTCGCGGCTATTGCGCTGGTGTTGACCGTGCGGTGGTCACCGTGGAGAAAGCACTCGAAACCTATGGTGCACCGGTGTATGTGCGCAAGGAGATTGTTCACAACAAGCATGTTGTTTCCACCTTGGAAGAAGCCGGGGCTATCTTCGTCAACGAAGTAGACGAAGTTCCCGAAGGTTCACACCTGGTCTTCTCTGCTCATGGAGTGTCCCCAGCGGTGGTGGCTGCTGCGGAATCTCGCAACATGCAAGCCATTGATGCCACCTGTCCGCTGGTGACCAAGGTTCACCGTGAAGCTGTCCGCTTTGCCCGTGACGACTACGAAATCCTTCTGATCGGACACATCGGCCACGAAGAGGTCGAAGGAACAGCAGGAGAAGCTCCTGACCACGTAACCATCGTGGATGGTCCCCACGCGGTTGATTCCATTGAAGTCAAAGACCCCAACAAGGTTGTCTGGTTATCTCAAACCACATTGAGTGTGGACGAAACCATGGAAACGGTTCGCCTGCTTCGGGAGCGCTTCCCCAACTTGCAAGATCCTCCCAGTGATGACATTTGCTATGCCACACAGAACCGTCAGGTTGCCATCAAGAAGGTGGCAGCAGATGCTGATCTGGTGATAGTGGTGGGTTCAGCCAACTCCTCGAACTCAGTTCGTTTGGTTGAAGTAGCTCTGGAGTATGGAGCTAAGGCTTCTCACCGTGTGGACTTCGCGGATGAAATTCAGCAGGAATGGTTCGAGGGAGTCTCCACCGTTGGAGTGACCAGTGGCGCCTCGGTTCCTGAAGAACTCGTTCAAGATGTGCTCGGCGTTCTTGCCACAGCAGGTTTCCACGATGTCCAAGAAGTAAAGACCGCAGAAGAAGACCTCATCTTCTCACTGCCGAAAGAACTTCGACCTAAGCGCGCGTCGTAGTTATGTTGCCCACCAGTCTTCCCGCACCTCGACTGATTCCCAGCGAATCAGTACCTCCTCTGCGCTGGGGAATCATTGGTCCGGGCATGATTGCCGAAGTCTTCACCGACGCCACCCACAAGCACACCACCCAGCGCGTGGTGGCAGTTGCCTCGCAAACACTTGGACGGGCTGAAGCATTTGCTTCCGCCCGCGGTATTGAGGTTGCTCTTGAGTCCTATGAGGCCCTTCTTGCACGCCCAGATATCGATGTTGTCTATGTGGCAACCCATCCGCAGCACCACCGTGCACACGCAGAGCTCGCAATAGCTGCCGGTAAGCACGTACTGATTGAGAAGCCACTGGCTCCCACTGCTGAAGACGCTGCAGCTATCGCTGCTGCCGCCCAGGCAGCAGGTGTGCTGGTGATGGAAGCAATGTGGACCCGCTATCTGCCGCAAACGGATGTGATTCGCCAGGTCCTTGCTGAGGGCATCTTGGGTGAGGTGAAGCTAGTCCAATCAGACTTTGGCCAAGCACTGCTCCACATTCCCCGTTTGGTGGATCCCATCGCCGGCGGTGGATTACTCGATCTGGGTATTTATAACTTTGCTTTCACCTCGCTCGTACTCGGTGCAGCACAGAAGGTCTCTGCCGCTGGAACCCTGACACCCTCAGGCGTGGATGACACTGTGTCTGTGCTGCTGGGTTATGCAAGCGGAGCGCAGGCAAGCATCACGACCTCCATCTCTGCTTTCACTCCCACCTCTGCTTCCATCTCAGGATCTGCAGGAATGCTCACCGTTGGTGAGCCTTTCTTCACGCCCACTTCCCTGACGCTGTTTGCTTCTGAGTTCAACCCAGCTCCTGTGGCCACCTGGCATGACAACTCCGGCATTGTTGCCCATGAGGGCTTGAGCTACCAAGCAACAGCTCTGGCATCTTTTGTTGAGCAGGGTCTGAGGGATTCACCTGTGCGACCACTGGCCGAGGCAGTTTCTGACATCACCTTGATCCAGCAGGCACGCCACCAGATTGGCGCATTCCTGACTGGCGAGAGTCGCTAGGACTACTTTCCGCGAACGGGTGTGAGCTGCGTGCTCGCCGGTGCATTCACCAGTGGAGCAAGGGCAAGACCGGCAGCGCCAACCATGAGCAGATTTGCTCCAAGCGCTGCCTGGCGAACCACCATGCGGTCCTGTGAAGCGGTCAGTGAACTCCAGCGGAATCGGCTAAGCAAGCGATCGGGGTCGTAGCTAAAGAGCGTGGAGAGATAACCGGCAAGCAGGATGACTTCCGGATTAAAGATATTCACGAAGTTGCCCACGGCAATGGCCAGAGCATCTATCTGCGCTTCGGCAATCTTGCGCACCTTGGCGGACTTATCTGCAGCCAGGGCAGCAGCAAGTTGTTCATCGTCAGCGTTGTCGAGTCCAAGGGCCGCCAGCAGCACGTCACGACGAACTAGGGACTCTAGCGTTCCGGTGAGGCCAGAACCATCTTCTTGAGGAGAGTCAGAGATGCGGACGTGGCCGAGCTCACCGGCATAGCCTGCGGAGCCCCGCAGTGGAATACCGTCGTGGATTACACCGCCACCAATACCACCGGCAGAACCGAAGAGGTAGACAATTTCGCGGAAGCCTTTACCTGCACCAAAGTCACGTTCGGCAAGTGAGCCGAGCGAAGCATCGTTGTCGATATAAACAGGGAGGCCGCTGAGCTGTTGCAACATGCGCGCGAAGGGAACTTCGACCCAGTTCAGGTGGGGAGCAAGTCGAACAACTCCGTCTGCGTGGCGAACCTGACCAGGGATAGCAACTCCAATTCCGGCAATGCGGTAATTGTTGGGCAGGTCCTTGCGAAGCTGATCAATGAGTTTGTTGGCAATATCTGCTGCCGTTGCAGCCGCGGGCTGCACAGCAGTGGTTTGGCGGACCTTGGCAATGACCTTGCCGGAAAAGCTCACCACGCCCACGGTGATGGCATCGATGTCGGGGTTTACCGCAAAGGCAACAACTTCTTCGGCGGGGGAGACCATCAAGCTGGGGCGGCCAACGCCTTGCGTTGTCACCGCCTCAGATTCGGTAACCAGCCCGAGGTCTTCGAGCTCTGTAACGAGGTCGGAGATGGTGGAACGGTTGAGCCCGGTCAACTCAGTTAGTGCAGAGCGGGGCATCTCGCCGGTTCGGGAAAGCAGAGTGAGCACAGCAGAGAGATTGTGTCGACGAATGTCTTCACGGTTGCTGCCCTTGGTCGTCAGTGCATGACGAGCGGGGATGGGTGGGGTTGTGCTCACAGAGCTATTGTTGCGAAGTTTGGCGCAAATAGCCAAAGAAAGTGTTCAAAATAAGTGATCAAAATGCTCAACACTAACCTTCAACCTTTTGTTGAGTAAAACAACAAATAACGAAACTTCCCTTATTTGTTATGTGTTTGTGACCAAAATGATTTGAAAATTATTTGTTGGCTATGGCAACATAAATACGTGGTTCACCGACGTACCACCCCCGAGCTCGCTCGGGATCCTTTTTTATTTATGAAGGGGGAGAAATGAAGAAGTCTTCATTGATCTCAATTGCTGCACTTACCGCAGTAGCAGCACTTACCCTTTCAGGCTGTGCCAGCAACGGCACTCCTGGCAGCGACACCAACGCTGCAGGTAAGCGCGCATGTGTAATTCTTCCTGACACCGAGTCTTCGCCTCGTTACGAGTCGCAGGACCGCCCCCAGCTGGAGAAGGCTCTGACCGCTGCTGGTTTCGAAGCTGACATCCAGAACGCACAGGGTGACACCGCAAAGTACGCAACCATTGCTGACCAGATGATGAGCAAGGGTTGTGGCGTTATGGTTCTCGACGACCTTAACGGTGCAGGTGTACAGGTAGCTGCTAAGGCTTCCAAGGCGGGTATCCCAGTTATCGCTTACGACCGCCCACTCGAGGGTGCTAACTACTACGTATCGTTCGACAACGAGTACGTTGGTCAGCTCGAAGGTGAGTGCATCGTTGACGGCCTCAAGGCTGCTGGCAAGGACCCCGCAACTGCTTCTGTTGTTTACGTAGGTGGAGACCCCGCTGACGGTAACGCAAAGATGTTCTACGACGGTGCTGTTGCAGCAATGTCGGCTGCTGGCATCAAGCCTGCTCAGGAAACCCCTGGTACCTGGGACGGCGCTAAGGCTGGAACCGCATTCGAGCAGGCATACACCGCTCTCGGTGGAAACGTTGACGCTGTTTGGGTAGCAAACGACACCAACGCTGCTGCAGTTATCAACATCCTCGACAAGAACGGCAAGACCGTTCCTGTTTCTGGTCAGGACGCATCTGTAGCTGGTCTGCAGAACGTACTCCTCGGAAAGCAGACCTGCACCGTTTACAAGCCAGTAGCGCTTGAAGCAACCGCAGCTGCAGACACCATCATTGCAATCCTCAAGGGCGAGAACCCAACTGCAGACAAGAAGCTTGCAGATGGAACCCCCTTCATTGCAGTAACCCCCATCAAGGTCGGTCCTGAAAAGGTCATCGACGTTGTAACCGCTGGTGACGCGAAGGCATCCGAGATCTGCACCGCAGCTCTCAAGGACGCTTGTGCAAAGTACGGCGTAAAGTAACAACCTTGTAAGTCAGGCTTGGCGCCGGTCGTACCCTCGATCGGCGCCAAGTCATTTACATCAGCACCACCGCCCGCGCGAGTGACATTCCTCGCCTGAGGCCACAAGTTTTTTATAAATCGCTAACTAAAAATGGGTTAGCCAGAATCAAGGGAGATGGGCATGGATGTGCCACTCATTGAACTTGCAAGCGTGAAGAAGAGCTTTGGACCTGTAGAGGTTCTCAAAGGCATCGACTTCAAGGCATATGCAGGTCGCGTGACCGCACTCGTTGGTGACAACGGTGCAGGTAAGTCAACACTGATCAAGGGACTCTCGGGCGTTCAGCCTTTCGATGAGGGAACAGTGAAGTTCGAAGGCGAAGACGTTCACCTCACCTCCCCACGCCAGTCCAGCGCTCTTGGTATCGAAGTTGTGTACCAAGACCTCGCATTGTGCGACAACCTCGACATCGTGCAGAACATGTTCCTCGGTCGCGAAGAGACCACCATGGGAACCCTCAACGAAGCCGAGATGGAATTCGCTGCCACCAAGGCACTGCAGTCCCTCTCGGTTCGCACCGTGAAGTCTGTACGTCAGAAGGTGTCCTCACTCTCCGGTGGTCAGCGCCAGACTGTAGCGATTGGTCGCTCCGTTCTACGTAATGCCAAGATGGTCATCCTCGATGAGCCCACCGCTGCACTGGGTGTTGCCCAGACCGAGCAGGTACTCAACCTGGTTCGCCGCCTTGCAGACAGCGGTATCGCTGTCATCATCATTAGCCACAACCTGGCTGACGTATTCCAGGTCTGCGATGACATCGCAGTCCTCTACCTCGGTCGCATGGTTGCATCCCTGAAGACCAGTGAAACCAACCGCGATGACGTCGTTGGTTACATCACTGGAACCAAGAGCTTGGAAGAGGTCAACTAATGTCTGCACCACAACTGATTGCTTCCGGTCAAGAGGGAACCCTCAAAGACCAGATCGTTGGCTACTTCCAGCGCATCAAGAACGGTGACATGGGCGCACTGCCCGCTGTCGTTGCACTGCTTGCATTGGCCGTGCTCTTCACGGGCCTGAGCCCCTACTTCCTCACCAAGCTCAACGTGGCAAACCTCTTCGTCCAGGCAGCTGAACTCACCGTTCTTGCCTGTGCTCTGGTGTTTGTTCTGTTGCTTGCAGAAATCGACCTCTCTGCTGGTGTGACCGCCGGTGTAGGTATGGGTCTGTTCATCATCTTGAACCAGAAGATGGGACTCCCTTGGCCTATTGCCGTTCTCGGTGCACTCTGTGTTGGTCTGCTCGTTGGTTCCTTCATTGGTTTCTTCGTGGCGAAGATTGGTGTTCCCTCCTTCGTGGTCACACTGGGTCTATTCCTGGGCTTCCAGGGTCTCCAGCTGATCATGCTCGGCGACGGTGGTCTTTACCGCGTTGACATCCCTGAGATCCTCGCGCTGATGAACTCCAACATGCCTGACTGGGGTGGTTGGCTGATGGTTGTTGTGATGGTGCTTGTTACCTTGGGACTTTCCCTGTGGGACCGCGCTCGCCGCAGCAAGGCAGGACTCACCTCTCGCCCCATCTCGCTCATGATTGCCAAGGTGATTGTGATTGGTGGTCTTTCCTCAATCCTGGTTGCCGTGCTGAACGAGAACAGAAGCGTTTCGATTCTTCCCATTAGCGGTGTTCCCATCGTCATCCCCGTGGTGATTGCCATCATCTTCATCGGAACCTTCGTACTGGACCGCACCCGTTTCGGTCGTCACCTCTACGCAGTTGGTGGTAACCCTGAAGCTGCCCGCCGTTCCGGTATCAAGGTTGCCTCGATCCGCATCTCCGCATTCGTGATCTGTTCCACACTCGCTGTGGTTTCCGGTCTCCTCCACGTCAGCCGCCTCGGTTCGGTGGAAGCATCCGCAGGACGCTCCATTGTGCTCTCCGGTGTTGCCGCCGCAGTTGTGGGTGGCGTGAGCCTCTTTGGTGGTCGTGGAAAGCTCATCCACGCAGCTATCGGTGCACTGGTTATCGCCATCATCGACAACGGTCTGGGTCTGATCGGTCTGCCAGCAGGTATCAACTTCCTGGTTACCGGTGGCGTTCTGATCGCAGCTGCAACCATCGATGCTCTTTCTCGTAAGCGCTCGGGTGGTTCACTCGTTCGAATGTAGTTTCACGGATAGAACAACACGAAGGCCCCGGCATAGTGCCGGGGCCTTCGTCGTGAACTTATTTGTTATTTCATCAACGCGGTGATGGATTCTTGGAAGCTTGGGTCTGCAAACAGAATCACAAAAATACACGCGGTGGACAGTGCGTTAGAGATCAGTGCTCCAACTACAGGAATCCACCACGAGAACTTCTTAGCTTTCATGCGTTGGCGTGAGATCCACACCACCATGGCCAAGACAACAGCCTGCATGGTCACGGCAACCCAGCCCATCTTCACGGCGAATGCCACGTTCGTGAAGGTGTCGAGCTTGAAAGCAGGGTTGAGAGTATTGAGCTCATCAAAGAGCTGATTCATCACTGCTCGAGGGTTGATGTAATCGCCAAGTCCAGAGAACACCGAATACACGGCGACAAAAATCAAGCCCCAAGTGATCATGCGATCGAGAGCAAGGCTCCGCTCCTTCTTCTGCTCAGGAGTCAGAGGAGTCGGAGCCTGCTTCGAGTCGTCTTGTTTTTTCACTGGCGGGGTCACCTGAGAAGCCTTCTCTTCCTTCACGGGAGCAGGGGTGTTCTCAGGTGACTCAGCCATACAGAGTGTCTTACTTGCCCGAGTGGCCAGCAGAACCGAGCTGCTGGGTCGACTGCACAACACGTGCTGCCATGGCAGTCTCAGCGAGCTTGCCCCATGCGCGAGGGTCATAGATCTTCTTGTTGCCCATTTCGCCATCAACCTTGAGCACACCGTCGTAGTTGCGGAACATGGTGTCTGCAACAGAGCGGGTGAAGGCGTACTGGGTGTCGGTGTCAACGTTCATCTTGATGACACCGTTGGCAACAGCTTCTGCGATTTCAGCGTCAGTAGAACCAGAACCACCGTGGAATACGAGGTCGAAAGGCTTAGCGCCGGTGCCGAACTTGGCAGCAACACCTTCCTGGATTTCCTTGAGGAGTTCGGGGCGAAGCTTTACGTTTCCGGGCTTGTAGACACCGTGAACGTTTCCGAAAGTCATAGCGGCCATGTAGCGACCGTTTTCGCCCAGACCCAGTGCTTCAACGGTCTTGATGCCGTCTTCAATGGTGGTGTAGAGGCTGTCGTTGATGTCGTGAGAGACGCCGTCTTCCTCGCCACCAACAACACCGATCTCAACCTCAAGGATGGCGTTGATGTTCTTGGTCTTCTCGAGCATCATCTGAGCAATCTCGAGGTTCTCAGCCAGAGGAACAGCAGAACCGTCCCACATGTGTGACTGGAAGATAGGGTTACGGCCAGCCTTGACCTCTTCTTCGCTTGCTGCGATCAGAGGAAGAACGAAGTCATCGAGTGCGTTCTTGGGGCAGTGGTCGGTGTGAAGTGCCACGGTGATGGGGTAGCTCTTCGCTACTTCGTGTGCAAACTTTGCGAAAGCGAGAGCACCGGTTGCACGTGCCTTAACGGTGTGACCAGCAAAGTAGTCAGCACCACCGGTGGTGACCTGGATGATGCCGTCAGAACCAGCTTCGGTTAGACCCTGGAGAACAGCGTTGAGCGTCTGTGAGCTCGAAACGTTGAACGCGGGGTATGCAAAGCCCTTGGCCTTTGCCTTGTCGAGCATCTCTGCATACTGTTCCGGGGTTGCGACGGGCATGTCATCTCCTTGATTGTGGCGCGAATATAAGAGGGAAAGCGCACCTCCTAGTCTAACCAGCTGTCACAAGTCGTGATTCGGGTAAGAACGAAACGAATACATCAGTAACACGCCCGTCGTCTGGGAAGCGACGCGCGTCGACGCCTAGGGTGGAGATGTGACTACGACAAACACCGGAATCCTGAACCTTCACCCTGATCGCAACCTAGGTATGGAGCTGGTGCGCGCCACCGAAGCTGCAGCTATTCGTGCAGTGCCCTTCATCGGCCATGGCGACAAGAACGCAGCCGACAAGGCTGCGGTCGACGCCATGCGTGCCTTCCTTTCCACCGTGAACTTCGAAGGTGTCGTTGTCATCGGTGAGGGCGAAAAAGATGAAGCCCCCATGCTATTCAACGGAGAAAAGGTGGGAACCGGTCGTGGCCCTGCCTGCGACATTGCCGTAGACCCCATCGACGGCACCAGCCTGACTGCTGCGGGCCGTCAGAATGCGGTCTCCGTCATTGCCGTCTCTGACCGCGGCACCATGCTGGATGCCTCCTCGGTCTTCTACATGAACAAGATCGTTACCGGCGAAGCCGGTATTGGTGTTGTTGATATTCGCAAGCCCATCGGTGAGAACATCCGCGCCCTGGCCAAGGCAATGGGCAAGCCCGTTGGAGAGATCCGCGTTGCTGTTCTTGACCGTCCACGTCACGAAGGCCTGATCCAAGAAATCCGTGACGCCGGAGCTGGAACACGTCTCCTCCTCGACGGTGACGTTGCTGGTGGTATCAACGCCGCCCGCTACGAATCACGCATCGACATGTGTGTTGGTATTGGTGGAAGCCCCGAGGGCGTTGTGACTGCATGTGCCATTAAGGCACTCGGCGGCCAGATCCAGACCATGCTTGCTCCCAAGACAGATGAAGAAAAGCAGAAGGGTCTGGACGCTGGTCTCAAGTTCGACTTCGTCTATGACCAGGACTCGTTGGTCACCAGTGACAACACTTTCTTCGTGGCAACCGGTGTAACAGACGGTGGTCTGGTAGAGGGTGTTCGCCGCAAGGGACCCATCATTCGCACCGACAGCATCATTCTGCGCGGTAAGTCTGGAACCATCCGTCGTGTTCAGACCGACTACCGCGCTGACCGTTGGCTCGAGGTTTAATTCTTCGCAAGTAGTTCTGCGTCAACGGTTTTGTTGCGACGCAGAATCAACGCTGCAGGAACGTTTGCAGCAACGGAGAGCACTAAAAGTGCAATGAGGACGTCCGTCCAGTTACTTGTTGCACTAAAGATAAGCCCCATCATGGGGACAACTGCTGCAGCGCTGAGATACGCAACAATCTGAGCGAAGCCACTGAGGGCCATAGAGCTGCGCACGTTTTCGGTGCGCAGGTTCACCAGCACCATGGCAAGCGGGAACTCGAGGCATCCGGTTCCTAGAATTGCTGCCCATAACCAGGTTCCTTGCTGTGGTGAGAGCAAGAAGCCCAGGTAGCCGACGAGATAAAACAGGCTGGAGATGGTGACCAGCCAGTGGGCATGCTTACCCATGCGCTTGGCCACGCCAGGGGTGACAAAAGCTAAGGGCAATCCCACGCCTGCAAACAGTGCCAGGATGGCACCTGCTTCTGCTGGGGTTGCACCTGCAATATCGATCAGGATCAGTGGCATCCATGCATACATGGCATAGCCAGTAACGGAGCTCACAGCCAGCACAATGCCCACTGCCCAGGCAGTGGGGGAGCGCCAGGCGTGAACTCGCTTGACCTGAGGTGCTGCTTCTGGAGCTGTGAAGTGGGTGTCTTTACGGTGAGATCGGAACTCAAGAACCCACGGAACCAAAGCAATCAAAGGGAAGATTGCCCACTGCAGGAGCGAACCACGCCAGGTCACAGCATCTGCGACAGGAACAGCAATGAGAGCGGGAAGGAATGCGCTGACCGAGAGCACCGACATGTAGATGGCGGTCATGGTGCTGACCTTGTCGGGGAAGTACTTGCGCACAGTTGGTGGCATAGCCACATTGGCAAAGCCCATGCCCACAAGCGCAAGCAGGGTGCCAAGTGAAAGAGTTTGCCAGTTCACTGATGCCGCGCGAATGAGGTGTCCAACAATCATGAACAACACGGCAACGATGAGCGTGCGCTCAAGCCCGATGCGCTTTTCAATGCGTGGTGTCACGATGCCACCAAAGGCAAAGCTCAGGGGAGCGATAGAACCGAGTAGTCCAATTGCTGTGGTGTTGAGTTCGTAGGTTTGGTTGACCTGCGGAATCAGGGGAGAGAGTGCAGCAACAGCAGCACGCATGCTGAAGGCAACCAGAACGATGCCTGTGAATGCCAAAACGCGTCCGGCAAAAAGAGCCCTAGGCGCGTTGGCAGATGGGGAACTCACGTTTCCATCATGGCAGTTAAACTCTCAACGAAAAGTCCTTCACATACTCGCTAGGCTCACATAGTGATGTCAATGAGAACCTGGTTTTGGGCTGTATTCACGCTATTCCTCACGCGTGGATTACTCGTTGCAACCTGGTCCACTCAAGGACCTGCAATTCAGGACTCATTATCCTTCGACCTCCCAACTATGGGTTGGTATGCAGCAACGCTGATGATGGGTTCCATCATTGGAGTTCTAGCTGCTGAACACTTGGTGGGGAAATTTGGTTCACGCTTCGTTTCAATCTTGAGCTTCAGCTTGTTGGGATTGGGCATGGCATTCCTGGGACTCAATATGTTCTGGGAAATAGCGCCGCTTTCTTTCGTCATCACCTTCCTGCTGGGCATCCCGCTTGGTCTTGCTGACTTCGATAACAACTTGGAAGCCTCAAACATTAACCGGTTGTCTGCAAAGAACCGGGTCCCTCTCCTTCACGGCGGTTACAGCCTCGGGGTGCTTATTGGCGCAGCACTTGTTGGTATGGCAATTTCAGCTGGCGTGACGCTTACTGCAGATTTTGTTGCTGTAGGACTGATCGTTTTGGGTATCTCCGTAGTGGCCTCGAGCTTTATTGCCAAGGACAACGGAAAACTCGCTCGTAATGTCGATGACCCAGATCACGTGGTCAAAGTGTCAATGAAAGAAGTCATTGCCGAACCTCGAACCAGGCAAATCGCGCTCATCGGTGCAGCTTTTATCTTCTCGGAGAGCACCGGCATGGTGTGGCTACCTATTGCATTGGTACAGCAAGGATATTCAGCCGCGCTCGCGGCATGGGGTTACACGCTCTTTGGGCTGGGATTCGTCCTGATGCGTTTCGTGGGTGGACCTATTGCAGATGCAATTGGTCGTCGACGAGTCATTCTCTATTCGTCGCTGATCGCAACTCTTGGAATCGTGGTCTTTGCCACAAGCAGTGTCTTTGAACTTTCACTCGCTGGTGCTTTGTTGTGGGGGTTGGGTAACTCCATCGGCGTCGCCATGTGCGTTGCCGCTCTCGGAGATGACCCAGGAAGAGTGAACACAAGAATGACCTTTTTCTGGCTTGTTTGCTACGCAGCAAACCTCAGTGTCGGTCCATCACTTGGCGCACTCTCGAACATTGGTGGACTGTTACTGACCTTTGCAGTTCCAGCAATTCTGCTAATACTGGCTGCGGTGGTCAGTAAATCTGTTTCGGAAGAGCATCCGGAATCGTTTACCGCAAAGGTTTCGACCTTCTAGTTCTCTAGTTCAGCTTGATCGGGATCAACAAGTTCACCAGCAGTCAACGGCTTGGGTGCTTCATGCACCTCAATCCCTTCGGCCAAGATCTTGGTGGGGTCTATACCGGGGAACTTACGTGCGGTAGAGAGCACACGTGTCTCCAGTGAAGAAATGAAGCCGTTGTAGTGCTTTACCGTGTTCTCAATTGCCTTACGTAAGTCTTCGGTGTGCTTGGTCATTGTGCTCAGACGCGAGTAAAGCTCAATACCCAGATCAAAGAGTTTCTTTGCTTCATCCGTTACGACCTGCTGCTGCCAGGTGTAGGAGACGGTCTTCAGAACTGCCCAGAGGTTGACCGGAGATGCGAGTGCTACGCGCTTACCAAAGGCGTAGTCCAGCAGGGTGGGGTCTGCTTCGAGGGCTGATGCCAATAACGATTCACTGGGAATGAATGCCAGGACGAATTCTGGGCTGAAGTCGAAACCACTCCAGTAGCTCTTGGAGCTCAGTGCGTCTACGTGAGAACGAACTGCCTTGACGTGTGCTTTCATGAGTGCATCACGGCGTGCTGCTTCTTCACCGGTCGCGGTGACAGGAATCTGGCTTGCCTCGAGGTAGGAGTTGAAAGGAACCTTGGCGTCAATCACGATGGTTTTTCCACCGGGCAGGTTGATCACCATGTCAGGGCGGATGGTTCCACCATCAGTCGTCATGGTGGTTTGGGTATCAAAGTCAACGTGAGCGGTGAGACCTGCCACTTCAACAAGGCGGCGAAGCTGTGCTTCACCCCAGGTTCCACGAACACTGTTTGAGCTCAGTGCTGAAGCCAAAGACTGGGTAGTTGCACGAAGTTCTTCACCAAACTGACGGGACTCGGTCAGTTGCTGAGCAATTTGGCCGTACTGTTCCTGGCGCTGGTTCTCCAAGTCATTGACCTTGGTCTGCATGGCCTGCAGAGTTTCCTTCACCGGAGCAAGAGCTTCAAGAACCTTGTGTTGTTCCTTGGCGCGTTCTGCTTCGTCTGCTTGCTTGCGTTCTTGAGCATCGCGCAATTCTGAGAGCATGCGTTCAAGAGTCTGAATCTGCTCGTCTTTACCGGCAGCACGCGCTTCTGCGGTAGCTACACGAACGGCAAGATCACCTGCATCAGAAGGAAGTGACTTACGGGCGCGCAACGCCCAGCCAATAGCGATTCCGGCAATAATTCCCGCAATAAGCCCAAGAATAAGAAACAGAGTGGAGTCCATGCTTCCAGTGTGTCAGCAGGTACTGACAATCAGGGGTTGCCACGGCTAGAGTAGGGGAGCACAGAAGGAACTGATATTTATGTCGCAACTCCCCGTTGTTTCTCACTGGATTGATGGGGCAGAGTGCCCCTCCACGTCCGGTCGTACCGCACCTGTTTATGACCCAGCTCTTGGTGAAATCACCAAAGAAGTTGCGTTAGCTAACCAGGCCGAAATTACTGCCGCGATTGCTTCGGCAAAGGCTGCTTTCCCTGCATGGCGTGATGCCTCTTTGGCAAAGCGTCAGCAGATCATTTTCAAGTTCCGCGAGCTGCTCAACGAGCGCAAGGGTGAACTGGCTGAAATCATCACCTCCGAGCACGGCAAGGTACTTTCTGACGCCATGGGTGAAATCACTCGTGGCCAGGAAGTTGTTGAGTTTGCCTGTGGCTTGAACCAGATGCTCAAGGGTGAATACTCTGAGAACGCCTCCACCGGTGTTGATGTTTACTCAACCCGCCAGCCTCTGGGTGTTGTGGGCGTCATCTCTCCCTTCAACTTTCCCGCAATGGTTCCCATGTGGTTTTTCCCTGTTGCAATTGCTGCAGGTAATACTGTTGTTCTCAAGCCTTCAGAGAAGGACCCCAGTGCTGCACTGTGGATTGCCCAGCTTCTGAAAGAAGCTGGTCTTCCTGACGGAGTCTTTAATGTTCTCAACGGTGACAAGGAAGCCGTTGACGGTCTGCTTGAACACCCTGATGTTCAGGCCATCTCCTTCGTAGGATCTACTCCAATTGCGCAGTACATCTACGAAACCGCAGCAAAGAACGGTAAGCGTGTTCAGGCTCTCGGTGGCGCAAAGAACCACATGCTGGTTCTGCCAGATGCAGACCTCGACCTCGTTGCTGACTCTGCCATCAACGCGGGCTTCGGTTCTGCCGGTGAGCGCTGCATGGCGATCTCCGTTGTTGTTGCTGTTGAGCCTGTTGCTGACCCACTGATTGAGAAGATCGTGGAGCGCATGGGTAAGCTCACCACCGGTGACGGCCGTCGCAACTGCGACATGGGTCCATTGGTTACCCAGGTTCACCGTGACAAGGTTGCAAGCTACATCGATATTGCTATCGCTGATGGTGCAACCGTTGTTCACGATGGTCGTAACGACACCTTCGATGGTGCCGAGAACGGTTTCTGGCTTGGCCCCACCCTGATCGACAACGTACCCACCACCTCCAAGGTCTACACCGAGGAAATCTTCGGCCCTGTGCTCTCCATCGTTCGCGTGAAGAGCTACGACGAAGGTGTTGAACTGATCAACAACGGTGCATTCGGTAACGGAACCGCGATCTTCACCAACGATGGTGGTGCTGCTCGTCGTTTCCAGAACGAAATCGAGGTCGGCATGATCGGTATCAACGTGCCCATCCCTGTGCCTGTTGCCTATTACTCCTTCGGGGGTTGGAAGAACTCACTGTTCGGTGACACCAAGGCTCACGGTGCTGAAGGCGTGCACTTCTTCACTCGTGGCAAGGCCATCACTAGCCGCTGGCTTGACCCCAGCCACGGTGGCATCAACCTGGGCTTTCCCCAGAACTAGATATTCCATGCCAGTGACCACCGAAGTTTCCGGACCTCGGTGGTCGCTGAGCTCTATCCTGTGGATAGTTGTGCTCACCATCATGGCCAGCTTCCAAACCTGGTGGGGTGCATATGTCGACGGCATCCTTTTCTTCGTCCTCGCAGCAATGCTGGTGGTAGACCGTCTCACGGGCGGCAAGATTGTTATTCTCAAGGGGCCGATAGTTGCGCCTAAGGTCATCACCATTGGTATTACGGGCGTATTGGGCGCAGTTCTAGTTCTCGCGCCACGTCATAGCTGGATTGATCTAGCCCTCTTCATCGCAATTGGTGTCACAGTGCTGATCGTGGCGTGGGAGCCTGCTCTGGAACGAGTCCAGCGTCCGCGCAAAGCGATGCTCCGCTCGATGTGGTTCTGGTCAATGGCTGCTGTTCTATTGTGTTTGTGGGAAGCTACGGCATTTATTCTCAGCGTCACGATGCCTAATGGAAATGAAAACTTCCCGACTATTTCAGTACTCCTAGACCCGTTCGTGGAAAACCACTGGGGACGTCTCGTCTTTGTGGGGCTGTGGATTGCAGCAGGTTATGGGCTTCTACGTTTCTGGAGAAAGTCATGATCTGGAATCTTGTTGCAGCCGGCTATGCCCTGATCGCCCTCGCGGCTATCTGTGTTGAAATCTTTGCGCAGCGGAAACCCGACATCGTTGTTCCCATAGGGGACATGCTTGATCACGTAATGAAGTCCAGAACCACCCGGGTAGCCGTGATTGCTGCGTGGTGGTGGTTTGGTTGGCACTTTGCTTTTGCAGACACTGTGCAGCTCAACCTATAGCTAACGAAGCGAACCGATCCCCAAGTGGCCGAGAAGTGATCGTTCAACTGCTCGCATTTCGGGAAGAGTTAACGCACCAATTCTTTTGCTTACTGCTTGTGCTTTAACGGTTGTGATTTTGTCAACTTGAGCAAAGCTTTCGATTGCTGTGCCGTCTGGCGCTTCAAGTTGGATAGCCACTCGAACGCGTTGTAGCTCACTCGGCATGGAAGTGAGGGGAATGATCGTCACGCTTGTCGATCCATATGCTGCATCATCTTGAATGATGATTCCAGGGCGAGGTTTGCTGGAAAAGGTTCCTCCAGCAACTGTCCATATTTCGCCACGCCTCATTCAGATTCTTCCCAAATCCAACCAGAAACGTTATCGAGCCATTCCATGATGTCGTCCTGCTCGTCTGCTTTGTTGATGCTGGCATATTCGCGTTTCATGTCAGCAAGATATTTTTCATTTGTGCGGTCGGGTACCCAGATTTGAAGAAGGCGGTAGCCCTCCTCTTTCATCTGCTTGCGGTGTTGTGCAACTCTCATGCGACTAGACATACCTGAAATTGTTACATGTAACACTTGATATTGGCAAGAGTGTGGATAATCTGACCGGTACGATTAACCCTTGTGGCTCTAACTATCGCAATCGTGGGACTGCCCAATGTCGGCAAGTCAACCCTGTTCAACGCTCTGACCAAGAGCACCGTTCTCGCAGCGAACTATCCGTTCGCCACGATTGAGCCCAACGTGGGAGTGGTCAACCTCCCCGATGAGCGCCTGGGTGTTCTCGCCGGCATTTTCGGCTCCGAACGCCTGCTGCCTGCAGCAGTGTCGTTCGTCGACATTGCCGGCATTGTGAAGGGTGCTTCTGAAGGTGAAGGCCTGGGGAACAAGTTCTTGGCCAACATTCGTGAAGCAGACGCCATTGCACAGGTAGTGCGTGGCTTTTCCGACCCTGACGTTGTTCACGTTGATGGCAAGGTCAACCCTGCCTCTGACATGGACACCATCAACACTGAGCTGATCTTGGCTGACCTCCAGACTCTGGAGAGGGCTATTCCTCGTATTGAGAAGGAAGTCAAGGGCAAGAAGGCTGAGCCTGTTGCTCTGGAAACTGCTCTGGAAGCACAGAAGGTGCTCAACGACGGCAAGCCTCTGTCCTCTACCTCTTTGGACTTGACCCCCATCAAGGAACTGGGGCTCCTCACCGCGAAGCCCTTTATCTATGTGTTCAACGTGGATGAAGACGTGCTCGGCGATGACGCGAAGCGCAAGGAGCTCGAAGATCTGGTTGCACCTGCAAAGGCTGTTCTGCTGGACGCCAAGCTCGAATCAGAGCTCATCGACCTCGATGCTGCAGATGCTGCCGAGTTGCTGGCCTCAACCGGTCAGGAAGAGTCCGGTCTCGACCAGCTTGCTCGTATTGGTTTTGACACACTGGGTCTTCAGACCTACCTCACTGCAGGCCCTAAAGAAGCACGCGCCTGGACTATTGGTAAGGGCTGGAAGGCTCCCCAGGCTGCTGGTGTGATCCACACCGACTTTGAACGTGGCTTTATCAAGGCAGAAATCATTTCCTTCGAAGACTTGGTGGAAACCGGTTCTGTTGCCGAAGCACGTGCCAAGGGCAAGGCCCGCATGGAAGGTAAGGACTACGTCATGCAAGATGGCGACGTAGTCGAGTTCCGCTTCAACGTCTAATCGCAATTCACACATGTATGAAGTTCTCATCTGCATGTAACGACTGAATTAGCCTCCTTCAGGGGATAAACCTGAAGGAGTTGTTGTGCCAAATTTTGTGAGAAGTCTTACCGTGATTGTGGCGGTGGTACTTAGTCTGTGTGCTCCAGTAGCTGCCTATGCCACACCTCAAGTAGATCAGACCCAATCGCTGACAACCGGCGGCAGTGGCGGACCACTCTGTTCCTTTATGGGGCCTATGAGCATCAATGACGCTGCAGGGACAACCTTTACGGCTGGAATCACGGGGTCACTGACGTCGATCGATATTCCATTGTTATGGATTTACACGTCAGATAACCTGCAGGTTTCCATTTATGCAACCAGTTCAGGTCGTCCAACGGGGTCGGCACTAGCTGTGCAAATTATTTCACCCGCTGCATTGGCTTCTGTTGCCTCGGGTGGAACGCTCTCCGTTACGTTCACGTCCCCAGCAACTGTACAAAGTGGAACTGGATATGCCTTTGTCTTAGATTTCCCCTCGTGTAGCTCGTCTGCACAGGCCAGTATGGCCACGGTTACTTCAGTGCCGGGGCGAGCATTTATCTACAAGCAAGGGTCTGCAGCATGGAATAGTTACGCTCCAACGGGCATCAATTTCACCACGTATGTCGAAGCTCCTGCGCCGCAAAACACCCCTAGTCCTACGCCTTCTGTTTCGGCAACACCCTCGGCAACACCTGCGGCACAACTTGCAAACACTGGATCGGACCTCCTTGAAGTGACGCTCTTGTGGGGTTCACTCGGCACTGTATTTCTCGGTCTTGGAGCGGGATTGATTGCTCGTCACAACACACGCCGTTCATCTACTCTGAAGGACTGAATCTAAGCTGGTTGCAGCGCTGAAAGCGCGGGCCAGACTGTGGAGGAGACCAGCATGTGTGGAGGCTATGCTCTAGCGGAACCCACTGAAGTGCTGGAAGACGTCTTCAACGTCGAATTGGTGGGGGAGAACCTTCCAGCTCCTAGCTGGAACATTCGACCCACCAATCAGGTTCCTATCGTGGTGGACTCCCAGGATGAGAATGGCACCATCCAGCGCCGCTTAGAAAGCGCACGCTGGTCCTTGATTCCTTCATGGGTGAAGGGAGAGCCGCCCAAGTTCTCCACCTTCAATGCACGCAGCGAGGACGCAGCCAGCAAAGCGTCGTGGCGCGATGCGGTGAAGTCGAAGAGATGTTTAGTTCCTGCCTCGGGCTACTACGAATGGGTTGTTGAGGACGGAGTCAAAGTCCCTCACTATATTCATGACGACAAGCTCATTGCCTTTGCTGGGTTGTATTCGTGGTGGCGAGCACAACCAGAGGATCCCTGGATGCTCACCGCCACCATCTTGACCATGGCCACCGTTGAACCTCTTGCTTATATCCACGATCGCAACCCTGTTCCCTTGCCTGAAGGCATGTGGGAACAGTGGTTGGATCCCACTGTGGTGGGCACTCAAGAGCTAGTAGATGCTGCTGTTGCAGCGGCTATTCCGGTTGCCTCTGCACTGCAGGAACATCCCGTTAATCCAATTCGCGGGAATGGGCCAGAGCTCATCCTTCCTCGGTAAAGCAAAAGTGCTGGTGAAATCATGTTTTCAGCAGGGTTTCGGGGAACTTACAGGTTAGACCTGGGGTCTAAAAACGGGTAAATTTAAGCGCTGAGTTTATACACAGCACCAGTTATGAATCCCACCAAGAATTTCTTGCAACGACGCATCGTGCCCATGCTTGTCACGGTGCTCATTGTCGTAGGTGGAACCTTTCAATTCCTGCTCAATTCTGTCGGATCAGTACTGAAGTTCTTGCGTAAACTTCCTCGCCGAATTCAGAAATACCGCGTTGAACATGGACCGTGGAATCTGGGACATTTCCTTACTGCCACAGGCATTATTTTCGCCGTTATCATCGCAGGGTTAACCCCTGTTCAAGCTGCGACGGTTACAAATAACTGGTGTGTAGCAAACGTAGATAACACCTCCGGTGTTTCCGTTTATGACGACGGTAGCTACTGTTACGTTGCGTTCAAGACCGCCTCAACCACATATGTGTGGACGCCACCAGCTACAGCCACAAGCATTGACCTCCTCGTCGTTGCCGGTGGTGGTGGCGGTGGTTCCCGCCACGCAGGTGGTGGTGGTGCCGGTGGTTTGATTCAACAAACTAGTTTCCCAATAACAAGCAACACAGTTTCAATTCGAGTTGGTGCAGGTGGAGCTGGGGGCGCCGGTGGTTCGGCAACTGGTTACAACGGTGCTAACGGTTCGGATTCAACTGTTTCCGGAACCGGAATAACTACACAGACTGCCGTCGGTGGCGGTGGCGGTGTTTCAATGGTTGCTGGTGGAAACGGTGGTTCTGGTGGTGGTGGTAGCTGCTGTGGCCTCGCAGCAGGTACTGCAACTGCTGGCCAGGGAAATAGCGGTTCTCTAGGTGCTTACTCAGGCTCATCCTGGTGGGTAGGTGGTGGTGGTGGTGGTGCAGGCGCTGCTGGAACTGCTGCTGCCTCCGCAGTTGGTGGAAAGGGCGGTAACGGTGCATCCATTTCCTGGATTTCCACTGCTGCACAAAGTTCTTTAGGTGTCGGTGAAGCCTATTCCGGTGCGGTTTACTTCGCTGGTGGTGGTGGTGGTGGTACCGCCATGTCAGGAACCGGTGGTGGGCGAGGAATCGGTGGTGGTGCCGTCGGTACCACCAGCACTGGAGTTTCAGCTTCTGGAACAGCCAACACCGGTGGTGGAGGTGGTGGTGGTGGTATTTACGCCGATAACACTGTTCAAGCTGGTGGTAATGGTGGTTCCGGTGTAGTTGTCATTCGCTATGCCCGCTCATCGCCAGAAGTAATTGTTCCTTCGGGCACGAATGTAGTCCTGAACCTGGACGCGACCCAATCTGTTTCATATCCAGGAACGGGAACGACGTGGAATGACCTGAGCGGAAATGGAAACAACGCCACTGTTTATGGTTCACCAACTTTCTCTACCAACAAGTTCAGTTTTGATACCAACGCTGCCAAATATGCAATGGCCAACATTGGCACACCGGACTTTTCCAAGGGAATTACAGTCTCAGTAACTGCTGACTTCGGAACTTCAGCGGATAACTGGGAAAGACTGATTGACTTTGGCTCGGGCCAACAGTCCAACAACATACTTTTTGCACGTGAAGGTACAACAAATAATCTCTCTTTCCAGCTGTACTCGGGCGCATCGATCCTTCTCAACTGCACGGCTCCAGGAACTATTACTTCAGGTTTGAAGGAATACCGTGCTGTTGTGGATGGCACCAACTGTCGCTTGTACATCGACGGAGTGCTCAAGTCGACTGTCGCTACAACTGCGGTACCTCTTACAGCAGCAAGAACCTCAAACTACATAGGCAAAAGCAACTGGGCTGACTCTGCTTTCGAAGGAAGCATCCAGAAAGTTGCAATCTATAACTACCCGGTTGTTTCTTCTGATCTGGGATCCTGTGAGCAACAAATATCAGGAACTACTCTTGTGAATTCCGTGAGCGCCTCAGGTAATGACTGCACCATCCAGTTCACGGCTGGTTCTGGTAACTGGGTTGCTCCCCGAGGCGTTACTACACCCAAAGTTCTTGTCGTCGGCGGTGGTGGCGGTGGAGGTTCCCACGTTGGAGGCGGTGGTGGTGGCGGTGGCGTCTACGAAAACCTGGCACAGGCCGTCACCCCAGCTGCAAACACTGCTGTCACGGTGGGTGCAGGTGGTCGCGGAAGTATCACGACGGCATCGACATGTAATGCAACCTCAGCAGCAACCGGAAATAGTTCTATTTTCGGAACGACCACAGTCCTCGGTGGCGGAAACGGTGCTAGTTGGACCTGGCAGGCGCCGGGAACCGGGGCCAATGGTGGTGGTGGATCTGGATCCACTTACTACTTAGGTGGAATCGGAACTTCCTACACAGGTGGTTGGGGTTATTCAAATAGCTCAACTTCAGGAGCATACGGTTACCCCACTGGTGGTGGTGCTGGCGCTGGTGGCGCTGGTGGTGCTGCCAGCGGTTACACCTCTGGAAATGGTGGACCTGGTTTACTCTCTGCAATAACCGGTAGCTACTACGGCGGTGGTGGAGGTGGTGGTTTCCACAGTTCAAACGCGTATGCCGGTACAGGTGGTACCGGTGGTGGAGCAAACGGTACTGGATACAACAGCATAACCAAGGCTCCTTCAGGAACTGCAAACACAGGTGGTGGTGGTGGTGGAACGGGCGCACCCTGTCCTCAGTATTGGAATGAAGGTGGCGACGGTGGTTCCGGAATTGTTGTAGTTAAATACACAGTTCAGAAGGCAACCGGATTCACAGCATCTGCCAAATCAGGATCCACTTCTGAAATCAACTTGTCATGGAGCGCGCCTGCATCTTCCGGAACGCCATCTGGATATCGCGTTGAAAAGTCAGCATCTGGCGCTAACTACTGGAGTGTTGCCACTACCTCTACTGTTGCGGCTTCTTCTACTTCGACTTCGACAACAGTGACCGGTCTGAGCTCGGGAACTGCATATGACTTCCGAGTCATCCCGTACTACAGCAATGCCACTTCCATGGGCCTTGTTTCTGCAACAAGTTCAGCGACTACCAACCTGCAAGCAACAGCTTCAATCGCAAACGTCACTGCGACCACTTCTGGTGCAACCTTCACCATCACGAGTACAGGGGTGGGAACTATCACCCCTACAGCTTCTGTCGGCGGTGTATCAAAAACAGTCTCAGGTTCAGTCAGTGGCGTCTACACAGTGAGCGGTGCTAACCCTGGTGATTTGGTAGATATTTCCGTTTCATTTACTGCAGCCACGGGCTATGTTGCTCCAGCAACCATCACAACCTCCTCTCGAGCCCTCGCAACGGTGACTCTGAGTAATCTTTCCCAGACCTATAACGGCAGCGCGAAACCTGTTACCGCAACTACATCTCCTGTTGGAAAGAACGTTGTTCTGACCTACGTCGGAACTGCGGGCACTACTTATGCCTCGAGTTCAACAGCACCTACTGCACCAGGTAGTTACAACGTCACCGCGACGATCAGTGATGCAACCTACACAGGTAGTACTTCTGGCACCTTGGTAATTGCCAAGGCAGATCAGTCCACCGTGACAGTGACGAATGCGTCAACACTTGTCTATGGATCCACACTCTCTTTGACTGCTTCCGGTGGTTCCAGTAGTGCCTCTGGCTACACATTCACCATGGTGACGGGGCCTTGTACTATCTCTGGCACAACACTGAGCACCACTGGTGTGGGGGACTGTGTTTACAACGCCTTCAAGGCGGGCGATTCCAACTACAACCAGTCGGCAACGTCAGCAAACTTCACCACAACGATTACTGCTAAACCACTGACACTGGCAGTGACAGTGTCACCAACTTCTCGCCCCTATGACACCACAAGGTCAGTGACCTTGGGTGCAACCTCTATCGCCAATCTGACTGGCGTAATAGCAGGTGACTCAGCAACACTCGGAGTTGATGACACGAAGCTCAGTGCAACGGTCGCGACAGCAGACGTGGGAACAAACAAAGCAGTAACCGTTGCAGTTGCCAACGGTTATCTCACGGGAACAAGTGCGTCCAAGTACCAGTTGCCTACCATTTCTGGCTCACCTGTTGTCACCATTACGCAGGCTTCGCAAGCTGCCATTACGGTCACGAGTGCACTGTCTACAGTCTTTGGGCAAACCATTTCTATCTCCGCTACAGGCGGTAGTGGTACCGGTGCATTGACCTATGTTAGTAATACGGGTGTGTGTCAGGTTGCCTCGTCGATCCTGACTCCAGTTAGTGCGGGAACCTGTGTGGTTACCTACACCCGTGCTGCAGACACCAACTATTTGGTGCAAAGTGCGAGCCAGACCATCACGATTGCCTATGCGGATCAGGCAGCGGTCTCTTTCAGTAGCGCTTCGACCGTGCAGTACGGAACAAACCTCACCCTGGGTGCTCAGGGTGGTAGCGGTACTGGTGCGTACGAATTTGCCAAGGTATCCGGCAACTGTACTTTAACTGGCTCCACCCTGACCCCCACCGCCGTTGGTGACTGTGTGGTCAAAACGCGTCGCGCCGGTGACAGTGGTTACAACGTCTCTGCATGGAGTGCAGACACCACCATTACGATCACCAAGAAGCCACTCACTGTTGTGGTGACCCCCACTCCTAGTTCTCGCGAATACAACGGTTCGGCTGTTGTCACACTTGGCACACTCACCGCAGCAAACCTCACGGGTGTTGTCGGAAGTGACGTTGTTACCCTCGATAACACCAAGATTTCTGCCACTGTTGCAGATGCAACAGTAGGAGTGAACAAACCCGTCACCACTGTCGTATCTTCTGGTTTCTTGGGTGGAACAAACGCAGGCAACTACTTTGAGCCAACTGTCTCCAACTCTCCAACGCTGACTATTACATTAGGCACGCAGTCAACGGTCAGCATGACCAGCGCATCCACATTTGTGTATGGTTCGACGCTGACGTTGACGGCAAGCGGTGGTTCGGGAACGGGTGCTTATGAATATGCCGTTGTCTCAGGAAACTGTTCGGTTACAGGTGATGCTCTCACTGCTAGTGGTGTAGATACCTGTGTTGTGAAAGCTCGTCGTGCTGCAGATGCCAGCTACAACATTTCTGCATGGTCGTCGACACAAACAGTGTCCGTCACCCCCAAGCCGCTGACCCTGGCTGTAACGGTTTCTCCGCCTTCACGGGCATATGACACCACTCGGACGGTCACGCTTGCCTCCACAACAGTAGCTAACTTGACCGGAATCATTAACAACGACGCCGTCACGGTTGATAACACCAAGCTTTCAGCAACGGTTGCCACAGCAATTGTGGGAGATAACAAGGCAGTTACGGTCACTGTTGCCTCCGGCTACTTAACCGGTACAAAGGCGGGAAATTACCAACTGCCCACTATTTCGGGTTCACCCACCATCAACATCGTGAAGGCCGATCAAAGTACGGTCACCATGACCAGTGGCACCACTGTTGTCTATGGCAATACTCTCTCGCTGACCGCCTCCGGTGGTGAAAGTCTGCTGGGATATTCGTTCGAAGTCGTAAGTGGTCCGTGTGGTATTTCTTCGTCAACTCTGAGCACTAATGGTGCGGGCACCTGTGTGGTTCGTGGTCGTCACCTCGGGGACTCCAACTACAACGACTCTGCGTGGTCAGCGAACCAAACAATTACTGTTTCGGCAAAGCCGTTGACGCTGAGCGTGACAGTTTCGCCCACATCTAGGCCCTACAACACCTCAACGAACGTTGCCCTGGCGTCAACCTCGGCCTCGAATCTGACCGGAATCATCAACTCTGACACGGTCACTACCGATGACACCAAGCTGACAGCGAGCGTGACCACGGCAGATGTGGGAACAAACAAGGCAGTTACTGTTTCGGTGGCTACGGGCTATCTCACTGGAACGAATGCAGCGAATTACTATGTGTCCTCTGTTTCCGGGACTCCCGTTCTCACGATTGTTCAGGCGTCACAATCTGCGCTGTCGTGGACTAGTGCGCTGACAACTGCCTTTGGCTCAACACTGACCCTGTCAGCTACCGGTGGCTCCGGCACTGGTGCACTCAGCTATGCAACAACGAGTGGTCCGTGTACGGTTTCTAGCTCGATTGTTACTCCCACCAGCGTGGGAACCTGTGTGGTTGTAGTGACCCGTGCAGCTGACACGAACTACACCGCACAAACCTTGACGGGGAACGTCAGTATCACCCAAGCGACACAGTCTGCTGTAACTGTGACCAACACAACCACCTTTGTTTATGGAAGTTCACTAACACTTACTGCCAGTGGCGGTGACGGAACTGGTAACTATGACTTCGCGGTCACAACTGGTGACTGTACCCTCACCGGTGATGTGCTCACTGCAGGATCCGTCGGCGACTGTGTGGTCAAGGCCCGCAGGCTCAGCAGCACCAACTACTCCACGAGTTCTTGGTCAAGCACGGTCACCATCAGTGTGAGTGCTAAACCATTGACAGTTTCGGTCACCCCGGTAGACCGCCAATGGAATGGTGGAACATCGGTTTCGTTGGCCACGACGAGCGCTTCTAGCCTGACAGGGGTGGAAGCTGGCGACAGCGTTGGAGTGGATCATTCCAAACTGAGTGCTTCGGTCACCACGGCAGCGGTTGGATCAAACAAGGCAGTGACTGTGACGGTCGCTTCTGGCTATCTCACCGGAGCTGATGCTGGTAATTATTTACTCCCCACCATCGCCGGTAGCCCAACGGTGAACATCACTCGAGCAAACCAGGCATCCCTGAGCTTCACCAGCGCCACCTCCATGTTCTATGGCGGAACACTCACCGTTGCCGCAACCGGTGGTAGCGGTAGTGGTGCACTTTCTTACAGCGTAGTCAGCGGAAGCTGTTCACTGAGCGTGGACCAACTCACCGCATCGCAAGCAGGTGACTGTGTCATTCGCGCTACCAAGGCCCAAGACTCTACGTATCTCGTCACCACTGTTGACTACACCGTCACAGTGAACTCTGCGACTCAAGCAACGGTTACGGTCAGCAGCGCAAACACTGTTGTCTATGGCCAGACTCTCACTCTGAGTATTTCTGGAGGCACTGGCTCTGGCGCAGCAGACTACGCAATGCTGAGTGGTCCTTGTTCCATCAGCGGATCGACATTGTCGACGACCGCTGCTGGTGACTGTGTGCTGCATGCTCGCAAACTCACCGACGGCTCCTACCTCACCTCAGATTGGTCTGCAGACTTCACGGTTTCGGTCACCCCTAAACCTGTCAGCCTCGCGGTTACCGTCTCTCCCACCTCGCGCGCATACAACACCTCTCGAAACGTGGCACTTGCTGCAACGAGTGCGTCTAACCTGACTGGAATCATCAATGGTGACACGGTCACCACAGATGACACCAAGTTGACCGCCACCGTTGCAACCGCTGATGTGGGAACCAACAAAGCGGTCACTGTCTCGGTTGCGACGGGATATCTTACCGGCACCAATGCGGCTAACTACTCGGTGACTGCAGTGACCGGTACTCCTGTTCTGACTATTACTCAGGCCAACCAGGGTGCTCTGTCCTGGGTTAGTGCACTCACAACTGTGTATGGGCAAGACCTCACGCTTTCTGCAACCGGCGGTTCTGGAACTGGTGCACTCTCCTATGCCACCACGGGTGGTCCGTGTACCGTATCTAGCTCCATCGTGACTCCCACCAGCGTGGGAACGTGTGTGGTCGTGGTCACCCGTGCAGCGGATACAAACTACACGGCACAAACACTGTCTGGAAATGTGTCGATTGAGCAGGCAACACAGTCCACGGTGAGGGTGACCAGTGCAACCACAGTTGTCTATGGTTCAACGCTGACACTCAGTGCCAGTGGGGGAGATGGCACAGGAAGCTACATCTTCAGCAAGGTCACTGGTGACTGTGATGTCACTGGTACAACTCTGACTCCGCTGTCTGTGGGCGACTGTGTCGTGCATGCACGCCGTGCATCGAGCACAAACTATCTCACCTCTGCCTGGTCGGCAGATGTCACGGTTTCCATCACTGCCAAGCCTTTGACGCTGAGTGTGTCACCGGTTTCACGTCAATACGACGGAACCAGAAACATCTCCTTGAGCGCCACTACTGTGGCAGATCTAAGCGGTGTTGTTGATGGTGATGTCCTCACTGTTGATCATTCACAACTGAGCGCCACTGTTGCTTCGGCTGCTGTGGGAGCAAACAAAGCCGTGACTGTGGTCGTGGGTGCAAGCTATCTTAGTGGTCTTGATGTGGCGAACTATCAACTTCCCACCATTGCTGGCTCGCCAGTTGTGGACATTACCCGGGCTAACCAAGCTGCACTGAGCTTTACGTCCTTGACTGCTACAACGTATGGCCAGGATCTCGCGCTGTCTTCGACCGGTGGAACTGGTACTGGCGCTACAAGCTACGCCGTCACGAGTGGTCCGTGTACGGTCAGTGCCTCAACTTTGTCGCCTACTGCTGCCGGAACCTGTGTTGTAACGGCAACGAAGGCACAGGATTCCACCTACCTCGCTGAAACTGTCAGCTACTCCGTCACGATAAACCATGCAGATCAGGCTGTTGTGAGTGTGACAAGTGGTTCAACAGTGGTCTATGGCGACACGTTGTCGTTGACCGCAGCAGGCGGGTCAGGTTCTGGTTCTTTGGAATTTGCATCCCTTTCGGGGCCTTGTAGCGTCAGTGGCTTAACACTCTCCACATCTGCGGTTGGAGATTGTGTCATTCATGCTCGTAAGGCCGGGGATGCCGGGTACAACGCCTCAAGCTGGTCTTCGAGTGTGGCAATTTCGATCACGCCAAAACCACTGACGCTGTCAGTGACGGTCTCTCCCGCCTCGCGTGCCTACAACACTTCTCGTGCGGTGAGCTTGGCATCAACAACTGCTGCCAACCTTTCTGGAATCATCAACTCCGACTCGGTCGGCACAGATGACAGCAAGCTGACAGCCACAATTGCAGCCGCTGATGTGGGAACGAACAAAGCAGTAACTGTTTCTGTGGCTACGGGCTACCTCACCGGAACCCATGCAGCGAATTATCAACTGCCTACAGTTTCGGGGACACCTGTGCTGACAGTGACGCAGGCGAGCCAGTCTGCGCTGTCCTGGACAACTGTCCTCAGCACCATTTATGGGCAGGACTTAACACTCTCCGCCACGGGCGGTTCAGGCACTGGTGCTCTGAGCTTTGCCACCACAAGTGGACCGTGTACGGTGGCAAGCTCCATCGTGACTCCTACCAGCGTGGGAACGTGTGTGGTTATGGTCACCCGCGCGGCTGACACAAACTACACAGCTCAAACCCTCACGGGCAATGTGGCAATCTCTCAAGCAACCCAGTCGACCGTGAGCCTGACCAGTGCCACCACTGTGGTCTATGGAAGTACTCTGACGCTGACCTCTTCCGGTGGCGATGGCACTGGTGCTTACGAATACGCCAAGGTGGGTGGATTGTGTTCCATCACAGGGGACCAGCTCACCCCACTTGGCGTGGGTGATTGTGAAATTCACTCCCGCAAGCTCGGCAGCACCAACTTCACCACCTCGGCGTGGTCTTCTAATGTGATCGTGTCAATGACGCCAAAACCATTGACACTCACCGTTTCCCCCCAAGATCGCAAGTGGGATGGCAGTACTACAGTCTCCCTTGCCACACCTACCGTGGCAGATGTGAGCGGTATTGAAGTCGGCGACGATGTCACTATCAACACCAGCTTCCTCTCGGCGGCTACTTCGACAGCCGATGTGGGGAACAACAAGAGTGTGACCGTCACTGTGTCCAACGGATTCCTCGAAGGTCTTGATGCGGGCAACTACCTCCTTCCCACCATTTCAGGCTCCCCCAAGGTCACCATCTCGCGAGCAGATCAGGCTGCCTTCAGCTTCACTTCGGGAACTACACTCACCTATGGCCAGAGTCTGGCTCTGGCCACAACCGGTGGTAGTGGTTCTGGTGCAACAAGCTACGTTGTCGACAGCGGACCATGTCTGATTTCAACGGCAACGTTGAGCCCCACCGCAGCAGGTGACTGTGTCATCACAGCAACCAAGGCGCAAGATGCGAACTATTCAGCAGTTAGTGCGACCTACACGGTCAGCGTTGCCGCCGCAGATCAAGCAGCGGTGAGTGTGACAAACACCAATACGGTTGTCTATGGTTCAACTCTGACGTTGAGTGCATCAGGTGGTTCAGGAACAGGTTTTTACTCCTTTGCCAAAGTCTCGGGCCCCTGTTCGGTCAGCGGCACCACATTGAGCACAACAGCAGCAGGCAACTGTGTGATTCATGCACGCAAGCTGGGTGATTCTGGGTACAACGCATCTAGCTGGACTTCTGACTTCACTGTGGCAATTACTCCGAAGCCACTCTCACTTGCCGTCACTGTCGATCCCAGTTCGCGCCAGTACAACACCTCACGCAGTGTTGCACTCGCGGCTACTTCTGCAGCGAATCTCACGGGAATCCTCAACGGTGATTCAGTGGGAACAGACGACAGCAAACTCTCTGCCATTGTTTCTAGTGCTGATGTTGGAACCAATAAAGCTGTCACCGTGACGGTTGCCACTGGTTTCCTCACCGGTACTCATGCCGCTAACTACCAGTTGCCATCAGTTACTGGATCCCCAGTTCTGAGCATCACGCGAACATCGCAGGCATCCCTGACAGTGACCAGTGCGCTGAGTACCATCTTCGGTCAAAACATCGCGCTATCCGCAACAGGTGGTTCGGGTACTGGTGCACTGACCTTTGCCACCACCAGTGGTCCCTGTAACGTGGCGTCTTCCATCATGACTCCCACTAGCGCTGGTAGCTGTGTGGTTCTCGTCACACGTGCAGGTGATACCAACTACCTCGATCAAACTCAGACCGCCACTATTGCCATTGCTTCCGCAACTCAGGCAGGTGTCACTGTCACCAGCGGTACCACTGTTCAATACGGGTCAACGTTGGCACTCTCCGCAACTGGTGGAACAGGTTCTGGTGCGTATTCGTTTGCTCGAGTATCTGGAGCTTGTTCCGTCTCTGGAACGACATTGACTCCGCTGTCTGCAGGGGAGTGTGTGATCCACGCACGTCGCGCCGCAGATAGTTCCTACGCCATTTCCGCATGGTCAAATGACGTCACCATCACGATTTCGCAGAAGCCATTGTCGCTGAACGTGATCGTATCTCCCGGGCTTCGTCAATACAACGGCAGCTCACTAGTGGAGTTGGCGACAACCTCTGCCGCTGATCTAGTTGGCCTTGTTGCCGGTGATGATGTGAGTGTTGACCACTCCAAGCTTGTTGCAACCGTGGCGTCCCCTGCTGTGGCGGCAAACAAGCCCGTCACCGTTGCTGTCAACGAGGGATACCTGATAGGTCCAGATGCGGGGAACTATGTTCTTCCGACCGTTGCGGGAAGTCCACAACTGACCATCACCCAGACCAACCAAGCGCCGATTTCTTTTGCTAACTCGTCGAGTGTTCCCTATGGCCAAAGTCTTAACCTCGTTGCCTCTGGTGGTTCTGGTAGTGGTGCGCTGACGATTGTGCACACCAGTGGTCCGTGTACGGTGACCAACAATGTTTTGAGCTCTACCGGTGTCGGCACCTGTGCCGTCACGGCAACTCGTGCCGCTGATTCCACCTATTTAGAGGAATCAACCACGGCAAACATTTCAATAGTTCGCGCCGCACAAACTCTGAACTTCACTTCTGATGTTCCCGCAGAGCCTATGCCAGGCACGGTCTACACCCCAACGGCAAGCTCCAGTGGTGGAACGAGCGTTTCATTGGCAATTACAAACGGTTTGGCAACCGTGTGTTCGATCAATGCAGGTGTTGTCACTTTCCTCGCTTCAGGTCAATGTGTCATCACAGCCAGCCAGTCGGGCACAAGCAACTACCTGCCAGCAACCTCTGTAACACAGACGATTGTTGCCGGCATGCTCAACCAAACCATTACCTTCCCGGCTATTGCCGATCGTGATTATGGTTCTGCCGGTTTCTCAGCATCCGCCACCGTCAACTCTGGGCTCACTCTGAACTACTCTTCTTCGACGGGTTCGATCTGTAGTGTGAATGCTTCAGGTTTCATTACTCCATTAGCGGTGGGAATCTGTAACGTCACCGTGAGCCAGCCTGCCGGTAATGATGTGTATGCACCAGCCAGCCCTGTCAGCAGAACATTCCGCATCCACGCCATTGCTCCAACTGCGCCTCAGATAACCTCCGTATCTGCCGGCGATTCCGCAATCACAGTTGCCTTTACCGCTCCTGCCAGCCGTGGCGGTGTTCCCATCAGCAATTACATCGTTACCGCTACCCCCACTTCTGGCCCTGCAATCTCGAAGAGTGACTGTGCTGCGGTCCCCGCGGCAACGCCTCCTGCCTGCACCATTTCAGGGTTGACCAATGGTGAGAGCTACACCCTCACTGTTGCCGCCATCAACTCGGCAGGCACCGGCGCTGATTCCAACGCTTCACCTGCTATTTCCCCTGCAACAACACCAGATTCTGTTCGTTCGCTAGCTGCTGTTCCAGGAAACACCACATTGACGGTGACCTGGCAACCACCAACGAACTTTGGTGGTGGAACGTTTAGCCGATACGAAATCACACTGACTCCACACGGCGGAACTGCGTTGCCAACTGTTAATCTCTATGCCTCGACCGCGAGTCGATACGCCTTCACTGGACTGACAAATGGCGTGGCCTATGACGTGGAGGTTGTTGTCATCACCTCTGCCAACACCACGGACATGGGATCGAACAGCGCAACCGCAATAGGTATTCCAGCGATGGAAGCTAGCGCACCTCGCAACGTTGTTGTGACGCCAACCTCGTCCACTACCGCCGTTGTTTCGTGGGAAGTTCCCATCTCTAACGGTGGCGCTGCAATCACGGGATATTCGGTTTCTCCCGCTGGATGTATCTTCAGCTCTCCGACAGCCGCGCGTTGTGAATACACGGGGCTAACGCCAAACTCTTCACTCTCCGTTTCTGTCGTGGCCATGAACGTGATGGGTGGTTCAGAGGCAGGAACTGCCTCGGCAACTCTGCCGAGTGCACCAGTTATCGTGGCTGCTCCACGCATCGTGTCTGCGTCTCCAACACCTGCACCAACAATCGAAACTCCAGCGGTGATTTCGGCCATCCCTGAATTCAAAAATGCACCCTACCCAGGTATTCAATTTGATGCTCCACAAACCGGCAATGTTGTTGCTCTGGTGGATGGAAACCAGGTCGACGCATGGATGACGGTCACGGGACAATCGGTGACGGTTCAAACCGAGCAGGGTGTTTCTGTGGTCTTGCAAAACACAACAAATTCATCAACCTCTGGGTCATCACTCATTTTGAACCCAGGCGCCATGGTTGAAGTGCAAGCTGATGGCTACACACCGGGTTCTCCTCTCGAGGCATGGATTTTCTCCACGCCTGTGCGCCTGGGCGCCGGTGTTGCTGATGAAACCGGAGCATTCACGGGTCAATTCCCACTCAGCTCAGCTGCAGAACTTGGCCAGCACACAGTTGTGTTGCACGGTCTGTCCACAAGTGGCGAGGTCATCACAGTTGCTATCGGTGTCAAGGTGGTGCAGACAGCACAAGCAGATGAAACTCACACACCTCAGCCCATGATGCCCGTACTGGTGTATGTTTTCTCGGCGCTGCTGTTGCTGATGATTCTCTTCTTCTTGATCATGCGCAGAAGAACGAAGAATCAGTAGAACCACTACTTCGTGGGTTTGATATTCACCGCACTCAAAATCAGACCCTTACCGTTGCGCATAATGAGCTTGGCATCAGGAGTGATTTTGGTCAGCAGCGGATAAACCGCTGTGGCCAACATCATGCCGATGGCCATGGCAAAGAATGTCAGCATGGCAGTGTTGGCAACATCACTGAGGTTCTTTGCTGATTCCAATTCACCGGTCATGGCAACAAAGCCGGTGGAGCCGGGAACAATCAGCCAGAAGGTGGGCAAGAAGATCGCAAGATCACCAGGACCTCCACCCAGGCGAGCATTGATTGCCCATGAAGTAATGAGCCCGAATGCGGTGGCAATACCTGCCGAGAGGGGCACTCCCAGGCTGGGCACAGCTAAGACGGAGATGGCGAAGCTCAGCATCATCACAAACAAGCTAGGCAACCACAGTCGCACTGGCGTGCAGAAGTAGAGGAAGGTGCCGATGCCGTAGATGGCAGCACCTGCCCAAGCAACCCATTCAGGCGTCAAGGTTGCGGTGACATCTTCCAGGCGAGAGGAAGGAATACCACTGGCAGCAATGGCCAAGGCTCCGCCGAAAGCCATGCTGCCCAAAATCATCAGCGCATACATCAGCCTCGATGACCCAGAAACCATATAGCCACTGACCAGTTCAATTATTCCTGAGGTGAGGGTTGCACCCGGCAAGAGCACAACTATGAGCATAGCGACCATGCGCACAGGATCTGGTTTGTCCAACAGTAGTGACGTTCCCGCAACCATGAGACCTGCGACAAAAGTGGCGATCAAAGGTAGCAGTGCAGCAAAACGAGTACTGCGGCTCAAATTCAAGACCAATACGCCCACCAGTAAACCCATGAGGGTCACTGCTGCCAATGCGGGAAGGTCTAAACGAAATGCCGCACCAAAGCCCAGAGCCGAAAGTGCGTAACCAATGACCCGCAACCAGGAAGGATATATCGGCTTTTTGCTGCCAATCGCTCGCAAACTCTCCGCCACATCGTGGGCATCGTCCTTGTTGTGGCGGGCATGCGCCATCACTGACTGAACTTCCACCATTTGGTCGAATCGGTAGCTGTTCTTCACCACGCGCAGCTGCGGAACCCCGTGCTTCTTGGTCTCGGTGAGGACCAGGGTGGGCAGCAGAACGAGTTCAGCATCGGCGTTATATGCCTCGGCGAGACCTCGAAGTACTTCTTCGGCCTGCGGTGCTGGGTAGGTCGAGCTCACCAGTGCTGCCGCTGCTTCAGAGAGCATCTCTGTCACGTCTGGCTTTGTGGGGGGAGTAGCTGCGTGCTCGGTCATGAAACAACGGTAACAAAGACCGGGGAAGTCCTAGACTTGACGCCGAACAACTATTTGCGAGTTCAGAAGGATTCTTCATGGAATACACCGGCAAAACTGCTCTGATTACGGGAGCGAGCTCGGGCATTGGCGTTGCATATGCTGATGGTTTTGCTGCCCGCGGCAGCAACCTCATTCTTGTTGCGCGTCGCAAGGACCGGTTAGAAGCTCTCGCAACTCGTCTGAAGAAGCAGTACTCGGTAGAGGTAGAGGTCGTGCCTCATGACCTGACCGCACCTGATGCTGTGGCCAAGCTCGAGAAAGAGATTGCCAAGAAGAAGCTCAGTGTTGATGTGTTAATCAACAACGCAGGTTTTGGTCTCAACGGTTTCTTCGTGAAGGAAGATCGCAGCAAGACGCAAGAAGAGATCACTCTCAACATCGGTGTCCTGGTGGATCTCACCGCGGCATTCTTGCCAGCTATGGTTCAGCGCAACAGTGGTGTTGTGGTCAACATTGCCAGCACCGCGTCTTTCCAACCGGTGCCCGGCATGGCCGTCTATGGCGCTACAAAAGCCTTTGTTCGCAGCTTCACCGAAGCTCTCTGGGGAGAGCTCGGTGAATCCAAGGTTCGTGTCCTGGCTGTGAGCCCTGGCTCCACTGAGTCTGAATTCTTTGTTGTTGCCGGTGGTTCACCCGCGGGCAAGGCAATGCCAGCCTCTGCCGTGGTGGAGACAACCTTCTCAGCACTGGAGAAGAATGTTCCCTCCGTTGTTGTTGGCGGATCGAACGCTTTCGCTGCTGGGCTGGTGCGTTTCTTCCCCAAGAAAGCCGTGATCAAGTTGGTGGGCAAGATGTTCCTACCGAAGGAGAAATAATGCAACACAACTTCCTCTACTCTGTCGAGCGCGAATACAGCCAGCCCATGGCACGCATTTGGGAAGCATGGACGGATGCAGCTCAGCTCGAGGCTTGGTATCACCCCACCGTTCTTACGAACGTGGTTGGTTCGTCAGTTTCTGAGCCGGTTGTCGGCGGTAACTGGGCTATTGCGGTTGATGTGCCCGAGCACAACATGCAGTCCTGCTTCTGGGGTCAATACACCGCAGTCGAAGAGGGCAAGCTCCTCGAACACACCATGTTCTACACCCAGGACCCTGCCGAGTTCGTGGCGAAAGACCTCTCAGGCGAGTTCGCCAAGGTTGTAGTCGACTTCGAAGAGCGTCCAACTGGCACGTGGGTTCGCTTCAGCCAGTATGGCGAGCTTCCAGAAGAGCACATTCCTCTGGCAAAAGCAGGAATGGAAAGTTATTTCCAGTCCCTTGCTGACTACCTGGGGTAATTAGCCCAGCAGAGACTTCATCTGCTTATAAATCAGCTCTGCTGCCTTCTGTGGCATCAGGCGCGTGAGCTTGTCCATGGTCTTGGCATCTGAACCAATGAAGACTTTGTAGGCGTTCTTCTCTATGGCGCCAATGATGGTTTCTGCTGCCACCTTCACGCTGGTCATTTTGAACTTATTGCCTTCGTGAACATCAGTATTTGCTGGCATAGCCATACCTGAGTTTTGAGCAATGTTGGTCTCAATGGCGCCAGGGTAGATCGCAGTGACATGAACGTTGGTGTCCATCAACTCGGAGTGCAGCCCCTCAGTCAGCAGTTTCACTGCTGCCTTAGTGGCGCCATAGATGGTTTGGCCTGGAACAGGGGCATAGCCACCCATGCTGGAAACGTTGGCAACATAACCCTCTGGTCGCTTGAGCAATTCGGGCAGGAAGGCCTTCACGGTGTTGATGGTGCCATAGAGGTTGACATTGATCACACGCTCAATGGCATCGAATTCGAGGTCATTCACTTTCACAAACGGCTGAATAATTCCAGCAACATTCACCAGGGCATCGACCTGACCGTGCTTGGTGATCACTGCCTTGGGCAGTGCCATCACCTTGGCGCGGTCCGTGATGTTGAGGGTGTGGGTGGAGAGCTTGGCATCTTTGCCAGCAAGTTTCTTGGTTTCTTTCAAACCTTCGGCATTGAGATCCACGGCAGCAACTGTTGCGCCTTTGGCCAGGAGCTGAAGAACGAGTTCTCGTGCAATTCCGTTACCGCCACCGGTAACAACAAAAACCTTGCCTGCGATATCCATGATGTATCTCTTCCTGAAAGGGAGCACCCCCTCCAGTTTCAGTATCCTCCTGAAATGGGGTGAGAGGTTAGTGAGTAATGCCACTGAGCGGTCCTAACATGGAATCAATTCGCGTAAGGAAAATTCATGTTTGAAGCACCACTATTCGCCCCTGTGTGGGTATTTACCCAGCTCAACTGGCTTGCCATAATTGTTGCATTTGTGGCCGCATTTATTGCCGGTGCAATCTGGTTTGGCCCCAAGACGTTTTTTCCTATCTGGTGGAGAGCGATGGGTAAAGATCCAAACAACATGGAAGTTACCGGCAATATGGCGGTCACTTTCGGCGCCACCGCCATTGCTGCATTCGTCGAAGCAATTGCTGTAGCTACGGTTATTTACTTTGTCGCGGCGGTTTCGCCCCACTTCGGAGCTCTTGAAGGTGGGCTTGTTGGTTTGCTCTTAGGTCTTGGTCTTGCTGCCGCGTCGTCGCTGTCCCATCGTCTTTTTGCAGGTCAAGGATTCAAGGTGTGGGCAATTGAAGTTTCCAGTGATGTGGTGAACCTGACCATTATGGGCCTCATTATTGGCGCGTGGCAGTAATCTAGAACTACCCCCGGAACAAGGAGTCATTATGGGTTTCACCGCTTTCATGTCATCGACCTTCGGTCGTTGGGCACGCATCATTGTTGGTCTGGTTCTTGCAATTGCTGCACTCACCTGGGGTCCCATTGGTGCAGTATTCATGCTGATCGGCCTTCTGCTTATTGCAGCCGGCGCATCTGACACCTGCTACTTCGCACCACTGTTTGGTCGCGGATTCAACGGCAACGACAACCGCCGCTAACGATTCATCTTTGACCACATGCCCCCGAACATTCGGGGGCATGTGTCGTTAACTACCCCAGTTGTAGTGCAGTGAGTATTCTGATTTTCATGACCGAAAAAGTTCAAGGCCCCGCTTCCTACTTCCCTTCTATTGAGAAGAAGTATGGTCAACCAATCTCGCACTGGATGGACCAATTAGACGCAGTCAAAGACAAGAAGCACATGGAGCAGGTCGACTACCTCAAAACCGAGCACGGCATGGGGCATGGCCACGCCAACGCTGTGGTTGCGGTGTATCGGGCGAACAACGGTCTCTGATGTCTACTGCAGAAGTTGATGCCTATATCGCTGCTCAGCCCGAGCCTCAACGCTCCACGCTGACTCACCTGCGTGAGCAGATTTTGGACGTTATCCCTGAAGCTGAACAGTGCATTTCCTATGGCATGCCCGGGTTTAGAGTCAACGGCAAGGTTGTGGCTGGTTTCGCCTCCTATAAGAAACACATTGGCTATTACCCGCACTCAGGCCAGGTATTCAAGGTCATGATGGATGACCTCGCAGGTTACGAAGTCTCAGAAAAAGGCGGGGGAATGAAATTCCCCATAGATGGTGCCTTGCCAGATGCACTGGTGGAAAAACTCATTGCTGTGCGCATGAACCAAGCTTTTGCTTAAGGAATCTGAATGATGCCCGTCGTGGGCTCATCGGGTAGCTCTTCAGGAACGAAGTGCTTATCCGCCACGGCCTGCCACTGAATTCGACGTTCGCGCCAACTAAAGAAGAACACCTTGAAGAATTCTTCAATGGTGCGGCCAATGAAGAGGCCATAAATTCCTAGCGGTGTGAAGAATGCGAGAGCGATCACGATGGGAACACCGACAAAGAACGGTGCAATGAAGTCGCCCATGACCACACCCTTCACATCGTCACCACTGGGCAAGATGGCTGCTCCCAGCAGGGCAATGCGCACCTTCACGAACTGAATGGCGGCATTGAGCAAGATCGCAAAGGTGACCGGCACCAAGACCGAAGGACCAATTTCGGGGAACATGTCAGGCACGGCCAAGGAACTCAACGCAAAGAGCACGCCAAAACCGACACCAGTCCAGATACCCACACGCTTGATCTTGGCAATCCACGCTTTGGCTAACGCTCCGTCACCGGCACCCACGGCACGGCCGGCAAGGGCAGTGACCGCACTCATGAGACCCAAGCTCGCAACAAAGAACACTGCCTCAAGCGCGCCGAAAATCTGAAGCACCGCTAGGGCATCGTTGCTGATTTGCTGGGCAATGACGTTGTAAATGAAGTTGCCAGATGTCCAGAAAATGGTGGTCAATGCCAGGGGCACGGCCAACACAAACAGGGGAACAAGCACGAACTTCCAGCCACCCCAGTTACCAGGCAGTTCCCATCCGGCTATGCGGTAGAGACCAAAGGTTTGAATGGCGAGCACTATGGCCTTGATCACGCTGACAATCAGTGTTGCCCAGGCGGCACCCACGATTCCCATCGAAGGAATCACACCCCAGCCGAAAACCAAGATGATGGCTAAGGGGGTGTTCAACACCGTGGTGATGATGGTGGCAACCATCGGAGACTTGGGGTGTGCTGCAGAGCGCAGAATGCCGCTAAACACAGCAGAGACGACGGCAAAGGGAAGGCTCAGTGCCAACACAGCCATAAATTCAGGCCCCTGCTTGAGCACATCGGTGGATGCGCCAAAGAATTGCAAGATGTTGTGAGGAAACACAATCATTGGGGTGGCAATGATCAGAGAAATACCGATGGCCACCACCAGTGCGGAAGAAACTGCAGTGCTAAGTTCTTTCTCTCGCTTGGCGCCATAGGCGCGTGCGACCAATATGGACGCACTTGTTCCCAGTGCGCCCAGGGTCATGGTGGGGATGAGGTTCAAGCTGTTGACTAGTCCCACCGACGCAACAGCAACGGCTCCCAGAGCGCCGACAACGACCTGGTTGATGAAGTTCAACACCAGGATAAAGACGAATTCCAGACTGACCGGAATCGCAATATTGGCGATGTCTTTGCTGGAGGTGGGAGGCAGGAGGGATTGCTGCATAGCTGAATAACTCTACGCCCGATGCTCAGTATTCTCAGTCGACTAACAGTCCAGGTGTTTACACTGGCGTTATGACTGAAGAACAGCCCTACACCGTGCTGAAAGAGTTGGGTTCTTTCGAAATACGTCATTACCCGCAGTATGTTCTCGTGCAAACAACTGTCCAAGGTGATTTCATGCGGGCAGGAAACGTTGCCTTTGGTCCACTGGTGAGTTACATCTCGGGAAATAACAGAAATAACCAGAAAATCGCAATGACGGCACCGGTGTTGCAACACAGTGCTTCGGCCCACGAGCACACAGTGTCCTTCGTCCTCCCTGCAGGCATGGATGTGAGCAGCATTCCCCTACCTGCGAACTCTCGTGTGAGCACCCAGGTTGTTTCAGCACATGACGTGGCGGCAATTAAGTTTGGTGGCGGGTGGAATGCCGAACGTTTTGAAAGTAAAGGTACAGAACTTGAACGCCTTGTCGCAGAGGCGGGATTAGTCACCGAAGGTGGCGTCTATTTTGCTCGCTTTGATCCTCCCTGGAAGCCGTGGTTTCTCAAGCGCAATGAAGTGTTGATCGCGCTCGCGCCAACAGGTTCAACCCTTTAAGCTTGTGGGCATGCCTAAGCCTTATTCCCTCCAAGTTTCCGAAGACATCAACGCCCCCATTGACGTGGTGTTTGATGTTCTCAACGACCTCAACCAGCTCGATGCCTGGTCTCCCTTCGTTGCTATGGACCCCAGCATTGTCAGCAGCATCAGCACCCCAGCTACCGGCGTTGGTGCTGTGTATGCATGGAAGGGCAAGCGCATTGGTTCTGGTTCTATGACCATGACGGTCAGCACCAAGCCCAACAAGATTGCTTTTGACATGGAGTTCAATGGCAAAGACAAAGCGCTGAGTGAATACCTCATCACAGAAACTGACGGGGTCACCACGGTGACCTGGTTCCTGGGTGGCGAGCGTGGCCTCGGCGGTCAGATTATGAACGCATTGTTCAAGTTCGACAAGATGATGGCTAAGAACTTTGCCGATGGCCTCGGCAAGCTCAAGAGCGTTGTTGAAGCAAAGACCGCGAAGTAACTAGTTCGAAAGTGAACTGACTGCTGCTACTGCCTCGGCAAAGGCAGCTGCTGCGAGGTGGAGTTCTTCTGCCGTGGTGTGGTGGGAGAAACTGAACCGCACTGAAGTTTGTGCGGTGTCGGCATCGATGCCACACGCAAGCAGCACGTGGGATGGTTCATCGCTGCCTGCAGCACAGGCCGATCCACTCGAGACGATGACGCCTCGTTGTTCTAGTTCGAGAAGCAGTGTTTCACCGTTCAGTCCAGCGCAGGTGAAGCTGGCAATGGCTGGGTGGCGGTGTGCTGGGCTTCCGGTGAGCGCAGCGTGAGGAATGGTGCTGGTCACGGCGGAGATGAATTCATCTCGCAGTGTGCCCATTCGCTCTGCTTCTGCTGTGGGTTCGGGCAGTGCTTCGAGTGCGGTGGCCAGGGCGAGTGCCCATGCCACATTTTCAGTGCCTGAGCGCCGACCCTGTTCCTGGCCTCCGCCGTGAAGAAGAGGTTCTACTGCGTAGCGTCCACGAATGTAGGTGAGTCCACTTCCCTTAGGTGCACCAAGTTTGTGGCCAGAGATGGTCAGGGCATCAACACCGGAAAGAAGTGTTCCATTTTTCCCGCCGCGAATATCAAGCCAACCGGCGGCCTGAACTGCGTCGGTGTGAACCAGGGCACCTGCGGCATGGGCTGCCTGAATGATCTCTGGCAGGGGGTGAATGGTGCCGACCTCGTTGTTTGCCAACATCAGCGTGACTAGCGAGGTGTCTGGGCGCAAGTCGGAGGTGAACTCGTGGAGATCAATCATGCCTTCACGGTCCACGCTCAACCAGGTGATCTCGAAGCCGTGCACACGCTCCAGGAATCTGAGGGTTTCGAGCACTGCCTCATGCTCGGTGGGGACAGAAATGATGTGTTTGCCTCGAGGATTGGCAAGAGCGAGGCCGGTAATGGCGAGGTTGTCTCCCTCTGTTCCTCCGGAGGTGAAAACGATGTCAGCACCTGGAACATCCAGCCACTTTGCGCACCTGGCACGGGCATCTTCTAGTGCAGTACCAGCACGCAGACCAAGTTCATGGGTGCTCGAAGGATTGCCGAACTCAGTGGTGAGATAGGACCACGCAACTTCTAGTGCCTTCGGGATGACCGGCGTTGTCGCTGCGTTATCGAGATAGATCATGAGCAGGGCCTAGGAATCAATCGTGACGTCAAGGCCAAGATCCAGGGCACGGGCAGAGTGTGTGAGAGCACCAACCGAGATTACGTCCACACCGGTTTCGGCAATGGCGCGGACAGTGTCCAAGTTCACCCCGCCGCTTGCTTCCACGACGGCACGACCGGCAACCTGAGCAACACCTGTCTTGAGATCTTCGAGTGAAAAGTTATCGAGCATGATGATGTCCACACCGCCGGCAATGACCGGTTCAATTTGGTCGAGGCGGTCAACTTCAACCTCGAACTTCACATCGGCTGGCAATTCAGACTTCACCCGGCGTAATTCTGTGGTCAGATCCTTACCACCAGCCAACAGGACGGCCAAGTGGTTGTCCTTAGCCATGAAGGCGCTGGAGAGGTTGAGGCGGTGGTTTGTTCCGCCACCGCAGACCACTGCGTGACGTTCGAAGGCTCGCAGGTTCGGGGTGGTCTTTCTGGTGTCCAGGATGGTGGCACCGGTGCCAGCAATGGCATCCACATATCTGGCTGTGAGCGTGGCAATGCCGGACATGCGCTGGGTGAAGTTCAAGCCAATGCGTTCGGCGGTGAGAATACCTCTGGCAGGTCCGCTCACCCTTGCAAGTTCGTCACCAGGAACAAACCGGTCACCATCGTGTTTGAGAAGCTCGACAGTAATGCGAGGGTCAGTCAGACGAAATGCTGCTTCGAACACGTCAGCACCGGAGAAAGTTCCTGCTTCACGCGCTGCCAGGACAGCGGTTGCGCTCGCCTCTTCGGTAATCGCCAGCAGGGACGTGATGTCACCGGTGGGGGCATCTTCGAGTAGTGCTGCCTTCACGACCTGGTCAATGGTGTTCTGATCCAACATGGTTAAGCCTTTCGAACCAGGGTGATAGGTCGTGCTTGGGTGGGGTCGGTCTCGGGGAAATCGAGGCGGAAGTGTCCACCGCGTGATTCTTCACGCGCAAGGGCAGCCTCGGTCACCGTGCGAGCAAGAAGTAAGAGGTTCGCATCTTCCCAGTCAGGGAAGAGGCGGTGTGCTGGATCAGCTGGGCGCCAGGAGTGCAATTGAGTCATGGCTGCCTCAAGTTCACTGCGGGTTCTGGCAAGACCCACGTTGTCCCACATCAGTGTTTGCAACTCCACACGGTCCACCACCTGTGCTGTCTGGGTGTGGTCTGGTTCTTTCAGCTCGAGCTCGTGCAGGGGGCCTGCCTGCTCCCAGCGAACGCTGGGGGCATCAGCAGGCCAGCCCTGACCAATAGCGGATACCGCCCGGTAGGCAAAGACGATTGATTCAAGTAGAGAGTTGGAAGCTAAGCGGTTTGCCCCATGAGCTCCGGTGCAGGCAACTTCACCCACGGCAAACAATCCCGGCACAGAGGTGCGACCGAAGGTATCGGTGGCGATGCCACCCATCCAATAGTGGGCTGCCGGGGTAACCGGAATAGGTTCCTTCCCCCAGTTCAAGCCATAGGAGCGGCACGCTTTGGTAATGCTGGGGAAGCGTTGGGAAAGGAAATCTGAACCCAGTGAGGTGGCATCGAGCAGGACAGGCTGACCACCCTGTTCGATCATGGTGCGCTGAATACCCCGGGCAACAACGTCACGTGGTGCCAGTTCTGCCAAGGGGTGAATCTTTTGCATGAAGCGATTGCCGTGTGCATCGACCAACACAGCACCTTCACCGCGTACTGCTTCTGAGATGAGGAAAGATCCCGGAACAGCCAAGGCGGTGGGATGGAATTGGTAGAACTCCACATCCGCTAACTGAGCACCGGCGCGGAACGCCGCTGCAACACCATCACCAGTTGTGACACTGGGATTGGTGGTGTGGCGGTAAAGCTGTCCAGCGCCACCGCTGGCCAAAATAATGGCATCGGCTGCAATGAAATGCAGGCCGTCGGCATCTAAGACTTGAACACCACACGCTCTGCCGTTCTCCACCACAATGTCGGCCACGAATGCATATTCGTGAATATCGGTAGCGGTGCGCTTCACGGTCTCAACCAGCGCAGAACTTGTGACAGCACCGGTGGCATCCCCGCCGGCATGCACGATTCGAGGGTGGGAGTGGGCTGCTTCCAAACCCATCGCCAAGGCACCATCTTTACGGTCAAACTCAACGCCGTAGTTGACCAAGTCATTAATGCAGGCAGGGCCTTCGGTGCAGAGAACTTCGACGGCAGGTTCCCAGCACATGCCAGCACCGGCAAACATGGTGTCTGCCACATGTTCTGCCACGGTGTCCTCGCTAGAGACCACCGCAGCAATACCGCCCTGGGCATAGTGAGTGTTGCTTTCGGCCAAGTTTGCCTTGGTCACAAGGACTACCTCGTGATCACGGCTCGCCTGTGCGGCGGCGATCAAACCTGCGACGCCGCTGCCGATAACAACTACTTTGGCCATGACTTAGTTGGCTGGCTTTGCTGCCAACATCCTCTCGAGTGCAACACGTGCAGGCTCAGCTACAGACTCATCCACGGTGATCTGGTTGACTACTTCACCGGCGACGAGGCGCTCGAGTACCCAGGCTAGGTAGCCGGGGTGAATGCGATACATCGTGGAGCAGGGGCAGACCACAGGGTCGAGGCAGAAGATGGTGTGCTCGGGGTGTTGAGCTGCCAGGCGCTGCACCATGTTGATCTCGGTACCGATAGCGAAGGTGGTTGGCTCAGTAGCCGCCTCAACGGCTTTTCGGATGTAATCGGTGGAGCCATATTCATCAGAGGCATCCACCACGGCCATGGGGCTTTCGGGGTGAACAATCACACGAACGCCAGGGTGCTCAGCACGAGCCTTATCGATCTGCTCAACGGTGAAGCGCTTGTGAACAGAGCAGAAACCGTTCCACAGAATCACCTTCGCATCGTGAAGGTCTTCTTCGGTGTTTCCGCCCAGGGGCTTGCGTCCCCACCACAACGGCATCTGTTCAACCGGAATACCCATCGCCTTGGCAGTGTTGCGGCCCAGGTGCTGGTCGGGGAAGAACAGAACGCGCTGTCCACGCTCAAAAGCCCACTCCAGAACTGTTGCCGCGTTCGAGGACGTGCACACAATGCCACCATGTTCACCACAGAACCCCTTGAGGGCAGCAGATGAGTTCATATAGGTCACAGGAATTACAGGAACGCGACCCTGCTCATCTGGTTCAGTGCCATAGAGCTCTTCGAGCTGTTCCCAGCACGCGGTCACCGAGTCAATATCGGCCATATCTGCCATAGAGCAGCCGGCAGCCAGGTTGGGCAGGATGACCTTCTGGTTATCGGAGGAGAGAATGTCTGCGGTTTCTGCCATGAAGTGCACGCCGCAGAACACGATGGCTTCTGCTTCGGGGCGGCCCTTCGCGGCAACGGCAAGCTGGAAAGAGTCTCCGAGGTAGTCGGCATGCTGAACAATCTCATCGCGCTGATAGAAGTGGCCCAAGATGACAACCTTGTCGCCGAGGGTCTCCTTCGCCGCACGAATGCGCTCGTGGAGCTCGTCATTGCTCGCAACCTTGTATTCCTCGGGCAATCCGCCCTGCACAGGAGACCCGGTGGGGATGACATCTCCCATCGAGGCACCAGGGCCATAGCCAGGTGTTCCCTTGTCGAACTCCCAGGGGCCTTGCGCCAGCGAGGGGGAGCAGGTGGTGTCGCTGCTCTTGCCTTGGGCAATGAGTTGAATGCGGTCGTTGACCGAGGCGGTCGGGGTCATCAGTGTTCTCCTCGGGTGGAAGCCAGGGTGCGGGGTGCACCCAGGCGTGAGAGTGGACCTTGGTCTGATAAATCGATAGAGGTGTTGTAGCGATAGAGCTGGGGTGGACGGTGGGGAGTGCCCGCTAGGCGCTCGCCGGTGGGAACCACGGTTCCGGATGCTTCCACCATGCGTCGGAAGTTTCCAGGGTCTACCGGCTTGCGCAGAACGACTTCATATACCTCGCGCAGCTGCGCCAATGTGAATGTTTCACCTAAGAAGCCGTGAGCAATGCGGGAGTATTCGAGCTTGGTGCGCAAACGCCACAGTGCGTAATCCACAATCAGGTTGTGATCAAAGGCGAGCTCGGGGAGGTCATCTGCGCTAAACCACTGCACGTTTTCGCTCTGGATTGCACGGTCAGCTTCTTCACCTGCCACGAGTGCCCAATACACAATCGAGACCACGCGGTCATCGGGGGAGCGATCGAGCTGTCCGAAGGCGTAGAGCTGTTCGAGGTAGCGAGGCTCGAGTGCGGTGGTTTCTAGAAGTGTGCGCGATGCTGCCTCTGCCAGGTCTTCGTGCAGGTTGAGGGGACCGCCGGGTAGTGCCCACTGTCCCTCATAGGGTTCGCGGATGCGCCGGACCAGGGGGAGTACGAGTTCGGGCTCACCTTCTGCTGAGGGGCGCAGTGCAAAGATCACCGTGGACACGGCGAGTGCGACATGGCTCTCAGAAGTTGACATAGTCCCTACTTTGTAAAAGTCAGAATGACTCTAAGTAGAACTATCTTAGTGTCATTCTGACTCAAACGCCAGAAGAGCACTATCTGCAGTGGAAATCCTCCCGTGCACGTCTTTCTACCTTCAACCCTGACTTGAGGTCAGTTTCTGTATTCGTTCCGATATCGCCAAAAACCGTGGTGGTTATCTGCCTTATGCGCCGTAGACTTGAGGAACTAACTGAATATCGAGGTCAAACGATCGATGCGGGAGAGTTCACCCCCGAGGTGAACACCGAAGGAGCAATCCTCCCCGACAATCTCTCAGGTACGCGTACCGCACCGAACGGACCACTCTGAAAAGAAGATGTGGAACAACACATCTCGCCCACGGTGAAAGCTGCACCAGCAGCGAAGCTCTCAGGCACCAATGACAGAGGGGGAGTTCCCACACGAAGGTGTTAAACCGATCGGAGAACTCATGTCAGACTCACCTCGATACTCGCCTCTGCACGCTGTGCACGAAGCGCTCGGTGCAAGCTTCACCGACTTTGCGGGCTTCATGATGCCCGTGCGCTATGACAGTGACCTGGCAGAACACCACGCCGTGCGCACCGCTGCCGGAATCTTCGACATCTCCCACATGGCAGAGATCTCCGTCACCGGCCCAGACGCAGGAGCATTCCTCGACTACGCACTCGCGGGCAAGCTCTCAGCAATCAATATTGGTCAGGCCAAGTACTCCCTCCTGCTTAACGAAGCAGGCGGCATCATCGATGACCTCGTGGTTTATCGCCTGGGGGAGACGCACTGGTTGGTTGTTGCGAATGCAGGCAACCGTTTCCCTGCCGTCGAAGCATTGACCCACCGCACCACCGGCTTTGATGTCAACGTCATGGACGAGAGTGATGCCACGGCACTCATTGCTGTTCAGGGCCCCAACGCTTTGGAGATTCTGCAGCACACCGTGGGCCTCGAGCTTGCTGCTGACGCAGCTGATCGTCCCGAGTCAACACTGGAGACCCTCAAGTACTACTGGTCACTGCCAGCAACCTTCTTGGGTAACCCCATGCTGATTGGTCGCACCGGTTATACCGGCGAAGACGGCTTTGAGCTCTATGTCGATGTTCAGCACGCAGCAGTTCTGTGGAACTCACTGATGGCTGCCGGGGAAAGCCGTGGGCTTGTGCCCACCGGTTTGGCGTGCCGCGACACTCTGCGCTTAGAAGCAGGTATGCCTCTCTATGGTCACGAACTCAACCTCACCACCGCACCAGTGCAGGCAGGTTTAGGCAAAGTCGTTGCGATGAGTAAAGAAGGCGACTTCGTCGGCCGCACAGCTAGCGAGAAGGGTGTTTCCGCAGACGCTCCCGTGCTGGTTGGACTGGTCGGAGAGGGCAAGCGTGCTGCTCGCGCTGACTACGAGATTTATTCCGGGGATACCAAGGTGGGTGTGATTACCTCTGGTGCACTCTCTCCCACACTGGAATACCCCATCGCCATGGCATTCGTCGATCCTTCGGTGTCTGAGCTTGGCACCGTCGTGGATGTGGACATCCGCGGAACCCGACTTCCCTATACCGTTACCGCTCTCCCCTTCTACAGCAGAAAGAAGAACTAACCATGGCTAACCCCACCAACCTCCAGTACACCGAAGAGCACGAATGGCTGCTTGTCGACGGCGACAGCGCAACCGTGGGTATCACTGCCTACGCAGCTGAGAAGCTCGGCGATGTTGTTTATGTAGAGCTGCCCAAGGTTGGCTCCAGCATCACCGCGGGCACCGTGGTGGGTGAGATCGAGTCCACCAAGAGTGTTGGTGAACTTTACGCACCTGTGACCGGAACCGTCACCGAGGTCAACGACGCTGTTGTCTCTAGCCCAGAGCTCGTCAACGAAGACCCCTTCGGCGCTGGCTGGTTGATCAAGGTCAGCTTCTCTGACGTGCCTGCACTGCTCGACGCAGCTGCATACACCGCTCTCACCGGCGAGTAATTTCACCGCAGCCTGCTGGGCTGCTCAGCTCCACCTTTTAGTGCACTTTCACGCAAGGAAACAAGAATGTCGAACGCGTTCGTCAACCGCCACATCGGAACCGATTCTGCTGCTCAAGCACACATGTTGAAGCAGCTGGGTTATGACAGCATTGAGCACCTCATTGAGGCTGCTATTCCTGAGTCGATTCATGTCGACCAGTTCCGTGCTGATGGCTCAACTCTGCTCCCTGAGCCTGCAACCGAGCGCGAGGCACTTGCCGAACTGCGTGAGCTTGCTTCAAAGAACACCCTGCGTCGCTCCCTGATTGGTCAGGGTTACTACGACACCATCACTCCCGCAGTAATCAAGCGCAACGTGTTGGAAAACCCCAGCTGGTATACCGCATACACCCCCTACCAGCCTGAAATCTCTCAGGGTCGCTTGGAAGCAATCATCAACTTCCAGACCATGGTTACCGACCTCACTGGTTTGGACACAGCAAACGGCTCGATGCTGGATGAGAGCACCTCTGCTGTCGAAGCAATGCTGCTGGCTCGTCGTTCCTCCAAGGTGGATTCGAACGTCTTCGTGGTGGATAAGGACACCCTGGCTCAGACCAAGAGCTTGATTGCTGGTCGTGTGGCGGCTGTGGGTATTGAGGTTGTTGAACTTGATCTGGCCGCAGGTGCTGAACTCCCCGAAGCCTTTGGTGTCTTGATTCAATACCCTGGCGCTTCTGGCCGGATCTGGGACCCCAGTGACGTCATTGCCAAGGCTAAGGCTGCAGGAGCAATCACCATCGTGGCAGCAGATTTGCTGGCACTAACCCTCATTTCTTCGCCTGCAGAACTTGGTGCAGACGTGGCCATTGGTTCTTCTCAGCGTTTTGGTGTTCCTATGGGCTTTGGTGGTCCACACGCGGGATACCTTGCCGTTCGTGCCGGTCTTGAGCGCAGCATGCCTGGTCGTCTGGTTGGTGTCTCCCTTGATGCCAATGGTGAGCCTGCATACCGCCTGACTTTGCAGGCACGTGAACAACACATTCGTCGTGACAAGGCCACCTCGAACATTTGTACTGCACAGGTTCTCCTGGCCGTGATGGCAGGAATGTATGCGGTCTATCACGGCCCTGAAGGCCTGAAAGAAATCGCTACCCAGGTTCACGAACGTGCCACCGCACTGGCAGCGATTCTTCGCGCCGGCGGTGTCACCGTCTCACACGACAACTTCTTTGACACCCTGCACGTGTCGGTGCCGGGTAAGGCAGCAGCGATTGCTGCCGCTGCCAAGGATGCTGGCTACCTGCTCAACCTAGTTGATGTCGACACCATCACCATCTCGGTTGATGAGACCACTACCCCCGGTGAAGTGGAAGAAGTTGCTGGATTCTTCGGAGCAGATGCTGCCTATCAGGCAGTGCCTGCTGCAGTTCCCGCAGGTTTGGTGCGCAGCTCGAGCTACCTTGAGCACCCCGTGTTCAACACCCACCGCAGTGAAACCAGCATGATGCGCTATCTCAAGCGTCTAGCTGACTTCGACTACGCGCTCGACCGCGGCATGATTCCTCTGGGGTCCTGCACCATGAAGCTCAATGCGGCAACCGAGATGGAAGCCGTGACCTGGCCAGAGTTTGGTGGGCTTCACCCCTTCGCTCCTGCCGAAGATGTTGCCGGTTACATTGAGCTCATTGCTCAGCTGGAAAAGTGGCTGGTCGACCTCACTGGTTACAACACTGTCTCGCTCCAGCCCAACGCTGGAAGTCAGGGTGAGCTTGCCGGTCTTCTCGCCATTCGTGGATACCACCTGGCTAACGGTGATGCACAGCGCACCGTGTGCTTGATCCCTTCCAGTGCTCACGGCACCAACGCAGCATCTGCCGTGTTGGCAGGAATGAGTGTGGTTGTGGTGGCCTGTGACGAGGTCGGAAACGTTGATCTTGATGACCTGCGGGCCAAGATCGCTGAACACAGCGACAGCCTGGCCGCACTCATGATCACCTACCCCTCCACCCACGGTGTGTATGAGCACGCTGTTACCGACATCACCGCAGCAGTTCACGCTGCAGGTGGTCAGGTTTATGTCGATGGTGCCAACCTCAACGCCATGACCGGCTTTGCACGCTTTGGTGACTTTGGCGGAGACGTCTCTCACCTGAACCTGCACAAGACTTTCTGTATCCCACACGGTGGTGGCGGTCCTGGTGTTGGCCCAGTAGCAGCAAAGGCGCACCTTGCTCCTTACCTGCCTGGTCACTTTGCTATCCAGAACCCACACCACGTCTTGGTCGAGGGGGAGAAGGTCTCCACCGTGACACACGATGGTGCACAAATCTCCGCAGCCCCCTACGGTTCACCCAGCATTCTTCCCATCTCGTGGGCTTATGTTCGCATGATGGGTGAACAGGGTATTCGCCAGGCAACAGCTTCTGCAGTGTTGGCTGCGAACTACATCTCCACCAAGCTCGCACCTTTCTACCCCACCCTCTACACCGGTGACAATGGTCTCGTTGCACACGAGTGCATTCTGGACCTGCGTCCACTCACGGCAGAAACCGGTGTGAGCGTGGATGACGTGGCCAAGCGTTTGGTTGACTTCGGTTTCCACGCCCCCACCATGAGCTTCCCAGTTGCGGGAACGCTCATGATTGAGCCCACCGAATCTGAAGACCTAAATGAGATAGAGCGTTTCATCAACGCCATGATCACCATCAAGACAGAAGCAGATGCTGTTCTTGCTGGGCAGTGGCCTGCAGATGACAACCCACTGCACAACGCACCTCACACTGCCGCGTCTATTGCTGGCGAGTGGAACCACCCCTACTCTCGCGAGAAGGCTGTATATCCATTCGCTGAAGGCCTCGACGCAGCAACCCGCACCATGCGCGTGCGCAGCAAGTACTGGGCTCCAGTGCGTCGCATTGATAACGCCTATGGTGACCGCAACCTGGTGTGCTCATGCCCACCGCCTGAGGCATTTGAAAACTAAAAACGACGTGAACCCCCGCCTGTGCGGGGGTTCTGTCTTTGCCGGCGCAAGAGTAGCCTGAAGCCATGACGAAGAACGCACTTGTAGTTATAGATGTTCAAAACGGTTTTGACGATCCACGAAACGGACCGCGCAATAACCCCAACTGCGAAACCAATGTGATTTCACTTCTTGAACACTGGCGTTCAACAGGTCAGCCCGTGGTGTTGGTGAGGCACGATTCAAAGAAGCAGGGCTCACCTCTTGCTCCTGGCCAGTCCGGAAATGACCTCAAACCTGGCATCGATGGCCCGCACGATCTCTTCGTGACAAAGACCGTCAACTCGGCTTTCTATGGCACACCAGATCTAGATGCCTGGTTGAAAAATGAAGACATCAACGCGATTACGGTGTGTGGCATCATGACGAACTTCTGCTGTGAAACCACTGCTCGAATGGGTGGCAACCTCGGCTATGACGTCACCTTTGTGCTGGATGCAACCCACACCTTCGACAAGAAGGATCTGGAAGGCAATGTCATCCCAGCGGAAGAAGTTGCGCGCATGACAGCAGCGAACCTGCATGGAGAATTCGCCACGGTCCGCTCCACCGCAGATGTGTTGGCTGGTTAGGCCAGAATCGCTTTCTCGATCACAGTCATGATGAGGTCGATCCAGGCATCTGGGTCAACCTTGTCTGGTGCAATGTCATCGACAACGCGGCCAACGGTGTAGGCCTGGACAAAGACCGCTGCTGCATGAGCATCTACTGAGGTAGACATCCACTGCTTATTTTGTGCTTCTTTGAAAAGGTCAACAAAGGCTTCCGTGAGGCGCTTTTGTTCAGCACCGAGAGCGTCGTGGAATCGTGGGCTGCTATAGGTAAGCCCTGCTGCACGGGCGCGTTCTAGGCGATAGCTCGAGCGTGATTGTGCTTGGTTATACCCGTTAATTTCTCGCAGCGCTGCAATGAGATCTTCGCGGGAGTTCACCGTGACAAGAATCTTTGCCAGTGCCTCTATGGTGGCATCCACGTTCACACTAAATCGAGCAATGAGAGCAGCTTCAAGCAGATCTTCGAAGTCTTCAAAGTGGTGATACAAAGAACCCTTAGACACCCCAGAAGCTGTCAGTACTTGATCAGCGGTGATGTGTTCTGGGTCAGAACCATCCAACAACTCAACCATCGTCTCAATGAGACGGTCACGAGTGGGGTGAGAGGTTTTTGGCATGCTTAATTCTATCCTCTAAAAACAGAGGCGAATTGGACAAAAAGTCTGTCTTTACTGGGCTGGAGCAGGCTCAACAGCTGAGTCAAACAGCTTCTGGGTGTCGGCGTTGATGCCATAGGTAATCACAACAATTTGGGCATCTTGGCTGCCAGATTGTGAGCTCCAGATGTTGGATTTATATACCAAATCGTCGGTTACAAAAATTTCAAAAAGGAAGTCTTTTCCTTGGACGGTGAAGACATTCTTAGTCAGGGAAACATCGGCCTTCTTGACTGTGTCCGTCGCGATGAGATCAGCTAAGGCAAGAAGCGAAACTGAAGAGATTTTGTCGAAGGTTGCAGCACTGTTGTTGGTCAGGTTTGCTGTAACTACCTGCTTGCCTTCGGCAGCTGAGGGATCGTAAATAACAACGTATTGGGTTTGGCCGACAGCGAGAGTTTCTGAGCCACCTTCTGCCTTGAGCTTCTTCACCGAGTTTTCTACTACTGCATGAAGGGCATCTTGAGCTGCCTGACCAGAGAGATGCTTGTTATCTGTTGCACTACATGCACTCAGGGCAAAGCTTGCGGTGAGAGTCAGAACAAGAAGAAGGGCAAAGCGTTTGAACATGCTCACAAGCTTATGGCGACAAGCCTTATGTTCCTGGCAGAAAGCCCGGAGCTAGCGCTTTGACGAGGGCAAAACCGGTGAACGAGACAATATCCAAGATCCAGTGCGCAATGACCAGCGGCATGGTTCGACCCCATCGCTGATAGGCCAGACCAAAGACCACACCCATGACGAAGTTCCCCACGAAGGGGCCGAACCCTTGGTAGAGGTGATAGCTTCCGCGCAAAGCGGCTGAGGTGAGGATGATGTGCCAAGTTTTCCAGCCAAACTCTCTCAGCTTGGTGAAGAGATAGCCCACCACGATCAGTTCTTCCACCAGTGCCGCACGGAGGGCAGCCAAGACAAGTACGGGAATGGTCCACCAGTAGGTGTCTAATGCTGTGGGCACAATCGTGGTGGTGATACCTAAGGCATTGCCAACTAAATAGAGCCCAAGCCCAGGAATACCAATAATTGCTGCCAGGCCAAACCCACGCAGGAGGTCTTTGCCGGGTTCCTTGAAGTTGAATCCCAGTTGGCTAAATGTACTGAGGCCAGGTTTGGCTAGTAGCCAGAAAACCAGCACCACGGGCACGAGTCCGAAAAAGATGCCCAGCAGTTGATAGATCAAATCAAACACTGGTTGGTCCGCAAGTGGCTGGTTAATCACGGCCTTCTGGGTGTTCAACGCCTCGGACTGAGACAACTTCCGAATCAGCGAAACGATGGAGTAGACAGCTGAGGATCCCAGAGAAAGACCCAGCACAATGGCAATCTCTAGCCAGGTGCGTGCCCGGAGTTGTTTACTGGTCCATTCGCTCACGCGGATAAGCCTAGTTCTGCGAAACGTCAGATGCGTGAATTGTGCACAGGATGCAATACATCATCGGTTTTATAGGGTTCTCACAACGAAATGCGCTGCATATGTGACGACTTTGTAACGAATCGTCCCCTTCTTGTGTCGAAATATGCCGAAAGGCGTAGTTTGAAATCACAGCACAGGCTCGTCACGTCTCGACGAGCTTCAACATCTCACCAGGAGGAACAGTGCGTTTATCGAAAATTGGCGTGGGTGCAGTAGCACTCGTAGCCGCAACAGCCTTGGTATTAACCGGCTGTTCAGCAGGCGGAGCAAGTGGTGGAAACTCCAACATCATCTCCACAAACGGTTCTGAACCACAGAACCCGTTGATCCCGACCAACACCAACGAAACCGGTGGTGGAAAGATCGTTGACTCGATCTTCGCTGGTCTGGTCTATTACGACGCGAAGGGTGCTCCGGTTAACGAAGTTGCCAAGTCGATTGAGACCAAGGACAACCAGACCTACACCATTACCCTCAACGATGGATGGACCTTCACCAACGGTGAAAAGGTCACCTCCAAGTCATTCGTTGACGCATGGAAGTATGGCGCACTGTTCTCTAACGCTCAGCTCAACAGCTACTTCTTCGATGCAATCGAAGGCTTCAGCTACGAGGAAGACACTGACCTGACCGGTCTTCAGATTGTTGATGACCTGACCTTCACTGTCACCCTCTCCAGCCCACAGTCTGACTTCCCACTGCGTTTGGGATACTCGGCATTCTTCCCACTGCCTTCAGTCGCATATGACGACATGGAAGCATTCGGGGAGAACCCCATTGGTAACGGTCCCTACATGGTTGCTGAAAAGGGTGCATGGAAGCACAACGTTGACATCAACCTTGTTGCAAACCCTGACTACAAGGGTGGCCGTAAGCCAATGAACGGCGGACTGGACATCGTGTTCTACGCAACCCAGGATGCAGCATATGCAGACCTGCTAAGCGACAACCTCGATGTTCTGGATGGTATTCCTGACAGCGCAATGAAGACCTACACCACCGACCTCGGTGATCGTGCGGTCAACCAGCCTGCAGCAATCTTCCAGTCCTTCACCATTCCAGAGAGCCTCGCGCACTTCTCTGGTCAAGAAGGCCAGCTGCGTCGTCAGGCCATCTCGATGGCTATCAACCGTGACGAAATCACCTCGGTGATCTTCGACAACACTCGTACCCCTGCACGTGACTTCACCTCACCCGTAATTGACGGATGGTCGAAGGATCTCAAGGGTTCCGATGTTCTTGACTTCAACGCTAAGAAGGCACAGGAACTCTGGGCACAGGCAGACAAGATCTCGCCTTGGTCTGGAACCTTCCAGATTGCTTACAACGGCGATGGTGGCCACCAGGCATGGGTTGACGCTGTGACCAACAGCATCAAGAACACCCTCGGTATTGACGCTTCTGGCGCTCCATACCCCACCTTCGCTGAACTGCGCACTGCAGTCACCGACCGCACCATCACCACCGCTTTCCGCACCGGATGGCAGGCTGACTACCCAGCGCTCGCGAACTTCCTCGAGCCTCTGTACCAGACTGACGCTGGCGCAAACGATGGTGACTACTCCAACGAACAAGTAGACGCACTCTTCGCAAAGGGTAACGAAGCTGGTTCGCTTGAAGAGGCAAACAAGTACTTCCAAGACGCACAGGTCATCCTGCTTCAGGATCTCCCTGCAGTACCTCTGTGGTACAGCAACGTCAACGGTGGTTACTCAACCCTCGTCAAGAACGTGGTCTTCGGATGGAACTCTGTTCCTCTGTACTACCAGATCACTAAGAAGTAGAGCCTGACTCTATAGAAGAGAGCTGGGGTGGTGGCGCAAGCGCCACCACCCCACACTCCTAAGCTGTTCATAATGATTGGTTACATCCTCCGCCGCATCCTGCAGGCGATTCCAGTTTTCTTCGGCACAACGCTGCTGATTTATTTCATGGTCTTTGCCATGCCCGGGGATCCCATCGTGGCCCTGTTCGGCGATCATGGCGTCAACGAGGCCGTAGCTCAGCAACTGCGTGAGCGCTACCACCTCGATCAACCTTTCATTGTTCAATACTTGATTTACATCGGTGGCATCTTCCAAGGGGACTTTGGAACATCGTTCTCTGGTCAGCCTGTAGCTGACATTCTTGCCGCCACATTCCCGGTCACCTTGCGGTTGGCATCCATCGCCCTGTTCTTTGAAATGGTGGTGGGTATCGGAGTCGGCCTGTTCTCCGGTCTTCGCAAGGGCAAACTCTTTGACTCTTCTGCGTTGGTCGCCAGCCTGATCTTGATCTCGCTGCCTATCTTCGTTGTTGCCTTCGTGATGCAACTCGTCTTTGCGCTGAATCTGGGTTGGGCACGCCCCACCGTTTCGGCAGCAGCTGACTGGAGTGAACTGATTCTTCCTGCGGCAGTCTTGGCCACCGTCAGCATCGCTTACATCATTCGTTTGACTCGCAACTCCGTCATTGAGACTGAGGGTATGGACTTTGTCCGCACCGCCTTTGGCAAAGGCCTCAGCCGTCGCCGTGTAGTCGGTGTGCACATCCTGCGTAACTCTCTGATTCCGGTTGTCACCTTCCTTGCCGTGGACTTTGGTGTTCTGCTGGTGGGTGCAACCGTGACTGAGGGCATCTTCAACGTTCCCGGTGTGGGGCGCACCCTGTATCAAGCCATTATTCGTGGCGAGGGCCCCACTGTGGTGTCTTTCGTGACCGTCATGGTGTTGATCTATCTGGTCGTCAACCTCCTCACAGATTTGCTCTATGCAGCACTGGATCCAAGGATTCGTTATGGCAAATAAGGACACGCACTACGTCGCCCCATTAGACGAGACGCCAATTGCAGCCGTCGACTCTGTCTCGGTTGCCGAAAAGCCCAGCAACCTCTGGATTGATGCTTGGCGCGATATGCGCAAGCGCCCCATGTTTTACATTTCGGGTGTTCTCATCATTTTGGTGACTCTGGTTGCTTTATTCCCTGGGTGGTTTACCAACGTCTCACCAGATACCAACTGTCTGCTTGCCAACAGCAATGCAGGTCCCACCGCAGGACACCCTCTGGGCTTTACTAAGCAGGGCTGTGATGTTTACAGCCGAATTATTCATGGCACCTCTACCTCCCTGTCTGTGGGCATCGTGGTGACCGTCATGACTGCGGTGCTGGGTATTTTGTTTGGAGCATTTGCCGGGTTCTATGGTGGCTGGCTCGACTCCCTGCTTTCCCGTGCCGGAGATATCTTCTTCTCTATCCCCTACATCCTTGCTGCCGTGGTCATCATGTCTGTGTTCTCTAAGAACCGTGACGTGATCGTCATCTCGCTGGCGATTGGCATCTTCGCGTGGCCTTCCACAGCCCGTGTGTTGCGTGCTGAGATTTTGCGTGTGAAGAACTCGGACTTCGTAATGGCCTCGACTGCAATCGGGGTGAGCCGGTTCCGCATTCTGTGGCGTCACGTTCTTCCCAACTCGATTGCGCCCGTGATTGCTGTCACCACCATCTCTCTGGCAGCAGCGATCGTTGCGGAGGCAACCCTGTCCTTCTTAGGTGTGGGGCTTCCACCCACGTTTATGTCCTGGGGAAATGACATTTCCCAAGCACAAGGTGATTTGCGCACCGCACCACAAACCCTGATTTGGCCATCGTTGGCCCTGTCCATCACTGTCTTGGCCTTCATCATGATGGGTGAAGTTGTCCGAGATGCACTCGACCCCAAGGCGAGGGCACTGCGATGAGCGAGAAGAATACAGTGGAACCACTTCTGGAGATCCGTGGCCTCAAGGTTGGATTCTCCACCCAAAATGGTGACGTCACAGCAGTCAATGGTGTTGATCTCACCCTGATGCCAGGGCAAACCCTCGCAATTGTGGGGGAGTCTGGTTCGGGTAAATCCACTACTGCTCACGCGATTATCAACCTGCTGCCTGGCACAGGAAAGATCACCGAGGGCTCCATTAAGTTCAACGGCCAAGAGCTCACTGCGCTCAGCGAATCTGAGCTCGAGAAGGTTCGTGGCCGTCAGATTGGTTTTGTGCCACAAGACCCCATGTCGAACTTGAACCCTGTCTGGAGCGTGGGATTCCAGGTCGAAGAAACCATCAAGGCCAACGGTGTTGCCTCAGGCAAGAAAGAGATCCGCGCCAAGGCCATTGAGGTACTCAAACAAGCAGGTCTAGCAGATGCAGAGAAGCGCCTGAAGCAGTTCCCGCACCAATTCTCTGGTGGTATGCGCCAGCGCGTGCTCATCGGTATTGGTCTTTCTGCCAATCCACAGCTGCTCATCGCTGACGAGCCCACCTCAGCTTTGGACGTGACTGTTCAGCGCACCATCCTTGATCACCTGGATGAGCTCACCAAGGAAAAGAACACCGCGGTGATTTTGATTACCCACGACCTAGGCCTTGCAGCTGAACGCGCTGAGCAACTGGTTGTGATGTATCGAGGAAAGATTGTCGAGGCTGGTCCCAGCCGCGAAATTCTGGAGAACCCCCTCCACCCCTACACTCAACGACTCGTAGCAGCGGCGCCAAGCCTGGCTTCACGCAGACTGAGCTCGGTCAAGAAAGACTCTTCAGTAGCTGAGTTTGATCTCTCTGCCGTTGCAGCGCAGCGCACTGCTGCCGTTGCAGCCAAAGAGACCGTTATTCAGGTCACTAACCTGTGTAAGGACTACACCATCCGTGGTGGGTCAGGCCTAAAGAAGAGTTCATTCTCCGCTGTGAAGAATGTGTCGTTCTCTATTGCTCGAGGCACCACCATGGCGTTGGTGGGGGAGTCGGGTTCGGGTAAGTCCACTGTGGCCAAGATGTTGTTGGGTCTGGAAAAACCCACCTCTGGTGACATCGTGATTGATGGCCTGCGTGTAGCAGACCTCTCCGCCAAGGATCTTTTTGGCCTGCGTCGTCGGATGCAACCCGTGTTCCAAGATCCTTTCGGCTCCTTGGATCCTCTGGTCAACATTTTCAACACCATTGCTGAGCCACTGGTGACCCATAAGGTGGGCAGCAGAGCCCAGCGACGTGATCGCGTGATGGAACTGCTTGATCAGGTCTCTCTGCCCAGAACTATTGCAACCCGCTATCCCAATGAGCTCTCCGGTGGTCAGCGTCAGCGCGTGGCTATTGCTCGTGCTCTGGCACTCAAGCCCGACATTGTGATCCTCGATGAGGCTGTTTCTGCCCTTGATGTGTTGGTGCAGGCGCAAATTCTTGCTCTGCTGCACGAACTGCAGCAAGAACTTGGCCTGACCTATCTCTTCATTACCCACGACCTCGCTGTCGTTCGCGTCATTGCGGACAATGTCTGCGTGATGAGCAAGGGTGAGATCGTGGAGGCTGCCTCAACTCAAGAAGTGTTTGATAACCCCCGTGAGGAATACACCAAGAAGCTTCTGGAAGCGATTCCTGGTGCGAACATCAAGTTGGGCAACAAGAGCTAGTTGAAGTTATAAACACCGTCCGGGCGGGGAAACAGAACCCCCTGCGGTATGCTGGTAGTGCTCGATTTACCCGGCATTGCACACCTGTGGTGCCGCTGGTTTTATTTTGTCGGGCAGTCACTTTTCACCAACGATGACCAGGTATGGGTCATCGAGAGGATTTCTCATGGCGCACGCCCTCCGCTCAGACCTGCGCAACGTTGCAATCGTTGCCCACGTTGACCACGGAAAGACCACCCTGGTTGATGCAATGCTCAAGCAGACCAACTCTTTCGACGCACACTTCTCTGCTGATGACCGCATGATGGACTCGAACGACCTCGAGCGCGAAAAGGGCATCACCATCCTCGCCAAGAACACTGCAGTGTCCTATGAGGGTAAGCACGCCACCAACGGCCCCATCACCATCAACGTGATTGACACCCCAGGTCACGCTGACTTCGGTGGCGAGGTTGAGCGTGGTTTGTCCATGGTTGATGGCGTCGTTCTGCTCGTTGACGCATCGGAAGGTCCTCTTCCTCAGACTCGTTTCGTGCTGCGTAAGGCACTGGAAGCAAAGCTTCCCGTCATTCTTCTGGTCAACAAGACCGACCGTCCCGATGCTCGTATTGACGAGGTTGTGGGCGAGAGCCAGGACCTACTTCTTGGTCTTGCTTCTGACATGGCAGATGACGTGCCCGATCTTGACTTGGACTCCATCCTGGATGTTCCTGTTGTCTACGCATCCGGCCGTGCCGGTGCTGCCAGCCACAACAAGCCTGCTGATGGCACGCTGCCCGATAACGATGACCTCGAGCCACTGTTCGAAGCAATCCTGCAGCACATTCCTGCGCCTTCCTACGATGACGAAGCGCCTCTTCAGGCACACGTCACCAACTTGGATGCTTCCCCATTCTTGGGTCGTCTGGCTCTGATTCGTGTGTTCAACGGAACCATCCGTAAGGGTCAGACCGTTGCTTGGGTCAAGCACGACGGCACCGTGGCCAACGTTCGTATTACCGAACTGCTCAAGACCAAGGCTCTCGAGCGTTTCCCTGCTGAGAGTGCAGCTCCCGGTGACATCGTTGCGGTGGCAGGTATTGAAGACATCACCATCGGCGAAACTTTGGCTGATCCCGATGACGTTCGTCCACTGCCTGCAATTACTGTGGATGACCCTGCAATCTCGATGACCATTGGAACCAACACCTCGCCTCTGGTGGGCAAGGTCAAGGGTCACAAGCTCACTGCTCGTATGGTGAAGGACCGCCTGGACCGTGAGCTCATCGGTAACGTGTCGCTCAAGGTTGTTGACATTGGACGCCCAGACACCTGGGAAGTTCAAGGTCGTGGTGAGCTCGCTCTGGCCATTCTGGTTGAAAACATGCGCCGCGAGGGCTTCGAGCTCACCGTGGGTAAGCCACAGGTAGTGACCAAGAAGGTTGATGGCAAGACTCACGAGCCATACGAACACCTCACCATCGATGTTCCTGAGGAATACCTTGGTGCTGTTACGCAGCTTCTCGCAGCACGTAAGGGCCGCATGGAGTCCATGGTCAACCACGGCACCGGCTGGGTTCGCATGGAATTCATTGTTCCTTCGCGTGGTCTGATTGGTTTCCGCACCGAATTCCTCACCGCAACTCGTGGTACTGGTATTGCTAACGCGATTGCTCACGGCTACGAAGAGTGGGCTGGTCAGATTGTGACCCGTGTGAACGGTTCGATTGTTGCTGACCGCGCAGGTGTTGTTACCCCGTTTGCCATCATTGGTCTGCAGGAACGCATGAGCTTCTTCGTTCAGCCCACTGAAGAGGTTTACGAAGGCATGGTGATCGGTGAGAACTCTCGTGCCGATGACATGGATGTGAACATCACCAAGGAAAAGAAGCTCACCAACATGCGTTCATCGACCGCAGACAGCTTCGAATCCATGACTCCGTCACGCATTCTTTCTCTGGAAGAGTGCCTCGAGTTTGCTCGTGAAGATGAGTGTGTTGAGGTTACTCCTGAGACTGTGCGCATTCGCAAGGTGGAGCTCGATGCTCAGGCACGTGCTCGTAACACCAGCCGCCTCAAGAAGCAGAACGAGTAATACTCAAAGTCTGACTACAGAACTCAGAAGAAAACCCTCGCCTTACTTGGCGGGGGTTTTCGCTTTCATTTGGCGCAAGAACAGGGTCAGCATGATCGCTGCGAATCCGATCCAGCCGATGACCTGAAGCCACGACATCTCGGGCGTGAAGCCGATGGTGCCGCGAAGCAGAACGCCATACCAGCTATCTGGTGGAATCGCCCCAGAGACGTTGAATGCCTTGTCGGCATCTCCTGGAAGCAGGCCTGCTTCCTGCCATTCGTGGATGCCATAGCTGAGCACACCGGCAGCAACGATGATCAAGAAGGCACCAGACCAGGTGAAGAACTTGCTCAGGTTCAAACGAACCATGCCCTTGAAGATGAGCCAGCCCAACAGGGCAGCAACGCCGAGGCCAACGATGGCGCCGATGGTGGGAAGAATCTTTTCACCGGTTGCGGTTGCAGCGGCCCAGATAAACAGTGCAGTTTCGATTCCTTCACGGCCCACGGCGAGGAATGCCACGAACATCAGTCCCCAGCCGTTTCCGGCAAGATTCTTATCAATGTCAGATTCGAGGTGGCCTTTGAGGTTGCGGGCGGTCTTGGCCATCCAGAACACCATCCAGGTGACCAGAGCAACGGCCAGGAAGGACAGGGTTCCGGCAAGGATTTCCTCGGGTGGTCCTTCTAGTTGCGCAACACCTGTGCCGAGCATGATGCCCACGATGGCGGAGATCAATGCGGCAATCCCCACACCCAGCCACATCTTGGGAAGTGCATCGCGGCGATCAATCTTGATCAGATATGCAGCCAGGATGCCAATGATCAGTGCAGCTTCGAGTCCTTCGCGGAGGCCGATCAAGAGGTTTGCGAGCATGAACTGAACAATCTGTGGGGAGGGAAAGCAGTTAGGTTTACCTAAGTAAGGTTAACCTTAGTAAGGATTACCTAACCTCGTCAACGCGATATTGCCATTGCATGGAAATAATCATACGGATGCGAACGATTTATAGCTAGATACACTTAACAACATGCCTGAAACTGCCGTGAAGCACCCTGTCTCCACTCGACTGTTGCTGTGTGCTGGAGCACTGGGCATGGGCTTATTGGTTGGATCCATCACCACGGTTGTTCACCAGAGTGTGATCACGGTGGCGAACATTGATATCCCGTGGGGATTAATCCTTAGTGTCATCGTGCTGATCGGATTCTTGGTGGGTCTGCGCATCGTTGTTGAGGATCGACTCGTTGTGCTCAGTGCAGCACTGGGCATCGTGGGAATGGTTTTTCTCTTGAGCCAGCAAAGCACCGGGGGATCGGTGCTTGTGCCCAATAACCTGTGGGGCACCATCTGGGCAGTGGTGCCCACCCTGATTGCCACCATTGTGGTTGCCTGGCCACGCTTGCCGCAGCGACACCGTGGCGCGGACAAGAGCACAACAGTAAACGCGTAAACTTGAACTCGTAACACCCGTTCGTTGAAGGAGTACCCACGTGACCTACGTCATCGCCCTGCCATGTGTCGACGTGAAGGACCGTGCCTGTATCGATGAATGCCCCGTGGACTGCATCTACGAGGGTGACCGCATGCTCTACATCCACCCCGACGAGTGTGTTGACTGTGGCGCATGTGAACCGGTCTGCCCTGTTGAAGCCATCTACTACGAAGATGATCTTCCTGAGCAGTGGGCTGACTACTACAAGGCCAACGTTGAGTTCTTCCAAGAAATTGGTTCCCCCGGCGGTGCTGCCAAGGTTGGCGTCATTAAAGGCGACCACGCTGTCATTACTGCACTTCCACCCCAGGCCTAAGTTTCATGCTCACTGAGCTGCCTGAATACCCGTGGGATGCCATGGCGCCCTACGTGGCGAAGGCGAAAGCTCACCCCGGCGGTGCCATTGACCTCTCCATCGGTTCACCGGTAGACCCCACACCTGACGTCATCCGCGAAGCGTTGGCCAAGGCCACTGATTCACATGCCTATCCGACCACCATTGGAACGCCAGCACTGCGAGAAGCCATCGTTGAGTGGTTTGCCCGTCGACGCGGGGTAACCGGACTAGGTGTTGAGAACGTTCTTCCCACCATTGGCTCCAAAGAATTCGTTGCATGGTTGCCCTTCATGCTGCGCCTGGGTCCTGGTGATGTCGTGGTGCACCCCACGGCTGCCTACCCCACCTATGACATTGGTGCCCGAATGGCTGAGGCCACGCCTTTCCCGTCAGATGATCCTGCCCAGTGGCCTGAGAACACCAAACTGGTGTGGCTCAACAGCCCAGGGAACCCAGATGGACGAGTACTCGATAAGGCACAGCTCACTGCACGAGTGAAGCGAGCACGAGAACTCGGTGCCTACATCGTGGGCGATGAATGCTATGCCGAGCTGGGCTGGTCAGGTCCCTGGGAAAGTGAACCCATTCCCTCCCTGCTCGATCCCGAGGTAACCGGGGGAGACCTCACCGGAATCCTTACCGCCTACTCACTGAGTAAACAGTCCAACCTTGCCGGCTACCGTGCCGCCTTTGTCGCCGGAGATGCCGCACTCATTGCTCAGCTCACCAATATTCGTAAACACGCAGGAATGATGCAGCCAGGGCCAGTGCAAGCAGCCATGGTTGCAGCGCTCGCAGACGATGCACACGTCGCTGCCCAGAAAGAGCTCTACCGCGCTCGCCGTGAACTGCTTATTCCTGCCCTGAACTCTGCTGGATACCGCATTGACCATAGTGAAGCGGGACTTTACCTCTGGGTCACAGAAGGTGTGGATGCGTGGGCATCCATAGACAAGCTCGCGGGTCTGGGTATCATTGCCGGACCGGGTGTTTTTTATGGCGATTTCTATCCCAACCATGTGCGACTGTCTCTGACAGAAACCGATGAGCGCATTGCTGAAGCTGCTCGTCGCTTAATGAGTGTGTAATAACAACACTTTTTGCCAATAGGCTTGGATAACTCAGGGAATTTCGTCACAACGGACCACCTGGGTACCCGCTCACCCAGACAGTATCCACAAGGAGTCTTCGTGACTGAAGCCACTAATTCAGTGCCCACCGGCGACGTCGTTTCGCTTACCTATGGCGGTAAGACCGTTGAACTTCCGGTCTTGCATGGAACTGAGGGTGTTCCCTCTATCGATTTGTCGTCGCTGACCAAGCAGACTGGCTTGACCGCGCTGGACTATGGCTTTGTGAACACCGCTTCCACCAAGTCGAAAATCACCTACATCGACGGTGAGCAGGGAATTCTGCGTTATCGCGGTTATCCCATCGACCAGGTCGCTGAAAACCTCTCCTTCCTGCAGACTGCTTACCTCCTCATCCACGGTGAAGTTCCCACCCAGGTTGAGAGCGAAAACTTCGAAGAGAAGATTCGTATGCACACCCTGCTGCACGAAGATCTCAAGGACTTCTTCTCCGGTTTCCCACGTCGTGCACACCCCATGCCTGTTCTTTCAGCTGGTGTTTCTGCACTGTCGACCTACTACGAAGACTCTCTAGACCCCAACAATGCAGAGCAGGTTGAGACTTCGACCTACCGCCTGTTGGCCAAGCTTCCTGTGATGGCTGCCTACGCTCACAAGAAGAGCATTGGTCAGGCTCGTCTCTATCCAGATAACTCACTGTCCTATGTTGAGAACTTCCTGCGCCTGACCTTCGGTAACAAGGCTGAGCCATACGTTCAAAACCCTGTCGTGGTCAACGCACTTGAGCGCCTGCTTATCCTGCACGCAGACCACGAGCAGAATGCGTCAACTTCCACCGTTCGTCTGGTGGGTTCGACAGATGCAAACATGTTTGCTTCCGTTTCTGCAGGTATCAACGCACTCTTTGGCCCACTTCACGGTGGTGCAAACGAGGCTGTTCTCACCATGCTTGGTGAAATCCAGGCTTCGGGTGAATCTGTTGCGAAGTATGTTGAGCGCGTCAAGAACAAGGAAGACGGCGTTCGCCTGATGGGCTTCGGACACCGCGTTTACAAGAACTACGATCCTCGCGCACGTCTGGTCAAGGACACCGCTGATGAAGTTCTTGCTGCTCTCGGAGTGAATGACCCACTGCTGGGCATCGCCAAGGAACTTGAAGGTATTGCTCTTGAGGATGACTACTTCAAGGAGCGCAAGCTTTACCCCAACGTCGACTTCTATACCGGCGTGATCTACAAGGCAATGGGATTCCCCACTCGTATGTTCACCGTGCTCTTTGCGCTAGGACGTCTGCCTGGTTGGATTGCGCACTGGCGTGAAATGAACCTCGACCCACAGACCAAGATTGGTCGCCCACAGCAGCTCTACATTGGCGAGCAGCAGCGTAACCTTCCTGGTTTCAACTAGGTCTTCTCATAGGGGGTTTTCCCCGAACCTGAGCGGTTCCTGAGTTAAACCAAATCCCTATACTCCGGTATCTTTATGGGGTGAAGATGTTTGCTTTCCGTGCTGCCCTGAGCTCTGTAGTCCTGGCGATTTTCGCCATGTTCTCGGTTGTTCCTGCCATGGCAGTTGCTGCAGCAAGCGCATCCTTCTCTGTTTCAGCACCAACCTTCTATGCCGGCGCCAACACCCCACCTATGAGCTTCACGCTTAACCCCTCTGGGCAATCCTTTAACCGTGTTCACGTTGCTGTCTATGACGCTGCGGGAACAAACCTGGTCACAACCGGGCAGATCAACATGGGATATGGCGTTAGCCAAAGCGCGTGTAAAACCGTATTATCGAACCCTTTAGTTGGCTGCACCAAGGATGGTGATGACGCAGGTTTCTACGAGTACCAGGCGACCAGCACCACACAGACTCTTTCACTCGATGGTGGTCTCTTTACTCTTCCTGCAACACCAGGTAACTACACCTTTAAGTTTGGGTTCTACAACAACGGATCCGAATTCACTACTGCCACTGTCGCCTTCACCACGACCACTCCTCAGTTCAACATCACATTTGATCCAAGTGGCGGCTCCGGCACCCAACAAGCGATTGTGACGAACGGAACATCGTTCACACTTCCGGCGAATACTTTCACGCCTCCAAGTGGCAAGGTGTTTGCTGGCTGGGTAGATATTCCTGTTTCTTCCACCATCTTGTTGCCAGGTAATTCCTACACAGTTTCAGCGGATACTGTCTTAACCGCTGCCTGGACCACTGGTAATCAGCAGCAACAGAACCAGTCGGTACCATTTACTATTTCGCAGGTTGGATTCTCGCGAGGGAATGCACCTTCTTTCTCCACACTTGCTGTCGGCGCAAACGTCCCTGCTTTCACGATGACTTTCAGTGGTTTTTCTGGTGGAGCTGCGGTTGACCAGGTGAACTACCTTCTCGGTGACCCCTACAGCAATGTTTTTTACACTGTGCCAGGTGCAACAACCAATAATGGGAACAACTTAGTCAGCTGGAACCCAGCTTCGTCAACCTGTGGAATTACCGCAATCCGTATCGGTGGTGTTGCCCAGACTGCTAACAGTGGTGTCACCTGCTTGAAGTCAACCTATACAAACAACGGTGTAACTCAGTATTGGAACAGTATTAAGTTCTCTTCGCCCACTTCAGCTGAGATTTCGATTGATACGGCAGCTGGCGTTTTCGTTGTGAGCCAAGCAGGGAACCTTAACTACTTCGCTACCCTCTTCAACAACAGTGTGAATCCTCGCTGGATGTCGAACAATATTCAACCATTTGATGGTGCAAATGGTTCTTCCCCTGCACAAGCTGTTTCGCCTGTGAGCTTCACTATCCCGGTTGCCCCTGGGCAAAAAATTGTTGGTGAAGACATTGCTATCACGGCAACAGATTTGGCACTGTCAACCGACTACTCAGTAGTGCTTCGCAGTACTCCACAGGTTTTGGCACAAGGACGAACAGTGTCAAGTTCCTTCAATACCTCCGTCACGATTCCAGACAACCTCGAAGCAGGCTGGCACTCGATTACCTTCAGCGCAACACGATCTGACGGTACTGCGTTAGAAGAAAAGGTCTATTTCAAGATCAACGCGGATGGAACGCTGCTAGCTTCCTCAACAGATGTTCCAGCAGAACTGGCCTTCACCGGAATGATCACGGCAGGTGCTATTCCGCTGTCGATCATTGTTCTCCTAATGGGCTTTGCCGCCTTCTTTATCGCTCGTGAGATCAACCCTGACTTCATGCGCGTGATGACGCTCACCCGCAATGCACAAGGTGAATTGGACTTCGTCAAGCGCCGTATTCGATCCGAAGACTTTTAGGTAGTTCTCTTCTGGTCAGCTGTTAAGCTGACCACATGAAAGCTGTCCAGTTTGAGAAGTTTGGTGAAGCACTAGTTGTGGCGCAGCTCGACATTCCAACTGCACCTGCTGACGGCGTCGTTATTCAGGTCAAGGCTGCTGGATTATGCCGCTCCGACTGGCATGCTTGGCAGGGCCATGACCCCGACATCACCGTGTTCCCGCATGTTCCAGGTCATGAGTTTGCTGGAGTAGTACACAAGGTTGGGACAGGAGTTACAAAGCTCAAGGTGGGAGACCGCGTCGTCTTCCCCTTTGTCTGTGGTTGTGGTCAGTGCTCCTGGTGTGAAAGTGGCAATGCGCAAGTCTGCCCTGACCAGTGGCAACCAGGATTTAGTGGCCCGGGCACCTATGCCGAGTTCGTTGCTATTCCTCGCGCAGACTTCAACGCTGTGGTCTTGCCTGATGAAGTCTCCTTTGATGTGGCAGCCAGCCTAGGCTGTCGTTTTGCCACCAGCTACCGTGCCATCACTCAAGTCGCAGATGTTCAGCCAGGAGAAACCGTGGCTGTCTTTGGCTGCGGCGGAATTGGTTTAGCTGCCATCATGATTGCCGCCGCATCAGGAGCGAGAGTAGTTGCTGTTGATGTGAACGCTGAGGCTTTGGCCCTTGCTTCTGAGGTGGGTGCAACGCATGTGTTCAACGCTGCAGACGGCGATGTTGTCGCTGCAATCAAGGCCGTGATTCCTGAGGGCGTGGATGTTTCTGTGGACGCACTAGGCAGTATTCCCACGGCCAAGTCAGCGGTGGAGAGTTTGCGTGTTCAGGGTCGTCACGTGCAGATTGGTTTGTTGCTGCCGGCCAAGATCGGGGATAAGGCAACGGTGCCCATGCATGTCGTCATTGCGAAGGAACTGCAGGTGCTTGGTTCTCATGGCATGGCCGCCGCTGCCTATCCGGAAATGCTGGCAGCTATTGCCACAGGCGTTCTAGATCCAGGCACATTCATTACGCACAGAATTTCCCTAGATGAAGTGCCCAAGGCACTTGCTCAGATGAGCACAGGCACCGAGCCTGGCGTCACCATCATTCGGCCTGAGGCTAATGAGGATAATTCTTTAGTGCAGTGCTGAGTTCAGCACGATGCCCACACCCGTGCGCGAGGTGACCTCAACAGCACCGGTGAGAGAGTTCCTGCGGAACAACAGGTTGTTCACGCCGGAGAGTTCCTTGGCCTTGAGCACGGAGGTGTTCTCGCCATCAATGACATTCACTTTGGTGCCCGCAGTGACATACAGCCCTGCTTCAACAACACAGTCATCTCCGATAGAGATGCCGATTCCTGAGTTTGCCCCCAACAGGGAGCGCTGACCAATGCTGACCTTTTCGGTGCCACCACCTGAGAGGGTTCCCATAATCGAGGCACCGCCACCGATGTCTGAACCATCTCCGACAACAACGCCTTGAGAAATACGACCCTCCACCATCGAGGTGCCCAGGGTTCCTGCATTGAAGTTCACAAAGCCCTCGTGCATCACCACAGTTCCAGGGGCAAGGTGCGCTCCCAGGCGCACACGAGAAGCATCAGCAATTCGCACGCGCTCAGGAGTGACATAGTCGGTCAGGCGTGGGAATCGATCGATTCCCTGAGCCTGAATTCCTGCACGCATCAGGCGTGGGCGAAGTGTTGTGAAGTCATCTGGGTGAACGGGGCCTGCATTAGTCCAGACCACGTTGGGAAGCTGTCCAAAGATGCCGTCGAGGTTGATGGTGTTGGGCTGAACAAGAAGGTGAGACAGCAGGTGGAGGCGCAGGTAAGCGTCAGATGCGCCCTGCGCTGGTTCTGAAAGAGTGATCTCAATGGTCACAGCTTCGAGGGAGACGTTGCGGCGGGCATCTTCACCAACCAGGTCTTCAATCTCGGCAGGAACAATCCACTTGTCACGACCTGCAGGAATCTGCCCGAGCTCAGGGGCTGGATACCAGGTGTCGAGAACGGTGCCATCGCTGGCAATTGTGGCCAGGCCGTAACCCCAAGCGTGCGTGTTCGTCTGCGTAGAAACCATGCCTCTAGATTACCGGCGATAAACTTGGGCTATGTCCTCACCCATCGCGCTTGACCTGACACGCTCAAGCGTGGAGCTCACTGCCGACATTTGCAACATTGAGTCTGTCTCGGGCAACGAAGCCTTATTGGCAGATTCCATCCACGCCGCATTGTCAGGAATGCCACATCTCGAACTCTTCCGAAATGGCAATGCCGTGGTGGCGAAGACGAACCTGGGACGCTCGCAACGCGTCGTGATTGCCGGCCACCTGGACACCGTTCCCGTGAATAACAATCTCCCCGTTCGCTATAGCGAAGAAGAGGGAGCTGAATGGCTCTGGGGTCGCGGAACCGTCGACATGAAGGCAGGTGTGGCTGTAGCAGTCAAACTCGCTGCAGAGCTGACCGAGCCCACCTATGACATCACCTGGATCTGGTACGACAACGAAGAAGTAGCTTCTGAGCTCAACGGGTTGGGTCGGCTAGCGCGCCAATCTCCAGAACTTCTGCACGGTGACTTTGCCATCCTGGGCGAACCCAGTAACTCTACCGTGGAAGGTGGCTGTAATGGCACTTTGCGCGTGGAGGTGCGCACACACGGTGTGCGAGCGCACTCAGCACGCGCGTGGAAAGGCGAAAACGCCATTCACAAGCTTGCACCTGCCCTGGATGCATTAGCAGCCTATGTCCCTGCCACCGTTACCGTTGATGGCCTCGACTACCGTGAGGGACTCAGCGCTGTGGGAATTTCTGGCGGGGTCGCTGGCAATGTCATTCCTGATGCCGCAGTACTGACCGTCAACTATCGTTTCGCACCCGATAAGAGCGCCGCCGAGGCCCTTGCTCACGTGGAACATGTGTTTACCGGGTTTGAGGTTGTTGTGACCGATAGCTCTGAAGGTGCACGGCCAGGTTTGACCGCTTCGATGGCGCAAGATTTTGTTGCAGCGGTGGGAGCCGAGCCACAACCTAAGTATGGCTGGACTGATGTGGCACGCTTTTCTGCACTCGGTATTCCGGCTGTGAACTTTGGTCCTGGCGATCCTTCCCTGGCACACACCGATGATGAGCGTGTACTCGCCGTGCAGATTCTTGAGTGTGAACGTGCACTGCGTAGCTGGCTGAGCAAGTAACTGGTTATCGGGGGATGACAAAGACTCGACTGCCGTGGTGGCTCCAGGTCACCCTGGTATTTCTGCTGGGGCGTGCAGTGTCAACTGTCATGCTGCTGGTGTTGGCCAGCCAGCAGGCAGAAAATGCCTGGACTGGCGCCCAACCCTCACTCTGGGATTTCTCCACGATGTGGGATGGTCGCTGGTACAACATCATTGCCGAGACAGGCTATCCGCACGACATTCCCTACACCGAGGATGGTCACGTTGCTGAGAATGCCTGGGCATTCTTACCCGCCTATCCGGTTATTGTCCGTGCACTGATGCTCATCACGGGATTGCCATGGAGCATCTCGGGTGTGTTGATCTCGGTGCTGTGTGCACTGGGTGCATCTCTTGTGTTTTACAAGATCCTGATCAAGCATGTGCCCGCGCAGCAGGCACTGTTTGCCATCGTCTTGTTCGCTCTGTCCCCCGTCTCCCCCCTGTTCCAGCTGGCTTATGCCGAGTCCATGCAGCTTTTCCTGATTGCTCTGGTGATTCTGCTGATGCAACTCAGGCTCTATGGATGGGTTATCCCCGTCGTGCTTGTGCTTTCGCTGACCAGGCCAGGGGCATTGGCTGTGGCGTTGGCAATTGGTCTGCACTGGATATATCGCTTTGTAAAACGCAAGAGAACACGATTCCCCACTCGTGAACGTGTCCTACTTGCCGCGGTGGCAGTCATTGCTGCCGGGGCAGGGTTTGCCTGGATGTTTATTGCTGGCTGGGCCACCGGCATCCCCAACGCGTATTTAGATACTGAGCTGGCCTGGCGCTCTGCCTATATTGGCTACCAAGAACTGATCCCTTTCACCCCCTGGATCCATGCTGCCCAGTGGTGGACAACAAGCTTTGGGTATCCGGAAGTCGCCGGTTATGTGCTGCTGGGTGCCCTGGTGCTGGGCTTTGCCGTCTTCCTCTTCATCCCTGCAGTGAAAAGGTTGGGTGTGGATGTGCGTTTCTGGCTAGCCAGCTATGCCCTTTATGTCCTGGCAGTGTTCTTTCCCCAGTCCAGCACCTTCCGCCTACTTGCCCCACTTTTTCCCGCGTTGGGGGCAGTGGCAGCACCACGGTCAAAGCTGTATCGAGGCTTCATGGTGTTGCTCTTTATCGTTTTTCAGTGGGGCTGGTTACTGATCTGCTGGCGAATAGATGGTTACGACTGGAGTCCGCCCTAATAACCGTCCGGAACAACGGATTCCGTAGCTGTTTGGGCTGTTGAAGTGGTTATTGGGCACCAAACAATACGGGATAATAGAAGTACACAAAGTAAGTGAAAGGGGTGGCCTAAATGGCTGCAATGAAGCCACGGACCGGCGACGGTCCCATGGAGGCTGTCAAGGAAGGTCGCCTGATTATTGTGCGCGTTCCTCTCGAGGGTGGTGGCCGTCTGGTCGTCTCCGTCAACGATGCTGAAGCGAAGGAGCTTCACGACGTGTTGGCGAAGGTTGTTCCTGCCTAAGACATAACTTCTTCGGGTAATCCGAATAAGAAAACCCCCGCTGAATCAGCGGGGGTTTTCTTATGTCGTTTCTTAGGAAATCTTGGTGAACTGCAGCAGCCCGTCGCCAGCAGGAGAGAGGGCAACAACGATGTTCTCTGACTCGGTAGCTTCGGTGAGCACGGTGCGGAAGCCAGCGACAATACCTGCACGCTTTGCAGGGTTCGCAATGTCACCATCTTGCAAAATGTGGGGAAGCAATACGGTGCCACCAACCCGAACTAGACGTAGTGCGTGCTCGACGTTTTGTGCAACCTGGGCAGGGTCGCCATCAACGAGCACGATGTCGTAGCTGTTCTCGTTCATGCGTGGAAGAACATCGAGAGCCTTGCCCGTAATCAAGCGCACGCGGCTGGCAGGATAGCCGGCCTCAGTGAAAAGTTCACGAGCCTGCTCGTGGTATTCAAATTCAGAATCAATCGAGGTCAATGTAGCCTCGGGAGCACCGGAGAGGAGCCACAGACCGGAAAGACCCAGACCTGTTCCAATCTCTATGATGTTGGTTGCATTGGTTGCTGCGGCAACTAATGCGAGCTGGGCGCCCACCGCAGGAGAAATCACGTTTACACCGTGCTCTAGCGATAAAGCGCGGGCTTTTACCTGGGTGCTCGACTCAACATCAAATTCGTTGAGGAACTTCCACGTCAGTTCGTTGTGTGTCACGAGGTTCTCCTTTGAAAATAAGCGTAGAGCTAACCCTGTGTTTAGGGGCGGTAGTCTCGTAGTGTGTTTGGTTTGACCTTCGAGAAGTTACTCATCATTGGGGTGATTGCTGTCTTCGTTATTGGTCCTGAACGCTTGCCTGCCTATTCGGCAAAGTTCGGTCAGTTCGTGCGCAAGCTCAAAGAAATGAGTGCAGGTGCGAAGGATCGCATTAAGGAAGAACTTGGCGATGATTTCGACGAGGAAGAGTGGAAGAAACTCGACCCTCGCCAATACGACCCACGTCGGATTATTCGTGAAGCACTGCTTGATGATGAACCAGCAGTAAAGGCAGCTCCGGTGGCTGCCCCCGTGGTGAAGAAGGCTGTTGTACGAGACGTGAACGCCGGAACACCTTTCGATCTGGAATCTACGTGAACCTCGTTCTGGGTTAGTTCTTTTTCTCGACTGGAATCAGGGCGAGTTTGAGGCCGAGCGCATCAGTGAGACGAAACAACGTTGTAGCAGTTGGGTTACCCACACCCCGTTCAATGCGGCTAATCTCGGCCTGTTGAACATCAGCCAACAGTGAGAGTTTGGGCTGGGTAAGTGAGCGAGCTTTTCGCGCTGACTGAAGAGCAGCTCCGAGTTCTGCGCGATCGCGCATTTCTTTCTGGAAGTCCGCCGACACTGCGTCGTAAATCTTCCAGTCTTCCTCGGTCCATGACTCACGAATTTCCTTCATGAAGTTTTCGTAAGGAATGGTTTGCTGTTTCTTTCCCATACTAGAAATTATGTGATTAAACACTTTTTATTTCAACCCTTGCTTCCATTCTTGGTGCAGTTTTCTTGCAGTGCGAATCTCTTGTTGCTGCTTTTTCTCCGAAGAATCTCTTTTCTTGTCATAACCGTGATGGAGCACAACGATTTTGTCGCCGTGGAATGTGCAAAAGATCCGAATTAATACCTGAACCTGTGATTCTGGCGAATACTTAGTGCTCGTTTCCGGGCCGGTGTGTGACTCAATTGCATGGAGTGATTTTCGAATTCTAAATTCATACAATCCTCCGCCGAGAGGTTTGCCCCATTCTCCCGAGCAAATCCCAATACCTTCAACGCTTAGTACGTTCCTTATTGCTGAGTCGACAACGAGTTGTTGGTATTTCGACAATGACCTGTAAAACCGCGCATAAGATTGGCCGTAAATTTCTACTTTCCAAGCAGACAATTCAATTCCCTATTACCAGAGTGACTATTTGTCACTCAAGGTAGGAGAGGAAGGGGTGCAAAAGGCAACGAGTTGTGAATCTCTCGCACATGACTGGGATTTCCCAGTTGTGGAGGACTACTGAGCTTTATGGCACCCAACCAGGTGGTCGTCAACGAGACCCTCTGATTGCATCAACGCATACATCGTGGTGGGGCCAACGAAACTAAATCCCAGCTTGCGCAGTGTCTTACTTAAGGCTTCTGATTCTGCTGTCACCGCAGGTATATCTGTCATCACTTTTCGTGTGGGGTTCTGAACATCAGGTTGATGTGACCAGACCAGGTCATAGAGTGCACCAGGGTTGTCCGCAATGAGTTCCTGAGTAATGCGAGCATTCTTGATCACGGAGTTGATCTTGGCTTTGTTGCGAATGATTCGCTCGTCATTCATCAGGCGATCAACATCTGCGTCGGTGTAGTTGGCAACTTTGGCGATATCAAAGTTGTGAAAGGCATCACGAAATCCTGGTCTGCGTCGAAGGATCGTAATCCAGCTCAGTCCCGCTTGGAATCCTTCGAGGGCGATCTTTTCAAACATGAACTGATCTCCAGGTTGGGGAACACCCCACTCTTCATCGTGATAACGCATGTATTCGACATCTGAGCCGACCCAGCCACACCGGGCTAGGCCGTCATCACCGATCACAAGGTTTGGGTATGCCATTACTTGTATTCGATGCCTTCAATGTCCAAGAGCTGAATCTTGGTGGGCACGCCCGAACCACCGGAGTAGCCGGTGAGTTTGTTATTGCCAGCAAGAATGCGGTGGCAAGGAACAATGATGGGCACGGGGTTTGCACCCACTGCTCCTCCCACAGCCCTCGCTGCCTTGGGGTTTCCTGCACGGGTAGCAAGATCGCCATAGGAGGCGTGACCGCCATAGGGAATGGCAAGCAGCTCATGCCAGATGGCTTGCTGGAATGGTGTGCCAACAAGCTTCACGGGAACGTCAAAGTCTTTACGTTTACCGGCAAAGTATTCACCCAGTTCGGTGGTTGCCTGCTTGATCACGGTGTCTGGCTCACCCGGGCGGCCACCATGCTGCAAGCGACCGTGCGGAGAACCTTCAACACCTTCAATACTCAAGAACGTGATGGCCTCACCGTCACTGGTGAGTTCAATCCGACCAATGGGTGAATCGATGGTGGCAAAAGTGGAAGTCATAGCTCTAAAGATAATGGGGCTGCCACCGCAAGCGGTAGCAGCCCCATTGGGATACTGACATCTAGTAGTGGGGACGAAACCCTACTGAGCCAGAGTGTTAGACGATGCGTGCACCTTCCTTGAGGACACCCTCAAGAATTTCACGCATCTCGACGAACTCCTTGGGTCCAATAGTCAGCGGTGGAGCAAGCTGAACTACAGGGTCTCCACGGTCATCTGCACGGCAGAACAGACCTGCGTCATAGAGAGCCTTGGAGAGGAAGCCACGAAGCAGGCGCTCGGACTCGTCGTCGTTGAAGGTCTCCTTGGTGGCCTTGTCCTTGACGAGTTCGATTGCGAAGAAGTAACCGTCACCACGCACGTCACCGACGATGGGGATGTCCAGCAACTTCTCCAGCTCTGCACGGAACAGTGGCGAGTTGGTACGCACGTTCTCGTTGAGCTTCTCTTCTTCGAAGATGTTGAGGTTTTCCAGGGCGACTGCTGCAGACACGGGGTGACCGGCGAAGGTGTAACCGTGAGGGAAGTAGCTGGTTCCCTTGGAGAAGGGCTCGTAGATCTTGTCAGAGATGATGGTTGCACCAATAGGGGAGTAACCACTGGTCATACCCTTGGCGCAGGTGATCATGTCGGGAACGTAGCCGTAAGCGTTGCAGGCAAACATTTCACCGATACGACCGAATGCACAGATAACCTCATCGGAAACCATGAGCACGTCGTACTTGTCGCAGATTTCGCGCACGCGCTGCATGTATCCGGGAGGTGGTGCGAACGCGCCACCAGAGTTCTGAACTGGCTCGAGGAAGACAGCTGCAACAGTGTCTGGGCCTTCGAACTCGATCATTTCTTCGATGCGGTTTGCTGCCCACTGACCGAATGCATAGAGGTCATCCTGGTGCTGTTCAGCACGGTAGAAGTTGGTGTTAGGAACACGGAAGGTGGAGGGAACCAGAGGCTCAAACATTTCCTTCATCGCGGGGATACCGGTGATGGACAGAGCACCCTGAGGGGTTCCGTGATACGCGATGGAGCGGGAGATCACCTTGTGCTTGGTGGGCTTACCCATCTTCTTCCAGTACTGCTTAGCAAGCTTGAAAGCAGTTTCAACTGCTTCACCACCACCGGTGGAGAAGAACACCTTGTTGAGGTCGCCTGGTGCATAGTCTGCAAGGCGGTCAGCCAGTTCAATGGCGGAAGGGTGTGCGTAAGACCAGATGGGGAAGAATGCGAGTTCTTCGGCCTGCTTCTTTGCTGCCTCAGCCAAACGCTTACGTCCGTGACCTGCCTGAACTACGAACAAACCGGAAAGGCCGTCGATGTAGCTCTTGCCCTGGATGTCGGTAATCATGTGACCGTCACCCTTGACGATGATGGGTACACCATTCTCGTGCATGACCGATTGGCGGGTGAAGTGCATCCAGAGGTGGTCATTTGCCTTCTTTTGAAGGTCCTTGTTGTCATAGACGGGTGCAAAGTAGGGCTTCTCTGCCCCGGTCGCAGCTGCAGGTGCTGCAGCAGGTGTGGTTGCAGCGTGAGCTGCGCTCTTGTTCTTCCGAGAGGTAAATAACGGCATGATTTATCGCGTTCCCCAGTTATATAACTGTTTGTGGAGCTTGAGATAGACGAAGGTTTCGGTTGAAACCACTCCCTCAAGCTTTCGGATCTGTTCGTTGAGAAGATTGATGAGATCTTCGTCGGACTCACAGACAACTTCAGCCATGATGTCGAACGACCCGGCAGTGAGCACCACGTAGTCGACGGCTTCTAATGCGGCCAGCTTGTCGGCAATGGCGCGGGTGTCACCCGAGCAGCGCAAACCGATCATTGCTTGGCGGTAGAACCCCAGTTGCATTGGGTCGGTCACAGCGACCACCTGCATGACACCAGCTTCGGTCAGCTTCTGCACGCGCTGGCGCACTGCTGCTTCAGACAAGCCCACTGCCTTGCCAATTTCGGCATAGGAGCGGCGGCCGTCTTCTTGCAGCTGTTCGATGATGGCTTTGGAAACCTCATCCAGCTGAGCGGCACGTGTCTTAGAGTTCATGCGCTTGATTCTGGCAGGAAAAAACAGCCGAAGCAAGTGAAACCGCAGAAATTTGTGGATAAAACTACGAATTCCTCAGAATTCCCCTTCATTTACTATCGGTTTTCGTCATATGCTGAATTCATGAGTACTCACGCATTGAAGAACTTCGTCAACGGTCAGTTTGTGGAATCCACCTCGGATGAGCGCCTGGACATCATCGACCCCGCCACCGAAGAGGTCTATGCCACCAGCCCAGTTTCCAGCGAAAAGGACGTTGCCGACGCCTATGGCGCAGCGGCAACCGCGTTCGAGGCCTGGGGAGAAACCACACCCAGTGAGCGCTCCTTGGCGCTGTTCCGCATCGCTGATGCCATGGAAGCTCGTGCACGTGAATTTGCCGAGGTTGAATCCAAGGACACCGGTAAGCCACTCGAGACTCTCGTGGAATATGAAATCATGCCCTCGGTGGACCAGATTCGTTTCTTTGCCACCGCAGCACGACACCTGGAAGGTAAATCGGCAGGCGAATACATGGCCGACCACACCTCCATGATTCGCCGCGAGCCCATCGGTGTGATCGGACAGGTCACCCCCTGGAACTACCCCCTCAACATGGCGGTGTGGAAGTTCGCCCCAGCTATTGCTGCCGGAAACACCATTGTGCTCAAGCCTTCAGACACCACTCCTGCCTCCACCATGCTGTTGGCCGAGATGGCTTCTGAGTTCCTTCCTGCAGGTGTGTTTAACGCCGTGATGGGTAATCGTGACACCGGCAAGGCCATGGTGGAAAACAAGACTCCACAAATGATTTCCATTACCGGTTCGGTTCGTGCCGGTATGGAGGTGGCCAAGAGCGCTGCCACTGACCTCAAGCGCGTCCACCTCGAACTCGGTGGCAAGGCTCCGGTCATCGTATTTGATGACGCAGACATTCCTTCAGCAGTTGAAGGCATCGTGGGTGCTGGTTACTTCAACGCAGGTCAAGACTGCACCGCAGCAACCCGTTTGCTCGTGCAGGAAGGTATCTATGACGAATTCATGGCAGAGCTCGTGAAATACGCACGCGCCAATGCCATTACTGGTTCACCACTGGACGCCAACACCATGTTTGGCCCCGTCAACAATGTGAACCAGCTGGCACAGGTTCAAGGCTTTATTGAGCGTCTGCCAGATAACGCTGTGATTGAACTCGGTGGCCAGCGTCAAGGAAGCACTGGTTACTTCCACGAAGCAACCATCATCTCTGGTCTCAAGCAAACAGATGAAGTAATCCAGAACGAGATCTTCGGCCCAGTAATGACTGTGCAGAAGTTCACTGATGAAGCGCAGGCACTTACCTGGGCAAACGACGTGAACTACGCCCTGGCTTCGTCAGTGTGGACTCAGAACCACGGCCGTGCCATGCGCATGGCAAAGAAGCTCGACTTTGGTTGTGTGTGGATCAACACTCACATTCCTATCGTTGCTGAGATGCCTCACGGTGGTTTCAAGCACTCCGGATACGGCAAAGACCTCTCTGGATACGGCTTTGATGACTACACCCGCATCAAGCACGTGATGAGTTACATCGGCAACTAAGCCGGAGTAATACCCAGGTTTATTCCTGCACGGCTGGGCCCGCTGTGAGCAATCACGCGGGCCAGCTCTGTAATAGCCTGTGCTGCAGGATCAGCCGGGTGTGAGAGGACAATAGGCGTTCCCTCGTCGCCGCCTTCGCGTAAGCCCAGGCTCAAAGGAATCTTGGCCAGAACCTCAACGGGCTTGTCTTGACCAATGCTCAGTTCGTTGGCAACGCTCTCAGCGCCACCTTCACCAAAGAGGGCAAGTGCTGAGCCATCTGGGAGAACTAGTGGTCCCATATTCTCCACAACGCCCAGGATGCGCTGACCAGTCTGGCGTGCAACAACACCGCCACGAACGGCTACCTCGCTGGCGGCTGTTTGTCCTGTGGTGACGACGAGCACTTCTGCATTTGGAAGCTGTTGTCCCACGGTGATGGCCACGTCTCCGGTGCCGGGAGGAAGGTCTAATAACAAGAAATCTAGGTCACCAAAGTAGACATCGGTGAGGAACTGGGTAATGGTGCGCTGAAGCATGGGGCCGCGCCAGGCAACGGCAGCATTAGCATTCTCAACGAACATGCCAATGCTGATGACTTTCACATCGTGACCTACTGGAGGCACAATCATGTCATCAAGACGGGTGGGCTTGACTGCCACCCCTCCTGGGGCCAGTCCCATCAGCGCCGGGATGGAGAAGCCATACACATCGGCATCCAAGATGCCCACATGGAATCCTTGTGTGGCCAGGGCCGCAGCAAGGTTTGCCGTCATAGTTGATTTGCCCACGCCGCCCTTGCCGCTGGTGACAGCGATGACGCGCGTGAGTGTGCCTGGCCCGAAAGGGTTTTGCTTGGGACCGCCAGGGCGGAGCGTGGAAAGCAATTCTGCACGTTGTTCAGGTGTCATCACCTGAACATCCACTGTTACGTCTTCGATGCCACTCACGCCGGCTGCTGCTGCCCGAACATCGCTTTCGATCTTCTGGGCAGCGGGGCAGCCAGCAATGGTGAGTCGAACTTCAACAGTTGCAGAACTACCCTCGACAGAAACAGCACCAATCATGCCGAGATCTGCCAAGCTGCGGCGAAGCTCGGGGTCAATGACTGACCCCGCAGCTGCGCGCACGTGTTCTGTCAGAGTGCTCACGTGTTACTTGGCGGAACGAGTGGCTGGACGCGTTGCAGGCTTCTTTGCTGGTGCCTTTGCCGCAGGATTCTTGACCACGGGCTTAGCTGGTGCTTCGTCTTTTTCAAGTTCTTCAAGCAGGGCACGAAGTTCTGCCTTAATGAAGTCCTTAGTGGCCATGTCTTTCATGGCCAAACGCAGTGCAACAACCTCACGTGCAAGGTATTCGGTGTCAGCAAGGTTGCGCTCAGCACGCTGGCGATCCTGCTCAAACTGAACGCGGTCACGGTCATCTTGACGGTTTTGTGCAAGCAGAATCATCGGTGCTGCATAAGATGCCTGCAATGACAGGATCAAGGTCAGCGCCGTGAAGCCGATGGCATAGGAGTCAAAACGCCACTGCTCGGGAGCAAAGGTGTTGAACAACATCCACACGGCAGCAAAGATAGTCAGGCCCAGCAGGAACCAAGGAGTACCCATTGCACGTGCGATGGTTTCGGTGAAACGGCCAAAACGGTCCCGCGAACGCGAGGGACGAGGGTTCAGTGCGCTGAAGCCTTTGGGGGAGTCGAAGCTTTCATCGTGACGGTTCGAACGTGCCATGTCAGCCCCTCCTTCCTCGGCTTGCGGGCTTTACTGCAGAAGTTTTTGTTGCGGTGCGCTTCTTGGGCGCGCGTTTACTCATCGCTGCCGAAGCAGGGGTGTCCTCATCGTCATGGCTGCGCCAGTCATCGGGGAGGAGATAGTCGAGCACGTCATCCACGGTGACCACACCGACGAGTCGGTGTGCATCGTCGATGACGGGGACAGAAACCAGGTTGTAGCTGGCCAAAATACGTGACACTTCAGCTGCTGGAGTGTCCACCGAGATGGGCTCGAGACCTGGATCAATCAGGGCACCCAAGCGCTCGTGTGGTGGATAGCGCAGCATGCGCTGGAAGTGAACCATGCCTAAGAAGCGCCCGGTGGGAGATTCGTAGGGAGGCAGTGTGATGCAGACCGCCGCTGCTAAGGCAGGTGCGGTCTCATTGCGACGAATCATGGCCAAGCCTTCGGCCACGGTTGATTCTGCCGACAAAATGATGGGCTCGGGGGTCATCAGACCACCAGCGGTGTCTGCTCCGAAGCTCAGCAGCAGACGAACGTCGTCTGCCTCTTCGGGCTCCATCAAGTCAAGAAGGTGTTCACCACGTTCTTCAGGTAGCTGGGCGATGAGGTCGGCCGCGTCATCGGGCTCCATCTCGTCCAGAACGTCTGCAGCACGCTCGTCGTCGAGCTGCGCCATGATCTCAATCTGGTCGCTCTCGTCCATCTCCTCGAGAACGTCAGCCAGACGGTCATCGGGCAGCTCTTCGGCAACCTCGAGCATGCGCTCTTGGGGTAGATCCAGCAAGGTGGTTGCCAAGTCTGCAGGGCGCAGTTCTGAGTAGGAAGCAATGAGGGCTTCAGCGGACTGAGGTTCGCCGGCTTCGGTCTTTTCCGTGATCAAGGACCAGGGAACAAGAGCAGTGGGTCCCTTAGCGAAGGGTGCTCCGCTTTGACGTGGACGGCGCACAAACAGCTGGCTGATTGCCCACTCGCCGGGACCGGTCTCTTCAATCGACGCGTCTTCGATTTCGGCTTCGCCGGAACCGTCGTTGAAGGTGACCTTACGGCCTAAAAATTCTGCAAGGAGGCGAACTTCGCCACCGCGCTGTTCGAACTTACGGTCCGAAATCGGGCCCGTGGTGATGACCTGGCCGCTACCAATGCTGGAGACGCGTCCGATGGAAATAAACACACGACGCTTGCCGGGAAGTTCGGCCAGAAGTCCCACAACACGAGGAGCATTGTCCTTGCGATAGACCACGAGGACATCACGAATACGACCCAGGCGGTCACCGGCTGGATCAAATACTCCGCTGCCTGTTAGGCGCGCAACAAATACTCGTGTTCCTGTCACGTCTCTAACCTACCCGTTAAGCATTGTTTGCGCCCCCTCGAGGGAGCGCAAACAATGTGTGAATATCTGTCTTAGATCAGTGCATCACTGAGGTGATTGGGTGTTCCAAAACGGTGTGCAGTGATGCTCACTGCCTGCTCGCGCAGGAAGGGAAGCATTTCCACGCGTCCTGCCAGAAGAACAGGACCTGCATAGACAGCAACATCGGGGCGACCGTTGGTCGCAGCGGTGACCTGTGCAGCCGTGCCGCCAATGAGGCGAATGCGTGCATTGGTGAGGTCTTGCTCGTTCAGGCTGGTCAGCCAAGCGCCATCAGAGCGCTGATCTACGCGAATACCGGTTGCCTGTAGTGCCCAGAGGTAACGCTCACCGAAGTTGGCTGGAACCGAGATGGTGAAGTCTGATTCAGCACGCATCGCGGCAAGGACAACACGGAAGAGTTCAACCGGGTTGCCGTTCTCCATCAAGCGAATGCGAGTGGGGACGGGGCGGTAACGGAAGACATTACGCTCCACACCCAGCTGGGAAACATCCAGTGCCTGACCAAACTCGGTGGACCAGGAGAACTGGTCCAGGCTGGCTGCCTGGCGAATCCAGGCCAGTTCGCCACCATTGAGTGTTTCTGAACGCTCAATAGCGTCAATCAAGGTGTTGACGTGAGTAGAGACGGGTGCCTGGCCAATATCTGCCGTAGCAGCAATGTTCCATGAGCCGAGACCAAAGAGGTAGTTGGGGCCACCTGCCTTGGTTCCTGCGCCCACAGCAGATTTCTTCCATCCGCCGAAGGGCTGGCGCTGAACGATGGCACCGGTGGTGCCACGGTTGACATACAGGTTTCCGGCCTGGATGGTCTCGAGCCACTGGCCCACTTCGTCAGCATCCAGGGAGTGGATGCCCGAAGTGAGGCCGTAGTCGATGGCATTGACCATGGTGATGGCTTCGTCGAGGGTGCGCGCGGTCATGATGCCGAGGACTGGACCGAAGTATTCGGTCAGGTGGTATTCACTGCCTGCCTTGACTCCGTCGCGCACACCAGGTGACCACAGCTTGCCGGAGTCATCGAGCTGCTTGGGCTCAACCAACCACTTCTCGCCCTTGCCCACAGAGGTTAGTGCAGAGAGCAGCTTGCCCTTGGCAGGCTCAATGATGGGACCCATCTGGGTGGTGGCATCCTGAGGGTAGCCAACTTTGAGGCTGGAAACACCGTCAATGAGCTGGTTGCGGAAACGCTGAGAGGTTGCCACAGAACCCACCAGAATCACCAGTGAAGCAGCGGAACACTTCTGGCCGGCGTGACCAAAGGCTGAGTAGATCACGTCCTTTGCAGCGAGGTCGAGGTCTGCACTGGGGGTCACGATGATGGCGTTCTTACCGCTGGTTTCTGCAAGTAGTGGCAGATCGTGTCGCAGGGAACGGAAGAGTTCTGCAGTTTCATACCCACCGGTGAGGATCACGCGGTCAACGCGGGGGTCAGAGATGAGCTTGCTTCCCAGTGCGTGGTCACCCATGTTGACCAACTGGAGAGCATCGCGGGGAACACCTGCCTCCCAGAGAGCTTCAACCATCACTGCACCACAGCGACGTGCTTGGGCAGCGGGCTTGATAATTACGGGAGAACCAGCTGCCAGAGCAGCAAGGGTGGACCCTGCAGGAATTGCCACAGGGAAGTTCCAGGGTGGAGTAACCACAGTCAGGCCTGCAGGAACAAACTCAGCACCAGAGATACGCTCGAGCTTCTTTGCCTGTTCTGCGTAGTAGTGAGCGAAGTCGATTGCTTCGGTAACTTCAGGGTCTGACTGGTCGAGTGTCTTGCCGGTTTCGCTCGCGGCAACCTCCATCAGTTCAGCACGACGTGCTTCGAGAACTTCACCTGCGCGGTGGAGTATCTCGGCACGCTCTACAGCGGACTTCTGACGCCAGCTTGCACCTGAGCCCGTTGCGGTAGCGAAGACTGCCTCGAGTTCTGCTTCGGTGTTGACGGTGTTGGCCGCAACGATGTCATTACCCAGCTGTGAGGTGGCAATGCGAGAGATGATCGCATCACCCCAGGCGCGGTTAGCGGCAATGGCAGGGTCAGTATCTGCCGCGTTTTTAAAGTGGTCAGTTGGCATGGGTGTGGCGGACTTGGTGCGGTCTTGCACGCGGTGTGAAGCAGGAACACTGTCATCAAGCTCGGCCAGAGAGTTCAAGAAACGGGTCTGTTCGCGTTCGAACAGGGCTTCGTTGGCTGCCAACTCAAATACGGCAGACATGAAGTTGTCTTGCGAAGCACCTTCTTCGAGGCGGCGGATCAGGTAGGCAATAGCCACATCGAACTCAGCTGGGTGAACTACAGGTGTGTAGAGCAGGAGTCCGCCAACGTCCTTCTTGACTGCTTCTGCTTGACCTTGAGCCATACCTAGCAGCATCTCGAATTCAATACCGGACTGAACGCCGCGCATGCCTGCAAGAAGCCAGGCATAGGCAACGTCAAAGAGGTTGTGACCGGCAACACCAATACGGACGTTGCCAATGCGGTCAGGGTGCAGGGCGTAGTTGATGACGCGCTTGTAGTTTGTGTCACTGTCCTGCTTGGTGTGCCAGGTCGCCAGAGGCCAGTCGTGCAGTGCAGCTTCCACGCGCTCCATGGGTAGGTTCGCCCCCTTGACCACGCGAACCTTGATGCCTGCGCCGCCGCGAGCACGACGAGCTGCAGACCATTCCTGCAGCTGCATCATGGCAGCAAGAGCATCAGGGAGGTAGGCCTGGAGCACGATGCCGGCTTCAAGGTTCAACAGTTCTGGACGGTCCAAGATGCGGGTAAACACCGCAATGGTGATGTCGAGATCCTTGAACTCTTCCATGTCCAAGTTGATGAACTTGGGAGTGGGGCTCTCGGCAGCGAGGTGGAACAGGGGGAGCAGACGCTCAACCACGTGCTCAACATCCTGCTCGAATGCCCACGCAGAGTGAGGTGCAACGGTGGAAGAGACCTTGATCGAGACGTAGTCCACATCGTCACGGGCCAGCAGTGCACGAGTGCCTTCCAGGCGGCGAGCTGCTTCGCGCTCGCCGAGTACTGCTTCACCGAGCAGGTTCACGTTGAGGCGAACCCCTGGCTTACGAAGCTTGGCAATAGCGCCACCCAGCTTGGCATCGGTGGCATCGACGATGAGGTGTCCCACCATGTTGCGCAACACCTTGCGCGCAATGGGAATAACGACTCCAGGAAGAACAGGTGCGAATGCTCCACCGAGTCGAACGGCAGCGCGCATATACCAAGGCAAGAACGCGGGAACCTTGGGGGCAAGCTCTTTGAGGTTGCGGGCGGCAACGCGCAAGTCTTCGGGGCGCACAACGCCATCAACGAACCCCACGGTGAAGGCAAGACCATTGGGATCCTTCAACACTCCCGCCAGCATCACTGCGCTGGAATCAACAGGGAAGTCTTGTGCTTCGGTCAACCATTTGCGCACGAGGGCGATGGAGTCAGTAGCAAGTTGGGGGGAGAGAGCATCTGCGGTCATGGCTCTAGTCTGGCGTCCCTAAGACTTAAGATAAAGCGCACAAAAGTTACTAATACTCATTAGAATTACTTAACTAATTACTCCTGACCTCAAGGACCCTCATGCTTGATCTGCGTCGCCTAAGACTTCTGCGTGAAGTGAAGCTTCGTGGCACCCTGGCCGAGGTTGCAGAAGCCCTGAACTACAGCCCTTCTGCAGTTTCCCAGCAGCTTGCGCTGTTGGAAAAAGAAGTAGGAGTCCCCCTACTTCGAAAGAGCGGTCGTCGTGTCACATTGACACCTCAGGCAGAGATTCTGGTTACACACACCTCCACGGTGCTGGAAGTTCTTGAACAAGCAGAAGCTGAGGTCACCACCTCGCTCGAACGTCCTGCCGGTTTGGTGCGCTTAGCGGTATTCCAGTCGGCAGCGCTCGCGCTATTGCCAGATGCTTTGACACTTGTTCGCTCGGAATATCCCGAGATGCGCCTCGAGGTCACGCAACAAGAACCTGAAGCAGCACTGCATGCCACCTGGACGAGAGATTTCGACCTGGTTATTGCTGAGCAATATCCTGGCCATGCCGCACCGCGGCATCCTGAACTTGACCGCGTAGATCTGACCACCGACCCCATTCGGTTGGGTGTCTCGGCCAAGCTCGTTCGTGAGAACAACATCAAGAACCTTGCTGATACTGCCGGTTTGCCCTGGGTGATGGAGCCCAGGGGAACGGCTTCACGACACTGGGCAGAGCAAGCATGCCGCCAAGCAGGGTTTGAACCTGATGTTCAATTTGAAACTGCGGATATCCAAGCTCACATTCGTTTAGTCGAGTCTGGCAATGCCGTGGCGTTACTGACCGGCTTGGCGTGGGTGGGAAGACCTGTGACGGTTGAACTCATTGAACTACCGGGCAATCCTCGCCGAACAGTATTTACCGCTGCACGTCGGGCGAGTGCGAAAAGTCCCGCCATCGTGGTGTGCAGGGACGTACTCTCACGCACGGCAGCGTTAGTGAACCCTGACTAAAGGTTTATTTGCGCTTCTTCTTCGCGAGAGCTTCCGCTTTCACCAGTGCTGCTTTGTGTGCCTTGGCGGCAGCAACGTGAGGTGCAAGCCATGCTTCAACATCATCCGCGGTGCGCGGAAGAGCAATAGTGAGGTTCTCGGCACCGGTAGCGGTGACCAGGATGTCATCCTCAATGCGCACGCCAATACCTCGGTATTCCTCAGGCACGGTCAGGTCATCTGGCTGGAAATAGAGACCAGGTTCGATGGTGAAGATCATGCCTTCTTTGACAATCCCGTCCATATACATTTCACGACGAGCTTCAGAACAGTCATGCACGTCAATACCTAAGTGGTGGCTGGTGCCATGAACCATATATCGACGGTGGTGACCATTCTCGGGAAGGAGGGCCTCTTCGGCGGTGACAGGAATGAGTCCCCACTCGGCAGTCTTCTTGGCAATGACACCCATTGCAGTGTTGTGAACATCGCGGAAGGTGATGCCGGGCTTCACAATCGCGAACGCAGCGTCTGCTGCCTCGCGCACAGCTTCATAGACCTTGCGCTGAATCGGGGTGAACGTGCCATCAACCGGCAGGGTTCGGGTGACATCGGCGGTGTAGTAGCTGTCGCGCTCAACACCGGCGTCGATGAGAATCAGGTCCCCGTTGTTGACCACACCATCGTTGGTCACCCAGTGCAGGATGCATGCGTGGGCTCCGCTGGCAGCGATAGTGCCATAACCCACACCATTGCCTTCGAGGCGAGCACGCGAAGCAAAAGCACCCTCCACCATGCGCTCACCACGCTTGTTGCCAGCAATGGCTGGAAGCACGCGGGCGATGTCGGCAAAGCCTCGAATACTGGAAGCAACCGCTTCACGCATTTCGGAGATTTCATACTCGTCTTTGACCAGGCGCATTTCAGAGAGATCACGAGCTAGTTCTTCAGGAAGTTCAGTGACTTCTTTATCCTTGGCAGGAAGTTCATCCAGGTGCTTGGTGGCAATGCCAAGGTCACCGGCAACTTGTGCCAGGGAAGGCCGTGGACCAATCCAGAACTCACCAATGTCGCTGTTGGCATAAAACTCATCAGAGTCGCGCCCTGCGCGCTCGCGGAAAAACAGGGTGGCGTCATGGCCAGTTGCGGTGGGTTCCATCACCAGAACAGAGTCTGGTTCTGAGTCAGAACCCCACCCGGTTAGCCAACTAAATGCAGAGTCAGCACGGAAGGCATAGAAGGTGTCATTACTGCGGCGCTTCATGCTGCCAGCAGGAATCACAATTCGCTTACCCGGATACATCTCACTGAGCTTGGCGCGGCGAGCTGCAGCATATGCTGCCTGCTCGCACGGTGCAGGAATCTCCTCGGGGCGATCAGCCCACTGGCTTGAGATGTAGTGCTTGAACGTGTCAGAGCCGGGGGTGGTGGAGCGATTAGCTGTGCCCTGGATTGTCTCGTTCTTTGCAGCTTCGGAGTTCATGTTTCTAGTCTCGCACCTTCAGCTGGGGAAAGGTCTGCGTAATCCCCAGACAGGCATAGAGTGAAAGGGTGGAAGCATTCTTACGAGCCCAAGGTCCCATTGACCTTCATCTCCACAGCAACGTCTCTGATGGCACTGGTTCACCTGCTGAGGTGGTGCGTGAAGCACACGCTGCGGGTATTCGCACGATGGCGTTGACCGATCACGACACCGCCGATGGCTGGGATGAAGCCCGTGAGGAATGCCAGCGATTAGGAATGACATTTATTCCCGGCATGGAGTTTAGTTCTCGTATTGAACACGGCAGCATCCATATCCTGGCCTATCTCGTTGATCCAGACTTTGCTCCACTGGCCGAAGAACTCGACAAATTACAAAATGATCGAGAGAACCGCCTGCGCCAAATGACAGAAAACGTCAGCGCAGATTACGACATCACCTGGGACCACGTGATGGAACAGGTTGCCGCTTCAGGGAAATCTCTGGGCCGTCCGCATCTAGCTGACGCCCTTGTTGCTCAGGGGATTATTAGTGAACGCGGGGAAGCATTTGATGGAATTCTTTCCAAGAATGGCCCCTACTACGTCTCCCAATACGCATTGGATCCCGTCTCTGCGGTGAAGTTGATCCGCGCTGCTGGGGGAGTTCCTGTGATGGCCCACCCCACTACGAGGGGACGAGTCGCCCCGATGGAATACATCGATCGACTCATTGATGCAGGCTTGGGCGGTTATGAAATTGAACACCGCGAAAACATGGAACCGGGCAAAACTATTCTGCGCGAGCTGTGTATTGAGCGCGGATTGATCATGACCGGTTCAAGTGACTATCACGGAACGGGCAAGCCGAATCAGCCCGGTGAAAACACGACAGAGCCAGAGATGCTCGCCAAGATTATTGAGCAGGGCACCGGCTCAGCACCGACCTACCCTGCCTAGTTCGTGGAATAAAACGTTCCCTTGCCTTTGACGCTGGAGGCAATGCTGGGAATCTTTCCATCGCCATAGCTGGCAACTACTTCTGAAATGACGACTTCATATGCGTCATACCAGCGCTGAACACCTGCTTTGGCGGTGAGATGCTGGGGGAAGCGAGAGAACTCAGTGAGGGTTTGTTTATCGGCGAAGTAATAGATGGAGTTCTTTGTCGTGCCATCGGCACTGACCCACTTTTCCACGCCCAAAAATCCTGGCATGGCCTGTACGAATTCTTCGATGGCGTCATCTAGCTGATAGAACTCATCGTCGTAGGTGCCGGGCTTGAAAATGAACTGTGCAGCAAACATTTTTCTACTTTCCTGTGGACTCACGGGCAGCACGTGCAGCAACGGAGGCACCACTGGTGAGCAGTGCGCGCCGCCAGGGCAGGGTTCCCTCGATTTCGATTTGAATGGTGAAGCTCAAGATGGTTCGAACGAGAACGATGAGGCCGAGGACGATCACCGAATCAATTGTGGGGGTTTGCGTGATGGTCTTAATGAGGTCACCAGCAACGAATACTTCAAGGCCGAGCAAAATCGCTCCGCCCATCATGTCTCGGAAGACCTGTAGAGCTGCATGAGATTCGCCTGAGAACAGCTTGCGCAGTGCAAACACGGCAGCAATCAGCGTGCCAACGCAAATAACGACGACGCCGAGTACATCAAAGATTTCTACAGCGAGTGTGAAAAAACCTGCGGGGTCCATGTATGTGAGTGTAATTGCTCGGGGAAGAACTAAGGGTTGTTCTGTTTGTCGTAACTACTACCAGTTCACCAGGGCGAACTCTTTGGGGCCGATGGCAATGATGAAGCAATAGATTGCGAACAGTGCTGAGATCACACCCAGGATCTTGAATTGGTGATCCATTGTGTATCGGAACAAGCGAGTGAGCTGAACGTTACCTTTTTCTCCGCGAATTGCACGCCACAGTGGTGGCAACAACACAGGCACCATTGCAATGACATAAATCAACACGATGGTGGGCAGTTGTAGCCACCACGGAATCTGTGCAGCAGTGACGTCATGGATTGCAGGAACCAACATGGCAAAGCTGGTGATGTCTTTGATACTCAGCGCAAAGGCGAAAGCAAAGAAGGTGACCGTATTTGCGCGGGTAATGCGCTTAGTGAGCCCCTGCTCTGCCTTCTTAGCTAGATCTGGGTGAGGCAGAAATAACCACACGGTGACACCTGCCAAGACAACAGCTGCCAGGCTCCAGATGAAGCCGCCGATGATGTCGGGAGAGTGTGGTGCGGGGTGGGGAAGGGATGCAAAACCTGCGGTCAGCAGAATACAGGCCAGCAGAAAAGCTATTCCTGAACCGCTGGCAACGGCAATACTGCGACGGATCCACTTGGGCGAACTAGTGGAGAGCAGCTGTAACCCCAGAAGTGACGGAGTGAAAGAAGCACCGATGGCAAGAGGAATGACCCGCACCAACACCTCTATCTCAGCCGCACCAATGTTCATGGAGTTACTTTACTTGTGCTCCGCTAAGACCTGGGCCGCGGCGACGGTTACGTGTGCGGGTGCGTGACGGGTTGTTCCCGTCGTGGTGTTCTTCTCCGCGACCATCGTGAGCGCCACCGGCAACACCGTGGGTGCCTTCGGGGCTGACGTGCTTAGATGGATTGTTCACTCGGCGACGATTACGATCGCCTGAACTTGCGCTCTTCTGACCTTCACGCTGGCGACCCGTGTGGCCATTCTCGGTCTTGGTGGGAGGAGTGGACTTCAGTCGACCCTTGGCATCTGCAGGGATGTTGAGGTCGGTGTAGAGGTGTGGGGACGAAGAGTAGGTTTCTACAGGTTCGGGCTGACCGAATTCAAGTGCCTTGTTGATCAAGGCCCATTTGTGCAGGTCTTCCCAGTCCACGAAGGTGACCGCGGTACCGGTCTTGCCGGCACGACCCGTACGACCTGCACGGTGCAAGTAGGTCTGGTCCTCATCAGGAATGGTGTGGTTGATGACGTGGGTCACGTCATCAACGTCAATGCCTCTGGCAGCAACGTCGGTTGCAATGAGGATTTCTTTCTTGCCCGACTTGAACTGGGCCATGCCGCGTTCGCGCTGTTCCTGGTTGAGATCACCGTGGACGGCAACGGCAGGGAAGCCGCGGTCGGTGAGCTCTTCAACAAGGCGTGAAGCGGCACGCTTGGTACGGGTAAAGATGACAGTCTTTCCGCGACCCTCTGCCTGCAAAATACGAGCAATGACCTCGTCCTTGTCCATGTTGTGGGCGCGGTAAATCACGTGCTTGATGTTGGCTTGAGTGAGACCCTCATCAGGATCGGTGGCACGAATGTGAATGGGGTTGTTCATGAAGCGTCTGGCCAGTGCCACGATAGGACCAGGCATGGTTGCTGAGAACAGCATGGTGTGACGCTTGGGTGGTGTCTGCGAGAAGATCTTCTCGATATCAGCCAAGAAGCCCAAATCGAGCATCTTGTCTGCCTCATCGAGAACGATTTCTTCGATTTCGGACAGCGACAGCAAACGCTGGTTTGCGAGGTCGAGCAAACGACCCGGGGTTCCCACCACAATCTGGGCACCAGCCTTAAGCTGTTCAACCTGACCCTCATAGGACTTGCCGCCGTAAATGGACACAACCTTGGTTTCACGGTTGGAGGTGGCCAATTCCATATCTTCGGCAACCTGAACACACAGTTCACGTGTGGGAACAACAACCAGCACCTTCACACCGGGGTCAGGGTTGGTTCCTAGGCGCTGGATGATAGGCAAACCAAAACCAAAGGTTTTACCAGTACCAGTCTTGGCCTGACCAATGATGTCCTGGCCGCCAAGGGCGAGAGGGATGGTCTGTTCTTGAATAGGGAATGGTTCAGTAATTCCCTTGGAAGCCAACGCCTCAACAATGTCAGCGTCGATGTTTAAATCTGCAAAAGTCACAAAATGCCTGTCGTATAAAAGGTTCTACGCCTTTTTATCCGTCACGTCAGGCGTAGGGCTACCGATCCGTTGCCGGTAGCGACATCACAAGCCTATCTCGCCTTACTCATATGCCCGAGAAGGCATAAGCTTGTTCCGTGGTCTTTTCTTGGTTTGGCATGCGTAAGCGCAACGTCGTTGCGCCTACCCTCAAGCCTCGCCAAGAGAAGGTTGAACGCGAAGACAAGGTTGACCTGGGGGATATGACCCCTGATGTTGTGCCCTACCTAGGCCAGGTTGCCTACTTCGAACTCGCTGTCTTCGAGTCGTTGACTCGCGCGGTGACCGCTGCTCCTTCGCTTGAAGCCAAGGAAGGTCTCAGTGCTGCTGCCGGAGAAGTTCTGGCCAAGCACCACGGCTTAGTTGCCGAACTTCGTAAGAAGAAGGTTGATCCTGCCGAGGCGATGGAGCCTTTCGCCCCTGCCATTGACAAGTTTGAACAGCTCACCAGTGGTCGTGACTGGTATGAAATGCTGCTGGGTGTTTATCTCACCGCAGGTTTCCTCGATGACTTCTTCGTCCGTTTGGTTCCAGGTCTGCCCAAGGCACTAGCGGGACGCGTTGAAATCTTGCTGGAGACTGACCGCTCAGCTGAAGTGATTGTGGCACTGCTCAAGCAAGGTATTGACCAAGACCCAACCCTGTCGTCACGTCTAGCTGTGTGGGGACGTCGTCTGGTGGGTGACACTCAGCTCGTTGCCCGCTCAGCCTTGCTCATGTCCGATAACAAGGCAGATGACGAACTGCGTATTGAGCCGGTATTCACCGATCTCATTGCTGCGCACTCGCGCCGCATGGATGAACTAGGCCTTACTGCCTAGAAAAGTAGTGGTGTTGGCTTAGCCAACAAAGCCGATGCGGCGGTTCTGGTCAGAACCAACCTCAACGAAGGCAATGTTTCCGGTTGCAACCAGGTAAACCTTGCCCTTGTCGTCGGTGAGCTTGAGCACAGGGGAGCTTCCGGTGAGTGCCTGGGTGACAAGCGCTTCAACCTGCTCAGCGGATTGTGAAGTCTCCAGGCCAATCTCGCGTGAAGTGTTGATCATGCCAATGCGAATTTCCATGTGAAGACCTTTCGTAATCCGAACGAGTCCAACACTATGACAAAAAACTGAGCAGAAGATATTCACAAACCCTGCTTTCGCGCAGAGAGTAACTTCTTCCACACATGGCCATAATGAATTACCGAATAAAACCTGTGGAGGCCAGATGAAGACATCGTTCGATGCACTCATCTTGGGCGCAGGGGTTTCGGGGCTCTCGGTTGGCATTGTGTTGCTCAAGCAGGGCTACTCGGTGGAGATCTGGGCGAAGGATGTCCCTCCTCACACCACCAGTGATGTGGCGGCTGCGCTGTGGTATCCCTATCTGTGTAATCCACGGGACAAGGCGATTACCTGGAGCAAAAACACGCACGACTATCTCAAAGAATTCGCACTATCTGATCCACGAAGTGGCTGCATGATGCGCAGCTTCATCGAACTTTTTGAAGAACCGGTGGGAGAACCCTGGTGGGCAGATGCGGTTGATGCATATCGTCATGCGCTACCTGATGAGCTGCCGCCAGGCTATGTGGATGGATACCAAACAGACGTGGTGCTGATGGACAGTGAGGTCTATATGCGCTGGTTGGTGGATGTCTTCACTGAACTCGGCGGTGTGATCACCATCAGAGAAGTCAGTGAATTCTCAGAAGCTTGCGTGGCTAACCCCGTGGTGATTAATTGCACCGGACTTGGCTCTCGCCAGCTGTGTGGAGATGCGCGGGTGTATCCCGTGAGGGGGCAGGTTGTCAGGGCAGCGCTGAACTCCTTCTCAGACATCGTGGTGTCAGAAACTGCATCTGGTCTTTCTCTCATCGCTCCCCGTATTGATGATGTTGTGTTGGGCGGAACAACCCAAGCCAATAATTGGAACACTGAGGTTGATGAGGAAGACACCGCAGAAATCTTGCGCAAGGTTGCTGCGTTATCTCCTGCTTTTACTGACGTGAACGTGCTGGATGTGAAGGTGGGACTGCGGCCTGCGCGTGATGAAGTGCGCCTTGAAACTGAGCAGATGAATGGCGGTGTGGTCATTCACAACTACGGCCATGGCGGTGCTGGTTACACCCTCTCCTGGGGTTGTGCGCAGGACGTGCTGGCACTGTTTGAAGGTGTGCTCCAGTAGTAGCCCTCTCTGGGGAGCATGAGTGTTTTCCACTGAGGTCTTTCTTGCCCGAACGACTCTGTTAGCCAGCGTAGGATGGCGATATGGCAGTAGCTGCTCACGCCGATGGTGGCATCCTCTCAGGTATACGCGTACTCGATTTCTCCCGAGTCCTTGCCGGCCCCTATGCCACGATGACCTTGGCTGACTTTGGCGCTGATGTGATCAAGATCGAAAGCGCAGATGGTGATGACACCCGAGGATGGCGTCCACCGGTAGATGCCCAGGGCGTCTCCACCTACTACTCCAGCGTGAACAGAAACAAGCGCTCGGTCATTCTTGACCTGCGCACTGAGGAAGGTAACCAGAAGGCGCGAGAACTTCTTGCGACCGCTGATGTGGTGATTGAGAACTTCCGTCCAGGTGTCATGACCAAACTGGGTTTCAACTTTGAGGAAGCGCAGAAAATCAATCCCGGCATCATCTACTGCTCGATTACCGGGTTTGGCTCCGGCAAGGGTGCTTCATTGGCCGGTTATGACCTGCTCGTGCAGGCACTGGGCGGTCTGATGAGTGTGACCGGTCCACAAGATGGTGGTCCCACCAAGGTGGGCGTTGCTCTCATTGACATCATGACGGGCATGAATGCAGTGCAAGGAATCTTGCTCGCTCTCAAGGCGCGTGAGGATGCTCTTGCCTCGACGCAGCCCGGTCAGTGGAAAGGTCAACTGATTCACGTTGACCTGATGACAACCCTTCTTGCCGCCATGACGAACCAGGCCTCGGCAGCACTGAATGCCGGAGTGACCCCGGTGAGACTCGGTAATGCTCACCCCAGTATTTCTCCCTATGAACTCTATGAAGCGTCTGATCGACCTCTGCTCATTGCCGTGGGTAATGACAAACAGTTCCACACACTCGTGCGACTACTAGGTATCGAACACCTTGCTACAGACCCGCGCTTTTGTGATAACCCCAGCCGTGCAACACATCGAGAGCAGCTTGGGGTTGAGCTGGAAGCAGTTCTCACAACACGGCCTGCTGCCCACTGGGTTGCAGTGTTGAGTGCGGAGGGTGTGCCCAGTGGTCTGGTGAACACCGTGCCAGAAGCTTTTGATTTTGCAGACTCACTTGAGATGGATGCGGTGGTGGAGATTCCCACCGCAGAAGGTGACCATGCCTTCAAGCAAGTGGTCAATCCCATCCATATTCCTGGCCGTGGTGCCAGTTACAGGCTTGCTCCACCCTCATTGGGGGAGCATAGTGAAGACGTCAGCTGGCTCGAGAAGTGACAATCAAGTTGCTTCGGGTCAGTGACTGAAGGTAAGGAAAACAATGAGCACGAACGCATTCCCTGATGTTTCTGTCATGGACGAAGTCTTTGACTTCCACGCCCTGTTGAAGCCGGAAGAAGTCGAGTGGGCGATGAAGGCACGCACCTTTGCCCAGACCCACATTCGCCCAGTGATTGAGGATGACTTCGATAAGAAGTACTTCCGCAAGGAGCTCATTCCCCTCATTGCTGAGCAGGGTTTCCTAGGCATGCACCTCAAGGGCTACGGTTGCGCGGGCGCATCTGCTGTGAGCTACGGCCTGGTCTGCCTTGAAATGGAAGCCGTCGACAGCGGTTGGCGCACCTTCGTCTCGGTCATGGGCTCACTTGCCATGTCAGCGATTTATAAATACGGAACCGAAGAACAGAAGAACCACTGGCTGCCTCAGATGGCCAAGGGTGAAAAACTTGGCTGCTTCGGTCTGACCGAACCACACGGTGGTTCAGACCCTGCAAACATGAAGACCACGGCAGTTCGAGACGGTGACCAGTGGGTAATCAACGGTGCCAAGCGTTGGATCGGCCTTGCCACACTGGCAGACATCGCTATCATCTGGGCGATGACCGATGAAGGCGTGCGCGGCTTCATCGTTCCCACCGACACACCTGGATTCACTGCAACCGCAATCGATGGCAAACTCTCCATGCGTGCCTCCATCCAGTGTGAGATTGACCTCCAGGATGTTCGCCTGCCAGCAGATGCCATCTTGCCCAACGCCAAGGGGCTCTCTGGTCCATTCGGCTGCCTCAACGAGGCACGCTATGGCATCATCTGGGGCGCCATGGGAGCAGCTCGTGCCTGCTTGGACGCAGCGATTACTCGCTCCAAGCAGCGTGAAGTATTCGGGCAGCCCATCGGTGCTTTCCAGCTCACTCAAGCCAAGCTTGCGGACATGACGCTCGAATACGAGAAGGGTGTTTTGCTCGCCCTTCACATCGGGCGTCAAAAGGATGCGGGAACACTCAACCTGGCCCAAATTAGTGTGGGCAAGCTCAACAGTGTTCGTGAAGCACTCAAGATTGCTCGTGAAGCACGCACCATCTTGGGCGGTGACGGTATAACCGGAGAGTTCCCTGTGATGCGTCACATGGCCAACCTGGAATCAGTGCGCACCTATGAGGGCACTGACGAGATTCACCAGCTGGTGGTGGGCCGGGCTCTAACCGGGCTCAACGCGTTTAGCTAACGCAAGAACAGAAGTAACCAGAGGAATTACCCAGGCCTAGAGGCCTGGGTAATCTTCGTTATAGGCATCCAACACGGCTTCGATGGGTCCATCGAGCTTGAGGGAGCCCTTGTCGAGATAGAGACCTCTCGTGCAAAAACGCTTGAGGTCGCCTTCGCTGTGAGAAACGAAGAAGAGCGTGCGGCCTTCGCCTAGCATTTCTTCAATGCGGCGGTAGCACTTGTTGCGGAAAGACTTATCTCCCACGGCCAGCACTTCATCCACCAGCAAGACTGGTTCTTCCAGGCTGGTCACCACCGAGAAGGCAAGACGAACCTTCATGCCACTGGAGAGGTGCTTGTAGGGGGTGTCGAGGAAGTCTTCGATTTCGGCGAATTCAATGATGTCGTCGAATTTGGCAGCAACTTGTTCCCGGGTCATGCCGTGCAGACCTGCCGTGAGATACACATTGTCACGAACGGTGAGGTCGTCAACAAAGCCACCGGTGATTTCAATCAGGGGAGCAACACCTGCGTTGACGCTGACGCGACCCTCATCGGGGATGAGTACGTTCGCAACGAGCTTGAGCAGGGTTGATTTACCCTGACCGTTGCGTCCCACCACGCCAATAGCTTCACCGGGGTGAACCTCGAAGCTCACATGCTGCAAGGCCCAGAATTCGTTGGGCTTTGAACGGCGGGACTTACTGGAGAACAAGTCTTTGAAGGAACGGCGTCCCTTGTGGTTGCGGCGGAAACGGATGCCCGCATCGCTGACAGAAATAACAGCTGAAGAAGTCATTAGATCTCCTTCAATACAGATCGTTCAGCACGTGTAAATACCCAGAGTCCTGCAATCAAAATCACTACTGACATGGCGGCGGAAACGCCCACCACAGCCCAGTTCAGTTCCTCAGGGAAGAAGGCAGCGCGATAGAGATCAAAGATGCCAGCCAGTGGGTTGAAGGCTGCCCACGGCTGGATGGCAGCAGGCAGATCACTGAAGGCATAAATGATAGGCGAGGCATAGAACAAGAAACGCAGGAATAGCTTGATCACGCGTTCAAGATCACGGAAGAACACCACAAGTGGGGCAACAATCAAGCCGATGCCAAAGGTGAGAATGGCCTGGAGGGCAATAGCGAGTGGGAAGTAGATCACTTCCCAGCTGAGCTGGGCACCAGCAAGGATGGCAAAGATAGCTAGTACGGGCAGGGAAAGTAAAAACTCAATGCCCTTGCCTAGGGTGATGCTTGCCACCCAGATACTGCGAGGAATTGCGGTGGAGCGAACCAGCTTTGCTGACTTGAGGAATGCGCGAGTGGAATCAGAGACCGCGCTGTTGAACCACATCCACGGCAGCAAACCAGCAAGCAGGAAGACGATATAGGGTTCTGTGCCCGCTGCGCGGTGGAACACCTGCGTGAAAATAAACCAATAAATCCCGCTCATAATGAGTGGATCGAGAATGGACCACAGATAGCCCAGTGCGCTGGTGGAGTAGCGAACCTTGAGGTCACGTCTGGTGAGTAGCCACAGGGCGTGACGATAGCGCGCAAAAGAAGACCGTTGATACGGCGACTGTTCAATAACTGCGCTCACGAAATAGAGCCTACGACTAGAAAGCTGTATTGGGCTTAGACGAAGAGGTTGGCGCGCTCAAGGTCCTCGGCGAAGTCAATTTCGACTGCGTAGAGGTCTGAGATGTCGACGGGCTCAACCAGGACACCGTCCTGTTCGATGGCCAGCTCAAGACCACGCTCGAAGTAGTCCTGATCGTTCACCTTGGTGAGCTGACGCAACAGCACTGCCTTGTCCTTGGCGGAGATGTAGTTGATACCTACAGCCTCACCCAGACCACCCTTGACGGTCTTGGAGAGTTCCTTGATGTATCCCTCGGCAGTGGTGGTGTACTTGACCTCTTCGTCAGAGACAGAAGAAGTGTTGACCGAGACGAAGGACTGGTCGCGAACGATCCATTCAGAAGCACGCACGAGTGCTGCTGGGTCAAAGACCACGTCACCGTTCATCCACAGAACCCCACCGGTGCTGGACGCACGCAGTGCACGCATCAACGACTTGGAGGTGTTGGTGGTGTCGTACTGTTCGTTGTAGACAAAGTTCACATCGGGGAATGCTTCGATGATGTGCTCGAGCTTGTAGCCGACAACAACGGTGATGTGCACGTCTGCACCGAAAGCAAAGCGAATGTTCTCCATCTGCTGCTGCATAATGGTGCGGCCGTCGCTGAGTTCAGTCAGTGGCTTAGGTAGCGAGCGGCCCAGACGGCTACCCATGCCGGCAGCAAGAATGACAACCTGCGTAGTCATAGTAAATCTCCTTGAGTGGTGTCTTCGATGCACCAGGGAAGAAGCAAAACGGGCATCAGAAAATGTCGATAGAAACGACACCCCGTTATGTCATGTTCAGTTTACTCCGCGTTTACCTGAAAAATCTAGACATTTGCGGTGTTTGTTGCCCTTTCGTGACTGTTTACACAGGGTTCTCTCAGGCGGCTTCCGCCTCATAGAATTGGCATATGAGCCCGACATTCCCTGATGGCACTCCACTGGAGACCGGTGGCGGCACGGCAACGCTCGACCGTGAGCTCGAAGAACTGCTACGTAATGAGCAATTAGAAGACGGCGACCACGATCGTTTCTCTCACTACGTGAAAAAGGATGACATCCTCAAGTCGGCACTTTCTGGCAAGCCAGTGAAGGCACTGTGTGGCAAGAAGTGGACGCCCGGACGCGACCCGGAGAAGTTCCCCATTTGCCAGACCTGTAAAGAGATCTACGAAAAGATGGCGAATGACTAGCGGCCAGTTCAACCGCAACGCCCCAATCGGAGTCTTCGACTCCGGGGTGGGAGGCCTGACTGTCGCCCGCGCTATTCGAGATTCACTTCCACACGAATCCATCACCTACATCGGTGACACCGCACACTCGCCTTATGGAACTAAGAGCATCGCTGATGTGCGCACCTACTCCCTCAACGTCATGGACCAACTGGTGGATCAAGGCGTCAAGATGCTCGTTATTGCGTGCAACACCGCCAGTGCTGCCATGCTGCGCGATGCTCGCGAACGCTATGACGTTCCCGTGGTGGAAGTCATTCAGCCGGCAGTGCGCGGAGCGCTAGCTGCCACACGCAACAACCGCATCGGTGTGATTGGGACTACCGCAACTATCAACTCCCGCGCCTATAACGATGCCTTTGCTGCAGCTCCGCAGCTAGAACTCTTCACCCAGGCAGCCCCACGCTTCGTGGAATTCGTTGAAGCTGGTCAAACCAGTGGAGCAGACGTGCTCCACGTTGCTCGCGAATACCTCCAGCCGCTCATCAAGGCTGAAGTAGACACCTTGGTGCTCGGCTGCACGCACTACCCCTTCCTTCGTGGAGCTATCTCCTATGTCATGGGCGATCACGTGCGACTGGTTTCCAGTGATAACGAGACGGCGAAAGATGTATATCGCGAGCTGGTAAACCGTGAGCTGGACCGAATAGACCCCACTCCTCCCACCTATCGTTATGAAGCAACCGGAGATAACACAGCAGAGTTCCTGCGTTTATCCTCGCTTTTTCTAGGACCTCATGTCTTCACCGTGGATTACACCCCCACCGGCGCTATTAATCTTCCCCACAACTAAAGGAACCTATGTCTGAGAACATCACCCGTGCAGACGGGCGCGACGTCAACCAGCTTCGTGAAATCACTATTGAGCGCGGCTGGAGTGAACAAGCAGAAGGTTCTGCGCTGATCTCTTTCGGCAAGACCAAAGTGTTGTGCACTGCATCCTTCACCCCAGGTGTTCCCCGATGGATGACGGGCAAGGGTAAAGGCTGGGTCACCGCCGAATACGCCATGATTCCTCGCTCCACCAACTCTCGCATGGATCGTGAAGCGGTTAAGGGAAAGATTGGTGGCCGCACCCACGAAATTTCGCGACTGATTGGCCGCTCACTGCGTGCTGTGGTCAACACCAAGGCACTCGGTGAAAACACCATCGTGATTGACTGCGATGTATTGCAGGCAGATGGTGGCACTCGAACCGCAGCAATCACTGGCGCCTATGTCGCGCTCGCCGAAGCAATCGCGTGGGGCAAGGAAAACGGACACATCGCCAAGAATGCAGAACCCCTCATCGACAGTGTTGCTGCCGTATCGGTGGGCATTATTGATGGCACACCCATGCTTGACCTCGCCTATGTCGAAGATGTCCGCGCGGAGACCGACATGAATGTCGTGGTCACCGGTCGCGGACTCTTTGTTGAAGTTCAGGGAACTGCTGAAGGCGCACCTTTCGACCGCAATGAGTTGAACTCGCTTCTGGACTTGGCCGTTGCCGGTGCTGAAGACCTCACCAACTTCCAACTTCAGGCTCTTGCCTAAATTATGAACACCTTCGTGCTCGCCACCCACAATCAGCACAAGATTGAGGAATTCAATGCAATCTTGGGCGAGCTCATACCAGGAATTACCGTCATTGGTTACGACGGGCCAGAACCTGTTGAAGACGGTGTGAGCTTTGCAGAGAACGCGCTGATCAAAGCGCGGGCAGCTGCCGCTCACACGGGACTACCTTCGCTCTCGGATGATTCTGGTTTGTGTGTTGAAGTTCTTGGCGGTGCTCCTGGCATTTTCTCTGCCCGCTGGGCAGGAGCGAAGAAGGACAATGCTGCAAATGTCCAACTCTTACTGGACCAACTCAGTGATGTTCGAGACGGGGATCGTGGGGCACACTTCACCTGCCATATTGCCGTGGTGAACCCTGAGACAAGTGAAGAGTTTGTTGTGGTGGGCAACTGGCCAGGAACTCTGGCGAAGGAAGTTCATGGCGTCAACGGCTTTGGTTATGACCCCATTTTCATTCCTGAAGGTTATGAGGTCACTGCGGCTATCTTGGACCCGGCAGAAAAGAATGCACTGAGCCATCGTGCTCGAGCGCTTCGTGCCCTGGCAGAAAGGTTGAGTTCATGACAGATGTTGCTGGTAAAAGAATCCTGGTCACCGGTGCTACCGGTGCACTGGGGTCTCGCATTGCCCGTCAACTTCACAACGCAGGTTCTTCCCTGGTTCTCACGGGGAGAAATGCTGATGCACTCCAAGCACTAGGTATTCCTGCAGAGTTGTTCACACTTGATCTGTCTTTGCCAGGTGCTGCCACGTCACTGATTCACACCGTGACTTCCGCGGGGCAATTAGATGGCATCGTGGCAGCACATGGCGTTGTTGCTTTTGGTCCTGTTTCTGAACTTGAAGCCCAGACTCTTCAGCAACTGCAGGCAATCAACCAAACCAGCCCCATTGAGCTCATCACAGAAGCCATTCCTGCACTGGGCGCAGCGAAGGCCGCCGGCAGTGAACCATTCGTGCTGACCATCTCCGGAGTGATTTCGGATATGCCCACAGCAGGCATGGCTGCCTACGGTGCTTCCAAGGCGGGACTCAAGGCGTTTGTGTTTGCCGCGCAACGTGAACTGCGCCGTGAAGGCATTCGAGTCGTGGACACTAGACCTCCTCACACTGAGACAGGTTTAGCCACCCGCGCTATCGCTGGCGTTGCACCAGCAATGCCTCAGGGGCTGGATCCTGATGCTGTTGCTGCGCGCATCGTTGCTGCCATCGTGAACGATGACAAGGATGTTCCTGTAGAAGCGTTTAGCTAGTTCAGATCTGTTGCGGTGCCAGAAATCTTCATTCTGGAACCACCAATAGTGAGCAGGATTGAGCTGGGACGCCCCATGTCATCACCTTGAAAAATGGTGACGTGATCTCCCGTGCCATAGATGCCGGTGTCACGAAAATAGGCACCTAAGGCTGCCGCGGCAGAACCAGTGGCAGGGTCTTCATATATTCCGACCGAAGGTGCTGGGTTGCGTGAGTGCCATCTGCGACCGTGGGGGTCTCCCTCATCTGGATACACCAACTGGATTGTGGTCCAGCCATGCTCTTTCATCAGATCGCCTAAGACATCAAAGTCATAGTCCATCGAGGCGAGAGTCTCTCGGCTGTCCAGGACCACGATGGGGTGGGCATTGCCCACAAATCCCACGGCGGGAGTGAAACGGGTGTCGAGAACAGACTCGTCCCAATCCAGAGCATCGAGCAGGTCATAGAGAAGATCATGCTCGAGTGGTTGAACAGATGCTGGGGGAGAGGTGAGCGTTGCCACCACATCCTGGCCAGCAACGGTGACATCCACTTCCACGGGACCTGCATTGGTGCTCAGTTCATAGACGCCGTCACCGTATTCACGGCCCAAAACCACACCGGAAGCGATGGTGGCATGACCGCAGAAAGCTACTTCAGCTTCGGGGGTGAAGTAACGAATCTGGTAGCTGTTCTCAACATCGGTGTGAGGAGTGAGGAATGCCGTTTCGCTATAGCCCACTTCGTGCGCGATGGAGAGCATCTCTGCATCGCTCAAGCCTGAAGCATTAAGAACAACCCCTGCCGGATTTCCTCCCTCAGGGTCGTCACTAAAGGCCGTGAGGCGAAGAACGTGTGTGTCAGACATGACTAGTTCGAGGCAGCGTCGTGCTTGCCGTGAGGCTTTTGTAGGAAGTCATCTTGCTTGAGAACAAGCTTCTCTGCTTCCTCATGCGTAACCACATGACCTTCGGGAGTGTGCTTGAAAGCAGCTTCCTTCTTGGCGCGACGAGCCTTCATGACGGCCTGGATGTAGTGATAGATGCTGGGGATCAGCACGATCACGACAACGCCCAAGAGCACAATGTCGATGTATTTCTGAACGAAGTCAGCAACGACGGGAATGTGTCCCACGCCATAACCAATTGCGGTCAACCCGGAGCCCCAGATGATGGCGCCAATCAAGTTATAGAGGGTGTATTTCTTGTAGTTCATGTGGCCAACACCGGCGGCAACAGGAGCGAAGGTGCGCACAACAGGAACGAAACGCGCAATGATGACGGCCAGACCGCCGTATCGAATGAAGAAGCCGTTGGTGCGTTCTACGTTTTTCTTACTGAAGAAGCCACTCTCATTTTTCTCAAACACACTCGGGCCAAATTTATGGCCAATGAGATACCCGACTTCACCACCGAAAAATGCACCAGCAGTAATGGCGGCACAGACTACAAAGATGTTGGCACCGAACGTGTCGGTGACGGTGAGCACACCCGCAGAGATGAGCAGGGTGTCGCCTGGAAGTAAGAAACCAACCAGGAGGCCAGTCTCTGCGAAGACGATGAAAGCAACGCCGAGAAGGGCGTAGGGACCAAACCCGTCGATCAGGTTTGCAGGGTCAAGCCAAGGAATCAACGCGGTATGCATAATGCGTCCAGCCTACCGGCAGGGCATGGAGGGTGCTTTCAGCTAGTTCTCAGTGTTTTGCGCGCGATCGCGACGTTCAATAACCCAGGTCCGAATGCTGAAGATGATGGACGCGGTAATGAAGAAACCAGCAATGACATAGGCGGCTGCCTTTACCCCGGGAATACTCGCTGCGTAGTAGCCAACCAAGGTCAGACCAATACCCCAAGCAACAGCACCTACGAAGTTGCTGGTGAGGAACTTGAAGTAGTTCATCTTGCCGATGCCGGCAACCCAGGGAACGAAAACACGAGCCCACGGAATGAATCGGGCAATGACGACTGACCACCAGCCGTAGGACTGATAAAACTTATCCACGCGCGCAATGATGCGCTTCATGCGCGGTCCACTCTTGCGATCCAAATAGGGTCTGCCCAAGTGTCTACCCAGCACAAAGCCGACTTGATCGCCAACGAATGCAGCGATACCCACACCAAGGCCCAAGATCCAGATACTCAGTTCGGGAGTAGCTGCCGTGACCAAGCCAGAGGCAAACAAGAGAGAGTCACCGGTAATGAAGGGGATAAATGCACCGACGAACAGACCGGTCCCCGCGAAAACAAGTCCCCACACCACGAGGTAAAAAACAACCACACCAACTTGAGAGAACAGGTCAGCCATCTGTCCGTCTAAAGCGGAAGCGTGAAGCATGTGTGCTCTTTCTTCATTGACTTACGAACTTCATTGACTTACGAAGTATTTGTACGGGAGAAGGGACTTGAACCCTCACGCCTCTCGGCACCAGAACCTAAATCTGGCGTGTATACCAATTTCACCACTCCCGCGTGTGTTACCTGTCTAGTTTATGTGTCATTCTGGTTCTCTCCGCTCACTCCCTCCTGAGAGGATTCACTTTCGTGACCACAACAGCCCAGCCTCGCTTCCTTGTCCTTGATGGGATGCGCGGTGTTGCCGCCTTGGGTGTGCTGGCATTTCACGTCACCGTAAGTGCTACACAAGATTTCCAGCAGCTGGCTTCGTTCTACCTGTTTGTCGATTTTTTCTTCGTGCTTAGCGGCTTTGTGCTCTGGCCCAGCATGCCCCACAGAGGAAAACAGTTAGGCCGCGCATCAGGAGTATTTATTCTCAAGCGTGTATTCCGTTTCTGGCCGCTTGCCGTAACTTCACTGATTACCGCATTGATTGCCTTGAATTGGGAACGAGACGTATTGGTCAGTCGCGACCAGTTCAACCCTCCCTATGGCAGCTTGGTGGGTCTGCCTGCCGATGAGCGCACACATATTTTGCTGATCGCGTTCTTGCTGCTTCAGGTGCTTCTCGCGGCCGCCATTGCTATCAACGTTCCGCTGTGGTCGCTGTCTGCTGAGTGGATTGCCAACGTTGTGTATGCACCGCTGACGGCGATTAAGTGGGGACTTGGAATCCTGGCAGCGATCGCTGCCGGTTACTTCATGCTCTGGTATGGCTTGACCTCAGATGCTTCCTTCATCGAATACAGCGGACCTATTCGAGGGTTTGAAGCAGTTGGTCGCGCATTCCTTGGATTTGGTATTGGCTTGCTGCTGAGAAAGTATCTGCCCCAGCTTGCTCGTTTTCGTAACTGGTGGCTCTTTGCACTCTCCATTGCGCTCGTGGTCTCGATGTTCTTTATCGAAGATGCGTGGCACTGGGATTCGTATCGCTACAACATCACCTACTTTGCTGCCCCCATCTTTGCGTTCCTGATTTTGCAATTGACCAAGTTTGAAGTCACACCTGGCACACGCAAAGCCAAAGTCATGGCCTTTATGGGTGCTTATTCATTTGGTGTGTATGTGTTCCACCAGCCACTGATTCAGTGGACAAACATTGTGCTGGGAACACCAAGTGGGCCGTATCCTCCCGGCAAATGGGTGGTGTTTTTCTTGACCGAATCTGTGGCCATCACGATCGTGTCAATACTCTTCACCCTCATTGCGAGAACTTTGGTAGAAAAACCAGTGCAGCGCATTGGGCGAAGTCTGACAGGAAAAGTTGCTTCCCGGCTTGAGCCCTAGACTTATCCCGTGAGTAAATTCGTCAAAACTCCTTTCACTATTGAGGTCTTCGACCTCATGCACCGCCCCGGTGAACACCGGGAGCGTGAGCTTGATATTGCTGCGCCAGAAAAGTTGGGCGAAGGAATCATTGCTGTTCCTGCGGGCGAAAACATTCACCTCGACCTGCGTTTAGAGTCCCTCGGAGATGGCATTTTGGTCACTGCAGAGGTCGAAACTACAGCTGTCGGGGAGTGCGGAAGATGCCTTGACCCCATCGAGCAAGACCTCGAAGTCGAATTTCAAGAACTTTTCGCGTATTCTGTAGACGAAGCATTTGATTATGAGGTTCACGACGACCACGTGGATCTTGAACCTCTAGTCAGGGAAGCGGTAGTGCTCGCACTTCCGTTCCAGCCGGTATGCCGTCCAGATTGTGCTGGTCTCGATCCTGAGACTGGTGAACGTTTGGCTAAACCACTGGATCCCGCGCTGGATGAGACGATTGACCCGAGATGGGCTGCGCTGAGCCAGCTGAGAGCTTCCGAAGACAACGGTGACACAAGCACCGGTAATAAGAAGTAAGCAAGAAGAGAAGAGATAGCCATGGCTGTTCCCAAGCGCAAAATGTCGCGAGCAAGCACTCGCATGCGCCGTTCACAGTGGAAGGCTGAAGCCGCCACCCTCGTCAAGAGCGTTGACGCTAACGGCAAGGTTTCCTACAGCCTGCCTCACCGCGCAAAGGTTGTTGAAGACTCTGCTGGCACCCCACTCTTCATGGAGTACAAGGGCCGCAAGGTAGCTGACGTTTAGTCACACTTACTAGGCGAGTGAGCATGAGCTCTCCTGCTTCTGGTCTCAAGACCGATCTCTCGAGTCTCTCGAGTTCTCTTGGCATACCCCTTGACGGGGAGCTGTATCAGCTTGCCTTGACGCACCGCTCCTTCGCCTACGAACATGGCGGCATTGCTCATAATGAGCGCCTGGAATTCTTAGGCGATTCGGTGCTGGGTCAAGCAGTGACCGTCATGCTCTACACCAACAACCCTGAACTTGATGAAGGGGATTTGGCGAAGCGTCGGGCGTCCTTGGTCTCCACTATCGCTTTGGCTGAAGTTGCCAGAGGTATTGGCCTAGGTGATTACATTCGCTTGGGTAACGGTGAAGAACTCACTGGAGGTCGCAACAAGGATTCAATCCTGGCAGACACCGTGGAGGCACTGTTTGGTGCTGCCTATCTCACTGCTGGTCCTCAAGTGGCTAACGATCTCGTGCTTCGTTTGATCGAACCACTGCTGGAAAACCCTGAGCGTTTCGGTGCAGCTATGGATCCCAAGACCAGCCTGCAAGAAGCAGCTGCCAAACTCGGCGATGCAGTGCCGGTGTATTCGGTTGAAGCCGATGGCCCAGACCACGCCCGAGTCTTCACAGCCACCGTTGTCGTTGGAGAGTTCGTTACTGCCACCGGAAGTGGTACCAGCAAGAAACATGCTGAGATGGCAGCAGCATTGTCTGCATGGGCCATCCTCAGCGAGAACGCCTAAGTTTCTCTCATGCCTGAACTTCCCGAGGTTGAGGTGGTGCGGGCTGGGTTAGAGCCAGCACTCGTGGGCGCACGAATTGAAACGGTGAGCGTGTTTGATCCGCGCTCCCTCAAACGTCACGATGCACGCCGGGGAGATTTTGTGGGCATGCTGCAAGGTGCCACGGTGTTATCTGCGCAGCGCAGAGGCAAGTTCATGTGGTTTCCACTGGACACCGGAGATGCACTGGTTACGCATCTGGGAATGAGTGGCCAGGTCCTGCTGCGTGAACTAGATGCTCCTGCAGACCGCCACCTGAGGATTCAATACGAGATCTCTCACCCTCAACACGGTGAGCTTCTGGTCAACTTTGTTGACCAGCGCATCTTTGGATCTATGGCCGTTGATGAACTCGTAGAGCAAGCCTCTGGTTTCGTTCCTTCTCAGGCAGCACACATTGCTCTTGATCCTCTCAATGAGTTCTTTGATGACGAGGCCTTCATTACTCGTTTACGTCAGAAGAGCACGGGAGTGAAGCGGGCACTGCTGGATCAGACATTGATCAGTGGCGTGGGAAACATCTATGCAGACGAGTCGTTGTGGGCGGCAAAGATTCATGGCGAGAAACCCTCAGATACGTTATCGAAGGCTAAGGCCAGAGAGCTTCTGAGCGCTGTTCGAGCAATCTTGAATAAAGCTCTGGCTGAGGGTGGCACCAGTTTTGACGAGCAATACGTCAACGTCAATGGAGAATCAGGCTACTTCTCGCACAGCCTCAATGCCTATGGTCAGCAGGGGAAACCGTGTCCGCGGTGCGGGACTCCTATTCGCCGGGTGACCTTCATGAATCGTGGTTCGCACTTCTGCCCGAAGTGTCAGAAAAAGTAGTCTTAAGGCTATGACCCTTACTGTGCCAGAGACTCCCTACGTTGCGATTGAACTTGGCACGCTGCAAGCAAACATTGCCCGCGCTGCTGACGCAGCGCGTTCTGCAGGAATAGCCCTCCGCCCTCATGTGAAGACGCACAAGATCATTGAAATTGCGCGCATGCAAGAAGCAGCTGGAGTGTTAGGTCTTACGGTTGCGACGCTAGGTGAAGCAGAAGTTTTTGTTGCTTCCGGGTTCACTGACGTGATGATTGCGTATCCACTGTGGTTGACCCCGGTGAAAGCTCAACGATTAGCGGCACTTCTCGACCACTCAACTATTCGGTTGGGAATCGATTCTGTGGCAGCAGGAAAGCGTCTCTCTGAATTATTGGGTGGGAGAGCATCTCACGTTGAACTGGTCATTGAGGTTGACTCGGGTCATCACCGAAGCGGAATATCACCTGACTCGGTGGCGGAACTCGCTTCACAATTGCTGAACATGGGACTCCAGATTGCCGGCTGCTTTACCTTCCCTGGCCACAGCTATGCACTCGACGGCCGGGCTGCGGCAGCTCGAGATGAAGCGGTCGCATTAGCAACCGCACGGCAACAGCTTGAATTTCTGGGTCTAGCCGACATGCTCATGGTCAGTGGGGGATCCACCCCATCCCTGGCAGAAGCTGATGCTTCTGTGGTGACAGAGCAACGACCAGGCGTGTATGTGTTCAATGACGCTCAACAACTTGAACTAGGTTCATGTGGCTGGGATGACATTGCGTTGACGGTTCAGGGCACCGTTGTGAGCGTGCGCGGCAACAGGGTCATTGTTGATGCGGGGAGTAAAGCTCTGGGAGCAGATAAGGCACCTTATGCCACGGGCTACGGCCGCATCCAAGGATTCCCCGATGCCCGCATCGTGGCCCTGTCTGAACATCACGCCACGATCGAGTTTGCTGGCGAGAAAAATATCCCTGTTGTGGGAGATGTTCTTTCTGTCATTCCCAACCATGTGTGTAACACCGTGAATCTGGCAGACGAGGTTTTTGTCTTCGATCGGGGTGCTCTCGTTGACCGCTGGAAGGTCGCTGCGCGAGGAAAAAATTCCTAATTTCGCGATATATCTTGATATCGAGATAAATGAGGAGTAATGTTCCGGTCATTGGAACCTTCATTCTCGAAGCCTGAAAGGGCAGATATTTCATGAGTCCAGCACGCACCACTGCCGGAGCACCCATTTCTTCAATCGGTCGCGGCATCGCTGTTCTTGGCTGTTTCAATGAGCGACGTCGTGCACTGACGCTCTCTGAACTTTCCGAGAAGTCACTGCTTCCCATGTCGAGCACCCACCGCGTCGTGGCAGAACTCGTTGCCGGGGGATTCCTCGTTCGAGGATCGGACCGCCGCTACCGCATCGGCACACGTGTGTGGTCTATCGGTCAGCTAGCGCCCGTGAGCGACCAGCTGCGCCACCGTGCACTCCCCACACTTGCTCGTCTGTATGAAGAGACAGGTGAAAACATCACCCTCGCTGTGCTCGACCGCGGACAGGCACTCTATGTCGACCGAATCGGTGGCGAGCGCTCGGTGCACACCGCTTCTCGTGCAGGTGGACACCTTCCCCTCCACACCACCGGTGTGGGTAAGGTGTTGCTGGCATGGCAAAGCCCCGAGGCTATCGAGAAATACCTCAGTCGTCCCTTGACGCGCACCACCCCCTACTCGATCGTGGATCCGGTCAAGCTCAAGACAGAGTTGGTGGAAACTAAGAACCGCGGCTATGCCATTGCTCGACAGGAGAGCACTGCAGGTAATGGATCTGTGGCCGTACCCATCCTTCGCGGAGGTCGCTGCGTTGCTGCAGTCGGTGTCGTTGCTCACCTCACTCACATGGATATTCCTCGTTTAGTTGAGGTGCTGCAGCAGGCGTCAGATTCGATACGTAAGGAACTCGAAGACGACCACTAAAACTGTGGTTTTCACTGGCTTTTATATCCAGTAAATTTGTTAGCTAGTGCGTTCTGCACTGCTGACTCGGGGAGCCATTCGACGTGTATCTAAAAAGCCTGACGCTCAAAGGCTTTAAGTCGTTTGCCCAGCCGACTACTTTCGCCTTCGAGCCCGGAGTCACCTGTGTGGTGGGACCGAACGGTTCGGGTAAGTCCAACGTGGTTGATGCCCTCGCCTGGGTTATGGGTGAACAGGGTGCAAAGACCCTGCGCGGCGGCAAGATGGAAGACGTCATCTTCGCTGGAACCTCCACCCGCGGCCCACTAGGCCGCGCAGAGGTTCTGCTCACCATCGACAACACAGATGGTGCACTTCCCATCGAATATTCCGAAGTCACCATAAGTAGAACTTTGTTCCGTAACGGCTCGAGCGAATATGCCATCAATGGTGAGAACTGCCGTTTGCTCGATGTGCAAGAACTCCTATCCGACTCTGGTTTAGGTCGAGAAATGCACGTCATCGTCGGTCAGGGTCGTCTCGACAACGTGCTCCAGGCAAGCCCAGAAGATCGTCGTGGCTTCATCGAAGAAGCTGCCGGAATTCTCAAGCACCGTCGACGCAAAGAAAAGACCGTGCGCAAGCTTGAAGCGATGCAAGCAAACCTCACCCGATTGACAGACCTTGCTACCGAAGTTCGTCGCCAGCTCAAGCCACTGGGACACCAGGCCGAGATTGCGCGTGAAGCACAGAGTATTCAGGCAGAGGTGCGCGATGCTCGCGCACGTATCCTGGCTGATGATGTTGTTCAGTTGCGCACCACACTTGATGCTCACAACAAGACCGAGTCTGAGCGTCACAGCGAACGCATTGTGTTGCAGGAACAGCTTGAGCGAACCATGTTGCGCGTGCGCCGCCTCGAAGCAGATCAGAGTGCTGATGATGTTGAGTCTGCGCGGAAGACCGTCTTTGCGCTGGAGTCCATTCAGGAACGTTTGCGTGGTCTCTACAACCTGGCCAATCAGCGCTTGGCTCTGCTTGGTGCTGACACCGATCAACAGCCTTTAGGTTCTGGTGTTAACCAGGCAATGATCGAGGGTGCTGAATCCGAAGTTGAGGTCATGCGAGGCATCGTTACTGCTGCCGAAGCCGCCTGGCAAGCATCACAGCAGGCCACTGTAGTGGCCCGTGAAAAGCTGGACTCGATTGACGAACAAATCTCAGCACAGTCTGCACTGGTCTCTCAGCACGATCTTGAACTGACCACACTGCGTGGAAAGAAAGAAGCTGCAGATTCAGCTTTGGCCGCAGTTCGTGGTGAAGTGCTGCGTCAGCAGAACGCACTGGATGCGGCAACCGAGCGTAAAGTTTCTGCTCAAGAAAACTTGGCACAGGTTGAATCTGACTCTGCTGACACCACCGCAGGAGAAACTGGACTCAACGACGCTTATGAAGCTGCGCAAGCAGCGGTTGTGGAAGCAGATGCCACCATCGATCGCCTGCGTGATGAGCTCCACACCCTCGAGCGTGAGCGCGATGCTCTTCAAGCTCGCACTGGTGCACTCTCGATGGCGCTAGATCAAAAAGATGGTTCTTCGGCCCTGGTGAAAGCCAAACTCTCCGGTATTCGTGGACTTGTTGCAGAACACATTCAGGTTAAGACCGGTTACGAAGCCGCTATTGCTGCTGGCTTGGGTTCCCTCTCTGACGCAGTACTGGCCGATGACATGGATGCCGCCATCTCTGCGCTGGCCAACGTGGATCGCGATGATCTGGGGCGCGTAGAAATTGTTGTTGCAGCCAAGCCAGGAAAGTCGTCACTGTCATTACCTTCTGTGGCCGGTGTTGTTCCAGCGGCAGACGTCGTCACTGGTCCTGAAGGAGTACTGGCATTACTCGCCGCAACTGTCATTGCTGATGATCTCGATGCTGCCCGGGCAGCGTGGAAGCAAGGCCTTGATTCAGCTGATGCCAATGTGACGATCATCACCAAAGCTGGTGAAGTACTCACACGATTTGTGTTGCGTGGTGGATCTGGTTCTAAGCAGAGCCGTATTGAGCTCGTTTCTGACCGTGATGCAGCGCAGAAGCGACTGGATGAAGTTGTGGGCCTAATCGATAAGGCACGACTAGAACTGGCAGACCAGCGCGGAGTTGCCCAGGTTGCCAAGGAACGCTCAACCGCATCCCTTGCTGCCTTGCGTGAATATGATTCACAGCTGGCAGCCCGCTCTGAAGCACTCAACCGTGCTCGCGTGCAGGTTGAAGCAGCCATTGCAGAATCTGAGCGTTTGAGTGCGTCACTTGCTTTGGCTGCCTCCTCGGTGGAAGAAGCAGAGCAGAATGCCCATCGTGCCACAAGCGAACTGGAAGCTGTTGAATCCAGGCCACGCCCCATCTTGGATGTTTCTGCTCGAGATGAACTCTTTGCTGAGTTGGAACAGGTTCGAGAGCAAGAAGTTCAAGCCCGTCTTGAACTAGAAACTGCGCGCGAACGTGTTCGTGCAGAAGAACTTCGTGTCGAGGGTCTGCGCCAGCAGCTTGAAGCTGATCGTGCTGCGGCAGAAGAAGCAGCACGTCGTGCTGTTGTTCGCCGTCGCCAGATTGATGCCGCTGCTGGTGTTGCTGATGCTCTGCCTGCGGTGTTGGATTCGGTAGATCGATCAGTTGCCGAGGCTCGCGTCCTTCTGGCGCAGCGTGAAGCTGACCGCGCAGCACAAAACCAGGAACTGGTTTCGCTGCGCCAAGAAGAATCACAACTTCGTGAACGTCTGCACTCCATTACCGAGAACGTGCACGGCCTCGAGCTGCAGATCTATGAAAAGAAGATGCACCTGTCAGCACTGCTCGAGCGTGCAGGAAATGAACTAGGACTTGTCGAGGATGTCCTCATTGCCGAATACGGCCCTGAGGTTCCCATTGCTATTCCAGTAGAGGTTGATGCGCCTGCAGATGCAGAGCCAGAAACTAAGCCCTACAACCGTTCCGAACAGCAGACCCGCCTGGAGAAAGCAGAGCGTAAGCTCGGTCAGCTTGGCCGTGTGAACCCGTTGGCACTGGAAGAGTTTGCCGCGCTGGAACAGCGCCACACCTTCCTCACTGAGCAACTCACTGACCTCACCAACACCCGCAAGGACTTGATGACGATCATTGAGGAAGTCGACACCACGATGCAGTCGGTGTTCCAGGCTGCCTTCGATGACACCCAAGCAGCATTTGCTGAAGTATTCCCCATCCTCTTCCCCGGTGGTTCAGGAAGCATTGCGTTGACCAACCCTGATGACCTGCTCACCACCGGTATTGAGGTCATGGTCAAGCCTGCGGGTAAGAAGATTGACCGCCTGAGTCTGCTCTCTGGTGGTGAACGATCGCTTGCAGCTGTTGCACTGCTGGTGGCCATTTTCAAGGCTCGCCCTTCGCCGTTCTACATCATGGACGAGGTCGAGGCAGCTCTTGATGATGCCAACCTGGGACGTCTGCTGGCGATCTTTGAAGACCTGCGTAACTCCAGTCAGCTCATCGTGATCACTCACCAAAAGCGCACGATGGAAATCGCAGATGCCCTCTATGGTGTCTCGATGCGCCAGGACGGTGTCTCTGCTGTGGTGGGTCAGCGCGTGTCGGCAACGGAGAACACGCCAGCTGCCTAGCGACACACATCATGACTTCACCCGACGACAACACGCGCATCACCGCCAACGATGACACTGTCATCGGCACTGATGCCAGTGATGACACCATCATTCGTGTTCCCATCGAGGAAACTGTGGTGGGTTCTGTTGAGGTGATTGACACCACAGTCATCGACACCGTGGTGCCCGATGATTCAACCGTGATCACCCGTGATGACACGGTTGTTCCCGAAAGCACAACTGATGAATACAACACCATCTTGCGCTCCATGCTGGACACTTCCGAGAGCGTTCGTGCACTGATTGAAGAAATCGATGATGACGATCTTGAGGGCAGTGATGCAGGTATTGGCGAACCTGCTCCCGAGCAGGTTTCTCGCTTTCGACTGCGACACATTAACGGAACCAAGTATTTACTGACCACCCCGGTCATTTTGGGTCGCCTTCCATCCGCACCACTGCGTGGAGAACAGGGAGTCTCACTGGTTGTTCTGGCTTCGCCAGAAGGTGTCGTATCTTCCACGCATGCCCGTGTTGAGGCAGTGGGAGATGTGGTCGTGGTGACAGATCTGCGCTCAACCAATGGCACGCGCGTGATCATCCCAGGTAAGCCCACAATCTTGCTTGCTCCCGGAGACTCGATGGCACTGGCTGTGGGCGCGATTATTGACCTCGGTGACGGTAATAGACTTGAAGTTCTTGGTTAGCCGTATTCACCGCGGTTGTAACCCCGTTTTCTTGGAGATTTTCCTGTGACTGCCCTTGGCCAGAACTCGACCGGCACGACTGTTGTCGACACGAGTACCGGTGCGAGCGTCACCCTGTCATGGGCTGCTGGCACTGATGTGGGAAACCACCGTGCCAACAATGAAGACTCCTATGCGATTGCCTGTCCCGTCTTTGCTGTTGCAGACGGCATGGGTGGACACAGTGCTGGAGATATTGCCAGCGACTGTGTTGTTCAACGCATTGCAGGCCTAGAAAAGCCTGGTTTTGCAGATCTCGATGCCCTCGAGATGGCCTTGGCGATGTCGGTCGTGGATCTGCGCAACAAACTCACCGAAGATCAGCAGGGTGCTGGAACTACGGTCACCGGTGTTGCGCTGGTGCAAGAAGGCCCACAACTGCAGTGGGCAGTATTCAACATTGGTGACTCTCGCGTGTATGTGAAGTTGGAAGACACCTTCCAGCAGGTGACGGTTGATCACTCCGTAGTGCAGCAGCTAGTGGATGCCGGAACAATCACCAAGGAAGAGGCGGATTACCACCCACACGCCAACGTGATTACTCGTGCGGTGGGCATTATTGACGAGCCCATTCCTGACTATGTTGCTCTCCCTGTTGTTCCTGGCATGCGTTTGCTGCTGTGTTCTGACGGGCTCACCAAAGAGCTCACAGATGTCGGAATTGAACACTTCCTTACCAACTCAGCAACCGTCGAAGATGCGGTCAACGAGTTGATGAATGCTGCATTGACCAACAGCGGCCGCGACAACGTCACCCTGATTGTGATCGACGTTATTGCGGTCACGGTGGGGCACACCGAATCCTCAGTTTCACCTGCCTAAACTTCAATTGCGCTGAATTTACGGCGTTATTTGCGTTGAGTTTCGTATGAAGCTCACCCAGGGCGAAGAAGGTGGTGGCAGATGTCGAGAAGACTCCCCGCAACCCCGCCTGTTCTCTCCGGATTCACCTTCGTTCGAGTCCTCGGCTCGGGTGGCTTTGGTGATGTTTTTCTCTATGAGCAACAGCTCCCTCGGCGAAATGTGGCGATCAAAGTCCTGTTGCCCGAGGTGGTCAACCCTCGCGTTCGCGACATGTTCCAATCTGAAGCTCAGCTGATGTCTCAGCTGAGCACTCATCCCTCCATCTTGAGTGTGTTTGAGGCAGGGGTGAGTTCGGATGGCAGGCCATATCTCGTCACCGAAGTGTGTGTGGGTGGCTACGGTGAACGCTTCCGCGCTGAAACGATTCCTGTTTCCGAAGCTTTGCGCACCGGTATTCGTATCGCTGCCGCCTTAGAAACCGCGCACCGAGCTAATGTTCTACACCGCGATATCAAGCCCGGCAACATTCTGGTGACGGCCTATGGCCACCCTGTGCTCAGTGACTTCGGTATTGCCTCGTCTGTGTATCTGGGGGATAACTCCACCGCTGTCGGATTGTCAGTTCCGTGGTCTGCTCCGGAAGTGATTCGAGAAAGCACCACTGGGTCGACAGCTTCAGAAATCTGGGCGTTGGGTGCAACGGTGTATTCCCTGCTGGCAGGTCGCTCACCCTTTGAAGTTCCTGGCAAAGATAACTCTCCGGGGCACTTGGCGGGGCGTATCCTGAAATCCAAGCCGACACCGATTGGCCGCGGTGATGTTCCAGCGAAGCTGGAAGAAGTGCTCACCAAGGTGATGAGTAAGAACCCAATTGACCGGCCACACTCGGCTCTCGAGTTTGCTCGCCAGTTGCAACAGGTTGAAACTTCTCTGGGTCTGGCCCAAACACCTATCGACGTGGTGGGGGATGAGTGGGGTTCTAGCGCGATTGTGATCAATGAGAACGATCGAACAGCACTCACCCCTCTCGATGCTCATGCCAACCCAGGCTGGCGTCGCCAAGGATATAACTCCACTCCTGCCCTGCGTGATGAGTTGACTCTCGTGGCTGCCAAGCGTCGACGCAAGCTGTTGATCAGCGTTGCCACAGCAGCAGTGGCAGTTGTTGCCATCGTCACTGTTGTTCTTGCACAGGTGGCGGGATAGTCATGTTTCGCTCCTGGTTGACCCGCATTCTGGGGGACACCGTGCCTGGACGTTCTGTGTTGAGCCGCACGGTGATCAAGTGGACTGCGGCAACAAGTGTGTTGGCACTGCTGATCATTGGTGCAATTGTGGCCACGGGTTATCAAGCACAACGCGTGAATCTTGATGACGGTGCGGTGTGGGTCACCAACGGTGACAAGCAGGCAATTGGGCGAGCAAACACCAAAGTTTTTGAACTCAACACCGTATTGACCACCGACTCCAGTCAGATGGATTTGGTGCAAAACGCCTCACACGTATTTCTGATCAATGATGCAACCAGGTCATTAGACGTGGTTGACCAGACAACTGGTGAAGTTTCTGAAAGCATTCCACTTCCGGCAGATGTGACCTATGCTGCACTTTCTGGTGAGAATGTGATCTTGCATGCGCCAAGCACCGGTGATGTGTGGGTAATTCCCGCAGCTACTATCACCAACTTTGATGCCCAGACTCAGCCCGCCAACTTCACCGTGGGAGCAGATTCGGTTGTGGCGGTCAATGACGCAGGACTACTTGTGGGGGTCAGTGCAAAGACGAACACTCTCTCCACCATCAACACCTTGACCTCTGTCACTCCTGAAAGCTCTGCGATCGACGCCACGCTCACCAAGGGCAAGGTTCAGATCACGCTGGTGGGACAACGCTGGGCAGTGCTCGATACTCAAAATGCACAGCTCATTACTGCAGGGCGAGTAATCCAGCTCAGTGCAACCTCCACGGAACTGTCTCAAGCCCAGATGCAACTACCCAGCACTGTGGGCGTGAACGCCAACTCTACTGAGTCGACAACTGTTTCTGGAACCAGCTCTGTGCTGTTGGCGCTGAGCTCAGGTCTCACCGCACTCAACCTGGATAACGGCGATAGCACTGTCATCACGGCAGCAAATGGACGCCCAGCGGCACCGCTGATTTCAGGGGATTGCGCATATGCTGCGTGGTCAGGTGGCACGGTGTGGTCCACCTGTGGCGCGCAAGCAAACCGCGTGGAAAACGCAGAGTCGATGGCTGGTTCTGCCGAACTCACGTTCCGCACGAGCGATGGCGTGATTGCGCTCAATGACTCCCTCAACGGCCTTGTCTGGGCGGTCCAAGGCGGTGTTCGCCTGATCGACAACTGGGATTCTTTGTTAGCTCAGCAAGCACTTGAACAACAGGTTGTTCAAACCAACAATGCTGATTCGCCAGAGTATGACAAGAATCCTGCACCACCGGTTGCTGTTGATGACGATCTGGGTGCTCGCCCGGGACGAGTGACGTCCCTTCCCGTACTGCTCAACGACTATGACCCCAACGGTGATGCGTTAGTGATCGATTCGATCACGTCGATACCTGCAGCACTGGGGGAAATTTATATCAGCGCAGACCGTAACCAAGTCATGGTTCGACTGGCTCCAGATGCGGCAGGAGCAACCCAGTTCGACTACACCATCTCCGATGGTCGAGGTGGGGAAGCATCGGCAACTGTCACCCTCAACATTCACCCTGATTCTGAAAACTCACCACCTGTTCAGGCCAGACCAACCCGCACCGATGTGGCAATGGGCGGTCAGGTCATTGTCAATGTCTTAGGTGACTGGGTTGATCCCGATGGCGATGCCATCTTTGTTGCTTCTGCAACTACTGAACAGCCTGATTCGCTTTCCTACTCACCTGCTGGTCGAGTCGCCTTCACTGACTCTGGTCGAGGTGGCGGCGGGGCTAAGCAGATCGCCTTGGAAGTTTCTGACGGCCGTGCATCAGGTTTTGGATCAGTCCAGGTCAATGTGAAGGCGGCAGGTCAGGTTCCAATCGTGGCCGAAGCTTTCGCGGTGATTGCTATTCAGGGTCAGCCGCTGAGCATCAACCCGTCTTCCCACATTCGCGGTGGATCTGGGGTGCTTAGCCTTACCGGTGTTCCCGCTGTTCCGGGAATGGATATCGTCACCGACTTCGCCGATTTCTCTTTCTCCGTCACGGCTTCTCGCACCGGTTCAACCTATGTCACCTATGCGGTGACCGATGGTCAGACCACGGGCTCTGGTTTAGTCCGCGTGGATGTGATTGATCCGCCAGAGATCTCTGCTCAGCCCATCACTGCAGCACATGCCGTCTATGTTCCTCTTCAGCAATCACGAACAGTGGACGTGACCGCCACAGACCGCGACCCCGCAGGCGGTGTGCTGGTGGTGACCGGAACAATGAATGTTCCGGTGGAGTCCGGAATACAAGTTGAGATAGTTGATCACCGTTTGGTGCGTGTGACGCTGACCAAACCACTAGATCAGGCAGTTTCCTTCGGATACCGAATCAGTAACGGTATTTCGCAAAGTGAGGGAACCATCACGGTTGTGCAAACACCTGCCCCCACCATCGCGCAAGCACCGGTTGCTGTTCCCGACGTTGTCGCTGTTCGCGTAGGGGACGTCATCACGATTCCGGTCCTCGCCAACGATATTCACCCAGACGGGGGAGAGCTGAGTTTGGCTCCAAACCTAGATCAGGATGTTCCCGCAGGCTCAGGTTTGCTTTTTGTATCTGGAAACCAACTGCGCTTCCTAGCTGGAACCAACCCCGGCACTTACTCTGCTGTGTACCGCGTGAATGCAGATAACGGGCAGTGGGCAAGTGGAACCGTCACGATTGCGGTTCGTGCCATCGATGAAGATACCAACCAGCCACCGACACCACGTGCTGTGACAGCACGTGCCATGTCGGGGCAGACAGTGCGCATCCCCATACCGTTGGTGGGCATTGATCCAGATGGTGACTCGGTCCAGTTCGTGGGACTGGACACCAACCCTGAAAAGGGTTCCATCAGTTCTGTCGGCGCAGATTGGATCGAATATGAAGCCTCGGCCTATGCAACAGGCACAGACCAATTCACCTACTCGGTAGTGGATGCTCTCGGTGCACAAGCAAGTGCCACGATACGGGTGGGAATTGCAGAACCACTTGCCGGTGGTCGCAACCCGGTGGCGGTGGCAGATAACGTTACGGCTAGACCTGGCTACACCGTCTATGTTCGTGCCCTACAAAACGATTCTGACCCAGATGGCCGTCCACTCACACTGGTCACCGTCACCCCACAAGACGACTCCGTCACGGCAGAAATAGTGGGAGACCTGGTCAAGATCACTGCACCGCTGACCCCCGGTCGCTATGGGTTGATCTATGAAATCGAGAACGATATTGCCGGCTCTGCTTCCAACTTCATTACCCTCGATGTTCAAGCTCAGGCACCCTTGGCAAAACCTGTCATCTCAGATGCCGTGGTCAGCTTGACCGACATTCTTGGCCACAACAGTGTGGACGTGAACGTGATGGCTAATGCGTTCTTTGCCGACGGCCCGGTCTCAAGTCTGCGCCCAACCATAGTCAATGGCTATGGTGCTACCGCTCGTGTTATCTCAAGCAACACTGTTCGTGTGCAGGTGTTGGCGCAAAGCCAAATCATCCCCTTTACTGTTGCCCACCCCGATGACCCCAGTGTCACCTCGACCGCATTTATCTGGGTTCCTGGCACGGATGATGCCCTGCCTCAGCGTAAGCGGGGTGTCGCACCACTGACCGTTGTCAGTGAACAGCCTCTGCGAATCAACCTCAATGACTATGTCATTGCTGCATTGGGCAAGAGCGTGAAACTCACAGATGCTTCCACGGTTCGTGCCACACACGCTGATGGATCACGCCTGGTAGTCAATGACACCACTTTGAGTTTCACCAGTGAAGACCGTTACTTTGGTCCGGCCTCCATCTCCTTTGAAGTCACCGACGGGGACTCTGCTACTTCACCCGGTGCTCACACTGCCACGATTGTGCTGCCGATCACCGTGACCCCTCGCGAAAACATGCCACCAGTAATGCTTGGTGCCAATATTGACCTCGAGCCAGGACAAGAGAAGACACTAGATCTCGTTCGTGTCACGCGTTACCCCTACGTAGACGATCAAGACGAACTCGAATACACCGTCAACGGCGCTGGGCAAGGAGTTTCGGCAACCCTCGACGGACAAACGCTCACCCTGAAGGCAAGCAATGATGCGGTCAAGGGTCGCACCGTTCCCTTGACCGTCACGGTGAAAGACAAAGTCTCTGAAGGAACTTCCGGGCAGATCATTATTCGGTTTGTTCCCTCCACCCGCCCACTAGCTATCCCCGTCACCGACAGCATCGTGGCGAAGCGTGGAGAGACACAGACCGTCGATGTGTTGGCTAATGATCAGGCCACCAACCCCTTCCCTGGACAACCGTTGAAGGTCCTCTCGGTGCGAGGTTTGGATGGTGGCAATATCCCTGCCGGTGTCACCGTGACGCCGTCTGCGGATAAGTCCACGCTCACCGTTTCGGTCTCGGCGAATGCAGACCCCAGTGACACAACGTTGCAATATGAAGTAGCTGATGCCACCAATGATCCAGACCGCTATGTCTGGGGAGTGATCAACATTTCGGTGCAAGATGTTCCTTCAGCACCGCAGGCACCCACTCGTGCTGCCGGCTTTGTTTCAGGAACACTCACACTGTCCTGGCCAGCACCAGCTGCAAACAACTCGTCCATCACGAAATACACCGTGGAGAGCGACGGCGGCTATCGCAAGGAGTGCACCTCCACGATCTGTTCACTTGATGGGCTGCCCACCGGACAGCGCTTCCGCTTCACTGTCAGTGCAACAAATGCCATTGGCACGTCGCAGCTGAGCAACTGGAGCGAACCACTCAGTGCTGATGTGGTTCCTGCAGGTCCTGCACAGGTCAACATTTCCACTGCTGCCTATGATTCCGGCCACCCTGAAGGCGGTGGCATCAACGTCTCGTGGAGTGCGGTTGGGACTCCCTCCGGCGGAAGCCCGGTTAATAAGTACGTGGTCACGATCATCGAAGATGGCACCACCGTTCGCGCCAGCTATGACCAGCCCGCGAATGTGACCAGCTTGCCCACCTTGTGGCTCAGCCCAGGACACTCATACGTTGCCCGGGTAACACCACAAAACAATGCCGACACAGATAACTGGAACACCACCAGCTCTGGCTCAATTACCGCTATCGGTGCACCACAGCCGGCAGGTGGCCTGGTGGCCACCCAGACCGGCGCTCAGGGTGAAACAACATTGAGTTGGAATGCTGTGGGTGCAAATGGTGCCAACTCTGTCACCTATTACGTCAAGGGTGGAACCTCAAGCTTCAGTGATGGTGCATGTTTGGCTGGATACCAAAGCGGCGCTACAAATGTGGGCTCAGCTACGTCCTGGAATGACACGTCTTCAAAGAGCGTGGGTAACTACAACTACGTTGTCTATGCAGACAACGGCTTTAGCTGTATTGCACAGACAACCAGTGTCACCATTACGCAGCGTATTCCTGGAGCTGCTTCCTACGACAGTGCTACCTGTCTAGAAATGCCACTGGCAACCCCTGCAGTTACCTGTTCAACCTTGACCAATGGCCGTGACTTCGTCATTCGGGTAGAAAACCCCACAGTTGCTTCCCTGCAGAGCTCGATTCGCACGTGGCAAATCCAGATCGGGAGCAACTGGGTTGATTTGACCGAAGTTGTGGGAGCATCCACACCGACCTATCAAATCGATAAAACCGCCTACTTCCAAGCCGGAGGAAGTTCCGGCACAGGCCAGACTGTTGTTATTCGTGGCTGCACAGCTGCTGGTGACTGCGGTCCAGGTGGTTCCACGTCCAGCGGAACACCTGCCCCCATCTACATTCCCACCCCGTAATTACCGTTCCATCGAAAGGCACAACACATGAGTATGAAACCCGAACAAGCAGCCGGGTTCCAGAAAGTTTTCGACAAGCTGGTCGGAAACGTGGAACAGGTACTCCTGGGCAAAAATCGCACTGTCCGCTTGGCATTCACCGCCATGCTCTCCGGTGGTCACTTACTTCTGGAGGACTACCCAGGAACAGGTAAGACATCGCTTGCTCGAGCGATGGCGCAAAGTGTGCAGGGAAGTCACTCGCGTATTCAATTCACCCCAGACCTTCTGCCCGGTGACATCACCGGTGTGAGCATCTTCGATCAGAAGAAGGGTGCCTTCGAATTCCACAAAGGCCCCATCTTCTCCAACATTGTGCTTGCCGATGAGATCAACCGAGCAAGCCCCAAGACCCAGTCGGCATTGCTCGAGGTTATGGAAGAACACCACGTCACTGTTGATGGTGTGACCCACCCCACCGGTGAACCATTCATGGTGATTGCCACCCAGAACCCCATTGAGCAGGCAGGAACTTACCGACTTCCTGAAGCACAGTTAGACCGCTTCCTCATGAAGGCATCGCTGGGTTACCCCGACCACGCCTCAACCATGCTCATTTTGGAAGGCTCTGCCAAGAAGAAGGCTGCTGAACTCGACGGTGTTGTGCCCGCCGAGATGGTGGTCAAGCTTATTGAGCTGGCCAAGAGTGTTCATGTTGATCCTGAAATCAATGACTATGTTTCACGCATTGTTGAAGCCACTCGTTTTGCGCCTGAGGTTCGTTTAGGTGCTTCAGTTCGAGGTGCATTGGCGTTGATCAGTGCTTCTCGCGTCCACGCTGCATCGCAGGGTCGCCACTTTGTCATTCCTGACGACGTGAAAGCACTCGCAGACTCGGTACTTTCTCACCGCCTGGTGCTCGATCCTGAGGCAGAGTTTGATGGCGTCACCGCCAACAATGTCGTGGGCAAGATCCTGATTGATCTTCCCGTGGGAGCTCCTGCCACCTCATGAATTTTCGCGTCGTCACCTCGAGAGGTTGGGGCTGGGTAATTATTGCCCTGCTCAGCCTTGTCGTTGGTGCTGCGCAGGGATGGATAGAACTGATTGGTTTGGGTTGTGCCGGGCTACTCAGCTTTGGCATCGCCACACTCTATGCACTTTTTAGGCACTCACATGAGGTTTCCTTCAAGCTCGCCCACGAACGTGTAGTGGTCGGAGATGAAGCACAACTCGTTGTGTCAGTTTCTAACCCCACAGGGCACTCCTTAGCTGCCCTGGATGTTGTTGTTCCGGTTGGGGATCAACAGGTGGAAACCCGCGTGGGACGTCTGCGCAAGAGTGCACAGGAAGACATCACACTTCCAGTTCCCACCGAGCACCGCGGCATGGTGCAGGTGGGTCCTGCCCGAGTGATTCGCCAAGACCCTCTGGGTCTTATTTCCCGTGAAGTTGTTCACGGGGGTGTGAAGACTTTGTTTATTCACCCCAAAACCATTGGTTTGCTCAGTATGAGCACCGGTTTTGTGCCCGATTTGGAAGGTAATCCGACCAAAGACCTCACCGATAGTGACCTGTCATTCCATGCCTTACGCGAATACGTTCCCGGCGATGATCGTCGCAACATTCACTGGAAGTCCACTGCCAAAACCGGACAGTTCATGGTGCGCCAGTTTGAACAAACCCGCCGCAGCCACCTCATGATTGCAGTGGACACCCGTCCTGAAACGTTTGCCACCGATGACGAATTTGAGCTCGCCGTCAGCGCGGCAGCGTCGCTAGGTGTTCGTGCGATTCGTGACACTCGTGAACTTTCTGTCCTGGTCAGTGCTCAGGCAAGACCAGTTTCCACAGGTCGATTGAGTGCATTGCGTGAAGCCGCCCGGGAGCTTGCCTCTCGCCGCCGAGAGGAACGAGGTTCTTCTCCGACTCGAATTCGAGCGCTGTCGACAGTTTCCAGGGATCGACTCCTGGATGAGCTCTCAGGGATCCACCTTCAAGAAGGCAGTCCCACCATCGTGGAACTGTCTCGTTTGGCATCCGTGCAAGCTGCGGATGTGTCGATTGTCTTCCTCGTGACCGGCGCGGGAGTTGACTCCAAGACTTTGCACTCTGCTTCGGTTGCCTTCCCCGCTGGCGTTGAAGTTGTGGTGGTGTGTTGTGCTCCAGAAGCCTCTCCGTCCACCCGCCGCATGGGCAGATTGACGGTAGCAACCATTGGTCGCCTCGATGATCTGCAACAACTTCTGGGCAAGCGAATGGCGGTGGCATAGTGAGAGCAATACTTCTGAGCCTCGCCGTCGTGGTTTCTCTGGTTCCGTTGTGGCCGGTTTATCAAGACCCGTACTTTTTCATTGCCCTGGCCGGTGGTGCACTGTTGGGTGGAGTAATCGCGTTGTGGTCAGCGCGCCGTTCGTGGTCGGTGCTGCGCACCGTTCTCACGGCAGTCGCTGCCTACTTGCTGTTCGGAGTTCCTTTAGCGGTCCCGAGCGAAGCCATACTGGGTTTCTTGCCCAGTGTGCAGGGCGAGTTGAGCCTGCTCACAGGAATCATGCTCTCCTGGAAGCAACTGGTCACCGTCATGCCTCCCGTCGGTGCCTATGAGGCATTGCTTGTTCCTGTATTCCTACTTTCCCTCCTCGGCGTGCTGCTCGCGGTGTCGTTGAGCCTGCGTATCAACCGCCAGAAGGGCATTGCCAGCAGCGCTGCACTCGTTCCGGTCATCACCCTCGGCACTGCTATATGGTTAGGTCCCTCGCGCAGTTTTGCCAGCATCGTGGTCACGGTGGGCGTTTTTGTTCTGATTGCGCTCTGGTTTGCGTTGAGCCGAGTCGGTAGTGCCAGCCTGGGTATGCGCGCACTGGGCATTGTTGCCCTCTCGTCGGTAGTTGCCAGTGCGGTTGTGCTCGTAACCCCCATCACCGATCGTTCAGTGTGGCGCACAGAAATAGACCAGCCTTTCGTACTGCAAGATGACACCAGTCCACTGTCGGAATATCGCTCCTACGTCACCGGTGATCTTGCGAACGAAGATTTGCTCACCGTTGCGGGTTTGAGTTCAGGCCAACACGTCAGCCTGGCAACCTTGGATAACTACACCGGCGTTCTCTATTCGGTTGGTGGAGTGGCAGCGGACTTCACAAAATTGCCAGGGTCAATTCCTCTGACTGGCAGCGCGGGGGAGAGCATTACTGCCGACGTCACAATTTCGGGGCTGACAGGTGCGTGGGTTCCGCTCGCGGGTGAGCTCGGTTCTCTGCGTTTCACTGGCAGTGGAGCCCGTGCGCTCACCGATGCGTTCTACTACAGCCGCCCTGCTGCAACTGGAGCAGTAATAACGGGCCTTGCCTCTGGTGATAGTTACCGAACAACAGGCCTTGCTGCCCCAGAAGTCTCCCTTGATGCACTGAGTTCACTCGCGCCAGGAGATGCCATAGTTCCTGCTCCCGCAGTGATTCCCAATGGTCTTGATGCCTTTGTGTCTGTGACATCTAAGGGCAAAACTTCTGCCGGGGAGCGACTCCAAGCATCGCTTCAGGCACTGACCTTTGAGGGATACATCAGCCACGGTGGCCCAGATGAAGTTCCCAGTGCTTCTGGCCACGGAGCAAACCGCATTGCCGCACTCTTCGCTGCCACTCCCATGGTGGGAGACGCAGAGCAATACTCGGCTGCAGCTGCACTCATTGCAACCCAGCTCGGGTTCCCATCGCGTGTGGTGATGGGATTCACGGCACCGGAAGGGGCAGATCCTGCAACGCAGGTCACCTTCACCGGTGCTGACATGACGGCATGGATTGAAATATCTACCACCGAAGGCTGGGTTGCCCTCAACCCTATTCCAGTTGAGCGCCCCATTCCTGAAGAACAGCCTCAAGACCCCACAGAGGTTGCCTTCCCACAAACAGCAGTTGATCCGCCCGCACAAAACGAGCCACAACTGAACGACAACTCTGCTCCCGAAGCGGCAGATGAAGAACAGCCACAGCCCGTAGATCCTGTATTGCAGGCCATTCTTGCCGTGGTTACTGTTGTGGGCTGGACACTGCTCTGGCTTGGACTACTCGCATCGCCACTTCTGGCGATTGTCATCGCCAAGCGTCGACGCCGTGCAGCACGTCTGAATGCAACTGATGCCAGAGAACGCATTACTGGCGCCTGGAGTGAGATACACGACGCACTGATTGACCATGGCGCGTTGATGACTGCCTCTAACACTCGTTTAGAGGTTGCGGCACTGACTGAACTCCCAGCTGCAACTGCCGTTGCAGTATTGGCAGACACTGCCCAGTATTCCTCGGACAGCATTTCTGAAGCTGAGGTCACCAGAGCGTGGTCAGAAGCGGAAAAGGTCATTACTGGCTTAGATGCACAGCTCACCAGGTGGCAGAAAATCCGTGCACGCATCTCTGTGAAATCATTTGGACTATCGTGGGCTCGCTTGACCGAATTGCTGCCCAAGCGCAGGTAGCATCACAAGCATGTTGTGTGATGTCTGTCAGAGTGCGTTGCCAGAAGGTGCGCTCTTTTGCGGTGAATGCGGAAGTTCCCTTGCTCGCACGCAAGCTATTCCTGTCATCAAGCCAGAGCCAGCACCAGAAGCGGTAGTTGAGGTCCCAGCACCAGCTCCACAAACACATGCGCCAGTTTCTGCCACAGAGCCTGAAACAACCTCGACAAACATCGTGGAACAGGTCGACGGTGTTGACCTGTCAGAACTTTTTGACTCAGCACCTGTTCGAGAGGTGGAGCCCCCGCGTTTTGCCACCGAGCAAGAACTAGACACCCTCGCCTCGTTCACCATCACCTTAGGTACTGGTGAAAGCGTCGAGATTACCCACAGTGGTCTCTTAGGCCGCATGCCCACTCCTGCTGAGGGTGAAGAATTTGAGCACCTCATCGTGGTTTCTGATCCTGGAAGGTCAGTCTCAAAGACCCACCTTGAATTTGGGGTCGACAATGGTGAACTCTGGGTTGCTGATCGCAACAGTGGTAACGGCACAATCGTGAGAGAGCCTGGAGTAGTTCCTCGTCGTGCTCAACCCGGCACTCGCTACACAGTAGTGCGGGGAACGCGTCTCGACTTTGGTGATCTCCACCTCACCATTTCATAGCGGCACTTTTCCACCGAAACTCATTTACCCCATTTGAGGTGAAGCTGTTTCTGCTGAAGTGCAGGAATGCGTTTTCCTCTCTTTGCACTGATCACCCCTGTCATCACCAGTGTTGTGTTGTGGCTGGTGACCGGCTCTGCCTACACCTTGCTCTTTGCTCTGTTGGGCCCCGTGATGGCTCTTGCTCAATACTTCGATGCCAGATGGCATGCCAGGCGTGAAGAAGCACGTCAGGAAGAACGTGATGGTGAAGAAATCCTTGCCCAGGCTCACCAAAAGCAGTTAGAAACCTTCACCAGGCGTCAGGATGCGCTGGTGAGCAGTCCGCCCAGTAGTCGATTTGCAGAAGAGGGCTACTCTTTGCGACCTCGCTGGGCTGCCGGGGAAATACCGCAAGGAACAGCACGTGAAGTGCGCATCGGAACCGCTCGAGTCGGGGGAATGCCTGTACTGATCGACATTACGAAGGGGCTAGCTATTTCGGGTCAACCCGTTGAAGCTTTGTCGGTGCAACGAGCTATTGCCTTCCAGCTTGCATGGTTGTGGGGAATAGATGAGCGTGGGCGAGTGGGTTTTCCAGAGCGAGACTCCAGGGCAGAGGGCTCACGTGCGCTGCCAGTTACGGTTTCTGTTGTTTCCAGTAAAGAGAGCATCGCCTATGGGGTGAGATATTTCCTTGAAGTTGATCGAGGCTTTGCTACGCTCCACGACACCATTGACCCTTCTGCACTGCCCATTGCAGTCGTCGTGGATTTGCTCAGCACAGCAGAAGCTTCGCTGATTCACGAGAAACTGCGTGCAGAACACCCTCATGCGCTTGCGGCTTCAACGGAGATCCCCACACATGTTCAAGCGGTGGTGAATAGGGAAGAAGAGTGGGCATCTGCGAGAGATTCCCTCGTGGTGAATGTAGGCAGGGGAGGCGACCACCCTCTGCTCCTGGATCTTGTCAGTGCTGGTCCGCATGCTGTCGTGACGGGCATGACAGGTTCTGGCAAAACCGAATTCCTTCGAACCTGGTTGGTGGCGATGGCGGCCAGTTATTCACCTGCAGAACTTGCCATTCTCGCCATTGATTTCAAAGGTGGGGCGGGGTTCTCACAACTTGCCCAACTGCCTCACGTTGTCGGTGTTGTCACCGACCTTGATCACGCAGAAGCTCTGCGAGCTATCACCTCACTTCGCGCAGAAATTCATTACCGGGAACACATACTTGCTCAGGAGAAGATCTCTGATATCTCTCAGCTCAGAACAGAAGTCGATCTGGCACGTCTCATCGTTGTTGTTGATGAGTTTCGTGCTGTGCTCGAAACATTTCCGGAGCTCGTGAATGCGTTCGTAGATCTTGCGGCCCGGGGAAGAGCACTCGGCATTCACGTCATCCTCTCAAGCCAGCGAGTGGGTGGCAGCGTGGGGGAGTCTTTACTGGCTAATTGTGCGGTGAGGGTCGGGTTTAGAGTCTCTCAGAAACATGATTCGCACAGCCTGCTAGAGAGTGACCTGGCTTATGCACTTCCGCATATTCCGGGGCGTGCAGTGGCGATGGGGACGGGTGTGGAATTGCGGGAATTCCAAGCTGCTGTTCTGGGCACGGGGGATGTTGATGGCGTGATTGAGAAAACACGAAAGTGGTGTGACCACCATCCCCAGTGGAGTGCTCGCAGTCCCTGGTTGCCGCCACTTCCAAGAGCTCTTTCTCTTACCGATTCACCAGAAGCACCAGCTGGCGTGGCATGGCTAGGACTCGTCGACATTCCACAGCAGCAGGTTCAATCGTGGGCGAACTACTCGCCAACACACGATGGCAACCTGCTCATCACTGGGCCAGCGCGCACAGGTGTGAGTAACACTCTTGCAGCACTTGCCACACAACTGGGTGTTCCCGTAATCACTGACGCAGAAGAAGCATGGGATGCGGTGGTGGAGAACATCAACTCTCCAACAACCTTGCTCGTTGATGAACTCGATGGAATTCTCGAAGAGTTTGATCTGGAACATCGTGAACAGTTTGTTGCGGCTTTGACCACAAAGTCACGGCAAGCACCCAAGCAGGGCAATGCTGTGGTGCTGGGCTGCAGTGAACAGGTTCGGGGTGTTTCAGCACTCCTCGCTTTGTTCCCAGAAATAGTGAAGTTGAACTCAGCTTCTTTACCTGGCCGCGGAACATGGCGAGGTCATGAGATTCAGCTGGTTCATGTAACACCTGCAGTAGTCGACACTGTGCTTGCCCAACACATGAGTTGGAGGAATGAAAGTGCCTATGTGGTGATTACTCACCGCAAACGAGAGTTGCTGGCCAAGCTGGAGAAGCCACTGCACTCTCGATTAACAGATCTTGCCTCAGAACTGGCTGTGACCACTGCACACAGTGAAGGTATTTATCTAGGGACCCCAGATGAATGGATGGCGCGGTTATCGTTGCTCGCGTCACTGCGAAGTGACGCAGTGCTTGTTCTGGATGGGTGCACCACATCGGAACTACGAGGACTTCGACTGCGGACTGGGTTATTTCCTCATGTGGGGTATGAAAAAACCCTTGTGGTTGAACCCGAAGGCTCAACCACAAGGGTTGTGATCTAAATATCTCTAGGCGAAGATCGCGTCGAGGTCGCTGTATTCCAGACCAACTGCCTGAGCAACAGGAGCGTTGGTTACTGCACCAGCGTGGGTGTTGAGGCCCAGGCGCAGTGACTGATCTGCCTTGAGGGCTGCGTGCCATCCGTTGTTAGCAATGGAGCGCAGGTAAGGCAGGGTTGCGTTGGTCAGAGCGTAGGTGGAGGTGTTAGGAACAGCACCCGGCATGTTTGCTACGCAGTAGAACAGTGAGTTGTGAACCTGGAAGGTGGGCTCAGCGTGAGTGGTGGGGTGAGTGTCTGCGAAGCAGCCACCCTGGTCCACAGCGATGTCCACAAGAACGCTACCTGGCTTCATGCGCTTGACCAGGTCGTTGCTGACCAGCTTGGGAGCCTTAGCGCCAGGAATCAGTACAGAACCGATCACCATGTCTGCTTCGAGACATGCCTTTTCGATTTCGAAAGAGTTAGATGCAATGGTCTTGATGCGGCCGTCGTAGAGTGCATCGAGCTCGCGCAGGCGGAACAAGTTGGTGTCGAGAACAGTTACCTCTGCACCCATACCGGCAGCAACCTGCACAGCATTTGTACCTGCAACACCACCACCGAGAACAACAACCTTGGCAGGGTGGGTTCCGGGAACGCCGGGAACGAGCAGACCTGGACCGCCGTTGGGCTTGAGCATCACGTTGGCGCCGAGGATTGGTGCAAGACGACCTGCAACCTCACTCATAGGAGCGAGAAGAGGTAGCTGGCGAGTAGGAAGCTGAACGGTCTCGTAGGCGATGCCGGTGACCTTGGCGTCTACCAGGGCCTTGGTGAGCTCGGGCTCAGCAGCGAGGTGGAGGTATGTGAAGAGCACAAGTCCCTCACGGAAGTATTTGTATTCGCTTGCGATAGGTTCCTTAACCTTGAGAAGTACATCGGCAGCAGCCCATGCTTCTTCGGCAGTTGCAACGATCTTCGCACCGGCAGCTTTGTATGCCTCATCGGTGATGGAAGAACCGAGGCCTGCGCCTGCTTGAACGAGAACTTCGTGTCCGTTACCAACGAGTTCGTGAACGCCTGCTGGGGTGATAGCTACGCGGAATTCGTTGTTCTTGATTTCGGTGGGGACTGCGACCTTCATGGGATCTCCTATATAGAGCTCACGCCTCTTTGGGTGAGTACCTACCTACTTTATCCAGTCATCTAACGAAATCGAAAGGTTTTTTATGATTTTTGTGCGGATTTCGTAAAAATAATTGAAAATTCTGATGATTCCCTCAGATTGGCGTGAGTGAGCTTCGTAGATTTTCTTCTGCTGTTAACGGTGAAGAGTGACTCAATTCGACCAGTTCGCTCTCGAGTGATAATGTTGACCTTCGGTTCGGAACACAATTTCGAACCAACTGCACCTCTAGCTCAATTGGCAGAGCAACTGACTCTTAATCAGTGGGTTCCGGGTTCAAGTCCCGGGGGGTGCACCAACACTAAGACCACCTCTCGCCAGGTGGTCTTTTTGTTTGGGAAAGCACTGTTGTCTTTCCGAGATAATTGACCTATGGCTTCTCCTACAACACCTGCACCAAATGGCATCGTGTTGATTGATAAGCCACAAGGATTCACCAGCCATGATGCGGTGGCCAGAATGCGCCGCCTAGCGGGCACGCGCAAGGTGGGTCATGCCGGAACCTTGGACCCGATGGCAACAGGGTTATTAATTCTGGGCTTGGGGTCATCGACAAGGTTGCTCACCTTCATCGTGGGATTGAGCAAGGAATATCTTGCAACCATACGGTTGGGTTCCTCCAGCACCACAGATGATGCTCAGGGTGATCTGCTGGGCTTTGCCCCGCAGTCGCAGCTAGATCGAGTCACCGATGAGCTCATTGCTGAGGGAATCATTCCTCTCACCGGAGAAATTGAGCAAGTGCCCAGCACGTTTAGCGCCATCAAAGTTGATGGCAAACGCGCATATGCACTTGCTCGTGAAGGTGAGAGCGTCGAGCTGAAGGCACGTGCTGTCACGATTCATGCTTTCGAGATTTTGGGTATTTCTCGGGGTGTTGATGAGGCAGGAAACGGCTTCATTGATGTGGATGTGAGGGTGGAGTGTTCTTCCGGCACATATATCCGTGCATTAGCTCGAGACTTGGGCTTCAAGTTAGGCGTGGGAGGACATCTCACGGCACTGCGGAGAACACGAATTGGCTCTTTCCATGTCTCAGATGCGCATGATCTGGACAAGCTCGAGCATGCCCCAGAACTCTTGACCCCGGCAGATGTTGCCAGGGGAATTTTCCCGGTTGTAGATCTGAATCAGACACAAGCCTTGGAGCTCTCCCAAGGGAAGAAAGTATTTCTAGAAGGTTTTCCAGACAGTGCAGAACCCGTCGCTGCAATTGGCCCAGAAGATAGGCTGGTGGGACTGATTACGGTCAAAAAGAATCAGTCTCGTGTCGTGGTGAACTTCCCCACAGAAACAGAAAAGTCTTAACTTCTCATGATTGATTGGTTTACTGCTCTCCAGATCGGCGTTGCCGTGACCGGTGGTGTTCTTGCCGTTGCTCTGGGCTTGATGGGACGCCGCCCCAGTGACCTCACCATGGCCTTTGCCGGCGTGGTGGCATTGCTGCTCATTGTTCAGCTTGCTGTGGCAATTGCTGGACCACTAACCGGCAATAGGCCAACCGGTAGCCTGTTTGAGTTTTATATCTACTTGATCAGTGCCATCTTCCTGCCCGTGGGTGCTGGATTCTGGGCGCTGATCGACCGCAGCCGCTGGAGCACAGTGATTTTAGGTGTTGCACAACTGGCAGTGGCCGTCATGCTTTATCGCATGGGCCAGATCTGGTTTATTCAAGGCGCCTAAGCGAAAATTCACAAACTTCTCAGAACTAGACTCGTATCGATATGTCAGAGACCACTGCTCCCGCATCGCGCCGCTCTGGTGCTGGTCGTATTCTCATTGCCATTTATCTCGTTCTGGCATTAGCGGCGACCGGGCGATCCTTCTATCAACTGGTTGCCAAGTTTGACCAGGCGCCCTTGGCATATAGCCTCTCGGCGCTCGCCGCTGTTGTCTATGTGCTGGCAACGATTGCTCTGATTGCGCGTGGGCCGCTGTGGTACAAAATCGCACAGATCACGATTGGGTTTGAATTGGCGGGTGTGCTCATTGTGGGTGTGCTGAGCCTGGTTGTGCCAAGCCTGTTTGCCCACCCCACCGTGTGGTCCTACTTTGGTATGGGCTATCTCTTTATCCCGCTGATCATGCCCATTATTGGTTTGCGCTGGCTCAGGCGTCACCCTGAGGTTGGCTAATGCTCAGCTGGCATGCAGTTACTGACGTCCCACAAGGGTGGGGTCCAAGTGCAGTCACAATTGGCAAGTTTGATGGTGTCCACTTAGGGCATGTGGAGATTTTGCGTCAGCTGGGAGATATTTCTTCCCAGCGTGGTCTTGCACCAACCGTTGTGACGTTTGATCGTCACCCAGCGTCGCTGTTGACTCCAGATCAGCGTCCTGCCGACATCGTGTCAACCGAAGAGCGCCTGTCTCTGATTGAAGCTCAAGGTGTTGAAGCGGCACTGGTGCTGTCATTCGACTCTGCACTTGCTGGGCTGAGCCCCCGTGAATTTGTCACCGACGTCTTACTGAGCGCACTCCACGCCCAGGTTGTACTGGTTGGTCATGACTTCCGCTTTGGTGATCATGCCTCCGGTGATGTTGTCACCTTGCAGGAACTGGCAGCAGAGTTCGGTTTTGATGTGGTGCTCATCGATGACGTCACGCCATTGGATGGGGTTCGTGTCTCATCCTCTTTGATCCGTGAACTCATGGCTGAAGGCGATATTGCTCGGGTTTCTCAGCTGTTAGGTCGTTTGCCTCGGGTGAGCGGTGAGGTTGTGCACGGTCACAAGCGAGGCCGTGAACTGGGGTTCCCCACGGCGAACCTGTCGCAGGATTCCACTGGACTTGTCCCTGGAGATGGGGTCTATGCGGGCTGGTTCCTTGATGGGGGTCAGCGCTTTCCCGCTGCGATCTCCGTGGGCACAAACCCCACGTTCGAGGGTGTGAACAAGCGCACGGTTGAAGCTTTCCTGCTTGATCAAAACCTGGACCTCTATGGTCACCAGGTCACGATTGAGTTTGCTGCACATATTCGAGGAATGGTTGCCTTCACCGGCATCGATCCTCTGATTGAACAAATGCACGACGATGTCCTCCGCACGCGCACCATTCTTGGATTGGCGAACTCATGACCGAAGAATTTAACACCACCAACGATGACCTGGGTGAATCACAAGACATCGGGGGAGTGAAGGTCGCCGTTGCGCAGTTTGGCCCCGGGCCCAACCCGGCCGATAACATCACCATGATTCAAGCCTTGGTGCATGCTGCAACTGAGAACGGTGCACGCTTGGTCATCCTGCCTGAGTTCTCAGCTGCCTTTGGTGGCGCACTGGGCGACTGGGTGAACACCTTTGCTGAAACCCTCGAGGGTCCTTTCGTGGAGGCAATGGCTGAACTGGCAGATGAAGTCAATGTCGCCATTGTCGTGGGCATGGTGGAGAAGAGCACCAGCTCAGATCCTCGCCCCTTCAACACCCTGGTTGCTGTTCTTCCAGGTGCTGGGGTGGTTGCGAAATATCGCAAGGTTCACCTCTATGACGCTTTCGGAGATAAAGAAAGCGACTGGATTCAGCCTGGAACCGCAGCAGATGAGCCAGAAACCTTCGTGGTTGAAGACATCACCGTGGGCATGCAGACCTGCTACGACCTGCGCTTTCCTGAGGTCACTCGCCGCATCGTCGATGCGGGAGCTCACCTGGTAGCTATGCCCAGTGAATGGATCGCAGGCCCCAAGAAAGCACACCACTGGGTGGCACTGACCTCTGCTCGCGCTATTGAGAACATGGTGTTTGTGGCAGGTGCTGATCAAATTCCACCGGTAGCGGTTGGAATGTCACGTATTGTCTCTCCTCTGGGAGAAACCTTGGCAGACATGGGTCAGAACTTGGGTGTTTCTATCGCCACGCTTAATGTTCAGGCAGTCATTGATGCCCGAGACACCAACCCAGCACTTGAACTTCGTCGATACAGCGTTCACCCCAAGGACTAAGTTCATGGCCGCTCAATGTCAAAGTTGTGGCATGCCCCTCATCACGAAAAAGGCCGGGGATTGCCGCGGCACTGAAGCTGATGGCTCGTTGAGTGACACATGGTGCTCGCTGTGTTACCAGGAGGGTGCTTTTGTGGGCCCGGATTGCACGTTGGATGAGATGCTCGAGATCGTGGACAACGCCTTGAAGGAACAGGGCAGTTCCAAACTTTTTCGTTGGCTCGCTGCTAAAGGTATTCCACGTTTGGAAAGATGGCGCACCTAAGCCAGCTTCAGGCGTAGTGTGAGTGGCATGACCACGCTGAAAAAAGTGTCAGAAGCCACCGCACTCGTATCTTCTCTTCGTGAAGCCTATGACTCAGGCCTCACCGCGAAACGTCAATGGCGGATCAACCAGCTCACTGCACTTCGTCAACTCGTTATAGATAACCAGAAGGTGCTCGAGGATGCACTCCATCAGGATTTAGGCAAGAGCTCCTCTGAAGCTCAGCTGACCGAAATAGGCATCATTCTGGGCGATATTGACTATGCCCTGAAGAATCTTTCGGCATGGCTGAAGCCCCAGAAGGTGAGTGTTCCGCTTGCCGTCATGCCTGCCAAGGCATTCGTGGTGAGCGAACCTGTCGGTGTTGCACTCATCATTGCTCCATGGAACTACCCCATGCAGTTACTCTTAGCGCCGTTAGTTGGTGCACTGGCAGCAGGTAATGCTGTTGTGCTCAAGCCCAGTGAACTCGCACCGGCCACCTCGGCGGCATTAGCCAAACTGATTCCGGTCTATCTCGACACCCGCGCCATCGCGATAGTGGAGGGGGCTGCCAAGGAAACAGGGTGGCTGCTCGAACAGAAATATGACCACATTTTCTACACCGGCAATGGCCGCGTAGCACGAATTGTGATGGAAGCAGCTGCCAAGCATCTCACCCCGGTCTCTCTCGAACTCGGTGGGAAGTCACCGATATATATCGATGAGAGTGTGGATTTGGAAGCTGCTGCGCAGCGCATTGCCTGGGCCAAGTATTTGAATGCGGGACAAACCTGCGTTGCGCCGGACTACATCCTGGCAACCGCCAGCGTTCAGCACGAGCTTGAAGCACATCTGGTCGCTGCAATCGCAGCGCTCTATGGTGCTGACCCGCTTCAGTCTGAGGATTACGGTCGCATCATTAACGACAACCACTTCGCTCGCCTCAGCGGTTACCTCGCAGACGGCCGGGTAGTGGCAGATGGCAAACCGAATAAGGCACAGCGCTACATTCCACCCACTGTGTTGGCAGAGGTGAAGCGTGATGCCGGTGTGATGCAGGAAGAAATCTTTGGCCCCATCTTGCCCATGATCACGGTGACTGATCTGGACGATGCCATAGATTTCATCAATTCGAAGTCCAAGCCTTTGGCGCTGTATGTGTTTAGTGAAAACACTCTCGCGAGAAGGGCATTCACCGAGCGGACAAGCTCGGGGGCATTGGCATTCAATGTCGCCGTCATTCACTTGAGTGTTCCCGGTCTGCCCTTTGGAGGTGTGGGGGAGAGCGGTATCGGTGCCTATCGCGGCAAGCGCTCCTTCGACACCTTCAGTCACGAAAAGGCAATCTTGTCCAAGCCACTCAAGCCAGAAACGCTTGCCTTGGTTTTCCCACCGTTTACGGAATCGAAAAAGAAACTCATTAAAGGCTTGCTGCGCAAGCTGAGCTAGCTGAGATTTTTTCTGATTGTAAAGAATCGGTGTTTTTTGTCCGATTAGTCGGACGTGTTCCTTGTTCGCGCCCAAACGACAGTCCTAGACTCGGTTTCGACCCACAAAGTCCCTAACCCAGCAATGGAGCTGATAACTAGTGTCTGAACAGACCACACCGTCAACCCGTCCCATCGATACTCTTGGCCTCACCTCAACAGACCGTGTAGGAAACTTTTCCGGGAATGCGCAGCTGCCGATTGCACCTGCTGCTACACGCACTGAGACAGACTCTCTCGGAGCCATGCAGGTTCCAGCAGATGCATACTGGGGTGTTCACACCGCACGTGCTCTCGAAAACTTCCCCATAGCTAAGCGCCCTATCTCGGTATTCCCTGAGCTGATTGTGGCACTGGCATGTGTTAAGCAGGCTGCTGCTCGCGCCAATGCGGAGATCGGTGTACTGGACCAGCACAAGGCCGACATCATTGACCGCGTCTGCCAGGAAATCATTGATGGCTCATGGCACGAACAGTTCGTCGTTGGTGTTATTCAAGGTGGTGCTGGAACCAGCACCAACATGAACGCCAACGAAGTGATTGCCAACCGTTGCCTCGAAATCATGGGTCACGCAAAGGGTGCGTATGAGCACATGCACCCCATTGATGACGTGAACAAGTCACAGTCCACCAATGACACCTACCCCACTGCGGTGAAGCTATCGCTCGCGTTTGCACTGCCACACCTGCTCAAAGAATTGGACTTGCTCCGCGAAGCCTTTAACGCGAAGGGTGAAGAGTTCAAGCACATTCTCAAAGTGGGCCGCACCCAGATGCAGGACGCAGTTCCGATGACCCTGGGACAAGAGTTCCACGGCTTTGGCACCACCCTCGGTGAAGACTATGACCGTCTTACCGAGACCGTGTGGATGCTCAGTGAAATCAACCTCGGTGCTACCGCAATTGGTACCGGTATTACAGCTGATCCTCGCTACCGCGAGGCCGCCGTTCGACACCTGGCTGCTATTTCTGGTCTTGACATCACCAGCGCACCCGACCTCATTGAGGCAACCAGTGACGCCGGTGGTTTCATGAGCTTCTCCGGAACCCTCAAGCGTTCGGCAATCAAGCTGTCCAAAATCAGCAACGACTTACGTCTGCTGTCTTCTGGCCCACAAGCTGGTTTGGGTGAAATTAACCTTCCTGCCCAGCAGGCAGGTTCTTCCATCATGCCCGGCAAGGTCAACCCTGTTATTCCTGAAGCTGTGAGTCAGGTTGCCTATGCCATCGCCGGTAACGATGTCACCGTGACAATGGCGGCAGAGGGTGGTCAGCTTCAGCTCAACGCGTTTGAACCTGTTATCGCCTACTCCCTTCTGCAGGGCATCAGCTGGCTTGCCCAAGCCTGCATGACGCTACGCGTGAACTGTGTTGTCGGCATCACGGCCAACGTGGAGCGCCTAGAAGGCATGGTTGCCTCGAGCGTGGGTGTAATCACTGCCCTGATCCCCTTCATTGGTTACGGTCCCGCTGCAGAGTTGGCTAAACAAGCCCTCAAGACTGGTCGCCCCGTGGCAGACCTGGTTGTTGAAGCAGGCCTAATGACTAAAGAAGATGTTCTGCGCGAGCTCTCGCCCGCGAAGATCTCAGGAATGGACGCCTAGTTCTTAAGAAAGAACTAGTTCTTCTTGAGTGTGCGTCGCACGCCAAGTGGTAGTGCTAACCACACTGCTGCAATGCCTACTGCGGCGCACACTCCACCAATCAGGCTGGCAGTATTGCCCAGCACCACGTTGAAAATGAGGGCAACCGTTCCAGAGAGAACGATGCCCACCAAAATCAGGGTGAGGCGCAAGAAAACCTGGGTGATGGAGACGACTCTTATTTTGGCGCCGGGGCGTGCGAAGAGTGTTCTGTGAAGACTGACCGGTGCAATGGCAAGAACAGTTGCCAAAGTCGCTGCGATCACCAAGCTGAGGTATAGGTTGCGCTCCACCACACTGATGGTTTGGAATGCAGGTTGGAAGCTCAGGGTGAGTAAAAAGCCCATCATGATCTGCGTTCCTGCCTGCGTTACACGCAGTTCACTGAGCTGCTCATTCCAGCGACGCTCGAGACGTGCATACTCAGATTCGCTCAGCTCAGGATCAACATTTTCTATCGCGGTGTTCGGCATAGCCTCAAGCCTAGCTAGGCTCGAATTATGAGTAACGCTACCGATGTTGTCATGCGGCGCATGCTGACGGTTCCTAACTTCCCCTCCGAGGGCATTCTCTTTCGCGACTTAACCCCGGTTTTTGCTCACGGTGAATCCTTTCGGGCCGTTGTGGATGGCTTGATTGAGCCTTTCGTGGGAAAGTTCGATGCCGTTGCTGGATTGGAAGCCCGTGGATTCCTACTGGCTGCTGCCGCAGCCATTGATGGCGGTGTTGGTGTTCTTCCTATTCGCAAGGGTGGAAAGCTTCCAGGCGACATCATCGGTGAAACCTATGACTTGGAATATGGCTCTGCCACCCTCGAGGTGAACCCCGCATCTTTACCTGCTGGTTCTCGAGTTCTCGTCCTCGATGACGTACTGGCCACTGGGGGCACCATCGGTGCCTCGGTGTCTTTGATTGAGCGTGCTGGCTGGGAAGTTGCCGGTATTGCAGTGGTGCTTGAACTGGAAGCTCTTGGCGGTCGTGAAAGACTTGCAGGGCGTGATATTCACACTCTCGTCACGCTCTAGAAAGCTCTACGCTGGAGTTATGACGACTCCCACAGTTACTCTCAATGATGGTCTAGTACTGCCCCAGATTGGTCTGGGCACCTACAAACTCACTGGTGACGATGGCATTGCTTCGATTGTGAACGCCATCCATGAGGGATACCGCCTGATTGATACCGCAACTCGGTATAACAACGAGGGTGAAGTGGGCAAGGCGATTGCTGCCTCTGGTGTTCCTCGCGAAGAAATCATTGTCACCACCAAACTTCCCGGTGCTGCGCACGGTTTTGATGAAACGATGGCTGCTTTTGAGCTCAGCCGCCAGACACTGGGACTCGACTACATCGACCTCTACTTGATTCACTGGCCCAACCCCAGCGTTAACCGCTACCTCGACTCCTGGCAGGCCATGATCGAGCTCAAAGAGGATGGACTGGCCACGAGTATTGGTGTGTGCAACTTCACCGAAGAGTTCTTGACCAAGATTATCGACGCCACCGGCGTCGTTCCTTCGGTCAATCAGATCGAACTCCACCCCTACTTCCCCCAGGCACAGATGCGTGCTTTCCATGCCCAGCACGGTATCCAAACCGAAAGCTGGAGCCCTCTGGGGAAGACAGAAGAACTCCGTAATGAAAAAGTCATTACCGACCTTGCTCAGGCTCGCGGTGTCACACCAGCGCAGCTCATCCTGCGTTGGCACACACAGCTTGGTGCGATTCCACTGCCCAAGTCAGCTGATCGTGGTCGTCAGATGTCGAACCTACACAGCTTCGATTTCGACCTCTCGCCCGAAGAAATGGATCTCATTTCAGGACTTGAGCGTGGTCGCCTGTGGGGCGGAGACCCCAACACGCACGAAGAGTTGTAAATCCCTTTTCTGTTCATCAAGAAAGTGGCGGCGAAGTCAATGTCTCACAATTTCTATTTTTCAGGTGGATTGATTCACACCGTGAACGACGCTCAGCCCTGCGCAGAAGCACTTGTTGTTCGAGAGGGTGTCATTGTTTATGTCGGTGACAATGCAGGGGTAGCGGAGTATCTCACTGAGGACACTCGGCATGTTGATCTGCAGGGAGGAATGCTTCTACCTGGATTCATTGACGCTCATGACCACCTCATCATGGGAGCTGCCACGAAGGTGGGTGTTGACCTGAGTGGGATTACAGGAACAACCAACGTGTTGAAAGCAATCGAGAACTGGGTGAAAGCACAGCCAGAAGACTCAGCTCTTCGTGGACACGGCTGGATGCCTGCCTCATTTGAGGAAGGAAGCCCCCGTAGGCAGTGGCTGGATCAGATCACCGGAGATCGTCCCATGGCTTTGTTATCTGCAGACGCTCACGATATATGGTTCAACACAGCTGCGATGAATCTCTGCGAAATCACTGATCAGAGCCCTGATCCAGTTCCTGGTGCACAGTATTACGTCAGAGATGAAGATGGCTGGCCCACTGGCCACGGTGTTGAAGGGGCAACCTGCCTTTATATTGGCTCGCGACTAGGGTATTTCTCGCCTGAGGGCATTACTGAAGCGATGAAACTCACGGTTGATCCTGCCCCTTCTTGGGGGATTACCGCGACCTATGACGCCGGAATTTTGATCGGGGAAACCCAGGACGAATCAGCTCCTATTGTGCAGATGTTGATCGATCGGGATCAAGCTGGGAACTTGCCTCTGCGAGTTGTGGGTTCGGTCTGGACTCGCAATTCACATGATGATCCTCAGCACGTTGCCCAGACCTTGGCACAGTGGAATAAAGAATTCGTTTCAGAACACGTCAGCATCAGCGTCAACAAGATGTGGGCAGATGGCACCATGATGAGCTTTGGCTCGTTGCTGTTAGAACCTTACTGTTCTGGAAATCATGGCCTGGGCACGATGTCATTTAGTCCAGAGCACATTGAGGCACAGATTGAAGCCACACAAAAAGCTGGTTTCGATATGCACATTCACAATGACGGAGATGGTTCAGTTCGAGTCATTTTGGATGCTATCGAAGCCGTCCAGAAGCGCATTGGTCGTGGAGAGTCTCGCCACACGGTTTGCCATAACACCCTGGTTCACCCAGACGATATTCCCCGGTTTGCAGAATTAGGAGTGATTGCCAACGTCACGCCATTGTGGGGAACAAACTACAACGGTGTTTATATCGATGTGTATCGAGAACTTCTTGGAGAAGATCGAGTAGAGCAAGAATCCATGCCTTATGGCGATTTAGTGCGCAGTGGTGCCGTTGTGACATACGGCGCAGACATTCCAGGTGTGCTCATCTCCGAAATAAAGCCCTTGATGCATATCGAAGCCGCTGTGACGAGGCAACGGCCAGGTTTTCCTGAGGACCGTATTTTTGTTGAACGTCAACGCATAGAACTTGCAGATGCCCTCAAATGTATGACACGTAATGCGGCATATCAGCTCCGGTTAGAAGAACAGATTGGTTCTCTGGAAGTAGGCAAGAAAGCTGACCTTGTCATGCTGGAGAAGAACCTCTTCAAGATAGATCCCCACGACATCCACTCCACCAAGGTCATTCTCACCATGATGGACGGGAAGATTACGTTCGACGCGAACGAATCCGTTTTACCCAAGTAACCATCAAGGCCACGACGCCAACGCCCACAGTGAACAGCACATTGGGACCGTTCAAAATCAACAACACGATGGTCATGGCCAACGCCACCACGGCAACCCACCAGTCCCAGCTCCAGCGCGGAAAGATCAACACAGCTGCCGTCATGCCCAGCACATAGATCGCCACCATCGAGCTCAAATGAATGGGAATCAGACTCAAGAGCTGGAAATCTTGGGCAAACAAGATGGCAAAAAAGACAATTGAAATACCTAGCGAGAGCATCAAACTACGACGGGGAACCTCATCCGGTTCAGCTCCCTTGGCCAGATAACGGGGGAGATCTCCATCTCTACCCAATGATGCACCCAGCTTGCCAATGGCAGCCAGATAAGCGTTGAGCACACCCAAGGAGACGATTGCGGCAATGCTGGCAATGATGATCGAACCTGCCTTGGGGGCAGTTTCATTGACCAGGGTCAATAGCGGAACGCTCCCCTTGCCGGCATCTTCTCCCAGAACACCAATAGTGACCCACTGCAGGGCTAAATAGGCCGTTCCGACGATGACCAAAGCAATGCCCGTGGCAATGGGAATGGTCTTACGCGGATTCTTGAACTCGGCAGCGATGTGGGTTCCCACTTCCCAGCCGGCAAAAGCCCAGACGAACAAGCTGATGGCAACTCCCACACCAACCCAGCCATGAGGCATGAATGGTTGGAAGCTTGTTTCGTGCACAGCAGGAGCGCCATAAGCGATCACGCCCACCACTACAACGACCAGAAGTGCACTCAGACCAAGCTGAACCCAGCCCGCCACTTTCACACCAAAGAGATTGAGCGTGAAGGGAACGAGGAAGAGAACGGCAGCTACAGCAGGAAGAAGTGAGCGATCAGCGCCTGTGATAGCAACAACGTATTCAGCGCCCATCACAGCAACAACCGGTTCTCCAGCTGCAACACCGAAGTAGAAGAGATATCCGGCGACGCGGGCCCAGGTGTTACCCATGGATTTACGCACGTAGCTCGCCACACCACCTGAGTCGGGATAGCGCGCAGCCAGAGCAGCAAAGGTTCCCGCAAGTGGGATAGAGAGCACAAAGATGATGGCGACGGAGAGAATCGAGGCGGGTCCTGCTACCTGAGCTGCCAAGCCTGGCAATACCAAAATGCCGGTTCCGAGCACGCTGGCGATATAGAGGGCAGTTCCCTGGGCAATGCCGAGGGTGCCTTTGTGTTCACTCACAGGATTACTCTGCCAGAATTAACCCATGACTGAACACAACCTCACAAAGCCAGAAATCGACGCCCCAATGGGGCCTGCTCCCGCGGAGCTGGAAATCACAGACATCGTCGTCGGCGACGGCGCAGAAGCAACCCCCGGTGCAACCGTTGACGTGCACTACGTCGGTGTTGAATACGAAACCGGTGAAGAATTCGACGCTTCATGGAACCGTGGCGAATCCATCAACTTCCCTCTCCAGGCCCTCATCTCCGGATGGCAAGAAGGTATCCCTGGAATGAAGGTTGGCGGACGCCGCATGCTCGTATGCCCTCCTGCTAAGGCCTACGGCCCAGCTGGTGGCGGTCACCGTCTCTCCGGCAAGACCCTCATATTCGTTATTGACCTTCTGGGCGTTAGCTAAGTATGACCTTCCCTGCCATCGACAGCACCGCTGTGCGGTGGTCAGTACCACGAGAGAGTGTCGCCTCCGCTCTAGCCGAACGCCCCCTGCTCATCATGATGCATGGCTATGGCTCGAACGAGGGCGACCTCTTCTCGTTGGGGCAGTATCTGCCCGAACAATTTGTTATTGCCTCCCTTCGTGCACCACTGAAGGCAGGACCAGGTAATGCCTGGTTCGCTATTGACTACGACGCAGAAAATGACACCCTGCGCCGCGACATCAACGAAGTCACCGCCTCGACAGACAGCCTCATTGCCTGGATTGATGAACTCGATACGCAAGTCGGCGGTTTAGGAGATATTGCCCTGTTGGGCTTCTCCCAAGGCGGAGTCATGCTCACCCAGCTCTTCCGCCATCAACCAGAGCGTTTTATTGCCGGTGTCTTCTTTGCCAGCTTTGCTGTTGCCGACACCACTGAAGGTGGTGCCGAGCGTGACCAGGCGCTCGCTGATGTGAAGCCACCACTGTTCTGGGGTCGCGATCCTCAAGATCCTGTGATCACACAAAACCTCATTGATTTCACTCGTCGCTGGTTGCCAGAACACTTTGATGTTGAAGCAAAGCTCTATGCCCACGTTGGCCACGGCTTGTCGCTGGAAGAAATCGAAGACGCAGCAGCATTCTTGCGAAGGAACGTGACGGGTTAGTCGTCGATCTGAACCTGTTTGATACGCGCGGTGTGGCCGCGCACAACACGGACTCGTGACTTCGGGACGCCAAAGTGCTCCGCCAAAAGCTTGATCACGCCGTCATTAGCTGCGCCATCAATGGCTTTTTCTCGCACAAAAACGACAAGACCTTCTTCGTTTGACTCGACGAGTGGACCTTTAGAGCTACCGGGCTTCACCCGAACCACAACGCGCATATAGAAAAGCTAGCGCGAAGGGCGATTACTTACCGAGAACTTGAACGCCGAACTTGTTCGAACCTGGCTGGCTGGGCTGCAGCATGAAGATGAACTCCAAGAGGCCGCCGATCACGGGCACGAGGGAGATGAAAAACATCCAACCGGAAAGGCCCTGGTCGTGATAGCGGCGAACCGTCACGGTGATGTGTGTGAGCCACAAGAAGAACCAAATTGCTGCAGCAGCGATGAGGAAGGGCATGATGACCCAGAAATCAGACTGGCGAACCATCATGGCCACAACAACTAGTGGAACAAGCGCGAAGAGCTGAACAATGACGGTGAAGAGAATCCAGTACCAATACTCAGAACGGGGAGCACGTCCCTCCATCTTGGTTGCCTTGGAGAATACGGATTGGATAGCTTCAGAAAAAGTCATAAACACCATCTTGGCTTACTGAAGGTATTTACTCCCGAATTGAAACTGCCCCCTGTGAATAAACACAGAGGGCAGTTGTTGAATGTGAGCGGCTAGCCTGCCTTGGGACTTGCACCAAAACGGTTAGATCCAGCTTCGCTGTCAGTTACCAGCCAGATCAACAGGAAGATCCAGCCAACGAGTGGAATGAGCACGAACAGCACACGCCAACCCGAACGGTTGGTGTCGTGCAGGCGGCGCACGACGTAGGCCAGGCTCGGAATGAACAGTGCAAGGCTGACGAGTCCGCCAATAACTCCAAAGAAGTTGTCGGTCTTTCCCGAGGAAAGCACGCCAAATGCGAAGCTCACCAGTGTCGTGAAGAGGTACCAGTACCAGTAGCCCGAACGGCGTGCACGGCCCTGGAAGTTGGCGTAGTTGTTGAAGCCTGACTTGATTGCTTCACCGAAATTCATCATTACTCCTGACGTTGAGATTCCTCATGTTGGTGAGAGGAACCATTTTCAGGTTACTCCCGACTAGTGAGCTCCAGATGGACGTGTGGTTTCTGGCGTGCCCACACTCTGGTAACCTTGTGAAGTTGCCGTCTAACGGCCGCGGATAAAGAGAGCTCAGAACAACAGGTTCTGGGCGCCGCGCAACGAGGTACTAAGAAAGGGGATCCCAACATGGCACTAGAAGCAGATGTCAAGAAGGCGATCATCGACGAATACGCAACTCACCCCGGTGACACTGGATCTCCAGAAGTTCAGGTTGCTCTTCTCACCAAGCGCATCAAGGACTTGACCGAGCACCTCAAGGAGCACAAGCACGACCACCACTCACGTCGTGGACTGCTGCTGCTCGTTGGTCAGCGTCGCCGCCTTCTCGGCTACCTCGCTGATGTCGACATCAACCGCTACCGTAAGCTCATCGAGCGCCTCGGTCTGCGTCGCTAGTCGAACACAGTCATTGATCAAGAGCCACCCTTCGGGGTGGCTCTTGTGGTTAATCTGCAAAGCGTTCATCTGACATTCACTTCAGAATTTCCAGCCTTCATGGGCTTATTGAGGGTTTTGGGGTACTCTTGAAATAAGAGCAGGCAGGCAGTTCGCTGGTCTTCGGTGGTGGTTTACCAACAAACGTTGGTGGATTTCTACTGGTGGCCAGCACGAAGTCTGATACTCGTGCAACGTATGTCCGTGTTTGAGCGGCTTCGTTCTGCCTTGCTTTGCTCCGGATGTATGAGTCGGAACCCACACGGGGTCTCGACGTAAAACAAAGGAGAAAGACCTTAATGGAAGGTCCAGAAATCAAATTCGCCGAAGCCGTTATTGATAACGGTAAGTTCGGTAAGCGCGTAGTCCGTTTCGAAACCGGACGTCTCGCACAGCAGGCTCAGGGCGCAGTTGCGGCCTACCTGGATGAAGAAACCATGCTGCTCTCTGCTACTTCTGTGAGCAAGCAGCCTAAGGATAACTTCGACTTCTTCCCGCTGACCGTGGACGTTGAAGAGCGTTCCTACGCAGCAGGCAAGATCCCCGGTTCGTTCTTCCGTCGTGAAGGCCGTCCCTCGACTGAGGCCATTCTGGTCTGCCGTCTGATCGACCGTCCACTGCGCCCATCATTCGTTGATGGTCTGCGTAATGAGGTTCAGATTGTTGTAACCGTTCTGTCTATTGCTCCAGGTGAGTTCTATGACGCACTGGCTATCAACGCTTCTTCGGCATCAACCCAGATCTCCGGTCTGCCATTCTCAGGTCCTATCGGTGGTATCCGTATGGCCCTGATCGATGGTCAGTGGGTTGCGTTCCCCAACGTTGAGCAGCTCAAGGACGCCGTCTTCGACCTCGTCGTAGCAGGTCGCATCGTGGTTGACAAGGATGGCAAGGAAGACGTCGCCATCATGATGGTTGAGGCAGAAGCTACCGAAGTGAGCTGGGACCTCATCAAGGCTGGTGGCATCAAGCCAGACGAGGCAATCGTGTCTCAAGGACTTGAAGCATCGAAGCCTTTCCTCACTGCACTGATCAAGGCTCAGGAAGAGCTCGCACGTCAGTCCGCGAAGGAAGTACAGGACTACCCTGTATTCCCTCTCTACTCTGACGAGCTCTACGCAGCAGTGAGCGAACTCGCTCTTGCTGACCTGGAGAAGGTCTACCTCATCGCTGACAAGATCGAGCGTCAGAACGCTGACGACGAGGTCAAGGCACGCGTCAAGGAAGCCATTGTGGCCAAGGTTGAAGCTGGCGAACTCGATGAGACTGCTCTGAACCAGTTCGGTGCTGCTTACAAGTCAGTAACCAAGAAGGTTGTTCGCGGACGTATCCTCACCGAGGGTGTTCGTATGGACGGCCGTGGTTTGCGCGACATTCGTGCACTCGATGCTGAAGTTCAGGTCATCCCTCGCGTTCACGGTTCAGCAATCTTCCAGCGTGGAGAGACCCAGATCATGGGTGTCACCACCTTGAACATGCTGAAGATGGAACAGCAGATTGACTCGCTGTCTCCCATCACTTCAAAGCGCTACATGCACCACTACAACTTCCCGCCATATTCCACCGGTGAAACCGGTCGCGTGGGAACACCTAAGCGCCGCGAAATTGGTCACGGCTTCCTGGCAGAGCGTGCACTCGTTCCCGTGCTTCCAGCACGTGAAGAGTTCCCTTACGCAATCCGTCAGGTATCTGAGGCTCTTGGATCCAACGGTTCAACCTCGATGGGTTCTGTCTGTGCATCGACTCTGTCGCTGCTCAACGCTGGTGTTCCTCTGCGCGCTCCTGTTGCAGGTATTGCTATGGGTCTCGTCTCTGACGAGGTCAACGGTGAGACCCGCTACGCAGCGCTGACCGACATCCTCGGTGCAGAAGATGCTCTCGGCGACATGGACTTCAAAGTTGCTGGTACCTCCGAATTCATCACCGCGATTCAGCTCGACACCAAGCTCGATGGCATCCCTGCCTCCGTGCTCACCGGTGCACTGACTCAGGCGAAGGAAGCTCGTACCGCAATCCTCGCTGTGATCAATGCAGCGATCGATGGTCCAGACGAGATGGCACCTACTGCTCCTCGCGTGATCAGCGTTCAGATCCCTGTCGACAAGATCGGTGAACTCATCGGTCCTAAGGGCAAGACGATCAACACCATCCAGGACGAGACTGGTGCAACCATCTCGATCGAAGATGATGGAACCGTTTATATCGGTGCAACCGATGGTCCTTCGGCTGAGGCAGCTCGCGCACAGGTTAACGCCATTGCGAACCCCACCAACCCTGAGGTTGGCGAGCAGTTCCTCGGTACCGTCGTCAAGCTCGCAACCTTCGGTGCGTTTGTCTCCTTGCTTCCTGGCAAGGACGGCTTGCTGCACATCTCTGAGGTGCGCAAGCTCGCTGGTGGCAAGCGTGTGGAGAATGTCGAAGACGTTCTCTCCGTGGGTCAGAAGGTTCTCGTCAAGATCACCAAGATCGATGACCGTGGCAAGCTTTCGCTTGAGCCCGTTCTCGAAGGTGAAGAGGGCGAAGCAACCGCTGAAAGCGACGCTGAGTAAATTCACTCATCCGAATACCCGTCCCACTGTTGTGGGGCGGGTATTCGTCTTTCTGGGGGACACTTTAAAGCCCTGACGGGGGACAATTTCCGCCGAGAGGTAGACCAATGGTCTGTCGTAACATTGCCGTGACATTTCTGCTCTATCGTCAGAGTTGTGACAGGAGATTTCGGGGAATTAACCTCAGGGGAAAACATCCTCTCTGAGGTGGAAGCCCCTGCCCGTTTCATCGGCCAAACAGACATCGAGGTCTATCCCGTGGCACTTGGCGGCGCGGTGTTCGGGTGGACGCTTCCTAGTGGTCGTTCGACGGATCTTCTCGACCGTTTCGTCGAACTTGGTGGCAACCTGGTGGATACTTCTGACTCGTATTCCTCTGGAATGTCCGAGCAGATCATTGGCAAGTGGATGCGTGAACGCGGAAACCGCAACAGTGTTGTTGTGGCAACTAAAGTGGGTCGTCACCCCGAATACCCAGGGCTTTCTGCCCAGAACATCATTTCTGCAGTTGAAGCATCTCTCGAGCGGCTGCAGTCAGATCACATCGATCTGCTCTATTTTCACGCAGAAGATCCTCAAGTCTCTCTCGAGGAAAGCCTCTCGGCAGTTGAAACACTGATGCAAGCAGGCAAGGTTCGTGCTCTCGGTGCGTCGAACTTCTCTGCTGATCGACTCTTGGAAGCTCGTATTGCCGCCGGCAGCGGATTGCCACGATTCGAAGCTGTGGCTTTGGAATATTCCCTGCTGCGCCGAGACATTGTGGAAGGCAATATCGCCATGATGTCGATTGCCCAGCGAATGTCTGTCATGCCCTATTTCGTGCTGGCTAATGGCTACCTTGGTCGTCATCGCAATATCAAGACATTCAATCCTTCAGACACTCGTGCTCGTCGTGCAGCACAGCACGGCGGTCGTCACGGTGCTCATGTGCTCAAAACTCTCGACAACATCGCGATGAGTCAAGGAGTGGATATCTCCACTATCGCGCTCGCATGGGTGCTGGGCAGGCCTGCTGTGGGAGTTCCCACTGTTGGTGTGGAGTCCATCAGAGAACTCGAGGCACTGATGCACGCACCACAGGTTGTGTTGACCCGTCAGCAGATTGCCGAACTTGACCGGGCATCTGCTGAACAGGGCAGAAACTGGCTGCCTGGGCGTACTCGTTCGTAATCTCGCATCACGAAGTAGGTGGTGTGCTCTAGGCTTGAGCACCGTATGAATAACCCCATTGCTTTTCCCCTCGATCAACCAGAACTTGAGTTTGTCGCCTCTGGTGATGCCCTTGTTCGACGCAGCGTCCTCCCTTCGGGCGTGCGCATTCTGACCGAACGCGTACCCGGTGCACGCAGTGTCACCCTGGGTTACTGGGTTGCTGTTGGTTCACGGGATGAGTTCCCTGCCGAAGCTGCACATGATGGCCACAGTGCACATCCGGCAAGCTTGGGTTCCACACACTTCCTCGAGCACTTGTTATTCAAGGGAACGCCTACGCGCACAGCACTCGATATCGCTATCGCCTTCGATTCGGTTGGCGGTGAGCACAACGCTGCCACTGCCAAGGAATACACCTGTTACTACGCCAAGATTCGCGATAGTGATCTAGATATGGCCATCGAGGTGATGAGCGACATGCTCACCTCGAGTGTGATTGATCCAGACGAATTTGAAACCGAACGCGATGTCATCCTGGAAGAGCTAGCAATGGCCGAGGATGACCCGTCGGATGTTGCACAAGAGCGCTTCTTTGAAGGAGTACTGGGAGAGCACCCACTGGGGCGTCCAATTGGTGGAAACCCTGAAACTATTCGTGCGGCCACGCGCGAGGCTGTCGTGGCGCACTACCGCGCAAACTACCGCCCTAATGATTTAGTGATCACCGCTGCTGGTTCACTCGATCACGATCACCTTGTCGCTCACGTTCAGCGAACCTTGGAAGCTGCAGGGTGGGATTTGGCTGTGGAGGCCGCACCGGTTGCCCGTCGTGATCGCACGCCAGCTCTAATCACCCAGGGCACCGCCCTTCAGGTGATTGAGCGTCCCATTGAGCAAGCCAACATCATTCTGGGGGTTCCGGGAATTGTGGCAACGGATGAGCGTCGCGTGGTTCAGACCGTGATGAACGCCATCTTGGGTGGGGGAATGTCATCTCGCTTATTCCAAGAAATCCGTGAAAAGAGGGGACTTGCCTATTCGGTGTTCTCCTTTGCTTCGTCCTATTCAGATGCTGGCGCTTTTGGCCTCTTCGCAGGAACTTCTCCCAAGAAAGCCCCGGAAGTTGCTGAGCTGTTGCTTTCTGAATTCCACAAACTTGCCGATCACGGTGTCACCGCGGATGAGCTCAGCCGTGCACAGGGTCAACTCGCTGGTGGTTCTGCGCTGGCCCTTGAAGATACTGATACTCGGATGTCTCGTTTGGGTAAAGCGGAGATTTCCTCGGGTGAATTCATTGACTATGACGCTGCTTTGACCTTGTTGAACGCTGTGACTATCGAACGTATTCAGGAACTGGCGAAAGAACTTGCCGCAGGCAAACTCTCCCTCGTCTCCGTCGGTCAAGCTGATGAGGCCGCGTTATCGCGTATTCTTGCACGGGGGTAATTCATGGCACACAACATCATCTTGGTTCGTCACGGCGAACAACTCGACGCCGAGCACGGCGTTATTGATGGACCTCTCTCACCCAGGGGTATTGCTCAAGCTGAAGCTGTGGGCCGTCGACTGGCAGATGTGGAGTTCTCTCACGTCTGGCATTCTCCGCTCGAACGTGCCTGGGAAACCGTTCGTGTGATGAGTGAGCAGATGCAGGGAGTATCAACAGAACCCTCTGCTTTGCTGATGGATTGCATACCTTCAGGCAAGAGTGACGAAACGCCATCCGTGTTTGATCCCTTCTTTGGTTCGGTCACGGAAGTTGATATTGAAGCTGGCTCTGCCCAAATGGCAGATGCTGTTGCTGAATTCTTAGCCCCTGGTCGTCAGGGCGAAACTGATCTACTTGTTACCCACAACAACGTCATTGCCTGGTTCGTGCGAGAAGCTCTCGGAGCTCCTGCCTGGAAGTGGGTCACCCTCAACCAGGCACACTGCGGCATTACCGTGCTGCAGCAACGACCTGGACGCCCTTGGGCGCTTGTGTCACACAACGACCTCGGTCACCTGCCACGTGAACTGCGCACGGGTATTCCTGACGCCTACACAATCTAGACTTGTCTTGTGACTACATCCGTTGCCGTCGTTGGAGCCTCAGGAAAACTAGGTTCACTTGTTTGTCGTCTGATTACTGAATCAGAGGACTTCACTCTGGCTGCCCAGTTGGGTTCGCAGAGTGATTTGAGCGAAATGCTCGTGGCAGACATCGTTGTTGACGTCTCACTGCCGTCCATCAGTCGCAAGGTGTTGGAGTTTGCCGTGGAGAACGGCAAGTCCATCATGATTGGCACCTCGGGTTGGTCTGCCGAGCGCATCAACCAGGTTGAGCCCCTAATCGAAGCACACCCTGAAGTTGGTGTGATCTTTATCTCGAACTTCTCCTTAGGCTCCGCCCTCTCTGCACACTTAGCCACTCTTGCTGCTAAGCACTTTGACTCCATCGAGATCATCGAGGCCCACGGCATTCACAAGGTGGATTCACCTTCGGGAACTGCTGTCAGCACTGCTGAGCGCATCGGTAAGGTTCGTGACCAAGATGTTCAGGCTCCTCACGCTGATCAGCGTGCTCGTGGTCAGTTGGTGGCGGGCGTTCCCGTGCACTCATTGCGCATGGAAGGTGTCGTTGCCAAGCAGGACGTGATCTTTGGTGGCAATGGTGAGACCGTCACCATTACGCACACCACGCTCTCGGACCGCTCATATGAAGCGGGCATCATGGCTGCTATTCGTGCACTGCCTGGTCTCACGGGCAAAATCGTTGGTCTCGACCGCGTTATTAACCTCTGAGAGTTTTCGTGCGCGCATTCTTAGGAGCCGTGCTCATGGCAGCGCTGTTAGCGCTGTATTTGTGGGCAGCTGCATATCAAGGCGTGGTCATGATTGGCACGGGTGTTCCCGTGGCAATTGTGATGGGTGTTGCACTTATTGTGTTGCCAGTGGTGGGGGCATGGGGACTTTGGCGAGAAATTGCCTTCGGAATCAACTCCACCAAATTGGTCAATATCGTGCAATCTGAAGGTTCCTTACCGGGTGAAGACTTACCTCACAGACCCAGCGGTAAACCTATTCGAGCAGATGCCGATAGTGAGTTTCCGGTGTATGCCCAGGCAGTGGATGCAGAACCTGCCAGCTGGCGTGCATGGTGTCGTCTAGGTTTAGCCTATGACGCCTCAGGTGATCGCAAGCGTGCACGGGCTGCCATGCGCACCGCTATTGCACTCCACAAAGCAAACTCTGCCTAGCTAGTCCCATGGCAATAGAACTGCCGCCGGAATCGATGCCAGCAGGGCAAGTGGTGAAAGATACTCTTTTCCCTGCCGTGCACCCAGGTGGAGGCAGGCGCAGTGGGTACTTGTTGTGAGGGTGCCGATGACCTCGCCTCGTTGAACACTTTGACCCTCTTTCAACGTGGAGGTCACGGGCTCAAAGGTGGATAGGAAGACGCCGTGATCTATAGAGATGAGTTCTCGATCAACAACAGTGCCTACAAAATGAACCACACCATCTGCGGGGGCGAGGATTTCTTGACCTTCGTCAGCGAGTAGGTCTATGCCGCGATGTCCTGGTCCATAGAACACGCTGGGTGCTTCATAGCCGCGAGAAATGGTGTGAGCACCTGCAACCGGCCAGGACCAACTGCCTGCACGCAGTGCATGTGCGGAGGAGGCATTGAGAGAAACAATGCATGCCACGCTGAACAAACTCGTTGCGAGCAGTTTGGTGATGGTGTTGTTCTGAAATCCCCACATGGTTCAGAGCATGCGGTGAATTCAGCACTACGAGGAGCTCGTTGGCTTAGAAGTGGAAAACGAACTTCTTAGTGAACTGTGGAGGACTGCTTGGCATATTCGGCATAGAGTTCACGCTCTTTGTTCTTCTTGGGGAAGAAAAAGAACGTGATGAACATGCCGATCAGCATGACAAAAATGCCGGAGGCATAGGCCCAGTTCGCTCCGTCGAGGAAGGACTGTTTAGCAGCTTCCATAATTGCTTGACTGTAGTCGGGGTATTTGGAAGCAAGATCTTCAGCACTACCAAACGACTTCCGCAGAGTGTCACCAATACTTGTTGTGATTTCTGCCTGGGTTGCTGCAGGAGCTGCAGAAATTGAGCGAGAAATAGCTGCTGCGTAGCCTGCACCCAGAATTGCTCCGAGCAAAGACTGCATGATGGAGCCACCCAGGTCACGCTGGAGGTCACCAGTTCCCGAGGCCATGCCCACCTTGGTGACGGGCACAGAGTCGGTCAGGGCATGGCTGGCTGGTGTTCCGGCGAAGCCCACACCAGCACCAATGAGCACATAGCTCAGTGCCACCATGCCGAGGGGAGTGTGGATGTTCCAGCCAAACAGCATCACCATGAAGCCTGCCATGCAGACAATGAAGCCCAGCAGGAGAGTGATGCGAGACCCACGCTTTTCAATGAGTGTGCTGGAGAACGGAGCCACGATCACCATGGTGATCGCACAGGGCAAGATAGCTGCTCCTGCCTCTAAGGTGTTGTATCCCAAGACGTTCTGCAGGAACTGTTGACCAACAAACATCGCCCCCATCAAAGAGCCAAAGACAATGATGCCGGAAACTGCAGCCACCCAAAACGGTGGGCGAGCGGCATATTTCAGATCGAAAAGCGGTTCGCCGACTCGCTTTTGGCGCCAAAAGAACAAGAAGCCTGTGACGGCAGAACCACCCAGTAAAGCCACCGCAATATCTCTTTGGCCATCCAGAGCAATGTAGTTGATGCCCAGCACAAGTGTTCCCACAAAGAGTCCGGAGAGCACACCACCAAGGTGATCAACCTTGTCCTTGGTTTCGTTGACGTGCGCGGGAACAAGCTTCCAAACCAACACAATTGCCACCACGGCAAAGGGAACGGCAATGAGGAAAGAGTATCCCCAGGGCAAAATCATGAGCACAGCGCCGGCAAGCAAGGTGGAGGATGCCGACATTGCGGCACCAATGGCTGACCACAGTGCGATTGCTCGTGTGCGAGCAGGACCTGACCACAGCGCAGTAATCAGCGCCAAGGTGGTGGGGTAAGCCATACCTGCCGCAAAACCACCAATCAAACGAGAGGCTGCCAACATTTCAATATTGGGGGAGAGTGCCGACATAAACGCTGCAGGAACACCAATGATCAAGCCCATCATCAGCATCATTTTGCGGCCGTAACGGTCTCCCAGGGCACCTAAGTAGAGAACAGTAGAGGCAAGGCCAAGTGAGAAGCCGGCAGCAACAATGTTCAGCCCTGCCTGTGAAGCGCCCAGGTCGCGACCGATGTCGGGCAGGCCTACGTTGGCCACTGCAAGGTTCATGTTCGCTACACCCGCACCGAGAATCAGCGCAGTGAGCACCAAACCTGCGTTCTTGGGAGAGGTACTCGGAGGAAGTGCGACTGTCGCTGAAGATGCCATACCCCTATTGTGCCTGTTATGCTGGTCAGGCACTTCATTTATGGAGTGACTTCGCGTGCCCAACACGTATGACAAAACCCAACGGTCGAGTATGAGTAATCATTCTCGCGGGAATTGCATCGGGCACTAGGGCGAGAACCAACCGGTCCTCGCGACAAAACCGCAAGCGGTGTGTGTTGTGCTGTGCACAAAACATGCCAAGAAAAGGAGATGGCCATGGCCGTCGTAACAATCCGCCAGCTGCTCGACAGCGGCGTTCACTTTGGTCACCAGACCCGTCGTTGGAACCCTAAAGTAAAGCGTTTCGTTCTTGCTGAGCGTTCCGGTATCCACATCATCGACCTCCAGCAGTCGCTGGCTCACATCGACAATGCATACGACTTCGTCAAGGAGACTGTTGCTCACGGTGGAACCATCCTCTTCGTTGGAACCAAGAAGCAGGCTCAGGAAGCAATCCTCGAGCAGGCAACTCGCGTAGGTCAGCCTTACGTCAACCAGCGTTGGCTCGGTGGCCTCCTCACCAACTTCAACACCGTTGGTAAGCGCCTCGCACGTATGAAGGAGCTCGAAGAGCTCGACTTCGAAGACACCACTAAGAGTGGCTTCACCAAGAAGGAACTTCTGATCAAGAAGCGTGAACTCGACAAGCTCCACAAGAGCCTCGGTGGTATCCGCAACCTTACCAAGACCCCATCCGCTATCTGGGTAGTTGACACCAAGAAGGAGCACCTGGCAATCCAGGAGGCTAAGAAGCTTGGTATCCCCGTTATCGGTATCCTCGACACCAACTGTGACCCAGACGAGATGACCTACCCCATCCCTGGTAACGATGACGCAATCCGCTCTGTTGGACTGCTCACTCGCGTTATCGCAGATGCTGTTGCTGAGGGTCTGATTCAGCGTCACCAGAAGCCTGCTGAGGGCGACGCTGCTGAGCCACTGGCTGAGTGGGAGCGCGAACTCCTCGAGGCTGGCGCACCTGCTGCTGAGGTAGCTGTTGAAGCTGCTGTCGTTGAGGCAGTTGCAGAAGCTGTTGCTGAAGAGGTAGTAGCTGAGGCTGCTGCTGAGAAGCCTGCTGCTAAGAAGGCTCCAGCTAAGAAGCCTGCTGCCAAGAAGCCCGCAGCAGAGTAATTTTCCACTTTCTATCCCTCTAAAGGAGATACAACCATGGCATCATTCAGCATGGAAGACCTCAAGACTCTGCGCGAGCGCCTCGGCACCGGCATGGTCGACACCAAGAACGCTCTCACCGAAGCTAACGGTGACTTGGAGAAGGCAACTGAAATCCTCCGCCTCAAGGGAGCAAAGGGTAACGCGAAGCGTGCCGACCGCTCCACCAGCGAAGGCCTCGTTGCTGCCAAGGAGGAGAACGGCACCGCAACCATGATCGAGCTCGCTTGCGAGACCGACTTCGTGGCTAAGGGTGACAAGTTCGTTGCACTCGCAGCGAAGGTTCTCGATGCAGTATCCGCTGCTGGTGCAACCTCTGTTGAGGCAGCACTTGCCGCTCCTGCAGGTTCACAGTCTGTTGCTGAGCTCATCGCAGATGAGGCAGCAATCCTGGGCGAAAAGATCGAACTTCGTCGTCTGGCTTCATTCAGCGGTGACAAGTTCTCCATCTACCTGCACCAGACCAGCCAGGACCTTCCTCCACAGGTTGGTGTTGTTGTTGCTTACACCGGTGATGACGCTGAGACTGCTCGTGCAATTGCACAGCACATCTCCTTCGCTGACCCTGTGTACCTCAGCCGCGAAGATGTTCCTGCAGAGGACATCGAGAAGGAGCGCGCAATCGTTACCGAAATCAGCCGTAACGAGGGCAAGCCCGAAGCACAGCTGGAGAAGATCGTTGACGGTCGTATCACTGCCTACATTAAGCAGATTGCTCTGCTGGAGCAGGAATACTCTCGCGACAACAAGTTCAAGGTTCAGCAGGTTCTCGAGAACGCTGGCATCACCGTGACGGGCTTCGCTCGTTTCAAGGTTGGCGCATAGTCGTTTCGGTTATCTCGTAAAGAAGCCCGGTCCACTATGGATCGGGCTTCTTTCATGTGTGGTGGGTATCAGCTCATGCCATGCACCCAGTAAATTAGTTCTAGCGCCACTGCTTTTAGATAAGGAAACTCATGCCGACAAACACCCGCCGTCGCGTTCTACTCAAGCTTTCGGGTGAGGCATTCGGTGGTGGTGGACTCGGTGTCAACCCCGACGTGGTCAGCGCGATTGCTCGCGAGATTGCGGCGGCATCGAAGGATGTCGACATTGCCGTCGTCGTCGGTGGTGGAAACTTCTTCCGCGGTGCTGAGCTGTCTCAGCGCGGTATGGATCGTGCACGTGCCGACTACATGGGTATGCTCGGCACCGTCATGAACGCTCTTGCTCTGCAGGACTTCCTCGAGCAGGCAGGTGCTGCCACCCGCGTGCAGTCAGCCATTGCCATGAGCCAGGTTGCTGAGCCTTACCTGCCACTTCGTGCAATCCGTCACCTGGAGAAGGGCCGCGTGGTCGTCTTCGGTGCTGGTGCAGGTCTACCCTTCTTCTCTACCGACACCGTCTCCGCTCAGCGCGCACTTGAAATTCACGCCGATGAGGTGCTCGTTGCCAAGAACGGTGTTGACGGCGTCTACACCGCAGACCCCAAGACGGACCCCAGTGCAGAAAAGCTGGAGTCGGTCACCTTCCGCGATGCCCTCAAGCGTGGCCTCAAGGTGGTTGACTCGACCGCATTCAGCCTGTGCATGGATAACAAGATGCCTATGCGCGTGTTCGGTATGGAGCCTTCCGGCAACATCACTAAGGCCATCTTGGGCGAAAAGATCGGCACACTGGTCACCAACTAGACTGAAGACCATCGCACCAAATTTCAAGGAGTTACCGTGATTGCGGAAGTACTATCAGATGCCTCAGAGCGTATGGCCAAGGCTGTTGAAGTAGCCAAAGAAGATTTCTCTAACGTGCGCACGGGTCGCGCCAACCCCGCAATGTTCCAGAAGGTCATGGTGACTTACTACGGAACCCCCACACCGCTGGCTCAGCTTGCCTCGATGCAGAACCCTGAGGCTCGCACCTTGCTGATCACCCCGTTCGACAAGAGCGCACTGCGCGACATTGAGCAGGCAATCCGCGACGTGCCCAACCTGGACGCTAACCCCACCAACGACGGCAACGTGATTCGCGTCACCATGCCCGAGCTCACTGAAGAGCGTCGTAAGGAATACGTCAAGATCGTTAAGGCAAAAGCTGAAGACGCCAAGGTTTCCCTGCGTAACATTCGCCGTAGTGCCAAGGACGGCATTGATGCCTTCAAGGGTGAGCTCGGCGATGACGAACGTGCACGTGGAGAAAAAGAACTCGAAGCGATCACGAAGAAGTTTGTAGACGCTATCGATGACGCCCTCAAGCACAAGGAAGCTGAACTTCTCAAGGTTTAGCCCCCATCTCTGGGCCCAGGCATGAACGAGAATCCCCATCGAGATGAGCACAGCAGGAGAAATCCTGCTGGTGAACTGCATGCGCAGTTTCGTGCCACTCGTGCAGACTTCGAGCGTCAGCTCGAAGCCCGGCGAATGCAGTTCGAAAAGACTAATGAACGCATTAAGCAAAAGTCTGGGCGTAACCTTCTCGGCGCCATCGGTATCGGCATTGTCCTCGGGGGACTATTACTGCTGAGCTTGTTGGTCAATAAAGACCTATTCATGCTCTTTGCGGCAGTACTGCTGGGTATTTCCTCGGTTGAGTTAGCTACTGCACTCCAGGCCATGGGGCGCAGGGTTCCACGCATTCCCACAGGTGTGGTGGCTGTGGCAGCAGTTCCGATTGCCTATTACTTTGGCGCACTGGCAGCACTGGCTTTCGCCGCTCTTGGCACAATCGTTGTGGTGCTGTGGCGTTGGTTTGATATCAAGCGCGGCTATCACGCCACTGCTGACGTCAGCTTGGTCAAGGACGCACAGGCAGCTGCCTTCGTGCAGGCTTATGTCACGGGTTTGGGTAGCTTTGCTGTTGCGCTCGTTGCCGAGCCCAACGGTCAGTGGTGGACCTTGGCCTTCTTGATCATGGTGGTTTCTGTCGACACCGGTGCCTATGTCAGCGGTTTGAACTTCGGCAAGCACCCGATGGCGCCCAAGATCAGTCCTAAGAAGACGTGGGAAGGTTTTGCTGGCGCGGGACTGGCAGCCATTATTGCTGGAATCTTATTGAGCATGTTCATGATTGGTCAACCCTGGTGGTTCGGGTTGATCATGGGGCCCATCATCTTGGTCACGGCCACCTTGGGTGATCTCGGAGAGTCCCACATCAAGCGCACCATCGGAGTCAAGGACATGAGCTCCTGGCTTGCTGGTCACGGTGGATTCTTGGATCGTCTGGACTCGATTCTTCCCTCTGCTTTAGTGACATACCTGATCTATATCCTCGTCGTGCACTAAGTCTTGAACATCTTCTGAAACAATAAGTTCTGTGAGTATGTCTTTTCCCCGCGTGAAGCGCGGCACCCGTGGTTACAACACCGCTGAGGTTGATGCCTTCATTGCTGAAGCCCGCGTTGCCTATGACAGTAATATCGCTGGAGCCACCTCCCTCACTTCTCGCGCTATTCGCGACACCTCCTTCTCCCTGCACAAGGGTGGCTACTCAACCCGTCACGTCGATGGCGCGCTGGAGCGCCTAGAGACCGCGTTTGCTGAGCGTGAGCGTGCCGTTGCGTTGGCAACTATTGGTGAGGCGGCACTACTGGAACAAGCAAGTCAGAGTGCAGCTGTGCTCACCGCTCGTTTCTCACGTGAGCCCAAGCATCGTTTCTCTCGAGTGGGTTTCCTCACTCAGGGATATGCCGTCAAAGATGTTGATGCATTTGCTGAGCGCGTGAATGCCTATTTGCTTTCAGGAGAGCCACTCAGCGTTGCTGATGTGCGCTCGGTGACCTTCCGTGCGGCCCGTGGCGGGTATGACGAAGCTCAAGTGGATGCGGTGCTGGACGCACTGATCGACTTACTTCTGTCCCTCGGAAACAACTAAAACCCCTGTTCAGAGCCACTCTGGTGGCTGATTCACAGGCTTCTGGGCTAAAATCAGAGAACTGTGGGTAGACATTCAGATGTAACCAGCACGCCAGCACAGACTGTCGTTGCCTCGTTACGAGAAACCGCGAACAAGGGCAAGGTGCGTCTCGCAGCCAGCTCTGTTGTTCGTCCTCGTCTTGTCGTACCCAGTTTGTTCCCTTCGCAGCGCTCATTTAGCCTGTTTTCTTCTGCCTTCCTCATCACGGTGGGTGTCTTGCTCGTCAACGTCGTTGACCCCTATTCAGGTGCTGTTGCTTCTCCGTATTACATCCCCGCAACTATCGTTGCCCCCGATGGTCAAGAAGTAACCCTTTCTGGCACTTACACCACAGCTGCCGGACGTGATGGTGTGACTGTTTCTGCGCGTTCGGCTGCGAAGGCTTCTGCCTCTGCCCCCGCTGCAGGTGTTCCCGATCCCGACACTGCTCAGGCACTCGGTCTTGCCGCTGTGAAGGCACGTGGCTGGGGTATGGATCAATACGACTGTCTGGTGGCGCTGTGGAACCGCGAGTCTCACTGGAACGTCTATGCCCACAACACCGGCAGTGGTGCTTACGGTATTCCGCAGGCTTTGCCTGGTGAAAAGATGGCAACCGTGGCTGATGACTGGCAGACCAACCCCGCTACACAGATTGAGTGGGGTCTTCGATACATCGAGGGTCGTTACGGTTCACCCTGTGGTGCGTGGGCGCACTCTGAAGCTGTTCACTGGTACTAATGGCACGCAACAATCGTTCGCGCAAACGTGACGCTGACTACGAGCCGCTGGATGTGGAGAGACTGACCACAGGCTGGCGACGCACGGAAGTCCGCAAGGGACGCGAATGGACCGTTCAGCCTATTTCTGCCCTCAATGCGGCTAAGTCCTACACCTGTCCGGGATGCTCGCTCGAGATCGCTCCAGGTGTCTCACACCTGGTGGCATGGCGTAATGATGGCATTCTGGGCGATCTTGCTGATGTTGAGGCACGTCGTCACTGGCACGAAGCCTGTTGGAGGATGAGCTAAACGTGAGTACTGAAATTCGTGGTGGGATTAACCTGCCTGCACACCGTGAAGAGATTGAACTTCACACCAGCGACGGGCTAACGCTCGTGGGTGAGCTGGCGATGCCGCTCGATGGTGCTCCTGTTGCCACGCTGGTGACGTTGCACCCCCTGCCTACTGCCGGCGGTTTCATGGACTCCCACATCCTGCGCAAGGCAGCAGGTCGATTACCTGCACTGGCGAACATCGCGGTGTTGCGATTCAATACCCGTGGCACAAAGTCTGCTCGTGGACACAGCCACGGAGAGTTTGGTCACGGCATCACGGAACAAGCTGATGTTGCGGCAGCTATGGATTTTGTCGCCGCACGTGGATTGCCCAACCCCTGGTTGGTGGGCTGGTCTTTCGGGACAGAACTGGCGTTGAAGTATGGGCGAGAGCACGCCATTGTGGGAGCCATTTTGCTCTCGCCGCCGCTCCACCGGGCAACCCCCGAAGAGGTTGCTGCCTGGGATGGCGATCATCGTCAACTCATCGCTCTCGTGCCTGAGCTGGATGATTATCTGCAGGGCCCCGAAGCGCGCGAGCGTTTCTCTTCTGTTTCACACATTGACATTGTCGAGGTGGAGGGCGGCAAGCACCTGTGGGTGGGGGAAAACCAAACCAAGCGTGTGCTTAACGAGATTGTTGAACGCGTGAATCCTGCTGCAGTACCCCTACCGGAATGGTGGGATGGTCCTGTCGCAGGCTCCAGCGACTAAGTACTCCTGACGCGGGAGTACTAGGCCTCGTTTTGGGCCGGTATGACCACTTCTTTGATAATCAGCACAATGGATGCTGCGATGGGGATTGCCACCAGTGCACCCAAGATGCCCATCAGCGTTCCACCAGCCAGTGCGGCAATCACCACAATGGAACCGGGGATTGAGATTGCCTTGTTCATGATCTTGGGGCTGAAGACATACGCCTCAACCTGCATATAAATCAGGAAGTAGATGCCGATGATGATGGCAACCTGTGAATCGGCGAGAACGAGCTGACCCAGGGTCACAATGATGGACGCCATCACAGTACCAATGAGTGGGATCAATGCGAACAAGAAAGCCAGGAAGGCAAAGAGCATGACTTGCTTTCCGCCAATGAGGGTCAGCATGATGAATGCCAAAATACCGTTCAACGCTGCCAAAGAGATTTGGCCCACAACATACTTACCCACACCGCCGGTAATCTCTTCGCTCATTTCAACGAACTTCTGACGCTTGCTCAGAGGAACCAGAGAGTAAGCGGTGTCCTTGATGGTTTGCAAAGACGCGGTGAAGTACAGAGTCAAGATAACTACGATTAGCGTGCCCGTCAGAGCGTTAGCAACGCCAACACCAACTGCGAGTGCACCACCAGCAATCTTGCCAATGTTTGCGGGATCTCCAAAGAACTTGCCCACTTCGGTAATGACCTGGTTGACATCAATTACGCTGCCGAATTGCTTTTGAATATAGGCAATCCAGTCCTGTGTTTTCAGCGTCGTAATTTCCTTCGGCAAGGTATTCCACAGCGAGATAATCTGATCGACCATCATGGGCACAACCGCGACCAAGATGGCCACGAAGGCACCGACAACAATGATCACCACGGTGAGGATGGCAGCCCACTTGGGCAGGCCTTTTGCGGTGAGCCATTTCACGGCAGGGTCAAGGCCCAACGAAAGGAAGAGGGCAATAAAGATGTAGGTGAGAACCGTGGCGAGGGACTGAACTGCCGTCATCAACACGATACCCAGGCCGACGCCCAAGCTACCGATCAAACCAGCGCGGAATGCATTCTGGATTCTCATCGGGTACTCCTTAACGTTTGGTAGTCAGCTTCTTCTGAGGCGAAGATTTGCCCAAGCTGTGTTCTAACTCCAACCGTAGCGCGTCAAAGAACGAAGCGACGGCTTCCCGCTCCACGTGGAGGCCATCAATTTGGGAGTAGATAGACGAAATAACGGCCGCAACATACTTCTCGGCGTCGTTAATTTTTTTGCGCGCGAGTTTTTGTGCACTGTCGAGCTCGACAGCTGCCTTTTGACGGGCCTGTTCAACGATACGTTTCGCTTCTTCGGTCGCCGTTGCCTCAAGTCGTTCGCACTCTGATTCAATAGCGCGTTGACGGGTCCGAGCAGTAGCTAGCTGTGCTTCAGCAGCACCAACGTACTTCTCAGTTTGCAGCACGGATTCTTGGTGCCGAATTTGAAGCTCTGCTTCCATCTCTGCACGAATCGCAGCACCGTCCGCATTCAGTTTGAGAATGCTCATAATTTTGTCGTTGACTGAGATTTCAGGGTTGGTTTGTGACGTGAGCACCAACTTCAGCTCTTCTATTTCTCGCTGGGCATCTGCTTTGAGTCGGGCAATTTCGTTGTGGCTCTCGGCGCGAAGGTTCGCTGCGATGGTGGACGCTTCACCTCGTAATTGCAGCGCGTCACTGTGGCCTGCGGCAACTATGTTTTCAGCTGCGGCACGGGCTTCGGTAAGAATTCTCTGTGCTTCTTCCCGAGCTTGGGTAGCAAGTTGTTCAGAGAGTTGTTGTGCTTCGGCACGTGCCTGCTCAAATCCTTCTCGTGCCGCGTCAACGAATTTGTTAGCAGTTTTTTCTGCAGCTGAACGAATGAGCAACGCATCGCTTTCTGCTCTTCGAACAATCTCAGCAGCGAGTTTGTCTGCTTTCTTGAGCTTGTTATTCAGTGCGGTGCTCAATCCTTCAACAGTGGGGGAAGCCTTCACATCTGATTCAAGTTCCAGCTCGGCTAGACGTGCCTCTATTTGCTTGAGTTGAGCGATGGAGTCGTCGTGTAAAGATTTCGCACTGAGTAACTCACGGCGAAGCTTTTGAATGAGGGGATCAACCTCAGCGGGGTCGTATCCGCGCAGGACGCGAGAAAACGATTCTTCCGATGCCACCGTTGACCTCCATAGGCCCCGTCTTGGGGGATTTCCAACTGTGTGAGTCTACCTAGCTGTGCTCCATCGCGCAGGACGGGAGAGGGGTTGAGGCCCCTCTCAGGTTTGTCATCGTGCTTTCGGGTATCTTTATTACTGACTTAACGTGACGCGTCGACGTAACAATCTGATGTCTCGCGGAATACGTGGAGGAGATAATCGTGCGGTTCCTAATTGCCATTGGTGTGTTTGCCGTGGCTGCAGTTTTGCTGGGTGTGGGTGTTGTCCAGAAAGTGTTCTTTGCTGGCGACGAATACACCACCCTCACCACCACGGTGGATACCAATGCTCCCTACATGGTCATTGACGGCAAGACTCTGACCTTGCACGGCACAAACCCCATCATTACTGTCTCGGGAACCAAGGCAACATTTGTCGGCTTTGGTCGTAGTGAAGATGTGGCTGCCTGGATTGGTGCCGATGACTATGACGTTTTGAAGTATTCAACCAAGAAGAGTGACTTCGTCTTTGGTGAGGGAACTACTCATGTCACCGAAGAAACTCCCAAGGAGACTCCGGCACTGACAGAAGCCACCATTGTCACTCCTGAAGGCAGTGACTTGTGGCTGGGGGAGAAGGCCGGTAAGTCGACCGCGACATTGGCTACCTTCTTAGATAAGGACATGTCAGCCATCATCGCCGCTGATGGAAAAACCAATGCTCCAGGCAACGTAACTATCTCGTGGCCTCTTCCCAGCCGTATTCCTTTCGCCACTGGTTTCATCATCGGCGGTGGAATCCTGGCTTTGATTGGTTTGATTCTGTATTTGTGGGCATTGCGCCACGACCGCAACTCTCAAGGTCCACGTCGCCGCGGTCGCCTCCCCAAGCCACCTAAGCCTCGTGCACTGAGCATGCCGAAGCCCTCTTCTTTGGTGAGTGCACTGCCGAAGGGCCGCCGTGGAATTACCCGCGGTTCCAGTTTTATTGCTCTCGGCCTTGCCGGGGCGCTCACCCTGGGTCTGAGCTCGTGTAGTCCCTACAACTCAGGCCAAGGTGTGGTCGAACCAACCCCCACTGCAACGCAGTCGGTAGAAATTGATGGACAGCCACCAGCGGTGTCTGAGCGTCAGCTGCAGCGTATTTTGAGCCGCATCTCAGAAACCGTCACCACGGCAGATGAGACGCTGGATGCCGCGCTGTCGGGAACGCGATTGATTGGCCCAGCCCAGGAGATCCGCGCAGCGAACTATTCCATTCGTAAAGCAGATGGATCAGTAGCATCACTTCCCAAGCTTGCTGCTTCACCGATTACATTCACCATGCCTCAGGCAACGGCCACCTGGCCTCGCCAGGTCATTGCCGTTGTTCAGAATGAGAATGACCCGTCGGTTCCCACCATGGGTCTGATGATGATTCAGAATTCACCTCGTGATAACTATCACGTGGAATACATGGTGACCTTAGAGCCCAATGCCACCGTGCCCACCGTTGCACCTGCGAACGTGGGATCGGCGTTGGTTCCGCCAGATTCAAAGCTGCTACTGATCTCCCCAGACCAGCTCTCAGCGGCATACGGTTCTGTGCTGACGCAGGGAACTGACAGCCCCTATTACGGCCTGTTCGATTTCACTGCTGACACCCTGGTTACCCAAGTTGGTAAAGATTACAAGGCTCAAAAGGCAGCCTCAGTGTCTGAACATGCCTCCCTCGAGTTCAGCCAGAATGCAGGCTCGGGAACACCACTAGGCCTGGCAACATTGGACTCTGGCGCAATCGTGACGGTGAGTTTGAACGAAATCGAAACCGTTCGTCCCACCCAAGCTGGTGCTTCTGTCAGCCCTGAGGGTCAAGCAAAGATCCTCAGCGGTATCAGCACTTCCACCTCGGGCGTCGAATCCACCTATGGCATGGAGCTCGCGTTCTACGTGCCACCACTGGGTAGTAAAGACAAGATTCGTCTCCTGGGTTACACCCAGGGCCTGATTTCTGCGCGAGGTCTCTAATGTCCATGCCGTCTTTGCCTAATCTGCGTGGAGCAGTAGATCTCAGTTCACTGGTCAATCGCCGGCAACAGGGCTCGGTCAACACAGCTGGTGGCACGAGAGCCCCTGGAGAGCCTTCTGCGCCTGTTTCTGCCGGAACGAGAGTTCCTGTTCCTCAGCTGGTGCTAGAGGGAACAGACGCGAACTTCACCGCGATTTTGGACCTGTCTAATCAAGTTCCTGTGATCGTGGACCTCTGGGCAGAAGAAGCCCCCCAATGTGCTGAGCTTTCCCCCATTCTGGAAAAGCTTGTTCTGGCATTTGAGGGACGCCTGATCCTGGTTCGTGTGAACGCGGTAGAAAACCCAGGACTGACCCAGGCATTCCAGGTTCAAACCGCACCAACTACTGCTGCCGTGATCGCAGGACGTCCTCTGCCACTGTTTGCGGGTGTTGCCGGCGAGGCAGATATTTTCAACCTGTTTGAGCAAGTACTCGAACTGGCAGCTCAAAACGGTGTCGTGGGCGTTGCTGCACCTGCCGCTGCCCCTGCGGGAGAGGTTGGTGCTCCCGTTGCACCACCTGCTCCAGCTCTGCCTCCACTCCACCAGGAAGCGTTCGATGCTGCCGAGCGTGCAGATTACCCTGCAGCGATTGCGGCCTGGGAAAAGGCACTCAAGCAAAACCCGCAAGATGCTGATGCCAAAGCTGGCCTGGCACAGATTTCACTGCTTTATCGCCTCCAAGGCAAAGCAATGGCAGATATTCGTGCTGCCGCTGCTGCCAACCCTGACGGTTTAGAGCAGCAGCTCGACGTTGCTGACTTGGATGTTTCCGGAGGCCACGTCGAAGATGCCTTTGACCGACTCTTGGTGCTCTTTCCCAAACTTGATCAGGACGGCAAGAACACTGTTCGTGCACGCCTGTTAGACCTCTTCGAGGTCGTCGGTGTAACTGACCCTGCCGTCAACGCTGCACGTATGCGGCTGACAAACCTGCTTTACTAGCTTTTATTTAGCTGCTTTGTAAAGGAACAGCACACCCAACGGTGGCAGAGTGATGCGGGCAGAGTGCTCGAAGTGTGACCACTGGTCCTTGGTTGCAGTGACCTTGCCCATGTTTCCTACTCCTGAACCGCCAAAGTCGGTTGCATCGGAGTTGAACAATTCCGTCCACACTCCGCCAGAGGGCAAGCCCAGCTGGAAGTCGCTGTGGGGATTACCAGCAAAGTTCGCCACTACGGAAAGGGCATTGCCCTTCTTGTCATAGCGGACAAAAGAAACCACGTTACGGCCATTATCTGCCCCGTCAATCCACTGGAAAGCGTCAGGGTCGCTATCGCGTTCCCACAGCGCTGCAGTGTCTTTATAGACAGCATTGAGCTGTTTGACCATGCGCTGCAGACCTTGGTGGGCTGGCTGTTCCAGAATCCACCAGTCCAGTGAACGTTCCTGGCTCCACTCTGAAGGCTGGCCGAACTCCTGCCCCATGAACAACAACTGCTTGCCTGGGTGGCCCCACATAAACGCCAGATAGGCGCGCATGTTGGCTAGTTTCTGCCAGTGATCACCGGGCATCTTGGCAAGCAAAGATCCCTTGCCGTGAACGACCTCATCGTGAGAGATGGGCAGAACGAAGTTCTCACTAAAGGCATACTGGAAAGAGAATGTGATGTCCCAGTGGTGATACTCGCGATACATCGGGTCGGTGTGGATGTATTCCAGGCTGTCGTGCATCCAGCCCATGTTCCATTTGAAACCAAAGCCCAGTCCGCCACCTTCGGTGGGGGCAGTGACGCCGCCCCACGACGTGGACTCCTCAGCAGTCATGCTCACGCCTGGGTGGTGCTTATAGACAGTGGCGTTTGCTTCTTGTAGGAAGTTGATGGCTTCGAGGTTTTCGCGACCACCGAACTGGTTGGGCAGCCATTGCCCGTCCTCGCGGCTGTAGTCCAGATAGAGCATGGATGCCACAGCATCCACGCGCAGACCATCGATGTGGAATTCTTCAATCCAGTAGAGGGCGTTAGCAACCAGGAAGTTGCGCACCTCATTACGACCAAAGTCAAAGATGTAGGTTCCCCAGTCAGGGTGTTCGCCCTTGCGAGGGTCAGCATGTTCATAGAGTGGCTGGCCGTCGAAACGTGCCAGTGCCCATTCGTCCTTGGGGAAGTGACCGGGAACCCAGTCCAGCAAGACGCCAATACCGGCATCATGGAGGCGATCAATCAAATACTTCAGATCGTCAGGGTTACCAAACCGAGCAGTGGGGGCGTAGTAGCCAGTGACCTGGTATCCCCACGAAGGTCCATAGGGGTGCTCTGCCAACGGCATGAACTCAACGTGGGTGAAGCCAGTCTCCAGCAAGTGACCAATCAGGTCATCGGCTAGTTCACGGTAGGACAGACCCTGACGCCAGGAGCCGACGTGAAGCTCATAGATACTCATCGGTGCAGCGTGGGCTGAGGTCTTGTCTCGCTTGGTCAGCCACTTCTTATCGCCCCACTTGTAGTTCGAGTGGGCAATGACCGAGCCTGTCAGCGGTGGACACTCTGTCTGACGCGCCATGGGATCAGCACGCTCAACCCAGTGACCTGCCTGGGTCAGGATTTCAAACTTGTAGGTTTCACCGGGGTGAACATCGGGAACAAAGAGTTCCCACACGCCACTGGCACCAAGTGAACGCAAAGAGTGGCCTTCGCCATTCCAGCCGTTGAAGGTTCCCTTGACACGCACAGCCTTCGCGTTGGGTGCCCAAACAGAGAACGCGGTTCCTTGAACCGTGCCCTTTACGCCACCGTGACCGATGTAGCGGGCACCGAGAGCCTCCCAGAGACGCTCGTGACGACCTTCACGAATGAGGTGCAGGTCGAGTTCACCCACAGTAGGTGTGAAGCGATACCCGTCTTCGGCAATCCACTGGGCACCATCGGGGTAGCGGGTCTCGATCACGTAATCGGTGAGCCCCAGTGTGTGGGCTCCTTCCCAGATCCCGTGACCTGCGTGTGCCAACTCAATGCGAGTCTTGTTACTCAAGACGGCAATGACTTCGCTGGCCAGTGGCCGACGCGTGCGAATGACAGTGACGGAGTCTGTTGAACCTTCGACAGGGACCAGGTGCTGACCCAGAACACTGTGGGGGTCATAGTGGCTGCCCTGTGCAACCCATGCAAGAAGTCCTTCATCGAGGGAAGGGGTGTGCCATTCGGTGGCACCCTTTGTTTTCTTGACGGTCTTCTTCACGGGTGTCTTTTCTGCAGTGGTCTTCTTCACAGGTTTCTTTTCAGTCATTAGTTCACCTTGCTCACGTGCAGGATGTGGACAGGCTCAGTAAAGGGGTCGAGACGAACATAGTTATCTGCGGTCCAGTTCCATACTGTTCCGGTAACCAAATTGGTCACTTCAAAACTGTCGCCGTGCTGGGCACCCAGAGTTGTGAGGTCCAGATGCACAGTGGTTTCACGCACCGAGTGTGGATCGGTGTTCACCACCACGATGATGGTGTCGTTCTTGCCGGTGCCTGTGAACTGGGCATCAAGGTGCTTGCTGTAACACAAGATGGCATCGTCGTCCGTGCGCTGAATGGTGATGTTGCGCAGTTGGCCAAGTGCAGGGTGTTCGGCACGAATGTGGTTGAGCGTCGTGAGGTAGGGCGCCAGTGAGGTGCCTTCTTTCTCAATAGCGGCCCAGTCACGGAACTTGTATTCGAACTTTTCGTTGTCGATGTATTCCTCAGCTCCAGGCCGAGCCACAGATTCGAAGAGTTCAAATCCGGTATACACGCCCCACAGCGGTGCTGCGGTTGCTGCCAAGGTGGCACGGATCGTGAACGCGGCAGGGCCACCAAATTGCAGATACTCGGTCAAAATATCTGGAGTATTCACGAACAAGTTAGGTCGCATAAAGTCGGCAGTATCGGTGGAGATACTGCGGAAGAACTCTTCAAGCTCCCACTTGGTGTTGCGCCAGGTGAAATAGGAATATGACTGCTGGAAACCGATTTTGGCAAGCGTTTGCATCATCGCAGGGCGGGTAAACGCTTCTGCCAAGAAGATCACATCAGGGTGCTCGGCATTAACGGTCTTGATCAGCCACTCCCAGAACTCCACGGTTTTGGTGTGGGGATTATCTACTCGGAAAATCTTGATTCCCTGAGAAATCCAGAACAAGACAATTCGCAACACCTCAGCACGAATACCTTCAGGGTCGTTATCGAAGTTGATGGGATAGATGTCCTGATACTTCTTGGGAGGATTCTCCGCATAGGCAATCGAGCCATCAGGCAAGGTGGTGAAGAACTCGTGGTGGGTCTTCACCCAGGGGTGATCCGGCGCTGCCTGCAACGCAAGATCCAGAGCAACCTCAAGACCGTTTTTCTTGGCTTCCTTCACAAAATATGCAAAGTCCTTGAAATCACCCAGGTCTGGGTGAATAGCGTCATGACCGCCATCGGCTGAGCCAATAGCCCAGGGAGATCCCGGGTCACCAGGCTTGGTCACCAACGTGTTGTTAGGCCCCTTGCGGTTGATTGTGCCAATCGGGTGAATCGGCGGCATATATAAAACGTTGAAGCCCATCTTGCCCACTGCGGGCAGGCGTTTGGCGGCGGTGCGGAAGTTTCCAGAAACCCAGGAACCGTCCGAGTTCTTCTTCGCTCCTTCAGAGCGTGGGAAGAACTCATACCAGTTAGCGTTTCCAGCAAGACTGCGTTCAACCAGCAGCGGATACTCAGCTGAATACGTCTCCAAACTAGAGATAGGAGCTCCAGCAAGGAGTTTGTCGATCGCTTCACCCTCTGCCTGAGAGAAGCGCACAAGAGGATCAACAGACGTATCGGCTAGTGCCTCGGCAATTGCTGCCAATTTTTTGCGTGAAGTTGCAGTGCGTGAGGCTTCTTTACTAGCCCTGGCAAACAATTGAGAGCCAATAGTGAGCATGAGCTCAACATCAATCCCTAACGGGATCTTCACTTCGGCATTGTGGTGCCACGTGGCGTAGTCATCCGAGTAGGCCTCAATAGTGAAACTCCACATACCGGTTTTATCTAGCTGTGCCTGTGCGTTCCAGCGATCCGTTCCCAGAGCAACCTGGTGCATCTGGATTCGGGTCGACTTTCCATCAGGTGCGCGCAAGTGCAGGGCAACACCGATAGCGTCGTGACCTTCACGGAAAGCGGTGGCCCCAAAGGGCACAACTTCGCCAACAAAGGCCTTAGGAGTGAGCTCAGGCACGCCTAAATCAGGGGTCACATTGAGAATGGGCAAGCGTCCGATGGAGGAGGGTTCCATAAACGAAAACTAGCGCATATTTATATCGCTGAGGTAACGACTAATTTGCGGCGTTGAACAACAAAATCGAGGTGCCGGTGAGCTTGAAGGTTTCACCCGGGCGCAACACACCAGGAACCTCGCGAGGAGTGTGGTGGGGGCTAAACCACAGCGGCTCATAGAACTGAACACCATCATGCTTAGGAACAACCACAGAGGTGGGCTGTTCGGTGCCGTGGATGATCATCAGAATGCGGTTGAATTCTTCATTTTCTGGAGTACTTGCTGCGACGTATTGCAGGGTGCGGTTGTGAGGATCTTCCCAGTCCTCGTTCTCCATCATTTCGCCCTGGGTGTTATACCAATCCACCTGGCTAGCGCTCGGGATGCGCTCGCCGAAGACACCAAAACGTGTGGGGCGAAGCGCAGGATGTTCACGGCGCATCTTGGCCAAGTGCTTTGTGGTGGCCAGCATGTCTTGCTGCCACTCCTGCAACTCCCAGTTGACCCAGGTCAGGGGAGAGTCATGACAGTAGGCGTTGTTGTTTCCGTGCTGGGTGCGACCAAACTCATCACCAGCAGTAATCATGGGGATACCAGCGGAAAGCATCAGTGTGCCCATCAAGTTGCGCATTGTGCGACGACGAGCGGCAATAATGTCGGGGTTGTCTGTGGGGCCCTCAACGCCGTGGTTGAACGAGCGGTTGTCATTGGCGCCATCGCGGTTGTCTTCACCATTACCGATGTTGTGCTTGTAGTTATACGTCGTCAGGTCGTTGAGCGTGAAGCCATCATGTGCAGTAATGAAGTTCACAGAAGCAACAGGGCCACGCTCTGCGGAGAACGTATTGCTTGAACCCGCCAGGCGAGTGGCAAAGCCACCGACACCTGTCGGTGCAATGCCCGTCTCACGTGCTTGCGCGATATCTGGCAGCCAGAAGTTACGAATGCGGTCGCGGTAGCGATCATTCCATTCGTGCCAGCCGTCGGCGAAGTTACCAGTTTGCCAGCCACCCATGCCCACATCCCAGGGCTCAGCAATGAGCTTGGTGGTGGAGAGAATTGGATCAGTGCGGATTGCCTCGAGTAGAGGGTGCTCACGCTGGTATTCAGCCTTTTCGTCGCGGCCGAGAGTGACGGCGAGGTCAAAGCGGAAACCATCCACCTGGGTTTCTTCTGCCCAATAGCGCAGAGAGTCCAGAATGAGCTGTTGAACAACCTGCTTGGATGCGTTGAGAGAATTGCCGCAGCCGGTGGTGTCGATGTAGTTACCGTCTTCGTCCTGGCGGTAGTAGGACGCGTTGTCGAGACCGCGGAAGCTCAGGCGAGGGCCGCCCTTTCCTTCCTCTGCAGTGTGGTTATAAACCACATCAAGAATGACTTCGAGCCCAGCATCATGCAGGTCTTTGACCATTTGCTTGAACTCACGCAGAACAGCTGAAGGTCCCTCTTCGCGAGAAGCCTTGGTCGCATAGGCAGCGTGTGGCGTGAAAAAGTTGAGGGTGTTGTAACCCCAGTAGTTCGTCACACCTTGGTCAAGAAGATGCTCTTCAGAGATGAACGAGTGTACCGGGAGGAGTTCCACAGCCGTAACGCCGAGCTCCTTGAGGTAGGTGGTCATGGTTTCGTGACCCAGACCTGCATAGGTTCCACGAAGTTCTAGGGGAACACCCGGGTGCATCTTGGTCAAACCACGTACATGAGCTTCATAAATAACAGATTGATCCAGAGGATTCTCTGGCTTCTTTGTTGTTCCCCAGTCAAAGCTCGTATCGACCACGACAGAGCGCCACTGATTGCCAACCTTGGTGAGGCCTTTGGCATAGGGGTCAATCAGGAGCTCTTCAGCAGAGAAAGAATCCTGAGGCCCAGAAGGACCCCAAGCTTGCAGGGCATACTCTGCCCCAGGAACTAAAGCTGCACTGGAAGAGCTCCACACGCCAGCCTTGCCCTTGGTCAATGAATGACGTTCAGCAATGTGATTACTGCCTGGTGCATCGTAGATAACGATGTCGATACCCTCGGCACTGTCGCTAAAGACCTTGATCTCGCCGCCGCTTCGGGTCAGGCGCACGCCAAGGTCTTTGAGTGTGGGAGGGATAGACACTCGAAATAGACTAGCCAGATAATCGCCATCACGTTTTGATGCCGTAGGTGTGCCGTAAATCGGTTACCAGAAGAAAACAGTCGAGAAGGAGATCTCCGTGGTTGCTTACCTCGATCACGCAGCGTCTACTCCTGTGCGCCCTGAAGCAACCAAGGCGTTCACTGATGCTTTAGAGCATGTAGGTAATCCTTCTTCTGTCCACCGCCACGGTCAGGCAGCCAGGGCACTGGTTGAAGATGCCCGTGAATACCTGGCAACTGTTCTGGGTTGTCAGCCCATAGAGGTCATCTTCACTTCAGGTGGCACAGAGTCCATCAACCTGGCGCTGATTGGACTCTTCCGTGCAGCGGTTGAGAAAGATTCCAAGCGCAATCGCATCGTTGTGCCCGAAGCGGAACACCACGCAACCCTCGACACTGTATTATGGCTTCAGCAACATGAAGGTGCCGTTCTGGAATGGGTGCCAGTAGACAACCTGGGCCGCATCAATGTTCAGGAATATCGTGACACCCTCGAACGTGCTGGAAAAGCCGTGGCATTGACCACCATGCTTTGGGCAAACAATGAGGTTGGCACTATTCAGCCCGTGGCAGAGATAGCCGCGCTCGCCGCAGAACACTCTGTGCCGCTTCACATTGATGCCGTCTCGGCATTCGGACACATCCCCATCAACTTTGCGCAGCTCAGAGATACATCGGGTGCTTCCGGAAATGCGGGGCTGGTAGCCATGAGCATTTCCGGGCATAAGTTTGGCTCTGTGCCAGGGGTTGGTGCACTTATTGTGTCGCGCGAAGCCCAACTCGAGCCATTAATTCATGGCGGTGGGCAACAACGCGGACTGCGCAGCGGAACACTCGATGCGCCAGCCATTTCCTCAATGGCTATCGCGGCCCTGATGGTGGACAAAGCCTTCGCACACGAACATGAACGCCTCACAGCTCTGCGCGATGTCACTATTGCGAAGATTCAGGAACTTGTCCCCGATGCTGTGCTCAGTGGTGATCCCGTGAATCGTCTGGATAACAACGTGAACTTCACCTTCCCCGGATGTCAAAGCGATTCACTGTTGTTCTTGCTCGATGCCATGGGGGTCTCTGTTTCCACAGGATCTGCCTGCCAGGCAGGCGTTGCCCAACCTTCTCATGTGTTGCTAGCCATGGGGCACGACGAACGCGGTGCATCATCTGCTTTGCGCATCTCCCTCGGGCACAGCACCACTGAAGCAGAACTTGAAGAATTCTTTGCTGCACTTCCTGAGGCTGTAGAGCGTGCTCGCAAAGCTGGAACCACGATCTAGCTTCACTACAGGCTGAATCGAACTGGCCCAGTGTCAGCTCTCCACCGCTTAAACTTGAATCATGCGTGTACTAGCGGCAATGAGTGGTGGAGTGGACTCCGCCGTTGCTGCTGCACGAGCTGTTGAGGCTGGTCACGACGTAGTCGGAGTTCACTTAGCACTTAGTCGCATGCCGGGCACTTTGCGCACCGGTGCACGCGGGTGCTGCACCATCGAAGATTCGATGGATGCGCAGCGCGCAGCCACCATGCTCGGAATTCCCTACTACGTGTGGGATTTTTCTGAGCGCTTCAAAGCTGATGTGGTCGATGACTTCATTGCTGAATACCAGGCTGGTCGCACACCCAACCCCTGCATGCGCTGCAACGAAAAGATTAAGTTTGCTGCCCTGATGGAAAAGGCATTGGCGCTGGGTTTTGATGCCGTCTGCACAGGTCACTACGCCACCATCGTGCTCGATAAGCAAGGCAATCGAGAACTTCACCGTGCTAGTGCATGGGCAAAGGATCAGTCCTATGTCCTAGGTGTTCTCACCGCTGAACAACTAGCTCACGCTATGTTTCCGCTGGGAGACACTCCTTCTAAGGACCTCATTCGTGCTGAAGCAGCTGAGCGTGGCCTGAGCGTGGCACACAAGCCCGACAGTCACGACATTTGCTTCATCCCTGATGGAGACACCCGTGGCTGGCTTGCTGACCGTGTGGGCATCTCTGAAGGTGACATTGTCGACACCGAGGGACACAAGCTCGGAACACATGAAGGAACACCCGGTTTCACTATTGGTCAGCGCAAGGGTCTCCACATTGGCCGCCCTGCACCCGATGGACAGCCCCGCTTTGTTCTCGAGATTCGCCCTAAGACCAACACGGTAGTCGTGGGTCCTAAGGAAGCGCTCGACATCACAGAAATTGCTGGCACCAACTACACCTGGTGCGGGCAAGCTCAGATAGATCCTGAACAGCCCTTCGAGGTTGATGTACAGATCCGTGCTCACGCAGACCCTGTGCCCGCAATTGCGCAATTGGTGGGGGAGGAACTTGTTGTCCGCCCCAGTGACCCACTGAACTCTGTCGCAGCAGGCCAAACCGCAGTGATCTATGTGGGAACAAGAGTTCTGGGACAGTTCACAATTTCTCGAACAGTGAGCGATGTAAACACGGTGTTGACCGAATCGACTGCCTCGTGAGTGACGCACTCTTTGGCGATGACCTCGGGATTGAGGCAGAAGCACTTCAGTCTGAATTTGAGAAAGCCCAGCACGAAGCTGAAGCGCTCACTTCCAAAATCTTGGATGCTCGTGATGCTTATTACGAACGCGACGAGAGCCTGATCGCCGATGTCGAGTATGACGCCTTGATTCATCGCCTCGAAGAAATCGAGGCACTCTATCCAGAGCTCCAAGGCCAAGACAGTCCCACACTCTCGGTCGGGGGTAAAGCAACAGAACTCTTTGCGCCGGTCACTCACGCAGCACGCATGATGAGCCTAGACAATGTCTTCTCAGAAGAGCAGTTCATGGACTGGGCTGCACGCATCAAGAAAGACACCGGGCGGGAGGTTAACTTTCTCTGTGAGCTGAAGATTGATGGCTTGGCCATCAATCTGCGTTATGAGAATGGCTCGCTCGTTTCTGCTGCCACACGTGGTGACGGTGTTGTCGGTGAAGATGTCACAGCTAACGTTCTGACTATCAAGTCGATCCCCACGAAACTATCTGGAACTGGTCACCCTGCACTGGTTGAAGTTCGTGGGGAGATCTTCTTCCCCGTTGAGGCATTCAGAAAGCTCAACGTTGAACTTGCTCAGGCAGGGGAGAAGGTTTTTGCTAACCCTCGAAATGCAGCCAGTGGCTCTTTGCGTCAGAAGGATCCTGAGAAGACCGCTACGCGCCCACTGGCCATGTTGGTGCACGGCATTGGCGCGTGGGAAGACGCACCTGTTCCCACACAGTCTGAAGTTTATGAACTCTTGAAGAGTTGGGGATTACCCACATCCACTCACTACCGCGTAGTCAATTCAGCAGCTGACGCTGCTGCTTTCATTCGTGAGATCGGTGCTGCCCGTGATTCTGTTGAGCACGAGATTGACGGAATCGTCATCAAAGTCGATGACATGGCAACTCAGCGAGAGCTGGGTGCCACCTCTCGAGCACCGCGCTGGGCCATCGCCTATAAATATCCACCTGAGCAGGTCAACACCAAGCTGCTAGATATTCGGGTGAGTGTTGGTCGCACCGGACGGGCAACGCCCTATGCGGTCGTCGAGCCCGTGAAGGTTGCCGGCTCCACCGTTGAGTTCGCCACCCTCCACAACCAAGACGTCGTCAAAGCCAAGGGTGTGCTCATCGGTGACACCATCGTGATCCGCAAAGCAGGAGACGTCATCCCCGAGGTTCTCGGTCCTGTCCTAGAGCTTCGTGATGGCACGGAACGTGCCTTCGTCATGCCTAAGGGGTGCCCTGAGTGCGGTGCACAGCTTGCACCGGCTTCCGAGGGCGATATTGATCTTCGCTGCCCCAACCAGAAGAGCTGTCCAGCTCAGGTTCGCGGACGTGTGGAACACATTGGTTCCCGCGGTGGTCTAGATATTGAAGGCCTGGGAGAGGTTGCGGCCACGGCGCTGACCAACCACAAAGATGGTGAACAGCCACCGCTAGAAACCGAAGCTAACCTGTTTGCGTTGACCTTGGAGGATCTCAAGAAGGTTCCCTACTTCGTCAATGCAGATGGCACCGAGTCAAAGAACGCGGTTGAACTCATTGCAAACCTCGAGCTGGCTAAGACCAAGCCGTTGTGGCGCTTACTGGTCTCTCTCAATATTCGCCACGTGGGCCCTGTTGCCGCACGAGCATTGGCTAATCACTTTGGTTCCCTTAACGCCATTCGTGCAGCCAGCATCGACGAGCTGGCTGCTGTCGATGGTGTGGGAACCATCATCGCTGAATCGCTGAAGAGCTGGTTCGACGTTGATTGGCACCAAGACATCGTCGCGCACTGGAAAGCAGCTGGTGTTCAGTTTGAGATTCCAGGCCATGCAGGCCCAGGTGCTGCTGAGGCTATTGAAGGACCTTGCTCGGGTTTGACCATCGTTGCAACCGGATCACTTGAAGGCTTTACCCGTGAAGGTGCTCAAGAAGCCATCATTGCTGCCGGTGGCAAGGCCGCATCAAGTGTCTCCAAGAAGACAGACTTTGTTGCTGCGGGTCCAGGCGCAGGATCTAAGCTCACGAAGGCAGAGGAGCTGGGTATAACAGTGCTGGATGCTGCTGGTTTCAAGAGACTGTTAGAAGGCGGCCCAGCAGCAATCTAGTTATTGAACTTAAAGTAATGATCCCCACGTAATAAACGTGGGGATCATTCTGTTTAGACGATTCGTCGTCTGATGATGGCATATGCCAGCAGAGAGATTCCGCCCATGAGTAGAAGGCCTGCAAAGCCAATCAAGCTCTCACCGTTGCTACCGGTGTTGGGGAGAGTATTTGAAGAATTTGAGGGGCTGGGGGTCGGTGTTGGTGTTGGTCCTGCAGTCACGGCTACGTTCCACGTGCTGCTACCGGAAGTAGTCATGAGAGTCGGAGAAGTTCCGGTAGAAGTGATAGAACCGATTTTTCCGTTGGAATCGCTGAAATAAATCGAGTCCGAGAAATAGAAGATGCCCCACGAATAGTTTGTAACACTTGAGATGTTGAGCTGCGTCCAAGTAGAAGGATTCGCGTTCCAGCTAGAAAGTGGAGTCTTGTAAATCACGCCATTTCCCTGAAGCTGTCCCAAGTACAAATTGTTTGAGTCACAAGCAAGGGATGTTACGGAAAGCGCATTGAACGAACCGGCGTTCGCAGTATTTTTGGTGAAAGATACGGCTGTTGTCCCATTACTTGTTGCTTTGTAAAGGCCATCTGAATAAACCTCGGCATAGATGTCAGTGCCACAAACAGCAAGGCCTTGGAAGCCGGAACCTGAGATGTTGTCAATCCTGTTTGGGGTTGAACCTGGGGTTTTTGAAACAGCGAAAACTCCATCATTCCAAGTTGAATAAAACAAAAAAGTTGAGTTGGAAACAAGTTGAGAAGCTTCACTTACCCCAGTAGCGATAACTGTCTTGTTCGTTCCATCCAAATTGGTGCGAACAATATCCCAGGATCCAGAGTTGTTGTTGTCGTTGAAGTAAAGGTACGTACCGTCAGTTGCGAGGGCACGGCTAGTGAACGTTGAAGCAGTGTTTCCTGAAATTGGGGAATTGATCAAAGTTTGAGTTATTGGTGATGAAAACACACGATTATCACCGGTTGAAGTGTGGCCTTCATCGGAGACCCAATAAAGAATGTTTTCACCTGTGGCGGAAGCTGAGGTTGCGGCGAATATTGTTCCCATTGCAGAGCTCAGGACTGCAATCAACGCGATGACAAACGTTCGGTTCATAAACTTTGGCTTAAAGAGCAAAACAACAACCTTTCCTAGGTGTTTTTAGAATACAAGCTTTTTTGAATATTCCTCAAAATAGAAAGCTAAAGTAGAAATATGCCATCTCCCGCAAGCGGACTCAAGACCCGTCAAGCGCTCATTGACGTGGCTAAAGGCTTTCTCGGTCGTGGAGAAACTGATGTTTCTATTCAAGAAATAGCCAAGGCTGCGGATGTGTCCGTCGGGTCGGTTTATACCTACTTCAAAGACAAAAACGATCTCTTCGAGATAGCGGCAAACGAAGCACTTCTTCTCAGTTATGGCCCACTTCAAGAAGTTGCGTTGGGTGTCGAAGATCCAGCTCTGGGATTTATTGCAGCATGTCTCTACGCCTGCAAGAGACCTGAGTTTGATCCAGAAACAGCACGAATCATTGTGACGATGGGGCCTGTGGGCTTTGCAAAGTTCACAGAGTATCTTCAAGCACCAACTGCCGCTATCCAAGAAAGCGTCGACAAGGGGGCGGCGAAGATCGACGATGTTGAAGCCTTCGTTATCGCCATCTCTGGCGCCTATCAAAACGTCCTCGCGCACTATTTCGTCGGTACTGCTACTCCTGACCTGGGGGAGCGAGTCTTGTGGTTGTTCGCTAAGGAAATTGGCTACACCCGTGAGCAATATTCAGGCGTTGTGAAATACGTAAATAGCCTGTAACCCTTTTCGTAAAGCTCTACTCGGGGAACATCTGTGCTGGTTTGGGCAGGTAAACTTGTGCCTTATGTCTGACATTTCTGCCGAGCAGGTGCGCCACCTGGCAAACTTGGCTCGTATTGACCTTTCCGACGCGGAAATCGCGACGATGACCACTGAGTTGGGCCAGATCATGGAAGCTGTTGCTTCTGTGCAGGCCGTTGCCACACCTGATGTGCCAGCAACAAGCCACCCCATTCCACTCAAGAACGTCTATCGTCCAGACGTCGTTGCTGATGTGATTCCTACCGAAAAGGCTTTGGCATCTGCTCCTGAACACGATGGTTCACGTTTCAAGGTTTCGGCAATTCTGGGTGAGGAGCAGTAATCATGTCTGACCTCATTCACAAAACCGCTGCTGAGCTGGCAGACATGCTCGCCGCTGGAACCACTACCTCGGTTGAGATTACTCAAGCTCACCTCGACCGCATCGCTGCGGTTGATGGTGACCTCAACGCTTTCCTCCACGTGAACGCTGCAGTGTCACTGGAAGCTGCCAAGCAATCTGATGCTCGTCGTGCTGCTGGTGCTCCACTGAGCCCACTTGACGGTGTTCCCATCGCTATCAAGGATGTTCTCGTTACGACAGATATGCCTTCTACTTCGGGGTCGAAAATCCTTGAAGGCTGGATGTCTCCCTACGACGCCACAGTCGTGACCAAGGTGCGCGAAGCAGGACTTGTTCCACTTGGAAAAACCAACATGGACGAATTTGCCATGGGTTCTTCTACTGAGCACTCGGCTTTCGGTCCTACGCGTAATCCATGGGATCTTGACCGTATTCCTGGTGGTTCTGGTGGTGGATCTGCAGCTGCAGTAGCCGCTTTTGAAGCGCCACTGGCATTGGGTTCTGACACTGGTGGGTCTATCCGTCAGCCTGCTCACATCACTGGAACAGTGGGTGTGAAGCCCACCTACGGTGGTGTTTCCCGCTATGGCGCGATTGCTCTGGCATCGAGCTTTGACCAGATCGGTCCGGTGACCAGGACAGTGATGGACTCTGCACTTTTGCACGACGTGATCAAGGGTCACGATGTGCACGACAGCACCTCACTGAAGGACGAATGGCCATCTTTTGCAGATGCTGTGAAGAATGCAGACGTCAAGGGCCTGAAGATCGGCGTAATCGAGCAGCTTGATGGTGAAGGCTTCCAGCCTGGTGTTCTATCCCGCTTCCACGAAGCTCTGGAACTTCTCAAAGCAAACGGTGCTGAGATTGTGAACGTCTCACTGCCCAGCCTCGCTCACGCTGTGGCTGCCTACTACTTGATTCTTCCTGCAGAAGCATCCAGCAACTTGGCTAAGTTTGACTCTGTTCGTTTTGGTCTGCGCGTTCAGCCAGAAGGTGGCGGAACCGTGGAGCAGGTTATGTCGGCAACCCGTGAAGCTGGTTTCGGTGCTGAAGTGAAGCGCCGCATCATCCTCGGTACTTACGCACTTTCTGCTGGCTACTACGACGCGTATTACGGCTCGGCACAGAAAGTGCGCACTCTTGTGCAGCGTGACTTTGCTGATGCGTTTAGCAAGGTTGATGTTCTTGCATCTCCCACCGCTCCCACTACTGCGTGGAAGCTCGGCGATCAACTGGATGACCCTGTGGCTATGTGGCGTGGAGATATCGCAACCATCCCAGCAAACATGGCTGGTATTCCAGGAATTAGTGTTCCTGCTGGTCTCGCAGACGAGGACGGATTGCCTGTCGGCATCCAGTTCCTCGCACCCGCTCGTGAAGATGCACGTCTCTACAACGTCGGTGGTGCACTCGAAGCTCTGCTGGAGCAGCAGTGGGGTCACACACTTCTGAGCCAAGCACCAGAACTCAAGGGAGGGCAGCGCTAATGGCTAAAGCAAAGCTCATGGATTACGACAAGGCTCTGGAACTCTACGAACCCGTGCTCGGTTTTGAAGTTCACGTGGAACTCTCCACCAAGACCAAGATGTTCTCAGCAGCACCGAACAACTTTGGTTCTGAACCCAACACCAACATCACTCCTACGTGTCTGGGTCTTCCAGGTTCATTGCCTGTGGTCAATGAAGAAGCTGTTCGCTACTCGATCAGCCTGGGTCTTGCCTTGGGCTGCGACATTGCAGAGTCTTCTTCGTTTGCTCGTAAGAACTACTTCTACCCCGACCTGGCCAAGAACTACCAGATCTCTCAGTTTGATGAGCCCATCGCGATCAACGGAAACGTGGAAGTTGAACTGCCTAACGGCCGCATCATTAACGTGGACATTGAGCGCGCTCACATGGAAGAAGATGCGGGAAAGCTCACTCACGTCGGTGGCTCAACCGGTCGTATTCAGGGTGCTGAGTATTCCCTCGTGGATTACAACCGTGCCGGTGTTCCGCTCGTGGAGATCGTGACCCGCATGATTGAGGGCGCCGAACACGATGCCCCTGAACTTGCTAAAGCTTATGTGGCAACCATTCGTGACATTGTTCTGGCACTTGGCATCTCTGACGCCAAGATGGAGCGCGGAAACCTGCGCTGTGATGCCAACGTCTCGCTGCGCCCCCGCGGCTCGGACAAGCTCGGAACGCGCACCGAAACTAAGAACGTGAACTCTTTGCGCTCAGTTGAGCGTGCAGTGCGTTACGAAATCCAGCGCCAGGCCCAGATCTTGGCTGATGGCGGAACCATCATTCAGGAAACCCGTCACTGGCACGAAGACACGGGTGCAACCAGTGCCGGGCGACCCAAGTCCGATGCTGATGACTACCGCTACTTCCCAGAGCCTGATTTGCTACCGGTCGTGCCTGACCCAGCATTGATTGAAGAACTGCGTGCTGCACTTCCGGAGAAGCCTGCAGAGCGTCGTCGTCGCCTCAAGGCAGAGTGGGGCTTCACCGACTTGGAATTCCAAGACGTCGTGAACTCTGGTCTGCTCAGTGAAATCACCGAGACCGTTGCTGCTGGTGCAAGCCCACAGGCAGCACGTAAGTGGTGGACCGGTGAAATTGCTCGTCTGGCCAACGCTGCCGAAGGCGACGCTGGTATTGATATTTCTCCAGCACAGGTTGCTGAACTTCAGCAGCTGGTGGATGAAGGAACACTGACCGACCGTTTGGCTCGCCAGGTTCTTGAGGCTGTCGCCGCAGGCGAAGGCTCACCTCGCGAGATTGTGGAGACTCAGGGTCTAGCTGTAGTCAGCGATGACGGTGCATTGATTGCCGCAATTGATGAAGCTCTTTCCGCTCAGCCGGATGTCCTCGAGAAGATCAAGGACGGCAAGGTTCAGGCAGCAGGTGCTGTAATTGGCGCAGTTATGAAGGCAATGCAGGGCAAAGCAGATGCGGCACGCGTTCGTGAACTCGTGTTAGAACGTGCAGAAGCGCTCTAAACTGTAGCTATGCGCATTCTTGAATTCCTTCTTTCATTTGCTCTGTTGGTAGCTGCTTTTTGGGCATACGCTGCTGCATTCACTCCTGAGTTTGCTGGATACGAGCTCGTCACATTCGGTGCAGGCGTCATCCTCACCGCATTGGCATTCGGACTTCCAGTTCGTCGCTTCCTGAAGGCATAATTACCTCCTCGATACTTCATGTCGACATGGATGCGTTCTTCGCATCCGTGGAGGTACTAGACCGACCAGATGTGGTTGGCAAGCCTGCTGTTGTTGCGCACGATTCTCCGCGCTCGGTTGTCACCAGCGCAACCTATGAAGCACGTGCGTTAGGTATTCGTTCTGCAATGCCGTTGACCCAAGCCAAGCGCTTGGTTCCGAATGTCATCGTGCTCGAGCCCCACTTCGAGAAATATCGTCACTACTCGCGCAAGGTGATGAAGATATTCAACGACTTCACTCCTCTGGTTGAACAGCTCTCCATTGATGAAGCATTCCTCGATGTTTCTGGAGCTCTCAAAATCTTCGGCACGCCCCAAGAGATTGCTTCCCAGATCAAATCCCGGGTGTTTGAAGAAACAGGATTGCCCTGTTCTGTTGGTGTGGCGAGCACCAAGTTTGTGGCGAAGTTGGCATCGACAAAATCTAAGCCCAACGGCCTGCTGGTTATCCCCGAGGAAGACACTCTCGCTTTCTTGCATCCACTGCCTATTGATGCACTCTGGGGTGTGGGAAAGAAGACGGCGGAAGTACTCCACAAGCGCGGCTTACACACCGTGGCAGATGTTGCACATTCACCTGAAGCCAGTCTGATATCTGCTTTGGGTCAAGCCGCCGGTAAGCATTTGTATGAACTCTCGTGGGCTCGTGACCCTCGTCCGGTCAGCACCGAAAAGGTGGATAAAAGCATTGGTAAGGAATACACCTTCACAGAAGATGTGACTGATCCGGACAAGCTCAAGGCCACGCTGTTATTTCAGGCCGACCATGTTGGAGCCCAGCTGCGCAAAGCGCAGCTCGAGGCTCGAACAATCGGCCTCAAGGTAACCTTTTCTGACTTTGAATCGCTGTCACGCAGTCGCACCCTGCCTGAGGCCACGAGCGTGGGTAGAGAGATTTACAAAGTTGTTTGTGAGCTCTTAGATGATCTACGTATTGGCTCCCGCGCCATTCGGTTGATCGGTGTTCGTTCTGCAGGTTTGGTTGAGGCAGGTGGGCAGCAACTCTCGTTATGGGATGACGATGTTGATCCATGGAAGGATGCCGAAATCGTGATGGACCAGGTTGACCATAAGTTTGGTCCCGATACTGTCCGTCCAGCCTCGTTCTTGCGTAAGATTGAACCCACACGGGAGTCCGGTACACCGGGCTGAGAGGGAAGTTTCGTAACTTCCGACCGTCGAACCTGATCTGGATCATGCCAGCGCAGGGAGGCATTCTCAACGAATAATCCCGTGCCCTCGTTTCTACTGAAAGGGGCACGTAAGTGCACGCAACAAAATCTAAGTTCCGCTGGCGCACCGTCGATATCGTCGTAGCGAGTGTCATCGGAGTCGCATCTGGAATTATCTTCTGGGCCTGGGGCCTGGCATATGGTCCACTTTCTGCTGCTCTGGCAGCAACGCCAGGCCTGACCGCCCTGTTGGGCGGTGGCTGGCTCTTTGCTGCCGTTCTCGGCGCACTCATCATTCGCAAACCAGGTGCAGCAATTTATACCGAACTCATTGCGGCAACTGTTTCCGCGTTGATTGGCAGCCAGTGGGGTTTTGGCACGCTCATCTCTGGACTGGTTCAAGGTCTGGGTGCTGAGTTAGTGTTTGCCATCTTCCTCTATGCCAACTGGAACGTGCTCACTGCAGTTCTTGCTGGGGCTGGTGCTGGTGTTGCCATGAGTATCAACGATCTTGTCGTGTGGTACCCAGGAGTTGATGCTGGCTTCCAAGCAACCTATGTGATCTGTGGTGTCATCTCTGGCGCTGTTCTGGGTGGACTTATTCCTTGGTTCATCGTGAAAGCTTTGGCTCGTGCTGGTGCACTGAGCCGTTTCGCTGCGGGGCGCCAGAACTAAGTTGGCAACTCTGTCTGTGCAGGAGTGGGGCTGGCAATACGCAGCCCGCTCCACACCTGCGCTTTCCAACATCTCGTGTGAGATTACTGCCGGGGAGCGAGTGCTCTTATTGGGTGCATCAGGAGTGGGTAAAAGCACACTCCTGCGTGCCGTGGCAGGAGTTTTGGGTGAAGATGAGGGAGCTCAGCACGGCACACTGACCATTGATGCAGTAGTGCCTCATCGTGCGCGTGGAAAAGTCGGACTTGTACTCCAAGACCCGGAGAACCAGGTGATCTTGGAACGCGTGGGAGATGACGTTGCCTTTGGCTGCGAAAACCTCGGTATTGCCAGGGACGAAATATGGGCTCGTGTGAGTAGAGCACTGGAGATTGTCGGCTTAGATATTGACCTCGCTCACTCCACCTCACAGCTTTCTGGTGGACAAAAGCAGCGCTTGGCTCTTGCCGGAGTCTTAGCGATGCAACCAGAGATTATTGCCCTGGATGAACCCACCGCCAATCTGGATCCTGTGGGTGCTCTCTCCTTGAGGAAAGCGCTTGTTTCTGTGACTGACGAAACAGGTGCCACCGTAGTGATGGTCGAACACCGCAGTGATCTGTGGTGGGACTTTGCCACGCGAATCATTGTGTTGGGTTCAGATGGTGTGCTGTGGGATGGGGCACCAGCACTGCTTCCGCCAGAAACAGCTGAGGTCCTGGAAGCCGCAGGTGTGTGGTTACCTGACAAGAAGATTCTCAGTCGGAAACGACAGGATGAACGAGATGCTCACAGTGTTCTGCTGAGTGCTCGTAATCTTCGCACTGGATACCCCGCAGGCCAGTTGGGTCAACCCCTAAACTTCGATGTCCGTGCTGGACAAGTGCTGGCCATCACGGGTCCGAACGGTGTTGGAAAAACGGCTCTCGCTCTCACCTTGGGTGGACTTATTCCTGCCCGCGAGGGTGAACTATCTGCATCGCCAGAGCTCCAAGGAAATCTCCGCACGAACTCGCCCTACGCCTGGCGCTCAACGCAGTTACTCTCCCGTATGGGCAGTGTTTTCCAAGCACCTGAGCAACAGTTCATTGCAGGAACGGTAAGAGACGAGCTCGCAGCTGGTCCACGTGCACTGGGGCTTTCTCGTGAAGAAGTAGATACTCGTGTGGATGAACTGCTGGAACGACTCCACCTGTCTGAGCTTTCACAAGCACATCCCTTCACTCTGTCGGGTGGGCAGCAGCGACGTTTGTCCGTAGGAACCGCGTTGGCAACCATGCCACGGGTTCTTATCTTGGATGAACCCACTTTTGGTCAAGATGCCCGCACTTGGACTGAGATGGTCTCGCTAATTTCTGAACTGCGTGATGGTGGTCATGCCATCGTGGCAATAACTCATGACGAAGATTTTGTCGCTGCAGTTGCAGATTCTGTCCTTGCGCTGGAGGTGGGCCGTGAACAGTATTAGTCCACTTGCCAAACTCTGTGCAGCAGGAATTCTCGGCATTGTGTTGTTGCTCTCACTCGATCCTGTTTCTGCACTCGTTGCGCTGGGTTTCGAGCTGGCATTGCTGCCGTGGGCAGGTGTGCCCGCACGAAAACTTCTCCGAATTCTTACCCCACTACTGATTGCTGCACCATTTGCTGGGCTGGCAACTCTGCTTTATGGGCGCGATGGGGGAGACGTAATACTTTCTCTGGGGCCATGGCAGATCACGTCAGGGGAAGTGAGTTTGGCATTGGCGATCACACTGCGCGTGATTGCCGTCGCACTTCCTGCAGTCGTGCTCTTTGCAACCACCGACCCTACGGACTTAGCAGACGCGCTTGCCCAATTATGGAAGCTTCCAGCTCGCTTTGTGATTGGGGCACTTGCCGCAATTCGAATGCTTGGTTTGATGAGACAGGACTGGCAGATGTTGCGGCTGGCGCGCAGGGCTCGAGGAGTTGCCGATGGTGGTGGTCCATGGGGCAGCCTCAAGAGATTAGGTAATCAAGCATTGGCGTTACTCACCATCGCTATCCGCAGAGGAAGCTTGCTGGCTATCGCGATGGAAGCACGTGCGTTTGATGCTCCGATCCAGCGCAGTTGGGCACGCCAAGCCCAGTTCACAGCTCGGGACTACGTATTTGTTCTTGGTGCCACATTGATCTCAGCCATTGCTGTCATGATGGCTCTTATGACAGGAGCGTGGAACTTTGTTATCGCCTGATTTTTCACACATCACAGCACATATCCACGAGCGTGCACTTGCCTATGACGAGGCAGTGAAACACACACGGCATGCACCTGCGCCGACGTTTCTCATTGATGGCCCCAGTGGCTCAGGCAAAACAACTCTTGCATTAGAGATTCAAACCCACTGGAATTCTGCCGTGAAACTGCAGGTGGTCCACATGGATAGCCTCTATCCCGGATGGGAAGGCCTGGCTCAAGGTTCAGCAACTGCTGCCGCCATGCTTGCGGAGCGTGCAGAAGGCAAAGACACACACTGGCAGCGCTATGACTGGAATGCTGAAGCATTCCAAGAGTGGCACTCGGTCGATGCGCGTGAGCCTCTGCTGATTGAAGGGTGTGGTTCGCTGTTTTCTGGCTCAGAAAACCTGTCTCAGGTGCGCATATGGCTGGATGCAGAAACTGAACTGCGCAAAAACAGGGCTTTGTCACGGCAGGGTGAGAACTTTGCTGAGCACTGGAATCAGTGGGATGCCCAATATGTGAACTTTGTTGATGTTCACAACCCACGCACCCTTGCGACGCTAGAAGTGTTCGCAAGCGAGTAGCCTAGAAGTATGACTACACCAGATCACACCGACGTCTACTTCACCGCCGAGTTCATTGACGGTCCTCTTGCAGGAACCGCAGAAGAGCGCGTCCTCGTTCGTGGTACCCACGACGAGAAGCTCAGCGAGGTTGCCCTCGTCGACGGTATTGAGTCCATCTTCCGTTACTTCGCTGTTGAAACCCGCGAAGTTGCAGGCAAGCTTCACGTTCGTTACTCATTCAACGAGCCCGCAAGCGACACCTTCACCTCTGAAGACGAGAACGAGTAGTCGTTACCCAAGACACATATGAAAGCCCGGAGCATGAGCTCCGGGCTTTCGTCATGAACGCGAGCGTGGTTACTCGGTGACTTCTTCTGAAGTAGCCAAAGCAGATGCGATCTGCTGAATTTCTTCCGATTGTTTTGCGGAGTTTCTGCTCAATAAGAGGAAAACTAATGCAATAACGGCAACGACAATTCCCACCAGAATGAACTGTGTCAATGCAGCAAAAGTAATAACTGCCGTAAGCAGAATCACTAGAGCAATCGCATTGAATGTGCGGGCCCTGGACAGCTTCTGCTGTGAATTCTTGTCATACTGCTCAGCAAGCAATGCGAGGCCTGCATTTGCTTCTGGCTCTGCTGGAGTTTCCTCCACGCTCTCAATTTCTTCATCAAAAGAGCCCAGAGATGAATCACGAAGAATCTTGACGAATCGATCCGTAATTGGCGTTGCAACGTCAACGGGCTCAAGGACGTAGTTGGGGTCTGAGCGGAACTCGTTACGAGCCTTGAAGCCTTCGAGAAGCTGGTCTAAGCGCTTATCGTCGCCAAGAGTTTCATCTCGCATGTGTGCCACTGTGATGCCCCCAAAATAAACAAAAACCACTCTAATTATATAGGGGAAAACACCTGTAACTTAGGGGATAAACAAACCTCTAGGCAACTGGAGTGAAATTATGTCATCCTACTTTCACGAGGCCTATGAAGCGCATATAGGCACTATTGAAATAACACGACTGTGCCAAGATTTCACCAGCCATTCCCTGAATATCTAGGGTTGTTCCGTTTTGAGGGGCATCTCTGCTGTCCACTATTTCGTAGAGTCCATCAAGCCCACCTCCTGTGAGTTCCAATCGAGATCCGATGGGAAGATTCAATATTGCGGCTCCGCCACAGTTATTGTGTTCTGCAATTGTTGGCTGTATTCCATTGGATTCATATCTGGTCAAGATAATCCAGCCAATACATGCATCAATCTCGGGCTGATCACCATAACCGGCTATGTTGAGTGTGAGGAGCTGTGGAGTGACGTTCTGTAACTGATCTGCTGCTGGAGGTGCAGGCTCGGGTAGTGGTTCTTGTGGCTCCGTCGCCGTGACCGGTGGAACAGGTTCAAGCGTGACACGTGGTGTTGGAGCAGAGGAGTTTCTTGAGCTCAACGGTGCTGTTGACACCTGTGGGTTGGGAGAAATATCCACCCGGGTCTGAGCACTGCAGCCAGTCATCAGCGCAGTAGAGATAACTGCGACAGCAATTCGTCTATACATGTGCTTCCCCTTTCTGGCGCTTCTTCCAGGGAACGATTTCAGCATAGACCTGCAGACTTAACGAAGTTTGGCTCCGCTGATAAGCGGAGCCAAACTTTCTTGGGGTGAGTAACGGGTATCGATCCCGCGACCTCCTGAACCACAATCAGGCGCTCTACCAACTGAGCTATACCCACCATGTTGTTCTTCCGACGAATCGGCAACTCAATAATCTTACACGTTCTGCACGGTGGCAAAAACTGTAAGTGGAAAGTGCTTAGGAGTGCTTGGAAACAATCTCTGCAGAGATCTTGGCAGCTTCTTCGCTATTGGGGCCAGGCGCGTTAACAAGCAAAGCGTGGCGGTAGTAGTCAAGCTCACGAATCGACTCTTGAATATCGGCAAGAGCGCGGTGACCGCCGTCTTTGCTGGGGGAGTTGAAGTAGACCCGGGGGTACCAGCGACGTGAGAGTTCTTTCAGAGAAGAGACGTCGATGTTTCGGTAGTGCAGACGGGCATCTACCTCTGGCATATAGCGAACAATGAATGCGCGGTCGGTGCCGATGGAGTTCCCACACATTGGCGGCTTCTGGCCTTCAGGAACATGTTCGTTGATATAGGCAAGCACCTGGACTTGGGCTTCTGCAAGTGTGACACCCTGTGGAATCTCGTCGATCAGCCCAGAGGTGGTGTGCATGTTGGTGACGAACTCACCCATGTTCTCCAGGGCTGCTGGGCTGGGGTTGATCACGATATCGAAACCCTCATGAACGGCGTTGAGCTCAGAGTCAGTGATGATCACTGCGACTTCAACAAGTTCGTCAACATCGAGGTTGAGTCCGGTCATTTCGCAGTCGATCCAGACCATGTACTCATTCGGTGTTCCCATGCCTCAATTCTAGGCGTGCCCACAGACAAAGATTCCCTGGCCACAGGTGGCCAGGGAATCTTTGGTAGTGCAGAAAAGTTCTACTTCAGAATGCGAATGAGCTTACGGTTGACGAACTCTTCGATTCCGAAGCGTCCAAGTTCGCGACCGAAACCGGAGCGCTTGATGCCACCGAAAGGAAGCTCGGGGCTGTCCAGGCCAACGCCGTTGACGTAAACCATTCCGGCTTCGATCTGGTCAGCAACCCGCAGGACCTGGTCCTTGTCGGTGGAGAACAGGTAGGAGCCTAGGCCGAAAGGAGTGTCGTTTGCAAGCTCAATTGCGGCTGCCTCATCCTTGACCGAGTACACAATGGCAACAGGACCGAAGAACTCTTCGTGGTGAGCATCCATACCTGGCTTGACGTCAGTGAGGACGACACCAGAGAAGTAGGTTCCACTGCGCTCTCCGCGAGCGTGCAGGGTTGCACCTTGCTTCACAGCACGAGAAATCTGCTCTTCGAGGCCGTCTGCAGCACCTGCTGAAGAGAGAGGGCCGAGGTAGGTTCCTTCATCCATGGGGTTTGAAGGAGTCATCTCAAGCATCTTGGCGGTGAACTTCTCCAAGAACTCCTCGTAGAGGCTTTCGATAACGACAAAACGCTTGGCAGCGTTGCATGCCTGAGCGTTGTTGTCGTTACGGCCAGCAATAGCTGCCTCCACGGTGGCATCCATGTCATTGGTGCTCAGCAGAATGAAGGGGTCAGAACCACCCAATTCGAGTACAACCTTCTTGAGGTAGCGACCTGCAGTCTCAGCCACAGCTGCACCAGCACGTTCAGAACCAGTCAAAGAAACACCCTGAACACGATCGTCAGCAATGACGCCTTCGATCTGCTTCGAGTCTGCGTAGAGGTTTTGGTAAGCACCCGCAGGGAAGCCTGCATCGTTGAACATCTGCTCCATTGCTGCAGCAGATTCAGGGCACTGAGAGGCGTGCTTGAGCAAGATGGTGTTACCCAGAACCAGGTTAGGGCCGGCAAAGCGAGCTACCTGGTAGTAAGGGAAGTTCCATGGCATGATTCCCAGCAACACACCCAAGGAGGAGCGACGAATAAAGGCTTCGCCTTCACCTTCGAACTCGGGGATTGCTTCATCTGCAAGGAACTTCTCGCCGTTGGTGGCGTAGAAAGAGTAGATGTCAGCGGTAAAGTCAACCTCGCCCAGAGCCTGCTCATATGGCTTACCCATTTCACGCACAATGATCTCTGCGAGCTTTTCACGACGGTCACGGTGAAGCTGTGCAACCTTCTCAATCAGCTCAGCACGCTGGGCGACCGTGGTGGTCTTTGACCAGCCTTGGTGAGTCTTGTGAGCAGCATCAATAGCTGCAGAAATTTGCGCATCGGTGTTCTGGGCGTATGGCGCTCCAGATTCTCCGGTTGCAGGGTTAGTAACGACGTACTTACTCATATCCACTCCTATGTGGCACTAGATGGTGATGCTTCGATACTAACTGTTTGGTTCCAAATAGTTCTAGGGAATAGAGCCGTTTTACTTCGCGGCGAGCCTGTTAAAAAGATGGTGGTTTTCAATGCGATATTCCAGCCAAAATACAATCAAAATAGCGGGCGTCAAAATATCCGTAATAGCAAAGACAGGAAATTCAACAAGATACGACATGTAGGCATTTCCGGTACTGATCCACAGCTCAAGGTGATTGACCAGGATCATGATTGGCCATGACAATGCGATGAAAGGAAGTGCATGGATTGCAGGCTTCTTGCCCGAGGCAAGCAAGCTAAAAACAATCACTGGTCCCAACGCGATAGAGAGCCACGCGATAGTACTCAAGAGCAAAATAACGAGACGAACACTGTTGTCAATCAGGGCAGGGTCAAAGATAAAAAAGGAAGGGAAGGTTGCCACGATGAGCAAAAACACGGCACTGATGAAAACACCAAAGCTGGCTATTTTGTAACGCAGCATCTTCAATGAAATTTCATTATCTGCGAGCTGATCTGTGATTTTCATAATGACCTCGAATTAGGGGAGATTACAGACAATAACAAAACGTCGACCGCCAACGTTGTACCACTCGTAGACTCCAGCGCCGGTTTGGCCTGGCACGTAGCAGGTACCCCCAATGGGAGGAGTTAGTACTTGCTGTGGCTCGACGTAGATTGCTCCTTGAGTGGAGTTGCCAATCAAGACATAGCCAAGCTGAATCACAATTCCGTTAGCTGGCCATGTCGTCGTCAAGTTTCCAGAATTACCCAGATAAACAGGACTACCCGCAGTCATTCCTGACGTGTTGTAGTTGTGAACCACTCCATAAGTGGTGACGTAACCCTGGCCAAGATTGGCGATATTTTGTGTTGCAATGCCCATCACTGCTGTGGCTCCAGCAGCGGTAGAGCTATCGGCAACCGAAACACTCATGTGGTCGTTTGCGCCCGTGATGCGAACTACTTTTCCGTCGTTGATTTGTGATCCACTGATGTTTTCAACCAGCTGGGCATTCTCCTGTCCTAGCTGAAAAGTAATACCCGCGTTCTTGCCTTGTAAGTTCAACGTTCCATCTGCATCGTTCCAGACAAGGCGTCCGGGGGCATCAGTTGCTGAAGAAGCGGTGTTGAACTGGAGGTAATCCAGATTTCCTAAGTGGCTAAATGCATCAAGATCAATGGAAAGACTTTGAGAGCCAGAGCTGTAAATCAGCGGCGCTGTCGCACTAATCAGGCCGGTTGGCCCCATCGGTCCGGTAGCGCCCTGGAGCGCAAGAGGCACCCAATATGTGGAGATAACACTGGGAGCCTCACCAGCGGGAGTATTCGTCACAGCGAACCAGGAAGAGCTGTTGTAGGAGACAGCATCATTGGCAACATATGAAGTGCCCGAATTCCAGACACCCAACCAGTTCAAGCCAGAGGCTCCGGTTGCGCCTGTAGCTCCGGTGGCACCTGTTGCTCCTGTTGGCCCGGCTGGTCCCGTTTCTCCTTGAGGGCCAGTAGCCCCTGTAGCTCCGGTGGCCCCTGTTTCTCCCGTTGCGCCGGTAGAACCAGGGGCTCCGGTAGCGCCCGTTGATCCGGTAGCACCTGTTGCGCCAGGTTCTCCAGCAGGTCCTTGTGTCCCATTTGTGCCCGAAGTTCCGGCAGGTCCCTGAATTCCTTGTTGCCCCATGGGGCCAGAGATGACATTCGCTGAAGGGGTTGTTCCGAGGAATGAACCTAGCACTGTCATCACAGAGGAGAGCGCGAGCAGGACGAGGGAAGTTCCGATAACGATCTTGAATAACTTCGACATGTCGCCCTCCCTCGAGTTTGTGTCTAAAACCTGAGTCTAGACGAACCTGCGGTGGAGACTATTGGTCCCCCCGGCAGGAATCGAACCTGCGACCAAGAGATTAGAAGGCTCTTGCTCTATCCACTGAGCTACGGAGGGCTAAGACTCAAGTTTACTGGTCAAAAAACACTGCCACTTTCTCTTCACTAGGGTTGAACACATGGATAACGAAACGCTGGAAGTAATGGGCAAGATCACACACACGTATCTGTATGTCCTCCATGATGGCGAAGTAGTTCATCGCAACACGGCAGCAAAGATGGTTGCTGAAGAACTCGGCATCATTGACGACTCGTCCTCTTCTGAACTTGTGGAGCGTGCTCAGGCGAAGCTCATCCCATTCCTGGATGTATTGCTGGAATCAGGTTTCTTGCTTTCGCGTCCACAAAAAACTGTGATGATTTCACCTAAAGGTCTCGAAGCCCTTATTAACCATGAGGGGACTTTTCCTCACAGCTTTCTGGAGAGTTCAATTCCTCAGGTGCTGGAGATTCAGCTTTAGTTCTTCTTATGAACTACTGGCAATGATGCAGTGGAAGTTGCGAGGTCAAGGTCGATGACCTTGCCACCTCGCGCAGTCTGTGCCAGCACGATTCCTGCGGTGACGATCAGTGCACCCAGAATCTGAATGAAGCTCAAGGACTCGCCCAGCCACAGCCATGCCACGATGAAAGCGAAGATGACTTCAGAGGAAGCGATAATTCCGGCAGAGGTTGCGCTCAACAGACTCAGTGACTTGAACGAGAGATAGAACGCAATAAAAGAGCCCATGGTGATGGTCCATAAGAAAGGCATCCACAGCGGCACAAACACGGCAGCTAGTGAGCCACTCAACGAGATGCTGTGGCTAAAGACTGAATAGTCCATGTTCTGCCAGCCGCTGAAGAATGCCCAGAACAGGGAAGCAAACAACATAGACCAGAAGGTCATTGCCAACACATTCATTCCTTTGAGCGCTTGCTCACCAATGAGAAAGTAAATCGTGTAGGAGACTGCGGCAATGAGGGCAAAGATCATGCCGACTGGATCCACGCTGCTGTTCCACATCTCAGCGACGACACCGAGGCCGATCAGCACCAGAACAATGGCAACCCACAATCGTGCACGAACCTGTTCCTTGAATACGAAACGGGCAATGACAGCAACTGCAAGCACGGCAAGGTATTCAAACAGCAGGGCAATTCCTACGGGGATGCGCTCAATGGCGAGGGCATAGAACCACTGCAACATGGCCACGCCAAAAACACCTAGTGCTGCCATGGCAAGAAGGCGCTTGAAACTGATTTTGAAGGCTGAGCGATCTGTGAAGAGCAGTACCAAGCCAGCAATAACCATGGTTGCTGTGGCGCGGAAAAAGGTCATCTGGGCGGCTGTGACACCTTCAGAGAGCACGAGTTTGACCACGCTTCCGTTTGAACCAAACAAGAGCGCGGCAAGGAAGCCAATGATGTAACCCATATCGTTTCTAATCTAACGAGTTAAGGGTCAGCTTTTCTTCAGCAGAAATTGTCTACGCTAGAGCCATGACAACTTTCGTAGTAGCTGGTGGCTGTTTCTGGTGCTTGGATGCGGTGTATCGCACCCTGAACGGTGTTTCTGACGTTGTTGCCGGTTATACCGGTGGTGTGAAAGAAAACCCCACCTATGAAGAGGTCTGCACGGGTACCACCGAGCATGCTGAAGCCGTCAAGGTTGTCTTTGATGAGGCTGTTATTCCCGCAGCTGTGATTCTGGATGTGTTCTTCACGCTGCACGACCCACGTCAACTCAACCGCCAAGGCAATGACATTGGTACCCAGTACCGTTCTGCCATGTTCTACCAGGGTGAGGAACAGAAAGAACTGTTCCAGGCTTCCATTGATCGTGCCAACCAGTACTGGGGTGGGGGATTAGTGACCACCCTGGAACCTCTGGGAGTTTTCTATGATGCTGAGGAATATCACCAGAACTTCTTTGCTCGTAACCCTGGTCAGGGATATTGCCTAGCTGTTGCTGTTCCCAAGGTGAATAAGGTTCGGGCCTCATTCGCCAGCTACATTCGCGACTAGGTTCTACTTCTGCACAGCAGCCACTTCTGCTGAGTTTTCTACATACTTCAGAGGTTTCACCTATGACTAGGGTGCACTGATGCATTCTTCGTTCACGTATTCACGAACGAAGGGACGTCATCATGACGGACAGCATCACACTCACCGGCTTGGTTGCCACCACGCCTCGTCACCTCACCACAACTGAAGGTCTCGCAATCACAAGCTTCCGTCTGGCATCTAGCCAGCGTCGCTTCGATCGCGGCGCCAACCGCTGGGTTGATGGTGAAACCAATTGGTACACCGTCTCAAGCTTCCGTGCACTTGCAGACAATGCGGCAACTTCGATCTCCAAGGGCGATCGAGTTATTGTCTCTGGCAAACTGCGCATTCGCGATTGGGAAAACACGGACCGCTCAGGAACCACCGTTGAGGTTGAAGCAGAGACTCTCGGCCATGACCTGTGCTGGGGAATCTCGACCTACACTCGCAATTCCTCCTCATCGGAAGTTGTCGTAGCAGAGGATGACTGGGGCGGAATTCCCGATAAAGACGGCGATGAGGAAGATATGCCTCTAGCTGCAAAGGCTCGCAAGAAAGTAGCCGCCTAGCATCAGAGTGCTCTCATGGAGCAAAAACACAGAACGCCCCCTTTAGACTTGGGGGCGTTCTGTGTTGGCGAGAAAGGGAAAGTGGTGCGCACTCGTACAGTCGTTACTGCCCTCGCTTTGGTTGGGACCCTAGCGCTGACCGGGTGTTCTGGAACTTCGAGCTCCCACTCCACATCAACGAAGACTGCTTCGGCAATGCCCAAGCCCACCAAGGATCCTGTCTTTTTGCCTGAGGCCAGTGCCAAGGACAACCTGTATTACTTCACTTGGGTTATTGAAAAGACGCTCACTGCGGATCCTGCAGCTGACTCGTATGCAATTGCTCAGGCAGTTGGTGCAGCAGGTTTCGACCCAGCAACCGTTCAATTCACCTTCTCTCAAACTGCAGCTGGCTTAGCTGCTGACACTTCTGAGGTTGCTGTGCAATTCGGGGGAGAGTGTTTAGTGGGGCAATTTGGTCCTGTGGCGCCCAAAGTTATCTCTCGTGTTATGCCTGTGCTGGCCAGTGGTGGATGTCTATTGGGAACGGAAGTTCAGAGCCTGGGCTAACACCTAGAATTGAGCTATGGCTGAGTTCATTTATTCCATGGTTCGTGCCCGCAAGGCAGTGGGCGACAAGCTCATTCTCGATGACGTCACTATGTCGTTCTTCCCTGGCGCAAAGATTGGTGTCGTCGGACCCAACGGTGCTGGTAAGTCCACCATTTTGAAGATCATGGCAGGTTTGGACACTCCCTCTAACGGTGAAGCAAAGCTCAGCCCTGGTTACTCTGTGGGCATCCTCATGCAGGAACCTGAGCTCGATGAGAACAAGACTGTTTTGCAGAACGTTCAAGATGGTGTGGGCGAGATCATGGGCAAGATCACTCGCTTCAACGAGATTTCTGCCGCCATGGGTGAACCCGATGCAGACTTCGACACCCTTCTTGCTGAGATGGGAACCCTGCAGGAAGAAATCGACGCAGCAAATGGCTGGGACCTCGATTCACAGCTTGAGCAGGCCATGGATGCCTTGCGCTGCCCACCTGGAGATTGGCCTGTAGACAAGCTCTCCGGTGGTGAAAAGCGCCGTGTTGCACTGTGCAAGCTGTTGCTTCAAAAGCCTGACCTGTTGCTCTTGGATGAGCCCACTAACCACTTGGATGCAGAGTCAGTGCTCTGGCTTGAGCAGCACCTGGCCAAGTATCCCGGTGCCGTATTGGCTGTTACCCACGACCGTTACTTCCTCGACCACGTTGCTGAATGGATTGCAGAAGTAGACCGTGGTCACCTCTACCCCTACGAAGGCAACTACTCCACCTACCTCGAAAAGAAGCGCGAGCGTCTTGAAGTGCAGGGTAAGAAGGATGCCAAGCTGGCGAAGCGTTTGAGCGAAGAGCTCGACTGGGTGCGCTCCAACGCCAAGGGTCGTCAGGCAAAATCTAAGGCACGTCTTGCTCGTTATGAAGAGATGGCTGCCGAGGCAGAGAAGACTCGCAAACTGGACTTCGAAGAAATTGTGATTCCTGCAGGTCCTCGTTTGGGAGCTGTCGTTCTAGAGGTTAAGAACCTCAAGAAGGGCTTTGGAGATCGCACCTTGATTGACGGACTCTCCTTCTCGTTGCCTCGCAACGGAATCGTTGGAATCATTGGCCCGAACGGTGCTGGTAAGTCCACCCTGTTCAAGACCATCGTTGGTCTGGAAGAGCCCGACGGCGGTGAAGTGAAGATTGGTGATACCGTCAAGATTTCCTATGTTGACCAGAGCCGTGGCGGTATTGACCCCAACCTCAACCTCTGGGAAGTTGTTTCCGATGGTCTGGACTTTATCCAGGTTGGAAACGTTGAAATCCCCAGCCGTGCCTATGTCTCCACCTTTGGTTTTAAGGGTCCAGACCAGCAGAAGAAGGCAGGGGTGCTCTCCGGTGGTGAGCGTAACCGTCTTAACCTGGCGCTGACCCTCAAACAGGGTGGAAACCTGTTGCTTCTCGATGAGCCCACCAACGACTTGGACGTGGAAACTCTCGGAAGCCTCGAGAATGCTCTGCTCGAGTTCCCAGGATGTGCTGTGGTCATTACCCACGACCGTTGGTTCCTCGACCGCATCGCAACCCACATCCTGGCCTACGAAGGCACAGAAGAGAACCCCAGCTACTGGCACTGGTTCGAGGGTAACTTCGAGTCCTACGAAGCTAACAAGATCGAGCGCCTCGGTGCTGATGCGGCCAAGCCACACAGCAGCACCTACCGCAAACTCACTCGCGACTAGGACTGAACATGCGTTTACACATCCCCACCAGTATCCGTTGGTCCGATCTGGATGCCTATGGGCATGTGAACAACGCGGCCATGTTTGGCTTGCTCGAAGAAGCACGTATTCATGCTTTCTGGGCGGGGGATTCTGGTCATGGTGATGATCACCTGGCTACGCGCATCCTGGAAGGTGGGCCTACGGCTGACACCTTCACACTGATTGCACACCAAGAGATTGAATACCTCGCACCTATTCCCTACATGCGTGAACCGTTGGATCTGCAGATGTGGTTGGGGCACGTTGGTGGAGCAAGTCTTGATGTGTGTTACGAGATTTACTCACCCACACAAACTGCAACAGCCGAGAATCCTCAACAGCTTTATGCGCGGGCAACCACCACGATTGTGCTTGTCGATGCAAAGACAACCAAGCCTCGCCGCCTCACCGAGATTGAGCGCGAAGCTATTGCTCCGTATACGGGTGAAGGGATCGCGTTTAAGCGACGTTCCTAAGCGGTGTAAATAACTCCGTCAGTAACCACCACGGGGTAATTCTGGAGGGCACCATCTGCAGGGCCGCCGGTGACTTCGCCTGTGGTGTTATCAAAGGTTGCCTGGTGGCAGTCGCACTTAATGATTTTGTCTCGGCAGCCCACTACACAGCCTTCGTGGGTGCAGATGGCGCTGAAAGCGTGGACCTCACCCTCAGATGGTTGTGTGACAACCAGCTTGGTTCCTTGAACCTCGAAGTTACGACCACCGCCAACAGGAACATCGGAGAGTGGGCCGATCTCGAGACCTGACTTCAAGACACCACCTGCGCCGCCAGCTTGAGCTTCGGTAGAGCAGCCGGTCAGTGCAATGGCAACACCGGCAGCTCCGACTGCACTCAAGCCAATAACTTCACGACGAGTGAACCGTGGGGTGAGATTGCGTGCGGCCATTACTTATCCAATCCGGGTACACGAACCATGCCCTCTTGGGCAACGGAAGCAAGAAGAATTCCTTCTCGAGAATAGATACGTCCAAAGGATAAACCTCGTCCGCCCTGGGCGCTGGGAGATTCCTGAACGTAGAGCATCCATTCATCCACCCGCCCTGAGCGATGGAACCACATCGCGTGGTCCAAGCTCGCAGTCTTACGACCGGGCTGGACCCAAGGAATTCCGTGGCGACGGAATATCGGTTCCAAGATTGTGTAGTCGCTGGCGTAGGCCAGGGCAGCACGGTGCAAAGTGGGGTCATCGGGAAGTGGGGACAGCGCCTTCATCCACACGGCTTGATGGGCAACGTGGGGCCCCTCAACGCTCATGTAAATAGGCGATTCCACGTGCCGTAGGTCAAAGGGGCGTTGATTCGCCCAATACTGTGCCACGGGGTGGTCAATGGGACCTAACAGTTCACCAACAGTTGGGAGGGATTCAGGATCAGGAATGTCTGTGGGCATCTCAATCTGGTGATCCAGACCTGGATCTTCTGTTTGAAACGACGCAATCATCGAAAAGATGGGGACACCATCTTGATAGGCCTGTGTTCTGCGGGTGGAGAATGAACGACCGTCATGAATGCGGTCAACGGAGAAGTCGATGGGCTTCGTAATGTCACCAGCCCGCAGAAAATAGCCGTGCAGCGAGTGCACGGGGCGGTCATCGGTGAGTGTTTTTGTTGCGGCAATAAGTGACTGAGCAAGGACTTGTCCGCCATAGACCCGACCGTGGGGCATGAACTGGCTAGGGGCAGAAAAACGGTCCTCACCATTGACCGCAGGTTCGGCAGTCAGGTGCAAGGTTTCGAGAAGTGCCTCGATGTTTTCGTGCATATGTTCTGAATGCATAATTTCCTTGAGCGCCCGGAGTTGACTTACATTCGCTAGTTTAGGTTGCGAGATGACAAACATAGTGACCCTGGCCAGTGAGCACGACAGTGCGGACCTGAAGACCTTCCTAGAACGAGCAGAGCGGCTCGGTTGTGAACACGTCTGGCTTGTCGGTGCAGGGAATGCTCTGGCGGCTTATGTTGCCGTGTTGACTCCGCAAGGATTGCTCGATGTTGCCCCCACCGTCTTGGGTTTGCGCATCTTCGAACGGGTGGAAACTCACTCTCTGGACATGGTTGTGCAGGTTCGCGCCATGCTTGATCGATTGGCTCATGACTCAATGACAATCCCGTTGCCTGTGGGGCAGGCAGGTATTGCTTGGACAGGGGTAGCGCCGCCCCGAACACACTGGTCACCGGTGGGAACGATGCTTGAAATAGAGCTCCAACTCACAGCCAAGGCCGGTATTGAAGAAGTAGCTCAAGCTAACGGCTTGGGAACGAATATTGTGACAAAAGTTCGTGAAGAAGTCTGGCGCAGAGCACTGAACGTTCAAGGCACAGAACAGAACGAAACAGTACCTGCAGGTGTGGCATTTGCCGGTTTTGGCTTAGGTTTCTTCGACACCGGAATAGCTCAGGTGACCCAGTCAGGTGCCTGGAAGAGAATTGCGACCGCTCGCGGTCACATCTTGGTGAAGTAGCTTTAAAAGATTGTTTCTAGTGGCTGGGGCTTAATGCGACACCAAGTGCCAACACCAAGATTCCAATGCCAGAAATGACCGTGAGTGTGCGCCGAGCTTTGGCTGTGGTCAGCAGAGATGTCGTGCGGTGAATGATGATCGTCATGATCATGTAACTGCCACCGGAAATCACAGTCCAGATGGCACCAAAAATCAGAGTCCCCACTCCAATAGGAACTGTGGCGGGAACAAATTGGGGCAGTAGTGCAATTGCAACTACTACAGCCTTGGGGTTGGTCAAATTCGTGATCAATCCCAGTCGATAGGCCTTTGCGTAGTTCACTGCAGTGTTTCCGCGCAGTTCGAACTCATCTGTGGGATTGCGTAAAGACCACAGCGTTTGCATTGCAATGAATGTCAGATATGCAACACCAAGCCATTTGAGAACTTCGAAAGCTAAGGGAGATGCTCGAAAGAGAGCCGCCAGGCCAAGAGCACTCGCACTACTCCAGATCAGCAGACCAGTGCTGTTTCCCAGAACAGACAATCTGGCAGCTGTGGGCCCAGAGACGATGGTCTGACGCAGCACCATGGCCACAGCCTGGCCAGGGATGATGGTGATGAAAAAGGCGGTCGCGCTAAAGGCGAGAATGTTTGCCCACACCAGTTAGTCCTCGAACGTATTCGTCATGGCATAAGCAGCGCGCTCGAGGTATTCGAGCAGAGTTTCGCGCTGGAGTGGTGGGAGGTGGAGTGTGTCTACCGCATGCTCCATGTGGCCTAGCCAGCGGTCACGAGCATCTGGATTGATTTTGTAGGGCATGTGTCTCATGCGCAGACGTGGGTGACCGCGGGTGTCGCTGTAGGTTGAGGGGCCGCCCCAGTACTGCTCGAGAAACAGCTTCAAGCGCTCTTCGGCAGGACCCAGGTCTTCTTCCGGATACATCGGCTTGAGCACTGAATCCTTAGCAACACCTTTGTAAAACTCGTGCGCAAGCTTGGCGAAGACCGGCTCACCGCCTACTTCGTCATAGAAGGAGAGAAGTTCCTCGCTCATGCTTTCTGTGCCGAGGTTGGCTTCTTGGTTTTAGCCGCGATGCGCTTGGGATCGCCATAGGACTTGTTTCCCACACGAACAATTTCACCGTTGCGCACAAACCAAATAGTGCCTTCTTCACCGCGCAACGTGGTGATGCGCAGGCCAACAGATTCCACTTTGCCTACGGCAAGACCGAGGTCGACGTTATCGCCGACACCCAGCTGGTCTTCGAACACCATGAACATACCGTTGAGTACGTCTTTGACAATGTTTTGTGCACCAAAACCTAGTGCTGCTGTTCCGATACCTGCTGTTGCCACAATGGCGGTGACAGAGACACCGAGCACCTGCAAAATCTGGATTGCAGAAATGCAGACAATTGACCAGGTGATGAAGTTGTGGAATACCGTACCCATCGTCTTTGTGCGCTGCACCTGACGGCTTGCCACCACGGTTGCAGGAACGCCCACAGGGCCAGTGTGGTCAGACGTGCCACCATTCTTTTTTCTAGCGTCTGAGACTAAACGCTTGATGACACGGTCACTCACTGCGAGCAGAATGCTTCGCAAAATGACCGCAATGAGGACGATCACGACAATGTTGAAAGGGATTTCAGCGGCGTGATAAACCGTAGATGCCCAAGCCCAAAATGAGTCCATAGTTTTATCCTTGCTTGTCGCGAGCCTGGGCTGCGAGCGTGCGCTCAGTGCCCGCCAGGTTTTCTACGATCAAACGTCGAAGTGGGGCTGGTGGGTTGTTCTTCGCCAGGTAGTCGCGAGTTGCCTGTGCCAGTGCTTCGTTAGCTAGTGGTGCGGGGTAGTAGCTTTCGACAAGTTCTTCAGCGATGGCATAGCTGCGGTTGGCCCAGATCTTCTCAATAGAGTCAAAGTACTGAGCGACGAAGGGTTCAAGAACGGCCAAGTCTTGTGCCTTGTTGAAGCCCAGACCGGTTGCTCGAACGATGAGGTTGGGCTTGTCATCTTCGACCCAGACCGAGTTCCATGCCGTTTGCTTCTGTGCCAGTGAAGGCAGTGCTGCCTTCGCGTGGGCAGCAGACTGTGCTCCGGTGGCAGTGTTGTCTTCGGCGAGGTAGCCATCGATATCTGCCTCGGTAGCTTGGCCGCCTGCGGCGAGAGAAATGAGAAGTTCCCAGCCGAGGTCAGTGTCGATGTCGAGACCGCCCAGGGAGATTTTTCCGTCACGCAGTTCTTTCACGTGAGTGAGGTGCTCCTGAGTAGAGGCGAGAGCAGCAAAGCTACGCAAGAACTGGAACTGGTTGTCGCTACCGGCTTCTGCATTGTTAGCCAGAGTCCAGAGTGCATCTGCCACTCGTACGGTCTGAGCATCGCGAGTTGCAGGGTCAACATAGCTGGATGCAACGAGCAGGAGCTGTCCGAGCACGGTGCGCACAACAGTCGACTCGGTTTCGGTGGCAATGTTTCCCAAAACTAGGTCGATGAAATCACGACCTGCGGTTTCGGCATCACGAGTCGAATCCCACACCGAACCCCACACCAGAGAACGAGCCAGCGGGTCTTCAATGTCCTTGAGGTTGGCGATAGCAACTCGGAGTGAGGCTTCATCGAGTCGAATCTTGGCATAGGCAAGATCGTCATCGTTGATGAGAATCAAATCTGGACGGGTGAGTCCAATCAGCTCAGAAACGTCAGTACTGGTGCCATCAACATCGAGTTCAACCCGGTGATCGCGCACAAGTTTGTTGTTCTTGAGGTTATAGAAACCAATCGCCATGCGGTGGGGGCGAATGGTGGGCCACTCTGCAGGGGCACTCTGTTCAATAGAGAACGCCGTGATGGTGCCATCTGCATCAGTGGACAGTGCAGGACGCAGAGTGTTCACACCCGCGGTTTCTAACCAGAGTTTGGACCAGGTGGTCAGATCGCGGCCTGAGGTTGCTTCGAGTTCAACCAGGAGATCCTTGAGCTCGGTGTTTCCGTAGGCGTGCTTTTTGAAGTACTGACCCACCCCGGCAAGGAACTGCTCCTGTCCGACCCATGCACCAAGTTGTTTCAGAACAGAACCACCCTTGGCATAGGTGATGCCATCAAAGTTCACACGCACAGCATCTAGATCTGGAATATCGGCCACGATGGGGTGGGTGGAAGGGAGCTGATCTTGACGATATGCCCAGCTCTTCTCCATGACAGCGAATGTGGTCCATGCTTCGTGCCACTCGGTGGCTTCCGCTGTTGCCAGGGTTGAGGCGTATTCAGCAAAACTTTCGTTAAGCCACAGGTCATTCCACCAACGCATCGTGACCAGGTCACCAAACCACATGTGGGCAAGCTCGTGCAGGATGGTGACAACACGACGTTCACGGATGGCATCGGTGACTTTGGAGCGGAAGACGTAGGCCTCGGTGAAGGTCACACAACCAGCGTTTTCCATTGCTCCTGCGTTGAATTCGGGAACAAAGAGCTGGTCGTACTTATCGAAGGGATAGGCGTAGTCGAACTTCGATTCGAAGTATTCGAAGCCTTGTCGGGTCTTGTCAAAGACATAGTCCGCATCCATGTATTCAGACAGGGACTTTCTGCAGAACACACCCAAAGGAATCACGCGGCCATCGGCACTGGTGAGCTCACTGCGAACTACGTCATAAGGGCCAGCAACCAGCGCGGTGATGTAGCTGGAAATGCGAGGAGTGGGTTCAAAGTTCCATGTTGCTGAACCGTTGCCGTGCTTCACCGGAGCAGGTGTGGGCTGGTTGCTGGTGACTTCCCACTTTTCTGGGGCGGTTACCGTGAACTGGAATGTTGCCTTGAGGTCTGGCTGTTCGAAAACAGCAAACATGCGACGAGAGTCTGGAACCTCGAACTGGGTGTAGAGGTACACCTCACCATCGACGGGGTCGACAAAGCGGTGCAGACCCTCGCCGGTGTTCGTGTACTTGGCTTCTGCCACAACCGTCAGAGTGTTCTCTGCCTGCAGGTTCTCCAGTTGAATACGTGTGCCATCGGAAACCTGTGCGGGGTCGAGCTCAACACCGTTCAACGTAACGCTGTGCACGCTGGAGGTTATTGCATCAATGAAGGTGGAATATCCGGCTGTTGCGGAGAAGTTCACGCTCGTCGTCGCGCCAAAAACTTCTGCTCCACGCAAGAGATCTAGATCCACGGCATAGCTGTGAACGGCGATGTTCTGCGCTCGTTCAATGGCTTCGAGGCGGGTGAGGTTTTCTCCGGACACGTTTATTCCTTCCAGCGGTTTAGTAAAGAGCCTAACCCGGTCCACGCGCCCCTAAAATCAAAGAATGCGCATTCACATCGCCACAGACCACGCCGGCCTCGAATTCAGCCAGTTCCTTCAGAACCACCTTGCCGAAGCAGGGCATGAGGTTGTGGACCACGGACCCAAAGAATACGACGCATTGGATGACTATCCCGCCTTCTGCATCAATGCTGCAGCTGCCGTGGCAGCTGATCAGGCCGCAGGTGTTGAGTCACTCGGTGTGGTCTTTGGCGGTTCTGGTAATGGTGAGCAGATTGCTGCAAACAAGGTCACCGGTATTCGTGCTGCACTCGTGTGGAGCCAGGCAACTGCCCAATTGGCACGAGAACACAACAACGCCAATGTGATTTCTATCGGCGCGCGTCAGCACACTCTCGAAGAAGCTGTGGGCTTCATTGACACCTTCATTGCTGAGCCGTTCCCAGGTGATGAACGTCACGTTCGTCGTATCGCGCAGCTTGCTGAATACGAAACCACCGGAGATATTGCCGGCAAGGAAGTCGACAAGTACTAATTAGTTAGACAGCACTGCCGATGCCTGAGGGTCACTCCGTTCATCGAATTGCGAAGCAGTTCGATAGAAACTTTGTGGGTCACCACATTGCGGTGAGCTCACCCCAGGGGCGTTTCGCTCAGGGTGCTGCCACCCTCAACGGCACCGAACTCCTCGAAGTGTGGGCTGTGGGCAAGCAAATGTTCATGGGCTTCGCAGGGGATCACTGGCTTCGCGTGCACCTAGGGATTTATGGTGCGTGGGATTTCTCCGGCGATATCCAGGCAGATGCCACAATTGCCTCCGCCAATGGTCGGATGGGGCAGACCAATCAGCGTGGAACTGTTTTCGATGCTGAAGGTGAAAACTCTCTGACATCCATTGGCGCACCACGCAAGACTCGTGTGCGGATGGCAGAAGCAGAGAAAGAATCTGCTGTGGAAGCCACAACTGTTTTTCCACCAGAACCTATCGGGCAAGTCCGCGTCAGACTGCTGACCGAGACGGTCTGTGCAGATCTGCGCGGCCCGACTGCCTGTGAGGTGCTGAGCAGGGAACAAGTAGATGTGGTGCTGCAGCGGCTCGGACCTGATCCGCAGCGTGACCCTAGTGACGTTGCTGGTCAGCGTTTTGTGGATGCGATCACAAAGAAAAACACAGCAATAGGGCTATTGCTCATGGATCAGTCTGTCGTTGCTGGCATTGGCAATGTGTATCGGGCAGAGATCTTGTTTCGAGCAGGAATTGATCCCTACCGTCCCGGCAAACAGATCACCACTGACGAAGCATGGAACCTCTGGCGGGATTGGGTTTATCTGTTAGACATCGGTGTTCAAACAGGTCAAATGATGACAATTGATGGGCTTGAGGGCGAGCAGTGGCGCAAAGCAATGGCAAACCGAGCAGACCGCCATTGGGTGTACAAGCGAGAAGGATTGCCCTGTTTAACCTGCGGTACGAATATTCGTCTCGATGAGATGGCTAACCGCAAGCTGTATTGGTGTCCTTCGTGCCAAACTTGAGCCATGCAACTGACCCTCACTAACGCTCGAATCCCCGGTGAGCGCGGACTTATTGGATCTTTGATCAATGTGGTGATTACTGATGGTGTCATCACTGACATTCAGTTCGTGGGAGCGACCGGAGCTATCAGTCTTGACTTCGACCCAGCTGGGGAAGTTGTTGACCTTGATGGTCGTTATCTCATTCCTGGCATGTGGGATACCCACACACACTTCACTTCATGGTCCATGCTGTTGCAGCGTCTGAACCTCGAAGGCGTCGCCTCGGCGGCGGAAGTGGGAGAGCGGGTCAAGGCACGTCACGCGACCCATCCAGGAACCATGGTTGGTTTTGGCTGGCGTGGAAGTTTGTGGGAGCACGAACCACACTTCAGCGTTCTTGATCAAGCGTGCCCGGATGAAGAGGTCTACCTCTTCAGTGGTGATGGTCACAGTGTGTGGCTAAACACAAAGGCCTTGGAAGCTCGTGGTCATGCTGGTCACCCCACAGGTCTCCTAGTCGAAGATGATTGCTTTGCCATTTGGGGCTCGTTGGCTGATCTCAGTCCAGAAGAACTTGATAAGGCAGTTCTTGAAGGTTCCAAGGCTGCCGCCGCCCGTGGTGTTGTGGGCATTGTGGACTTCGAAATGGGATGGATACTGCCGGACTGGCGTCGCCGCATTGGTAATGGCAATGACTATCTCCAAGTTGAATTCAGTGTTTACACCGAGAACCTGGACCGCGCTATTGAGACGGGGTTGCGCACCGGCGACATCATTGCCTCAACTGAGGGCCTGTTGCGGATGGGCAATTACAAGCTCATCTCAGACGGTTCTTTGAACACCAGAACCGCGTTCTGCCATGACCCATACCCCGGTCTAACAGGTAAGAATGCCCGAGGAATTCTCAACGTCTCTTATGACGAGTTAGTTTCGTTGATGACGAAAGCTAGTGCTGCCGGAATTAACTGTTCTATTCACGCCATTGGTGATGACGCCAACACCTTTGCCTTGAACGCCTTTGAGGAAGTGGGCTGCGAAGGAACCATTGAACATGCGCAGTTATTGGCGTGGGAAGACATTCAGCGCTTTGCAGATTTGGGTGTTGTGGCCTCTGTTCAGCCAGAGCACGCGATGGATGATCGTGATGTGGCAGATGTGTTGTGGGCAGGGCGCACCGATAGATGCTTCCCCTTCGCCACCATGCTCGATGCAGGGGTGAAACTGTCTATGGGCTCTGATGCTCCTGTTGCGCCGCTTGATCCATGGTTTGCCATTGCTTCTGCGGTTGAGCGCACCCGTGATGAGCGTGCTCCATGGCACCCAGAGCAGCGGATTGAACCACAGGCGGCACTCGAAGCATCTGCAAGGACACGTATTGCGGTGGGGCAGCCTGCCGACTTGTGTGTTGTGGATATTGATCCATTGTTTGCCTCTGTTGATGAGCTACGAAACATGCCTGTGTCGCTAACTCTCAACGGTGGACGCATTACCTTCTCTGCTCTTTGATATTCCTACAGAGATAAGGAACAATCACTTCGTGGCCACATCGCATCGTACCCGAGGATATGGGTGGTTTCTTTACCCAGGATTTATCGTGCTGGTGGTCTTTTTCTTCGGCATGCTGTTCTGGAACATGGGCATCAGCATGCTCAAGTGGCCTGGTTTTGGTCCTGCCAAATTTATCGGTTTTGACAACTATAAAAACATCTTCACGAATGAAGATTTTTGGTATTCCTGGCTTCACGCTTTTTACTACGTCATCCCGTTCTCGCTGATTCCAACACTGTTCGGACTCGTTCTTGCTGTGGCGTCGTATGAGACGTTTATCGGCCGGTGGCTGCGCAAAATTGTTCCTATTGCCAGAACTGGTTTCTTCCTCCCTCAGGTAGTTCCTATTGCTGTCTCTGGTGTGATTTGGTTGTGGATGCTCGATGAGAGCAACGGTGTAATCAACCAGACACTGGCGAACATCACGGGTAAACCTGTGGCTATTGACTGGGTGGGGCAGCCCAACACGGCCCTGATTGCGCTGTCGTTGTTCATGATCTGGTTGCAAACAGGGTTTGCCTATGTCGTGTTTTTGGCTGGACTTTCCCGGCTAGATCCTTCTGTGGTGGAAGCATCACACTTGGATGGAGCAAACTGGTGGCAACGTCTCCGCTGGATCATCGCTCCGTCGCTGCGTCCGGAAGTCTTTGTGGTTTTACTCTTCTTGAGCGTGGGGGCACTCAAAGTGTTCGCCCCCGTTTTCTATCTGACCTTTGGTGGGCCACGCGCGAGTACAACCTCACCAGCCACCTTCGCTATTAACAGTTTCTTTGGTGGACAGTATGTGGGTTATGGCTCGGCTGTGACCACCATGCTGGCCGTCCTCATTGGTCTTGTTGTTGCTGCAGTATTTGGTATTGCCAAGCTGCGCGCAAAGGTCAGTGATAAGTGATGAGAAAGTTCTTTACACGCCTTCCAGCCGTGGTCGTGGCGCTGGTCGTTCTCTCCACTGCGCTGTTCTGGCTTTTGCCGATGTACATGATTGTGATTGGTTCACTCAAGGAAGGTCGTGAGTTCACCTTCTCGGGCTTCCTTGATCTGCCCACCCACATTGAATGGGCAAACTATGCCTGGTTCTTTGACGAACTGAATATGCCCCAGAAGATCGGCAATTCATTTATCATCAGTGTGAGCGCTCTACTTCTGAGTTTGATCATCGCTTTCCCGGTTTCCTATGCGGTCAGTGTTGGTCGACACCGCCTACGCCCCTTTGTTATCGGTATCAGTGTGTTGATATTCCTGCTTCCACTGGAAGCTGTGGCTTTCCCGATCTATTTGCTCTCCAAGATGCTGGGCATGTATGGAAGCATCGGGTTCCTGATCTTCCCCCTTGGAATTATTGGCAGCGCGTTTGCGATCTTCTTACTCGCTAACGTGATGAGTCACATCCCGGTTTCACTCTCCGAAGCCGCCGAAATTGACGGTGCGAGCAAGTTCCAAGTAATGACCCGCGTGGTGTTGCCTCTGATGATGCCCACGTTGCTGACAGTGGGGCTGCTGCTATTCGTCAACAACTGGAATGAATATTTGCTCACGCTCCTACTCTTGCCAGATACCGCCAACCAAACAGTTCCTCTGGCTATTTCTGCGGTGAACTACGGGCAATTCGGTGGCGCACCCGGTCAGCTTGTTGCTGCGGCTAGTGTGCTTGGAACCCTGCCATCCTTGCTCGTGTTCTTGTTCTTCCAGCGCACTTTGGTGCGGGGAATCACCGCGGGAACCCAGTAGTTACTTTGCGTGAACGGTGGCCAACTCATCCCACCGTGTGGTGGCCCTGAGGGAGAGGAGCTCTCTCTTCATCTCCCACTGCCGTGGAGATTTGAAGCCGGCTGCTCCTAACCCAATACTGAAGGCGCCATGCTTCTCCATCACGTGATCAAGTACTTCACCAAGCTGCCTGCTCTCGTGAATGGGGGTGAACAGGTCGAGGTATTGGTGAGAGGTTTTAGGACTCACATCGTGGAGCATGATTCCTGCGCGCACATACTTCCTACCGTCCTCAATGCACTCGAGTAGGACAGCACTCGATGCCTTCAAAATCTCCACGGGATCGTTGGTCGGAACGGAGAACACCGCGTTCCTATAGGGGGAGTGGAAGGGTTCGTTGGCAAAGCGTGAAGTTCCCGCAAAGCACGTCAATGCTGCCGCCACAGAACCCTGCTTGCGCAGGCGTTTACTCACGCGCTGGGCATAGACCGCCAAGACTTCTTCCATCTGCTTGCGTGTGGTGACCGGGGTGGCAAAACTGCGCGAATACATCACCTGGTTCTTCACCAGACGCTCACCCTCGAGCTTGATGCAGTCGATGCCACGCAACTCATAGAGTGAGCGCTGCACCACCACGCCAAACTTCTTCTTGATGCGCACGGGGTCCGCATCCCTCAAATCTTTGATGGTGTGGATACCCATGCTGTTGAGGCGCTTACTCAGACGCCGGGCAATGCCCCAAATATTGTCCACGGGCAAGGCGGCCATGATGTGGTCAAGCTGTTCAGGCGTGAACTGGTCGAGATTACACACCCCGCCCAAACCCGCAGACTTCTTTGCCCCGCTATTGGCGAGCTTGGCTTGAGTCTTCGACCTGCCAATACCCACACACACCGGTAAGCCAAGCTTGTTGTAAATGGTGGCTTTGATCTCGTGGCCTAGAGCAACGAGCTCTTCTGGTGTTCCGCTGAGTTCGAGGAAGGCTTCATCGACGCTATACACCTCCACGTGGGCAGAGAACTCATGCAAGATACTCATCACACGTGAGGAGAGATCGCCATAGAGCTCATAGTTGGATGATCTGGCCACCAAGCCCACACTGGGTGCCCAGGCCGAGATCTTGAACCAGGGAATGCCCATCTTCACGCCCAGTGCTTTAGCTTCCTTGCTCAGTGCCACCACGCAGCCGTCATTGTTCGAGAGCACCACAACAGGTTTGCCCTCGAGGCTCGGGTCAAAGACACGCTCGCAGGATGCGAAGAAGCTGTTCACATCCACCAGCGCAATGCGGCGTTGTGAAGGGTTAGACATGGTGCAAACACCGAGTCACAACGCCCCAAATCGTCAGTTCACTCAAGCTATCCACGGCAATATCGGGGTAACGAGGATTCTCGGCTTTGAGTAGCACTCGCTCAGAACGAATGAATAATCGCTTGAGGGTTAGTTCACCATCGAGCACTGCCACCACGACGTCACCGTCGCGAGGTGTCAGGGCTCGATCCACGATCACTTCATCGCCGTCACTAATGCCGGCATTTTTCATGCTGTCGCCGGCAACGCGAACAATGAATGTGGAATTCACGTCTTTGATTAGGTGAGTATTCAGGTCAACTCGACCATCAAAATAATCTTGCGCGGGGGAGGGAAAACCTGCTTGAACGGCAGTGGAGGCAGCCAGAATTGCCGGAATTGATTCTCCGGTGAGTGGTCTGACCACTAATTCCAGGTGTTGTTGTGCCATGCGGATCCCCTCCTGTTATTCGAATATATCTTCGAATAGTTGAGCATAGCCCACGGACACTGGGTCTTGTCTAGTCGGAATTTTCCCGTCGTGGGAAAAGAAAAATCCCCCGAAATTCCGGGGGATTTTCTCTATTTGGAGGGGATGACGGGAATCGAACCCGCGTAATCAGTTTGGAAGACTGAGGCTCTACCATTGAGCTACATCCCCGTGGACTCCACCGGTTTGTCGGTGGGCACTCGAACCATCTTATACATAGTAGAGTGGTACTCGGTCATTTCGCCTCGGCGAATACCGGCCTTGCGCAAGTTGTCTTTGTGAATAACTTCTCTGCAGGACCGGGGCGTAGCTCAGCTTGGCTAGAGCGCCCGCTTTGGGAGCGGGAGGTCGCAGGTTCGAATCCTGTCGCCCCGACCATACTCAGATCCATCACCATCACAAGCAGGAGTACCCCTTCGTGAAGACCAAGGTCGAAAAACTCAGTAACACCCGTGCCAAGCTCACCATCACGGTGACCCCTGACGAGCTGAAGCCAGCTATCAAGCACGCTTACGAGCACATCTCTGAATCCCTCAACGTTCCTGGATTCCGCAAGGGCAAGGCACCTGCTGCACTGATTGACCAGCGCGTTGGTCGCATGGCTGTGCTCGAGCACGCTGTGAACGAGGGTCTGGAAGGTTTCTACCGCCAGGCAGTTCTCGACGAGAAGGTGCGCCCCATGGGTCGCCCCGAGGCAGACATTGTGACCTGGCCAGCCGAGAAGGACTTCTCTGGCGACCTGGTTGTCACCATTGAGGTTGACGTTCGTCCCGAGGTGAAGCTTCCCAAGCTCGACGGTCTCACTGTTGAGGTTGAAGCAGCTGCTGTTTCCAAGGAAGACGTTCAGAAGGAACTCGACGACCTGCGGAGCCGCTTCGGCACCCTCGTCACCGTTGACCGTCCAGCTAAGAAGGGTGACTTCGCTCAGCTCGACCTCGTTGCAACCATTGGTGGCACCGAAGTAGACACTGCACAGTCCATCTCCTACGAAGTTGGTTCCGGCGAGCTCATCGAGGGAATCGATGAAGCTATCGAGTCTCTCACCGCTGGTGAGTCCACCACTTTCGAGTCCAACCTTCTCGGTGGCGACCACGAAGGTGAGAAGGCACAGATCGCTGTGACCGTGACCGCTGTCAAGGAGCGCGAGCTTCCCAAGGCAGACGATGATTTCGCTCAGATCGCCTCTGAGTTCGACACCATCGCAGAGTTGACCGAGAGCCTCAAGGCACAGGCTGAGCAGCGCAAGGTTGCTGTTCAGGCACGTGAAGCACGCGAGAAGCTTGTTGCCAAGCTTGTTGAAGAAGCAAAGATTGAAGTTCCTCAGGGCATCATCGATGACGAGGTTCACCGCCACCTCGAGGGTGAAGGTCGTCTCGAAGATGACAAGCACCGCGCAGAGGTTATCGAAGAGTCACAGACTCTGTTCGCAACTCAGATCCTGCTCGACACCATCGCTGAAGCTGAAGAGGTTCAGGTTAGCCAGGACGAGCTCACTCAGTACCTGATCCAGGGCGCTATGCAGTACCAGATGGATCCTTCTGAGTTTGCCAAGATTCTCACCGAGAACAACCAGATTCCTTCCATGGTTGCTGAAGTTGCCCGCAACAAGGCAGTGAGCATCATCCTGAGCAAGGCAAAGGTTGTTGACACCAAGGGCAAGACCGTTGACATGAGCGCATTCGCTCCTGTTGATGAGAAGAAGGCAGAAAAGCCAGCGAAGGCTGAGAAGCCAGCTGCTGAAAAGAAGCCTGCAGCGAAGAAGCCAGCTGCGAAGAAGGACTAGTTTTTCGTAACTTTATGCGTCTAGCCACGTATGGAACTTTGGGGCCAGGAAAGCCCAACCATCATCATGTTTCGATGATTGAGGGAACCTGGTCGATAGGTTTTGTACGTGGCTTTTTGCATGAAGAGGGTTGGGGTGCTGCGCAAGGTTTCCCCGGAATCATTCTGGATTCCGCTGGCCCAGAAGTTGCCGTAGATCTTCTCGAGAGTGAAGAACTTGCTGAACACTTTGATCGGTTAGATTCTTTTGAAGGCCCCGGCTATCAGCGAGTGCTCACTGAGGTAAAGACAAGTACTGAGGTTCTTCAGGCGTTTATTTATGAACTTGTTCAATAAGTGTTTACGAGCTTAAGAGTGAAGCTCGAAGAAGTACGTGATTTTCTTGGCCCATTGTCAACGACCAACTGCCCGAGAATTGTGATGTCCACGCATCAATAACGGCAGTTCCGGAGCCAGAAGAAATCGCTGTCCCAGAAAGTACTCGGCCATTATTCTGAACAGTTATCTCAAGTAGTTCTCCACTGCGTAACACTTGCACTTGGCATTGGGTAGCGTGACCATGAACGGCTGCGTTGAGGATGCCTTGCTCAATAATTCGATATATCGCGAGTTGTCGTCGAGTATCGATGGTGCGTGGATCAAGGGTGACACTCACGGCTATGTTCATAGAATCCCGGTATCTCGCACTGAGCTCGGTCAAGCATCGCTCTAACCCAACAACCGCTATGTCGGGACTGAGAAGTCTGCTTGCATCTCTGACGTCGAATCGTCGGATTTCTTCGAGTTCCTCGATAACAGATTTCAGCTCAGCTTTATGTTGGTCGCTGAGTTTTTCGGAAATGTTTCCTAACTGCATGTTCGCAACGACCAAGCCTGCTTGAACTCTGTCATGCAAGAAATCTGCAACTTCGCGTCGTGTGCCTTCATCGGCTTGGAGTAGGAGTGAACGCTGCCGATCTACTTCTGCCAAAGCATCCTCTGCACGAGTGGCTTGTCTCCTAATGCGATTTTCACTGATGCCAAAAATTGTTGAGACGGTGAGAATTACCAAATACATGCGAAGTGTGTTCAGTGGGGCATCCATGACAGGCCTTCCGTCATAGATGCCAAATAGAACAGCGAATATCCCTGAAATGAGGAAATTGATTCCGAGATATGTTGCTTGTTTCTGTCGACGTGTTGGTGCTCGCTTGATCAAGACAGATGTGAGCGCAAAACCTGCCCACAGAATCGCAGCCATAGCGATGCTGCTTGGTAAGAAGTGGATCCATGCTTCTGCGGTCGACTGACCATGGCTGACTGCTAAACGAACCCCTGAAAATTGGTTGAGGAACCCAGCGATGATTGCGAACCCAATGGGGTGAATGGGCCATGGTCCTGCAACAAAGTCGAAGATGCGGGCAAAAGCGGTTTTATTCAGCATTACCCCACGCATAGTTTCTACTGAGCCGGAGGTATCTGAGCACGGCTGTTGTTCTGAGGTCAGTACCTGCTCCAGGATGGGGGACTAAGACTTTGTATATTCGGGAAAGTTCCTGCCTAATCGTTACAGCGGAGACACCAAGTTTTGTCGCAATGTGTGGCACATCAAGACCTTCGATCAAGAGAGCCATAATTTTGTGCTGCCGAGGGCTCAGATCCTTCAACCCTGAGTCTGCAGCAGGTTCTTCCCGATCAGTCTGAGAGAGTTTGGGGTCGATAACTGAGAGCCCGAGCGCGGTGGCCCTCAGGACCTCAACGAGGTAGGGCATGTCAATGGATGCACTCTTTTGCACCGTTGACCACCCCTCTCGTATCCGCGCATTCATGTTCAGGGGAAAGGTTGATTGGGCATGCTGAGAATAAATGACGATGCCAATATGGGGTTGGATTGTTCGTAACTGTAGGCCTAGTTCAATCCCGTTGGCGCTGTCTTGGCCCAGAGCAATGTCTAGAAGCGCCACATCGAAATCTTGTTTCTGAGCAAGTTCAAGCGCAGGAGTAGAGGCTTCTGCTTGCCCCGTTACATCAATACCGTCTTGTTTCGTGAGTAAGCCGCTCATTATCGACCGAAGTGCAGGGTCATCTTCGACATAGAGAACACGTGTATTGCGCACAATGTCCTCCAGTTCGTAACCAGGTCGCAGTTTTCAAAATACCTGTAGAGCCGTATTCCTTTACAGACTCATACATCTGTATGAATATCTCAACACATCTCTCCAATCTGGTTACTGTTGGCGCTATGTCTCAGCTTGCAATGCGCACGCGCGCAGGGATTTTTGCCCCTGTCGCCCTTGTGGTTTCTTTGTTCATTGGTCTTTTCCCTGCGCTGTCAGCAACAGCTCTAGGAACACTTGATCAGCAAGCAACAGGTTCTAGTACTCGTTGGTACTACATCATGAACAATGTTCCATTGGCACAGGTTTTCACTGCTGGAGCGTCAGGGCAGTTAGACCGAATTTCTATTGATGCTTACTCTTTCCAGAGCGCTACCACGGCTCCGTTGGTGGCTTCGATTTATGCTGTCGATGGATCAGGATTTCCTACCGGTAACTCATTGAGCTCAGCTTCAGTTTCACAAACTCTCATTCCAGGAACAGTGTCCACAGTTGTGTTTGATTTCACTTCGCCTGTAACTGTTGCTAGTGGAACCGCATACGCAATTGTGTTCAGCACCACTGGTTCTGGTGAATATCACTTTGAAAATGCGACCACTGTTCCAGCTGGTGCAAAGGGAGTTAAACCAGGTTCTGGAAACGTCGGTTGGCAAAACTACATCGATACTGGTGTTACCCCTAATCAAACGAGTTTTCGATTTGCAACATATGTAACAGCAGTTCCTTCACCCTCGCCCTCAGCGTCTACTTCAGTAATTTCTGACCCAAACCTTGCAAACACGGGTATTCAAGAAACTGATGTATTTCCGCTAATGTCATCGGGACTCATGTTGCTACTTGCAGGTCTCGTGATGTTATTGCTTGGGCGAAAAACCGCCACACATAACTAGTGGGATATAAACGTAGACACTTAATCTGCAAAAGTTTTTGAGAATTCCGGAAGCTTCGAGCAAAACTGAATTTTGGTGTTGGGTGCAAGATGCTCTAGATGAGGCGGAAAGCTATACTGAAGGCACAATTTTCTGGACTTTTCTGGGTATATGAATAAAAAATTACTCTCGGCGCTCACTGCGATTTTTGTCGTCATTTCGCTCAATTTTCCTCATTCTGCTTTCGCTGCTCCTGGCGATAGCATCGCGCTGTATTTGTCCGCGCCTTTAGTCCAGGGCTCCTCGGTAACTGGTTCGGGAACGCAGACAGAAAATTTCAATTCATTTACGGGGGCTGCGTGGCCTGGAGCGGATTGTCCTGCAAATACTGCAGTAGGAACAATTACCTCTTCAACTCTCACTGGCGGGGCGCAAGCTGGATTGAGCGCCTGCCGAATCTTAACCCCACAAGGCTACGGGGGTGCGGAATCACAATCCGCCAGTCCGAATTATGGCGGCAACGGTACAAACTTCGCTGCAACTCTTTATCGGGATCCAAATCCAGCTGGAACAATTACCTTTACTTTTCCTTCAGCAGTCAAATACGTAGGTTTCTGGTGGTCTGCTGGAAATACCGGAAATACTGTTGAATTTCTCAACAATGGTTCTGTCGTCGCCTCATATGACTCATCTCAGATGATGACACTTTTAGGCGGCAGTGTTCCGAGTCCATACCCGGGCTCCGCATCTTTGACTTCGCTTAATGGTTCTTCATATCTCAAAGGTCGATATTTTGGTAACCCACGTGGTTTCACCTCCTTGACTCCGAATACTCGTTCATCAATTGATGACACTTCAGTTTTTGCGTATTTCAATTTGTTTCTCGGAGGAAATACTGCCGTTGACGCTGTTCGATTTAGCGGACAAGGTTTTGAATTTGATAATTTGACCACTTCAACGAACCAACAAACACCAGACGGATCTCTGGTTTTCGCCAGTAGCGTCTTGGGTAAATCTGTTCAATTCATGCCCAACGGTGCTGGAGTTACTGGAACCATGCCAGCTCAAACTGATTCCAGTACAGCAAACCTCACACCAAATACGTTCTCGAGACCTGGGTATTCATTTACTGGCTGGAATACTCAGTCAAACAATTTGGGCACTGGTTATTCCGATCAAAGTTCATACAATTTTGCCAATGACCTTACTCTTTATGCGCAATGGTCTGTCGGCACATATCTAGTTACTTTTGACGCTCAAGGTGGCTCATCTAATTCATCAAGCTCATATCAAACCGGTGGTTCTGTCACGCTTCCCAATTCTCCGACTAGAAGCGGTTTTCATTTTGATGGCTGGTATTCCGCCCCCAGTTCAGGTACAGCACTCACTTCGCCATATTCACCAACGGGTTATGGGGACATTACGTTATATGCGCACTGGACAGCGCTTCCGACACAAAACGTATCTTGGTCTCCAACGAATTTGACTATGAATGCAAGTCCGTCACTTCCAAATGTGGCAGCGACAAGTTCCGGAGACGGTGCGATTACGTACTCTGTCGCCAATGCAGGAGTATCGGGATGCTCAGTTAACCCTTCCACCGGTGAAATAACTTTTAGCCACTCGGGAACATGCCTAGTACGTGCAACTGCTTCTACCACTGCAAATTATGTGTCGGCATTTACCGAAAGAAGTTTTACTTTAGAACTCCCCTCAACAGACCAATCAAGCGGTGATTTAGCAAGGACGGGTCAAAATATGACTCTCACCTTATTACTGGGATTTATTGCGCTTGTGGTAGGGCTTTTCTTTTCGCGAAAGATCTTAATTTTCTCAACCCAAAAGTAGTTTTCTGGGTTTTCACTCAAGACGAGACTAAAACCGATAAGAAATTCACGATCAAACTCATCCCAAGGGTAAACATAATTACGGCAATGACTGCGTCCAGTACACGCCATGCAGTCGGCTTTGTGAATACGGGGGCCAGGAGGCGTGCGCCAAAGCCGAGGGTGCTGAACCACACTATGCTGCCAATCATGGCGCCAGCGGCAAACCACCAGCGGTTCTGTTCGTAAGTTCCGGCAACAGAACCTAAGAGCAATACAGTGTCCAGATAGACGTGGGGGTTCAGATAGGTGAGAGCAAGCACGGTGCCCACGGCAACCTTGAGACTGATTGCAGCACCACCGGTGTCGGTGTTGAGGACTTCGGGTTTCCAGGCGCGCTTGGCTGCCATGACGCCGTAGGTGCACAGGAATCCGCCACCGATGAGTTCAATCAGGAGCAGTAACCACTCCAGTTGCTGAATGATGGTACCCAAGCCGGCCACGCCAACGGCAATCAGCAGTGCATCGGAGAGCGCACAAATCGCCACAATCACAAAGACATGTTCTTTGCGCAGGCCCTGGCGCAGAACGTATGCGTTCTGCGCGCCAATGGCAACGATCAATGACAGTCCAAATCCAAGGCCGGCGAGTGCGGCGGCTAGATGTAAAGACATTCCACCAGTGTATTTCTACTGTTTAACAGATATGTCTCAACACGATAAAAGCAAGCATCTCGATATTGACGAACCGTGTCCGTCAATGTCCCAAGTTCAGTCAGAATGAATCTCATACATATGTATGAGAAAACAAAGACGTTTTGGTTATTTCCATACGCTGGCTGAATGCCCTGGTTTGTCACGCACAAGTGCCTCACTGTGTCTTTCATCGTTTCAATCTCACTAGTTATGGCCGCGATGATTGGGGCAACAAGTGCACGTGCCGCGGGTGGTCCTGAGCAACAGGTCACAGGCACTTCTCTCTCAACATCTGTGCTCAATAATCCGTCAAATAAAGTCGCAGAAATATTTACTGCGGTTGGAACGGGCATTCTTCACCGAATAACAGTTGATGTTCAGAAGACAGGTACGCCTGGCGATCTCAAAGTCGAAGTAGTCAATACTGCCAATGGCTCACCGGCAACAGGTGCTGCCCGGGCTAATACGACGGTCTCAGCTTCTGCCGTATCTACGTCAATGTCTACCATTCAGTTCGACTTTGTGTATCCCGCAGCGGCTTACAGCGGAACCTCTTACGCACTTGTCTTCACAACAACCTCGGCGGATGTGTCCAACTACTACAGCTTTGCCACCGAAACTTCGGGTGTCAACGGCTCTCACCTGTTTACTTATGCTGGGTCGTGGGTGTCTAGTACAGATAGCCTGCGCTTTGGTGATTTTGTGCAAGCCTTTGCCCCTGCTACGACCCTGCCGGCAAATAATAAGATGCTGGCTTTTCCGTGTGATTCAACTGCAGGAACCAAGACTTTTATTGATCTATCCTCCAATGGAACTCTGACGCCGAATACTAATTCGCCAGAGGCCTCAAGCAAGTGTTATTCGGGCGGCGCTTACAACCCCATCACTAACAAATTTGTTGTAGTTGATGGGAACAGTAGCTGGTCCAAGTTGTATGAAATTTCGCCAGTTTCTGGCGCCACAGAGGCGGAACTGACGTTCTATCTGTCAAACGCTCTCAGTACGGTGACCATCGACTCTGTGGCAATCGACCAATACGGTTACATGTATATTTTCCGGCGTAACAATTCTGTTTATTACGCTCAACCTCGAGGTGCTGCTAACCAATATGACCTCATTCTGTTGGCATCTGGTTTGCCACGAAGTGGGTTGGCGAGTGGGTTTAACCCTGTAGATGGCAATTTATACAGCCTGATGGATAGTCAAGCCGGTGGGCCAAGCCAACTGTTTTTTCTCACCTTGACTCGTAATGGTCAAAATATTCCTACTTCTGCTTCTGTTTCATATGCGATGATGGCGCCGATGTGTCTCTCCACTTGTTACAGCCTGAATTTTGATTCATCAGGGGTGGGTTGGCTAACGAATAGTTTTGAAGCAAGTCCAGGGGTGTGGGTTACAGATATGTACTCCATGACCAGTGCAGTTGGTTCAGCCACCTATAGCTTCCAAGGTCGCCTGGGAGCAGGTGCTGGCTATTCAGATTCATTACTTATCTACCCAGCTACAATCCCACTCATGACAGTGCCTGCTGCACCCAGCCCCACTCCGACACCTTCGAGCCCCACGTCGACACCAACTCCCACATCATCAGCGTCCGGTGCATCAACATCGTCTGGGTCACGAAACTCAAGCTCGCTCGCAGAAACTGGTAACCCAGCAATTCTGAACGAAGTTCTCTTTTGGCTTGCTTTCTCTTCTTTGTTGTGGGGCGTGATGATCTATCTCCGCAGAAGTCGTTTTGTGTAGCCGGCTGTTGATGTGAAGGTTTTCATCTGCAGGCGAACGCCACTCCGCCTGGGGCGAACACTGCCGTGTTGAGTGTGTTTGCTCCAGTAGATTCGAAGCATCGCAAGTGAACACTCTTGCGGTTGTTGAAATGGAGCTGACATGGCCGACATGGTAATGCCGAACAACGTATTTGAGCGTCTACTCAAGGACCGCATCATTTGGTTGGGTTCTGACGTGCGCGACGACAACGCAAACGAGATTTGCGCCAAGATGTTGCTGCTTGCGGCAGAAGATGCCGAGAAGGACATTTACCTCTACATCAACTCTCCTGGTGGTTCGATTACTGCAGGTATGGCGATCTACGACACCATGCAGTTTGTTCCTAATGACATTGTCACCGTGGGTATCGGTATGGCGGCCTCGATGGGTCAGCTTCTCTTGACCTCTGGAACTAAGGGCAAGCGTTACATCACCCCGAACGCTCGTGTTCTGCTGCACCAGCCACACGGTGGTTTCGGCGGTACTGCTTCTGATATTCAGACTCAGGCTCAGCTGATCAACTCGATGAAGCAGTCTCTTGCTGAGATCACAGCATCACAGACTGGCAAGACCGTTGAGCAGATCAACGCTGACGGTGACCGTGACCGCTGGTTCACTGCACAGGAAGCTCTCGAATACGGCTTTGTTGATCACGTACGTGCATCAGCAAGCGATGTCACCGGTGGTGGCGGAACCAAGACTGCGTAAGCACCAAAAGAAGATACGAGGACTAATTATGACTATCCCAACCTTTGGTGGAACCGCATTCAACGGCCAGGAAGCTCCTTCCAGCCGCTACGTACTTCCTACCTTTGAAGAGCGCACCGCATACGGATACAAGCGTCAGGACCCCTACGCCAAGCTTTTTGAAGACCGCATTATTTTCCTGGGAGTTCAGGTTGATGACGCATCTGCTGATGACGTCATGGCTCAGCTGCTTGTTCTGGAAAGCCAGGATCCTGATCGTGACATCGTGATGTACATCAACTCTCCCGGTGGATCCTTCACCGCCATGACCGCGATCTACGACACCATGCAGTACATCCGCCCCCAGGTTCAGACAGTCTGCCTTGGCCAGGCAGCTTCAGCAGCTGCTGTGCTGTTGGCTGCTGGTGCACCGGGCAAGCGTCTTGCACTTCCCAACGCACGTGTTCTCATTCACCAGCCCGCCACTGGCGACGCTGGTCGTGGACAGGCTTCGGATATTGAAATCCAGGCCAAGGAAATCATGCGTATGCGTGAATGGCTTGAGGAGACTCTGTCTAAGCATTCCAACCGCACGGTTGAGCAGGTCAACAAGGACATCGACCGTGACAAGATTCTCTCGGCAACTGAAGCGCTCGAGTACGGTCTCATTGACCAGGTTCTGACCTCACGTAAGAACGCGGCACTTACTGCGTAATTACTGAAATTCATAAGAAAACCCCGGCTTCGGTCGGGGTTTTCTTATTTTCGGCACGCCGGGACGCCACATCCACAAGTGACAATGAACGTCTGTGGTTCGGGTTAGGCTCGAATGTCTGGAAAAACAGATGTTCAAAGGAGTTGACCATGGCACGCATCGGCGAAAGCGCTGACCTGCTCAAGTGCTCCTTCTGTGGCAAGAGCCAGAAGCAGGTAGCTCAGCTCATTGCGGGCCCTGGCGTTTACATCTGTGACGAGTGTGTTGAGCTGTGTAACGAGATCATTGAAGAACGTCTCGCTGAAGCCAACGAAGAAGGCGTCATTGCAGATTTCGATCTGCCTAAGCCTCGCGAAATCTTTACCTTCCTCGAGGAATATGTCATTGGCCAAGAGCCTGCGAAGAAGGCTCTCTCGGTTGCGGTCTATAACCACTACAAGCGTGTTCGCGCTGGTGAGGGTGTCAAGACGGCAGAGGAGAAGGCCAACGAAGTTGAAATTGCCAAGAGCAACATTCTCCTCATTGGTCCTACCGGGTGTGGCAAGACTTATCTTGCACAGACTCTTGCTCGCCGTCTGAATGTTCCGTTCGCTGTTGCTGATGCAACATCGTTGACGGAAGCTGGTTATGTCGGTGAAGACGTTGAGAACATTCTTCTCAAGCTTCTGCAGGCAGCTGACTTCGACGTCAAGCGTGCAGAGCAGGGAATCATCTATATAGATGAGATCGACAAGATTTCCCGCAAGGCAGAGAACCCCTCAATTACCCGTGACGTTTCTGGTGAAGGTGTTCAGCAGGCACTGTTGAAGATTCTTGAAGGCACCGTTGCTTCCGTCCCGCCACAGGGTGGTCGTAAGCACCCCAACCAGGAATTCATTCAGCTGGACACCACCAACGTGTTGTTTATTGTTGCTGGTGCATTCGCAGGACTCGAAGACATCATCCAGTCGCGTGCAGGTAAGACCGGCATCGGTTTTGGTGCGCCGCTGCAAAGCAAGGAAGAAGCACGTGACTTCTTCGCTGAAGTACTTCCTGAGGACCTGCATAAGTTTGGTTTGATCCCAGAGTTCATTGGCCGACTCCCTGTCATTGCCACAGTGTCTCCGCTGGATCGCAGTGCATTGATTGACATTCTTACCGAGCCTAAGAACGCACTGGTTAAGCAATACCAGCGTATGTTTGCTCTCGATGACGTGGAGCTGGAGTTTGAACCAGCAGCCCTTGATGCCATCGCTGACCTCGCCGTGCTTCGTCAGACCGGTGCTCGTGGTTTGCGTGCCATCTTGGAAAATGTTTTGGGCCCCATCATGTTTGAGGTTCCCTCAACAGACCAGATCCACAAGGTCATCATTACCGCAGACTGTGTCACGGAGAATGCAGCTCCCACGATCGTGCCTCGTCTCGCCCCAGCACGTTCAACTGAGCCCGAAGAACGCACTGCCTAACAAGCACTGCTAACATTTCATTACGCCAATTGTGGCGAGTAAGCGACTGCCGAGCCCGGCCCACGCTTCGCGGATAACTTCCTGTTGTCTTTTCACGCGAATAGTGCCCCGAGGATTCTGATGAGTAACGCTTCTACTTCCAGCTCTACCGAGCTGAACATTGGCGTGCCCTTTTCTTTTGAGGTTTACCCTCCGCGTAATCCTGAGCTTCGTGAAGCACTGAACAAGACCATTGTGGAGCTGGCAGCTACCGGCCCTGACTTCATCTCGGTGACCTATGGCGCTGGTGGTTCCTCTCGTGATGCAACTCTTGAGTGTGTGAAGTTCATCCTCGCCAACACCGATGTTGAGCCTATGGCACACCTCACCTGTGTGGCGGAGTCATACCAAGGCGCTAATGAACTTGTCAGGACTTTTCTAGACGCGGGTGTGCGCTCCTTCCTTGCATTGCGCGGAGACCCGCCAGAGGGAACCCACGAGGGCGAGAACTTCTTAGGAGACCTTGGCAGTGCGGCAGAGCTTACTCAGCTCATACACCGCGTTCAGGCCGAACGAGAGCCCTTTGTGTTTGAGGAAGAACCTCGCTGGCATGCAGGTGCCACGAGGCTGAGTCAGAAGCGTGAGTTCGTTCGTATTGGAGTTGCCGCATTTCCTAATGGGCACCCTCAATCTCGATCCAAGACCCAAGACATTGATGTTCTCCTCGCCAAAGAAGCTGCTGGGGCAAACCTGGCCATTACGCAGCTCTTCTTCCATGCTGATGACTATCTTTCCTTCGCGCAGAAAGCGAAAGAAGCAGGTCTGACTATGCCGATCATTCCCGGCATCATGCCCGTCATCAGCCCGGTTCGTCTGCGTCGCATGATTGAGATTTCTGGCGAAGAAATGCCTAGCGATTTAGAGATTGCACTCGAGATTGAGCCAACTGCTGAGGGGCAGCGTGAAATTGGTGTTGAACATGCAGTGAACCTTGCACAGGAGCTCATAGCTGGGGGAGCACCAGGCATTCACTTGTATGCGTTCAACCAGAGCGGACCTGTTCTAGACGTTCTCGGGCGGCTGTAGCGTCTGATCGAGGGCATAGGCTGGGCAGCATGCCTTCAATCAGTCACATGCTCTGGTTAGATACTCAAGCTGAAGAAGCTGCTGAGTTTTATGTTTCGATATTTCCGGATGCCTCCATTCTGAGTGTTTCTCACGGACCCGACGGCAGTGTCTTTACTGTGGAGTTTGAACTCCAAGGAAAGCGTTACACCGCACTCAATGGTGGCCCGCTGTTTACCTTCACCGAAGCGTTCTCGATCTTTGTGACGGTGGATGGCCAGGACGAGGTTGATTACTACTGGAATGCCCTGACCGCTGATGGCGGAGAAGAGAGCCGGTGCGGTTGGCTCAAGGATAAATACGGAGTGTCCTGGCAAATTATTCCCAAGCAGCTAGGGGAAGCACTAGGCAATAGTGACCCTGCCGTTTCGACCTATGCGATGTCCGCCATGATGAAGATGTCGAAGATTATCGTGAGTGATCTACTTCCTCGTTAGGAGGTCTCTCGTAAATAAAAGTCCCGCACGCTGTATTCAGCATGCGGGACTTTTGGATGGTGAGGTTAGACCGAACGAAGAACCGTCACAACCTTGCCCATGATGGTGGCGTGATCACCCAAGATGGGTTCGTAGTTGCTGTTGCGAGGAAGTAGCCAAGTGTGGCCATCGCGCTGACGGAATACCTTGACGGTTGCTTCTTCGTCGAGCAGTGCAGCAACGATGTCACCGTTTTCTGCTGTTTGCTGTCGGCGTACTACAACGAAGTCGCCATCGCAGATGGCGGCATCAATCATGGATTCACCCTTGACCTTGAGCATAAATAGCTCACCATCGCCCACGAGCTGCTTGGGCAGGGCCATGGTGTCTTCTGTGTGTTGTTCTGCAGTAATTGGTCCACCTGCAGCGATTTGACCAACGAGGGGCACCATGACGGCATCTCCGAGCGGGATGACGTTGTCAGAGGTGACGGTAGTTGTGCGGGGTGTGCTGGGCTGGCCCAAGACTTCGAGTGCGCGGGGGAGTTTAGGATCGCGGCGGATGTAGCCACCGAGTTCGAGCTGCTGAAGTTGGTAAGTGACACTTGCCAATGAAGAAAGGCCTACCGCGTCACCAATCTCCTGCATGGAGGGTGGGTAGCTGTTCTCGTCAATATAGGCAGATATCACATCGAGGATGAGTTGCTGCTTTGCACTCAATCCTTTGCGTCGTTTGCTTTCGCCAGCTGGTGTCTCAGTCATGGCATTTTCCGTTTCTGTTGGGAAGTTCGTGATCCTGCGAACGTGAATGTCCGTGGCTCATGATGAACTTTTCTCAATACCGAAAGAGTATTCGAAGAAAGTGAATAAAACAAACACATATTCGAAGGTTCTTGAAGTATTTCTCACAACAAACCTTCAATATGTACTTGACATTGAAGAAATACGAATATATCTTCGAAACATATCTTCGAATCGGGTTCTCCCGGCCGAGGGCCCGATTCGAGATAAACACCAGGAAAAGGAGAATCTCATGAGCGCAGTACTCGCATTCACCGCACCAATTCACCGTCCCGTTGAACCTGAATACATTGATGAGCCATGCAGCTCAGATCGCAATGTCCGTGGGTCGCACCAGATTAACAACGTGACTTACGTGAACTTTCTCCCCGCCGCAGAACCTAAGACCCGTCTTCGCATCACACAGCGTGGACGTCGAGTCCTCACCGCAGCTGTTGCGCTGCCTCTCGTCATTGGCGCACTCATTGCCGCGCTCAACAGTGGCGGAGCTGCTGCTGTTGCAGAAGGAGCAGCAAACGACTTTACCTACGTCACCATGGCGCAGGGTGAAACCTTGTGGCAGCTGGCCCAAGAAATTGCTCCCAACGCAGATCCTCGCGACGTCGTTGCAGAGATTGTGTCGCTGAACCAGCTCCATGGAGAAGTACAAGCTGGGCAGAAGATTGCAATTCCTACTGGTTACTAATTCATACTTCTCTTCCTTTTCGCATTGATGCCGGCCCCTTGAGGGGCCGGCATTTCTGTCTCACTAACGCCCGTAAACTTGAAGGGTGACCTCTTTTGAAGACCTCCCCATACGTGATGACCTTCGTGGAATGAAGCCTTATGGCGCTCCGCAAGAACATGTCCGGGTTGAGCTCAACGTCAACGAGAACACACACCCCGTTCCTCCCGCGGTAGTGATGGACATCATGGGACGTATGCACACCGCACTGGGTCGTATTAACCGCTACCCCGACCGTGAATTCACAAACCTCCGTGTAGCACTTGCAAACTATCTTGGTCATGGACTTGAAGCAGAGAACATTTGGGCAGCTAACGGCTCAAATGAAGTGATTCAGCAACTCCTTCAAGCATTCGGTGGTCCAGGGCGCTCTGTTTTAGCCTTCCCTCCCACTTATTCCATGCACTCGATCATCGCCTCTGGAACTGGAACTACCTGGATTCCCGCTGAACGTGATGCAGATTTTGAGATTTCACCTGAGACGGCTGTTTCTGCGATTACACGGCACAACCCAGACATCGTCTTCTTCTGCACGCCGAATAACCCCACAGGTACTCCTGTTTCCTTAGAAACAATCCGTGCGGCGTATGACGCTACCGACGGCATCGTATTTGTCGATGAGGCATACGCAGAATTTGCCCCAGAGGGTGCCCCGACGGCATTGAGTTTGTTAGAAGGGCGTCCACGTCTGGTGGTCTCGCGCACAATGAGTAAGGCATTTGCTTTTGCGGGAGCTCGCGTGGGCTACCTCGCTAGTGATCCAGCGGTTGCAGACGCACTGCGCCTGGTTCGCTTGCCCTATCACCTCTCGGCACTGACACAAGCGGCGGCGGAGGGTGCTTTAGCTCATACGCCTGAAATGCTGGCCATGGTTGATGACATTCGCATACAGCGTGACCGCTTGGTTACCGAACTGGCTGCTCTGGGTTACATCCCGTACCCCTCGAGTGCGAATTTTGTGCTCTTTGGTGGTGTGAAGGATCCACACAATGTCTTCGAGAAGCTCCTAGCTCAAGGCATCATCATCCGAGACATTGGTATGCCCAACCACTTGCGTGTAACTGCGGGTACTGAGGCAGAAACCACCGAGTTCTTGAATGCACTTGCTGCGCTTGATGGCTCGATAAATGGTGCTCGCTAAGCCCTACTAAACTGGTCTTATGACTACAGCACCGCGCATTGCGAGCATTTCTCGCACCACGAGCGAGTCGAGCATTGAACTCACCCTCAATCTCGACGGCACGGGTGTGAGCAACATCGAGACGACTGTTCCCTTCTTCGATCACATGCTCACTGCGTTTGCTAAGCACTCATTGACCGATCTGACAGTCAAAGCCTCTGGCGACATCCACATCGATGTTCACCACACTGTTGAGGACATCGGTATTTCTCTTGGCCTTGCTATCCGTGAAGCACTCGGAGACAAGGCAGGAATTTCCCGCTTCGGTGATGCACTTGTTCCCCTCGATGAGGCGCTCGTTCAGGCAGTTGTGGACATCTCTGGACGACCTTTCCTGGTTCACTCCGGTGAACCTGCAGGTTTTGAGTTTCACCTCATCGGCGGGCACTTCACCGGTTCCATGGTTCGTCACGTCTTTGAAGCAATTACTTTCAATGCGGGTCTGACCACTCACATCACTGTGTTGAACGGTCGTGACCCACACCACATTGCTGAAGCAGAATTCAAGGCCTTTGCACGTGCATTCCGCCAGGCAAAGGCATTGGATCCTCTGGTGCAGGGAATCCCCAGCACTAAGGGTGCTCTGTGACCTCAAAGTCCGTCGTTGTTTTCGACTACGGCACGGGGAATATTCACTCCGCCATCAAAGCGGTAGAGCTCGCTGGAGCAAAGGTCGAACTCACGCGCGACAAAGCAAAATGTGCGGAGGCCGATGGTCTACTTGTCCCTGGAGTGGGAGCATTTGCTGCAGTGATGGAAGCCCTCACTGAGGTTGACGGCGGTGAAATCATTGAGCGCCGCCTGGCAGGTGGTCGCGCGGTGATGGGTATTTGTGTCGGTATGCAGGTCATGTTTGCCAATGGGCTTGAAGGTGGTGTGGACACTCCAGGGTTGGGGGAATGGGACGAAACCGTGCACAAGCTCGAAGCACCCGTTCTTCCCCACATGGGCTGGAACACTGTTGAGGTTGGCGAGAATTCTCAACTCTTCACAGGCATTGAACACGAGCGCTTCTATTTCGTGCACTCCTACGGAGTGACCGAGTGGAATCTTGACGTCATCCCGCCCTTCCCGAAGCCTGCAGTGACATGGGCAGAACATGGCCAGCGATTCATCGCTGCCGTTGAAAATGGTCCACTTGTTGCAACCCAATTCCACCCTGAAAAATCTGGCCAAGCAGGTATTCAACTGCTGCGTAACTGGCTCGACACTCTCTAACCCCCACTAAAGGAACAATCACCATGACTGCGCCGATTCTTGAGCTGCTCCCCGCCGTTGATGTTGCGGAAGGTAAGGCTGTGCGCCTCACACAGGGTGCTTTGGGTACAGAGACTGACTTTGGTGATCCTGTCGATGCGGCAGCCGACTGGGCTCGTCAGGGCGCTCAATGGATTCACTTGGTCGATCTCGACGCAGCATTCGGTCGCGGAGAAAACCGCGCCCTCCTGCGTCGTGTGATCGTGGAAGTTCCTGGTGTGAAGATTGAACTCTCCGGCGGTATCCGTGACGATGCTTCCTTAGAATCTGCACTGGAAAGCGGTGCAACCCGCGTGAACTTGGGAACTGCGGCATTGGAGAATCCTGAATGGGCTGCCTCAGCAATTGAACGTTTTGGTGATCAAATCGCTGTAGGTCTCGACGTGCGAGGAGAGACACTGGCTGCACGTGGCTGGACTGAAGAGGGTGGAAACCTGTGGGATGTCCTTGCGCGCCTCGAAGATGCAGGCTGTGCTCGTTACGTCGTCACCGATGTCACTCGTGATGGCATGCTCAACGGCCCCAACCTCGACTTGCTCACAGCCATCACTCAGAAGACCGGCAAGCCAGTGGTTGCTTCTGGTGGTATCTCAAGCCTGGATGACTTGGTAGCTCTGCGTTCCCTCGTTCCCAGCGGTGTGGAGGGCGCAATTGTGGGCAAGGCACTTTATGCTCAGAAGTTCACCCTTGAACAGGCCATCGCGGTCGCCTACAACTAGGACTTCTCATGTCTCACAATCACGACGGTCACATGTTTGGCTCTTCTGACCATGCCGATTCCGCAGGCCAGCCCTGGGAAGGTAGAGAGTTCGAAGAGAACCCTTTCGCATCCGATGACGGCACGACTCCAGAACACCTGAAGTCGGCACTCGATGCCTTCCATGCTCTGCCTCTGGATTCAGATGAGCGCGCAGGTCAACACATGAACGTCGTCGATGCCATTCGCATCTCCCGATTCCTCATTCCTCTTCTTGCCGAAGCAGGGGATGTGGGAGTCAATGCTGCTGGTCTGGTGGTCGACAAAACCCAAGAACTTGCCATCGTCACAGTTGCAGGTCCCAACGGTCAGAAGGTATTGCCTGTCTTCACTTCTGTTGAAGCAATGCAGAGATGGAAGCCAGAAGCTCGCCCTGTTCCCGTGGAAGCACGACGGGCTGCGCTCGCGGCAGCTGCAGACGGTGCACAATGGATTGTGGTGGACCCCCAAAGTCGAACAGAAATTGTGTTGCGTCGCCCCGTCGTCGAAGCAATTGCCAAGGGAACACCCTGGGCACCCAATCACATCGACCCCATGTTGCAGCAAGTCTTTGATGACTCCATCGCGGATGAGCCATTCGTGAAGGCTATTCGTCTCACAGCCGGAGATCCCGATGCACGTGGTTTCGATGAGGAACTCGTGGTTCAGTTGGTGTTGCCACCTAGCCTTGAGCAAACCGATGTTGAACGCGTAATCCGCTCATTGTCCGGCAAGTGGGCAGAGCAGGCTATCTTCTCTGAGCGAGTGGACTCAATGAGGCTCCAACTCGTTCCAGCTGTCTAGTTCAAAAACTTCTGGAGAAACCCAGCCCTAGATGGGCTGGGTTTCTTTGCTGAGGGTTGTGATCGACACGTGACGCTTGCGTGAGATGGCCAGTGCTGTGAACAGCACACCGCCCAAGCTCCACAGCACCAACGCAGTTACCGCTGAAGCAAACCCTGAGACGTTTCCTGAATTGATAACCGCTTGCAGCGCGGTGACAGCATCGTTTGCGGGGGTGAAACTCAAGAGAGTATCTAGCAGAGCTGGAACAGTTGAAATAACTCCGGTGACCAGAATCAAGATGCCCACAGCAAGTGAGATCATGCGGCCAAAGCCACCAAGTAATGCATTGAGGGCCTGGTTTGTTGCCGTGAAGGCGACACCGATGAGTGCCGCAATGGCGGCAACTGTGGCCCAGTTGCCTAGGTCATAACCATTTGCGAATGCAATCACGGTGGCAACGGCAACGCCCTGAGCAATTCCTACAACAGCAGGAATCACAAAAGAACGTGTTGCCAGTGACAGTGATGATCGCGTGGATTCAAGTATGCGTTGGGGGAGTGTGCGCAGGCCAACGAAGATAGCGAGGGCACCAATCCACAACGACAACACCACATACAGCGGAGTGCTGTTTGCGCCGAAGCTGAGATTGTTTGCATCCTTGAGAGCCACGGGTGCGGTGACTACTTCGGAGAGTTTCTTAGTTTCATCCTTGGTATAGACCGGGATGTTAGCTACAGCTTGATCGAGGCCATCTGCCAGGCTGGCAGAACCACCTGCAACCGCTGTTGTTCCCGAAGCGATTCCTTCAACACCGGTGGCAATTCCTGTGCTGCCGTTGGCCAGCTGGGTAATTCCACCGCTGAGCTCGGTGAGCCCACCGGCAAGAGCACCGGTTCCGCCCGAGAGCTGGGCAAGCCCACCACAAAATTGTGCTTGAGCTGGTGCAACGACGACCTGTGTGCAGGTGGCGGAAAGTCCTGCCAGCCCATCAGCGAGTGATTGGGCATTTCCTGGGATAGTTGCTGCCTGGTTTTGCAGCGCCCACATTCCGTTCGAGAACTGTGTTGCCCCCTCAGAGAGTTGGTTAGCGCCATCAGCAAGAGAGGCAATACCTGAACTGAGCTCGTGAGCGCCAGAGGCAGCTTTGCCCAAGCTCTCACTCAAGGTACTAAAGCCAATCAAGACATTTTCGATATAGCTGGCGCTCAATTGCTGGTTAAGCATGTTCACCGCAGTGGAGGTGATGACTGTTGTAATGGCGTCATCGACCAAGCGGGACTTATCGCTGGAAGTCACGTCGATGATGGCCTGCTGAGGGTTTGAGGCATCACTGAAGGAGGAGGTTGCTACTTCAGAGAAGTTCTTGGGGATGGTGACGACAGCGACGTAGTTGCCATTTTCAAGGCCCTTCTTTGCGCCTGCCTCGTCAGTGATGACCCAGTTGTAGTTGGAGGCACCATCTGCACCATCCACCAAACCAGCAGTGAGCAAGCGACCCAGGGGAGTCAACTGTCCGTTGATGGTCACAGGCTCATCATTGTTCACAATGGCTGCGGTGACGTTATCCAAACGGTCGGTGGGGTTCCACAATCCCCACATCAACGTTCCCACCACGATCAGTGGAACAAAAAGCAGCGCAATGAGGGTGATGATGCGAGGCTTTCCTTCTGTCTTTGCAGAGTTCTTTGACAGGCGAGTGATCAGTGATGCCATGGTTATGCCTGCACTTTCTTGCTCGAAGTTGATGCATGATCGAGATCAAGCACCACCGAATTCACCCGGGCGCTGAGGAAAGGGCCCCAGGTTTCTACCGGCATATCGTGAGTTGTTCCAGCCAACACGGTGAGTGTGCGACCGGCATTGGTTGCGTCTTCGCGAGCGGCGTTGAGGGCATCGGCAACGGCATAGCGCTCACTCTCGGAGGAGAGGAAATCAATGTTGTCCACAATGATGATCTGAGGCTTTTCAGATGCCGCATCTTCAATTGCACCGACTGTGTTGCGGTTCGCATGTTCGGCTACATCGATAAGGGCAACGCGAGACCGCACAGCACCCGAGCGCACAGGCAGAACCATTCCGGCAACCTTCAACTTGCCTGCATCTGGGTCTAGTCGTCCACTCAGAGTCAGCAGAAGTGCCGAGGTGGCAATCTTGTCGCTTCCGGTGACAAACAGGGTTGTTCCGGTGGGGACTGTGAAGTTGAGGTTCTTGAAGTAGGAACGTGTTCCTTCAGCGTTTTTGAGACTGAGTCCCTCTGCAGCAATCACCGTGTTGGGATCTGCATGCCAATCAGTGAGTTCGAGTTCGTGCTGAACTCCTTCGCCTTCCACATCAAAGTGAGGCAACACGCGATCCAGCCACTTGGGCATGTACCAGGCCTTCTTGCCCAGGAGTTGGAGAACTGCTGGAACAAAAGTCATACGCACAATAAAGGCATCCACGAAGATTCCAACGGCTAGGGCCAGTGAAATTCCCTTCATGTTCACATCGCCTTCTGGGACGAAGGCAGCGAACACGGCAAACATGATGACGGCAGCAGCAGTGACCACCTTGGCGGAGCCGACAAAGCCGGTCACGATGGATTTGCGCGCATTGCCGGAGTGAACGAAGTCTTCACGCATACGTGCCACAAGGAACACCTCGTAGTCCATCGCAAGGCCAAACAGGATGCCCATCACAATGATTGGCATGAAGCTGAGGACTGGACCTGGCCGGTCAATGTGAATCAGGTTCGCCCAGACACCCTCTTGCATCACCAGGGTGACCACACCAAAGGCGGCAACCACGCTGAAGAGATATCCAATAGCGGCCTTGATGGGCACCCAGATGGATCTAAACACCATGGTGAGAAGAATGAGGGAAAGCCCAACCACCACGATGCCGAAGGGCAGCAAGGCATTTCCTAAACGCTGCGAAACATCAATTCCACTCGCGGTGAATCCAGTGACGGACAAGTCGACTCCGTACTTCTTTTGGAAGTAGTCATGCTTGTCTCGAATTGCTTGCACCAGTGCCTTTGTTTCTTCTGACGCTGGAGCACCTGTGGGGATGACCTGAATGATTCCGGTATCCGCAGTCATGTTAGGTGTTGCCAGCGGAACAGCTGCAACGCCTGGGATTTTCTCTAGTTCCGCCTTGAGGTCATCCATGAGACCTAGAGGATCCGTGCTGGTCACGATTGTTCCCGTAACGAGAAGGGGACCGTTGTAGCCTTCACCAAAATTCTCAGCAACAAGGTCATAGGTAATACGTGAGCGATCATCTGGTGAGTTGCTTCCTGCGTCAGGCAAGGCCAGTCGCAGATTCAATGCGGGCAGGGCAACGATGGTGATGACGGCCACAACAGCCAAGATGGTGACAATGGGGAAGCGTGTGACAGCCTTCACCCAGCCCAGGAAGAAGCGGTTGGGCTTGTGTGATGCTGCTTCAGCTTTCTTAGTTTTCTTTTTCTTGGGGCGCAGGCGCTCGCCGGCAAAACCCAGAAGTGCAGGAATGAGCGTGATCGAGATAATCACAGCCACACCCACGCCGACAGCTGCGGCGACACCCATGGTGGTGAGGAAAGGAATACCGGCAATGCCAAGACCAACCAGGGCAATCATCACGGTCAATCCTGCAAAGATCACTGCCGAACCTGCAGTTCCCGTAGCGCGTGCTGCTGCCTCTTCGGGGGTGTCTCCCTTGCGCAGTTCATCTTGATGGCGGGAAATGATGAACAGCGCGTAGTCGATACCAACTGCCAAGCCCAACATGAGGGCAAGCATCGGGGTGGTCGACGTAACCTTGGCAAAAGCGGTGGCAAGGAAAATCAGTGCAATCGAGATACCAACCCCTAAGAGGGCGGTCAGCAAGGGCATACCTGCTGCAAGGAATGAACCAAATGTGATGATGAGTACCACCAGGGCCACTCCCACGCCGATGAGTTCAGTCGCGCTCACGGTGGGCATGCTTTGGCTATAGATCTGTCCGCCCAAAGAAACGGTAGAACCTGCAGGAAGCTCATCAGTGAGCTGTTGTGTTGCCGTTTCTAGCTTTGCAAGGGAGGACTTCTTAATGGTTGCGGTGGGGCCAGAGAACTGAATGCTCAGCAATCCCGCTTTCTTGTTCTCACTGATTGCGCCATTGATGCGTTCATTGAATGGTGAGGTGGCGTTATCGATTTGGGGCAGTTTTGCCATCTCATCTGCTGCCGCATTCAAGGCGTCTTTATATGCAGGGTCTGTAATGAATTGGCCATTTGCTGCCACCACAATGATCTGGGCGGACGCTCCGCTGACCTGCGGGAAGGTAGTGGTCAGTGAGTCCAGTGCTTTTTGGGATTCGGTTCCGGGGATGGAGATACCGTTGTCGAGCCCTTTATTGAAGGCGGCGGCCGAGCCACCTATGGCAACCAGGATAATCAGCCAGGCAACGAGCACCAATCGACGAGAACGGTATGCCCAGCGACCGAGTGAATACAGGAGTGATGACATGGCTGTCCTTGGTTTTCTAGCGACAGCTGGAGATCAGCCGGCGCCGCGGGGATAAAAACTTTCGATACACCGGTGTATCCGATACATGAGTGTATCGTTAAAGATATGAGCACCACAACCGAAGCAGAGAACAAACCTGCAGAAAGCGCCCGCCGTCAAAAGACGCGAGAGCGCTTGATGGATGCTGCCTTTGAGGTGTTCTCTGAAGTGGGAATCCATGCTGCCACCGTAGAAATGATCACAGAGCGCGCAGATTTCACGCGCGGGGCTTTTTACTCCAATTTCGACACGAAGGAAGAACTCTTCCTCGCGCTCGCCGAGCGAGGCAACAATGAACGCCTTGCACTGCTTCGTGGAAGCGTGGCCAACATAGATCTCATCATGCCTACGTTGGTGGGTTCTACGGAGGGAAAACTCAGTGCCACTGAGCTAGGACCCATCGTCGCAAGCTTTCTGGAACAGCAGGGAGATAACCGACTGTGGTTACTATTCCAATCTGAATTGCGCTTGCTTGCCATGCGTGATTCCGAAGTGGGGAAGCTCTATCTCGAGCAAAAGAACGCCGCAGACAAAGAATTTGGCAGCATTATTTCCGCCGCTTTCGATGCCGTGGGACTCACGCCAGCATTGAACTCAGTTGAATTAGCTAATGTGTTGATGAACACCTACGAATCGGCTCTCCAAGAAGCCATCATGCGTGGCGGCAATTCAGTCCAAGAAGCTGCTCATCAGTTGTTTATGCAACGGCTACTCGGGCTTATTGGTCAACTAGCAAGTTAGTTAACTGGGCCAGTCCACTTCTCGCCAGGACCCTTACCAATTTCATCAGGAATGGGGGAGGCTTCACGGAATGCGAGCTGCAATGAGCGCAAGCCGTCACGAAGTGGTCTGGCGTGAGAGTCACTGATGTCCGGGGCTGCGGCAGTAATGAGACCAGCCAGTGCATTGATCAGTTTGCGTGCTTCGTCGAGATCCTTCAAAGACTCAGCATCTGCTCCCTCGGCAAGCCCACACTTGATGGCGGCAGCACTCATCAGGTTGACCGCGACCTCAACAATGACCTCGATAGCGGGAACTTCCGCAATATCAAGCACCGCTTGGTGGATGGCCTCGTCCTTGGCGTTTTCGCTCACAATGATTCCTCTGCTAGGCTTGTGCAGGTTTCTTAGCTCATGCCAAGAAATTGAAAGAGGAGTAAAACTCCCACCCGTAACCCGCAACATCAGGTTACTGGGTTCTTGCACTCCGCTTAGTCCAGCTCGCTGGGTAAGTAGGTCAGGGTGCCACAAGATTTATCTTGTGTCGTGTAAACGCGGATTAATGTCTGTGCTGCGCGTAAGACTCCTCTTTCTCCCCGTCACGGGTTTAGAGAAATAACAAGGAGCTCCGCATTAGCGATCCACGTACTAACGACCGTATCCGCGTCCCAGAAGTTCGCCTCGTTGGCCCTAACGGCGAGCAGGTTGGTGTCGTGTCGATCGACGTTGCCCTCCGCTTAGCAGGGGAGGCTGACCTCGATCTCGTTGAGGTTGCACCCGAAGCTAAGCCACCTGTGGCAAAGATCATGGACTACGGCAAGTTCAAGTACGAAGCAGCTCAGAAGCTGAAGGAAGCTCGTCGTAACCAGGCAAACACCATCCTCAAAGAGGTGCGTTTCCGTCTGAAGATTGATGTTCACGACTACGAAACCAAGAAGAAGCGCGCTATTGGCTTCCTCAACGATGGTGACAAGGTCAAGGCCATGATCTTGTTCCGCGGTCGTGAACAGTCACGTCCAGAACAAGGTGTACGTCTTCTCCAGAAGTTTGCTGAAGAGGTAGCTGAGTTCGGAACTGTCGAATCTAACCCCACCATCGATGGCCGCAACATGGTCATGATTATTGGCCCACTGCGCAGCAAGTCTGAAGCCAAGGCTGAGCAGAACGCGAAGCGTGATGCCAACAAGCGTGGAGAAAAGAAAGAAGCCAAATCAGGCGAATCTGTCCTTGCCGTTGAAGACGACAAGGCAAATGCTGTTCAGGTTGTCGAGGCAGAGGTAGTTGCCGAGAAGCCTGCAAAGGCAGCCCCCAAGACCACAGCTGCGAAGGCAGCTGCACCCAAGAAGTCCACCAAGTCGGTCTCTGACGAGCTCGACGACTAACAGCCCTTACCTTCTCGTATTTACGGGAAAGTGAAAACCAAGGAGAACCAATGCCAAAGATGAAGACCCACTCCGGGTCCAAGAAGCGCTTCAAGGTGACTGGTACCGGCAAGCTCAAGAAGCAGCAAGCCGGCATGCGTCACAACCTCGAAGTCAAGTCAGGCAAGCGCAAGCGCAGCCTGAACCAGGACCAGGTCCTGTCTCCAGCTGACTCCAAGGTCATCAAGAAGCTTCTCGGTCTGTAATCCGGACTCAGCGAAAACTAAAAGGATAAGAAAATGGCAAGAGTAAAAAGAGCCGTTAACGCTCACAAGAAGCGTCGCGTCATCCTCGAGCGCGCATCCGGATACCGCGGTCAGCGTTCGCGCCTGTACCGTAAGGCTAAAGAGCAGGTCATCCACTCGCTGGTTTACAGCTACCGTGACCGCCGTGCCCGCAAGGGTGACTTCCGTCGCCTCTGGATTCAGCGCATCAACGCAGCCAGCCGTGCAAACGGCCTGACCTACAACCGTTTCATCCAGGGTCTCGCTTTGGCTGACATTCAGGTTGACCGTCGCATGCTTGCTGAGATCGCTGTGACCGATCCTGCAACCTTCACCAAGTTGGTTGAAGCTGCACGCAAGGCACTTCCTGCAGACACTTCTGCACCAAAGGCCTAAGGAACAACATGCTTGACAACCCCCGCGCTCCTCGCGTGAAGGCGGTTGCGAAGCTAGCCACCAGGGGAGCCCGGTCCGAGACCGGGCTCTTCCTGTTGGAAGGCCCGCAAGCCGTCTCTGAGGCATTGGCATATCGCCCACAGTTGATTGTGGAGCTGTATGCGACGCCAACCGCGTTGGAGAGATACCAAGACATCGCAGCAACCGCTGTCGATGCGGGGGTTGATGTTGAGTTCGTCACCGAAGATGTCTTGGCTGCTATGGCGGATACGGTAACCCCACAAGGATTCATTGCTGTGGTGCACCAATTCCCTACGGCGCTAAAGGAAATCTTCGCCGAGGATCCCAAGCTCGTCGTCATCTTGGAAGAGGTGCGTGATCCAGGAAATCTGGGCACCATCATCCGTGTGGCCGATGCTGCTGGTGCTGATGCCGTCATCTTGACCGGACGCTCAGTTGATCTTTACAACCCCAAGGTAGTCAGATCCACCACCGGTTCACTTTTCCACCTGCCCATCACGGTAGATGTTGAGCTAGAAACAGTTCTTCCCTATGTTCGCGAGGCAGGGCTTCAGCTTCTCGCCGCAGATATCAAGGGTGAAGATCTGGTGCTTGCTCGCAATCAGGGTGTCTTGGATGCCCCCACTGCATGGCTGTTCGGTAATGAAGCTCGTGGTCTCAGTGATGAACACTTTGCTTTGGCAGAGAAAGCTATCACCGTGCCCATTTATGGTGATGCCGAATCTATGAACCTTGCAACCGCTGCTGCAGTGCTGATTTATGAGAGTGCTTTCGCCCACAACAAGGCTTAGTGCCTGTCGAACCCCTGTCCGCTTCCTCTCCACATAAAATTGAGAACTGTGTCTGCACCTACTGAAATCACCGAAGCAGCTGTCGCTGCAGCGGTTTCTGACGCGTTAGCTGCAATTGCTGCTGCCACAGATTCTGCTGCACTCAAGGCTGTCCGCACTGCCCATGTGGGGGAGTCTTCGACTCTCTCTCAGCTGAACGCTTTGATGAAGGATGTTCCTGGGGATCAGAAAGCAGCAGCAGGAAAGCTTGTCGGTCAAGCCCGTGCTGAAGTAAACCAGGCATTCGCTGCCCGCGAAGAAGCCATGGTGCGCGAAGAGCAAAATGCCCAGCTTGCTGCTGAAAAGGTAGACGTCACCGCTGCCGCTTCTAGATGGAGCGCTGGTGGTCGCCACCCGCTCATGCTGTTACAAGAAAGCATCTGTGATGCATTCGTGGGCATGGGCTGGGAAATTGCCGAAGGTCCAGAGCTTGAAGGCGAATGGTTCAACTTTGACGCACTGAACTTTGATGCAGACCACCCGGCACGAGCGATGCAAGACACTTTCTTCGTGGAACCAGTCGATTCACACCTGGTTCTCCGCACACATACCTCACCTGTTCAGGTTCGTTCCATGTTGGAGCGCGAAGTTCCTATCTATGTACTTGCACCAGGGCGTGTGTATCGAACAGACGAACTTGATGCCACCCACACTCCTGTGTTCACACAGGTTGAAGGCTTAGCAGTGGATAAGGGACTCACCATGGCTCACTTGCGCGGAACTCTTGAGCATGCTGCTCGCATCATGTTCGGAGAAGGCGCCAAGATTCGTCTGCGCCCCAACTATTTCCCCTTCACCGAGCCTTCTGCCGAACTCGATGTCTGGCACCCCACATTTGCTGGTGGCGCTCGCTGGATTGAGTGGGGTGGTTGTGGAATGGTGAACCCCAACGTGTTGCGATCGGCAGGGATTGACCCTGAGGTTTACTCCGGTTTTGCTTTTGGCGTTGGTGTTGAGCGCACGCTGATGTTCCGTAACGACGTCAGCGACATGCACGACATGGTTGAAGGCGATGTTCGCTTCAGCCAGCAGTTTGGAATGGTGGTCTGATGCGCGTCCCACTGAGCTGGCTGGGCGAATACGTCGACCTCGCCGAAGGTATTACTCCTGAACAGGTTCAAGCAGACCTGGTCAAGGTTGGTTTTGAAGAAGAAGACATTCACGGCGGAGACATTTCTGGCCCCATCGTGGTTGGTGAAGTTCTCGAATTCACTCCTGAAGAACAGAGCAATGGGAAGACCATTCGTTGGTGTCAGGTTCGAGTTGCGCCAGAGGGCCAGGTTGCTGCCGATGGTGGCGACGCTATTCACGGCATCGTCTGTGGAGCTGGGAACTTCTTTGTAGGAGACAAGGTAGTTGTGACCTTGCCAGGTGCCGTCCTTCCTGGACCGTTCCCCATTGCTGCACGTAAGACCTACGGGCACGTTTCTGACGGCATGATGGCGTCGGCTAAGGAGCTGGGTCTAGGCGATAGTCACGATGGAATCATTCGCCTTGCTGAAATGGGTCTCGATCCCGAAGTAGGTACTGACGCGCTGGAACTCCTGGGGCTTTCAGAGTCTGCTGTCGAGATCAACGTGACTCCTGACCGCGGATATGCATTCTCTATCCGTGGTGTTGCACGTGAATATGCACACTCAACCGGTGCTGCCTTCCGTGACCCTGCAACAGAGGTTATTTCGTCACGGGGTGTCACCGAGGTGACAAAGTTTGGCACCGAATTCCCCGTATCGGTTGATGACACAGCACCTATTCGTGGCCGTGTGGGCTGCAATGTTTTCGCTACGCGTATTGTGCGCGGAATTGATGCAACTGCCCCCACACCTTCGTGGATGGTTTCGCGCTTGAAGCTAGCTGGTATTCGATCTATTTCACTTCCGGTGGATATTTCGAACTACGTCATGATCGAAATGGGTCAACCCAACCACGCTTATGACTTGGACAAGCTCTCCGGTGACATCGTTGTTCGCCGCGCTACTCAAGGCGAGAAGCTGATCACCTTGGATGAAGCAGAGCGTGTGCTGGACGTCGAAGACCTGCTCATCACCTCAGGTGGTAAAGCAATTGGCCTTGCCGGTGTGATGGGTGGTGCTAACACTGAAATCAGTGACGGCACCACCAATGTACTCATTGAGGCAGCAAACTTCGATCCTGTATCCATTGCTCGATCTGCCCGCCGACACAAACTCAGTTCTGAAGCCTCGAAGCGTTTTGAGCGCGGAGTTGACCCAGCAATTGCTGCGATTGCTGCAGGTCGTGTTGCACAACTCTTGGTTGAATTTGCTGGCGGTGAAATTGTGGATGAAGGTTCCTACATAAACCACTTCGCAGCACCTTCGGCCATTGAACTTCCTTCAGGTTTTGTCACCAAGTTGATTGGTTTGGAATACAGCGACGACCAAATACAGTCATCGCTGTCAGAAATCGGATGTGACGTTGTTGCATCTGGTGCCGGTTTTACAGTCACTCCACCCACCTGGCGTCCAGACCTCACAGACAAGTGGACTCTGGCTGAAGAAGTGGCCCGCATTGTTGGATACCACCTCATTCCTGCTGAATTGCCTGTTGCCCCTCCAGGACGTGGTTATACCGTTGCTCAAGACGTGCGTCGACGCGTTTCGAACACCCTTGCCGCTACCGGTCACACAGAAGTTCTGAGCTATCCCTTCTTCGATGAAGAGACTAACAATCTCTTCGGTTCTGCAACCTCAAGCACTGTTCCGCAGGTTCGTTTGGCCAATGCACTGGATGCAACACAGGGGTGGATGCGCACCTCGCTGCTGCCTGGACTCATCGGGACTGCCGCTCGCAACCGTTCACGTGGTCTAAATGACCTCGCCCTGTTTGAAACAGGACTGGTTTTCCTACCTGAGCCTGGAAAGACCTACGGTCAGGACATTGTTGCTGGCGGCGTTCGTCCAGCACCAGAAGTCGAAGCCAAGCTCTATGCAGGTATTCCGCCACAGCCTCGCTATATCTCAGGTCTGTTTGTCGGCGATGCCATAACCAAGCAGGTGGGACAAAAGGCTGTTGGTTTTAACTGGAAGGATGCTCTAGCAGCTGTGCAGCAGATTGCTTTGGGTGCTGGAGTGAATATCTCTGTTCGCCAAGGAGCTCACAAGGCATTCCACCCAGGTCGTACAGCAGAACTGCTACTGGGTGAAGAAGTTATTGGCTATGCCGGTGAACTCCTCCCCACCGTTGCCGAAGCAGCACACCTACCTCGTACTGTTGCAGCATTTGAATTGAACCTCGATGCAGTTACCAACGCAGCAGGTGTTCCTCACGTTGCAGTGGACGTCAAGACCATGCCTGCTGCAACCCAGGATCTTTCCCTCGTTGTCAACGACACCATTCCTGCAGCAGATGTTCTTGCTGCAGTTGTGGAGGGTGCTGGTGAATTGCTGGAGAGCGGCACACTAGTGGATGTCTACCAGGGGGCCGGTATTCCTGAAGGGCAGCGCTCCCTCACTTTCGCATTGCGATTTAGGGCACCTGATCGAACCCTTACCGCCGCTGAAGCAACCGCGTCCAAAGAAGCCGGTGTTGCGCTCGCAGCATCTCGCTTCGGCGCGACAATTCGCGAGTAATCCAGCCACGCCTTCTTCAGGGTTCAATAACTGGTTGAAGGTTTGGATAGAGTTATCTAATGACATACTCGGTTGCCATTGCTGGAGCCAGCGGTTATGCCGGTGGCGAGGTGCTTCGCTTGCTCGCGAGCCACCCCGAGTTCGAGGTGCGCACAGTAACCGCGCACTCCAACGCTGGGCAGCGATTAGTTGATGTTCAACCGCATTTGCGCAGCTATGGTGATCTAGTACTGCAGGACACCAGCGCAGAAACCCTAGCTGGTCATGATGTTGTCTTTCTCGCTCTCCCGCACGGATCTTCCGGTGCGCTCGCAGCTCAACTGAGCCCAGACACTCTCGTTATTGACTGTGGTGCAGACCACCGACTTGAAGAGGAATCCGACTGGGCTGCGTTTTATGGTGGAGAATTCAACTCAGCCTGGACTTATGGCATCCCTGAACTTCCACTGTCCTCCGGTTCTCAGCGTGATTACCTTGCAGGGACCAAGCGCATAGCTGCTCCTGGCTGTAATGCCTCTGCCATCTCCTTGGCAATTGCGCCCGGAGTTCAGGCTGATTTGATTGACGCAGTCGATATCGTCTCGGTACTTTCCGTGGGTCCTTCGGGAGCTGGAAAGAGCCTCAAAGTTGATTTGTTAGCCAGTGAAATCATGGGATCTGCTTCTGCGTATGCAGTGGGAGGTGTTCACCGCCACACTCCAGAGATTGCTCAAAACTTGCGTAAGGCAGGTGCTGCTGAAGTATCAGTCTCTATGACTCCGGTGCTGGTTCCAATGGCGCGAGGAATCCTTGCCACCACTACTGCCCGGGTAAAACCTGGGGTGACGTTGGAACAATTGCACGCAGCATGGAGTGCAACATATGCAGGAGAGCCGTTTGTTCAGGTCTTGCCATTAGGGCAATTCCCACGCACAGCGGACACGCTGGGCGCAAACACGTGCCTCATTGGTATTGCCTTAGATGAGAACGCAGGACGAGTCATTGTCATAAGTGCTCTGGATAACTTGACCAAGGGCACGGCAGGGGCGGCTATTCAGTCCGCAAATATTGCTTTGGGAATTGAAGAAACTACCGGTTTGACCACGAATGGAGTTGCGCCATGAGTGTGACCGCTGCAGCAGGCTTTAGTGCCGCAGGTGTTGTCTGTGGATTGAAGTCCACAGGCAAGAAAGATTTCGCTATGGTGCGAAACTTAGGCCCCCTGAAGTCAGTGGCTGCTGTGTTTACCTCAAACAGGTGCAAAGCAAACCCCATTTTGTGGAGCCAGCAAGTCATGGCAGATCCAGTAGTAGAAGCCATTGTGTTGAACTCTGGTGGTGCTAACTGTTACACCGGTGCTCGCGGTTTCCAGACCACTCATGCCACTGCTGAAGCAGTTGCTGAGCGACTAGGTGTCTCTGCTGGTGATGTATTGGTGTGTTCCACCGGACTGATCGGTGAACAGCTTGATCTCGACAAGCTCAAGACCGGTGTCTGGGATGCTGGTCTTGAAGTACTTTCTGAAAATGGAACCAGTGAACAAGCCGGTGTTGATGCTGCGCATGCCATCATGACCACGGACTCTGTGCCCAAGATGTCCGTCTCGACCGGAGCGGGTTACACCATCGGTGGCATGGCTAAGGGTGCTGGAATGTTGGCTCCTGGTTTGGCCACCATGCTTGTTGTGATTACCACCGATGCCGTATTGACCAGTGCACAACTAGATTCAGCTTTGCGAGCTGCTACCCGAGTTACTTTTGATCGTCTGGATTCCGACGGTTGCATGTCCACAAACGACCAGGTCACCCTGATGGCCTCCGGCGCTTCTGGTGTTGAGCCCGAGTTGGATGAATTCACTGCACGGTTGACCGAGTTGTGTCGAGACCTGGCCATTCAGTTACAACAAGATGCTGAAGGTGCTAGTCACAACATCCACATCACCGTCACTGGTGCTGCCAGTGAAGATGACGCTGTTGATGTTGCGCGTACTGTGAGCCGATCCAACCTGTTCAAGGCGGCCATTTTTGGAAATGATCCCAACTGGGGACGAGTTCTGGCTGCGGTGGGAACTTCCCAAGCTGTCTTTGATCCCTACAACATCGATGTCAGCTTCAACGGAGTGGCAGTGTGTACGGCGGGGGAGCCAGATCAGTCACGTGATTTGGTAGACCTCTCTCCTCGCGAGGTAGACATCCAAATTGAGCTGCACAGTGGAACTGAGAGCGCAACAATCTGGACTAACGACCTCACCCACGACTACGTGCACGAAAACAGCGCGTACGCGAGCTAAGACGTCAAGGAATACTCATGACCCAAATGCGTGAAGAAGACGCGGCAGCAACAATCAAAGCTGCCACGCTCATCGAGTCTTTGCCCTGGTTGAAGAAATTCAATGACCAGATCATCGTGGTGAAGTTTGGCGGTAATGCCATGGTGAGTGAAGAGCTCACTCGTGCATTCGCTGAAGACATGGTGTATTTGCGCACCGTCGGCATTAAGCCTGTAGTTGTTCACGGAGGTGGTCCTCAGATCACCAAGATGCTGGAGCGTTTAGGTATCGAAAGTGAATTCCGCGGTGGTTATCGCGTGACCAGCCCTGAAGCCATGGACGTCGTCCGTATGGTTTTGACCGGTCAAGTCTCTCGAGACCTCGTCGGCCATATGAACGAACATGGTCCGCTGGCAGCATCAATCTCTGGTGAGGACGCCGGATTGTTTGTTGGCGAACGTCGAGGTGTTGAAATTGATGGCGAGATGGTCGATCTCGGACTCGTGGGCGATGTGGTTGCAGTTGATCCTGAGGCAGTTCACGCCCTCATCGATGCTGGCCGTATTCCAGTGGTCTCCTCTATTGCTCCAGATAAAGACACTCCGGGACAGTCACTCAATGTCAACGCTGATGCGGCAGCAGCATCGTTGGCCGTTGCACTCGGAGCTGCCAAGCTAGTAATCCTCACGGATGTCGCCGGTCTTTACAGTGACTGGCCCAACATGGACTCTCTCGTCTCAGAGATTGGTGCGGATGAACTCCGTGAAGTCATTCCATCTTTGGAATCAGGCATGATCCCCAAGATGGCTGCCTGTTTGGAAGCAGTAGATGGGGGAGTTCCCAAAGCCGCCATCATTGATGGCCGCAATCCTCATTCGATTTTGCTCGAAATCTTTACCCAGACTGGTTCTGGAACGGAAGTAGTGGCTTCATGACCAAACATTTCCTTCGTGATGATGACATCACCCAAGCTCAGCAGAACGAGATTCTCGATCTAGCACTGGCACTCAAGGCCGAGCCCTATAGTGAAAAGCCTTTGGCAGGGCCACAGACTGTTGCTGTCATTTTCGATAAGACCTCGACGCGCACTCGGGTGTCCTTTGCCGTCGGTATTGCTGACTTAGGCGGAGTTCCATTGATCATGGACTCTGGCACCAGTCAGCTAGGTGCTAAGGAATCTATTGCAGATACGGCACGAGTCATGGAGCGAATGGTCAGTGCCATTGTGTGGCGCACATTCGCCCAAGCAGGTCTCGAAGAGATGGCAGCTGGAACAACCGTTCCTGTGGTGAATGCGCTCAGCGATGAGTTCCACCCCTGTCAGCTGCTTGCTGATTTAATGACTATTCGTGAACACAAAGGCAACCTCGCTGGTTTGACCGTCGCGTTTGTGGGTGATGGCAGTAGCAATATGTCTCACTCCTACCTTCTGGCTTGTGCTCTTGCGGGAATGAATGTTCACGTTGCAGCTCCTGCCGGATATCAGCCAGCTCCTGCCATTGTTCGTGATGCCGAAAAGCTAGCAGCTGAGCACGGAGGTTCTGTACTGATCACTGAAGATGCTGTTGCTGCTGTCTCTGGTGCTGATGTGGTTGTCACAGATACCTGGGTGTCGATGGGGCAAGAAGACCAGAAGGCTCAGCGTCAGAAAGATTTCGAGCGCTACCAAGTTGACGCTGCCTTGATGGCTCATGCGGATAAATCCGCAATCTTTATGCACTGCCTACCTGCATACCGCGGGTATGAGGTAACTGCTGATGTCATTGATGGCGCACAGAGCGTGATTTGGGATGAGGCGGAGAATCGTCTGCACGCCCAAAAGGCACTGTTGACATGGCTGCTTCGCCAGAACTAATTCTTGACAACCTTAGGATTGACTCATGACCTCCTCACACAACTCAGCTAACCGTGCTGGTGAAGCCGGAGCACTCTGGGGTGGTCGTTTTGCCTCAGGCCCCTCGCCTGAGCTCCAAAAACTGAGCAAGTCAACCCACTTCGACTGGGCGCTTGCAGACTACGACATCACCGGTTCACAGGCACATGCCAAGGCGCTTCACGCAGCCGGATATCTCACAGCAGATGAACTCTCTGTGATGAATTCATCACTGGAAAAACTGCGCGCTGCAGTTTCTGCAGGTGAATTCGTAGCTCTTGACAGTGATGAAGATGTTCACTCGGCCCTCGAGCGCGGACTCATTGACATTGCTGGGGTTGAGGTTGGTGGAAAGCTACGTGCTGGTCGCAGCCGTAATGACCAAATTGCAACCCTGGTCCGGATGTATTTGCTTGATCACGGTCGCGTGATTGCACACGAGGTTACTCAACTCATAGATGCGATTGCAGGGCAGGCTGCTGCGCATCCTGCGGCAATCATGCCTGGCCGCACTCATTTGCAGCATGCTCAGCCTGTGCTCCTTGCACACCAACTCTTAGCCCACGCATGGCCGCTGGTTCGTGACCTGGAGCGTTTGGCCGATTGGTCTGTTCGTGCCTCGAAGTCTCCTTATGGTTCTGGTGCACTTGCTGGCGGATCCTTAGGGCTAGACCCACAGCTTGTTGCTGCTGAGTTAGGTCTTTCAGGTCCAACTGAGAACTCAATTGATGCCACAGCTAGCCGTGATGTTGTTGCAGAGTTTGCCTTCATCACCTCGTTGATGGGGATTAACCTTTCACGATTCTCAGAAGAGATCATCATCTGGAACACGCGTGAGTTTGACTTCGTCAAGCTTCACGATGGCTACTCCACTGGCTCCTCGATCATGCCTCAGAAGAAGAATCCGGACATTGCCGAACTTGCTCGAGGAAAGTCTGGGCGCCTCATTGGTAATCTCACGGGACTTTTGACAACGCTGAAGGGTTTGCCCCTGGCATACAACCGTGATCTCCAGGAAGATAAAGAACCCGTCTTTGATTCGGTTGAAACACTTGAGGTGCTGCTACCTGCTTTCACCGGCATGGTTGCCACGCTCACCTTCAATACCGAGCGGATGGCCCAGCTTGCTCCGCAAGGATTCTCTCTAGCTACTGATGTTGCTGAATGGCTGGTCAAACAGGGTGTTGCCTTCCGTGACGCTCACGAAATATCTGGAGAGCTCGTGCAGTTCTGCGAAAGTCGTGGGATTGAACTTCATGAGCCAACAGATGCAGACTATGCATCTGTGAGCAAGCACCTCACCCCAGAAGTTCGTTCCGTGCTCACTATTGAAGGCTCAGTCAATTCACGCAACGGTGCAGGTGGAACCGCACCTGCGCAGGTTGCGAAGCAACTAAGCATGCTGACGGAGCGCGTGAAAGATCTCAACAAGGCGTTAGGGCTGTAATTGTCTCTCGAAAATCAATCAAACGATTCCAGCTTCGACACACTCTGGGATGAGCTGGTGTGGCGTGGACTCATTCACGTCTCTACCGACGCTGATGAGCTAAAGAAACTCTTCCAAGGTCCACCGATTACCTACTACTGCGGTTTTGACCCCACTGCACCGTCGTTGCACTTAGGTAACCTGGTTCAACTCTTGTTACTGCGCCGTATCCAGCTTGCTGGCCACAAGCCTCTTGGTCTTGTTGGCGGTTCCACTGGTCTGGTGGGTGATCCACGTCCCACTGCGGAGCGCACTCTCAACACCAAAGAGACTGTCAATGAGTGGGTTGGATACCTCAGTTCTCAGATTTCAAAGTTCCTCAGTTTTGAGGGAGTGAACGCTGCCCGCATGGTGAACAACCTGGACTGGACTGCGCCAATGTCGGCAATCGACTTCCTGCGCGATGTGGGCAAGTACTACCGCGTGGGAACAATGCTCAAGAAGGATGCTGTTTCTGCGCGTCTGAACTCAGAAGCGGGTATTAGTTACACCGAATTCAGCTACCAGATTTTGCAGGGAATGGATTTCCTGGAGCTTTACCGTAACTACGACTGTGTTCTTCAGACCGGAGGAAGTGACCAGTGGGGTAACCTCACCAGCGGCACTGACCTGATTCATCGTGCCGAAGGCAAGAGCGTTCACGCTATTGGTACACCACTGATTACAAACAGTGACGGCACCAAGTTTGGTAAAAGTGAAGGAAATGCGGTCTGGCTCGATGCGTCCATGACCAGTCCTTACGCGTTTTACCAGTTCTGGCTCAATACCGATGACGCCGATGTTATCGACCGCATCAAGGTATTCACCTTCCTCTCTCGCGCAGAAATTGAAGAGTTAGCTCAGCAAGTCGCTGATGAGCCGTTCAAGCGAGCAGCCCAGCGCCGACTTGCACTCGAGGTCACTTCTCTCGTGCACGGCGAGCAAGCGACCCAGGCGGCTATCGCTGCCGCGGCTGCACTGTTTGGTCAGGGTGAACTCGCGGAGCTTGATGCAGCAACTCTCGAAACGGCACTTCGTGAACTGCCCCACACGACTACCCCCGCGTCTACGCCAGTTGCACAGTTATTGGTAGATACTGGGCTTTCTCAGAGCCTGGGTGCTGCACGTCGCTCTATCGCTGAAGGCGGTGTCTATCTCAATAATGAGAAGATCACTGCTGAAGATGAACTCTTGACTGCCCACGTTCTCCCCAGCGGCATGGCCGTTTTGAGACGTGGAAAGAAGACACTTGCCGGGGTATTCGTCGAGTAATTCACTGCAATTACCGGGGGAATGAGCATCTCACTAGAGGCGACACGCCCGGGATGCGAGAGAGATTTGCTCGAACCGTAATAAACCCGTAATGTAGTCACTTGTCACCCCAAAGGTGCTGATTGCCTCAGAGCGTCAGACCTCAAGCGGGACCATCTCAGCTTCTTTGAGAAAACGCTACGGCGCACACTTGGAAGCTAACAGGATGAAAATCCATCATGTATCGCGATGTTGCGAACGGCAGCCAGAGAGTTGAAGACTCTCCGGTGATGAGTTTGACAAGATCGCTTTTGATGGTAAGTTAGGACAGTTGCCCTAAACCGGTTCCGAAAGGAATTGGAGTAGGAGCGCCCGATCCTTGAGAACTCAACAGCGTGCACAATGTCAAATGCCAAAACCCGGCATCAACTTTTTGTTGATGTACGGATTCCTTTGGAAAAAAATTAGACAACAAAACATGTCAGCAATGACTGTTCTGTTTTGTCAGTTTCAAACTCGCGACATTCGCCCTTATTCCGGGGAATGTCGCATAAATAGATTTGCCACCAGCTTTTAGCCGGTGGCTATCAATCTTTTACGGAGAGTTTGATCCTGGCTCAGGACGAACGCTGGCGGCGTGCTTAACACATGCAAGTCGAACGATGAACCCGGAGCTTGCTCCGGCGGATTAGTGGCGAACGGGTGAGTAACACGTGAGTAACCTGCCCTTGACTCTGGGATAACTGCTAGAAATGGTAGCTAATACCGGATACGACCCTCGGTGGCATCACCAGGGGGTGGAAAGAATTTCGGTCAAGGATGGACTCGCGGCCTATCAGCTAGTTGGTGAGGTAACGGCTCACCAAGGCGACGACGGGTAGCCGGCCTGAGAGGGTGACCGGCCACACTGGGACTGAGACACGGCCCAGACTCCTACGGGAGGCAGCAGTGGGGAATATTGCACAATGGGCGCAAGCCTGATGCAGCAACGCCGCGTGAGGGATGACGGCCTTCGGGTTGTAAACCTCTTTTAGTAGGGAAGAAGCGAAAGTGACGGTACCTGCAGAAAAAGCACCGGCTAACTACGTGCCAGCAGCCGCGGTAATACGTAGGGTGCAAGCGTTGTCCGGAATTATTGGGCGTAAAGAGCTCGTAGGCGGTTTGTCGCGTCTGCTGTGAAATCCCGAGGCTCAACCTCGGGCCTGCAGTGGGTACGGGCAAACTAGAGTGTGGTAGGGGAGATTGGAACTCCTGGTGTAGCGGTGGAATGCGCAGATATCAGGAAGAACACCGATGGCGAAGGCAGATCTCTGGGCCATTACTGACGCTGAGGAGCGAAAGCGTGGGGAGCGAACAGGATTAGATACCCTGGTAGTCCACGCCGTAAACGTTGGGAACTAGATGTAGGGTCCATTCCACGGATTCTGTGTCGCAGCTAACGCATTAAGTTCCCCGCCTGGGGAGTACGGCCGCAAGGCTAAAACTCAAAGGAATTGACGGGGGCCCGCACAAGCGGCGGAGCATGCGGATTAATTCGATGCAACGCGAAGAACCTTACCAAGGCTTGACATATACCGGAAAAGCGTAGAAATACGCTCCCCGCAAGGTCGGTATACAGGTGGTGCATGGTTGTCGTCAGCTCGTGTCGTGAGATGTTGGGTTAAGTCCCGCAACGAGCGCAACCCTCGTCCTATGTTGCCAGCACGTAATGGTGGGAACTCATGGGAGACTGCCGGGGTCAACTCGGAGGAAGGTGGGGATGACGTCAAATCATCATGCCCCTTATGTCTTGGGCTTCACGCATGCTACAATGGCCGATACAGAGGGCTGCAATACCGTAAGGTGGAGCGAATCCCAAAAAGTCGGTCTCAGTTCGGATTGAGGTCTGCAACTCGACCTCATGAAGTCGGAGTCGCTAGTAATCGCAGATCAGCAACGCTGCGGTGAATACGTTCCCGGGCCTTGTACACACCGCCCGTCAAGTCATGAAAGTCGGTAACACCCGAAGCCAGTGGCCTAACCGCAAGGAAGGAGCTGTCGAAGGTGGGATCGGTGATTAGGACTAAGTCGTAACAAGGTAGCCGTACCGGAAGGTGCGGCTGGATCACCTCCTTTCTAAGGAGCATTTGGAGACTACGGTCTTCCAGAGCCTCTACTCAGACGAATGTTCTGAGGAGGTTAGCTCATGGGTGGAACATTGACATTGATTCAGAACCAAGTGGTTCGCAGTTAGTACGGTCTTCGGACTTGGAACGCAGCGCTCCAGGCGGCACTGAATACGCACGCTGTTGGGTCCTGAGGGACCGGGACACCAAGATTTCTTGGTGAAACGAACCTCTGGACCTTTCTTCGTTTACATCACTCGTAAACAAGAGGGGTACCGCCCGTACTTTGAGAACTACACAGTGGACGCGAGCATCTTAGATACAGACTTTATTGTCTGTATCACAAAGATTTTAAGAGCGTAAATTTATTTACGTTCCGATAGATCATTGGTCAATTTTTCTTTACGAAAAATCGATTCAAACTCATGTGATTTCAAATTTCTAAGAGCAAACGGTGGATGCCTTGGCATCTGGAGCCGAAGAAGGACGTAGTAATCTGCGATAAGCCTCGGGGAGCTGATAAACGAGCTTTGATCCGAGGATTTCCGAATGGGGAAACCCCGCTGGGCCCGCAAGGTGACCCAGTGACTCCCGCCTGAATATATAGGGCGGGTAGAGGGAACGTGGGGAAGTGAAACATCTCAGTACCCACAGGAAGAGAAAACAAAAGTGATTCCGTAAGTAGTGGCGAGCGAACGCGGAAGAGGCTAAACCGATCATGTGTGATATCCGGTAGGAGTTGCATGGTCGGGGTTGCGGGACTTTTCATTCTGTTCTACCGAGCAGTGAGCGTTACAAAGTTGTATAGACGAATGGTCTTGAAAGGCCAGTCATAGAGGGTGCCAACCCCGTAGTCGAAATGCAGCAATGGCGCGAGAAGTATCCCAAGTAGCACGGGGCCCGAGAAATCCCGTGTGAATCTGTCAGGACCACCTGATAAGCCTAAATACTCCCAGATGACCGATAGCGGACAAGTACCGTGAGGGAAAGGTGAAAAGTACCCCGGGAGGGGAGTGAAATAGTACCTGAAACCGTTTGCTTACAAACCGTTGGAGCACCCTTGTAGGTGTGACAGCGTGCCTTTTGAAGAATGAGCCTGCGAGTTAGTGATATGTGGCGAGGTTAACCCGCGAGGGGAAGCCGTAGCGAAAGCGAGTCTTAATAGGGCGTTTCAGTCGCATGTTCTAGACCCGAAGCGAAGTGATCTATCCATGGCCAGGTTGAAGCGGCGGTAAGACGCCGTGGAGGACCGAACCCACTTAGGTTGAAAACTGAGGGGATGAGCTGTGGATAGGGGTGAAAGGCCAATCAAACTTCGTGATAGCTGGTTCTCTCCGAAATGCATTTAGGTGCAGCGTTGCGTGTTTCTTGCCGGAGGTAGAGCTACTGGATGGCCGATGGGCCCCACCGGGTTACTGACGTCAGCCAAACTCCGAATGCCGGTAAGTGAGAGCGCAGCAGTGAGACAGTGGGGGATAAGCTTCATTGTCGAGAGGGAAACAACCCAGACCACCAACTAAGGTCCCAAAGCGCGTGCTAAGTGGAAAAGGATGTGGAGTTGCAGTGACAACCAGGAGGTTGGCTTAGAAGCAGCCACCCTTGAAAGAGTGCGTAATAGCTCACTGGTCAAGTGATTCCGCGCCGACAATGTAACGGGGCTCAAGCACGCCACCGAAGTTGTGGCATTGATATATTGTGGTAGGCCTTCGTGGTCCAGCCATATTGATGGGTAGGAGAGCGTCGTGTGGCCAGCGAAGCGGCGGTGGAAACCAGCCGTGGAGGCCACACGAGTGAGAATGCAGGCATGAGTAGCGAAAGGGGAGTGAGAAACTCCCCCTCCGGAAGACCAAGGGTTCCAGGGTCAAGCTAATCTTCCCTGGGTAAGTCGGGACCTAAGGCGAGGCCGACAGGCGTAGTCGATGGACAACGGGTTGATATTCCCGTACTGACGAAGAACCGCCCAAACTAATCCAGTAATGCTAAGTGTCTGAATCCACCTGATCTGAGACTTCGGTCAACGACGGGCTGGCCTAGCACACGACCCTATGCTGGTGCGGTTAGCGTATTAACAGGTGTGACGCAGGAAGGTAGTCAAGCCGGGCGATGGTTGTCCCGGTCTAAGGCCGTAGGGCGAGAGATAGGCAAATCCGTCTCTCATTAAGCCTGAGAACCGATGGGTAGCTCTCACGAGCGAAATTGATGATCCTATGCTGCCAAGAAAAGCATCGACGCGAGGTTCCAGTCACCCGTACCCCAAACCGACTCAGGTGGTCAGGTAGAGAATACTAAGGAGATCGAGAGAATCGTGGTTAAGGAACTCGGCAAAATGCCCCCGTAACTTCGGGAGAAGGGGGGCCTGAGGCGTGTAGGGATTTACTCCTGAAGCGTTTGAAGGCCGCAGAGACCAGTGGGAAGCGACTGTTTACTAAAAACACAGGTCCGTGCCAAGTCGCAAGACGATGTATACGGACTGACGCCTGCCCGGTGCTGGAAGGTTAAGAGGAGCGGTTAGCGTAAGCGAAGCTGCGAATTTAAGCCCCAGTAAACGGCGGTGGTAACTATAACCATCCTAAGGTAGCGAAATTCCTTGTCGGGTAAGTTCCGACCTGCACGAATGGCGTAACGACTTCCCAGCTGTCTCAACCGCGAACTCGGCGAAATTGCACTACGAGTAAAGATGCTCGTTACGCGCAGAAGGACGGAAAGACCCCGTGACCTTTACTATAGTTTGGTATTGGTGTTCGGTGTGACTTGTGTAGGATAGGTGGGAGACTTTGAAGCCGGCACGCCAGTGTCGGTGGAGTCATTGTTGAAATACCACTCTGGTCACTCTGGACATCTAACCATGAACCGTAATCCGGTTCTGGGACAGTGCCTGATGGGTAGTTTAACTGGGGCGGTTGCCTCCCAAAAAGTAACGGAGGCGCCCAAAGGTTCCCTCAACCTGGTTGGCAATCAGGTGTCGAGTGTAAGTGCACAAGGGAGCTTGACTGTGAGACTGACAAGTCGAGCAGGGACGAAAGTCGGGACTAGTGATCCGGCAGTGGCTTGTGGAAGCGCTGTCGCTCAACGGATAAAAGGTACCTCGGGGATAACAGGCTGATCTTGCCCAAGAGTCCATATCGACGGCATGGTTTGGCACCTCGATGTCGGCTCGTCGCATCCTGGGGCTGGAGTAGGTCCCAAGGGTTGGGCTGTTCGCCCATTAAAGCGGTACGCGAGCTGGGTTTAGAACGTCGTGAGACAGTTCGGTCCCTATCCTCTGCGCGCGCAGGAAATTTGAGAGGATCTGTCCTTAGTACGAGAGGACCGGGACGGACCAACCTCTGGTGTGTCAGTTGTTCCGCCAGGAGCACCGCTGATTAGCTACGTTGGGAATGGATAACCGCTGAAAGCATCTAAGCGGGAAGCCGGCCTCAAGATGAGATTTCCATCCCTTCGGGGGAGAGGCTCGCAGCTAGACTACTGCGTTGATAGGCCGGATGTGGAAGTGGGGACTAAAGACCCATGGAGCTGACCGGTACTAATAAGCCAATAATTTGATAATCACTACACATAATCCGTTGTAAGGCTGGATTTTGTGGCCTGATGTTCGCGTCCACTGAGTGGTTCTCGATGTACGGTCGAGAACTGCGCATACATCGTATGTGCACGTTTCACTTTGATATACATCAATAGTGTTTCGGCGGCCATAGCGAGAGGGAAACGCCCGGTTACATTCCGAACCCGGAAGCTAAGACTCTCAGCGCCGATGGTACTGCAGGGGGGACCCTGTGGGAGAGTAGGACACCGCCGGACTTATTTGTAAAATAGCCACCCGTTTTTACGGGTGGCTATTTTGCGTTAAGCTAGATCTTGCAGCAGTTGCACAGCACTATCTGCACACAAACTACACAGAGGACTCTTTCATGAGCGAAGAAAACGAAGATTTCGGCACGCCTGGACGTGCTGACCGACCCCGCAGAGACGGCCAGGGTCCCCGCAACTACCGCTCAGAGAGTTCTCGAGAAGAACGTCCCAACCGCTATGGCGTTCCCCGTGATGGACAGTCACGTCCGCAGCGCGGAGAACGTCCCGCTGCTGGCCGCTCAGATCGTCCAACATACGGGGACCGTGCGTCTCGTCCTGACCGCGCAGACCGACCCGGTTATGCAGATCGTGGGCAGCGAGGGGAACGTCGCCCATACGGAGATCGCCCCGATCGCGGTGAGCGTTCACGTTATTCAGATCGAGATGGTGCTCCTCGTGGAGACCGGTCACGATATGGGGACCGTGAAACTCCACGAAGTGACCGCCCATATCGGCCTTCTGGCGATCGTCCTTCATACGGTGATCGCGGAGACCGCAACGCACGTCCAGAGCGCGGCGGTTTCGGTCGTGGCGGCTCAAATGGAGCACCTCGTGGTGAACGTCCTGGCGGCGATCGTGGAGGTAAGCCCTCATTCGGCGACCGTAACAGCCGTCCGGGACGTTCGGAACGTCCCAACTATGGTGATCGCCCCCAGCGTGGTGAGCGTTCCTCTTACGGAGACAGAGGTCCTCGTCCAGAACGTTCGGACCGTCCTTCGTATGGTGACCGTGGTCCCCGCCCGGAACGTTCCGAGCGCCCTAGCTACGGTGATCGCCCCCAGGGCGGCGAACGTCCCGCTTATGGTGACCGCACTTCTCGCCCAGATCGGGGGAGAGAACGACCTTCCTATGGAGACCGTCCAGAACGTCCTCGTTTTGGAGATCGCGGAGGTCGTCCAGACCGTGCTGGTGCTCCACGTGGTAGTCGTGATGATCGCACTTCTTGTTGGGAAGAGCCAGAACTTACTGAAGAGCAGCGCATGGCGCGCGAGCTACGTATGGTTCGACCACATCACGATGACCCATGGATCGATGACGATGTCACCGGTGATGAGCTCGATAAGGTCGCCCGCAACGAGTTGAAGACTCTGACTAAGGAGAACGCAGAGCGCGTTGCCAAGCACCTAGTGATGGCGGTTCGCTTAATGGATGAGAATCCTGAACTGGCTCACCAGCATGTGCTCTCTGCCGCACGTCGTGCTGGTCGTATTGCCATTGTTCGTGAAACTCTCGGCATCACCGCCTATGCAATTGGTGATTTCGCGTTAGCTTTGCGCGAGCTTCGTACCTACCGACGTATTTCTGGCTCTAATGAGCAGATTGCTCTCATGGTTGATGCTGAACGTGGTGTTGGGCGACCAGATAAAGCATTAGAACTTGGACGTTCTGTTGATCGTTCTACTCTGAGTGAATCCACCCAGGTGGCACTTTCCATTGCGATGTCTGGTGCTCGTTTAGATCTAGACCAGGTAGATCTTGCTCTCGCCGAGTTAGAGATTCCTCAGCTTGATCCGACCAAAGCCTTTACCTACAGCCCTGCACTATTTAGTGCGTATGCAGAAGTCCTAGAAGAGCTAGGACGCCACCAAGAAGCAGCTGAATGGACTACGTGTGCTGAAGTTGCCGAAAAGGCACTTGTTGCAGCTGATTTGATGGATTCCTCTGATGAAGATGAGCAAGACATTGTCGTGTTTGAAGAAGTACTCGAAGACGATGCTCTCGAATTAGTTTCAGAAGGACTCGTCGATGATGAGGGCATCGCTTTGGCTGATGTGATCAGCTCGGGTGCTTTCGAAGATTCTGACAGTGCTGAAGCGGAGCTCACGTCTGAGGAAGAGGATGCACTTATTGCTGAAGGCATCAGTCCTGATGACCTGCTCGAAGATGACGTTCGTCAGATCTTAATCGAGACTGCACACTTGGATGCAGAGGGAGACAAGGCGTGAGCCTGTTTTCAAAGAGACAACCAGAGCTAGGGCAGAGTCCGATTGAAGGCAAGGTCGTTGTTCTGGCAGATCTTGATGGTGTTGTCTATGCAGGGCCTGGAGCTATTCCATATGCTGTCGAGTCTCTGAATGCGGCTGCCGAGCACACTCGTGTTGGCTACATCACCAACAATGCTTCTCGCACAGCAGCTAGTGTTGCTGACCATTTGCGTGAATTGGGACTGAGCTGTTCTGATGATGACATTGTCTCCTCGCCGCAAGCAGCAATGCATTTGCTTGCTGAATTAGTTGAGCCCGGAGCGACAATATTGGTCGTCGGTGGTGAAGGTCTGACCTTTGAGCTGGAAAAGAACGGCTATGTCGTGACCTTCTCAGCAGAAGACAATCCTGCTGCTGTGATTCAGGGTTTCTCTCCCGATTTGGGTTGGAAACAGCTTGCAGAAGCTTCCTTTGCATTGAATGCACGACCTTCGTCAGACGCATTTGGTGGCACCGCTGCAGGTGCGGGCGAAAGCGCTGGAATTCCCTGGGTAGCGACCAACATGGACTGGACAATTCCTGTTGCCCGAGGTGTTGCGCCAGGTAATGGAACTCTCGTGTCTGCAGTTCACACTGCAGTGGGGCGACTTCCTGTTGTTGCAGGAAAGCCTGAACTCCCCATCTTTGAAGAGGCAGCCCGTCGCTTCGGCACCGCCGCAGCGCCAGAGACTGCGTTGTTTATCGGCGATCGTCTCGATACTGATGTCATGGGCGGCAATCGGGCCGGAATGAAGACGGTACTGGTTTTGACAGGTATCGACCAGGCAAAGCAACTCTTAGCCGCCCCAGCTGGTTCCCGTCCTGATTACATCTTGGGTGACCTCCGAGAGCTTTCACGGCCATATCCTGTTGCACTCATCAATAAAGATGGTTCTGTCACCGTTCGTGGCGCAACTGTTCGTAAAGACGGAATGAATCTAAACATCGTCAGTAGGGGAGAAGACAAGCTTGATCTGCTCCGTGCTGCCTGTCAGGTCATTTGGGATAGCGGCCTCGCCATCTTTGGTTTCACAGTTCCAGAAGAGTTGTATACCTAAGGCATAACGAAAGAACGCCCCTGGTTTCCCAGGGGCGTTCTTTCTTAGTGCGGATGTTCCTAGTGGTGAACTTCCTTCTCTGCACCGTGACCGGTGAGTGAACGAACTTCCATCTCGGCTGCAAGCCAGGAGTTTTCCTTCTTGCCGCCTGAGTAGGTTCCGAGGATACCCAGCAAGAATGCCAGAGGAATCGAAACGATTCCAGGGTTGTCCAGAGGGAACCAGTGGAAGTCAACGCCCTTGATCATTGAAGCGGTGAGCTCCATGGTCTTGGGATCGAGCTTGCCAGAAACAACAGGGGAGAATGCGATCAGAACGATCGACGAGATCAAACCACCGTACATCGACCACAGTGCACCACGAGTGTTGAAGCGGCGCCAGTAGAGCGAGTAGATGATGGTTGGAAGGTTTGCGGAAGCTGCAACTGCGAATGCAAGTGCAACCAAGAACGCAATGTTCTGTCCCTGTACAGCGATACCACCGATGATAGCCAGCACACCAATAACAACGATGGTGATGCGAGCGATCTTGACCTCAGCGTTGGGGCGAACCTCACCGCGCTTGATCACGTTGGCGTAAATATCGTGTGCGAACGAAGTTGCAGCAGTGATGGTCAGACCAGCAACCACCGCAAGAATCGTTGCGAATGCGATAGCGGAAACGATACCCAGCAGAACTGGACCACCAAGAGCTGCAGCAAGCAAAGGAGCGGCCGAGTTAGGTCCACCTGGAGCTGCGGCAATGGTTGCTGGACCTACGAGGACCAGTGCACCGAAACCGAGAACCAGAGTGAAGAGGTAGAACGCACCGATGAGCCAAATAGCCCACACAACAGACTTACGAGCTTCTTTAGCGGTTGGAACCGTGTAGAAACGCATGAGAACGTGTGGCAGACCAGCAGTACCAAGAACGAGAGCCATACCAAGTGAAATGAAGTCGATAGGGTTCTTGCCGTACTTGTTACCAGGCTTGAGAGCATCGAAAGGTACTTCGAGAGATGCTGCTGCATCCTGACCACGCTGGAGAAGTGCGCCCAGGTCGAAACCATTGAGTGCGAGTACCCAGATGGTCATAAGAGCAGCGCCAGCAATCAGAAGTGCTGCCTTGATGATCTGAACCCAGGTAGTTCCCTTCATGCCACCTACGAGAACGTAGATAACCATGAGGACACCAACAACTGCAACAACCAGCGAGGTTGCGAGAGTGTCAGTTGCAGGGATACCGAGCAGGAGGGATACAAGTCCACCAGCACCGGCCATCTGAGCCAGCAGGTAGAAGAAGCAGACGACCAGTGTCGAAATCGCTGCAGCCAAACGCACGGGGCGCTGGTGAAGACGGAATGACAATACGTCAGCCATCGTGAACTTACCGGTGTTACGCATAAGTTCTGCAACCAGCAGCAGAGCAACAAGCCATGCCACGAGGAAGCCGATGGAGTAGAGGAATCCGTCGTAACCGCTCAAAGCGATAGCGCCGGTAATACCCAGGAAGGATGCTGCCGACAGGTAGTCACCTGCGATAGCCATACCGTTCTGTCCACCGGTGAACGAACGTCCACCTGCGTAGAACTCATTAGCTGACTTGTTGTTACGTCCAGCGCGAATAACGATGAACATGGTGACAACAACAAAAGCAGCAAAGATGCTGATGTTGAGCACTGGGTTGTTGGACCCAGTAGCAGCAGCGTCTGCTGCCAGGATTAGTGCGTTGCTCATGCGGCACCTGCCTTCTGCTTAGCTTCGAGTTCGTGACGAAGCTCGGTTGCCAGTGGGTCCAGACGCTTGTTGGCGTAGCTGACGTACCACTGGGTGATGGCGAAGGTCGTGACGAACTGAGCAAGACCCAGGATCAGACCAATGTTGACTGCACCGAAGACGGGCGTTGCCATCCATGCCGATGCGTAGGTAGCGAGTACGACGTAGAGGAAATACCACGCCAATGCTGCTACGAGTAAAGGAATGACGAATCCGCGTTGACGCTTGCGGAGCTCCTTGTACTTAGGTGTTTCTTCGAAGGCAGGATAATCAATCCTGTGATGACCCTTCTCGGTCTCTTCGTTACTCACACGGCCTCCTTGCCGAAATGTGGATAAGGGGTATTGCTTGTGAATCTGCCGGTTATCAGGCCGGTTTCATCGGTTCAGGGTTACCCACAAGGGCAACCGTGAGGTCTTCGAGGACACTAATGTCCTCAATGGTTGGTGGGACGACGAAATCTTCGCCATCCACAATCTGACGCATGGTTTTGCGCAGAATCTTTCCTGAACGGGTCTTGGGTAGGCGCTCGAGAACGAGCACGTCACGGAAGGCGGCTACAGGGCCAACCTTGTCGCGAACTAACTTGACCAGTTCATTACAAATCTCATCGTGGTTACGATCTACACCAGCCTTGAGAGTGACAAACCCGCTCGCACGCTGACCCTTGAGTTCATCTTTCACACCGATAACTGCGCATTCAGCAACATCGGGGTGGTGGGCAAGTGCCTCTTCGAGTTGGCCGGTTGAGAGGCGGTGGCCAGCTACATTGATCACGTCATCAGTGCGACCCATCACGAAGACGTAGCCGTCTTCGTCAAGATATCCCGAGTCACCAGTTGCGTAGTAGCCAGGGAACGCTTCTAAATAAGCCTTCTGGTAACCATCAGGACGACCCCAGAGCCCGGCAAGTGTTCCGGGAGGCATGGGCAGTTTGATAACAATGTTGCCTTCTTCGCCCGCTGCAACAGCGTTTCCCTTACCGTCCACTACTTCGACTTTGTACCCAGGAACTGGAACAGTTGACGAGCCTGGCTTGATGGGGAGAGTTTCTATTCCTCGCAGGTTAGCGGTGATTGCCCAACCGGTCTCGGTTTGCCACCAGTGGTCAACTACAGGAATCTTGAGGCCTTCAGAAGCCCATTCCAGGGTTTCAGTATCTAATCGTTCACCGGCCATGAACAATGTGTGCATGCTGGTGACGTCGTAACGAGCGAGTTCTTTGAGCTCAGGGTCGACGCGGCGAATAGCACGCAAAGCTGTGGGTGCGGTGAAGAGTGCGCGAACCTTGTACTCATCCACGATGCGCCAGAATGCGCCGGCATCGGGTGTGCCAACCGGCTTGCCCTCGTAAATCACTGTTGTCGCACCTGCAAGCAGGGGAGCGTAAACGATGTATGAGTGGCCGACCACCCATCCCACATCAGAGGCAGCCCACATTACTTCACCGGGCTTGATGTTGTAGATGTTAGCCATTGACCACGTCAGGGCAACGGCGTGACCGCCGTTGTCTCGCATGATGCCCTTAGGGTTTCCTGTGGTTCCAGAGGTATACAGAACATACAGTGGATCAGTTGCAAGAACTGGAACACACTCGGCAGGGGTAGCTTCGGCAGCTGCGGCATCCCAGTCAAGCCAAGTGACGTTGTTAACCCCGTTGTAAGTCTTGATGGTGCCAGGCACGTTACGTCGTTCTTTCACGATGACGGTGTGAATAGATCCCTTGGAGAGGGAAAGGGCTTCGGCGACCATGGGGAGGTATTCCACCGTGCGACCTGGCTCAAGACCACCCGAAGCGGTTACGAGCACAGTAGGAGTTGCGTCATCGATGCGCACTGCAAGTTCATTTGCTGCGAAGCCACCGAACACTACCGAGTGAACTGCACCAATGCGTGCACATGCCAGCATGGCAATGATTGCTTGGGGAATCATCGGCAGGTAAATAATGACTCGGTCGCCCTTCGTAACACCCTGCGCTGCGAGTACACCGGCGAAGGAAGATACTTCTTCAAGAAGTTCTGAATAGGTGAATCGGTCTTTCACGCCGGTCATTGCAGAGTCGTAGATGACGGCAGTTTGATCACCGCGTCCAGCTAGGACGTGACGGTCAACGGCATTGAAGCACGTGTTGAGTTCAGCGCCAGGGAACCAGCGGTAGACAGGAGCTCCAGAGGAATCAAGTGCAGAGCTGGGGGGAGTGATCCAGTCAATTGCCTCGGCGGCTGCCATCCAAAAGGCTTCAGGGTTAGCAGAGCTCGATTCATAAGCTGCACGGTATGCACCTGTGTTTGCAGTCATTTCTCGCCTCCCCTTTGAGTCCAGCTCACACCGTTGTGAGTTGTTGAGTTGTGCTGCTGACATTTCAGTTTTTAGATACAAGAGTTTCTAAGAAAATGAAATGTTAGACATGACTGTATACACAAAATGTCAAAAGGTGCAATATTTTGGCAAGTATTGCGTGTTGAAACACCTGTGTGTATACATAACAGAGGTGGTCTGTATACAATGAACTCAACCATCTTCGTCAAAGGAGACATCATGAAGGCAAGTGACAAGGCTTATCGCAAGCTGTTGCACGAGATCGTTGATGGTGATTTGGCGCCAGGAACTGTTCTTGCAGAAGTTGAACAGTCAACTCGGTTAGGTGTTTCCCGCACACCCTTGCGAGAAGCTCTCTCTCGTTTGATGGCAGACGGTCTGGTGGAGTCAGCCCCTGGACGTGGCGTTGTTGTCACCGAGATTTCACTCGACAACATCAACGAACTGTATGAAGTCCGAGAGGCACTTGAAGAGCAAGCCGCTCGGCTAGCAGCTCACCGACGAGACCCCAAAGTTTTCATCAACATTGCTGAACAATTTGCCGATGCAGATCGATTGATCGAATCAGGCGAAGAAGGTGTTCGTCACTATTACGAACTCAATGAAAAGTTTGATGAAGCAATTGATGCCGCAGTGGATAACGCTTATCTGGTCGCAGCGCTTGAGAACTCTCGGGTACACCTCTCCCGCATTCGTCGCATGGCCAAAGACAATCCAGCACGATTGCACGAAAGTGCCATCGAGACACTCTTGATTATCCAAGCGATTATCGACGGCGATGCTGCCTTAGCTGCACACGCTACCCACGTTCATCTTCACAAATCGTTAACCAATATTCGTGCCTCAGTGAAGGGGCATCTCACCTCAGTCAACGTTGCGTAAGTAACGATCGACTCCCCGAAGGGAAAAACATGAAGCTCCATCACGTACGCGTATACAAGAGCGAAGAAACTCTTGAGCGCAAAGACCAGTTGGCATGGAAAATTGCAGAGGTAGCTTCTGATCCTGTAGCTGTTACTGCTGAGGTCACAGAAATGGTGATTAACCGCATCATTGATAACGCCTCCGTTGCAGTAGCTTCGCTGACACGTAAGCCCGTTGTGTCTGCACGTTCACAAGCACTCTCACATCCCTCATCGACAGGTGGCAATGGCGCCAACCTGTTCGGTGAGCCTGAAAACCTTCGCGTCTCACCTGAATGGGCAGCATGGGCTAACGGTGTTGCAGTGCGCGAGCTCGACTACCACGACACCTTCTTGGCAGCAGAATATTCACACCCTGGTGACAACATTCCGCCCATCCTTGCTGTTGCTCAGCATGTGGGTGTCCCTGGCGCTGACCTTATTCGTGGAATTGCCACCGGATATGAAATTCAGGTTGACCTGGTCAAGGCAATCTGTCTGCACAAGCACAAGATTGACCATGTTGCTCACCTCGGCCCCTCTGCTGCTGCTGGAATTGGCACCATGTTGCACCTGCCAACCGAAACCATTTACCAGGCCATCGGTCAGGCGCTTCACACCACCACTGCAACTCGTCAGTCTCGTAAGGGTGAAATCTCTTCATGGAAGGCACACGCACCCGCCTTCGCCGGAAAGATGGCGGTTGAAGCTGTAGACCGTGCGATGCGTGGCGAGACCAGCCCAACACCGATCTACGAAGGTGAAGATGGTGTGATTGCGTGGATGCTCGATGGCCCAACCGCTTCTTATGAAGTGCCACTTCCTGAAAAGGGAGAGGCCAAAAGTGGAATCCTCGACACCTACACCAAGGAACACTCTGCTGAATACCAGGCACAGGCGCTCATCGACCTAGCTCGCAAGCTTCACAACGAGCACCCTGAGGCAACAAACCCTGAGAACGTTAAGTCGGTTGTCATTCACACCTCACATCACACTCACTACGTGATTGGATCTGGTGCGAACGACCCACAGAAGTATGACCCCACTGCAAGCCGTGAGACCTTGGATCACTCGATTCCATATATCTTCACCGTGGCACTACAAGACGGGGCCTGGCACCACGTAGACAGCTATGCACCAGCACGCGCTGGTCGTGCGGACACTGTGGCGTTGTGGAACAAAACCACCACACTGGAAGATGCTGAGTGGACTCGTCGTTACCACTCGGAAGATCCTGCAGTGAAGGCATTTGGTGGTCGTGTAGAAATTACACTCAACGATGGAACCGTCATCGTGGATGAACTTGCTGTGGCAGATGCTCACCCACTCGGTGCAAGGCCATTCGCTCGAGAGCAATACATTAACAAGTTCCGAATTCTCGCTGACGGTGTTATCGAGGATGCTGAAGTTGAACGTTTCTTGGCTCTCGTTCAACGTTTGCCTGAACTCACCGCAGAAGAAATCGGTGGTCTCACTGTGATTGCCAAGCCTGGTGTGCTTTCTTCTGTGCCACTACCCAAGGGTCTGTTCTAATGCTGTATGCCAAGACAACCCCCGCAGAAAAGCGTCGTATTTTTCGTGAGCGGTTAGCTTCCGGTGAACTTCTACAGTTCCCTGGAGCTTTCAACCCGCTCTCGGCCAAGCTCATTCAGAGCAAGGGTTTTGATGGCGTATATATCTCGGGTGCTGTCTTGGCAGCAGACCTAGGACTACCAGATATTGGTCTGACCACTTTGACTGAGGTTGCTGGCCGTGGTCAGCAGATAGCTCGAATGACAGACCTTCCTGCACTGATTGATGCAGACACAGGTTTTGGTGAACCCCTCAACCTGGCACGAACTGTGCAGACACTCGAAGATGCTGGTGTTGCAGGTCTGCACATCGAAGATCAACACAACCCCAAGCGTTGTGGTCACTTAGATGGCAAGAACGTTGTCGATAATGACACTGCCGTTAAGCGCATTAAAGCAGCTGTAGATGCTCGTCGTGATGAGAACCTCCTCATCATGGCCCGCACTGATATTCGCGCAGTAGATGGCCTCGATGCTGCTATTGATCGGGCCAAGATGCTGGTAGATGCTGGTGCTGACGCTATCTTCCCTGAGGCGATGAAAGACCTCGGGGAGTTTGCCGCCATGCGTGCAGCACTCGATGTTCCGGTCTTGGCGAACATGACCGAATTCGGCAAGAGCGAGCTGTTCAGTAAGCAACAACTTTCTGACATTGGTATCAACATTGTGATCTACCCCGTATCGCTGCTTCGTTTAGCGATGGGTTCAGCAGTGCGTGGGCTGGATTCGTTGCAGGAAACGGGATCCTTCCAGGCATCAGTTTCTGAAATGCAAACACGTGCTGACCTCTACGAAACTCTCGACTATGAGGCTTACAACCACTTCGATTCAGGCATTTTCAACTTTGACCTGACTACCCACACCAAGCACTAATACAGACTTCATCTTTGACCTTGTGAGGAAATGCAATGACTGATCAACCCCAGATTTTCAAAGGCCTTGCCGGTGTCGTCGTCGATGCAACGGCTATTTCAAAGGTGAACCCTGAGACCAACTCTCTTCTGTATCGTGGTTATCCGGTTCAGGAACTTGCAGCTAGCAAAAGCTTTGAAGAAGTTGCATGGTTGTTGTGGCACGGCGAACTTCCTACTGCTTCAGAACTTGCTGGTTTCCAAAAGTCAGAGCGTGCCCAGCGTGCTTTGGACATCAACGTAAAGCGTGTCATCGACGAACTTCCGTTGACTGCCCACCCCATGGATGTGGTACGCACTGCAGTCAGCGTGATTGGTGCATCAGACCCTCACACAGATGACTCCACTCCTGAAGGCAACCTAGCTAAGAGCATCACATTGTTTGCCAAGCTGCCCGCGATTGTTTCCTATGACCAGCGTCGCCGTCGCGGAGAAGGAGTCATTGAACCACGTGATGACCTGGATTATTCAGCAAACTTCTTGTGGATGAGTTTTGGTGAGATCCCAGACGATGTTGTTGTGGATGCATTCCGTGTCTCCCTGATTTTGTATGCGGAGCACTCATTCAATGCCTCAACGTTCACTGCTCGTGTGATTACCTCAACTCTGTCTGACCTCTACTCCGCCGTCACGGGTGCAATTGGAGCGCTCAAGGGCCCACTCCACGGTGGTGCTAACGAAGCTGTGTTGCACATCTTTAACGAGATTGGTTTCGGCCCAGACGCTGCTGCCCGTGCTGAAGCATGGCTGGAGCAAGCTCTCGAGGAAAAGCGCAAAATCATGGGCTTTGGGCACCGTGTCTATAAGAAGGGTGACTCACGAGTTCCCACTATGCGCAAATCTATGGTTGAACTCATTGAGTACTACAACCGTCCAGATGTTCTTGACCTCTATGAAGGCCTTGAAGCTGCAATGACCGAGCGTAAGGGAATCATGCCAAACCTTGATTATCCTTCAGGTCCTGCTTATCACTTGATGGGTTTCGACACCCTGACCTTTACCCCCATCTTCGTGGCAGCACGAATCACTGGTTGGACTGCTCACATCATGGAGCAACTCCAAGCAAACGCCCTGATCCGCCCGTTGTCGGCCTACAACGGTGTGGATGAGCGCCACCTCTCATAAGCACAGAGGTAAATAAGTTAAACCTTGCGGGATCGTCTCTCCTGCAAGGTTTTCTTATATCAACCGTGAGGTAATCTTGAACTATGAGCACCCCTGAAACCACGCAGAACCCCGCAGATGGCGAACTCGTCTCTGCTTTGTCTGTCGTTGAAGGGCAGCCGCTAGAGACGCGTGCCGAAGGGTATGCGAAGCTCTATGACGAATTGCGTGCTCAGCTCGAAGGCGGCGACATTCCTGCCCGTGACTAGTCAACGTCTAGACGCTGCGCTTGCTGAACGAGGACTTGCGCGTTCCCGCAGTCACGCTGCGACCCTCATCGCTGAAGGTTTTGTTCGCATCGACGGCAAAGTCATCAATAAGCCCTCAACAAAAGTAGAAGCGTCTGATGAACTCAGTGTGGATGGCGCAGATCACTACGTTTCTCGTGCTGCGCACAAACTTCTCGCAGGTCTCAACGGGTTCAACATCGACGTCAAGGGACGCGCTGCATTTGATGTGGGGGCGAGCACCGGGGGATTCACTCAGGTTCTTCTAGAACGCGGTGCAGAGCCCGTCGTTGCACTCGATGTGGGTCATGGCCAGCTCTCTCCACGCATTCGTTCAGATGAGCGTGTGCTGGTTGTGGAAGGAGTCAACGCGAAGAACCTTGATCAGAGTCAGCTTTCGGGACTCGTCAAGCAAGACTTTGTCGCAGATGTTGTGGTTGCGGATCTTTCTTTCATCTCCTTAACCCATGTCATGGCAGCACTCAAAGCATGTGCCACGCCCACTGCGGACTACGTCCTTTTGGTGAAGCCTCAGTTCGAGGTTGGCCGTACTGGCGTTAAAGAAGGCATCGTGACTAACCCTGCGCTTCGTGAAGATGCGGTGATGGCAGTGCTCTGGTCTGCCTTTGACAATGGGTTGGGTGTGTGTGGCATCTTGTCCTCCCCAATCTTGGGTGGGGCAGGAAATCACGAGTATGTGCTTTGGCTCCGTGCAGATAGTCAGTCGAATCCGTCAGAATGGACTCAACAAGTTCATCAACTGGCAGGAGCATGACAATGAGCGCACAACAACGCTTCATTCTTGTCGTCTCTCATGCAGCCCAGCAAGACACCCTTGAAGCGGCAGTGCAGGTGTGTCAGGAGATTCAGGCTCAGGGAGCCATACCTGTTTTGCGTGAGCTTGAAGTCAATCCGGTTAAGGAACTTGCTCCAGAGCTGACAACACTTGCCACGCTCGACAGTGATGTTCCTGTTTCACAGATTGAGTGCGCCATCGTTGTCGGTGGTGATGGAACCATTCTTCGTGCAGCCGAACTATTGCGTGATGCAAACGTGCCCATGTTGGGTGTCAATACAGGCCATGTGGGTTTCTTAGCTGAAACAGAGCGAGACACAATTCCTGAAACGGTCGCTCGTGTGTTGGCCAAGGACTACCAAGTTGAACAGCGTTCCACGCTTTCTGTTCGGGTCAAGGTCGCGAACGAAGTTGTATTCGAAACGTGGGCTCTCAATGAAGCCACGGTTGAGAAAGCAAGCCGTGAACGCATGCTGGAAGTAGTGATTGAGGTTGACCGCCGACCATTGTCTAGCTTTGGCTGCGATGGTGTCGTGATGAGCACCCCAACAGGTTCTACGGCCTATAACTTCTCTGCTGGTGGTCCTGTTGTTTGGCCCACGGTTGACGCCATGGTTTTGGTTCCACTGTCTGCACATGCGTTGTTTGCTCGTCCACTGGTTGTCGGACCTGATTCTGTTTTTGCCGTTGAAATCATGGAGCGCCGCAGCGGTCATGGTGTCTTATGGTGTGATGGTCGCCGGACCCGCAATTTGCCTCCAGGAGCTCGCGTTATCGTGAAGAAGTCGCCCACACCGGTGCTTCTTGCGCGTCTGCATGCTGAAGCTTTTACTGATCGCTTGGTTGAAAAGTTTGACCTTCCTGTCACCGGCTGGCGAGGACCTGGCAAGTGATTGAAGAAATTCGCATCCGAGACCTCGGAGTAATTTCTGAAGCGCTCTTACCGTTAGGTCCTGGGTTTACCGCCATAACTGGTGAAACAGGTGCGGGTAAAACCATGGTCGTTACTGCACTAGGTCTGCTTCGTGGCGAACGAGCAGATTCCACCGCAGTGAGAAGCGGAAGTGACACCGCTTGGGTTGAAGGTCGGTGGATTCTCGCCAACCCCGAAGAAGTGACAGAAACCGTCACAGAGGCAGGCGGACTCATCGAGGGCGATGAACTCCTTCTGGGTCGTTCCGTCTCTGTTGAAGGACGATCTCGTGCTGTTGTGGGAGGTCGCAGTACTCCGGTTGCAGTGTTGGGTGAACTTGGTGAACTGCTCGTTGCAGTGCATGGTCAATCTGATCAGGTACGACTTCGTTCTGCCTCTGCTCAGCGTGAAGCGTTGGACCGCTTTGCTGGAGCTCACTTTGCTGAAGTACTGGAAGAGTATGCGCACGCTTTCCGCCGATGGAAGAACAACGCTGCAGAACTTCACGAGATCACTGCACAACGTGATGCGCGCATGCGTGAAGCTGAAGAGCTACGTCAGTCAATTTCTGAAATAGAAGCAGCAGCACCCCAGCCCGGTGAAGACGAACAACTCACCGCTCTTGCAGAACGTCTCACTCACACCGAAGACCTCCGAGTTGCCACAGCCCTTGCCCGTGAAGCACTTTCTTCCGAAGAAGGCGACGGAGCAGATGCACTTGCTCGAGTTGATGCTGCCAAGCGTCAGCTTGAAAAGATGGCTGACGTTGATCCCGTCTTGGCGGGCATCGCAGAAACATTGACTCAACTGTCTTTCCAGCTCCATGACGTTACAGGTCAACTCTCCAGTCACCTTGCGAACCTCGAGGGTGAAGGCGAACGTGATCTGGATGTTATCCAGAATCGTCGAGCAGAACTCAACTCACTTATTCGCAAATATGGCCCCACCCTCGATGATGTGATTTCTCTTCTGGAAACTGGAAGTCAACGCTTGCTTGAACTTGATGGCGACTCGGACCGTATTACTGAATTAGCTGAAGAAGTTGCAGCTGACCACGCACTTGTTGTCCGCGGCGCTGATGCACTGCATGATCTTCGTGAAGCTGCGGCGGTGAAGCTCTCTGCTGCTGTCTCTGAAGAGCTCACAGCACTTGCGATGCCTGACGCTCAATTGTTTGTTCGCGTAACTAAGAATGACGAATTAGCTCTTCACGGTTGCGACAGTGTTGAACTTCTGCTTCGCCCACATCCAGGTTCTGAACCTCGACCTATTTCCAAGAGTGCTTCAGGTGGCGAGCTCTCCCGCATCATGTTGGCTTTGGAAGTTGTTATCGCCGGCCAAGATTCGGTTCCAACCTATGTATTCGATGAAGTCGACTCAGGTGTTGGTGGTGCGTCGGCGATTGAAATCGGACGACGCCTTGCCCGCTTGGCAGAAAAATCTCAAGTAATTGTGGTGACCCACTTGGCTCAAGTAGCCGCATTCGCCACTAACCACTTGCGCGTTGTGAAAGATACCTCTGGTGAAGTAACCGTCAGTAGCGTTCAGAAACTGCACGGAGAAGAACGCGAGGCTGAAATGGCGAGACTGCTCTCGGGATTGCCAGATTCTGAAAATGCTTTGGCTCACGCCCGCGAGTTGATTGAGCTGGCCTCCTCCCGCTGATAAGCTCGAATTCCGTGGTGAATACTTCGGGAAATAACGTTACTAAGCACATTTTTGTCACCGGGGGCGTTGTTTCTTCCCTCGGAAAAGGCCTGACGGCGGCAAGCCTCGGCAATCTTCTCACCGCACGCGGACTGCGTGTTGTGATGCAGAAACTTGACCCCTACCTCAACGTTGACCCCGGAACAATGAACCCGTTCCAGCACGGTGAAGTATTCGTTACAGACGATGGCGCTGAGACGGACCTCGATATTGGTCACTACGAACGCTTCCTTGACATCAACTTGTCTCAGGCAGCAAACGTCACCACCGGACAGATTTACTCTCAGGTGATCGCCAAAGAACGCCGCGGTGAATATCTCGGTGACACCGTTCAGGTCATTCCTCACATCACCGATGAAATCAAGCGCCGCATGCGTCTCCAGGCGGAAGACATCCCACAGCCAGATGTCATCATCACCGAAATTGGTGGAACCGTCGGTGACATCGAATCACAGCCTTTCATTGAATCGGCACGCCAGGTTCGACACGAACTTGGTCGCAAGAACGTGTTCTTTGTGCACGTATCTTTGGTTCCGTTCATGGGCGCCTCTGGAGAGCAGAAGACGAAGCCAACCCAGCACTCTGTCGCTGCACTTCGATCAATCGGTATTCAGCCAGATGCACTCGTGTTGCGCTCTGATCGACCCGTCACCGAGAGCAACAAGCGCAAGATTGCTCTGATGTGTGACGTGGATGAAGATGCAGTTGTGAACGCCATTGACGTTCCCAGCATTTATGACATCCCCACCATGCTCAACAGTCAGGGTCTCGATGCTTACATCGTGGATCAGCTTGGACTTGACTGTGGTGAAGTTGATTGGTCTCACTGGACACCACTTCTTGAAGCTGTGCATGACCCTGCACACGAGGTCACCATTGGTCTGGTTGGAAAGTACATCGACCTTCCAGATGCGTATCTCTCAGTGTCTGAAGCACTGCGTGCCGGTGGTTTTGCCCACCGCACCAAGGTTCACCTCCGTTGGATCCCCTCTGATGATTGCGAAACCCCTGAAGGTGCAGCGGAAAACCTCTCGGACCTCGACGGAATCTGTGTTCCCGGTGGTTTCGGAATTCGCGGGATTGAGGGCAAGCTTGGTGCTTTGAAATTTGCACGTGAGAATGTCATTCCCACCTTGGGTCTGTGCCTTGGCTTGCAATGCATGGTGATTGAATACGCTCGCAACCTTGCTGGTTTGCCTGGCGCTTCTTCGTCCGAGTTTGACCCAGAAACCAAGACCCCCGTCATTGCCACCATGGCAGAACAGGTCGACATCATCAACGATGGTGACATGGGTGGAACGATGCGCCTTGGTTTGTATAAGGCTGCTCTCACTCCAGGTTCATTGGCAGCAGCGGTATATGGTTCCGAACTCATTGAAGAACGTCACCGTCACCGCTATGAAGTAAACAACACCTATCGCCAGCAGATTGCAGACGCTGGTCTGTCCTTCTCGGGTACTTCACCTGACGGTCAGTTGGTGGAGTTTGTGGAACTTCCTCGTGAGGTTCACCCGTATTACATCGCCACCCAGGCACACCCAGAACTTCGTTCACGCCCCAACAATGCACACCCACTGTTCGCAGGCTTGGTTGAAGCATCTTTGGAGCGTCAAAAGGCAACTCGCCTGTTCGATATCGAAAAGGCCTAACGTGGTTGCCACCAATGAGGAAGGTCTTATCGACCTGCCTGCTGAGGTGACCATCACCGAACGCGAGACTGTTTTTACCGGTCGTGTGTGGAATATCGAGCACGAGCGATTTGAATACAACGGGCATGTGATTGCGCGCGATTATGTTGATCACACAGGTGCAGTTGCGGTGCTTGCATTGGATGAGAACGATCGATTCATCGCTATCCAGCAGTATCGTCACCCCATTCGTACACGTGAATGGGAGATTCCTGCAGGGTTGCTCGATATTGCCGGAGAGAGTGCCTTGCTGGCAGCACAGCGTGAACTCGCTGAAGAGGTGGATCTCGAGGCAGATTCATGGTCTGTGCTCACCGACTACTACACCTCGCCCGGTGGATCTAATGAGATTGTTCGTATCTTCCTCGCTCGTGACCTCCACAACACTCCTGTTCCCTTTCAACGAAGTGAAGAAGAAGCGGACATGGAACTTCGCTGGGTAAGTCTCGATGACGCCCACGATGCAGTGTTGTCGGGAAATGTGAGCAACTCCATCTTCCAAATAGCAGTGCTCAATGCATATGCATCCCGTGCCCGTGGTTGGGATACCTTGCGTCCTGGAGATGCCGCTTGGAGTATGAGAGAGCACCGAGATGCATTGGGATCTGGAGCATCCTGGCAGGCGTGAGTCTGTGAGATGTATGTGTCATGAATCTCCAACGAGCTCGCGATAGTTATCTGCGATACGTCGCCATTGAGCGCGGACTGTCCCAGAACACTGTTGCCGCCTACACCAGAGATATTGATGCCTATTTGGCCTGGTTGGGCGAACATGGCATAACGGAAGCAGCACGCATCTCCCTCCTTAATGTGAGCGCGTATGTTCAGTGGTTAGCAACTCGCACCGAAAGCCCACTGACTTCATCCAGCCAGTCACGCACACTGAGCTCCATCAAGGGTTTCCACAAGTTCATGCTCGAAGAAAACATTGTTTCTGATAATGTCACCGTTGATCTGAATCCGCCCAAACTTCCCAAGCGCTTACCTAAAGCAATCACCGTTGACCAAATGTCTGCATTGATCGCGGCAACCGACGGTGTTGACGAGGTTCGAGTCAGAGACAAGGCCCTTCTCGAACTGCTCTATGCCACCGGTGCACGTATTTCTGAAGCTGTTGGGTTGAACGTGGATGACGTGACCATGAGTGAGGGCATGATTCGCTTGCGAGGCAAAGGAGGCAAGCAACGTATCGTGCCTGTGGGTTCTTATGCTCAGGCTGCGCTCGATGCGTATTTAGTGCGGGTTCGCCCCGTGTTCTCCTCCCGAGGAAAGTCCACACCAGCATTGTTTTTGGGACCTCGCGGTGCTCGGGTGAGTAGACAAATGGCATGGCTCATCATTCGGGAAGCGGGGGAGCGGGCGCAGCTCGATGTTGAACTCTCACCACACACATTTAGACACTCTTTTGCTACACATTTATTGGCAGGTGGTGCTGATGTTCGTGTGGTGCAAGAACTCCTCGGGCATTCCTCAGTTGCAACCACTCAGATCTACACATTGGTGACTGCAGATACACTGCGTGAGACCTATGTGACAGCTCATCCTCGGGCCACGTAATTGACGCACCTGTGTCGCCTTTTTCGACCTATTTTCTAGCTAGAATGAGCATCACGGTAGTTTGGGGCACATGCTCTTAGTTGCCTCTATTTTGCTCAATCTCACAGTGGGGACACTCGAGTGGTTACGTACAAGAACGGCGTGAAAGTCGGCCCAACTGGACGTCCCTTGAAAGACTTCCCCGTACCAGCTCCGTTGCCCTCTCACGGTCCTGCGCGCATCATTTCCATGTCCAACCAAAAGGGCGGTGTGGGAAAGACAACCACGAGTATTAACCTGGCAGCTTCTCTGGCCGAGTACGGTCGTAAAGTGCTCGCAGTAGATTTCGATCCTCAAGGTGCACTCTCTGCAGGTTTGGGAATCCAAACCCATGATGTTCCTACCATCTATGACCTCATGCGCGGTTCGGTTAAGGACACCAAGAGTGCTATTCAGCATTCCAAGGTTCCAAATCTCGACGTCATTCCTGCCAATATCGATCTCTCTGCTGCAGAAGTTCACCTCATCAACGAGGTTGCACGTGAGCAAATTCTTGCTGGTGTTCTTCGCCAGGTGAAGAACGACTATGACGTTATCTTCATCGACTGCCAGCCATCGCTGGGTCTGTTGACGGTGAACTCGCTGACTGCTGCTCACGGTGTGATTATTCCTTTGGCAACTGAGTTCTTTGCTTTGCGTGGTGTTGCACTGTTGATCGAGACCATTGACAAGGTTAAGGAACGCCTCAACCCTGCCATTGAACTCGATGCCATTGTTCCCACAATGTATGACCCCCGAACTTTGCACTCACAAGAAGTGATGGAACGTGTAGTTGAAACCTTCGGTGACAAGGTCACCGATACCGTCATTGGTCGCACAGTGAAGTTCCCAGATGCTTCAGTAGCTGGAGTCCCCATCACGGAGTTTGCGCCAGAGCATGCCTCTGCCAAGGCATATCGCCAACTTGCTCGCGAACTGATCGAACGCGGTGTCGTCGCTTAGCGAGCCCACCACTGACGCTGTCAACGTTTCTGAAGAAGTCGTTGACGGCGGTTTTCGTGTTGCTGTGGGGGAATTTGAAGGCCCCTTTGATCTTCTGCTCAACCTGATTTCTAAGCATGAACTCGACATCACCGAGATTTCTTTGAGCGTCGTGACAGATGAGTTCATTCAGTACTTGCGCACGCTGGATCTTGAAAAAGAACTAGATGCCGCAACTGAGTTTCTCGTCATTGCTGCAACACTTCTTGATCTCAAGGTTGCAGGCTTATTGCCTCAGGGTGAAGTTGTTGACGCTGAAGATGCTGCATTGTTCGAGGCGCGTGATCTGCTCTTTGCACGACTGCTTCAATACCGGGCTTTCAAAGATGTTGCCAAGTGGTTCAGTGAAAACATGGATGCTGAATCCACTCGTCACGTCAGAACTGTTCGTTTGGAAGATCGTTTCCGTAAACAAGTTCCTGAACTGATCTGGAACACCAGTGTTGAGGACTTCGCGGCGTTGGCCATGCTGGCCATGGCGCCGCGTGAGATTCCCGTGGTGGGACTGGATCACTTGCATGCTCCTTTGGTGAGTATCCGTGAACAGGCGGCAACTGTGGTGACAAAACTTCGCCAGGGTAAACCGATGACGTTCCGAGAGCTCGTAGCTGATGCGGCTGTTGCTGGTGTCATCGTGGCAAGATTCCTGGCGGTGTTGGAGCTCTACCGTCACGCTGCAATTTCCTTTGCCCAGGATGAGCCGCTGGGTGATCTCACTATCGAATGGACCGCAACCAACTGGTCCGATGAAAACCTTGCCAACTTGGGGGCAGATTATGACCGCTAATGAAGAAACAACAGAACTGACTGTCGAAGACATCGTTGACGAGGCGACTGCACAACACGTTCCTGTCGTCGATGTAGAGCGCGCGATCGAGGCAATCTTGATGATTGCAGATGAACCTCAGTCCCTGGTGTCCATCGCAACAGCGATGAGTGTTCCGGTGAAGGCAGTGAAGCAGGCCATAGAAAACCTCGTTAATGATTACAACGGTGCCAACGGGGGAGTCGAGCGAGGTTTCGAACTGCGTGAAGTTGGCGGCGGTTGGCGTTTGTATGTGCGAGAAAGCTACGACCACGTTGTTGCTGACTTTGTTCTGACTCAAAACCCCACCAAGCTTTCCCAAGCTGCGTTGGAAACTTTGGCTGTTATTGCCTACAAGCAGCCCATTAGTCGCGGACAAATTGCACAGATTCGTGCAGTGAACGTGGACTCCGTCGTTCGCACACTTCTCAGCCGTGGTCTCATTACCGAAGTCTCCAGTGATGCTGAGACCGGAGCCATTCTTTATGGCACCAGCGACTTGTTGCTTCAGCAGCTGGGAATTAACTCGCTAGATGAGCTCCCACTTATTTCACCATTACTGCCTGACGGTCAAGAAGGCTTTGATGTCGACGCTTCGTAGTGGGGATCCACTTCCCGACGGAGTGAAAAACTCAGACCGTCCACCCATTGCGGACTGGGATGTTTCTGCAGCTCCTGAAGGTATCCGTATCCAAAAAGTCATGGCTGCTGCGGGTGTTGCTTCTCGCCGAGTTGCCGAGAACATGATTGCTGAAGGCCGTGTTGCCGTGAACGGGAAGCTCGTTACCGAGCCCGGTCTTCGAGTTGACCCTGAAGTTGATGAGGTCACTGTTGACGGAATCCCTGTGCAGGTTGATACATCCAAGCGGTACTTGATTCTGAATAAGCCTGTGGGCGTAGTGAGTTCAATGGCTGACGACCGAGGCCGTCCAGATTTGTCTGACTTCACCCGCGACTATGAGGAACGTCTCTTTTATGTGGGACGTCTGGACCAAGACACCAGTGGGTTGCTGATTCTCACGAACGATGGAGATCTGGCACATGTGCTTGCTCATCCCTCTTTCGGTGTGCAGAAGACATACATCGCCAAAGTGCGTGGCAAGGTCACTCCACAAACACTCTCAAAGCTCACTAAAGGTTTTGACCTCAGCGACGGTTTCATCCAAGCGGATAAAGCCAGACTCCTGTCGACTTCCAACAGTGGAGAGTCTTCACTGGTGGAAATTACCCTGCACTCTGGGCGCAACCGCATTGTCAGACGCATGCTTAAAGAAGTTGGTCATCCAGTGCTAGAACTCGTCCGCCGCGCTTTTGGCCCATTGAACTTAGGAACACTTCCTGTTGGGCACATGCGCGACCTGACTAAGGCAGAGCTTGGTGCTGTGTTGGCTCTCTCTCGCTCAAATACCGCAGAGCTGCCCGAATACACTGAGATAGATAACGACGATTTGAGCGAAGGAGATGACAGCTGATGTCAGATACCAACGCCGTGCGCCTGGATGCGCATGTTCGAATTGTCGGGACTGGATTACTTGGCGCAAGCATCGGTCTTGCGTTGCGTTCACAAGGAATTGATGTCTCACTTGCCGACTCCTCGCCAAGTTCAGTGCACCTCGCCTCTGATTTAGGAGCTGGAAGACCAGCACATGCTGATGACCAGCCCAAGATTATTGTGGTCTGTGTCCCGCCAGATGTGACTGCAGATGTGATTGAGGCAGAACTCAAGGCTTACCCAGATGCAGTCGTAACCGACGTTGCCAGCGTGAAGCTTTCCATCCTGCACCAACTTCAAGCTCGTGGTGTTGACATCACCCACTACGTGGGCGGACATCCACTTGCTGGTCGCGAACGTGGCGGCGCAATTTCTGCCCGGGGTGATTTGTTCATTGGACGCCCTTGGGTTGTCTGCCGGGACGAAGAAACACCCGCCTGGGCTTTGGCGTTAGTTGAAGATTTAGTTCTAGATCTCAGCGCTGTTCCCATCGAAATGACTCCAGAAGCACATGATGAGGCTGTGGGTCTTGTTTCACACGTTCCCCAGATTGTGTCGAGTTTGATGGCGAAGCAGTTAGAGAGCGCTTCAGATGAGGCCGTTCGTCTGGCAGGTCAAGGTGTTCGTGATGTGACCCGCATCGCGGCCAGCTCACCCGAACTGTGGATCCAGATTTTGGGAGCAAATAAAGATTCCATTGTTGGTGTGCTGGAAAATCTTCAAAAAGACTTGCAAAACGTCACTGACGCGCTGCGTGATGTGAATGCACCTGGTGCGCGCAAAGTGATTGCTGAAGAAATGGCTGCCGGCAATGCTGGGGTTGCCAGACTTCCAGGTAAACACGGCCAGAACAGACGTTTCGCGCAGATTGTTGTACTCATTGATGACCGTCCCGGTCAACTTGCACAACTATTCACTGAACTTGGTGAACTCAACATCAACTTGGAAGATATGCGTCTCGAGCATGCTGAAGGTGCACAGATGGGTATGGTCGAGTTCTCGGTTATCCCTGAAGTTCGTGACAACCTCGTTGCTGAACTAGAAAAACGAAAGTGGAGAGTGGCCTAATGAGCGCCCCCATAATTGTTGCCGTTGATGGCCCTGCAGGAAGTGGAAAGTCTTCAGTTTCGAAGGCTGCTGCCCGAAAGCTTGATTTTGCCTACCTCGACACTGGTGCTGCATACCGCGCAGTAGCCTGGCACGTGCTCAACACTGGAACAAATCCTGAAGATGAGCAGGCTGTAATTGACTCACTCGAGGAGTTTGGTTACGAGATTGGTACTGACCCAGATAACTACTTTGTGAAAGTCAACGAAACAGACATCACAGACGCCATTCGTGAAGTACGAATCACCGACGTTGTGAGCAAGGTAGCCAAGATACCGGTTGTTCGCCAATATCTCGGAGACCTATTCCGCCACATCATGGCGAGCACTTCCAAGTCTGGAATTATTGCCGAAGGACGCGACATCACAACCGTTGTGGCTCCTGATGCTCCGGCACGAATCCTGCTCACTGCCAGCGAAGAAGCTAGAATGGCAAGGCGGTCTGCGGAACTTCCACAGCAATCGCAAGATCAAACGGCGTCTGCACTGCGTGCCAGGGATGCAGCCGACTCGCGTGTATCTGACTTCATGACTGCCGCCGATGGCGTTGTGACCGTCGATTCGACTGACTTCACATATGAGCAGACGATTGATGCGGTCGTAGAGGTCATACGTTCACGCACGTCGTAAGCCGTGCGAAGGAGAAAATGATGGCTGAGAACATTTCCGGCGACGAAGAATTCTTTGACGACGACAGTGAACTAGATGGACTTTCCGAGCGTCTCGAAGACCTCGACGAAGAACTAGCAATTGCTCGCGCCGCATCACTGCGTGCTGGCCTTGAAGAATATGACCTCGATGATGAAGACTTCGACTTGCTTGATTTGGCAACCGAAGATCCCAATCACATCACCTATTTACCTGCACTTCCTGTTCTGGCTGTTGTGGGACGTCCCAATGTGGGTAAGTCGGCACTTGTTAACCGCATCATTGGTCGCCGTGAAGCAGTAGTTGAAGACACACCAGGTGTGACACGTGACCGTGTGAACTACAAGGCTGAATGGATGGATCGCCAATTTACTCTGGTGGACACCGGCGGTTGGGAACCAGATGCCAAGGGCATCAACGCTTCAGTCGCAGCACAAGCTGAGGTTGCAATTGACCTGGCAGATGCCGTGCTCTTTGTTGTTGATGGCAACGTGGGGGCTACAGCAACTGACGAGCACGTGGTGAAGTTGCTTCGCAAGACCAAGAAGCCCGTTTACCTCCTTGCCAACAAGGTCGATGACGCCCGTCAAGAGCCCAACATTGCCACTCTCTGGTCTCTGGGTCTTGGTGAGCCTTATCCAGTCTCTGCACTGCACGGTCGTGGAGTTGCAGACCTATTGGATCTCGTTGTTCCTGCACTTCCTGAAGTTTCTGCCGTTGCCAAGCAGGAAGTGGGTGGTCCACGCCGTGTGGCAATCCTCGGACGACCCAACGTGGGTAAGTCCTCCCTACTCAACAAGGCAGCTGGTGAAGAACGTGTTGTCGTCAACGACCTCGCAGGAACCACTCGCGACCCTGTAGATGAGCAGGTCGAAATTGCAGGCAAGGTGTGGCGCTTTGTTGACACCGCAGGCATCCGTCGCCGAGTTCACCTGCAGCAAGGCGCTGACTTCTATGCAACCCTGCGCACCAGTGCAGCGTTGGAGAAGGCAGAAGTTGCCGTAGTGATGATTGACGTTACAGAGCCTATTTCGGAACAAGATGTGCGCATTATTGACCTTGTTCTCGAATCTGGCCGTGCACTTGTACTTGCCTTCAATAAGTGGGACATGCTCGATGACGACCGTCGTCGTTACTTGGAGCGCGAAATCGAACAAGACCTGGCACACGTCTCTTGGGCACCTCGTGTGAACATCTCTGCGCGTACTGGTCGACACATGGAAAAGCTTGTGCCTGCACTTGAGCGTGCTCTTGACTCATGGGATACCCGTATTCCTACAGGAAAGTTCAACGCCTTCTTGGCAGAACTCACTGCTGCACACCCTCACCCACTGCGCGGCGGAAAGCAGCCTCGCATTCTCTTTGGTACTCAGTCTTCGACGCGTCCACCCACCTTCGTACTCTTCACTACCGGTTTCCTGGATCCTGGCTACCGCCGTTACATCCAGCGACGCTTGCGTGAGATTTACGGTTTCGAAGGTTCGCCCATCAACGTGAACATGCGCGTGCGAGAAAAGCGCAAGCGCTAACCTTCATTCATGGGAAACATCCCGCCACACCTGCCACCCCCGCATCTGCGGGACCCTGGTGATGCATGGGCGGTGGGACCTGATGGACAAAAGTTCTGGGGTGCCTTCGGTGCTGCAGGACTACTTGTCTGGCATAGGACTGCAGGAATACTGCTCCAGCACCGAGCAGAATGGTCGCACCATGGTGGTACCTGGGGGATCCCGGGTGGTGCTATTCGTCAAGGTGAAGACGCAATTACAGGTGCACTGCGTGAAGCAAACGAAGAAGCCGGTGTCCCACAAGAGCTAGTCACGGTTCTCTTCACCGAAGTTCTCGACCTCGATTTCTGGAGTTACACCACGGTTGTCGTTGAATCATCAGAAGCCTTTGAACCCGTAATGGGTGATAGTGAAAGCGAAGCCTTGGCTTGGATCGCTTTGAGTGAGGTTGAATCTTTTGATTTACATCCAGGTTTTGGTAAGTCTTGGCCTGAACTCAAGCTCAAACTAGAAGAATTGGCACGCTGATAGATAGCTCAGCTCTAGAGTTGACTCATGGCAACAAAGCGTGGGTTTGATCGAGTCGTCAATTTCTCTGACGCTGTTGTGGCGATCGCGATCACTATTTTGGTGCTTCCCCTTGTTGATGAAGCCAGCAGTATTGGTCACGGGGATGTCAATCACTTCCTTTCTGGCATTGGGGCGCAGGTTTACGTCTTCGTTTTGAGCTTTGCTGTCATTGCGTACTACTGGTTCCTGCACCACACTTTCTTTGAGCAGTTACAACAGGTGGATAGGCGCGTCATGCTCTTGAACATGTTGTGGTTATTCGGAATAGTGTTCATACCTTTTCCCACGGCACTCATCGTTGATTCAAATGGTCCAGCAGGCTGGGCAACAACCATCTATATAGGCACCATGTTGTATTTGGCGATTATTCAGCTGTTAATGAAGGTTTATGTGCTCAAGCATAAAGATCTACTGATCCCAGATACTGTCTACATTCACGGATACATCGGTTCCCAAGTCATCGTGGTTTTATTGGTCATTGCAATAGTGATTGCCACAGTGTTTCCCAACATTGGACTGTGGGCATTGATGTTGTTATGGACAACGCCACTGTTTGTGAAGCCCGTTAAGAAGCTTCAGGGAAGTTCTTTGCTGGTTCAATAGCCACTAGGAAAACCGGTAAGATTGTCTAGTTGTCTTCGTGAGAAATCGCAGAGACTACGGGCTGTGGCGCAGCTTGGTAGCGCACTTGACTGGGGGTCAAGGGGTCGCAGGTTCAAATCCTGTCAGCCCGACCATTTGGAAAGCGGCGGTCTTATGACCGTCGCTTTACTGTTTATGGCCTCCCTTTCACTGCTCCACACAGCATTAGAATCAACCAGTGACTGAAACTAAGCGCCGCTTCGTAGATCTGACGCCGTTGAAGGTTTCACCCGCATTTGCTCGTCTGTGGATTGGTGCTGGTCTATCCGGTGTTGGTGCTCAGATGACCGTCATGGCCGTCGGTCTGCAGATCTTTGACATCACCCACAACACATTCATGGTGGGACTAGTTGGTGGAATTGCGTTAGTTCCTATGCTGTTTGCTGGTCCCTGGGGTGGAATGCTTGCAGATAGTCAAGACCGCCGAACTGTCATTCTCGGTGCCATCACGATCTCCTTTATTTCGACACTGGGATTGGTTGCTCTTTCGGTCACTGATGCAGGGCTTGAAGCTCAAGGATCAAGCGTGGCGGTCTGGCCTTTCTATGTCTTCACCACCATTAGTGCGATGGCATACATCATTTCGGGTGCTGCGCGTATGGCGGTCTATCCGCGCATCCTCAAACTTGAGGACGTGCCTAAAGCCAATGCGCTCAGTGGAATATCGATGGGAATTCAATACACCGTGGGGCCTGCACTGGCTGGTGTGTTGGTCGCAACCTCTGGCTTCACGGTTACGTTCGTCGTGGACATGGCGTTGATGTGTGCAGGATTCTTTGGCGTATTCACGCTGCCAAAAATCCCACCATTACATGATGCAGTTGCCAAGGGTTGGGACGGTATCAAGCAGGGCTTAGCGTTTTTACGAACTGCCCCCAATATTCGAACGAGCTTCCTCTTCGACATCATTGCAATGAGCTTGGGCCGTCCGTATGCCGTTCTTCCCGCTGTTGCTGCCACTGTCATTGGTGGTGGGCCCACAACGGTAGGTATTTTGACTGCTGCCGCTGCAGTGGGAACATTTTCCACGAGCTTGCTCAGCGGTCCCGTGGCGCGCATTAACCATTTCGGTTTGGCTATCGGCCGCGCCATTACTGTCTATGGTGCTTTCATCTTGCTCTTCGGTGTGGTTGTGCTTGCCGGTGTTCTGGGTGCCTATGGGAGTGTGGGAAATACTTGGTCTGAAGTGAGCTGGGTGGGGCTCAGTATTGCCGCACTGTGTTTTGTGGGCATGGGTGCTTCTGATGAAGTTTCTGCTATTTTCCGTTCAACTATTTTGATGACTGCTGCTCCTGATGAAATGCGCGGACGTCTTCAGGGCGTGTTCTATTCGGTAGTTGCTGGCGGGCCTCGTCTTGGTGATCTCTTCACGGGTTTGATGGCAGTAGCCATAGGTTTATGGGCGCCAGCACTACTGGGCGGACTCGGAATCATTGTTGTCATCACAGTGTTGCTGAGGACCAATGTCCGTTTCAGGAACTACGACAACAGAACACCTGAACTATAGGTTCTGTGTGTATTTCATAAGTATTCGTAGACTTGCGATATGTGCACAAACTTCAAGCTCACTGCTCAAGATAACAGCGTCGTCGTTGCAAGGTCCATGGAATTCCCCGACATGTTGGGGGCAATGGTTACGGCTATTCCTCGAGGTGTGACCTACGCCTCTGCCTCACCCTCAGGTGCGGGGGCAACGTGGACGTCCGTTCATGGAGTTGTGGGCATGGATGTCATTGGGGATACCCAATATCTCACCGACGGCATGAATGAAGCTGGTCTTTACGCGGGTGTTCTGTACATGCCAGGTTTTGCCGATTATGAAGATCCAACTGGGGTTGATGCTGCACAGGTGATCTCCAATATGGATATCTGTAACTACGTACTCACAATGTGTGCAACGGTTGCGGAAGCCTTCGAAGCATTGGGCAAGTTAACCATTTGGGCACAGCCCCAGCCTGCCATTGGGGGAGTGCCACCTATTCACTTGGTGTTGCATGACAAAACCGGCGCGTCAGGGGTTGTTGAGTTTAAGGATGGCAAACAGCTTCACGTGGACAACCCCATTGGTGTCGCGACTAACGCGCCACACCTTGATTGGCACTACAACAACGTGCGAGTTCACCTTCCTTCGTTGCAGGCACTGAATCCTGCACCCGTAAAGATCAATGGTGTTGACTTTGCTCCTGTCTCTCAGGGGCAAGGATTCATGGGAATACCCGGAGATGGAAGCTCACCTTCTAGGTATCTTCGTGCAACAGGTTATGTGTGGACGATGCTTCCTCAGAAGGATGCAGCGAGCCAAGAAATTGCCGCATTCCATGCACTCAACAACTTCGATATCCCTGATGGCGTGATGGCAGGTACTGGCTCTACAGGTTTGCCTCAAAATGACCGCACGACATGGTCTTCTATTTCTTCATTGAGTGCCGGTCGATACATCATCCGAGTGGAATCAAACCCAACCCCCTATGTTGTGGACCTCACTTCCACTGATTTCACTTCGGGAGCACCCAGGCAGATTCCTGTTCCTGCAGGATCATTTGTCACGTTGACTGTTTAGTCTCGAGTGGACGCTCATGAAAACAGATCAGATGACACCGCGTCAGCTTGCAAATATGCAGCGCTTGTTCGCGATGCCCTTTTCAGAGCTCTATCCGCTCTACGTTACGAAGGTTCAGAACAAAGGTCGGTCCGAAACAGAACTTCGAACCGTGCTGTCATGGCAGACTAATCTCACCGGCACACAGCTCGATGCCGCTATTTCTTCAGGTGAGAGCCTTCAAGAGTTCTTTGAACACGTTCACGTCCATCCCAATGTTGTTCTTATTACAGGAACTGTCTGTGGTGTGAAAGTTCAGGAAGTGGAAGATCCGCTGATGCGCAACATTCGTTACATGGACAAATTGGTTGATGAATTGGCACACGGAAAAGCCATAGAAAGAATTCTGCGGTAACTCACTCACGACCTACAGGCTTGTCACTGTTGCGCCTCTGGGGTTTTCGCGACAAACGGCATAGTCTGAAGTCACGGAATTAGACAGATAGTCCATCCTTATGGTGTTTCGTAAATTTAGGAGTATTTTTCATGGCTGTTGACCTGATCATCAAAGCGTCTTCCATTATCACGATGGACCCCCACAATCCTCGAGCTGAAGCTGTCGCTGTTGACAGTGCTGCTGGCACGATTGCCGCAGTGGGAGCGTTTGCCGATATTCAGGCGGCGAATTCTGGTGTTGCTGTGAGGGATCTTGGTGACACCGTCTTGATGCCTGGCCTGATTGATCCTCACAACCACCCAGCACTCAGCGGTCTTTCGACCCAGGAACCAGCCCACTGGATTGCACCATATGTTGGTTTTCCAACTTATGCCGATGTCACTGCTTACTTTCAGAAAATGGAAAAGGAAACCCCAGCAGGTGTTCCACTGATGTTCAACGGCTTGGACCGAATTCTTCACGGTGCTCCTGAGCTCACAAACACCGACCTTGATGTGTTCTTCCCGGACCGCCCTGTCGTGGTCATGGATAACTCGGGTCACGAAGCCTACTTCAACACAGCAAACATCAAGGCTCTCGGGTGGGTTGATGGCAAGCCTCCAGCTGACCCAGTGGGCGCGAGCTTCGGTCGTAATGAGGATGGAACTTCTAATGGTCGTGCCTACGAAGTAGGAGCATTACTGATCGCTGGATCTCATGTCCTTGCCGCATTAGCGCAGCACCCTCTCAAGCCTGTTGCAGAGTGGTACAAGCTCATGGCATCTAATGGAATCACCTCAAGTTCAGAACACACATACCAAGGCAACCAACTCAAGGCTTACGTTGCTATGGCGATGGCACCTGACAGTCCTCTGCGCATTTCGCTGTACCACATGAGTTTTGAGCCTGATTGCGATCAGCCAGTACAGACTCCGGTCCCCGAGAACAAGCTCAGGAAGCAAGGCATCAAGCTCTGGGCTGATGGCTCTCCCTGGGTGGGCACTATTGCCGCCTCCTTCCCCTACCTCGACAATGACACCACTCGCAACGCTGCAATCAAGATTGGTCCCGGTGGTGAGGGTGAAATGAACTACACCCGTGCGCAGCTTGACCAGATTTTGGACAAGCTCGTCCCCAGCGGTTATCAGATGGCCTTCCACTGCAACGGCGATGTGGGCATGGATATTGTTCTTGACGCATATGAGCATGCACTGAGCAAGCACAACCTTCTGGGCACTGATCACCGCTGGCGTATCGAGCACTTGGGTGCATGTCGTGGTGATCAGTTTGAGCGTGCAGCACGATTGGGCGTTGGACTTTCTATGAGTCCCTTCCAGTTCATTTACTGGGGTGACAAGCTCGACGGCGAAATGTTCCCTTCCGAGCTAGGTTCGCAGTGGCAATCTGTTGGTGACGCCTTCCGTTCCGGTGCAGTGGTCTCGTTCCACAACGACGGTGCTGTGAGTCCACCCATTCCTCTGCTGAACTGGCAGGCAATGACTACCCGCCAGACCGCTTCAGGAAAAGTTCATGGCGCCAACCAAGCAATCAGCTTGGATGACGCAATCAAGGCTCACACCGTTAACGCTGCACACATGCTCGGTCGTGATCACGAAATCGGTTCCATTGAAGTGGGCAAGCTTGCTGACTTCGTCGAGCTTTCTTTTGATCCATATCTAGCCGACCTGCACAAGCTCACCGAGCAAGTTAAAGTCAAGGGAACCTGGGTTGGCGGTAAGAAGATTGATCTCGATGCCTTTATGGAACAGGTAGAAGTAATGGATCCCAGCGAACATAAGGAACTTTCTCACCACGTTCACGCAACAAAGAAGTGCTGCTAACGAGGAATTCCTCACCTAAGCGGTTTCATATGACTGCTCAATAAAACGTGCCCCGTGTTCGCACCTGGCACGTTTTTTGTGAACTCCACGTCGTAATAATTGCCGATTTAGCTGTCTTAATTGTTCAAAAAAGTTCATAAAGCGACGTAACAATTCAGATTTCAATACCGTTGCAGAAATCGGAAGAAAACTTCCGAAATTCTTCACAACTCACGAGGTATCGAAAATGTCTGTACTCAAAGAAGTTCTTGCAGCGAACGAGGCGTACGCAGCTGATTTTGGGGCAAAGGGTGAGCTAGATCTTCCCCCAGCTCGAGGTTTTGCCATTTTGACTTGCATGGATGCTCGACTGGATCCAGCTAAGTATGCAGGTCTGAGCGAGGGTGATGCTCACGTCATCCGTAACGCTGGTGGCCGCGCATCTGATGACGCTATCCGTTCACTTGTTATTTCATACAAGCTGTTGGGAACCAAGGAATGGTTTGTCATTCACCACTCCAACTGCGGTATGGAATTCTTCACTGACGAGGTCATTCGTGGCCTATTGGCCAACAGCCTCGAGACTGCTGCATTAGGCTCTGAAGGCTTCTATGACGTCGGAACAGGTCCAGGTTCTGCTGAGGCAAAGTACATTGACTGGCTCACCATTTCGGACCAAGCACAGTCCGTGACCGAGGACGTTGCAAGGATCAAGGCACACCCGCTCGTTCCTGCAGGTATTCCTGTCTATGGCTACATCTATGACGTTGTTACTGGTCGCCTCATTGAGGTCCCTTCGGCTACTGCTGCAGGTAAGGCATAAGTAGCTCTCTTCGAAACACAACACAGACCGCCCCTTGTCGGTGAGGGGCGGTCTTGTCGTTAAATCCCCACATGCTGTGACTTTGCTGTGATGTGCTCTTGAGCGCAGACAATAGGCGTACTCTCGGTGGCATGAATACACATCGAGATGAAAATGGACGTGCTGACGGCGCATTCATGCGCTTCTACGACTGGATGAATGAAAAGCTATATCCCTTCCTTGGTCCAGCAGATTTAGGACCATACCAACCTGCATTGGAACAAACCACGCAAGCGCTATGTCCGCTGTGTAATGAACCCATGTCAGATCACTTCTTCGATCGAAGCACACGGGATGTTGTGTTGTTTTGCCCACGTGATGAGATTGTGCATCTTGAGGACCAACTCCCTCTAGATGAATGGGGACGCACCAAGAAGTAACCCGGAGTAGACCAGTGTGCGCCTAGGCTGGTGTTATGACCTATGAGCGCACTCTGATTTCTTCTGGATCCGTCTATGAGCCTGTTGTGGGCTACTCCCGTGCTGTACGTGCGGGAGATTTTGTCTTTATTGCGGGAACAACCGCTGGAGCACCTGAAGGTGCAATTGGTGGTTCTGATCCAGCAGCTCAAACTCGAGAAATCTTCAAACGACTTGCAGTAGCGCTAGAACAGGCTGGAGCGACTTTTGGTGATGTGGTTCGCACCCGCATTTACCTCACCAACATCGCGGACTTCGATGCTGTGGGCAAAGTCCACGGTGAATTCTTTGGGGAGATTCGACCTGCAGCAACAGCTGTCGAAGTCTCAGCGCTTGCTGCTCCAGACATGCTGGTAGAGATCGACGTAGACGCCATTATCGGTTCTTCTTCACAGTAGAGCCCCTTTTTATGTCAGAGACCCCAGAGCTACTTGCTGATGTAGCTGAACTCGAATCGCAGCTAGCACTGCTGAGATTTACGTCACTGAGACACGAAGACGCGTTGGCGTTGGGAATGGATCTGGCAGCACGTGCAGAAGAACGGAATTGGCCTTTAGCTGTTTCTGTGTTCCTAGGGGATCAGCATGTGTTTCGTTATGCCTGCCCTGGCACGAGTTCTGAAAATGATGACTGGATTGAGCGCAAGCGTAAGACTGTCTACCACTTCCGTGAACCGTCTTTCTTGGTAGGTCAACGCTTTCTTTCGCAGGGTAAAGATTTCTTTCACGAGACGGGGTTGTCTGAAGAATATGCTGCCCATGGTGGGGGATTCCCACTCTTTGTTGGGGATACTTTCGTAGGTGCGGTTGTAGCTAGTGGTGTTCCCCAGCAAGATGACCATGCGATTGTGGTCGAGGCGCTTATCGCTGCAATAGAGAGTGAACAGTAATGCTTGATTACGCGGTCCTACCGGCCTTCATCATTTCTGCACTGGTAATCATTCTTTCTCCTGGTGCAGATACGTTCTTGATGCTTCGATCGACATTGCGGGGAGGAAAGAAGGATGGATTCCTCACAATGTTTGGAATCTATACCGGCATCCTGACTTTGTCATTGTTACTCATCTCTGGTGTTGGTCTGGTCATCGCCAAGGCACCGGGAGCCCTTTTCTGGCTGAAAATTCTCGGTGCGCTATACCTGTTATTCCTGGCGATTCAGTCTTTGCGTGCGGGTATCAAGCTGGTTGGGCAGAACCGTGAGGGAACAATTCAGTCAGTCGATATCGACTCTGCAGGTTCCAAGCGAAAAGCGGGGCCATTTCTCATGGGTTATCTCACCAATGTGACTAACCCTAAAGTTCTTATTTTCTTTCTTGCTTTCTTCCCTCAGTTCCTGGGCAAATCTGACAGCGCGGCACTGCAGCTCTCCTTCCTGTGTCTCATCTTTGTTCTAGTCTCAGCGGTGTGGTTAACAGCACTCGTTTTTGGTGCTTCTGCAATGCGCAAGGTGATGACCACCCCCGGATTTACAATCGCTATGGAATTTGTTGTTGCTGGCGTATTTGCTGTGCTCGCCGTGACATTGTTAGTTTCTGGTCTGAGCATTCACTGACCTTGCACGTCAACAGTGTGATCTGATGCATTTTCTGAAGAAAAACCAAGCGGATATTCTCCTGTTGGGAGTTGCCGTTGTCTGGGGGAGCAGTTACCTCGCAACCAAGGTTCTTACTGAACATGGCAGTGTTTTTGCCATACTTTCTGCCAGGTTCCTCCTTGCCTCGTTGATGATGTTGCTGGTGTGGCTATTCACCAAGAACAAAAGTCTTGATCGACGGGGTTTCTTGATTGGTGTCATTTTTGGCCTGACCCAAGCTGGCATCTTGAGTTTGGAAACCTGGGGCGTCAAACTCACTAGTGCGACAAATGCTGGACTCATCATCAGTATGACGATTGTGTTTACGCCCATTCTGGAATCACTGTGGCTCAAACGATGGTTGCCGAGAAGTTATTTCATTGCTGCTGTAGTTGCCGTGATCGGTGTGTTGTTGCTTGTCTCAGGCAATGGTTTTCACGCACCCAATTGGGGTGATGCCCTCATGCTCGGTGCTGCAATTGTCAGAAGTATTCACGTCACTGCACTGGGGCAGCTCACAACCGGCTACAGCTATAGCTCAGTCAGCGTCACGTTTGTTCAGACAGTGGTGTGTGCTGTGGTCTTCACTGCCGCAGATGTTCCTGGTGTTATCAAGAGCTACTCAACCTTCACTCCAGCAGACTGGTTAGACCTTTCCTACCTTGCTGCCGCATGCACCGTCTTTGCCTTCCTGGTTCAACTGTGGGCAGTTCGAAAAACTTCAGCAGCACGCGTGAGTTTGTTACTAGGCACAGAGCCAATCTGGGCAGTAGTAATCGGTGTATTCCTTGGCGCTGAAATGTTGGGTTGGCTAGGAATTCTGGGCGCAATTTTGATTGTGGGTGGAAGTTACCGGGCGCAGGGGATTGAGCTCAAGCACCGGGTTGTTCCACTACTTCCCAACGGTCCTGGCTAGTTTCTCACGTTACGTACACAAGAATTGTTCCAAGAAAACTCCCAAGGAATATCTACAGTTACTGGAGCTTTCTGCATGTTTTTTGTGATGTCTACGATGACATCCATACAATTTTCAGCAATAGCCTCGGGATGAAAAACCGTCGAACATACTCCCAGAGCGTCATTTTCTGCTTTGTTGATAGTTGCCGCAATCAATTGGAGATCTTCAGGAATTCTTATTCCGCGTTGCTCAGCAATTTCAAGTATTGATGGAGTTTCCTCATAGAAAGAATAAATTCCGTCGCATCCAGAATTCAATAAATCGTTAATTCGTTCAACAATGTCAGTTCGGCCGTAGTTGCCTCGCTGAATGATGGGAGCTACCTGTTTTTCTACACACCACTCTAGATAAACTTTTTCAGCTATTTCATCAGAAGGTATTCCTGGAATTTCAGTGAGTAATCCCACTTTTGTTGCCCCTGCTTCGGCCAAAGCGTCCAGTGCTGACCGCGTCATTTCCCCAAAACCCGTATTGATATGAATTGCAACACTTGAGTTAGTTGGGTCATCGTTCATGAGGATTGGAATTCCCAATTCTGTCGCACGAGAAACCAGCAAATTATCTGTGAAGGGGTCCAAGTAATACAGAAGATCTATTTGAGTCAAGGTAAGTTGATCGGGATTACTCGCAGAAATTATGGATACGGTGTAACCGCGTTTCTCTGCAGCTATAACTAGGGTGTATAGCAATTCACTGCTATATGCTGACCACCTTGCTCGTGAATCAGGGTCCTCTTCTAGGGTCATCACAAATCCGATGTTTTTTGTTAAGCCTGTGCGTAATGATGCCGCTCGATGATTGGGCCGATAATTCAATCGGTGAGCAAGTTCTTTAATTCGAGATCGAGTCTCTTTGGACATCCGACCAGTCTCATTGAGGGCGTTGGAGACAGCGGCTGTAGACACCCCCGCTATTTTGGCTATTTCTTTGAGAGTAAGGGTAGTTGTGTTGTTTCCCTGAGACATGATTTCCTATGTGTGCTTAACGGTTAAGCAAGGTTATCAGCGCTTCAGGAAATAATCGCAGGAAAGAGTGTTTTACCGGCTTTAGTGTGGTGATCGACCGCCGTTGACAATCAATGTTTGTCCTGTGACAAAACCTGCTTCAGCGCTGGCGAAATAAACACAAGCACTTCCGATATCCGCAGGAGTTCCAAAACGATTTGCAGGAACAGTTGCGAGGTAATCGTCAAAGACTTCTTGAGGGAGGTCCTGATGGCGTTCCACGGGAATGAACCCTGGGGCTACGTGATTGACAGTGATTCCAAACGGGGCAAGTTCTTTAGCCATTGATCTAGTCCACCCAATTTGGGCACCTTTGCCTGCAACATAGGCCGAAGAATGAGGTTCACTCATCTCAAAAACTTCTGAAGTGATGTTGATAATGCGACCAAAAGAGTGCTCTTTCATCGCTGGTAATAGAGCTCTTGTTGCAAGGTATGGAATTTTCAGAAAAACCTCAGTCATCTGCTGGTGGTAATCCCAGTCGTAATCCTCGATAGCTTTTGTGAACTGCGGGGGCGTTGCGCACACCACGACGGTGTCGATCCAGCTGCCTCGACTTGCGACGTGTTCAAGACAGAGTTCATATGCCTCGGGAGTTGTGGCATCCGCGCAAATAACACTGAGTTGTGACTCCATGGCATCGAGTTCTACTCGATAAAGGGTTTCCTTTTCACTATCTGTATCTAAAGCAATGACATCTGCTCCTGCAGAAATAAACCCAGTACAAATTCCTCGACCAAGACCACCAAGGCCACCGATGACAAGGACGGTTCGACCGTGTGCTTGAAACATTTCCATAGACATAAATGTAACTCCCACATATTCCACCTTTTCTGAATTAGGCTTGAATCACTCCCTCCCCGGAAGACGTAGATGTCCCCGGTACAAACTGAATACACCCGTCCCATGCTCGAGATAAGCATGAGACACTTTCAACAGTTTCAAGGGAGAACCTCTGGTTATGGCACCACACAATGACGCCACCTGGACCGACCGTCAAGCAGTAGCTGAACAGCTCATTCCGTTGATTGGTGCGCTCTATCGCGACAATGGCGTAGTCACGTCGATTCACGGCCGACGCCTCATCAACTCTTCACCACTGCAAATTGTTAAAGCACACCGCTATGCCCGCCATGTTGATGGTCAAGAACTCGACATCAATCGCACCCTCGAGCTTGTTCACGCAATTGTGGCGTTGAACCCTGGTCAAGCATCGATCAATGTTGCAGGCATTCTTGCTGAGCAAGCACAATCGGGAAAGAGCATCGCTGACTTCGCTGCAGAAGTTCTTGCCCCGGTTGCTGGCAACGGCCACCCGGCATCACCCGAAGATGCCAAAGATGTTGTTCTCTACGGTTTCGGTCGCATTGGCCGTCTACTTGCCCGCATTCTTCTCGGCAATGCTGAGAATGGCCGTGGGCCTGTTCTCAAGGCAATTGTTGTTCGTAAGGGTGATGATAAAGACCTCACCAAGCGTGCCAGCTTGCTTCGCCGCGACTCGGTTCACGGCCCCTTCAACGGCACCATCACCATTGATGAAGAAAAGAACCTCATCATTGCTAACGGCAAGCCCATTCAGGTGATTTACTCCTCAGATCCCACCACCGTGGATTACACCGCTTACGGCATCAAAGATGCAATCTTGGTTGATAACACCGGTCGTTGGCGTGATGAACCTGGACTTGCTCAGCACCTTCAAGCACAGGGTATTTCTCGTGTGGTTCTGACCGCACCCGGTAAGAGCCCATTGAAAAACGTTGTCTACGGAATCAATCACGACACGATAACTCCCGAAGACACAATCATTACCGCTGCCTCGTGCACCACGAACGCAATTACTCCTGTGCTCAAAGTCATCAACGATGAGTATGGAGTTGAATACGGTCACGTAGAGACAGTTCACTCCTACACCAACGACCAAAACCTCATCGACAACTTCCACAAGGGTGACCGCCGTGGTCGCTCGGCTGCGATGAACATGGTGATCACGGAAACCGGTGCAGCTAAGGCTGTTTCGAAGGCGCTTCCTGAGCTTGAAGGAAAACTCTCCGGTAATGCTATTCGCGTTCCAACCCCAGATGTTTCTATGGCTATCTTGAACCTGACGCTGAATAAGTCTGTTGATCGTGCGACCGTCAATCAGGTGTTGCGAGATGCATCCTTGAAGTCCAATCTGCGTAACCAGATTGATTACATCGAGTCACCTGAGGTTGTTTCTACCGACTTCGTTGGTTCCAATCGCGCAGGTATTGTCGACGGTTTGGCAACGATTGCTAACGGTAAGAACATCATTTTGTATGTCTGGTATGACAACGAGTATGGCTACAGCCACCAGGTTGTTCGCGTGATTCAGGAACTCGCAGGTTTGCACCCACCGAAGTTCCCATCTCGCTAGTCTTGAAGCTATGACGACAACGCCCCGAGCCAGCTACGGCGGGGGCGTTGTTGCGTTACTGCTTGCGTGTACTTTCTGGGGTACGACAGGTATGGCGGCAAGTTTCATTCCTGGCATAAACCCTGTGGTCATTGGTGCCAGCACCATGGGGATTGGTGGATTGATTCTGGGGCTCACATCCTTGCCAGGGGTCTGGCTGACCTGGAAGAACATTGGTGCGATCCCTTTGGTTCTTTTAGGGGCTCTCGGTCTTGCTGTCTACAGCACTGTTTTCTACATCGGCATGAGCTGGGCAGGTGTTGCTCTGGGCAATGTCATTGCGCTTGGTTCTGCTCCATTATTTGCTGGGTTGATTGAATGGACCGTCGATAAACAAAGACCAAGCGGGCGCTGGCTGGTGGCGACGGCCATCACCGTTACTGGCGGTGTCATGTTGGTCTCTGGCAGAAACTTTGGCGAAGACGGTGGGGCTATCGTTCGCGGTCAGGCCATGGTGACTTTAGGAATAGCCTTAGCGCTACTTGCTGGCTTCGCATATGCCCTCTACACCTACATGGCGAACAAGTTGATGAAACCTTCTGCGGATCGTCCGCAAGGAATTGGTCACCGTCCAGTTATTTCAACGCTTCAGTTGGTTTCAGCAGTTCCGCTGATACTTGTCCTTGTTGTATTAGTAATCGCTAACCCAGCTCAATTTCAGAATCAACCACTCTCTATTCCAGTGATGGCGTATTTGATCTTGTTCCCAACCGCAGTTGGGCATCTCCTCTTGGCAGTTGGGTTGGGCACTATGCCTGCCTCTCGTGCTGCTGTCTATACCTTGTTTGAGCCTGTCGTTGCGGTGGTGATGGCTGTTGCAGTTGTGGGTGAGGTCATTGCACCAATTGGTTGGCTGGGGCTTGTCGTTGTACTTGGGGGACTCGTGACTCTCAGTACTGAAGTTCGCACTCGATGAGATGGCTGATGGCGGATCAGCTTGGTCCGCACTTTGACGATGGGGGAGAAATCCTCCTGATTGAAGCAAAAGCAGTTCTCTCGAGGCGTCCTTATCACTGGGCTAAAGCTCATTTGATTCTCAGTGCTCTCCGTCATCGGCAAGCTGAGCTGGGTGAACGTGTGACTTATGTCACTGCTGAGCACTATCGGGATGTATTGATTCCCAAAATTGCGGCAGGCCAAGAAATTGACATGGTCAATCCAACAAGTTGGGGAAGCAGAGCATTAGCTGCCGAACTAGGTATTTCAGTTGTTCCTAGTCGTGGCTTTGTCAGTAGCGAAGAATTCTTCTCGGTCTGGGTGCAGGGAAAAAAGCCAGGAACTTTGAAATTGGAAAATTACTACCGGCATTGGAGAGATTCCACCGGCATCCTGATGGAAGGCCTACAGCCGGCTGGTGGTCACTACAACTATGACCATGACAATAGGCAACCACCGCCCAAGGGGGCAACCAACCTTGGACTTCCCGTCCCGTGGGCGCCACACGAAGACGAGATAGATGCTCAAGTTCGAGCTGATCTCACCGCGTGGAGTGAGGCGGGTGAGATAACCCTTCTGGGCCGCGATGGTCCTCGGCGCTTTGCCGCAACCCGTCTGGAAGCACTAGCGGCGCTAGAAGATTTTGTTGAAACACGGTTGATGGACTTTGGTCCGTTCGAAGATGCCAGCCTGCAAGGCGATGATGTGATGGCGCATTCTCAGCTCAGTGTCCCCATGAATTTAGGCCTGTTGCATCCGCAGGAAGTCATTGATGCATGTGTTGCAGCTTATGAGAACGGGGATGCCCCATTAGGGAGCGTCGAAGCTATTGTGCGCCAAATTGCTGGTTGGCGTGACTGGGTCTGGCATTTGTATTGGCACCTTGGCCAAGACTATGCCCAGACCAACAATTTTCTGGAAGCAAACGAGGATGTTCCAGAAGAATTTTGGAAGCTCGACGGGCAAGGTGTGGACGCAGCCTGCATGAAACACGTTCTTACTTCTGTAGGAGATAGTGGCTATGCCCACCACATTCAGCGTCTGATGATTTTGGGTAACTGGTCGTTGCAACGTGGATACAACCCACAACAACTCAATGACTGGTTCATTGATGCCTTTGTTGATGGGACCCCGTGGGTTATGCCGGCAAATGTTATAGGGATGAGCCAACACGCAGATGGCGGACTAGTGGCGACCAAGCCGTATTCCTCAGGTGGTGCCTATATCAACTCCATGACCGATTTCTGTCGGAGTTGTCCTTTCAATCCCAAAATACGACTGGGGGAGAACGCCTGCCCCTTCACTGCGGGCTATTGGGCATTCCTTCACCGAGTTGAACCCAAGATCAGGAATAACCACCGAATGGCTCAACCTCTTGCGGGAATGCGCAAGCTTGCAGATCTAGATGCCGTGGTCCAACAAGAAAGGCTTCGCACCCAGTGGTGAATGCAAAGCCATATCTTGATTGTGAAGTGATCTATTGAGTTAGCGTCCTTGTTGAGGACGAGCGCTTCTTTGGCGTTGGCTGGCTCCAGCAGTACGAGGCTGCGAAGAACGTGCTCCACCCTGTGAGCTGGACTTGTGAGCACCAGTGCGACGTGCACCATTCTCATTTGCTGGCGGGCGACCAGAACGATCTCGCGCTGGCTTTCCTTCACGAGTAAGTTTCTGTGGTCGTTGACCTTGGGATTCTCGAAGTGCACGTTTTCTTTGAGCGTTTGCGCCCATGGACTTTCCGCCGCCACCTTGAGGTTTTGCTTCTCGAGGTGCTGGTTTCACATACGGAGCAATTTCGCCCACAAGTTCAAGAACTTCTGGTGAGTTTGCATTGACTTTCTGAGGGACAACCTGGATGTCAGCTTTTTTGAGAAGAGAAGCAACATCCTGTTGCTGGGTTGGGAGGCAGATAGTGACCACGTCACCTTCAGCACCTGCTCGTGCCGTGCGTCCTGAACGGTGGAGATATGCCTTGTGTTCCATCGGGGGATCAACATGGATAACAAGTTCTACGTTGTCGACGTGAACACCTCGTGCTGCGACGTCGGTAGCTACCAAGACGTTGACAGCACCTTCACCAAATGCGGCCAGGTTACGGTCGCGTTGGGGTTGGGAGAGGTTTCCGTGCAAATCAACCGCGGGTATGCCTGCATCGGTGAGTGCTTTTGCAAGTTTCTTCGCGTGGTGCTTTGTTCGCATAAACAAGATGCGTCGCCCTGTTCCTGAGGCAAGTTTGTAGACCACTTCTTTTTTGGCATCGTTGCCACTGGTCTCAAAGACATGGTGAGTCATGGCTGCAACGGGGGAGTTGGCTTCATCAACTGAGTGCAGTACTTCGTTGTGGAGGAACTGATTTACCAGTTTGTCAACACCATTATCAAGCGTTGCTGAGAAGAGAAGTCGTTGTCCGCCAACAGGGGTAGCCTTCAAGATCTTGGTCACGATCGGAAGGAAACCCAGGTCAGCCATGTGGTCAGCCTCGTCTAAAACGGTGATCTCGATCGCGTCAAGGTGAAGGAAACCCTGCTTCATCAAATCTTCCAGACGGCCAGGGGTTGCTACGACGATGTCAACACCTGATTTGAGTGCTGCCACCTGTCGTGCTTGTGAGATGCCACCGAAGATGGTGGTGACGCGGAGATTGTAGGCATCTGCCAGCGGGGACATCGTGTTGGTGATTTGGGTTGCTAATTCACGGGTGGGGGCGAGCACGAGGCCGAGTGGACGACCGGGGCGACGACGTCCACCGGCAAGGGCACCGCCAAGACGAGCCACCATGGGGATGCTAAATGCCAGGGTCTTACCTGAACCAGTTTTTCCGCGACCCAGAACGTCTCTTCCGGAGAGTGTGTCGGGCAATGTGTCGATTTGTATGGGGAAGGGAGTATCAATGCCGGAAGCGGTCAAGGCCGTAATGATGGGGGTTGGAACACCCAATGATGCAAAAGTCTTGTCAGACATCGGTTTACCTTTAGTTGAAGTCACAGGTAGAAGAATCATGAGTGCGCAACACAATGCGCTACTCAGAGCTCTTCTATGAACCGGGACGTATGGCGAAGGCATCAGTAGATGCATCCGTTCGCCGAAGAAAAATGTCAACCGGTTACGGTGAGGGAAGCGTTCTATCGACGCAGGGAGCGAAACAAATCGTTCACAAGATGTCTTTAGTCTACCTGTGTTCGTGTTTTCCCGGATTTTCAAGCTAAGGGACTACTCCCTTGTCAAATTTTCAGGCAACTATTTCCGCTGGGAGGTCTTAAAAAGTCTCGTATTTTGCGTTGGGAAAAAGTCCACTAATGTGGTGAAGTACGAAAGGGGAAAAGTGAACGATTCACTCGCTGGCAATGATGCCTCAGACGTCCCCGTATCGACCCCAAGTCCCGATCAAACAGCGACTTTCTCACAGTCTTTCCTGGAGCAGGTTAAAGCACTCGAAGCTGTAGATGTCACTCCTGAAGAACAGGAAGCTATTGCTTCGTTGCCGAGTGGCAATGCACTGCTCATCGTTCGTCGTGGACCAAGCCAGGGAGCACGCTTTCTTCTTGATGTCGACGTAACCACCTGCGGTCGCCACCCCGACTCAGACATATTCTTGGATGATGTGACTGTCTCACGGCGTCACTCCGAGTTCCGTCGTACTGGAACTGAATTCGAAGTGCGCGATCTTGCATCGCTCAACGGCACCTATTACGAAGGAGAACGCGTGGAACGCCATGCTTTGAAAGATGGCGATGAAGTCCAGGTTGGCAAATTCCACCTCACCTTCTTTGCTTCGCGTGTAGATCTGGCTCGAGGTGCATCTGCGTAATGGCAACAACAGCTCGTAAGGCACCAATTACTCGTGGCCTGCTTAGCATCGGTCAAGTTCTGGCAAAAGTTTCTCCAGATTTTCCTGATCTCACACCTTCAAAACTTCGCTTTCTTGAAGAACAAGGTCTGATCACACCAGAGCGCACTCCTTCTGGTTACCGCAAGTTCTCTGTGGAACACGTCGATCGCCTTCGACTCATTCTGACTATGCAGCGTGATCACTACCTTCCTTTGAAGGTGATTCGTACTCACCTCGATGAGATAGATGCAGGAAACACTCCAGCTCTTCCAAGCGCGCAGAGTCTTTCTGCCGACTCGCTACTTGCAACTCCCACTCGTTACACCCGTGAAGAGTTTGTTCGTGCATGTGGTGCCAGTATGAACCTGCTTCAGGATGCCGTCTCGGCAGGAATGCTTGAGCCTGCTGATTCGTATGGCGAAGAGCACATTGTGGTCTTTACTGCGTTGGTAGAACTTCAGCGCTCAGGTATTGAACCTCGTCACCTGCGCACCATGCGTGCTGCTGCTGAACGTGAATACTCGCTCATTGAGCGCGCGCTCGTTCCAGTAAGCCACCGTCAGGATGCCGCTAGCCACGCGCGCTCTATCGAACGTGCACATGAGATTTCACGCCACATCGAGGTTGTTCGATCTCAGATGCTGCGTCAAGTTATCACTCAGCAGTCTCGATAAATCCAAGATTGCGACACGCCGAAAGGCCGTGTGATGCTTTAAATCCCAGACACGATTAAAAACTGTCTGTAAGTTTGGGGATACAAACTTTCAACAACAACTTGAACTTTAAGGTTGTTGCTTCTAGTAAGGGCCGGAAATGAACGAACTGAACCGCAGCGAAGAATCTCGCTACGAGCTAGATGTCTTGTTCAGCGACGGCATGCCTGAACGCGACGAGAACGCAGGCTACCGAGGTGCAGAGGCTGCTAAGGCTGCCGGCATCACATACCGCCAGCTCGACTACTGGGCACGTACCGAATTGGTAGTCCCTACAGTTCGTGATGCCTCAGGTTCAGGCTCGCAGCGTTTGTATGGTTTCCGTGACATCTTGGTACTCAAGCTGGTCAAGCGTTTGCTTGACACTGGTATTTCGCTCCAGCAGATTCGTGCAGCCGTTGATCAGCTTCGTTCAGCAGGTATCTACGATCTTGCTCAGACCACGTTGATGAGCGATGGTGCAAGCATTTATCTGTGCACCACCAATGATGAGGTTATTGACCTGGTCAGCCGTGGTCAGGGCGTATTCGGCATTGCGATTGGCAAAGTGCTTCGCGAGGTAGAAAACAGCCTGGTCGAAATAACTTCGGTTACTGCTGATGCCTCTGATGAACTTGCTGCTCGTCGAGCTCGTAAGGTCGGCTAGATCCTCACATAATTGTCTTAAAAGAAGAATGCCCCTGCGATTGCAGGGGCATTCTTGCGTGAAAACTAGGCTTGAGGTGCGTACTCGCCGATCTTGCCCGCACGAGATATGCGGTTCAAGAGTTGGTCAAAGTTCTTCGCCATATCAGCTGCTGCCTCACCTGGCCATGCGTGAACGGGGCGAGCGGCACCCTGTGCCTGCTGAAGCGAGGTGCGTTCAGGTAGCTGTGGCTGAAGTACAAGTGGACCAAACATGTCGCGTAATTCCTGAATACGGAACTGATGTTCAAGTGATTGTGCGCGAACACGGTTGATGATCAAACCGAGGGGTTGTAGTCGAGGGCTCAGACCCCGTCTAACCTCTTCAATAGCGCGCAGAGCGCGGTCTGCAGCTGCGACTGAGAACAAACCGGGTTCAGTGACCACCACAACGCGGTCAGAAGCCGCCCACGCGGTTCTAGTGAGTGCATTAAGGCTCGGAGCACAGTCGATGAGTACGAGGTCGTATTCGTCCTCTACAGTCGCCAGAGCCTCTTCTAGTCGCCACACTTCACGGGCAGTGGGGTGTGGTCCGTCAAAGTTCACCGCAGATGGGCTACCAATCATGACATCGATGGGGGCATGTCCTGGTGCTGACCATCCGGCAGGTGCAATAGCCTGGCGAACCGTTTTGAGCTTGGGGTTAGCCAAAACATCAGCAACATTGAGGTGATCACGTGTGTCAACGCCAAGACCAGTTGATACGTCAGATTGTGGGTCGAAATCAACCACAAGTGTGCGCAAGTTGGCGGCGAAAGCAGCAGATGCCAAACCGAGGGTGACCGTTGTTTTTCCAACGCCACCCTTAAGGGAGCTAATACTGACGACGTGCATTGAGACCACGATACCTTCTGTAGGCTGGGAGTACCTAACTACGAACCGATGCTGGCGGCATTCGAAGGGGTCACATGTTCAAGAAAATTCTGGTTGCAAACCGAGGCGAAATCGCAATCCGCGCCTTTCGCGCGGCAGTTGAGCTCGGAGCCAAGACAGTTGCGGTATTTCCTGAGGAAGATCGCAGTTCTCTTCACCGCCAAAAGGCGGATGAGGCATACCAGATTGGTGAACCAGGTCACCCAGTACGTGCATACCTCGATGTGCATGAAATCATTCGTGTAGCCAAGCTCTCCGGCGCCGACGCAATCTACCCTGGCTACGGTTTCCTCTCAGAAAACCCTGAGCTCGCACAAGCTGCAGCGGACAATGGCATCACCTTTATCGGCCCACCTGCCCGCGTATTGGAAATGGCCGGAAATAAGGTCACGGCAAAAGACCACGCTATTGCAGCTGGTGTACCAGTACTCAAGTCCACTCAAGCAACCACTGATATCGAACACCTGCTGGAGCAGGCTGCCGAAATTGGTTTCCCCATCTTCGCCAAGGCTGTCGCCGGTGGTGGTGGACGCGGCATGCGTCGTGTGGAAACCATGGACGAACTTCGTCCAGCACTCGAAGCAGCAATGCGTGAAGCAGAAAGTGCGTTCGGAGATGGCCGAATGTTCCTGGAGCAGGCTGTGCTTCGTCCTCGTCACATCGAGGTTCAAATTCTTGCCGATGGTCAAGGTGAAACCATTCACCTCTTTGAGCGTGACTGCTCAGTGCAACGCCGTCACCAAAAAGTTGTCGAAATTGCGCCAGCACCCAACATTTCAGATGAACTACGTGCAGCACTCCACCGTGACGCCGTCGCATTTGCTCGTTCTATCGGTTACCAGAACGCTGGAACTGTCGAATTCTTGGTTGATACAGCAGGTGAACGTGCCGGTCAGCATGTATTCATTGAAATGAACCCCCGTATTCAGGTAGAACACACCGTTACCGAAGAAGTCACTGATGTGGACCTGGTTCAGTCGCAGATGCGTATCGCGGCAGGGGAGAGTCTTGCGGATCTTGGTCTTCACCAAGAAAGTGTTCACGTCCGTGGTTTCGCCCTGCAGTGCCGAATCACGACAGAAGACCCTTCGCAGGGATTCCGTCCAGACACTGGCAAGATCACAACCTACCGCTCACCCGGTGGTGCTGGTATCCGTCTCGATGGTGGAACGGTCAGCCCTGGTTCACAGATCAGCCCACACTTCGATTCCATGCTGGTCAAGCTCACATGCCGTGGTCGTACGTATGAAGCTGCCGTCGATCGTTCTCGTCGTGCACTGGCTGAATTCCGTATCCGTGGTGTCTCCACGAACATTCCGTTCCTTCAGGGTGTTCTCGACGATGAACAGTTCAAAGCAGGAGACCTCTCCACGAGCTTCATCGATGAGCGACCACACCTGCTCACGGGACGTGAGTCCAAGGACCGTGGCACCAAAATTCTCAACTGGGTTACTGATGTCACCGTCAACAAGCCCAACGGGCCACGTCCGACCGGTGCAGACCCCAAGGCAAAATTGCCTCGCATTGACCTGAGTACTCCTGCTCCTGCAGGAAGCCGTCAGCGTCTTCTCGAACTTGGTCCTAAGAAATTTGCTGAAGCATTGCGACAGCAAAAGGCTGTGGCAGTCACCGAGACAACCTTCCGAGATGCACACCAGTCTCTGCTGGCTACTCGCGTTCGCACCAAGGACTTAGTCAACGTTGCACCATATGTGGCGCGAATGACACCAGAACTACTCTCAGTTGAAGCCTGGGGCGGGGCTACATATGACGTTGCTCTGCGATTCTTGGGAGAAGATCCTTGGGATCGTCTCGCGAAACTTCGCGAGGCATTGCCTAACGTGGCAATCCAGATGCTTCTTCGTGGCCGCAACACTGTGGGCTACACCCCATACCCTGAAGAAGTAACGAAGGCTTTCATTCAAGAAGCTGCAGCAACTGGGGTTGATATCTTCCGTATCTTTGATGCGCTCAATGATGTCAACCAAATGCGACCTGCAATCGAGGCAGTACTCGAAACAGGCACAACTGTTGCTGAAGTCGCTGTCTGCTACACCGGTAACCTGCTGGATCCTGCCGAGGATAAATACACCCTCGACTACTACCTCTCTCTTGCAGATGAGATTGTGGCTGCTGGTGCTCACATCCTGGCCATCAAGGACATGGCTGGTCTGCTGCGCCCTGCAGCGGCGGCAAAGTTAGTAGCAGCATTCCGTGAGCGTTATGACCTTCCCGTCCACGTTCACACCCATGACACTGCTGGTGGCCAGCTGGCAACCCTGCTTGCCGCAGCTGCTGCCGGTGCAGATGCTGTTGACGTTGCATCAGCACCCATGTCTGGAACGACAAGTCAGCCCAGCGCCTCCGCGCTGGTTGCTGCTCTAGCAAACACTGAGCGTGACACAGGTTTGAACTTGGACAGTGTCTGCGACCTCGAGCCCTACTGGGAAGCTGTTCGTAACATCTACAAGCCATTCGAATCAGGCTTGCCTGCTCCCACGGGTCGTGTGTATCACCACGAAATTCCTGGTGGACAGCTATCTAACCTCCGCCAGCAAGCAATTGCACTGGGTCTGGCAGATGACTTCGAAATGGTCGAAGACATGTATGCAGCCGCGAACCGAATTCTGGGTCGCGTTCCTAAGGTGACACCATCATCGAAGGTTGTGGGCGACCTTGCTCTGCACTTGGCTGCCGTCAAGGCAGACCCAGCTGATTTCGAAGCGAACCCTCAGAAGTACGACATCCCCGATTCAGTCATTGGATTTATGGCCGGAGAATTGGGAGATATCCCAGGCGGCTGGCCAGAACCATTCCGTTCGAAGGTTCTCGAAGGCAAAACAATCAATATTCAGATTGCTCCTTTGTCTGAAGCTGACCACTCGGGACTCTCTGGTGACTCTGCATCTCGCCGTGCAACTTTGAACCGCCTCTTGTTCCCTGTGCCCACAAAGGCATTTGAACAAGTTCGTGAGACCTTTGGTGATGTTTCCGTCCTCGACACTGTCGACTACCTCTACGGTCTGGAATCCGGCAGTGAGCACGTAGTTGACCTCGGTCGTGGTGTTCGACTCTATGTTGGACTCGAAGCCATTGGTGGAGTGGACCCCAAGGGTATGCGAACGGTGATGACTACCCTCAATGGTCAGTTACGCCCTGTCTTTGTAAGAGACCGCTCTGTTGAAATCAGCACCAAGAGTGCAGAGAAGGCAGATCTCACCGAGGCCGGACACGTTGCTGCACCATTTGCCGGTGTGGTCACTGTCAAGGTTGAGCCGGGTCAAACAGTTGCAGCTGGTGATCCTGTTGCGTCTATCGAAGCAATGAAGATGGAAGCCGCAATTACCGCAACAATTACAGGACGAGTTGAGAGAGTTTCATTTAGTAGATCTCAGCAGGTTGAAGCTGGTGACCTCATTGTTGTCATTACTCCTATAACTCCAGCGAACTAATCACTTTATGAAAAATAGTTGATTTAACGTTTACTCATTTGTCGACTTTCGGTCTAGAGTAGGGAATAACCCCTGTAGGTTAATGGATTTTTCCCTGTTTGAAGGAAGTTTCGTGAGTATTCGCTCAATCAACACCGTATTTTCGAGTCGTGCCAAAGCAATGGTGCTTGTGGCATCGGTTATTGCGAGCCTCTTCCTTGTAGTGGCTCCGGCAGGTGCTGCAAATGCAACACCTCGCGTGAAGCCTGCAAAGGTAACTATTTGTCACCGAACTCACTCAACTACTAATCCTTACAGAATGATTACGGTTGCTAAGGCATCTGTAGATGGTCCCTTAAATCAACCTGATGGTTCAGGAAATGCTCCAGGTGACCATGCTGGAACACAGCACAATAACCTTGATGCAGGTAACCCAAACGTTTTCGACCCAAATTTCAACTATGCTTCTAATGCCAAAACTTGGCAAGACATTATTCCTCCATTTACTGTTGACGGTCCTCCGGCAAAAACCTATAACGGCGTTAACTGGACAACTTCAGGTAAGGCCATTTACTTCGGAACTGGTTCCGGCTACGGTCTATGCCGGAAGATGAGTGCAAAAGAGTATTACAACTCTGAGGTTGCTGCTGGAGTCAATCCTTCTGATGTACTTGCAGACTTGACAGAACAATCTGCCGAAGAAGATGCCGCTGAAAATCTTTCTTCACCAAGCACAATGAGAGATTTGCCCCCAGTGCCTAAAGGGCCAGTTCCTCCTGTAACAGTGCCACCAGCAAGCCCAGGCGGATCACGTCAGAACTTTGATGGACTTACCCAGGCAATTGCTGGACTTGTTTGGTACGACCTGAACAACAATGGACTTCAGGACAATGGTGAACTTCCCGCCGAAGGGGTAACTGTTCAACTCAAGGATCCTGACGGAAATCCATATGTCACAACTCCCGTATTGAAGAGAAATAATTCTAAGAAGCTCAAGGGTGGAACAGTTATGCTTGCCTCAAACGTTTGGGCAAGCCCTGTGACTGCCTATACTGGAACACTTTCAACTGATGCTTCAGGAACTTTTGTTTTTCCAAGTGTCCCTGAAGGTATCTGGACTGTTACTTTCATCGCGCCAGATGGTTACACCTTTACCTATGACGCGTATTTTTCTGCAGATGGTTCAACTTCACCTATAGTTCCAGCTGGTGGAGCTGGATTTACCTGGGCGGGTTTGATTCCTGCGGGAAGTGCTTACTCAATTACAAATTCATCTGGTCTTGCAAATACTGGTCTAAGTTCTACCGGCTGGATTGCAGGCGTTATTGCTCTTCAAATGGTTGGCCTTGGTGCTGTGTTGCTCTGGTTGCGTCGTAAAAAAAGCTAATTTGGTAACCCCAAGAACTTAGGCCTTGAAATATTTCGAGGCCTAAGTTGTTTCTGTAGACTGTCAAGGTTGCCAATCTAAAGGATTTATTCGTGAGCACGGAAACACCGAAGAACTCAGCTAGCAAACCAACTTCAAAAAAGAAGGCTGCAGCAAAGAAGTCCGCACCTGAGCGCATCTCTGAAGTGTCCACCAACACAGAGCGTGTTGTGGAACAAGCCCCAGAAGTTTCCTCCATCTCTCTTCCCGCAGTTCCTGTTTCTCTCACGAGCAGCGTGAGTTCAGATATGGAAGCATCTTTGCGCGCCGTACTCAGTGGTGAAAATCCCGTTGTGACTTCTCCGGAATATGACGATGTCGTCTCGGAAGTTCAAGAGATCGTTGTGGAAGAGTATGAGGACGTAAACACTGGTTCACTTCCTACACGCCGTGATCGTCTCTCGGGTGAGCCCTCAACCAAGCCAGAACCTGTTTCCATGCTCACGCCTGAGCGTGTATTGGATGCAAAAAAGAAGCGTGACAAGCCCACTGAGGGGTGGAACAAGTTCGTCTATGACGTTACGTTCCATGCCGTTAATCTCGGTGATTCACCTGTAACCCGCCACCGTAAAGCTCTAGATGCAAGTATCGGTCGCCCCTTGACTGGTGGCACCAAGTTTGTTCCTGTGCTCACTCGTAAGGGTGGCGTGGGCAAGACGACAACCACCACCCTCTTGGGTATGGCAATGGCCTTGGTACGTGAAGACCGCGTGCTTGCCATTGACGCCAACCCTGACCGTGGAACTCTTGCAGAACGTTTCAACAAGACCACGGAAAAGACAGTTCGTGACCTTGTATCGGAAGCTGCGAAGATTCTTACCTTCAACGATTTCTCCGAGTACGTCAACCGTGACAAGACTCGTCTTGATGTTCTCGCATCTGACACCGACCCATTTCTTTCAGAGGCTTTCGGGGCGAACGACTACAACATCGTTGCCGATCTAGCTAGCCGGTACTACTCCGTTGCGCTGACAGACTGTGGAACGGGAATTATTCACTCTGTGATGGGTGCAACCCTGCAGCGAGCTGACGGTCTCGTCATCGTTTCTGGCGGTTCTTTTGACGAAGCGCGCCTGGCGTCTGAAACACTGACTTGGCTTGAATCAAACGGTTACGGCGATCTCGTGAAGAACACCATCGTGGCTATCAACACTGCAACGCAAGGAACTAACTTGATCAAGCTTCGTGAAATTGAAGATCACTTCAAGTCACGCGTTCGTGAGACAGTTCGCGTTCCATATGACGCGATGCTCGCCGCAGGTTCTTACATCGATTTCAAGAAGCTTAAGCCAGAGACACAAGAAGCCGCACGTCAATTGGCTTCCTTGGTTGTTGACGGACTCTAAACAACGCTGTTGCAATGACTGAACGTCCCATCAGAATCTTTGGCGATCCAGTTCTAAAGACACCTACAGAGGAAATTCTCGTCATTGACGAGAAGATTCGTGCTCTGGTCGAAGACTTACTGGACTCAGTCAAGATTCCAGGACGCGCTGGAGTTGCCGCAACACAAATTGGCGTAGGGCTTCGCGCATTCAGTTACAACGTCCATGGAGACGTTGGCTACATACTCAACCCACGAATAGTTGAGACTCAGGGCGAACTTGAATTGGTTGAAGAAGGATGCCTGAGTATCCCCAACCTCTGGTTCAGGACTCCGCGTTTCCCCTATGCCAAGGTCGAAGGAATTGATTTAGACGGCAACGTCCTAGTGCTCGAGGGGGAAGGGCTGATGGCCCAAGCCTTGCAGCACGAGTGTGATCACCTCGACGGCATGGTTTATCTCGATCGTCTTGATCAGCCCACTCGAAAAGAAGCTATGCGCCAAGTGCGCGAGAGTGACTGGTTTTAGTCCACTGCTCCTGAGGCGCCTGCATACATTGCCTCAATTTCTTGAGCAAAGTCCTTGACAATGACATTGCGTTTGATGCTCATCTTCGGGGTCAGGTGACCAGATTCTTCAGTGAACAGAATCGGCAAAATGGTGAACTTTCGAATCGATTCAGCTCGAGAAACACGAGCATTAGCGCGGTCTACAGCAGCTTGAACTTCTGCAATAACAACAGGGTTTTGAGCTGCTTCAGCAAGAGACATCGACGGATCTAGCTTGTTGTTTGTCAGCCACATAGGCAACATTTCTGGATCAAGAGTAATCAGAGCTGAAATGAAGGGTTTTGCGTCGCCCACAGCCACTACTTGGCTGATGACAGGGTTTGCACGAATTGGATCCTCGAGGAAGGCTGGAGCCACATTCTTCCCACCAGCGGTGACCAAGATTTCCTTTTTACGACCAGTGATGGTGATGTAACCGTCCTTATCGATTTCACCGATGTCACCAGTTTTGAACCAACCATCATGGAATGATTCGGCAGTTGCCTGTGGGTTTTTCCAGTATTCCTTGAATACGTTGATGCCAGCAGCTTCGATTTCCCCATCTTCGCCCAGACGAACAGAACAACCGGGCAATGCGGGGCCGACGGTACCAATGACGAATTTGGATGGCAGGTTGATAGAGATTGGTGCTGTTGTCTCGGTCAGGCCATAACCTTCCAAAACAACTAAACCGAGTGCGTGGAAGAAGTGTCCTAAACGATCGCCTAGTGGAGCAGAACCACTAATGGCGTATTCGCACCGACCACCCAGCGCTGCACGGAGCTTGGAGAGAACAAGTTTGTCTAGGACAGCAAACTTGAGTTTGAGTCCAAAGGGGATATGACCGGTCATCTCTGCTTTGGAATATTCGATGGCGGTCTTCGCGGCAGCACGGAAGATGTTGCCCTTACCGCCTGCTTCTGCTTTCTGTTCTGCTGAGTTATAGACCTTCTCGAAAACTCGGGGAACAGCCAACAGGAAGGTTGGTTTGAAAGACTGCATAGCTGGCAGCAACTGCGAAGTGTCACCTTGGTGGCCAACTTTAACGCCACCCTCAATGGCGAGGATGGAAATAAAGCGAGCAAAAATGTGTGCTGTGGTGATGAACAGCAGGGTGGAGGCTTGTGGGTTGACCACCTCGGGGACGGCAGCTCGGGCATTGCGTGCTAACTCCAAGAAGTTGGAGTGTGTGAGGACGCAGCCCTTGGGCTTGCCGGTCGAACCCGAGGTGTAAATCAAGGTTGCAAGGTCACTACCGTGAAGTGATGAACGACGTTCTTCTACTTCAGCATCCGAAATGCCGGTTCCTGCAATGACGAGTGCCTCGAGGTCACCAGCATCTATTTGCCATACAGAGTGAACGAAGGGGGCGTCAGAACGGATTTCTTCAAATCTCTTGAGGTGATCGGGGGTCTCAACGATGAGAGCAACTGCTTCAGAATCTTCCAATATCCATTGGATTTGGCTAGGCGCGCTCGTTTCATAAATGGGTACCAAAGCGGCGCCGGCGAACCACATAGCAAAGTCAATCAGGCTCCACTCGTAGCGGGTCTTACACATCAGACCAACACGATCACCTTGTTTGATTCCACTGGCAATAAAACCTTTTGCTAAAGCAACAACTTGGTTGTGAAATTCAGTGGAAGTGACGTCTTTCCAGCCGTCGTCAACAGGCAGGGAAAAGAGGGCATTGTGAGGAGTTTCTCGAACTCGATCAAGCAAGACTTGCGTGGTGTTTGCTTGAGGATCTGCTGGGACGAGGGCGGGGGTATCAAACTGAATGACGCTCTGTGCCATGGGAAACTCCTTTGTCTTAACTACACTTTAGTAGTTCAACCTTTCCCTCCGTCTAGCTCTCAACTAGGAGTCTCCTGTGTATTCCATTGGCATCGATATTGGGGGAACCAAAATTGCTGGAGCCCTGGTCAATGACCTGGGGGAAATACTGGAACAACGTCAAGTTCCATCACCAGCACACAGTGCACAACAGATGGAAGATTCCATTGTTGAGCTCATCCAGGAATTAAGCCAGGGCAATCCTGTTAAGGCAGCTGGAGTCGCAGCCGCAGGATTTATTGATGCTGCGCAATCAACTGTGTACTACGCGCCCAATATTGCGTGGCGTAATGAGCCCCTCAAAGACAAACTTGAGGCACGAATAAATCTCCCTATCGTCATCGAAAATGATGCCAATGCTGCTGGGTGGGCGGAATATCGCTTCGGTGCAGGGAAATCATTCACACACATGACCATGCTGACTATCGGCACGGGCGTAGGCGGGGCGATTATTGCTAATGGTGAATTGTTTACTGGCGGCTTTGGTGCGGGTGCTGAAATTGGTCATCTTCGCGTGCAACCTGATGGCCTGGAATGCGGCTGTGGCCAGCGCGGATGCATTGAGTCTTACGGCTCAGGTCGAGCTTTGCTTCGCTACCTTCGCGAAGAAACAGGCAACCCAGCGCTTGATGCGAACGAAGGCAAAAAGCTTCTGGAAGATGGGGACCCTGCCGCCTGGAGAGCATTAGAAACTCTGGGTAGCTGGTTAGGTATTGCTTGTGCGAGTTTGTCTGCAGTACTCGATCCTCAGGTGTATGTCATTGGTGGTGGTGTTGCTGCTGCAGGTGAGCATTTACTCCAACCCATTCGAGAGTCATTTCTGACTAATCTTTCTGCGCAGGGCTACCATCCAGAACCTGAATTCCGTATTGCTCAGCTGGCCAACGATGCAGGGGTAGTAGGAGCTGCAGACCTTGCACGTAAGCACGCAGAAAAGCTCTAACGGTAAGCTACACATATGTTTTATTGGCTGATGAAGAACGTCATCGCCGGACCGTTGCTCAAAGGCATCTTCCGTCCGTGGATTACCGGTGCTGACAATATCCCTCAGCATGGTGCTGTCATTCTCGCCAGTAATCACCTCTCCTTCGTTGATTCTGTATTCCTTCCCATTTGCATCGACCGAGACATGGTATTTCTGGCCAAAAGCGAATACTTCACCACGAAAGGCCTCAAGGGCTGGGCAACCAAGTGGTTTATGAAGGGCACAGGAATGCTGCCCATTGATCGCTCCGGAGGCAAGGCTTCAGAAGCGAGCCTGAACACGGGCCTTCGTGTTTTGGCCGAAGGTCGTGTGCTTGGCATTTATCCCGAAGGAACCCGCTCTCCCGATGGAAAGCTTTACCGCGGACGCACTGGTATCGCTCGTATGGTTCTGGAATCAGGTGTTCCTGTTGTTCCTGTGGCAATGATCGACACGGAGAAGGTCATGCCTATTGGTGCTAAATGGCCCAAGCTTCGTCGTACCGGCATCATTATTGGAAAGCCTCTAGATTTCTCACGATTCCAAGGCATGGAGGGTGACCGTTTCATCCTGCGCTCTGTCACCGACGAGATTATCTATGAGCTTGCTGGCCTCTCAGGCCAGCAGTATGAGGATGTTTACGCTTCATCTGTGCGTGAAAAGCGCCCCGCTAACGCAAGATAGGCTTAACTGTTGGCATTGTGAGTAATTGAGTGCCATCAAGACAAATATTCGTTGTTGTGATGACACCATCACACACCCATTACTAGGGGAGTACCTTCGTGGCTAGCCAAAATGAGCCCAATATCATCGCTGACAAGTCTGTCATCGAGGGTCTGGACTATTGGCGCACGCTCCCCATCAAGCAGCAGCCTCAATGGCCTAATGCAGCGGCTGTTCAGAATGCTTCAGAGCGTCTCGCTAGCTACCCTCCACTTGTCTTTGCAGGTGAAGTCGACACTCTTCGTGATCGTCTTGCCCTCGCTGCTCAAGGTAAGGCATTCTTGCTCCAGGGTGGTGACTGCGCAGAGACCTTCGCAGGTGCAACTGCTGACAAGATCCGTAACCGCATCAAGACAGTTCTTCAAATGGCTGTCGTTCTTACCTACGCTGCTGAGATGCCTGTCATCAAGATGGGGCGTATGGCAGGTCAATTTGCCAAGCCACGTTCAAGTGACACTGAGACCCGTGGCGATATCACCCTTCCTGCTTACCGTGGAGATATCGTCAACGGCTATGACTTCACGCCTGAAAGTCGTGAAGCAAACCCTGAGCGCCTTGTGCAGGGATACAACACTGCAGTTTCGACACTGAACCTTATTCGTGCCTTCACTACCGGTGGTTTTGCAGACCTGCGTGAAGTTCACTCGTGGAACAAGGGTTTTGCAAAGAATCCAGCAAACGCTCAATATGAAGCATTGGCTAATGAGATTGACCGCGCAATTAAGTTCATGGCTGCTTGCGGTGCGGATTTTGATGCTTTGAAGACCACCGAATTCTTCGTATCTCACGAAGCACTCCTGATGGACTACGAACGTCCAATGACGCGTATTGACTCGCGCACGGGCACCCCTTACAACACGAGTGCACATTTTGTTTGGATCGGTGAGCGCACGCGTGAACTTGACGGAGCACACGTTGATTTCCTCTCTCGTGTTCGTAATCCCATTGGTGTCAAGCTGGGACCCACCACTGACATCGACACGGTTAAGGCTCTCATTGAGAAGCTTGACCCCAACCGTGAACCAGGACGCCTCACCTTCATCACTCGTATGGGTGCAGGAAAGATCCGCGAAGCTTTGCCACCGCTTCTTGAAGCGGTCAAAGCTAGTGATGCAAATCCTCTTTGGATTACTGACCCCATGCACGGAAACGGCATCACAACGCCTAACGGATACAAGACTCGTCGTTTCGATGACGTGATGGATGAAGTACGGGGCTTCTTCGAAGCTCACCGTCAGGTTGGTACTTTCCCTGGTGGAGTCCACGTGGAGCTCACTGGTGATGATGTCACCGAATGTCTCGGTGGTTCTGAGCAGATCGATGAGAAGGACCTAGAGAGCCGCTACGAGTCTCTCTGCGATCCTCGACTGAACCACATGCAGTCGTTGGAGCTCGCATTCTTGGTAGCTGAAGAACTTAAGAAGGCATAAATAGTTTCACTAGATAAACAAGAATCCCCGCCACTTTCGTGGCGGGGATTCTTTGTTGAGACTGTTACTTCACAACCTTGTTGAATCCGGTTACAGGCTGAGCCTCATCGAATCCAGCAACCTGGGTGCGGAAGCCCTTGGTCAGGATTGCGAGCCAGACCAGACCGATACCAGCCCAAATCAGACCACCAGTGAGGGCCTCAGGGGAGAGGTTGACCCACAGGATGATGGTCATTGCAAGACCAATCAAAGGCATGATGATGAACTTGAAGATATCTCCACCGGTGTGGCGGCGACCCTGACGGATTGCGAACCATCCGATAACTGAGATGTTCACGAAACTAAATGCAACGAGAGCACCGAAGTTAATGAAGTGGACGATGTCCGCAAGAGTCAAGACAACACCAGTCAAGCAAACCAAACCTGCAAGAATAACGTTGAAGGTTGGGGTCTGAGTCTTGGGGTTGACGAAACCGAATAACTTGCGGGGGAGAACGTTGTTACGTCCCATCACCAGCAGCATGCGGGCAACAGATGCTTGCGAGGCAAGCAGTGACGCAATCGTTGCAGCAAAGCCTGCAGCAGTCAGAATGATCTTCATGGTCTGACCACCAACGAGCTCACCAATGATGGGGAGTGTAGAGTCATCCATGTATTGACGGTCACCGCCAGGAGCGAAAATGTTCCAGTCGGGGAAGAGTGCCTGAGTGAAGTAAGCGGTCACGATGAAGATCGCACCACCAATCAACACGGTGAGCATGATCGCACGAGGTACGACCTTGGGGGTGCGAGCCTCTTCGACATACATGGTTACTGCATCGAAGCCGATGAAGCTGAAGCAGACGATTGTTGCACCAAGCAGTACTGCTCCGAAGTCAACACCCTCGTGATAGAAGGGGTTAATGGTGACGAGAGTACCGTCACCGGCACCACCGAGAAGCTGACCAATAACAACAACCACGAAGGACGCCATTGCCAAGATAGCAATGATGAGCAGGATTGTGTTTGTGTTAGACGTACCACGCATGGTGATGTAGATGATTGCGGTGGCAAGAACCGTGAAGGCAACAACCCATACCCAGCCAGGAATGTCGGGGAAGAAAGATTCCATGTAGCTGGCGACAATGATGATGTTCACCAGTGGTAGCAACATGTAGTCCAGCATGGACGTCCAACCCACCATGAAGCCCACGTTGGGGTGGATGGCGTTTTTGGCGTAGGTATAAGCAGATCCAGCAGAGGGGAACTGTGAGGTCATCTTGCCGTAGCTAATCGCGGTGAATACCATCACGATCAAAGCAACTAGATAGGCCAGTGGAACAACGTTGTTAGTTCCTTCGGCGACCATACCAAAGGTGTCAAAAACAACCGTGGGGGTCATGTAACCCAGGCCAAGAGCAACGATTGCCCACATTCCTAGGTTTCGTTTTAGAGCGACGCGTCCCTCAGGAGCACCGGGAACAAAAGACTCGGGCATCTATATCTCTCTTCTTTGAGGTTCATGAAGTTACGTATTACTTTCCGGTAACTGCTTTTTACTCTAGTCCTCGAATCGGAATCTTTTGATGAGTTTGCCGAGTTTTCCTCAACGGAATCAGTGAAATTTGGTCAATATAAATCCGAAATCCGTAGTCATGAAAAGTTTGTGGCTGGCTGAGATACACCGAGGCGCTAGAGCGTAGGCTTGAAAGATGGCTTCCGTAGAACTCACAGCAGATAATTTTGATTCAACAATTACTGATAACGACATTGTCATTGTTGATTTCTGGGCGGATTGGTGTGGCCCTTGCAAAATGTTTGCACCCACATTTGAGGCAGCATCTGAGAAGGATCCTCAGATCGTTTTCGGCAAGGTGGATACCGAATCAGAACAGTCTCTAGCTGCGGCTGCAGGGATTCAATCCATTCCGACACTCATGGTGTTTAGGGAAAGAGTTCTGCTCTTTTCCCAAGCAGGTGCACTTCCTCCGGCTGCACTGGATGATCTCATTTCACAGGTCAAAGCATTAGATATGGAAGCTGTTCATGCTGAAATAGCGAAGCAGCAAACTGAAGCTTCTGAATAGATTTCTAATAAGTAATGCCCCTCGGCGAGGGGCATTACTTTTTTACTTTCGAGAAATTATTTGACGAGCTCGCGGCCCCACTTGTCCCGCATGTTGCCCGTGGCAATGATGATGATGTCGATAATCCACCACACGCCCAGTCCACCACCGGTGATGAGCTTGAGGATTCCAGTGCCCCACTTGCCGATGAACATGCGGTCAATTCCGAGGGTTCCCACAAAGATGGACAGAATCAAGGTGAGTGTCCAGTCGCGGGGTGCTGTTGCTGTTTCGTTTGCCATGGGTGCGTTAACCTTCCTGTGAAATCGTGATTTCCCCGTCTGGAGAAACACGAATTGTGGTGCCGTCATCGAGTTGAACGACGGGCCTGTTTTCGAGATATGTAAGTGTCCAAAACCAGGTAGTGGTGTCTTGGGTTAGTCCTTGAAGATCTTTTTCAACTTCAAGAATGTGAGAAACCACATCCTGTGAAAGTGAACTAGGCGCAGGGGAGTGTGCCCTCCATCTTGTTCCCAGTTGCATGGTTACTCACTTGCTTCAGTTGAAGGCGCTAGCTCAATGTCTGTGACACTGAGTTCATCGGCTTCAACAAAGTTCAATGATGCAATACGTCCGGTTGCCATGAGATCGTCCTGAGCAGCTTCCAAAAGTGAAATGGTTGCTTCTGGTGCAGCAATAGTTGCGGTTGTCACTTCTGTTTTCTGACTTGCTTTTGCATCTGTCTTGGCGCGACGAATACCGATCAGTGCTTCGGAAGCGGCCTTCAGAATCTCGGGGTTTCCGATGACATCCGTACCAGGAGCTGGCCATGATGAGCGGTGGATGCTGTCATCGTGGAACCAGGACCATGCTTCCTCGGCAGCAAAAGGCAAAACGGGTGCAAGCAGTCTCAAGAAAACCGTTAATGCTTTGTTGAGAGCAGCTGCCGCAGATGCTTGCTCTGGATGTGCTTCGTTATATGCACGTTCCTTCACTAGTTCCAGGTAATCATCGGTGAAAGTCCAGAAGAAGTGCTCAGTTACTTCCAACGCTTTCGCGTGGTCATAGTTCTCAAGTGCTACGGTCGCTTCTCGAACAACCTCATGAAGGGTTTCGAGCATGCTCAAATCAAGCGGATTGGTGATCTTGGTATCTGCAGGTGCAGTGAAACCCAGAATGAACTTTGACGCGTTGAGGAGCTTGATTGCTAAACGGCGACCAATCTTTATCTGGGTAGGGTTCTGAGGATCGAATGCTGCATCAGTTCCCAGACGGCTAGTTGCTGCCCAATATCGCACAGCGTCAGAACCGTGTTGGTCGAGCATGTCGGCGGGAGTAACAACATTGCCCTTTGACTTTGACATCTTCTTGCGATCTGGATCCACAATGAAACCTGAAATCGCAGCATTTGTCCATGGTTTGCCACCATTTTGCAGGGCAGATCGAAGCATCGTGGAGAACAGCCAGGTACGGATGATGTCTTGGCCTTGTGGGCGAAGGTCGAAGGGGAATACTAGGTTCCACAGCTCTTCATCTCGCTCCCAGCCGCCGGCTAGTTGTGGGGTGAGGCTTGAGGTTGCCCACGTGTCCATCACGTCCACTTCGCCTTGGAATCCGCCTGGAATACCACGCTGTGACTCGTCATAGCCTGCTGGGATATCTGTAGAAGGGTCCACAGGAAGCAGATCACGCGATGCGATGATGGGCTCATCAAATACCGGGTTACCGTCCTTATCTAGTGGATACCAGACGGGAATGGGCACACCGAAGAAGCGTTGGCGTGAAATGAGCCAGTCACCATTGAGTCCATTGACCCAGTTTTCATAGCGAACACGCATGAAGTCGGGGTGCCATGACATTTCTTGACCTAAATCAATGAGTTTCTTCTTGAGCTGGTCATCTTTCGCTCCATTGACGAGGTACCACTGTCGTGTGGAAACAATCTCGAGGGGCTTGTCACCCTTTTCGAAGAACTTCACGGGGTGCATGATGGGCTCTGGTTCGCCGAGCATTTCGCCTGATTCTTTGAGCATCTCAACCATTGCGGTTTTGGCGCTGAATGCAGTCTTGCCTGCAAGTTCTGCATAGGCTGCCTGAGCTTGGGGAGAGTCAAGTCCTTCAGGGGCTTCTGAAACGAATCGACCATCAAAACCAATAACGGCACGTGTCATCAGGTTCAATTCACGCCACCAAATCACGTCAGTAACGTCACCAAAGGTGCAGATCATGGCGATGCCGGTGCCCTTATCGGGCTGTGCAAGGTGGTGTGCAAGTACGGGGACTTCGACCCCAAAAACGGGAGTCTTTACCGTCTTGCCAAAATATGGCTTGTAACGCTCATCGTCAGGGTGTGCCACTAAAGCGACACAGGCAGGAAGAAGTTCGGGACGACTAGTCATGATCTCAATGTGACCGCCGTCAGGCTTGTGGAAAGTCAGGCGGTGGTAGGCGCCAGGCATTTCCTTATCTTCTAGTTCTGCTTGTGCAACAGCGGTTCTGAAGGTTACATCCCACAATGTTGGTGCCATCGCTTGGTATGCCTCACCACGAGCATGGTTGTTGATGAAGGCAAGCTGGCTTGTCGTGATGGTTTCGTCAGAGATGGTGCGATAGGTCTGCGTCCAGTCAACAGAGAGGCCGAGCTGACGCCAGACATCTTCGAACTGCTTTTCATCTTCAACGGTGAGCTTTTCGCACAGTTCAATGAAGTTTTTACGGCTAATGGGCAGCTGGTCCGCAGCCTTAGAGCTCTTGTTGTCTCCACCTTCGAATGGTGGAACAAAGTTTTCTACATAGGGCAGAGTTGGGTCGCATCGAACTCCGTAGTAGTTCTGAACACGTCGCTCTGTGGGGAGGCCATTGTCGTCCCAGCCCGCAGGATAGAAGACTTCTTTACCACGCATGCGCTGAAAACGAGCAATGACGTCGGTGTGGGTATAGCTGAATACGTGGCCAATGTGGAGCGAACCTGACGCTGTGGGGGGAGGAGTGTCAATTGAAAAGACACTGCTGCGTGTTTGCCCATCCCTGCGGAAGCGATAGAGACCTGACTCTTCCCAGGTCTTGTCCCAGAGAGATTCGAGACCTTCCAGTGCCGGCTTATCAGGAACGTTTGCGGGCGTAATGGACATAGGTATAACTCGCTCTCTATGGGCGGCATCGTGTCAATGTCAGATACTTCATGAATCTGGCTTGATGCCTCAAATGGTGATGTTTCTACTGTACTAAAGCCGATACAATGTTGAGTAACGACAACGATCCGGCTATCACCGGGGAGTCTTCGGAAGAACAGTCTTCGGACTCAGTAGAACCGAACGGGACGAGCCCGTTATTGCTCATGAACAAGTGGTGGGATTTCCCACAAGTTCAGGTGGTACCGCGGAAGAAATTTCGTCCTGGCACAGTTTTTTACACACAACTGGAGCCCTCACGTGACGTATCCCCGCCGTAATGCATTTGGACAACAGAACGAACTCGTACCTTCTCCTTCTTTTCCTGCCATAGAGGAACAGATTCTTGCGTTCTGGGAGCAGGACAATACGTTCCAAGCTTCTATTGATCAGCGTGCTGACGGAGATGAGTGGGTGTTCTATGACGGACCACCCTTTGCCAACGGATTGCCACACTATGGGCACCTTCTCACCGGTTATGCCAAAGATCTTTTCCCTCGTTACCAAACCATGCGCGGAAAGAAGGTTGACCGTCGTTTTGGTTGGGACACCCACGGACTTCCTGCAGAACTTGAGACAATGCGCCAATTGGGCATTACCAAGAAGGAAGAAATCGAGGAGATGGGCATTGCTGCGTTCAACGCAGAAGCTCGTTCTTCAGTTCTTCGCTATACCGGCGAATGGGAACAGTATGTAACTCGTCAAGCTCGGTGGGTTGACTTCGAAAACGATTACAAGACCCTCGATATTTCTTTCATGGAATCCGTGATCTGGGCTTTCAAGCGTCTCTATGAAAAAGGCCTCGCATATGAAGGATTCCGTGTACTTCCATACTGCTGGAACGATGAAACCCCGCTGTCTAACCACGAACTTCGTATGGACGATGACGTGTACAAGATGCGTCAGGATCAGTCCGTTACAGTCACGTTCCCGCTGTCTGGCCACAAGGCTCAGTCCTTGGGTCTTTCGGGTGTTCGTGCCCTCGCATGGACTACTACGCCGTGGACTTTGCCTACCAATGCTGCGTTAGCAGTAGGTCCAGAGATTCACTATGTCGTAGTCCCTGCCGGTCCGAACGGTGCCTCAGATGGTGCCAACAGCGCAACAGCTTACTATCTCATCGCACAGGATCTGTTGGGGAACTACGCCAAAGACTTAGGTTATGAAGATGCAGCTTCAGCGAAAGAAGCTGTGAAGTCCACGGTTATAGGTAAAGACCTTGAGGGTGTGGCATATGACCGACTGTGGGACTACTACGCCGATGACGAGGAATACCAAAGTAACGCCTGGCAAATTCTCGTCGCAGACTATGTCACTACCGCTGACGGTACTGGAATTGTTCACCAAGCACCTGCCTATGGTGAAGAGGACCAGAAAGTGTGTGAAGCTGCTGGAATTGGTGTTCGTGTCTCTGTTGATGACGGTGGCAAGTTCCTTTCTCGCTTCACAGAGGTAGCGGGAATGCAAGTCTTTGAGGCTAATAAGCCGCTGACCAACCTGTTACGAGAACAAGGTCGTTTGATCCGTGTGGCTTCCTATGAGCACAGCTACCCTCACTGCTGGCGCTGTCGTCAACCACTGATTTATCGCGCTGTCTCATCATGGTTTGTCTCGGTTACAACCTTCCGCGACCGGATGGAAGAGCTCAACCAGCAGATCAATTGGGTTCCCGAAAACGTGAAGGATGGGCAATTCGGCAAGTGGATTGCTAACGCTCGCGACTGGTCAATTTCACGTAATCGTTACTGGGGTTCACCTATCCCGGTGTGGAAGTCAGATAACCCTGAATATCCACGAATTGACGTCTATGGCTCACTTGATGAACTCGAAGCAGACTTTGGTGTGCGCCCCACAGATCTGCACCGCCCCTTCATTGATGAATTAACTCGACCAAATCCTGACGACCCCACTGGGCAGTCCACTATGCGTCGCATTGAGGATGTGCTGGATGTGTGGTTCGATTCAGGTTCAATGCCATTTGCGCAGGTTCACTACCCATTCGAGAATCAAGAATGGTTCGATAGCCACAACCCTGCAGATTTCATTGTGGAATACATCGGTCAAACACGTGGTTGGTTCTATACCCTCCACATTTTGGCAACGGCACTTTTTGATCGACCAGCATTCAAGAACGTGGTTTCTCACGGAATCGTTCTCGGTAATGACGGTCAGAAGATGTCAAAGTCTCTGCGTAACTACCCAGATGTTTCAGAAGTATTCGACCGCGATGGTTCAGATGCCATGCGGTGGTTCTTGATGAGCTCGCCAGTGTTACGTGGTGGAAACCTGATTGTGACCGAGGAAGGCATCCGTGAGGGTGTTCGACAACTCTTGTTGCCTCTGTGGAATAGCTATTACTTCTTCTCGCTATATGCCAACGCAGATAACTACGAGGCACAGTGGCGCACGGATAGCACCAATGTTCTCGATCGTTATTTGTTGGCTAAGACTCGTGACCTCATTGAAGAAGTACAAGGCCAACTCGACGCTTTGGATTCAACTAATGCAGCTGAGTCACTGCGTGCCTTTGCAGATGTTTTGACCAATTGGTACGTGCGTCGATCACGTGATCGTTTCTGGACTGGTGGTGCTGAAGCTCACGAGGCATTCGACACTCTTTATACCGTTCTGGAAACACTGTGTCGTGTGGCAGCACCGCTGCTTCCGTTGGTAACTGAAAACATCTGGCAGGGTCTCACCGGCCGGCGTTCAGTTCATCTCGAAGATTGGCCAGATTCAACCGCGTTCCCAGCTGATTCCGAGCTTGTCAACACTATGGATGCTGTTAGAGAAATAACCTCAGCTTCTCTTGCGCTTCGCAAGAAGGTTGGCCTTCGTGTTCGTTTGCCACTGGCAGACCTCACCGTTGTTTCTGCACATGCTGACGCACTCGAAAACTTCAGTGACATCTTGCGTGATGAGCTCAATGTGAAGCACGTCTCACTGGTTGAACTCACCGACTCATCCGCTGCTGAATATGGCATTACATCAAAGTTGTCGGTGAATGCTCGTGCAGCTGGTCCTCGACTGGGCAAACAAGTGCAGCACATCATTCAAGCTGCGAAGGCAGGTGATTGGTCTGAAGTTGACGGCGTTGTAACTGCTGGCGGTGTTGAGCTAGTTGAAGGGGAATACGAACTCACCTTAGAAACTGGTGATGGATCTGAGGGAGCACGAGCGCTGGCATTGCTTCCAGCCGGTGGTTTTGTCCTACTTGATACTCAGACCACTGCAGAACTTGAAGCAGAAGGTTTAGCTCGTGATGTTATTCGCGCAGTGCAAGACACACGCAAGGCTGCTGGCTTTGAGGTTACAGACCGAATTCATCTCAACATTTTCTGTTTCTCACCGGCAGATGCTTATGCACTCAAGCTGAAAACAGATGCAGATATCGCTGCGGACACATTGGCAGTGGAATTTGGTGTTCACGATCCAGAATTCCATAAAGAACTAACAGGTTTCGCAGAAGTCTCACCTGCCGAATGGCTTCCTGGGTTCCTCAAGATTGCACCAGAACATTTTGCTCTCATACCTGCCGGTCAGTATGCGAACGAAGGTAGTTTTGTTGTAGCAGTATCTCGCGTGAATCGAGTAGTCAATGTCTAGAGATGACCTCACACCTGAAGGGTTTGCCTCTGGTGACTTCTCTTCAGATGATGACTATGACGGTCTTGATCCTGCGGAGATGGATGAATATTCCCGAGCAGCACAGTTAGTTTTCCAAGAACTTTCTGTCCGACTAGGGGAGGGCAATCCACAACCTCGGCTTGAACCAACTCGACGAGTGGTTGAACTCCTGGGTGATGTCCACTGTGCGTATCCGATCATTCACATTGCAGGAACGAACGGAAAAACCACCACTGCTCGCCTCATCGAGTCAATTCTTCGAGCCTATGGTTTGTCCACTGGTGTGTTTACCTCGCCGCATCTTGTGTCATTCAACGAACGAATACTCCTTAATGGAGTTCCTGTTCGGGACGATGTCTTGGTTACTAACTGGCTTGATGTGAAGCCCTATGTTGAACTCGTCGATGCAGAGTTGGAATCTAAGGGAGAACCTCGTCTCACTTTCTTCGAAGTGATGACCATCTTGGCGTATGGCACATTCGCAGACGCACCAGTTGATGTTGCCATCGTCGAAGCCGGACTTGGTGGGGAATGGGATTCCACCAATGTTGCAGACGGAGCAGTGGCAGTATTCACACCTATTGCCCTCGATCACACAGATCGACTTGGTAAAGATTTAGATGCCATTGCACGCACCAAATCAGGCATCATCAAACCGTCTTCCATGGTTGTCTCAGCAGCTCAGAATCCTGTTGTTCGAGCAGTGCTTGAAGAGGCAGTCGACCTCACAGAGTCAACACTCACCTTCGTTTCAACAACAGATATTCCAGAAGTGGGCAACCCTGTTGCTGTCGTGTCGCGTGCGGTTGCTGTGGGTGGACAGATGGTCACCATTCAAGGTGCAGCCGGGCGTTACGAAGACATTTTTCTCGCGCTCTATGGCGACCACCAAGCTGAAAACGCTGCTTTGGCCATAGCCGCTGTTGAAGCATTCTTAGGCGGAGCATCACAAGCATTAGAGCAAGAAGTCCTTGCTGAAGCATGTGCAACTGTAACGTCTCCTGGTCGTTTGCAACTTGTAGCTTCAGAACCCACTGTCCTTGTTGATGCGGCACACAATCCTCATGGTGCTCAATCCCTTACGCGTGCTCTTTCCACCTATTTCACTTTTGATGATGTGACAATAGTTCTGGCAATCTTTGAGGACAAAGATGCTGAAGGAATCATTGATGCACTGGCGCAGTGCGCCACGAGGTTTATTGTCACCAGCGCTCCCAGTGAACGTTCACGTTCTGCTCGTGACCTCGGATTCTTGGTCGCAGATAAAGTCGGCGATGACAAGGTTGTGGTTGAACCCGATCCTGTGGTTGCACTGGCGATGGCCCGCGGTTATGCAGCGAATTCAGACAAGGGAGCAGTAGTGGTTACCGGTTCCATCACCTTAGTGGGACTCACTGTGGGTCTTGCGGAAGAGTCACAGGGGTGGACGCTGTGAACACCCTCCTCACGCCTCAGCGTCGATCAGCCCAAGCATCACTGGGACAAGTTGTTCTCGGATTCGAACTCATTGTGGTTGGGCTAGCCTCGTTGACCATATTTGGTTTGGGAGCTCTGCCACCAGCGCTGGCCTTAGGTGGGGGAGCAGCAGTCTGTGTACTCATGCTTGCTGCTATCGGCCTCATGACCAAATACAAATGGGCTTTCATTCTCGGCTGGGCCGTTCAGCTGGTCATCGTATTGGCAGGATTTGCCGTCACCATGCTGTTTTTGATTGGAGCAATATTTGCTGCAATTTGGACTTTCGCTATGACAACTGGAGCGAAACTTGATTCACAAAAGAAAGAAAACTGATGACAACAATTGAAGAAACTCTCGTCCTCGTCAAGCCAGACGGTGTTGCACGCGGATTAACCGGTGAAATTCTTCGCCGCATTGAGGCGAAAGGTTATGCACTGGTCGATATTCGACTCGTACAAGCAGATCGTGAACTCTTGGGTAAGCACTACGAAGAACACGTGGGCAAGCCCTTCTATGAACCGCTGGTAAGTTTCATGGAATCAGGCCCTGTTGTGGCTATTCGACTTGCTGGCAACCGTGTCATCGAAGGTTTCCGCTGCCTTGCCGGAACGACTGATCCCACAACTGCAGCTCCGGGAACTATCCGTGGTGACCTTGGACGCGATTGGGGTCTTGCTGTTCAGCAAAACCTTGTTCATGGTTCAGATTCTCCAGAATCTGCTGCTCGTGAATTGGCGCTCTGGTTTAACTAACAACACGTAAAGCAGGTGAGCCCTCACATACGTGGGGGCTCATCTGCTTAATGAACAGTTCTAGTGCTGGAGTTCTTTCGCCATCTCTTCCGTGTTCGCAGGTCGCTTGAGAATACTTGCAATGGCGATGAGTCCTAGTGAGGCAATCGCACCAATCAAGAATGCTGCACGCATACCTCCTGCTAACGCCTCAACAGTTGTATCACCACCATCACGCAATCCTGCAGAAATGATGGTCATTACTGTCACAAACACAGCTGTTCCTGCAGCGCCGGCGAGCTGTTGCAGGGTGCCAATGGTCGCACTTGCATAGCTGTAGAGCTGTGGAGGGACAGAACTCAGGGAGAGAGCAAATAGGGGAGTGAACAGGAAAGCCAATCCCACGCTCAGTAACGAATAACTTCCAAAGACAAACCAAATAGATGTTGTCGTTCCGAAGGTCGTCATGCTCCAGAAGGAAGCAGAAACGGCAATCGCTCCGGGAATGAGGAGTTTCTGTGGCCCCACTCTGTCATACATGCGACCAACGAAGGGTCCAAGAAGTCCCATAGCTAGACCACCGGGCAGCATCATGAGTCCTGTAGTCAGAGGTGCAACACCCAACACATTTTGCATATAGATAGGAATCAAAATTCCAGCACCAAACAAAATCAGCATGCCAATCGTCATGATGCCCATTGCTTCAGTGAAAGAACGTGAACGAAAGGTGCGCAAATCAAGAAGTGCTGAATTTGTTTTTTGTAAACGTGATTGACGGTTGAGGAACAGCGCGAAGATCACAACACCAATACCCAGTGGAATCCAGGGAGAAAGTGTGGCCACACCGCGGGCTGCGTCAGCAAAAGAGCTCAGTCCGTAGATCAGTCCAGAGAAAGCAAACGCACTGAGAATAACCGAGAGAACATCAATGGGGATTTTGCGAGGTTCTTGGCTGTTTGAAATCCGAATGGTTCCAATAATCAGAGTGGTGATTCCGATAGGAAGCATGATCCAGAACAGCCATCGCCAATCTAAAACGCTCAACACGAGGCCAGAAAATGCTGGGCCGAGTGCTGGTGCGGCTGAGAGAACTAAAGAAATGTTTCCGTTGATGCGTCCACGCATGTGTTCTGGAACCAAAACCATCACAGTAGTCATCAGTAGAGGCATCATGATTGCTGTTCCACTGGCTTGCAGAATGCGTCCGATTAACAGCAGGAAGAAATCTTGCGACAGTGCAGCAACGAGAGTACCTGACGTGAAGAATGTCATCGCAGCGATGTACATCGGCTTTGTGCTGAAGCGCTGAAGTAGGAAGCCCGTAGTGGGGATGATGACAGCCATGGTCAGCATGTAGGCAGTGTTTAGCCACTGGCCGGTGCTTGGTTGAATATTGAGCTGCTTCATGATTTGTGGCAGCGCTACACCCAGTGCCGTTTCATTGAGAAAGACGACAAACGTCGACACCATCAACACACCAAGGATGACCTTGTGTTGCGGGTTGAGTTTGTCGGAAACAGGAGTTGTATCCGAAGCAGACATTGTTACAGCGTACCGACCCAATTGAGAACGAATTGTGCGATTACTGCTTCAACGAGGTAGCTCACCAAGACGATGATGGCTACCCAGCTCAACAATGTCGTTCCAAGTTTGACGGCACGTGAGCCCCAGATACCGTTTTTCATAGACCAGAACGTAACGACCCAGAACAGGGGAATCGTTGCTGACCAAGTCACCATGCACCAGGGGCAGAGGGTTCCCAAAACGAAAACTGACTGACTAAAAAGCCAAATGACAAAGGCGAGAGCAACAGCAGCGCCGAAGTTGAGGCCGCGCCAAAACCAATTGGCATAGCGGGCTCCGGCGAGTAGGCCTACGCCAATAGTGATCACCACGGACCAGGCCATCAAGCCAATAATGGGGTTAGGGAAGCCGAGCAGTGAACCCTGCCAGGAAGCTAAGTTCTTTCCACACTGCACAATGACGCTGTAATCGCAGGAGGCAGCTTCTTCGGGGTGCAGTAGCTTGTGAATCTTTTCGAGTGTTAGAGCGAATGCGGCGGTTAAGCCAACAAAGCCAGCGACAATTAAGAAAATTGAGAAGCCCGTGGGGCGTTTTGTCTCAGAGGAAGTCATGCTCACTCTCTCATTATGGATGCAGAGTAAAAGTATTACGCTCAGGAACCACACAGGCACCAGAAACCTGACATACTGTTATTAGTGCGAAGGCAGAGGCCTCGCGCGACGTGACAAACAAGACTTTGCATAACAACGGTTATGCGTAAGGGAGATCACCGCGATCGCCCGCCACTTCTCCAGAGCTACAAGCCGGAAAAAGTGGAAAGCCAGAAAAAGATTTATAACCATAATTTTTCGAAATTGTGGAATACGAGAATAGTTACATCCCCGTGACGCGGTGACGCAGGGGGTAACGGGGAGTACACCACTGATGGTGAATAACACTGAAAACGATGACAACGTCGTTGAAGAGTTTGTTACAGAGGTTGTTTCTGAATCTGTAGAAGTAGCTGAAGAGATCGTTGCGGAAGCCACAGTTGTTGCTGAAGCGATTGTCGCGGAAGCAGAACACCTTGCTACAGACATTGTTGAAGAAGCAGAAGCCGAAGCTGCCGTTATCGAAGTTGCGGCTGAAGTTCTTGCAGAAGCAGTTGTGGAAGCAGCTATCGAAGCTACTCCAGAAGTTGCAGCTGTCGAATATCCAAATTTGGAAGCCAAAGAAGTTACTGATCTGTTCTTCTTCGCTCCAAATCTCCCAGGTTCTGAGAACCGAATTCCCACTCGTGATGGTCGCGAACGTCTAGAAGACCGTCGACCTAACCGTAATAACCGCCAAGATCGCGGCGCATTTGGACAGGTTGAAGAAGAGGGTAGCGAAGGTGGGAACCTTCGTCGTCGTGTCCGCCAGCGTCAGGGCGAGAACCGTGAAATCCAGGATGAGTCTGGAAACACTGTTGTTCGGATTCGTACTCCTCGGGTTCCTGAGCAAATCACTGAACCTCAGCGCATCAAGGGTTCAACTCGTCTCGAAGCGAAAAAGCAGCGTCGCCGTGATGGTCGAGATGCTGGACGTCGTCGCACTGTCGTAACTGAGAGCGAATTCCTTGCACGTCGTGAGGCTGTTGATCGTGCCATGATTGTGCGCGAGAAGGAAGATCGAGTCCAAATCGGTGTTCTTGAAGACAACGTCTTAGTTGAACACTACGTGGCACGTGCATCTGAGGCAAGCCTGATTGGCAATGTGTACCTCGGCAAGGTTCAAAATGTTCTTCCCTCGATGGAAGCCGCATTCGTAGACATTGGTCGTGGTCGTAACGCAGTTTTGTATTCTGGCGAAGTTGATTGGGATTCTGTCGAGACCGGTAACCAACCTCGCAAGATTGAAAATGCGCTCAAACCAGGCGACAAGGTACTTGTTCAAGTAACTAAAGATCCTGTAGGACAAAAGGGTGCACGACTGACTTCTCAAGTCTCACTGCCTGGTCGTTACCTCGTTTATGTTCCTAACGGTTCAATGAACGGCATTAGTCGTAAGCTGCCTGACACTGAACGAACTCGCCTCAAGCGGATTCTCAAGGAAGTTCTTCCTGAAAATGTCGGTGTTATCGTCCGCACCGCTGCCGAGGGTGCAACCGAAGAACAGCTCACTGTTGACGTTCAACGTTTAACCCAGCAATGGGAAGAAATTTCACGCAAGGCAGAAACAGATAACGCACCTGCAATCTTGCACAGCGAATCAGACTTGCTCATCAAGATCGTGCGTGATGTCTTCAATGAAGACTTCCACCGCATGATCATCCAAGGCGATATTGCTAAGGGAACCATCGAAAGCTATCTCAACCAGGTAGCGCCGGAACTTCTCGAACGTGTTTCGGCCTATGAAGGGGATCGAGATGCTTTCGATGAGTTCCGTATTACTGAGCAAATCGAGAAAGCCCTAGACCGCAAGGTTTGGCTGCCCTCAGGTGGTTCCTTGGTGATTGACCGCACGGAAGCGATGACCGTTGTAGATGTGAACACCGGCAAGTTTGTTGGTTCAGGCGGAAACCTCGAAGAAACCGTGACGAAAAACAACCTTGAGGCTGCTGAAGAGATTGTTCGCCAGCTTCGTTTGCGCGATATCGGTGGAATCATCGTTGTCGACTTCATCGATATGGTGCTTGAATCCAACCGTGATCTTGTTCACCGCCGTTTGATCGAGTGCCTCTCACGCGACAGAACAAAGCACCAGGTTGCAGAAGTTACATCTTTAGGTTTGGTTCAGATGACTCGTAAGAAGCTGGGTCTAGGCCTGCTTGAAACGTTCTCTGAGGCATGCCAGGTGTGTGCTGGTCGTGGTGTAATCGTTCATCACGAACCCGTTACCCGTCCTGGCAACAATGGTGAGTCAAACGCTGCAGAACCACGCCGTCGAAACAAGGGTCGTGGCGATAAGGCAGTGCCTGCGGTAGTAGCACACCCCATTCCAGAAGGCGCCAAGAACGCACTAGCCCAGATTGCAGCAAGCACGCTGGGACACTCCGCAGAAGATCACGAAGAACATGGTGATGAAGTCGTCGAAATTCTCGATATCCCTGTGGTCACGTCAGGTCGTGGACGAAAGAACAGAGTTTCGGTAGAACATGCCGAAGTAATTCTCGAAAACGTACTTGAAGCCCTGCCTGAGCCTAAAGCTGCAGGGCAAGGACGCGGTCGTTCACGTCGAGTATCAACAGCAAATATCTCAACTGGTGACGAAACAGGTCATCAGGAAAGTGATGCCTAGGGCGACGGGGGAGTAATCCCGCTCACACGCCGGCCTTGTTGGTTTGACCGGAGTGCGAGAAATGGCTATTCTTGAACCTTGGTGCACGTTCAATAAAGAACGATTCACCCAATCTTCTGCGGATAGTCCGGTTTGCCCAGGAAATCAACGCAGAAATAATTCATTAGCTTGAAGAAATTAGGTAGCAAAGTGGTTTACGCAGTAGTGCGCTCCGGCGGTCGCCAGGAAAAGGTAGAGGTCGGCACCATTGTCACAATGGACCGTGTAAAGGCTGACAAGGCTGGAACCATCGAGCTTCCTGCAGTTCTCCTCGTTGACGGTGACAAGATCACCGCTGACCAGGCATCGCTGGCAAAGGTCAAGGTAACCGCTACGGTTCTCAACGACCTTCGCGGCCCCAAAATCATCATCCAGAAGTACAAGAACAAGACCGGTTACAAGAAGCGTCAGGGCCACCGTCAGGAGCTCACTCGCGTTCAGATCACCGGCATCAAGTAAGGCCTAGGAGAAACTCAGATGGCACATAAAAAGGGTGCGAGCTCCACTCGCAACGGTCGTGACTCCAACGCACAGCGTCTCGGCGTAAAGCGTTTCGGCGGTCAGAAGGTTCTTGCAGGCGAGATTCTTGTTCGTCAGCGTGGTACTCACTTCCACCCCGGCGTCAACGTCGGACGTGGTGGCGATGACACTCTCTTCGCCCTTGCAGCAGGTGCTGTTGAGTTCGGTAACAAGGGTGGCCGCAAGGTCGTCAACATTGTGACTGTCTAACAACAGAACTTACAGCTTTAGAGGAAGGGCGAGCTTTTAGCTCGCCTTTTCTTATTTACATCTAGTGATAGCCACTTCAGCGGCAGAACAGGAGCAGACATGGCAACGTTTGTTGATAACGTCACACTGCACCTCAAGGCCGGTCACGGCGGTAACGGCTGTGTGTCTGTTAAGCGAGAAAAATTCAAGCCGCTGGCGGGTCCTGATGGTGGAAATGGTGGAGATGGGGGAGACATTGTTCTCTTTAGTGATCCACAGGTCACCACGCTGCTGAGCTTCCACCGATCTCCTCACATCAAATCTCAACACGGTGGCCCTGGTATGGGTGATTTCCGTCAGGGTTTCAAAGGTGAAGAGCTGGTGCTTTCAGTTCCTGTTGGAACCGTCGTCAAGGATCCAGATGGCACTGTCATTGCTGACATGAATGTTCCTGGAATGCGCGTAGTCGTTGCCCCTGCCGGTCAGGGTGGTTTAGGTAATGCTGCTCTGGCGTCAACGAAACGTAAGGCACCTGGCTTTGCATTGCTGGGAACTCAAGGTTTCGAAGGTGACGTACTTCTCGAGCTCAAGACCTTAGCTGACGTTGCCTTGGTGGGTTATCCCTCAGCAGGTAAGTCATCCCTTGTTGCTGCACTGTCTGCAGCACGTCCCAAAATTGCCGACTATCCATTCACCACGCTTCACCCCAACCTCGGTGTTGTTCAAGCAGGCGACGTTCGTTACACCATCGCAGACGTCCCAGGGTTGATTGAGGGAGCCTCGGAAGGTAAAGGCCTTGGCCTTGAGTTCCTTCGACATGTTGAGCGCTGCACTGCTTTGCTTCATGTTATTGATTGCGCGACGCTTGAACCTGGTCGTGATCCACTGTCCGATCTTGATGTCATTCTTGCTGAGCTGGCTGCCTATCCTGTTCCTTCGGACCAAATTCCTCTGTTAGAGCGTCCACAACTCATTGCGCTCAACAAGGTAGATGTTCCTGACGCCAAGGATTTGGCTGACATGGTTCGTCCATTCTTGGAAGAACGTGGCTATCGAGTATTTGAGATTTCAGCCGTATCTCATGAAGGACTACGTCAACTCTCCTTTGCACTGGCAGAACTGGTTGAGATAGGTCGTCAAGAAGCTATTGCGAACGAAGTTGTACCTGTGATTATGCTGCGTCCACGTGCTGTGGATGACCAAGGATTCATCATTCGTGTTGAAGGTGGTTCTGGCGGAAATATTTATCGAGTTATCGGCGCCAAGCCTGAACGCTGGGTGGAACAAACTGACTTCAACAATGAAGAAGCAGTGGGTTATCTTGCTGATCGTCTCGCCAAGGCTGGCGTTGAAGACGAATTGTTCAAGAAGGGCGCGGTTGCAGGTTCAACAGTCATTATTGGTGAAGGCAACGGCCTCGTCTTTGACTGGGAGCCAACCATGACTTCGGCTGCAGAATTGATGACCGGTCCTCGAGGAACTGATGAACGCTTGAATCAGAATTCTCGTCGTACCAACAAAGAACGTCGTGAAATGTATTACGACCGCATGGATGCCAAGCAAGAAGCCCGTGATGAACTCGTGCGTGAACGTGATGCTGGTTTATGGCAAGTAGATGAAGAGATCGCAGATGAGCGTTAGTAGTCGCCAAGAAATTCCTTCGGCACGAAGAATTGTGGTGAAGGTCGGGTCTTCATCGATCAGTGGTGAAAACGCTCACCAGATCAAGACACTTGTTGACGCACTAGCTGAAGCACACGGTCGGGGAACCGAAGTAGTTCTCGTTTCCTCCGGTGCCATGGCAACCGGGTATCCCTACATCAACCTCACCTCTCGCCCCACAGACCTCCCCACGCTGCAGGCAGCTGCTGCAGTAGGTCAAAGCCGTCTGATGGTTCGTTATCAAGAACTTCTGGATAACTATTCGATTGTCGCGGGCCAAGTTTTGCTGACGTCAGGTGATTTCGAGAATGAATCAACGCGTTCAAATGCAGTTCTTGCTATGGAAAAACTCCTTGAGTTACGAGTGTTGCCTATTGTCAATGAGAACGACACCGTTGGTACTCAAGAAATTCGTTTCGGAGATAACGACCACTTGGCAGCTCTCGTCGCACAATTAGTTCACGCAGATGTACTTGTGTTGCTTTCTGACGTGGACGGTATTTACACCAAACCACCCACCGAGCCCGGAGCAGAACGCATCGAATTGGTTCCCTTTGGGCATCTGCTCGACCACGTTGAGTTCGGGTCAATCGGTGTAGCTGGTGTTGGTAGTGGCGGTGCAGGAACAAAAGCGGCTGCAGCTCAGTTCGCCGCACAGTCCGGCACATCAGTGTTGATAACCAATGCAGCACTTGTTTCAGCAGCACTTCGTGGTGACAACGTAGGTACTTGGTTCGACGCAGCTTCATAAGTGTTGCTTGGGTAGCATTGATAAATGGCTACTTCTTCGCTCTCACCAGAACTCCTAGAAAAACTAGAGTCTGCACAGCAGGCTTCACGTTCCCTGGCTAACCTTTCAACAGCCCAGAAGAATGTCGCTCTTTCTACAATTGCTGATGTGATTGACGCAAATCATCAGATCATTCTTGAAGCAAATGGTAAGGATATCGAGGCAGGCCTAGCTGCTGATATGTCAGAGGGCCTGTTGGACCGTTTGCGCTTCACACCTGAACGTCTTACTGCCCTTGCCAATGCTGTTCGAGATGTCATTGCCCTTCCTGATCCAGTAGGTGTTGTTGTCAGAGGCAATGACATGCCTAACGGTATTCACCTCAGTCAGGTACGGGTTCCTTTTGGGGTTGTGGGTGCTATCTATGAAGCGCGCCCAAACGTCACTGTTGATATTGCTGCGCTGTGCATCAAAAGTGGAAATGCCGCGGTACTGCGTGGCGGAAGTGCTGCCGAAAACACAAACGCTGTGACAATTTCGCTCATTCAGCGAGCACTTAACGATGCTGGACTCCCTGCCCTTGCCATTCAAGGTATTGATGAACTTGGTCGTGAGGGTGCCACTCAGTTGATGGCAGCACGCGGGTATGTGGATGTCCTTATTCCTCGCGGTTCTGCAAATCTCATCAACGCAGTCGTTGCGGAATCTAAGGTTCCGGTCATAGAGACCGGTGCTGGGGTTGTGCATCTCGTTATTGATGAGAGTGCGGACATTGACAATGCGGTTGAGATTGTTCACAATTCAAAAGTTCAACGCCCCAGTGTGTGTAATGCTCTCGAGACACTCATCGTTCTGGAAACAGTAGCTGAACAAGCACTTCCACAAGTACTTGCACGTCTTGAAAATGCAGGAGTTACTCTCAAAGGTGATGCTCGTGCAAGGCAGATTCATCCCTCACTAGGAGTCGCCACTGAAGAAGATTACGCAACCGAACACATGGCGTTAGAAATGAGTGTTGTAGTTGTTCCAGATCTAGATTCGGCTATTGAACACATCAGAAAGTATTCGACTAAGCACACCGAAGCGATTCTGACAAACAACGTTCGCCATGCAGAAAAATTCTTGGCAGAAGTTGATGCGGCTGTTGTGATGGTGAACGCGTCTACTCGGTTTACAGACGGTGGAGAATTTGGTTTTGGTGCAGAAATAGGTATTTCTACTCAGAAGCTTCATGCTCGCGGGCCAATGGGTCTTCCGGAACTGACCTCAACTAAGTGGTTGGTCCGAGGATCTGGCCAAATCCGCCACTAGAATGAATACGTAAACCAAGACCCACGTGGAGTAATGATGGATGCACTGATTCTTGCAGCTGAAACCGAAGCAACTCACCCTCTGGTGATTCCTGCAATTGCATTTGGAATCATTGCCGCAGGATTTTTTACCTTCCTCGGATTGGTTACCTACAGCTACAAGGACGTTGCCGCACGTCACCGTCAGAAGTGGTCTGACGCAAACGACCACGCTGCGCACCACTAAGTAACGCAATCATGGCCGTTCACGGTCACTACCCCAAACTTGGCGTTTTTGGTGGAACCTTTGATCCCCCGCAAAATGGCCATATTGCTGTTGCGAAAGCTGTTCTCGAGCGCCTACTTCTAGACCATGTGTTGTTCGTACCTGCAGGAAATCCTTGGCAGAAAAACGAACAAACGTCAGCGGCACAGCGCCAAGAGATGGTTCGTTTAGCCATTGAAGGTTACGATCATTTTTCGGTCAGTACCGTTGATATTGATCGCGAAGGACCTACGTACACAGTCGATACCTTGCGCGATATTTCTTTGCAATATCCGGATTCCGAGCTCTTTTTCATCGTGGGGGATGATGCATTTGCTGGAATAACTTCCTGGAAAGATTTCGAGAAGTTAGGGGAGTTAGCCACAATTGTGGTGGTTTCTCGAATGGGAATCGCGCCAGAAGTTCCCGCAAAGCTTTCACCCAGCGTAAACTTGCTAGAAATAGATTCTTTGCCAATTTCGTCCACGCAGTGTCGTGAGCGGATTGCGAACGGTGAAACTCTCGAGGGACTCGTTCCAGGCAAAGTTGCAGATTATGTTGCCAAACATCAGTTGTATCGGAGAAATGCGTGAGTGGTGATATCCCAGACATCGTGCTGAACGAGTTTGGTGACCTTTCACGCAAGGCTCGTCGTGAGCTTGAGGCTCGAGGAATTGATCCAGACACTGCGGTAGTTGAATACATTGCAGCAACTGGACAAATGCCCATCATTACTCCAGAAGCTGCCGCTGCAGCCAAGGCCCAGGCGCAAGCAGAAGCTGCTGCAGCTCATTATGACGAGTCTCCAGAACCAGAGCGCTTTCACGAAGAATCAACAGTCGTTGTTAGTGAGCCAATAGACCTGCCTGCTGTTGAACCAGTCATTGCTCCACCCACATCGTCAGTTCCACCAGTTTCAGTGCCTGTAACCGCTGCTGAAACCGGGCCAATTGAGCCCCTGACTGTGTCACCCATCCTTTCTTCTGTTTCACTTTCTGCAGTAGAAGAAACCTTGGCTCAAGTTTCAGATCAAACCGGTGAAATACTCACGACTGGGTTTGATTCCTTGGTAACCGTTGAGACCTCTGACATTCCTGCAGGCCCTTCCAAGGGTGAAGTCCGTCGCTTGGCTCGCAAGGAAAAGAAAGCTCAAGCACTTGCTGCTAAAGCCGAAAAGCAAGCTGCTACACAACAGGCCAAAGCTGAGGCTGCTCAGCTTAAGCAAGAGGCAGCTGAAATCCTTTCCCGCAAAGCTGATCAACGTGCAGCTCGTGAAGAAGAAAAAACCGCACAGGAACGTGAAGCACAAGCTCGCAGTGTTGCTGAAGTAGAGGCTCTTCGAATCCGACAAGAACAAGAAGAGGCCGCCCGCGTTGAGGCAGAGCAAGCCGCAGAAAAGGCACGCCTTGAAGCTGAAGAACGTGCTGCCGCTGAAGAACAATCGCAGGAAGTTGAATCAACTTCTCATGAACAGCCTCAAGAAGTTGAAGAACTCGACACCATCGATGATGACGAATATGACGAAGAAGAGTTTGAGCCACAGACTATTTCTGAAGCCACAGCAGCCATCGCTATTGCTGAAGCAGTAGCTGCAGCAGAAGCAGTAGTAGAGGCTGGTGAAGTTTCGATTGAATATGGAAACCTAGCCAACTCAACCCCTGCAACTACTGGCTCTATCTCTGTCATCAGTAATGCACTTATTCTCCCGACACTTCCAGAAACCACCGGTTCAATTGCGCCGATCAATCCCACCGGCGAAATCGTCATCACTGGTTCCATCCTGATTCCATCTGCTGTTTCACAAGTTGGTGCAACACTTGAAAATCTCGATACATCCGAAATTGATGTCATCAAGGACGATGAAGAAGTTGCACCTACACAGGGCATGGCGCCTGTTAGCGCCGCAACAGCAGTCTCCGCATACAACATCTCAAACAACGTTGTGACGACCCCTCGAGGCATGAACGAACGCCTCCCATTCATTCTCTCCATCACAGCTGCCGGTTTGGCTGTGGGTGTAGTTGCTCTATTCGTTGCCGGTTATTTCTTAGGACTGTTCTAATTGGCTGCTACTGAAAATGCTCAACGTCTTCTCCAGATCGCCGCTCAGGCTGCTGACGAAAAAGGTGGATTTGATCTTGTCGCTCTCGATATTTCTGAGCCACTGCCGCTTGTAGATATTTTTCTTCTCGTCACAGGACGCAACGAGCGCAACGTCATCGCAATTTCGAACGAAATTGAAGACAAGATGATCGAAGCCGGCGTGAAAACTATTCGCCGGGAGGGTCGTACTGAAGGACGTTGGATCTTGCTTGATTTCGGTGACCTAGTAGTCCATGTCTTCCACGAGGAAGAGCGCATGTATTACGGGTTGGAAAGACTGTGGAAAGACTGCCCAGCAATTCCTCTCGAATTCGCTCAGCATTCTGAGGTGTAGTAATCTAAACAAGTTGTTTCGCACTTGTGCGAAATTACGGGTCTGTGGCGCAGCTGGTAGCGCACCTGCATGGCATGCAGGGGGTCAGGGGTTCGAGTCCCCTCAGATCCACCAACGAAATCCTCGCCTAGGCGGGGATTTTCTGTTTTATGATCTGAGGTTCTCTTCGTCGATAGCAATGACTTTCGCGACTCTACGTGCGTATTTTTCTTCAGAATTTCCGAGCCAATCGGTTGTCATCCAGACGCGCACAATGTCCATTGCTAAAGCGGAACCTATTATTTTGCCGCCGATGCACAAAACATTTGTATCTGAGTGACTGCGGGCAAGTTCTGCACAGAAAGAGTCCTGACAGACCGCAGCGAAAACTCCGTGTAATTTGTTGGCAATCATTGCTGAACCGTAGCCAACACCGTCAACAAAGATTCCGCGATCAACCTCACCGCGAGAAACGGCTTGGGCTGCTGGATAGACATAATCCGGCAGGTCTGCGGCATCGGTGTTTGTCGTTCCGAAATCAACAACTTCATGACCTTGGCCAATTAGCCAGGAAGATATTTCATTCTTGAGTTCGAGTCCTGCGTGGTCGTTGGCGAGGGCTATCTTCATATCAACAGGCTACGTGATATGTTTTCGAGGTTCAAAGGATTGATATGTCAGAAACTCTGCCTCCCTGCCCCCACTGCTCAAGTGAATATACCTATGAGATGGGCGCCCTGCTGGTCTGTCCAGAATGTGCACACGAATGGAATCCTGAAGAAGACATAGCCAACGATTCTTCAATCATTAAAGATTCGGTCGGAAACGTTCTATCTGATGGTGACACTGTCACTGTGATCAAGGGGCTCAAAGTGAAAGGCTTCCCTCAGGACATCAAGGTGGGGACCAAAGTTCGAAACATTCGCTTGGTACCTGGCGCTTCTGACGGGCATGACATCGACTGCAAAGTTGATGGTTTTGGCCAAATGCAACTCAAGTCATCAGTTGTGAAGAAAGTTCTTTAAGTCTTACTTCTCCTCACTGATGTGAACAACAATCTTTCCGAGGTTTTGTCCATCAATTAATGATTCAAAACCATTGGTGATTTGGTCTAAATCCACAGTGTGATCAATAACAGGTCGGGCCCCTGACTCCTCCATCACACGGAGGCAACTATAAAACTCAGCCAGTGTGCACGTAGTAGATCCAATGATGCTGAGCTGTTGGTAGAAAACTCTATTGAGGTCTGCATTGGCATTGGGTCCACTCGTAGCACCACAGATCACCACGGTTCCGCCTGGACGAAGAGCCTTGAGTGAATGAGACCATGTTGCTTCACCTATTGTCTCGACAACAATGTCTACTCGTTCAGGTAGTCGAGCTCCAGATTCAAAAGCTGCGTCTGCACCCAGATCGAGAGCAAACTGCCTCTTTCTCTCATCCCGAGCAGTGACGTACACCGTGGCGCCAGCTGCTTTAGCTAGGGCGATGGCGGCGCTTGCTACTCCACCGGAAGCTCCTTGAACAAGTACTCGATCACCGGCTTTCAAGTTTGCTCGAGTGAAAAGCATTCGATATGCCGTACCCCAGGCGATACCCATGGCAGCTGCTTCATCGAAACTGAGCCATTCGGGTTTAGGAACAAGATTTGCTTCTGGAACAACAATGTACTCGGCAAATGTACCGTTATACAGTTCGCTGATAATCGAACGTTGTGGGTCCATAGTCATATCGCCCATGCCTCGTGCAGCATCAGCTATGACTGGATAAATGATGACAGGGTTACCGTCTTGGGTGTATCCGGCACCATCGCACCCCAAGGTCATTGGAATGCGATCTGCAGGATGCCCCACACCTTTGAGGGTCCACACATCGTGGGGGTTCAACGAAGCAGAAACAAGTCGTACTTTTGCCCAACCTGGTTGTACTTCAGGTTCGTTAATTTCTTGGAGGACTAATCCTTCAAGGGGGTTATCTGGGTTTTGACTGACGGCAACAGCAGCTCTCATGACTACAGGCTAAACCAGGTCACGCCAATCTCGCACGGGTTCATCTGCACCACGCGGGGGGATGGGCTCATCCGTGTATTCGAAATCGTCTGAATCATGGATGATGTCGACTGCAGCCGTGAAGGTTCCTGTCGGGGGATTGATAACGAGTTCTTCATCTCGGCGATACTGCAATACATTCTCGATGTAATCACGAACTGCTTCATTGAGGGGAACATCGCGTGATTGTTCTTGGGACATAAACCATCGGTGTTCCAAGACTTGGTGGAAAACCTCAGCAGGTTCGAGCTTGCTGTCGAGGTTCTCAGGGACAGCCCTGATAACTGGCTCGAATACTCTTGTGAGCCACAAGTGTGCAACAACTTCTTCATCTAGATTGAGCAGGCTTACAGTTGCTGCATAGGCATCCAAGTCATTGAGAAGGCGACGTGCCTGGTTTTCTTCAGTATCGAGACCAGTCAAACGTAATAGTCGACGTGCATGGTGGCCGGAATCGACAACTTTAGGTTGAATTTTGACCTTGGTGCCATCTGCGTCAGTCTTGATTGAAAGTTCCTCAATATCGAAGCCAAGCTCATTGAGTCGTTGTACTCGTTTATTGATCTTCCATAGTTCATTTTGTTCGAGCAGTTCAGGATCATTGAGCTCGTGCCAGAGGGTTTCATAACTGGCCATGATGCGATCACTTGTTGCAACTGGGTCAATTGCCTGGTCTAATTTGCCTCCTGCTTGGATGTCCATCAACTCTCCGGCAATGTTGACGCGCGCAATTTCCAGATCATGTTGCCGTTGGCCTGTGGTGAGGCTTTCGTAGAGTCTTCCTGTTTCTGCATCTACGAGATATGCAGCAAAGGAGCCTGCGTCTCGCCGGAAAAGAGTGTTGGAGAGAGAGACATCCCCCCAGAAGAAACCAATATTGTGAAGGCGCACAAGTAATAGGGCAAGTGAATCGACTAGACGCTGTGCCGTTTCAGGTCGAAGTGTTGTCGAATACAGTGCGCGAAAAGGCATAGAAAATTTCAAATGTCGTGTGACGAGTGCTGAGGGAAGCGGATTACCTTCTCTATCTGTTCGACCTTGAACAACAGCTACTGGTTCAACGCAGGGTACCTCAATTTTTTGCAAGCTGCGTAACATCTCATATTCGCCCTGGGCCATCTCATCAGTGGTTTCCTTGATGGCAATGACGTAGCCATCGAGTTGCGCAAAACGAACGATGTGTCGAGAAATACCTTTGGGAAGTGCAGTGATGGTGTCGTCAGGCCACTCATCCAGGGGGATATCCCAAGGAAGTGAAAGTAGACCAGGTTCAACAGCGGCAGCTGTGATGTTGAGGGAACCGCTCATTGTGTGTTCTTTTCTCTAAAGTGAAGTGCCCGCGACCTGAAAGATCGCGGGCACCATTGCACCAGTGGTGAAATCCAGATGGATTCACACGTGAGTTAGTCGATTACGGCACCTGAAATGCGGTTACCGCTGGATGCGTCAAACACGTGAACGTGCTTCTCTACGGGGAGAACGAAAACTTCATCTCCGCGCATCGGGTGGTTGCGTCCGTCAACACGAACAGTGATGTTGTGTTCAACCCCATCGATGGTTACGTGGCCGTAGAGGTAGCCATCTGCACCGAGTTCTTCAACAACATCAACTGTGACCTTGAGGCCCTTGTCTTTGTTGACGGTGAGGTCTTCAGGTCGAATTCCTACAGTGACAGCACCTGTTGCTTTGATATCTGCTTTGACAGAAGCGTTACCAAATTCAACCCCACCGGAAACAGCCTTCGAGGGAAGGAGGTTCATCGCAGGAGAGCCAATGAAACCTGCAACGAACTGGTTTGCAGGACTTTCGTAGAGGTCACGTGGTGAACCGACTTGCTGAAGAAGACCATCCTTGAGCACGGCAATGCGGTCACCCATCGTCAGAGCTTCTACTTGGTCGTGGGTCACGTAAACAGTGGTGACACCGAGGCGACGCTGAAGAGATGAAATCTGGGTACGAGTCTGAACGCGTAACTTTGCGTCCAAGTTGGACAGTGGCTCATCCATGAGGAATACCTGAGGCTTACGCACAATTGCGCGTCCCATGGCTACACGCTGGCGCTGACCACCAGAAAGAGCCTTAGGCTTACGGTCGAGGTACTGCTCGAGGTCGAGTAGCTTTGCAGCTTCGAGTACTCGTTCTGCTCGCTCTTCCTTCTTTACGCCAGCGATCTTCAGGGCAAAGCCCATGTTCTCAGCAACTGTCATGTGAGGGTAGAGAGCGTAGTTCTGGAAAACCATGGCAATGTCGCGGTCTTTAGGTGGAACGTCAGTGACATCACGGTCACCAATCAGAATGCGACCACCGTTGACCTCTTCGAGGCCTGCAAGCATGCGCAAGGTAGTTGACTTACCGCAACCCGAAGGTCCGACAAGTACGAGGAATTCGCCGTCTTCAACCTTGAGGTTGATTTTGTCCACCGCGGGCTTTGTTGTTCCGGGGTAGAGGCGAGTGGCGTTATCAAATGTAACTGTAGCCATGACTATTACTGCTCCTTCACCGGCAGGTACGTGCCGGACGATCCGTTGTGAATGGAAAGAGAAACCCGGCTTTGGGTAGCTCCGCTATTAAGTCTGCCATATTTGAGCACACTGGGAATAGAAAACTCTATAAACCACTTATCCTGAACAGGTAATCGAAGAAATATAGGAGTGGATTCCGCGTGGCACATGAAGTTGAATTTGGTTTAGACACTTTTGGTGATGTCACAGTAGATCTTGAAGGAAATCCAGTCACTCAAGCTCAAGTGTTGAGAAATGTCGCCGCTGAAGCGGTATTAGCAGACCAGGTTGGGCTCAATTTCTTCGGAATCGGTGAGCACCACCGAGATGATTTTGCTGTTTCTTCTCCAGAAGTATTGTTAGGTGCCATCGCTTCACAAACCAACAACATTCATTTAGGTTCTGCGGTTACTGTTTTGAGTTCGGATGATCCCATTCGTGTGTTTCAGAAGTTTGCCACGTTAGATGCCGTCTCCAACGGCCGGGCAGAAGTCATTGTTGGTCGTGGTTCTTTCACTGAATCTTTCCCGCTTTTCGGTTTTGATCTCCAAGATTACGAACAGCTGTTTGAAGAGAAGCTCGATCTTTTTGCTCATTTGGTTCATGGTGGTCCTGTGACCTGGCAGGGAACTATTCGTCCTGCCCTATCTGAGCAATCTGTTTACCCAACTATTGAAGGCGGGAAGCTCAAAACCTGGATTGGTGTGGGTGGTAGTCCCCAATCTGTTGTGCGGGCTGCTCAATACGGTTTGCCGCTGATGCTCGCAATCATCGGGGGAGACCCGTTACGTTTCCGTCCATACGTAGACCTGTATCACCAGGCCTTAGCTCAACTTGAATTAGAGACGTTGCCGATTGGGCAACACTCTCCAGGTTTTATTGCAGCTACTGATGACGAAGCAAAGAATCTTATGTTCCCGCACTATCAGGTGATGCATGAACGTATTGGACGCACTCGTGGATGGCCGCCTCTGACTCGTGCGCAATTTGAACATGAAGCAGGTCCTGAAGGCGCACTTTTTGCGGGTTCGCCTGAAACGGTCGCACGAAAGCTGGCTCGGAGTATCCATGGGCTCGGAATATCTCGTTTCGACCTGAAATACAGTTTGGGTACGCTGCCTCACGAACATCTCATGGAAAGTATTCGTCTTTACGGGGAAGTTGTGGTTCCTCGAGTGCGTGAACTTCTCGCTGAAATGGAAAGTAACGCGCCGTAACGATACCCCTAGGGGTATAAACTTGTTCTATGGAGCGGCCTAAGAAGATTGTTGTAATCGGTGGTGTTGCTGGTGGCATGTCCGCTGCAACCCGCCTTCGGCGATTAGATGAACGTGCGCATATCGTCGTCTTAGAGCGCAGCGGGTTTGTTTCTTATGCAAACTGTGGGCTTCCGTATCACCTCAGTGAAACTATCGAACATCGTTCGTCACTGATCTTGCAAAACCCTGTTTCCCTGGGTGCAAGATTCAATCTCGATGTTCGTGTGAGACACGAAGTTCTTTCCATAGATCTTCAGGCAAAAACGGTCACCATCTTTGATCGTGTGTGGAAGGTGACCTACGTAGAACGTTATGACTACTTGGTCCTTTCTCCAGGAGCTGCCGCAGTCATGCCGAATGGCGTTGATGAAAAGTGGGTTCTTGCTATGAGGACCGTGGAAGATATGGATAAAGCTTTTGCCTGGTTATATCCCAATCCAGAAAAAGCGGTCATTCTCGGTGGCGGTTTCATCGGCCTCGAACTTGCAGAGAATCTTGTTAAGCGTGGAATGTCCGTCACACTGATTCACCGTGGAAAACAGCTGCTCAGTTATCTTGATCCTGAGTTGGCTGTAACAGTTGCACAACGCGTCAGAGCATCTGGTGTAGATCTACGTCTCGAGACTTCATTTGTCTCGTTTACGAGAACAAGTGTGACGTTAGATTCAGGAGAGGTCATTCCTACAGACGTCATCTTCTCTGCCATGGGTGTTAAGCCAGAGATTCATCTTGCCCAGGATGCGGGATTAGCTATTGGTCCTAACGGGGGTATTTGGGTAGATGCCCAGCAACGTACCTCTGATCGCTACATCTTTGCCGTTGGTGATGCAGCTGAAAAGATTGACGCGATTTCTGGTGATGAACGCTTGGCTACCCTCGCTGGTTTGGCAAACCGTCATGGTCATTCTGTGGCTAATGCAATTGCAAAAGTAACCACGGTTCCTGCAACGCCTACTCTGGGGACATCCATCCTTTCTTTCGATGGTTTAGTGGCGGCCACAGTTGGGTGGAGCGAAAAAGCCTTACGAGCGTCAGGAAGACCAGTACGCGTTATTCATACGCATCCGGCAGATCATGCTGCGTATTATCCGGGAGCCCAGACTATGAGGTTCAAACTCATGGTCGACCCTGATACCGACCTTATTCTTGGCGCACAGGCAGTGGGTGGTAATGGTGTCGATAAACGAATTGACGTCATTTCAACAGCAATGTTTGCCGGAATTACCGCAAGTAGTCTTGCTCAACTCGAACTTGCTTACGACCCACAGCATGGGTCAGCTAAAGATCCCATCAATATGCTCGGCTATGTCAATCGCAATATTGCAGAAGGTCTCACTTCAGTCGTCGAATGGCATGAATTAGACACTCGTTTGAATGCGGGTGATGTCCTTGTGGATGTTCGTACTGCAGGGGAGTACAAGTATGGCCACATTGACGAAAGTGTGAACTACCCCCTCGATGTTCTGCGTGAACATATCGCGACGCTGAGGGGCAAAAACGTCATTGTGTATTGCCAAGTTGGACAACGAGGTCACACAGCAGCACGAATCTTGGCTCAAGAAGGAATCAGTGTAGTCAACCTCAATGGTGGTTACCTTACATGGAAGGCTGGAATGGCCTCGAAAGGAGATCAGTAATGACTGATGTATCGCCCGCGGAACACAAAGCCATCGTCAATCGTCTCAAACGAGCCCAAGGACAGTTAGCTGCTGTGATCACTGCAGTTGAAGCTGGTGGTGATTGCCGTGCTGTAATAACGCAGCTATCTGCTGTTTCAGGAGCTATCGATAAGGCAGGATTTGCCATTATTGCTAAAGCGATGCAGGAATGTATGACCGAAGTCGAGAATTCACAGAATTCTCCCTCCGTAGCTGAACTTGAAAAGCTGTTCTTATCACTTGCTTAGATAAACTCCAGTAATGGGGAACTCACGGCATCCAATTGGGCTTTGGATTGCCGTTATTAGCGGATTACTCGTCACAACGATTGTTTCCGTGATCACTTTCACTGAACCTGCCGTTGATCGTTTCGGTGATCCTCACAACTACACACCCATATATTCACAGCCCGAAGTAGAACTATGGGGTGCTCATCCAGTCCAGTTTTACGTCGACGACATCATGTCAACAATGACTCTTGAGCAGAAAATCAGTTCCCTGATTATTGCGAATCAACCAGGAACTGATCCAAGTGCACTAAATTCTTTCGTTGCTGCTAACTCACTTGGTGGGTTCATCCTGATGGGAAGCAATATTCCGCCTACTCCAGAAGAGCTTCAAGCAATCACTTCGTCGCTTGTGGGTAATGCCGAACTTCCTCGATTGATCGCTATTGATGAAGAGGGAGGTCTAATCTCACGATTGCCTTATGACTCATTTGCTGGAGCCGATACTCTTCGAAATGAACCAGTGAGTGCGACGCGTGAAGCATTCTCTGGGCGTGGAAAACTGCTCACAAGCGTTGGCGTCAACCTCAACTTCGGCATTGTTGCTGATGTTTCTGCCGATCCTCACTCGTTCATTTATGGGCGATCTTTTGGCTCTGATGCACTCAGTGTGGCTGAACGTGTAGACGCAGCAGTTGCCGGAGAAGACAGTTCGGTAATCAGTACCCTGAAACATTTCCCAGGACATGGAAGTGCTCCTGGAGATTCACACGTGGGTGTTCCTACATCTCCATTGACATACGACCAATGGCTTGAATCTGATGCAATTCCTTTTCAAACAGGAATTGATAATGGTGCAGAGTTTGTCATGTTTGGTCATTTATCCTTTCCGGCAATCGATTCCACGCCGGCATCTCTTTCAGTTACTTGGCACAACATCTTGCGGCAAGATATGGGATTTCAAGGGTTGATCATTACAGATGACATGACCATGTTGGAAAAATCTCACGTACCTGAGTACTCAGATCGTGTTTCCAACGCGATTGCAGCATTGGCTGCCGGAAATGATGTGTTGCTTTATGTCCCTGGTGCAGATTTTGATCCCAATTCCTTAGTAGCTGGAATTGCTACTGCAGTTCGTTCGGGTCAACTTTCTGAGCAAAATATTGATGACTCACTCATGCGAGTATTGACTCAAAGGCGGGAGCTTTACCCCGAGGCGAACACCTGGATACCGCCCTGTGACGAAAGATGTTTTGTGCGAGTCACCTATTAGTTAGTCAGCGGTACCCGTGATCTCATCACGAATTCTGCGAAGGTTTTCCATGAGAAAACCAATCAAAATCCAGTTATAGCCAGAAGGTGGACTCAACTTGATGGGTTCTGTCAAAGCTGGTAGCTCTTGAGTATCAGGATGTGCTTGTTTAGCGGCAGGCAGTCCTGCATCACGAACCAATAAGCGAAGATCGTGGCCTGAGCGCATAAATTCTTCAGCAATTTGTGAAATGCCTGGTTCTGAAATGACTGTCTCGTCATAGTTATCTCTGACGCCTCGGGCAACACCAATAGTCCTAGTGACTAATACAGCGAGTTGTTCGAGTAGGTGTTGCTGCGCATCGAGTTCAGGGCCGTGTGTGCCCTTGAACACGTTGAAGCGGAGGCTTTCTTGAGCAGAGCGCAGAGTCGCATTTGCTTTATCTAGTTGTGGGCGCAAATCCCTAGCTCTTGTGTGGATGTTAGAAAGTACTTCGTAACTCGTTTCACGGCGCAACACACTTCCTACATCTTCGAGTACTTCTGCAATATTGGCTCCGAGTAAGGCGATTGCTTGTTGAGAAGGTCCTACTGCGACTGGGGGAACAATTACGGCGTTCACAACAAAGGCAATAGCAGCACCAATAATCGTTTCTACGATTCGACCAAGAGCATATTCAGGTGTTGCAGAGCCAATAGCGATGACCAACATTGCACTAATGGCGATCTGGTTTGCGGTTCCTGGTGTGAATTTGAAAACCCAGCCAGCAATAAAGGCAACCATGATGGTGACCAGTACAAGCCAGCTATGTGAACCAAAAATCAAACTGGCACCTAAGGCGAGCGCAACTCCAAGAACTACACCAGTACTTCTTTCAATTGCCTTACCTAAAGACTGATTGATGCTGGGTTGGATGACGATAATTGCTGCGATAGCAGCGAAGATAGGCTGCTGATCGGGGTATACCCACAATGCTGCAAACCATGCCAATAAAGTTGCAATGATGGTTTTGGCAAGTTGTAGAAACGGAATACGTTTCTTCGTCTGCACATTTGAAACAATGCTCACTTCATCACCGTAATCCTCGAACTCCTAAGGAAGAGAGTGCCTCGCCTGTAGTTCTCCACCTTCATAATTGAGCCCTTTTTCCACCGCTTTTTACTCAGAGCACAATGGAAATGAACACACGTCTAGTTTGTGCCCATGAAATGGATAACTGTTCACGCTCGTCGCCTACTTGGAATTGATGACAGTTCACCCTTTGAGGAGAACACGAATACTTCTTCTCGGCGAATCCGCATTAGAGCATCAGTGGGCGCCGCAGTTATATGTGGCTTAGCGATCGTCGTGCTGTCGATTGTCATGTCGAATATCGGAAGTGCACATTCGACTGAAATTCCACCAGATCTACGCGTAACGCAAACGGCAGAGTCATCAGACAAAATTCAATTCTCTTCAACGGTGATGGTTCATGTTGTTGGAGAAGTGAATCTGCCGGGAATGTATGAATTGAAAACCGACTCTCGCGTCATTGATGCAGTGATGGCAGCAGGGGGTCTCACGGTTTCTGCATCAGAATGTGGGGTGAATCTAGCTCGAGTAATCAATGATGGTGAGCAACTCACGATTCCTTCGATTACCCAGGGGTGTTCCTCATCTCAGTCGAACTCACTACCAGGGGCAAGTATTTCTCTGAATACTGCACAATCTGAACAGTTTGATTCACTCCCGGGTATTGGCCCAACCCTCGCCCAACGAATCGTTCAATATCGTGATTCTCATGGTGGATTTACTTCCCTTGAACAGCTCAATGAGGTCCCGGGGATAGGTGACAAACTCTTTGCAGGACTGAAAGAACTCGTAACTTTGTGAAGTCCAACAGGCGCTCTGGTGATCTGCGGCTGGCACTACCCACGCTAGGTGCATGGTTAGTACTCGTTGCAGTCATAAATATCTCTGAACTAAATTCCTCGATTTCTACATTTCATGTTGAAATCTTGGTTGGCTTGTTCTTCGTACTTGGACTTATCGGTGTAAGGAAGAACACAGTCTTTGGACTGTGGTGTTTTATCTCCTCTGCGTTTTTACAATCATGTGGATTCAAGCTGGCAAGTCATGTCCCCAGAGTTCCTTGGATCAAAGAAGAAATATCTGACGAGGCTTGGTGGTCAAGCTGGGCGATAGCTCTTCGCTCAACATTCCTATCGGCCAGCGAACAACTTCCGGGTGTTGGCGGTCAACTCATTCCAGGTTTAGCAATAGGCGATACCAGCAGGCTCAGTGACATTCTCGTCGCATCTATGAAAACAGTTTCATTGACGCACATCACTGCAGTATCTGGAGCCAATTGTGTTCTGGTGACAGCTTCGGCAATGATGTTGCTCTCGCTTGTGGGTGCACATAGAAAAATCAGGCTCATTGGTGCGCTCTTAACATTGTGTGCATTCGTCGTGTTGGTGACCCCACAGCCAAGTGTCTTGCGGGCAGCAACGATGGCCAGCATTGTGATGTTTTCTCTTTATCGGGGGAGACCAAGTGCGGGTATTCCGATATTGGCAAGCGCTTGCATCGTCTTATTGTTGTGGGACCCCTGGCTCTCAGTCGATTTTGGAATGATCCTCTCAGCTGCTGCAACGGCTGGGCTACTGCTCTTTTCTCAGCCACTAACGCACAGTTTGAGTAGATGGATGCCTCAATGGCTTGCCCTTGTTGTTTCAGTTCCTTTGGCGGCACAGCTTGCGTGTCAGCCGTTTGTCATTTTATTGACACCACAATTTCCCACCTATGGAGTTCTTGCCAATCTCATTGCAGCGCCGGTTGCACCAGTGGCAACAATGTTGGGATTGTTAGCTTGTCTGCTTTACCCTTGGGCCACGCTTGTTGCTGTTCCTTTTTTATGGCTTTCGTGGGTTCCAGCCGAATGGGTTGGTTTCACTGCTCAGTTCTTCTCTGCGTTGCCCCATGCTTCAATTCCCTGGTCAAGCGGATTTCTCGGTGCGCTGAGTATGGCTGCTTTTTCAGTCTTAGTGCTGCTTGCGTTGATATCTCAGCTGACGCTAGTCAGGAGAGTAGCCACAGTGTTACTCACACTTGTTGTGAGCGTGTGGGTAACCACTCAGCTCGTCACGCAATTCAGGTTTACGCAATCAGTGCCCACAGATTGGGATATTGCTGCATGTGATGTTGGTCAGGGAGACGGACTCATCGTGCGCAGCGATAATCGCATTCTTGTTATCGATGTGGGCCGTAAACCTGAGCCCATGAGGCATTGTTTTACACAATTGGGAATAACTCATATCGACCTCTTGGTGCTCACTCATTTTGATAAAGACCATGTTGGTGGACTCGAAGCTGTAGTTGGAAAAGTCGATCACGCCATTGTTGGAAAACCTGAAAATTCAGAAGATTTTTCACTGTTGGCTGAACTCTCACAATCTGGCGCTCAAGTGTCCCGCGGACACAGCGGGATGCGTGGCAGTTTTGGCCACGTGGGCTGGCAGGTGTTGTGGCCAGACGGAAGACATCCAACTATGGAAATGGGCAATCCTGGTTCGGTCACTTTGTTGGTCGAGTTTCCCCTTTTTAATGCCATCTTCCTTGGTGACTTGGGGCAGGAAGCGCAACAAGAACTTCTCTCTTCTTCTCACGTATCTGACATTGACCTTGTCAAAGTTGCCCATCATGGTTCAGCTGATCAAAGTCCAGTTCTTTATGGGGCGCTACAGCCTGAGATAGGGATTTTCTCTGTCGGCGCGGACAATGATTACGGTCACCCTCGACAAGAGACCTTAGATATTTTGAACAAGCTTCACGCACGCATACCTCGAACCGATCTCGATGGCCTTATTCTTATCAGCTCGACTGCGTCGACAGGCTTGAGTGTCTGGACTGAGCATTAGGCTAAATTTATGGCGACTAAAGCAAAGATTGCGATTAAGCAGCTCTCGTGGAGTGATGCTCAACCTTCGCCAATTGTCTTAGTCACCGGTGCAGAAGATTTCTTAGCTGATCGAGCCACACACTCTATTCGAGAGATTCTTCGTTCTGCAGACTCCTCGCTCGAAGTCTCTGATTTAGACGCTTCTTCATATGTCCCTGGCGAATTATTGACTCTTGCTAGTCCTTCTCTCTTTGGTGAGCCCCGTTTGATCAGGGTGACCAACGTAGAGAAATGCAATGATGAGTTTCTTCTTGAAATGCTTGATTATGTTTCTTCACCCGACCCGGACACCACCGTTGTCTTACGGCATTCAGGAGGAGTCCGAGGCAAGAAGTTATTAGACACTCTTCGTGGCGGCACAGTTCCCTGTGTAGAAGTTGTCTGCGCAGAACTGAAAAGCGACAATGATAAATTCGATTTTGCGGCTGCAGAGTTTCGGTCTGCAGGTAGAAAAATAGTTCCCAGTGCTTTGAGGTCACTTGTTCAGGCATTTTCTGGTTCTGGTTCTGAACTTGCCAATGCCTGTCAACAACTCATTGCTGATGCTGACGGTGAAATTACAGATCGTACAGTCGAGGATTATTACGGTGGCAGGGTTGAAGCCACCGTTTTCAAAGTTGTGGATGCCGCAGTTGCAGGCCGTCTTGGAGAAGCTCTTGTTACGCTTCGACACTCACTGCAGTCTGGAGCAGACCCTGTTCCTATCGTGGCAACTTTTGCTGCGAAACTTCGTTTGATGGCCAAACTATTTGGCGAACGTCGAAGTTCTGGAGAACTTGCCGGGGCGCTAGGGGCTGCGCCATGGCAGATTGACCGGGCACGCAAGGATCTTTCTGGTTGGAGTGAATACGGTCTGGGCACCGCAATTGAAGTGATTGCCCAAACCGATGCCGATGTGAAGGGTGCCTCGAGGGATCCTATTTATGCACTGGAACGAATGGTGAATGTTGTAGCCAGTTACGGCCGCATTAATTAGTTCTAGGAAAACAAATAAGGCCCCCACGAAAGTGGAGGCCTTATTTCTTAGTGTGCTTTAGAGAGAAGCAACCTTCTTAGCAATAGCTGACTTTCGGTTTGCGGCGTTGTTCTTGTGAAGAACACCCTTGCTCACTGCCTTGTCTAGCTTCTTACCAGCGGTCTTCAAAGCTGCTTCTGCAGCAGCCTTGTCTCCGGCAGTGATTGCGGTGCGAGCTGCACGTACAGCGGTCTTAACCTCTGACTTCACAGCCTTGTTGCGCTCAGTTGCCTTTGCGTTGGTGCCAATTCGCTTGATCTGCGACTTAATGTTTGCCACGTTAACCGTGTCTTTCACTCGTTGTTTGTACGTTTGGATTGTGTCGCACTAGAGGTAGAGGGCTCATGGCGACGAATCGTGTAGGTGGGACTACACGTAAGCCAATAGATAACACTACCAGTAAGTAGCTCGGTTGCTAAAACTGTGACCCAGTTCATGGGAGACTAGAGGTTCTATGTCACCACGTGCTACAAAACCATTGCAACCTGCGTCAACTGACCCAGCGAAGATTCGTAATTTCTGCATCATCGCTCACATTGACCACGGTAAGTCGACCCTTGCCGACCGTATGTTGCAAATTACGGGAATCGTGGACGACCGCTCAATGCGTGCTCAATACCTTGATCGCATGGATATTGAACGCGAACGAGGCATCACAATCAAGAGTCAGGCAGTGCGTATGCCGTGGGAACTCGATGGTGAAACCTATGCCTTGAACATGATCGATACTCCCGGACACGTCGACTTCACTTATGAGGTCAGTAGATCGCTTGCCGCGTGTGAGGGGGCAATTCTCCTGGTTGACGCAGCACAAGGTATCGAAGCTCAAACTCTGGCAAATCTCTACCTTGCTATGGAAAACGATCTCACCATCATTCCTGTCTTGAACAAGATTGATTTACCTGCTGCAGACCCAGAGAAATACGCCAAAGAATTAGCGGATCTCATTGGCGGTAAGCCAGAAGACGTTCTTCGCGTTTCTGGAAAGACCGGCATAGGTGTTCCCGAACTTCTAGATTTAGTTGTTGAGAAAATCCCTGCTCCAGTAGGGAATGCCGATGCACCTGCGCGTGCAATGATTTTTGATTCTGTCTATGACGCGTACCGAGGTGTGATCACCTATGTTCGTGTGATCGATGGTGCTCTCAAGCCACGTGAGCGCATTCAAATGATGAGTACCAAGGCAGCTCACGAGCTTATTGAAATAGGTGTCAGTTCACCTGAACCTATTCCTTCTCAGGGCCTTGGTGTGGGTGAAGTTGGGTATCTCATCACTGGCGTGAAGGATGTTCGACAGTCGAAGGTTGGTGACACCGTTACCGACTACGCAAAACCAGCTTCTGAAGCACTCCCTGGCTATACAGATCCCAAAGCTATGGTTTTCTCGGGCCTGTATCCCATCGACGGTTCTGACTACCCTGTGCTTCGTGAGGCGCTCGACAAACTCAAGCTTTCTGATGCATCTCTCAATTACGAACCTGAAACCTCTGTCGCACTGGGCTTTGGTTTCCGTTGCGGTTTCTTAGGTCTTTTGCACCTGGAAATCATCACTGAGCGCTTAGAGCGCGAGTTTGGTCTTGACCTCATCGCCACAGCACCATCAGTTCCTTATGAAGTAACGACAGAAGATAAGAAAACTGTCACGGTAACAAACCCCAGCGAATACCCTTCAGGAAAGATCACACGAGTATCTGAACCACTGGTTCGCGCAGGTATTTTGACTCCCAAAGATTACGTGGGCACGATCATGGAATTGTGTCAGAGCCGTCGAGGCAATCTTCTGGGCATGGAATACTTCGGTGAAGATCGCGTTGAAATGAAGTATGAAATCCCTCTTGGTGAGATCGTGTTTGACTTCTTTGACCACCTCAAGAGTCGCACACAAGGATATGCCTCACTCGATTATGAGGAAGCGGGGGAGCAGGACTCAGACCTCGTCAAGGTAGACATTCTTCTTCAAGGCGAACAAGTTGACGCTTTCAGTGCAATTGTGCACAAAGACAAGGCCTATGCCTATGGTTTGATGATGACCGAGCGACTGAAAAAACTTATTCCTCGACAGCAGTTTGAAGTTCCTATTCAGGCAGCAATTGGCGCTCGAATTATTGCTCGAGAAACTATTTCTGCTATTCGTAAAGACGTTCTTGCCAAGTGTTACGGCGGTGACATCACCCGTAAACGCAAACTTCTCGAAAAGCAGAAGGAAGGTAAGAAGCGTATGAAGATGGTGGGACGTGTTGAAGTCCCTCAAGAAGCTTTCATCGCTGCTTTGCAGGGCGATGACGAAGTGAAAAAGAAATAATGCCCGAGACTCAACGTCGCAGTAATTTCAGCGGTGATCGTGCTGTTAGCTATGGTTCAGTCGGTGCAACTCAGGCAGCAGATGTTTTGGTCTTTCCCCCCGCTGGTTTTCGTTCAACCCAGGACGAATTTCGTTTAGGAAGCGGCCAAGAACGATTTGAAACAGCTAGTGCTGCACTCATGACTTGGGGTGTACCTAACGGATCTCATCTCGAGATTCTCAATATCAATGAGGCGCATTCTGAGGGTTATCACGGACTGCTCTTTAATGAGTTCGGTGCTCCCATAGCTCCTACAGCTGAAGCGCTCGATCAGTTGTTTGCTCCAGATGGAACTCCATACCTATCTGCTGGCACCACTATTGAGCTTGGAAAAATGTGGTCACCATATGAGCTCTCAGCTAGCTACCGCGTGATTTATGTCGTTCGTGAAGAACGTCGCATGGGTTATGCACTGGGAACTTTAGATTACGTTCCTGTGGTGGGCGAGGAGTTTTTCAGCGTCGAATGGCGAGATGATGACTCTGTCTGGTCAGTTGTGCGAACCGTGACGGCTATTGCTGAAGGTCGTAAGTATTTCTACCTGACACCGTTGATTAGATTGCGTCAGTGGTTGCAACGTCGCCAGTACGTCCGTTCTTTACTTCCTGCACGTACGGCTTAACACATGGCAGGGCCACTTCCTAGCGGCAATGAGATGCCTCAAGATGGTGCTTTACCTGCGGGTGTAAACGTTGATGCTCACTTACGCACTATGAGTGCGTATGTCCATGTCCCTTTCTGTCGTGTTCGATGTGGCTATTGCGATTTCAATACCTATACCTCAACCGAGCTACGAGGTGCCTCGCAGCTGACATACGTTGATGAACTTGAGCGAGAAATAGTTCTGTCAACACACGTACTGAGCAATGCGGGGGTTCCACGTAGAAAACTGAGTTCTGTCTTCTTCGGCGGTGGCACTCCTACGCTTCTTCCCGCTGATGACCTCGTGAAAACGTTGGAGCTATTGGCTCAACACCATGACATAGCAACTGGTGCGGAAGTCACTGTAGAAGCAAATCCCGACACCGTAACTGATCAATACATGACAACTCTTGCTCAAGCTGGCTTCACGCGTGTGAGTATCGGAATGCAATCCGCAGTTCCGGAGGTACTCAAAACTCTTGATCGATCTCACAATCCAGAATCTGTGAAGAATGCTGTTCACAGCGCGCGTAAAGCAGGTTTGGAAGTAAGTATCGATCTTATTTATGGTGCACCTGGCGAAACCTTAGAGCAGTGGCAACAAAGTCTCGAGGCGGCAATTGCCTTAGATACAGGACACGTTTCTGCCTATGCGTTAATTGTGGAAGAAGGCACAGCACTTGAGCGAAAAATACGACGAGGTGAGTTGCCACAACCAGATGATGATTTAGAAGCCGATATGTATGAGCTTGCTGACACATTGTTGAGCAATGCCGGTTTCGAATGGTACGAAGTCAGTAACTGGTCAAAATCCCCTCAGCAAAGATCTACCCATAACCTTTCGTATTGGCAAAGTAATGATTGGTGGGGGTATGGTCCAGGTGCTCACTCTCACATAGGGGGAACGCGTTTTTGGAATGTGAAACACCCTGCTGCGTATGCACAGCGTTTAGCTGAAGGTAATTCCCCGGCAGCTGGGTGGGAACAGCCAGATTCGCAAGCACAATTCTTAGAGAAAATCCTTTTAGAAACCCGAATACGTCAAGGTGTATCCAGCGAGGGTTTGGATACGGGAATAATTGCTTCTTTGATTTCTGATGGTCTCATTGACGGAGTTTCAGCTATTCAGAAACGAATTGTGCTCACTATTGCAGGAAGACTTCGTGCGGATGAAGTTGTGCGCCGATTAACCAATTCCTGACCATACTTTCTTCATCTTCTCGCGGTAGTATTAGCACTCAGTGAGGTCGAGTGCCAGCGATACATGGAGGTGGATCACATGGTTTCACAACGAGGTCTTGAAGTCCTTCGCGCTATCGTTCAAGACTATGTTTCTTCTCGCGAACCAGTAGGTTCCAAGGCAATTGTCGATAGACATCAATTTGGCGTCTCAGCAGCCACCATTCGTAATGACATGGCTCTTCTCGAGGAAGAAGAACTCATTGTTGCACCCCACACTTCAAGTGGAAGAGTTCCCACGGACAAGGGATATCGCTTGTTTGTCGATCACCTTGCAGAGGTGCGACACATTTCATCAGCTCAGAAACAAGCAATTGATCATTTCCTCGATGAATCTGTAGATTTTGATGAATTGCTCGGTCGTACGGTTCGTTTACTTTCCCAATTAACTAACCAAGTAGCCATCGTTCAATATCCATCACTGGGTGTTACGCGCGTTCGCCACATTGAACTTGTGTCTCTGGGTAATAAGCGTGCCCTGTGCATTGTGATTACCGACAATGGACGTGTTGAACAGCGACTTCTAGATCTTGATGCAGATTTATCAGAAACCCAGCTTTCTCAATTACGCACAACTATCAATGAGCAGGTGGCGGGCAAGTTATTGACTGAGCTTGCTGATTCCGTGGGGTCAATTGCAGCCCGTGTTCCTACAGAGCTTTCATCCGCAACACACCACATAGCTCTTGCCTTGAGCGAGAGCATTCAGGCTAATCGTCAGCAAAAACTCGTGATGGCGGGGACTGCAAATTTGGTTCGAACTGAAGAAGATTTCCAGGGAAGTATCTATCCCGTGCTCGACGCCATCGAGGAACAAGTTATCTTGCTGAAACTTCTGACAGAAATGAAAGCTGACGCAGACGAGGTCGCCGTCAGTATCGGCCGAGAGCACAGTAGTTCAGGTCTAGAACAAACCAGTCTGCTGGCTACGGGATATACCTCAGCGGGTGAATCAGCAACTCTTGGCCTTCTAGGTCCCACACGCATGGATTATTCCAACAACATTGCATCCATCCGAGCTGTCGCTCGATATCTCACTCGCGTCTTGGACGCTCAATAATCTCAACGAATAGGAGCTGCCTTCGTGGCTGATCACTACGATGTTCTCGGTGTTTCGCGTGAAGCGAGTCCGGAAGAAATCAAAAAGGCATATCGTCGCCTTGCTCGAGAATTACACCCCGATGTGAATCCTGACTCTTCTGCTCAGGAACAGTTCAAGCTCGTCACCCACGCGTATGAGGTACTGAGTGACCCTGTTCAGCGTCAACAGTATGACCTTGGTCCACAGGCTGGATTCGGCGGCGGTGGTTTTAGCGACTTCGGAGATATCTTCTCGACATTCTTTGGTGGAGGTCAGCAACGCGGTCCTCGTTCGCGTATGGAACGAGGTCAAGATGCCTTATTGCGCGTAGAAGTTGATTTAGCAGACGTGATATTTGGTGTTCATAAAGACATCGAAATCGATACTGCAGTAGTTTGTGAAACTTGTTCTGGTAGTTGCTGTCAACCAGGTACCTCTCTATCGACCTGCGAAATTTGTGGTGGTTCTGGAACTATTCAACGTGCTGTTCGTTCACTTTTGGGCAACGTGATGACCTCTAACCCCTGCGGTAGTTGTCGTGGATATGGCACAACAATCCCAGCGCCATGTAGCTCCTGCCAAGGACAGGGTAGAGTCCGTGCAACTCGTTCTATTCCATTAGATATTCCTGCTGGCGTTGACACCGGGGTTCGTCTGCACATGTCGCAAGCTGGCGAAGCAGGACAAGCCGGCGGTGCTAATGGTGATCTGTATTTCGAAGTCAGAGTCAATCATGATGATGTCTTTAGCAGAGATAACGACGATCTTCTCTGCACACTAGAAATCCAGATGACAGACGCCATCTTGGGAACCAAGGTTACTGTCCCAGCACTTGATGGAGACGTCACTATTGAAATCAAGCCAGGGACTCAGGGCTCAGAAGTCATCACCGTGAAAGACCGAGGAATTACTCGACTTCGGGGAAATGGACGCGGCGACCTCAAAGTCGGAATACACATTGTGACCCCCACGAAACTCAGTGGAAAGGAGAAAGAACTTATTGAAAGTTTTGCAAAGGGACGCAAGCAAGCAGCTCCACAACTAGCTCATTTCCAACAGGGAATGTTCTCAAAACTTCGTGATCGTTTCTTCAACGTCTAACCATGGCTCATTTTTATCTGCTCGACTCTCTTGAATCCACTCAGGTGGGTGCGAGGGTATTCCTTGACGGCGCTGAGGGTAGACATGCAGCTACTGTTTCACGCGTTCGCGTGGGCGAGGTCCTCACTATTGGCAACGGGCGTGGGCTTATGCTCACTGCAGAAGCTCTGTCCAGCGCAAAGGATTCAGTTGAACTCAGAGTCGATTCTGTTACTGCAGTAGATCGAAATACACCCGCTGTCATTCTTGTTCAAGCTTTGGCTAAAACTGATCGTGACGAACGAGCAATCGAGTCGTGTACAGAGTTGGGGATCGACTCTGTTATTCCGTGGTCAGCTGAACGGAGTGTTTCAAAGTGGGAGGGTCCAAAAATTGACAAGGGTATTGCTCGTTGGGCAGCCATTGTTCGCGAAGCAACCAAGCAGTCGATTAGGCCCTATCTTCCAACAATTCGACCACTTGTGAAAAGTTCACAATTGCCTGCTGCATTAGAAGGAGTGCAAATCCTTGTATTAGACCCGACCGGAGGTATCCCTCTGAGTAAGGTTCAGGCAGATGGTAGGGACATTGCACTCGTAGTGGGCCCCGAAGGTGGTATTTCGGATAAAGAACTCGAGCTACTTCGTTCTTCTGGGGCATCGATTGTCACCCTCGGTGCGAATATATTGAGAACCTCCACAGCAGGTCCTGCGGCTCTTGCAATCCTCAACGCAAAACTCGAGCGTTGTTAAGCTAGAACTATGTCAGCTGAATCCATCTTCACCAAGATCATCAACCGGGACATTCCTGCCGAGATTCTCTTTGAGAATGACCGTGTGATTGCAATTCGCGATATCGCTCCACAAGCGCCTGTCCACCTACTTGTCATCCCAAAGAACGCTGAATACTCAAATGTGACAGAACTTGCAGCAGGTGATCCAGAACTCTTAGCTGAAATCGTTGCTACAGCTCACAACTTGGCTACCCTCCACGCAAATGGCGAATATCGTCTTGTGTTCAATTCAGGTGAATCTGTTGGGCAAACTGTCTTCCATGTCCATGCACATGTCCTTTCAGGCGGATTGCAGGAGCAATCACTTGCCTAATCATTCGCAAGAAACGGACGTCATTTTGATTGATGGTGTCGAAATGGTTCGACTCCTTGGAGCACAAGACCGGTTATTGACCAACCTTGAACGTCAATATCCGCTAGTTGACGTTCATGTTCGCGGCAATGAAATTCGGTTGAGTCCATCTTCATCTGGTGAAGAGGCCGAAAAACAAGTCACTGCAGCCAAAGAATTAGTGAATGAGTTACTCACTATGGTTCGAAATGGGCAAGATTTAACGCCGTCCGATATTGTAACTTCCAAGCACATACAAGATGCCCACCCGGCAACGTCACCCTCAGCGGTGTTGGGTGAAGACATCCTCTCCACCCGAGGAAAGACTCTTCGCCCTAAAACAGTTGGTCAGCAGGAATACGTTCGTGCAATAGATGATCACACCATCACTTTTGGTATTGGGCCTGCAGGTACAGGAAAGACATACCTTGCCATGGCTAAAGCAGTTCAAGCTTTACAACGTAAAGAAGTTGAACGAATCATTTTGACCAGACCAGCTGTAGAAGCTGGCGAACGTCTTGGTTTTCTGCCTGGAACACTCACAGACAAAATTGACCCCTATCTGCGGCCATTGTTTGATGCTCTGAATGAGATGTTGGATCCAGAACTTGTCCCCAAATTGATGGCAGTGGGGACAATTGAAGTTGCCCCACTGGCATATATGAGAGGTCGAACACTCAACAATTCATTCATCATCTTGGATGAAGCCCAAAATACGACGCCTGAACAAATGAAGATGTTTCTTACTCGTTTAGGCTTCGATTCAAAAATGGTGATTACGGGCGATATAACCCAAGTGGATCTCCCTACGACCGCTAGTGGTCTGCGACTGGTTACTGGGATCCTGAGTGACATTGAAGATATTCATTTTGCTCGCCTGACTAGTGCAGATGTTGTTCGTCACTCACTAGTCGGACGTATTGTTGACGCTTACAGCGAATATGACGAGAAATCACTTGCTGCACGTCATCGTCAGGAAAAATCTCAGAAGGGTGCCTCATGAGCATCGAAGTGAATAATGAGTCGACCTACGACATTGACGAAGCTGCCTTGCAACGCCTTGCGACCTATTGCTTAGATGCCATGCGTGTTCATCCAGATGCAGATATTGCTCTCGTTCTTGTCGATGAAGCTGCAATGGAACAGCTCCACGTGCAATGGATGGGGGAGCCCGGCCCCACAGATGTATTGAGTTTCCCTATGGATGAATTGCGTCCCGGAAATGATGATGTCGTCACTCCCGCAGGGGTTTTGGGAGATGTTGTGTTGTGTCCACAGGTTGCCGAAGTTCAGGCAGAGGGCGCAGGACACTCAACTATGGATGAGCTTCTGTATTTGACAGCACACGGAATTCTTCACCTTCTGGGTTTTGATCACGCAGAACCCGAGGAAGAAAAAGAGATGTTTAGCCTGCAACGCGACCTCATCATCGGATACACCATGAGTGAAAAGCAGCGCGAAAACAAGTGACAATTTTCTTCACGATTCTGGGGCTGATACTACTGATCAGCTTTGGCGGTTTGATGGCAGCCAGCGAATCAGCGATGGGAGTTCTTTCAACCCAGGACATCAGAGATCAAGCACAAGGTAGACGTTCCCAGCGTTCATTGATTGCAATCGCAAATGATCTTGGTCCACACCGGACAGTAACGACCTTTGTTCGAATCTTGTCAGAAACCGCTGCAGCAGTGTTGGTCACCCTCGAACTTGTCACTCTGGGATTGCCTTATTGGGCAGCATTACTGCTGGCAATATTCATCATGTCTGTTGCGAGTTTTGTTCTCGCTGGTTCTAGCCCTCGTTCAGTTGGGCGTGCACACCCACTTGGTGTGTTGAGCATCTCTGCTCCGATCATTCATATCTTCCGCCTCGTTCTTGGACCTCTTGCAAACTTTCTCGTCACTATGGGGGACAAGGTCACTCCAGGTCGCCCTGGAACCACTTCTTTTGCTTCAGAAGACCAACTCTTGAGCATGGTTGATGAAGCAGTGAAACACGATGTGATTGAAAGTGAAGAACGTGAACTTATTCACTCCATTTTTGAATGGGGAGACACAGTTGCACGTGAGGTTATGGTGCCACGAATCGATATGGTGACAATCGATGCGGAAGCCTCACTAGAAACCGCGACAAAGCTTTTTCTCGACTCCGGATATTCACGCATCCCTGTCATTGGAGACGATGTCGATGAAATTATCGGAGTTCTCAACCTTCGTGATGTCTCTCGTCGATCATTTGAACACCCTGAGGGTTTCGATCAATTATGCGCTCGAGACTTAGCCAGAGAAGGGTTGTTTGTTCCCGAATCCAAGAAAGCAGATGACACTCTCAAGCAGATGCAGGCTCAACACACGCACATAGCGTTTGTCGTCGACGAACATGGCGGAATTGCTGGCTTGGTAACTCTTGAAGATCTCATTGAAGAACTTGTTGGAGACATTGCAGATGAACATGATCGTGGTGCTCCTGAAATTGAACAACTTTCAGAACACAAGTTCCGTGTTGCCACAAGACTTCCGATTGATGAACTGGGTGAGCTTTTCGGCCTCGAACTTGATGATGAAGACGTTGACTCAGTCGGTGGTTTGTTGGCCAAGGAACTCGGTCGTCTGCCGGAAGTGGGAGATACTGTGACAGTGAGTGGATTAATCATTCAAGCTGACCGCAGTGGATCTCACCGCAAACGTGTTACACGCGTAATCGTTGAGCCTGACCAAAACCTCATAGATGCGTTGAATGTCTTCACAGAAGAGGAACAGTAATGGCTCGACCCTCTAAGGCTGAAAAACGTGGTGAAGGATCCCCCACCCCTTTTCGTTCAGGATTTGTTTCACTCGTTGGCAGACCCAACGTGGGAAAGTCAACTCTCACCAATGCTTTGGTGGGGGAGAAGGTAGCCATTACTTCCTCTAAGCCACAAACCACTCGTCATACGATACGTGGAATAACTAATCGCCCCTCAGGTCAGCTCATTCTGGTAGATACGCCAGGTATCCATCGTCCGCGAACCTTGCTTGGAGAGCGACTAAATGCTCTCGTCTCAGCAACCTTGGGTGATGTTGATGTCATTGGAATGTGTTTCCCGGCAGATGAGCCGGTAGGCCCAGGCGATCGATTTATTAACGAGCAGTTGGATAAGTATCCGCGCGCAATAAAGATTGCAGTAATTACGAAAACTGATGTTGCGTCAAAGAGTTCCATTGCTGAACGACTCCTGGAAGTTCAGGAGCTTCGTGACTGGGCCACCATCATTCCTGTTTCAGCAGTGGGCAATGAACAAGTTGATCTTCTAGCAGATGAACTTATTCAACTGCTCCCTGAAGGCGAAGCCCTTTATCCTCTGGAGCAAAATACTGACGAGGATCAAGAAAAGCGAATATCGGAACTGATTCGTGAAACCATTCTTGAAGGAGTGCACGAAGAACTTCCGCACTCTCTTGCCGTCACTATTGATGACATGATTCAACGAGAAGACAAAGATCTTCTTGAAATTTATGCCAACGTCTTTGTTGAGCGCGATAGTCAAAAAGGCATCATCATCGGAAATGGTGGAGAACGACTGAAAGATATCGGCCAGCGTTCTCGTGCGGCTATAGAACCTCTTGTTGGTCAAAAGGTCTTTTTGAGTATTCGAGTCAAAGTCGCAAAAGACTGGCAACGCGACCCGAAACTGCTTCAGCGATTGGGCTTCTAGTACTGCAGTGCTAGCCTAGAAATATGTCCTTTGGTCTGCTTCTTCTTAGCTGCCGCGACGAGTCCATTATTTAGGCCTCCCTCGTCGCGGAGAAGCCCGTTGGCTGACCACCACCCGCGAGGAGAAAAAGCATGAAGAACAATCAAACTGCAAGCACTATGCCAGTGCATAAGTATCGTCCTTATCACGAGACGCTCGGCATTGACCTGCCTGACCGTACTTGGCCCAGTAAGCGTATTGAGAAGGCACCTATTTGGTGTGCTGTCGATCTACGTGATGGCAACCAAGCCCTCATTGACCCCATGTCGCCTGAGCGCAAACGCATCATGTTCGACCTTCTGGTCAAGATGGGTTACAAAGAAATCGAAGTTGGTTTCCCCTCTGCAAGCCAGACTGACTTTGACTTTGTACGTTCCTTGATCGAAGAAAACGCCATTCCAGATGACGTAACAATCCAGGTCCTTACTCAGGCTCGAGACCACCTCATTGAGCGTACCTACGAGGCAATTGCTGGCGCCAAGCAGGCAATCGTTCACTTCTATAACTCGACCAGTATTTTGCAGCGTGATGTTGTATTCCGGGAAGACCGCCAAGGAATCATGGACATTGCATTGCATGGTGCACGCTTCTGCCGTGAGATGGAAAAGACCATTCCGCAAACAAAGGTCTATTACGAATATTCGCCTGAGAGCTTTACCGGCACCGAATTGGAATATGCCGTTGAAGTTTGTAATGCAGTACTCGAAATTCTTGAACCCACACCAGAGCGCAAGGTCATCATCAACCTTCCCGCAACGGTCGAGATGGCTTCACCTAACGTTTATGCAGACTCCATTGAGTGGATGGGGCGTCACCTCGCTCATCGTGATAACGTTCTCATTTCTCTCCACCCTCACAATGACCGAGGAACTGCAGTAGCTGCTGCGGAACTTGGTTATATGGCTGGCGCAGACCGCATCGAGGGATGTCTTTTTGGAAACGGAGAGCGAACCGGAAATGTTGACCTTGTCGCACTCGGAATCAACATGTTTACTCAGGGAATCGACCCTCAAATTGACTTCAGCAACCTTGATGAGGTCAAGCGCACTGCTGAGTACTGTAACCAGCTGAAAGTTCACGAACGTAGCCCCTGGGCTGGCGATCTCGTATACACAGCTTTCTCGGGTTCTCACCAAGATGCCATCAAGAAGGGCTTCGAGCGCATGGCTGCAGATGCTCAAGCGCAGGGCACTCATGTAGACAACTTGGTGTGGGCAGTACCCTACCTTCCTGTTGATCCCAAAGACCTAGGTCGTAGCTATGAAGCGGTTATCCGCGTCAATTCACAGTCCGGTAAGGGTGGCGTTGCTTACCTCCTCAAAAAGGATCACAACCTCGAATTGCCCCGCAGGCTTCAAATTGAATTCTCCGGTGTTGTGCAGCACAAAACTGACGCTGAAGGTGGTGAAGTTTCCAGTGAAGATCTCTGGGAAATTTTCCAAGACGAATATCTTCCAGCTAAAGAAGCTGCACACAAGTGGGGCCGATTTGAACTCACTGGCAGTCGAACTGAGAGTGATTTCAACGGAACGCTCAAGCTCTCAGTAGATCTGAGGGATGGCGATACCGTATCTCGCCAAGACACCGTTGGTAACGGTCCCATTGACGCTTTCCTCAAACTCATGTCAGCCCAAGGTATTGACGTTGAGCTCTTTGACTACGTAGAGCACACTCTCTCTGCTGGTGGAGACGCAATGGCAGCGGCTTATGTTGAACTCAACGTCAACGGAACGCGACTGTGGGGCGTTGGTATCGACTCAGATATTTCAACAGCTTCCTTGAAAGCTGTTGTTTCTGCCATCAACCGCGCTGTCCGCTAACTAGCGACCATCCAGAATCGCGTCTTCAATATCTTCTTCGGAAGGCTTGGAGGCGCGTTTCTGTGCTTGAGCTTCGAGCTTTGCTTTGCCTTCTGCGGTCTCTGAGTTTCGGATGCGCAATTCATTTCTGACCGCCCAACCGAGACCTATAAAAGCGAGAACGCCGAACATAATCCACTGGAGCGCATAACTCAGGTGTGCACCTTCATCTAATGTTGGCTTCAATGCAGGCAAAGGTGCCTGGTCAACAGGAACGGGATCTTCGCTTTCAAGCAGCCCATATGCCCCGGTGTAAGTCGGAGCGTTCAGTACTTCTTGAATAAGAGGAAGTTCAATCGTGGCAACTTGTCCATCTGACATTCCTCGTCCGGGAATACTTGGTTCACTCGCTTTCAAACGTGCAACAACAGTAACTCCACCGGTGGGTGGTTGAGGGAGTATGTAGGGATCCACTGGATTTTCATTTGCAGGTAGCCATCCACGATCAACAATGAAGATCATTCCGTCACCAGTTTTGAGCGGAGTGAGTACTTCAACACCAGCTACTTGTTCTCTAGGGCGACTTCTAGCAACAAGTTGCTCTTCTGGAAGGTAAGTTCCCGTGACAACGATTGGAATCCACTTATCGTTTTCATCGAATTGTGTGGGGTCTGGAAGAGCTTCTGTGAGAGCTATGGGCTCTGCGTTGTAATTGGCTAGGACTCTGTTGATTTCTTGTTTTGCTTCATCTCTGCGCGCAAACTGCCACGTCGACAGAGCAACACAAGCACCGGCAAAAAGTGCGGTTAGCAGAAAGTAACTCAGCCAGCGTTTAGTGAACGCAACTCGATACCAAGGAATTGAAGCTTTATTGTCAGTCACTGAGTCAGCTGGACTTTTCTTGATACAAAACAATTGTTGATGGTCGTTCAACAAAGGATTGCTGCGGCGCCATTTTCACGTTGGCAATAATCATCGCGAAATAGGGGAGCACAATTGCTCCGGTTGCGCACACAACTAGCCACCAGCCTGAGACGAAAAGCATTGCGACAATGCACACCATGCGGATTCCCATGGCAATGGAATACTTAATCATGCGAATGCGACGCTCATCGGTAGGTGCCAGCGGAAGCGATGTTGCTGACTGAAGTTGTTTCTTCATTGTCGGCCATGTCCCAACGGTTGATGTGGTGTTACTAGCCTACGACTAAGCTGGCATTCAATGCATCCGACTGGAGGAATTGTGACCGTTCGTACCGTGCTTATCACTGGCGGAAACCGTGGTATCGGATTTGCCCTCGCTGAAGAGTTCATCGCTCAAGGGCATCGAGTTGCTGTAACAGCACGTTCTGGTGAAGGTCCTGCAGGTTCGTTGACCGTTCGTGCTGATGTGACCGACGGTGAGTCGCTCGATGCCGCCTACGCAGAAGTAGAGTCCAAGCTTGGTCCCGTGGAGGTTCTTGTCGCTAACGCGGGAATCACCAAGGACACACTCGTGATGCGCATGACCGATGAAGAGTTCGATTCTGTTGTGGACACAAACCTCGGTGGAACTTTCAAGGTAGTTAAGCGTGCCGTCAAGGGAATGCTCAAGGCACGTTTTGGACGAATCGTGCTGATTTCATCTGTGGTCGGTCTGTATGGATCTGCTGGTCAGGTTAACTACTCCTCTTCCAAAAGTGCACTTGTTGGTATGGCACGTTCTCTCACTCGCGAGCTCGGTGCTCGTGGCATCACAGCTAACGTTGTTGCCCCTGGCTTTATAGAGACAGATATGACCGCTGCATTGCCTGAAGAACAGCAAGAGCAATATCGCAAGAACATTCCAGCAGGCCGTTTTGCCCAGCCTTCAGAGGTTGCAAAAGTGTGCGCTTGGCTTGCTTCAGATGATGCAGGTTACATCTCTGGTGCTGTTATCCCAGTAGATGGCGGATTGGGTATGGGACACTAAAGCCCAATAAGTTCTAACGCCTTGCTGAGGTCTCGTTCTTTGAGGGCGACATCAGCTTTGTCTTGCACAACAGGCTTGGCACAAAATGCAATACCCAAACCTGCAACAGCCATCATTTTCAAATCGTTTGCACCGTCACCTATTGCAACTGTCTGAGACAGGGGAGTAGCGGTAGCTTCTGCCCATTCAATGAGCGTGTCAGCCTTCGCTTGGGCATCAACAATGTCTCCAAGTACTTTTCCGGTGAGTATGCCGTCTTTGATTTCAAGACGATTAGCTTTCCAGAAGTCCAGTCCTAGTGATTCAGCAAGTGGATCAAGGAGTTCATGGAAACCCCCACTGACAACCCCAACAGAACCACCTTGGGCTTTCACAGTAGCTATGAGTTTCTGTGCTCCCTGAGTCAGGGTGATGTGAGACCGCACAGTGTCAAAGACGGATTCGGGTAGACCGGCAAGAGTAGAAACCCGTTCACGCAAGCTCTCGGCGAAATCTAGTTCTCCTCGCATTGCACGTTCGGTAACAGCAGCAACCAGATCCAACGAACCAGCTTCTGCCGCAAGTAGTTCAATAGCTTCGTTCTCAATAAGTGTTGAATCAACATCGAGAACAACGAGAAAACGCTTCGAATCCGTAACGTCTAAAGAATTACGGACTTCGGTCATGGCGCTACTCGTACTCCCTTACCCACGACGGTGATACCTGATTCGGTGACTGTGAAACCACGTGCTCGGTCACGGTCGTGATCAACACCAATCTTGGCGCCTGATTCAACAACAACTTCTTTATCAAGAATAGCCCGACGAATCTCTACATCTGAGCCGATACTGACGTGATCGAAAACGATGGAATCGTGAACACTAGCTCCGGAATCAACCTGGCACCAGGGCCCTAGGACGCTCCGCTCAATGTGTGCTCCAGAGAGCAAGGAGCCGAGTGATACGACAGAATCAATCGTTGCCCCTACGCGGCCACGAGCATCACGAACGAACTTAGCTGGTGGTGAATTGACTTGCATCGAATAGATGGGCCAGTTCGTGTTGTACAGGTTGAAAACAGGAAGGGTGGAAATCAAGTCCATGTGTGCATCGAAGAAACTGTCGATACTTCCTACATCTCGCCAGTAGTACTTGTCACGGGCTGTGGAGCCTGGGACGTCGTTGCGGTTGAAGTCGTAAACTCCGGCCTGTGCCTTTTCCACAAAGTAAGGGATGATGTCTCCACCCATGTCGTGGCTGGAATCAGGAAGTTCACCATCGGTTTCGACGGCTTCAATCAATGCATCTGCATCGAAGACGTAGTTACCCATTGAAACAAGTACTTCTTCAGAGTTGTCTGGCAACCCGATTGCATCGGTTGGCTTTTCACGGAATCTGCCAATCTTGGTGACATCTTGTGCATCAACCTCAATAACGCCAAATTGGTCGGCCAAGCGAATCGGCTGGCGAATAGCAGCAACAGTTACTTTCTTGCCTGACTCAATATGTGCCTGAATCATTTGGTCAAAGTCCATGCGATAAACGTGGTCAGCACCAACTACAACAACAATGTCGGGCTTTTCGTCACGAATGAGGTTCAGGCTTTGCAAAATTGCATCAGCACTACCTGAGAACCACCTCTTGCCCAAACGTTGCTGAGCTGGCACTGAAGCAACGTAGGAACCTAACAAGCCTGACATGCGCCAGGTCTGAGAAACGTGGCGGTCAAGCGAGTGGGACTTGTATTGAGTGAGAACGACGATTTGACGTAGACCAGAGTTGATCAGGTTGGATATGGCGAAGTCAACCAAACGATACTGCCCACCAAAAGGCACAGCAGGCTTTGCGCGGTCTTCTGTCAGGGGCATGAGGCGCTTGCCCTCGCCACCAGCGAGAACAATTCCGAAAACCTTCTTTGGCATGTCTCAACAGTAGAACACTCAAGTAACAGATTGGCAACGTAATTTCTCTGCGTTACGTGTGGGCACAATGCTTGCTATTGATATAGCGTTCTTGACATGCGCGTTGATTTATTGACCAAAGAGTATCCACCCGAGATTTATGGTGGGGCCGGGGTGCACGTTGCCGAATTGGTCAAGGCTTTACGAACACACATTGAAGTTCAAGTTCGATGCTTCGGTTCTCGACGTGATGAGCGTGATGTCACCAACTATTTCATTCCTGGAGAACTTGCCTCTGCCAACGCTGCTCTCCAAACGATTGGTGTTGATTTGCTGATGGCAAACGACACGCTCGGTGCAGATCTCGTACATTCACACACCTGGTATGCAAACGAAGCTGGACGAGTGTCACAACTTCTCCACGGAATTCCTCACGTGATTACAGCACATAGTCTTGAGCCACTGCGTCCCTGGAAGGCCGAACAGCTCGGTGGCGGATATCGGATCTCCAGCGATATTGAAAAATCTGCCTATGAATCTGCCGATGCTGTCATCGCTGTGAGTGCAGGTATGCGCTTAGATATCTTGCGTTCCTATCCAGATATTGATCCAAACAAAGTTCATGTGGTGCACAACGGAATTGATGTGGAGGCATGGGCACCCACATCAAATCCTGATCTTCTTGCGCGGTGGGGAATAGACCCAGAAAAACCAGCCGTCGTGTTCGTTGGTCGAATTACTCGTCAAAAAGGTTTGCCATACCTTCTCGAGGCTGCAGAGAGCCTTCCAGAAGATGTTCAGCTCATTTTGTGTGCAGGTGCACCTGATACACCAGAAATCAAGGCTGAAGTTGAATCGCGGGTTGCTGCCCTCCAATCGCAACGTGACGGCGTTGTATGGATTACTGAGCATCTTCCTCGTCATGAAATTGCGGCACTTCTCAGCGCATCTACTGTGTTCGTATGTCCCTCGATCTACGAACCCTTGGGGATTGTCAATCTTGAAGCAATGGCGTGCGGTATTCCAGTTGTGGGAACAGCGACCGGCGGTATTCCTGAAGTAGTCGATGACGGCGTGACTGGGTGGCTTGTTCCAATTGAACAGCTCCAAGACGGAACAGGAACCCCTTTAGATCCTGCAAAGTACGTCTCTGACCTCGCAAGAGCAATGACACTTGCAGTTTCAGACCGTGACAAAGCTCGTCAAATGGGTGTGGCGGCGCGGGAACGAGCACGTGTGCACTTCGACTGGATGGCAATTGCCGACCAAACACGGGCGATTTACGACCTCGTCTTGCGTTAACTCTGGCTAGCATTGAGGCATGGTTCAGGTTCTTCGTTTTTCTAACGCTTCTCTCGTTCGTGACGGCAACACTATTGTCAACAACCTGAACTGGGAAGTATCAAGCGACCAGAGATGGATAATTCTCGGCGCAAACGGCGCTGGTAAGACGTCAGTCCTCGACATGGCTTCTGGATGGGATATTCCAAGCTCTGGCCAGGTAACTGTTCTTGATGAAGATCTCGCTTCAGCAGATCCTGAATGGCTTCGTCCGCGCGTTGGCTATGCATCTTCGAGCATGGCAAAGCGCATTCCTCCCACAGAGACCGTTTCAGATGCAGTTATTACTGCTGCGTATGCTGCGGCAGAACGTCGTGGAGAGCAATTCGAAGATCTTGATATTCGCCGTGCTCGTCGTGTACTTGCTGAGTGGCGTCTTGAAGGTTTGTCTGATCGCACATTGGTTTCATTATCTGAAGGTGAAGCCAAGCGTATGCAGATTGCACGATCAATCATGACTGATCCTGAGCTATTGCTACTTGATGAGCCCACTGCAGGACTTGACTTGGGTTCTCGTGAAGAAATTATGCAGATGCTTGGCTACTTCGCAGGTAATCCTTCTGCGCCAGCGATCGTCATGGTGACTCACCACGTCGAAGAAATTCCCCGGGGGTTTACCCACGTGCTTCTCATGAAAGATGGGGGAGTTGCATATGCTGGCCCTCTCGCATCTACATTAACCAGTGAGAACTTGACTGATGTCTTTGGGGTTGCAGTTACCGTCTACAACAACGATGGTCGCTATTCTGCGCAAGCAACCCTCTAAGTTTCTGATAACATAGTGAGTCGGTCTAGTTCGCTAGGCGAAAGGCCGCAAGCTTTTGTTCCTCACATCACGTGTTGAGCAACGTCCATATTGAAGGAAAATACTGATGAAGTCTGACATCCACCCCGAATACGCACCCGTCGTTTTCCACGACCTTGCTTCGGGCGAGTCGTTCCTGACCCGTTCAACCCTTACCAGCTCTAAGACCACTACGTGGACTGACGGCAACGAGTACCCCATCATTGATGTGGAAATCTCTAACGCTTCACACCCCTTCTACACCGGTAAGCAGCGCATTATGGATTCCGCAGGTCGCGTAGAGAAGTTCAACAAGCGCTTTGCTGGTTTCGGTCAGTAAAGACTTCACACATCGAAGAAGCCCGGTCATTGACCGGGCTTCTTTCGTTAACTCTCGTACTTATCGCACGGGCCACAGTCCGTCCCCTGCAAAAACAGGGAGGTTTTGGCTGCGGCGCCAGTTTGCGTAGCTTTCCGCCTGCTCTTTAGCCCAGATCACCTGAAGGTCATGGAGCTCGGATGCTGGGTATGCCAGATCTGCTGCATACTTCTTTCCAATCGCCTGTGCCACGCGGCCGGCAGCAATGGCATCTGCTGAAGCATCATGCGCATCGGTAAGTTCAACACCATAGTGTGCTGTTGTTGCTTCAAGTGTTCGCTTGCCTTTGCGATACTTATCAACCTGCTTATCAATGATCATCGGATCAATCACTGGTGCTGGTGAAGACAATGGGTCGAATCCGTATCGTTTGGCTTCGCGGTCCAAAATAGTGAAGTCATATGCGGCGTTATAAGCCACGACGCCGATTCCTTCAGTGAAGAAACCCTGAAGTTTGGTCAGAATTTCATAGATGCTGTCTGGAGCTGGAGCACCTTCTGCGCGCATGCGCTCAGTCGTGATGCCGTGAACTGCGGTGGCTTGTTCCGGAATCTCAATTCCACAATCAATAAGCCAATTGGTTGCATCTTCGACTTCACCATAGGGATTCAACACACTGATGTGTGCTGAAACTATACGCGTGGTCTCTGGTGCAATACCAGTAGTTTCAGTATCGAATACGGCAATAACGTTGGCCCATTCGGGCAATCCTGTGTTGGTCACGTAACTCACTCTAGGCACTACCGCTGACATGACGTGGGTAGAGCATCGGTGCGCCTACACTTGAGGCAATGCCTTCATTTTCCCCTTTTGTCGACAAGCTTGCTGCTATACCCACGAAGCAAGCTTCGATTGAGGTTGGCTCAATTTCGACGCAGTATTGGGAATACGGAAACCCAGAATCACCCATTCAGCTGGTCATGATTCATGGTTTCCGCGGAGATCATCACGGTTTAGAACCAATCGTTGCCGAACTTGGCGCAGATGTGCACGTCATCATTCCTGATCTGCCTGGTTTTGGAGTGTCAGAAGCACTTCCTAGCCCGGCTGATATTTCTGCCTATTCTTCTTGGTTGGTCGGGTTTGTCAATGGCTTGAAAGCCCAAAACTCAGTAATTTTGGGACACTCTTTCGGTTCTATCGTTGTCGGTGCAGCACTTGCTTCCGACTTACCAAACAAACGCGCCATCATGATTAACCCCATTGCCGCAAATGCGCTTAAGGGTCCTCGTGGTGTGATGACCAGGCTTGCTGTTCTGTACTACAAAGTTGCAGCAGCACTACCTGCCAAGGCTGGGTATGCGCTTCTGAAAAACAAAACTATTGTTCGCGTAATGAGCGAAACAATGGCTAAGACCAAGGACCCCAATCTGCGTCAGTGGATTCATGATCAACATGATCAATATTTCAGCCTGTTTGCATCTCGCGATTCGGTTCTTGAAGCTTTTGAAACATCAGTTTCAAATGATGTTTCACAATTTGCACCTAGAATTACCCAAGAATTGATGATGCTTGTTGCTGACAAAGATGACATCACGGCACTTCCGGAACAACAACACCTAGCATCACGAATTCCTGGGACACGACTGGAAGTTGTGGAGGGTGTTGGTCACCTCGTACATTACGAAGCCGCTGATTTTGCAGCAAAGAATATTCGCGATTTTCTTGGATTGACCGCCTCATCGTGAAGATAGCTTTCGACTGCCGTTACGTTCGTACCGATCATCACGACGGAATTTCGCGTTTTAGTGCTCGCCTAGTAGAGCAATTGGCTCCTTTGGCTTCTGCTCGTGGCGATCAAGTAATCATGCTGATTTCTGATCTGAAACAGCTCACCATGCTGCCAGAGCTCCCATACGAGCTCATCAGTTCTCCTACGAGTATTCGTGAACCTAGGGTTGCACACCAGATAAATAAGTTCGGCCCTGACATCGTCTTTTCCCCCATGCAGACCATTGGCTCGCGTGGTCGGAAATATAAGTTAGTCCTCACCGTTCACGACCTGATCTATTACAGCCACCCCACGCCTCCTCGGCAGTTTGCGTGGCCTCTTCGGTTGCTGTGGCGCCTCTATCACTTGTCCTGGTTACCTCAGAAGATGTTGCTCGCCAAGAGCGACGCAATTGTTGCCGTTTCTGCAACAACTAAGTCGTTGATACTGAAGAGCAAACTAGCGACAAAGCCTGTCTACGTCGTTCACAATGCTGCAGATCAGCCGGTAAAGAACCCCGTTGTAGTGCCAGCTGATCAACGTTCTCGCTCTGTTGTGTATATGGGCTCTTTCATGCCTTACAAGAATGTCGAAACTCTCGTCAGGGCTATCGCTGCACTTCCTGACTTCACTTTGCATCTTCTCAGTCGTATTTCTGATGTCGATAGAAAACGGCTTTCAGGCATAAATCCTCAAGCCCAGATTCATTTTCATAATGGAACTACTGATGAGGATTACTTTGATTTGCTCACCCATGCCACTGCACTGGTCAGTGCCTCACGAGACGAAGGCTTCGGCATTCCTTTGGTTGAATCAATGAGTTTAGGGACTCCCATTGTCGTCTCAGACATCCCCATATTTCATGAAATTGGTGGGGACGCAGCCCTCTTCGCCAGCCCTGATCAACCAGAAGAATTTGCTGAAGCTATTGAGTCTTTGACCAATCCACAGAAGTGGCAACAAGTCTCTAACCTCAGCAGAACGCAGGCACAGAAATTCAGCTGGAAGAAGTCAGCCCAAGATTTACTCGATGTCCTCGTAAAGGTTGCCGGCTCCTAGCTTTACAGCCAAATTACTGAGCACATCACTCGTTCCCGCATCGAGTTTGAGTGATGCTTTCTTGTCACCTTTAGTTTCACCGCGGTTCACAATGATGACGGGCATACGTTGACGTTTAGCTTGTTCAAGCAGTCGTATTCCAGAGTTGACTGTGAGGGAGGAGCCGGCAATAAGAAGTGCATCAGCGCGCTTAACCAAACTGGTCGCTGCCGAAAACACTTTGGCAGGGACAAACTCTCCAAAGAATACGACGTCTGGTTTGAGCATCCCCCCACACACTGTGCATTCGGGGATCAGAACTGAGTTGTAATCAGTAACATCCACATCGCCGTCCGGGGCAAGCACGATATTCCTGAGTTCATCAAGCCAGGGGTTAAGAGCACTCAATTTACTTTCTACGCCAGATCGGTCGAATTGTTGCCCGCAATCTAAACACAAGACCCGATCGAGACTGCCATGTAAATCAACGACGTGTGAACTACCGGCACGTCGGTGTAGGCCATCAACGTTTTGACTAATAACCCCTTCAATGATTCCTGATTGCTCCATGGCTGCAAGGGCAAGGTGACCTTGATTGGGTTCGGCCTCTGAGAAAGATTTCCATCCCACGTGTGCACCAGCCCAATATCGTTGTCTGGCTGTGTGGGATGAAAGAAAATCGCTGATGTTCATCGGAGTGCGTTTAGATGCTCCCTTGCCGCGGTAATCAGGAATACCAGAATCAGTTGAAACACCAGCGCCAGTGAGCACAGCAACACGTCGACCAGCAACGAGTTCAACCACGGCGTCCATGCCATCGACATGTGTGGTGTGCTCCAAAATTGCGGCCATGGCCGCAAGCCTAAAACACTTGCGTTTCGTGCATGTTTCCAGTTACTGCCAAACTTGACCTTATGGTTTCCGTTGTGCACATCACTGATTTGTCGCACGAAGGGCTTCAAGATTATGTTTCCCTCACGGATGTTGCCCTCAGAAAGGTCTCAGACCCTAAGCGAGGTCTCTACATTGCTGAATCAAGCAAAGTGATTCAGCGAGCTCTCAATGCAGGTCACACCCCACGGTCTGTTCTGATTCAAGAACAGTGGCTTGAAGAAACACTCCCACTGATTCAGGACTATGACTGCACACTATTTGTCGGTAATTCTTCATTATTGGAAGAGCTCACAGGCTTCGATATTCACCGCGGAGCACTCGCTGCGATGCAGCGTCCTGTCTTACCCGAAGTGCGTGATCTGCTGACAACTGCTCGTCGAGTAGTGGTGCTTGAAGACATTGTTGATCACACAAATGTTGGTGCCATTTTTCGAGCCGTAGCTGGCCTTGGTGCTGATGCGGTATTGGTAACACCTCGCTGCGCTGACCCTCTGTATAGGCGTTCTGTGCGTGTTTCGATGGGAACTGTACTTCAAGTGCCCTGGACACGTTTGCCTGAGTGGTCAGAAGCAAGGGCGATACTGCGAGAAGCCGGTTTTCATATCGCGGCAATGGCACTTTCAGATGATGCCGTTTCACTTCGGGAATTTGCCGCACAGCAGCCAGAGAAAATTGCACTGGTTTTCGGTTCTGAAGGCGATGGTCTCAGTTCACAAGCTCTCGTGGCGTGTGACACTATTGTGACGATTCCTATGTTGCATGGAGTTGATTCACTCAACGTGGCTTCTGCAAGCGCTGTTGCTTTATATGCACTCACCGATTAGCTGAAACAAACTTGACCACAATCCTTTTTAGGATGGATTCATCATGACCAGCGAACAGACGCATATCGGCTCGTTCGCAGCAGAACATCTTCCACCGGCCTATCCTGCCCGCGCCCCCTGGGGTACTGCAGAAAACCTGCGTGCTTGGCAGTCAGAGGCGCTAGATACCTATTTCGCTACTGAACCCCGTGATTTCCTCGCTGCTGCAACTCCTGGCGCTGGAAAGACTACTTTCGCTCTGCGTCTAGCAACTGAGTTATTGCGCAGACGCAGCATCGACCGAATCACTGTGGTCACCCCCACTGAGCACCTCAAAACACAATGGGCTGAAGCTGCTCACAAGGTTGGTATCAAACTTGATCCAGGCTTCAGTAACGCTCAGAAAAGGCACGGTCGGCAATTTCACGGAGTAGCTGTTACCTATGCTCAGATTGCCATGAAAGCGCACATTCATAAGGACCTCACAGAGTCTGCACGTACTCTGGTCATCTTGGATGAGGTTCACCACGGTGGGGATGCGTTGAGCTGGGGGGATGCCATTCGTATCGCTTTCGAACGGGCAGAACGTCGCCTCTCGCTCACGGGAACACCTTTTAGAAGCGATACCGCTCCCATTCCTTTCGTTTCTTATCTTCCTGATCGTGATGGTGTTCTGGTTTCTCAAACCGATTATGACTACGGCTATGGTCGTGCACTTCAGGACGGTGTGGTTCGTCCAGTAATTTTCATGGTTTATGCCGGCTCGATGAGGTGGCGTACACGTGCTGGTGACGAGATGGAAGCACGACTTGGGCAGGACAATACGAAAGATGTCACTTCCCAAGCCTGGCGTGCAGCACTAGATCCTTCAGGGAATTGGATTCCCCAAGTAATGCAGGCGGCCAATAATCGTCTCAGTGAAGTGCGTAACACTATTCCTGACGCCGCAGGTCTGGTCATCGCTACAGATCAAGATGATGCCAGAGCGTATGCGAAAGTACTTCACGAATTGACTGGTGAAGAACCTACTGTCGTGTTGAGTGATGAAAGTGGGGGCGGTGACAAGATCACAGAGTTCAACTCCGCTACTTCGCGCTGGATGGTAGCTGTCCGTATGGTTTCTGAAGGGGTAGATGTCCCTCGTCTTTCCGTAGGGGTTTATGCAACAAGTGCTGCCACACCCCTGTACTTTGCTCAGGCAATTGGTCGCTTTGTCCGAGCACGTCGCCGTGGTGAAACCGCCTCAGTATTTCTCCCAAATGTTCCTCAATTACTTCAACTAGCTGAACAACTTGAACTTCAACGTGATCATGCATTGGAGCGTCGTTTGCAGCCAGGGGAAAATGAATATCCAGAAATGAATGCTTTCGACCAAGCGCAACGTGAAGATTCTGCTTCTGATGCGCTGGAGCAAGACCTTGGTGAATATGCATTCCTAGGGTCTGACGCAAACTTTGACAAGGTGATGTATCAAGGAGAGGAATTCGGCAGCTATGCCGAACCCGGCTCTCCTGAAGAACATGACTTCATCGGCATTCCTGGCATTTTGGAACCGGAACAAATATCAGAGCTTCTCCGGCATAGACAACGGCGTCAAGCACAACGTGGTGAAGGTCGTTCTCAAGATGTTGCAGTCAATAAGAGCATTCCTTTGCACCGTAGTCTCAAAGAGCAACGAGCTCTTCTCAACTCTTTAGTGGCTCTATGGAGTAAGCAGACGTCAACACCACATGGCATTATTCACACAGAACTACGCCAGACGTGTGGCGGTCCAGCTGTTGCTCAGGCAACAGTTGCTCAGCTCCAAGCACGCATTGATTTGATGCGACGCAGAATCTCATCTCCGGTCAAATAGCAATATCTTCCATAATTTTCTTCGACACGCACAACATCTTGTGTTTCAATCACGGGTTGAAGGTTGTGAAGTATTACTATTTTCAGCATGTCTTGTATTCGATTTAACACACCTGCTCAACGTGCGCAGCTTGATGCGTTGAAGGCAGATAAGAAACTCAATGACACTGCGGTAGCCAAGTTCCTCGGTCCTGAATTTGGTGAGTCAAAGATCAACAGACTGCGAACCATGGCTACTGATAAAAATCCAAAGATTCGCGAAAGTGTTGCTTTGAGCTATCACGTACCCGAAGAGGTCATGTGGGCTTTGGCGAAAGATAAAAACGAGGGTGTACGTATCTGTGTCGCTCGTAACGAGACCACTCCATGTGACATTCTTCGCCACCTTGCTTCAGACAAAAGTGAACAAGTTCGAAGTTGGGTAGCAGTTAACTTCTTTGTGCCTCAAGACACTATGGAGCTATTGGCTACAGATAAGAGTGAATCAGTACGAAAGCTCGTTGCCTGGAAGTCAGATCTTGCAGAAAAAGAAATCGTGCACGCGTAATTTATAAACAAAGAAGCCCCGGTCCTAGACCGGGGCTTTTCTTTGTGCGCGAAGGGGGACTTGAACCCCCACGTCCTTACGGACACTAGCACCTCAAGCTAGCGCGTCTGCCATTCCGCCACCCGCGCAGGTGTTGGTGTTTTACTACCGAGAGACAACATTAGCACGAAGAAATATGCTCAATGTTCACGTGGCAACCTCTGAGGCAGAAATTGTGGCGTTAGTGTCTGCATTATGGGTTTTTTCGAAGCACTTTTCCTTGGTTTCGTTCAGGGGCTAACTGAGTTCATTCCAGTTTCAAGTTCGGCACATTTGCGAATTATTGGAGAATTTTTGCCACATGGGGGAGACCCTGGTGCAACATTTACCGCAATTACTCAGTTAGGCACAGAAGCAGCCGTTGTTGTGTATTTCTGGCGTGACCTGGTTCGTATTGTCAAACATTGGTTTCTGGCACTCATCGGCAAGATTCCGCGAAATGACCCTGAAGCTCGAATGGGGTGGCTGATTATCGTTGGTTCTATCCCCATTGTTGTCCTTGGGCTTGTATTCCAAGACGAAATTGAAACTACGCTACGTTCACTGTGGATCGTGGCAACTATGTTGATTGTCTTTGGTGTCCTTCTCGGTATTTCTGACTATGTAGGCAAGAAAACAAAGAGTCTTCAACAACTCACTGTTGGAAGAGGCATTGTTTTTGGTTTAGCCCAAGCTCTAGCTCTGATTCCAGGTGTTTCACGTTCTGGAGGAACAATCACAGCAGGTTTGTTCATGGGCTTTTCGCGCACAGCTGCAGCGCGATATTCATTCCTGCTGGCTCTTCCAGCTGTGTTTGGAAGTGGTCTTTATCAACTCGCAAAGAGCTTTAAAGAGCCACAAGTATTCAATGGTTTTGAAACATTGGGAGCCACAGTAGTGGCATTCATTGTGGGTATTGGCGTTATTGCGTTCTTGATGAACTGGCTGGGAAAGCACAGTTTCTGGCCATTCGTTGTCTATCGAATTGTTCTCGGTGGAACACTGCTAGCTCTCCTGGCTACAGGCGTTTTGCAGGGTTAGAGTCCTGTAGGGGGTTCCGTACCTTCGCCCGGCTTATCAGTGGAGCGTAAGAATCGTTCAAATTCTTGGGCTAGTGATTCACCGGTAGCTTCGGGGGAGTCCACCATGTCGCGAGCTTGTTCGAGTTGGGCAATATAGGCAGACATGTCTTCATCTTCAGCAGCGAGTTTGTTGATGTTGGCTTCCCACTCTGCAGCTTCCTCGACGAGTTCACCTCGCGGAATAACGACGTCCACAATCTCTTCCAGCTTGTCGATCAAGGCAAGTGTTGCCTTAGGGCTTGGTCCCTGGTGAACGTAGTGGGGAACAGATGCCCAGATTGCAACTGTAGGGATGTCCGCTTCTTCGGCTGCGGCCGCAATCACACTGAGGATTCCAACTGGACCCTCGTAGGTGCTTCTTTCGACATCTAGTTCGTGGCGGACAGCAGCATTTTCGCTAGAAACAAAAGTTGAGATAGGGCGAGTATGTGGAACATCAGCCAGCATTGAACCAAGCAACACAATCGCGGAGATATCTGCTGCAAGAGCAATATCCAAGATTTCATTCGTGAAAGTGAGCCAATTTCTACTTGGTTCAACACCTTGGAGGAGATATATGTTGTTAGCGTTTTTGCCAGTTACTTCAAGAAGCAACTCTTCGCTCTCGAATTCTTCTACTTCCGCCGGAACCATAGGGGCATAAAGAATTGAGGTTGGCCACGTCAAAGCCCTATTGCCTTCGTCATCAAAACCAATGGTTGGACGGTTGAACTGAAAGTCGTAATAGGTTTCAGGGTCAACAGTGTGCAGAGGAATCACATCAAGCTGTTCTTGAAGAGTAGTGACAGCTGAGCTTGCTGCTTCGCCAGCATCATTCCAACCTTCAAAAGCGACGACTAGAAGTCGCCCTCTGAAAGGATTACGTGTGTTGCTCACTGTGGGGAACCCCGTTCTATATCGCTATCAAGAATACCGAGGTCTACGGACAAGTAGTCTTGAGAGGTGAGTACTACTGTTTCAAGTTCAATTGCAATGCCACAAGCAATCTTGTGGGACATGGACGGCACCATCGTAGATTCCGAAGAATATTGGATTGTTGCCGAGCTCGAACTCGTCACTCTCTTTGGCGGAACCTGGACTCACGAAGATGGACTTGCTTTAGTCGGAAATGGACTTCCACAAACTGCTGCAAAGCTTCAGGAACATGGCGTCGATCTCTCCATTGACGAAATTATTCAGGCGTTGACCAATCGTGTACTTGAACAGATTGAAGTAGCGGTTCCTTGGCGCCCAGGTGCCGTAGAACTCATTCATCAGTTCCAAACTTTAGGTATTCCTCAAGCACTTGTAACAATGTCCATCGAACGCATGGCCCGAACAGTGGCATCTGTTATTCCTGGAACACCACTAACTGAAGTTGTTGCTGGTGACAATGTACTCAAAACTAAACCAGATCCTGAAGCATATGTGTTAGCAGCTGAGCGACTCAATGTTGATATTCGCAAATGTGTAGCTTTTGAAGACTCTCCTTCGGGTTGTCGTTCAGCTCACGGTGCTGGAGCAGTCACTGTTGGCGTCCGAAATCTGGTGTCACTGGAAGGCATTCCTTCAGACGTGGTTCTGGACACACTCGTGGGGGTTTCTGCACCGCAGATTTTTGAATTGTTCGTAGCTAAGCGAGGAACTAACTAATGTCTTCTGAGATTACGCCCCGCTATTTACCTGGACCTTTTCGTGCTGGTGATCGTTGCCAACTCACAGACCCTAAGGGCAAAATCAACACGGTTTCGTTGAAACACGGTGATGAGTTTCACACCCATCGTGGTGTTGTGAAGCACGATGACATCATTGGTCTACCTGATGCTTCAGTTGTTCTGAACAGTTCAGGTATCGAGTATCTGGTTATGCGCCCATTGCTCGTAGATTTCGTGATGTCGATGCCTCGTGGTGCAGCGATTATTTACCCCAAAGAAGCACAGGCAATTCTTGGCCAGGCAGACATCTTTCCAGGAGCTCGAGTTGTTGAAGCAGGCGTTGGGTCTGGAGCTCTTTCGTTGTGGTTACTGCGTACCATCGGGCCACAGGGATTCCTCTATTCTTTTGAGCGTCGTGAAGAGTTCGCAGAAATTGCTCGAGCAAATGTTTCCACCTTCCACGGTTACACTCCTAAAAACTGGTCAGTAACCGTAGGAGACCTTCAGGATGCACTTCCTGAAACAGTTCAGCCTGGCCAGGCAGATCGAGTTGTTCTTGACATGCTTGCACCCTGGGAATGCGTAGAGATGGTAGCTGATGCTCTCGTTCCAGGAGGCGTTGTGTTGATGTACGTCGCGACCGTGACTCAACTCTCCAGAGTTGTTGAGGCACTTCGTGACTCTGGTCAGTTTTCACACCCTCAATCCAGCGAAACAATCGTTCGTGGTTGGCACGTTGAAGGTCTTGCAGTGCGTCCTGAACACCGCATGATTGGACACACTGCTTTCCTTGTGACAGCCCGAAAACTTGCTCCTGGAACAGTTCTTCCAGACCTCAAACGTCGAGCTTCAAAGAGCGATTTCAGCGCTGAAGACCTCGAAGCCTGGACACCCGGAGTTCTTGGCGGGCGAGAGATCAGTCCCAAGAGTTTGCGTAAGCGTGTTCGTTCAGCAACAGAAAGTGCAGAACTTTCACAGGCTTCAGACAGCTCGTCGGCAGCTGAATAAGCACACTTCCGCGTAGGCTGAGATTCTCAGGGGAAATTGCTCCCACCCTAGTTTTGCGAGGAATTGTGCGTCGTACTTCAGCTTTATTGGTTGGGCTTGCTATGGTTGCAAGTCTGACTGCTTGTTCATCTTCAACTTCTGATGCCTCCTGCACGCCTCTTGCAGAATCAGGTTCGACTGTAGACAAGGTCAAAGTTTCCGGTGGATTTGGGGAGCTACCAACTGCTGCCTTCCCCACGCCGCTGACGGTGACAAAGACAGAACGCAAAATTCTGGTCAAAGGCGACGGAGCACCTGCACTTCCAGGAGGCGCAGTTACCCTTGACTTCTCTATTTACAACGGTGAAACCGGAGAAATTCTTGGACAGACAAAGTACGACGGTACTGATCTTCAGACTTCTTCACTAGATGACAACAGTCTCATTCACGGTCTTGTAGCTACTATTCAGTGCGCCAATGCTGGAAGCCAGATTGTCTCAGTCATTGCTCCTACTGATTTGCTCGACCAAAATGGTGCACCGGTGGGCAACCTAGGAAAGAACACCAGCTTGGTTGTTGTTGCCGATCTGATTTCTACATCTTTGGCTAAGGCCAACGGTAAAGACCAGCCCGCACAGGATGGTTTCCCCACAGTAGTTCTAGATGCAAATGGTGTTCCAGGAGTCACGGTACCCAAGACCAAGGCACCTACTGAGCTCAAAGTTGAAGTGCTCAAAAAGGGCGACGGTCCAATAGTGAAGGCAGGTAGTTCTGTAACTGTTCACTACACCGGTGTTCTGTGGAGTGATGGCACAGTATTTGATTCAAGTTGGTCTCGTAAATCCCCAGCAACGTTTAGTCTCAACGGTGTCGTTCCAGGATTTGCTCAAGCCTTAGAAGGACAGACTGTCGGATCTCAAATTGTGGCAGTGATTCCACCAGAGCTGGGATACGGCAACCAGGACAACGGCACTATTCCATCTGGTTCTACCCTCGTCTTCGTCATCGATATTCTCGGCACTACTCCCTAAAGACTTCATATGGCTCGTGCAGAAAACAAAGTTAAGAAAGAAGATCGGCTCTTTAGTCTGATCTTGGCTTTGGTTTCGTCACGTGAAGGCCTAACCAAAAACGAAATCCTCAAAACTGTTCGAGGGTATAGCGACATCTACGCCTACAGTGGCAACACTGCCTTAGACAAGATGTTTGAGCGAGACAAAGAAGAGATTCGCTCAATGGGCGTCATCATCGACACTCTGGAGTTACCCGAGGAAGAGGGCCAAACCCATAACATCAGGTATTCAATTTCACGCAGTAACTATGACTTCCCTGAAGGCCTGAGTTTCACCTCTGATGAACTTACACTTCTGAATGTTGCAGCTGCTGCTTGGCGTGAGGCTTCATTGTCGAGCGATTCCAGACATGCACTGACCAAAATCAGGTCATTAGGAGTTTCTGCTAATGACCCATTGATTGGTGTTGCCCCACAGATTCGAACCAATGAACGAGCTTTTGAAGCGGTTGAAGAAGCCCTAGAAAATGAATTAATCCTCACCTTCAACTACCTCAAACCCGGCCAGAGTAAACCGCAGCACAGAACAGCATCACCTTTGGCAGTACTTAGTTGGGGTGGCCTTTGGTACGTACTGGCATATGACTTCGACGCAGAAGCTGAGCGCACATTCCTGCTCAAACGTATCGTTTCCCACCCTAAACGTATTCCTCAAAAGACTCATCCTCGTCCCGCAGAGAACTATGCTCAGCGTCTTCGGGACGAGCTTGAAGAACTTACACGTGCCAATATCGCTGAGATTGAATGTGTTGAAGGTTCCGATGCACATTTACGTCTGAGTGCTCGTTTCGGTAGTGCGAATTCTTCAACACTTCAATTTGGATATTCCGATCTGGAACTGCTGGCAGATGAACTCGCAATGTATGGTTCGCAACTACGTGTGATTTCCCCACCAGCATTGCGTGAGGCAGTTCGCTCGCGGTTCATTCACATCGCAAATATGCATGTGGGAGTGAACTAATGTCTGTTCCACAGCGCCTCGAAGCTTCCGATCGTGTCACTTTGTTGATGTCATTTGTTCCGTATTTGATTGATCAAGGACCTGTCTCTATTGACCGACTTGCTCAACATTTCTCAATTACTCCTGCTCAAGTTCTAGAACTTGTTCTACTTTTGGCAATGTCAGGAGTCCCAGGCGATGACGGGTATTACCAACATCAAGACCTTTTCGATATCAATTGGGATCTCCTTGAAGAGCAACAGATCGTTGAACTGTGGCAGCACGTTGCGGTGGAGGCTACTCCTCGTTTTTCTGCACGTGAAGCAGCTGCTTTATTAGCTGGCCTTCAATACATTTCTGGAATTGTTCCCGATAGCGAAAAGGTGATTGTTGAGAATCTGGTTCGGAAAATCTCACTAGGTGCTTCAGCCGCACCAGAAAATCTCCTGATTTCACCAGCACCTGTGCCTGTAGACCTAGAGATCATGAGGTCAGCAGTTTCTTCAGGGAACAGTGTTCAGTTCAACTATCAGAATGCTTTTGGTATCCAAGCTCAGCGCTTAGTTGACCCTCTTCGTTTAGATCTTGTGGGGGAGTCTTGGTATTTGCGTGCATGGTGTCACGACCGTGACGCCCTGCGAACATTTCGATTGGACCGAATTTCTGAGCTTTCAGTATCTGATTCACCATTTGTCACGAGGCTCAATGCTGAAGATTTGGGAGATGAACTTTTCGAGGTTTCTGAAACTGATCTCAGAGTGCGTTTCTCCATTGAAGAGTCTGCACTTCCTCTCATTTCAGCGTATAAACCTGTTGTGATCTCGTCTCTTTCTCAAGATTCTCTAGAAATCGAGGTTGCGTTTAGTTCACTCAGTAGCGTTCCTATATTCGTTGCTCACATACCCGGTTCCATTACTGTCCTCAATCCACCAGCAGCAATTGAAGCTGTTCAGCTATGGGCAAAGCAGGCGCTTGCCAGCTATAACGCCTAAACTATGAGGACACCCTCGCAACAATTCATAAGGAAGTACAGATGCTAGGAAATCTCTCCGGTTGGCACTTGCTCATCATCATTGCCATCATTCTGTTGTTGTTCGGTGCACCCAAACTTCCTGGTCTCGCTCGTTCGCTGGGTCAGTCCATGCGAATCTTTAAGAGCGAAGTAAAGCAGATGAAAGAAGAGAGCCAAGCTCCTTCTGATTCAAACAGCACCGATTCAAGCGACTCTTCAAAGTCCTCTTAGTAGCCCATGGCGGCACGACAAACTAAAGCCTCTCGGCGCGAAGGAAAGATGTCACTTGGTGGACATCTTGTTGAACTTCGCAAAAGGCTTTATTTATCAGCGCTCTTTATTGTTGTAGGCGCTGTCATTGGCTGGTTCACTGCAGACTTCCTGCTAGCCCAGCTTCGTGAACCAATCTTCCTCGTCGCTTCTTCACAGGACCGTGTAGCGACCTTGAATTATGACGGAATCACGAGTGCTTTTGACTTGAAGTTGCAGATAGCTTTCACCGTAGGAATTGTGATTTCAAGCCCTTTCTGGCTTTACCAAATCTGGGCTTTCTTCATGCCCGGTCTTACTCGTCGCGAGATGAAATACACACTTGGTTTCATGCTCAGTGCTATCCCACTTTTCCTCGCAGGCTGTGCTGCTGGTTGGTATGTATATCCCCACATCGTTGCTTTGATGACGAGTTTTGCACCCAGCGATGACGCCACAATTATCACTGCAAAGACGTATTTTGATTTCGTCTTGAAACTTGTTTTGGTTGTTGGTGTAGCTTTCGTGCTTCCGGTATTTCTTGTCTTGTTCAACTTCGCTGGCTTACTTTCCGCGCAGAGCATCATCAAGTCCTGGCGCATTGCCGTACTTGTGATTACCTTATTCACGGCTATTGCCACACCTGCTGCAGACGTACTCTCCATGTTCCTTCTCGCCATTCCTATGGTGTTTCTCTACTTTGCCGCTGCGGGCATCGCGTGGCTACATGATCGGAGAAAATCCAAACGCTCTGCAGAATTTCCAGAAGATCAACCAAGTGTGCTTCCTCCAGCTGAACCGCTGTTGTCATAGTCATGCCTGAGCTCTCTGCAGCAGAACGTTTCGCCTTGGCTAAGGCTCGAAATTCGACACCTCTCGTGAATGAATTTCGAGAACGCCGTGCTTTTGATCTAGATCTATTTCAAATAGCTGCCGCAAATGTCTTAGAAGCAGGCAATAGCGTTCTAGTTGCTGCTCCTACTGGAGCTGGCAAAACTGTTGTGGCTGAATTTGCGGTATTCCTGGCCATGAGCACAGCCTCAGACAAACTCTTCTACACAACACCTATGAAGGCGTTGTCTAATCAGAAGTACAACGAGTTTGTCGAAGAGTGGGGCGCTGAAAACGTCGGAATCTTGACCGGTGACACGAATATCAACTCTGGTGCCCGTATTGTCGTGATGACCACGGAAGTCCTTCGAAACATGCTTTATGCAGATAGTAATCTGCTTGCTGATCTGCGTTTCGTGGTGATGGATGAGATTCACTACCTCGCAGACCGTTTCCGCGGAGCAGTGTGGGAAGAAGTAATCATTCACTTACCCCAACATGTTCGTTTAGTTGGGCTCAGTGCGACAGTGTCGAACGCGGAAGAATTCGGAGATTGGCTACAAGCAGTTCGAGGCGACACTGACATCATCGTCTCGGAAGATCGTCCGGTTCCCCTCGATCAGCATGTACTAGTGGGTAATAAATTCATTGACCTTTTTGATGGTTCGAATGCAGCCGCAGAGCACCGTGTGAACCCAGAATTACTCAGGCTTGCCCACTCTCACCAGAGGGCTCCACACATTCGCTCCGCAGGTAGAAATGCACATCGTGGCGGACGCAATAATCGTCCACAGTATGCACAGAATCAACCACTTCAGGGCCGTATGGATCGTGCAAATGTGATAGAGCTTCTTGCAGAAAAGAATTTGTTGCCAGCAATTTCCTTTGTTTTTAGCCGTGCAGGATGCGACCAAGCAGTATCCCAAGTGTTGCGTTCTGGTATCCGACTCACTGATGCCGAAGAACGAGAAATCATTCGAGAAATCGTTGAAGATCGGTGCAGTACTATCAACGATGAAGATTTGGGCGTACTTGGTTATTGGGATTGGCTTGAGGGACTCGAACGTGGTGTTGCTGCACACCACGCAGGGCTTCTACCTGCATTCAAGGAAGTAGTCGAAGAGCTTTTTCAAAAGAAACTAGTCAAAGTAGTTTTCGCTACAGAGACTCTAGCTCTTGGCATCAACATGCCTGCCCGAACTGTAGTTCTCGAGAAGTTAGAAAAGTTCAATGGTGAGGCACGTGTTCCTCTCACCCCGGGGGAGTACACACAACTCACTGGACGAGCTGGTAGACGAGGTATTGACGTTGAAGGTCATTCACTCATTCAATGGGCAAATAATCTTGATCCGCAGACTGTGGCAAGTCTTGCGAGCCGAAGAACTTATCCTCTGAATTCGAGCTTTAGACCTACGTACAACATGGCGATCAACCTGATTGAACAATTTGGTCGTACACGTACGCGCGAGATTCTTGAGAGTAGCTTTGCTCAGTTTCAAGCAGACAGAGCCGTCGTTGATCTGGCTCGTAAGGTCAAACAGCAGGAAGAAACACTTGCCGGCTATGCAGAACCCATGACATGCCACTTGGGTGATTTTGCTGACTATGCAGCCCTCAGACGTAAACTCACAGACCTTGAGAAACAGACAGAATTCGGTTCACGTGCAGCGAAAGAAAAGCGCAGTGCCGAATTGAACTTATTACGCAAGCAAATGAAAAGTCATGCATGCCATCACTGCCCAGATCGTGAACAACATGCACGATGGGCTGAGCGTTGGTGGAGACTCAAACGCGAAATAGACAAGCTCGTTCAACAAATCAATACTCGTACAGGTGCAGTCGCCCGTATTTTCGATCGTGTTTGTGACGTATTGGTCGATATGGACTACTTAATGAAAGATCCTCAGGGATCTGAGTTCAGCCTCACTCCCAAAGGCGAATCGCTTGGCAAGATTTACGGTGAACGAGATCTACTGATAGCTGAAAGTATTCGCTTGCGATTGTGGGACTCACTTGATGCACCCTCTCTAGCTGCTATGGCGTGTGCAATCGTCTTTGAACCACGACGCGAAGAAGGACTTATCAATGAGCGTTATCTGCCACGTGGCAAGTTCTTAGATGCGTTACATGAGACTCAAAACCTTTGGTCAGACCTTGAGGAACTAGAGAATTACCACAAGCTTCCAGGGACCAATCCACTTGCTACAGGCTTGTGCTTGGCAATGTATAAATGGGCTAAGGGTTCGCGTTTAGATGACGTACTTTTCGATGCTGATATGCCAGCAGGAGACTTTGTCCGCTGGTCCAAGCAGACCATTGATCTACTAGACCAGCTAGGACAAGTAACAAGCGGTGATTTGCAGAAGACCGCCCGGACAGCTCTTGAGCAAGTACGTCGTGGCATTGTGTCCTATTCGACGGTGATGTAAATGAAACGTCTGAATCTGTGGCTCGCAATGCCGATGTCAGCTCTGTCGGGTTTTGCCCTTCAGGGCGCATTCCCGTCAACGAACTATTGGCCATTAGCTTTTGTTGGAGTGTTTCTGCTCTTGTGGTCTCTATTTGGCCGCGGAGTATGGGCTTCATTGGCGGTTGGACTTGTCTCCGGTGCTTGTTTTTGGCTTTCGCTCATTAACTGGTTGACCCTATACCTCGGTCCAGTTCCTTGGTTGGCTTTGGGTATTTTGCAAGCCATCTTTTTCAGTCTCGGTTCGATGTTGATGGCCATTGCCCTCAACCGCGGACCCACTCGATGGCCAAGTCGATGGGGCCGGTTAGGTGTTGTCAGCATTGTTGTCGCTTCGTTGTGGACGTTAAGGGAGAGCATCACCAGCGTCTGGCCTTATGGTGGGTTTTCATGGGGGCGACTTGCACAATCCCAATCCGAAAGCCCCATTGCACATGATGTGACGTGGGTTGGAACTGCTGGTTTGAGCTTCATCATCGCACTTACAGCAACTCTGGTATTCCAAGCGTTGAGGGAACGACACCGCCCCTTACTGGTTGTGCCAATCCTGTTCTTCATCACAATGCTGGTTATCCCTGCCTTCACAATTACGGTTCAGGGCACCACGAATGTATTAGCTGTTCAAGGTAATTCCAGAGCAGGACTGTTTGATCATGGTGCTCCTGGAGCTATTCTTCAAGATCATGTTTCAGGCACTCTTCCTTATGCTGGCAAGAACATTGACATGGTTGTGTGGCCAGAAAACGCAAGTGATTTAGATCCTCTGGAATCAGAATTAGCAGCCCTCATGCTCACCACCGTGTCACAAAAAGTTGGTGCCCCCATTGTCACAGGAACCATCACAACCACTCCTGATGATGAATACTTCAATTCTTCACTTGTCTGGACTGATGGTGCTGTCGCTCAATATGACAAGATTCACCCCGTACCCTTTGCTGAATACATGCCTAATAGAGAACTGTGGCGATCGTTTCAGCCTGAACTAGTAGATCTGGTAACCCGCGACTATTCCGCAGGAACTAGATCGAACGTGGTTGATATCAATGGAGTGTTAGCTGGCATCGCAATATGTTTTGACATCACTGATGACCAACAGGCGTACCAGATGATCAATAGCGGAGCACAGGTGATTCTTGCCCAAACTAACAATGCGGACTTTGGAAAGACGTCAGAAAACCTTCAACAGTTATCGATTGCACGATTACGCGCAATCGAAACTGGTCGGTCAGTTGTGAACATCTCGACGGTGGGTACTTCAGCCATTATTTCTCCGACAGGTTCAACAATTGACACCATTCCTGCTTATCAACCAGGAGCCATGTTGACTGCAGTTCCCTTGAGTTCATCTCTGACTCCAGCAATGGCACTTGGTCGAAGTATTGAATGGGCAATTGGTGCTATTGGAATCATCGGATTGTTGCTCATCTTGCTGCGTCGTAAGCCATAGAATTGAAGTCTTGAGACTTACGAAACCGGAGTGAAAATGGGCAAGGAAAACGATTCTTTCGTTCACCTTCACGTTCATTCCGAGTACTCAATGCTCGATGGTGCAGCACGTGTCAAGCCGCTAATCGGTGCTGCAGTCGAAGCTGGCATGCCGGCTATCGCAATAACTGACCACGGAAACATGTTTGGTGCCTACGATTTCTGGAACGCAGCAACTGATGCAGGAATCAAGCCGATTATTGGTACGGAGGCCTATCTCACCCCAGGTACTCACCGAACGGATAAGACCAGAATCCGATGGAATAACGGTGGAGATGATGACGTGTCTGGTGGTGGTGCGTACACCCACATGACACTGCTGTCTTCCTCCACTGAAGGCATGCATAATCTATTCAAAATGTCTTCGCTTGCCTCCCTCGAAGGCTATTACTTCAAGCCGCGCATGGACCGTGAGCTGTTGAATACTTATGGCAAAGGTTTGATTGCTACAACTGGCTGTCCTGGTGGTGAAATTCAAACCCGTCTGCGCATCGGTCAATACGCCGAAGCACGTGAAGCGGCTGCTGAATTCCGCGATATTTTTGGGGCCGAAAACTTCTTCGTTGAAATCATGGATCACGGTCTTGATATCGAGCGTCGAGTCGTATCCGATTTGATCAAGTTGTCTCAAGATCTAGGACTGCCTCTAGTTGCAACCAACGACCTGCACTACACGCATGCGCACGACGCAGATGCGCATGCGGCATTGTTGTGTGTGCAATCGGGTTCAACCCTGGATGACCCTAATCGTTTCAAGTTTGAATCAAACGAGTTCTACTTAAAGTCCGCTGCAGAGATGCGACGTCTTTTTGCTGACTATCCAGAAGCTTGCGATAACACCCTGCTTATTGCAGAGCGTTGTGAGACAAGTTTTGAGAAGCGTGACCTTATGCCGAGATTCCCCGTACCTGAGGGGGAGACAGAAGCTACGTGGTTCGCCAAAGAAGTTCAGGCAGGTCTCGAGCGCAGATTCCCCGCAGGCATCTCAGAAGCACACAAAGCTCAAGCGAAATATGAAGTTGATGTCATTATTCAGATGGGCTTCCCTGGATATTTCTTGGTTGTGGCTGATTTCATCGCGTGGGCGCGAAAGCAAGGTATCCGTGTAGGACCAGGTCGTGGTTCTGCTGCTGGGTCTCTCGCTTCATATGCAATGGGTATTACTGAATTGGACCCTCTCCACCATGGTCTTATTTTCGAACGATTCTTAAACCCAGAACGCGTTTCCATGCCCGATGTGGATGTTGATTTCGATGATCGTCGCCGTGGTGAAGTTATTCGATACGTCACTGAGAAATATGGCAGTGACCGGGTTGCGCAGATTGTTACCTATGGAACCATCAAAGCCAAACAAGCTCTTAAGGATTCCTCAAGAGTTCTTGGAATGCCCTATTCAGTAGGGGAGAAGCTCACTAAAGCAATGCCCCCATCGATCATGGGTAAAGACATTACTCTGACCGAAATTATGGACCCTCAGGCCACAAGATACAAAGAAGCTGCCGACTTCCGAAGTGTTCTTGAGTCAGATGTTGATGCCCAAACTGTGTTTGCTACTGCGCAAGGCATAGAAAACCTGAAGAGACAATGGGGCGTACACGCAGCAGGTGTCATCATGTCTGCTGAGCCTTTGATGGATGTTATTCCCATCATGAAGCGTGAAGATGATGGCGCAATCATCACACAATTTGATCAGCCACCATGTGAATCACTTGGTTTGCTCAAGATGGACTTCTTAGGTCTTCGTAACCTGACGGTTATCCAGGATGCTTTGGTAAATATTCAAAACAACCGTGGAATAACCGTAGAACCAGAAACTCTTGATCTCGATTCTGACCCAGCAACATATGAGTTGCTCTCACGTGGCGACACCCTCGGAGTTTTCCAGCTCGATGGTGGCCCAATGCGTGCATTGCTGAGACAACTTAAGCCCACGAATTTCGAAGATATTTCAGCAGTAATTGCGTTGTATCGTCCAGGCCCCATGGGTATGAACTCTCACACCAACTATGCACTTCGTAAAAATGGTTTACAACAAATTGAACCCATCCATCCTGAACTTGAAGAACCACTATCTGAAATTTTGGGAACGACATATGGCTTGATCGTCTATCAAGAACAAGTGATGGCCGTTGCACAAAAGGTCGCTGGCTTCACGCTTGGACAGGCAGATGTGTTGCGTCGTGCAATGGGTAAAAAGAAAAAGTCAGAGTTGGATAAGCAATTTGCTGACTTTGAAGCAGGAATGCTTTCTAACGGCTATTCAGCCGATGCCGTTAAGATTCTCTGGGACACATTGATGCCCTTCGCTGACTACGCATTCAACAAGGCGCATTCAGCTGGATATGGTGTCTTGAGTTATTGGACAGCTTACCTGAAGGCGAATTTCCCTGCCGAATACATGGCTGCTCTTCTTACCTCTGTTGGTGACTCGAAGGACAAGCTCGGTATCTATCTTTCTGAATGTCGACGTATGGGCTTAAACGTGCTTGCTCCCGACGTTAATGAATCTGACGGAGTTTTCTCGGCCGTTGGCCAAGACATCCGCTTCGGTATGGGAGCGATTAGAAACGTTGGTTTTGGTGTTGTTGAACACATCAAAGCAGCTCGTAGCGATAAGGGTCGCTTTGAAAGTTTCCATGACTTCCTCAAGAAAGTACCTCTCCAAGTTGCCAATAAGAAGACCCTCGAATCGTTGATTAAGGCGGGTGCCTTCGACGCCATGGGCAATACTCGCCGAGCGCTTGTGGAAATCCACGAAGATGCAGTTGAATCTGCGGTGAGCTTGAAGAGGAATGAAGCTTTAGGTCAAGTTGATCTTTTCGGCGACATGTTCGAGTTCGAAGAAGAACACACACAGGTTCCTGATCGACCAGAGTTCAACAAACGAGACAAATTAGCGTTTGAACGTGAAATGTTGGGTTTGTATGTTTCTGATCACCCGTTGGCAGGATTAGAACTTCAGCTAGCTAAACATGCGACCACCACCATCAACGATCTCACTTCTAGCGATTCAACAATGGATGGAGATATCGTCGTGCTCGCCGGGCTCGTCACTGAAGTCCAGCGCCGAATCGCGAAGAAATCCGGTAACGCTTATGGCATTATCAAACTCGAGGACTTTGGCGGCGAAATGGACATCATGCTCCTGGGGCGCACCTATCAAGAATTTGGTCCCATGTTGGAGACCGATCAAGTACTTGCCGTGAAAGGTCGAGTGAATGTTCGCGATGACGGCCTAAATATTCAAGCCATGAGTATGTTCGTTCCAGACGTTGGTGCCGTCGTTGGCCAACAAGGACCACTCAACCTCGTCCTTCCCGAAGTTCGTGCTACCTCAGCAACCATCAACGAATTATCAGAGGTGCTCAAACGTCATCCAGGTGAAAGTGAAGTACGTCTGCGACTAACTCGCGGTGCTACTGCTCGAGTTTTTGAACTTCCTGCGCGAGTCAACGTCTCCTCTGACCTTTATGGTGAGCTCAAGTCGTTACTTGGTCCTGGCTGCCTGGGCTAGCAGAAATAGACTGGATATCAAATGATTCGAACTCTAGATTTGCGTGGGTCACGCCCCGATCGAACAGAATTTCTCTCACTCATCCCTCGTACAGAGATTGATGTTGATGTTGCAAGCGCAGCTGCAGAAGAACTCATCCAGGCTGTTCGAGTATCAGGATCAGAAGCCTTGCGTGAACAAGCACAGCGACTTGACCATGTAACTGAGTATGAGATTCGTGTCCCACAATCACATATTGACGAAGCGGTGGCAGCGTTGTCTCCAGAACTTCGTTCTTCTCTAGTAACGGCCATCACTCGTGTTCGTGCTGGTTCGGCAGCTCAGGTGCCAGCCTCTGTCAAAACGAATATCGCCCCGGGTGCATCAATTACTCAACGGTGGCAACCGGTCGAACGTGTGGGTCTATATGTGCCTGGCGGTAAAGCGGTATACCCCTCCAGCGTGATTATGAATGTGGTACCTGCACAAGTTGCCGGTGTTAGTTCTATAGCTCTTGCTTCACCACCGCAAGCGGATTTCGGCGGCCGAATCCACCCCACGATTCTTGCTGCGGCAGGACTTCTCGGTGTGAGCGAGGTTTATGCCATGGGTGGCGCAGGCGCCATTGGTGCTTTCGCCTATGGTGTCGCAGATCTTGGCCTGACTCCGGTAAATGTGGTCACAGGTCCTGGAAACGTTTACGTGGCAGCTGCTAAACGTCTTGTGAGAGGCCGTGTTGGAATCGATTCAGAAGCAGGTCCAACCGAGATTCTCATCATTGCCGACGGTTCAGCTAATCCGTCATTCATCGCTGCAGATTTGATTTCACAAGCCGAACACGACGAGATGGCGTCAGCAGTGCTTGTGACCGACTCTGAAACTCTTTCACGTTTAGTTGCCGATGAAATCAAAATCCAAGCAGCTGCAACCACTCATTCCACGCGAGTACAGACAGCCCTATCTGGACCTCAGTCTGCGCTGGTTCTCGTTGATGACATTTCAGTAGCTGTTGATTTCTCGAATGCATACGGCCCTGAACATCTAGAGATTCACACTGAAAATTCACACAACGTCACTGCACAAATCACGAATGCAGGTGCCATCTTTGTCGGCAATTACACCCCCGTTAGCCTTGGAGATTACTCTGCCGGTTCGAACCACGTCCTGCCTACAGCAGGTCAGGCGTTGTTCTCATCTGGTCTAGGTGCATACACATTCCTCAGGCCACAACAAGTCATTGAATACAGTGAAGATGCTCTGGCAGAAGTCTCACAAGGAATTCGAGTGCTTTCAGATGATGAGAATTTGCCCGCACACGGTGATGCTGTAGATATCCGTTTCAAGTCAGAGGACAATTAGTCGAATGTATTGCCCCTTTTGCCGCCATTCAGATTCACGTGTAATTGATTCACGTACAAGTGATGATGGTCTTTCTATTCGCCGACGCCGACAGTGTCCAGAGTGCAATGGCCGTTTCTCTACTCTTGAAACTGCGTCACTCTCCGTCATTAAACGATCAGGCGTAGTTGAATCTTTCAGCCGCGAAAAGGTAGTTCTCGGTGTTCGTAAAGCATGCCAGGGTCGGCCTGTCACCGATGCTGATCTTGCTGTATTAGCTCAGAAAGTCGAAGAAACCATTCGAGCCACTGGTGCTTCACAAATTGAAGCGAATGAAATCGGCTTGGCTATTTTGCCTTCGCTGCGAGAACTCGATGAGGTTGCATACTTGCGTTTTGCAAGTGTTTACCAAGCTTTCGATTCCCTAGAAGATTTCGAAACTGCAGTTCAAACCCTTCGCTCGGAGCGTCAGAGTGGGCAGGCAAACCAATAGTGGCAACACATAACGGACATCACTCTTTCTATAACCTGATCTTCAACGGTTTCTTCAAGTTTGTTGACCCTGAAGATGCTCACCACTTAGGTGCGTTTGTGGTCAAAATGGCTGGCTTTCCGGGTATTAGAAGTATCAAACATGCTTTCAGTAAGCCAGTTCCTGAGCTTCATGTTCAGGCGTTAGGGCTTCACTTCGATTCACCTTTTGGTATGGCTGCTGGTTTCGACAAAGACGTCAAAATGGTTTCAGGTTTGTATGCGCTGGGTTTTGGCCACGTTGAAGTAGGCACCCTGACTGCACACTCACAACCCGGAAATCCTCGTCCTCGTCTGTTCAGACTGATTCCTGACCGTGCTCTCATCAACCGCATGGGATTCAACAATGGGGGAGCAGCTGCTGCAGTTCCGCGGCTCAAAAAGCTTCGTCAACTCAAACACCGTCCCGTCATCGGTGTGAACATCGGGAAATCACGGATCACCGAAGTTGAAGATGCTGTCGATGACTATCTCATCAGCACAAAATTGCTTGCAGGTCTAGCAGATTACCTCGTAGTAAACGTGAGTTCACCTAACACTCCTGGCCTTCGGGGACTGCAGGAACTTTCACAGCTCAAGCCACTGCTGAGTCAAGTTAAAGAAGCTGCTGGCAACACCCCACTTTTGGTTAAAATTGCTCCCGATCTAACCACAGAACAAATTCATGAAATCGCCAAGCTTGCGGTTGATATCAAACTCGACGGAATCATTGCAACCAACACAACCATTAGTCGTGAAGGCCTCGTAAGCGATTCTAAAAAGGTAGAACTCATCGGTGCTGGCGGTCTATCTGGTGCTCCACTAGCCGCGCGATCGCTAGAGGTACTCAAGGAAATTCGTGCTGTCGTGCCACAAGAAATGTGCATCATTTCTGTTGGAGGCATCGAAACCGCAGAACAAATTCAAGAGCGTCTTGATGCAGGTGCAACCCTCGTTCAGGGTTACTCTGCATTCATTTATAACGGTCCGATGTGGGCAGTAAAAATGAATCGTGGCTTGAAAAAACTAGCTCAGAAACGCTGATACTTAGCTTGGGTACTGGCGGCGACCAACCTGTGGCTTAGGTAGACGTAGGGGGCGCATCTGAAGGCTTCGCATACCTGCATACCAGCGAACACCTTTATCTACGGAACCAAATTTCGCCGTAATACGCTTGCGTAGTTGCACGCCCAAGATCATCACATCAGTGAGTGCGATGAAGAAGAATGCCCACAACACAAGGAAAGAACTCTCCTGAACAGGCAGGCTGGGAATAAACGTCATGATGATTACTAAAAACATAAACGGAACCATAAGTTCACCAACGTTGTAGCGAGCATCTACAAAGTCGCGAGCAAATTTTTTCTGTGGTCCGCGGTCACGAAGTGGGAGATACTTCTCTTCACCTGCAGCTAAGCCGATACGAGCCTTGTTACGTTCTTCATTTGCACGAGCTCGTTCCATACGTGCAGCTTCCTTGCGGTCACTGGGCACGAGAGGACGCTTATTAGCTGCTTCGCGTTCTTTGCGACTAGGTGTTGCGTGGCCTTTACCGGATGAACTCTCCTCATCAACAGATGCGGGGTTGATGTTTTCTTCAGACTTTTTCGCCACAATGTTCCTTTGTTTGAAAGCTTCGACCATAAGATTACCGGCATGAGTGCTTCTATTTCTGACGTTCGTACAAAGGTTTCATCAACTTTCGACCAATCAATGAAAGATTTGAAAGACCTCGTTCGTATACCTTCTGTTTCGTGGCCTTCGTTTGATTCACACGAAGTAGTCAGAAGTGCAGAAGCTGTTGCCCAACTTGCTCAAGAAACAGGGATTTTCGACAGCATCAACATCCTTCGTTCACGCGTAAGTGGCGGCGATGGTTTTGGCCAACCCGCTGTTGTTGCGCGTCGCGAACCTGGTTCTGGAAAACCAACAATTCTTCTATACGCTCATCACGATGTTCAGCCCCCAGGAGATTTAGGGGAGTGGAACACAGTTCCATTTGAACCAACTGAACAAAATGGTCGCCTCTATGGTCGCGGCTCAGCTGATGACAAAGCTGGAATCATGGTTCATATTTCTTCTCTACGTTTACTGCATGAACTAGTGGACTCTGTCGACGTCGGAATAGTTCTCTTAGTTGAAGGAGAAGAAGAATTTGGGTCACCCTCTTTCGAAAATTTCCTCACAGATCATCACGAGTTATTGCGCGCAGATGTCATCGTGGTGGCTGACTCAGGCAACTGGAACACGGAAACTCCTGCACTAACTACGACCCTTCGTGGCAATGCAACGTTCAAATTGACTGTCAAAACCCTTGATCATGCCTTGCATTCAGGGATGTTCGGCGGGGCAGTTCCAGATGCGTTTATGGCCTTTTCACGCCTAATCAACAGTTTCTATTCTGAAAATGGTTCTGTGGCTGTTGAAGGACTGCTCACAAACACAATTGCTACCCCTGACTATCTCGACTCACAAATGAGAACCGAAAGTGGCATTTTGGACGGAGTTGATCTCATTGGTGAAGGTCATGTACTTGAGCGGTTATGGAGTCAGCCCGCAATCACGGTCACAGGTATGGATATCCCTGATGTTGCTCACGCTTCAAATACGCTCCTGCCAACCGTTTCTGCACGTCTCAGCGTTCGCGTAGCACCAGGTCAGAGTGCTGAGGAAGCCTTTGCGGCAGTGGAGAGGCACATTTCAGAACATGTTCCATTTGGTGCACACGTTGTTATCGAAGACGTCAACTTGGGCGAGTCCTTTTCGACAGATACCCGTGGTTGGGCTGCACAGAGCATAACCAATGCTCTATCCCAGGCTTGGGACTGTGACGTCGTCAATATGGGTGTTGGCGGGTCAATTCCATTCATTTCTAGCTTCGTCAGCGCATTCCCCGGGGCACAAGTATTGGTGACTGGTGTTGAGGATCCGGATTCTCGAGCACATAGCCCTAACGAATCCCTCCACGTCGAATCTTTTAAAAATGCAATTGTTGCTGAAACGCTGTTCCTAGCTGAATGTAATTCAAGAGATATCTAGTTCTCAGGAATAATGCAGACAACTTTGAGCTTCAATATTTAGAATGTAATCACGCAACACAAACCCTTCCAAGGAGTGGAAATGACTGAAACGTCAACTGCCGAAGTTAAAGCACACGGCGTCGGACTTACAGATGCTGCTGCGCAGAAAGTCCGCTCACTCCTGGAACAAGAAGGGCGTGATGACCTTCGCCTGCGAATTGCTGTCCAGCCGGGTGGCTGCTCAGGCCTGATTTACCAGCTCTACTTCGACGAACGAGTCTTGGATGGCGATGCAGTGGTCGATTTCGGGGGAGTAGGGGTTGCTGTCGACAAGATGAGCGTTCCTTATCTCGACGGAGCAACGATTGACTTTGAAGACACCATTCAAAAGCAGGGATTCACCATTGATAATCCCAACGCTGAGGGAAGTTGTGCCTGTGGAGATTCCTTCCACTAAGTAACTTCGTTTTTGCTTCTGCCAAGCGAAAATAGAGCACGTTGCTACACATTCACAGCTCTTTCTGAGGGTAGAGTTGAACATGTTCAAGACAGTTATGTTTTGAATTTGAACAAGTGTTTGTGAAAGGCCAATTGTGCGTTCTACACGTCGAATCCGATGGGCTGCTATTCCAATTGCAGCAACGCTCGTACTTGCTTTGTCAGCATGTACTGATCAGGAGCTAGCTGGCTACATGCCCGGCTTCGTATCTGGGGCCTCACCAGTAACAAACCAAACCAAGTTGATCACTGACTTCTGGGTGAACAGCTGGATAGTTCTTTTTGCTATTGGTTTCATCACCTGGGGTCTCATGCTGTGGTCGATGGTTGTTTACCGCCGCCGCAAGACCGACACTGGCCTGCCAGTGCAGTTGCGATACAACATGCCTATTGAAATCTTGTTCACCGTCATCCCCTTCATCCTCATCATTGGCCTGTTTGCTCTTACGGCGCGTGATGAAGCAGTGATCGAAAAGCGCTTTGATAAGCCAGATGTCACCATTCAAGCTTTTGGTAAGCAGTGGGCGTGGGACTTCAACTACACCAACGAAGACGTGTACTACTCAGGAATTCAGGTTCAGCCTGACCTTTCCCCAGACGCACCTCAGGGTTCAATTCTTGAATCTTCCATTCCAACCCTTTACTTGCCTGTAGGCAAGAAGGTTGAAATCCAGCTCAACGCTCGTGACGTCATTCACTCGTTCTGGGTTATTGACTTCCTTTACAAGAAAGACATGATTCCTGGAAAGACCAATTACATGTCGATCATTCCTGAGCGTGAGGGTACTTATGCCGGAAAGTGTGCAGAGCTTTGTGGTGAATACCACTCTCAAATGCTTTTCCAAGTGAAAGTAGTTTCACAAGAGGAATATGACGCATACATCGAAAGCCTGCGTGAGCAAGGCTTCAACGGTCAGCTTGGAAATGAGTATGACCGCAACCTGAACCAAGCGAATGTTGTTGCATCCGCTACCGAGTCGAAGTAGTAGGGAAAAGAGATGAGCGCAACACTTACTCCCACTCCAGTAGTTACAACCACGAGCAAGCCACAAACCGTTGGTGTTACTCGTCCAGTTTCCAAGGGCAACATCATTGTCCGTTGGTTGACTTCGACTGACCACAAGGTCATCGGTCACATGTACAACATCACCTCCATCCTGTACTTCCTTCTTGGTGGTGTGATGGCGTTGATTATCCGTGCTCAGCTGTTTGCACCAGGTTTGAATGTTCTTCAGACCAAGGAACAGTACAACCAGATGTTCACCATGCACGGAACAATCATGCTTCTGATGGTTGCTACACCTCTGTTTGCTGGTCTTGCTAACGCAATTCTTCCGCTGCAGTTGGGTGCTCCCGATGTGGCTTTCCCACGTCTGAACATGCTTTCCTTCTGGTTGTACTTCTTTGGTGCGCTTATCGCAGTTGGTGGATTCCTTACCCCACAGGGTGCAGCTAGCTTCGGTTGGTTTGCCTACGCGCCGCTGTCGACCTCTACCTTCTCTCCAGGTATCGGTTCGAACATGTGGGTACTCGGTCTCGCAATGGGTGGTTTCGGAACCATTCTGGGTGCGGTGAACTTCATCACCACAATCCTCACCATGCGTGCTCCTGGTATGACCATGTTCCGCATGTCCGTCTTCTCTTGGAACATCTTGATCACGTCGATCTTGGTTATCCTCGTGTTCCCCGTCCTCGCAGTTGCACTCTTCGGACTCGCAGCTGACCGAATCTTCGGCGCTCACGTTTATGACGCAGCAACTGGTGGAGCAATCCTCTGGCAGCACATGTTCTGGTTCTTCGGACACCCTGAGGTTTACATCCTCGCGCTGCCATTCTTCGGAGTTGTGTCAGAGATTATTCCGGTATTCAGTCGTAAGCCGATCTTCGGTTACAAGACTCTTGTGTACGCAACCATCTCTATCGGTGCTCTTTCTATGACCGTGTGGGCACACCACATGTACGTCACAGGTTCCGTACTTCTTCCATTCTTCGCACTACTCACTATGTTGATTGCAGTGCCAACTGGTGTGAAGATCTTCAACTGGATCGGAACAATTTTCCGAGGTTCTGTAACCTTCGAAACTCCAATGCTTTTTGCCTTGGCTTTCGTGTTCAACTTCGTATTTGGTGGTCTCACAGGAATCATCCTGGCTTCGCCAGTGCTTGACTTCCACATGTCAGATTCCTACTTCATCGTTGCTCACTTCCACTACGTAATCGTTGGTGCTCTTGTATTTGCTCTCTTTGGCGCTTTCTACTTCTGGTGGCCTAAGTGGACAGGGAAGATGCTCAACGAGCGTCTTGGTGTGTGGCACTTCTGGCTGTTCTTCATCAGCTTCCACATGACCTTCCTGATTCAGCACTGGCTTGGTGTCGTCGGCATGCCTCGTCGTTACGCAACATACTTGCCTGAAGATGGTTTCACTTGGATGAACCAGCTTTCGACAATCGGTGCATTCTTGATGGCAGTTTCACTGCTGCCTTGGGTTCTCAACGTTTACCTCACCGCTCGTTACGGCGCAAAGGTAACTGTCAACGACCCTTGGGGTTACGGGCGTTCACTCGAGTGGGCAACTTCGTGCCCACCACCTCGTCACAACTTCACCTCTATCCCACGAATCCGCAGCGAGTCTCCTGCGTTTGACCTAAACCACCCAGAGCTTGCTCCAAGTGGCTACACCAGTCAGCCAGCACTTGCAGGAAAGGCAAAGGCCTAACAACTCATGAAAAACAACGTTGTCATCCTCTTCCTCTTAGGTGCCTACTTCCTGGTTTCAGGTGTCGTCTATATCGTGTGGAACATCCTGGCAGGTAATGAGTTCGAAGCTACAGGTTCTGTAGGTCTCTTGCTTTCAGCGATCCTTGCTGGATTCATCGGATTCTTCCTGAACATGGTGAACAAGTCTCAGGGTGGAATCCTTCTGCCTGAAGATGCACCCACCGCCGACATCGATGATGCAGATCCAAACATCGGTCACTTCAGCCCCTGGAGCTGGTGGCCCTTGGTACTAGGTGCAGCCATTGGACTTGTATTCCTCGGTCTAGCCGTAGGTTTCTGGATCATCTTCTTGGCAATTCCTTTTGTTCTTGTCGGAATCACCGGTTGGACATACGAGTACTACCGCGGCAACTTCGGTCGCTAAATAGTCGTAAAAGAAGGCCTTGGATGTATGTCCAAGGCCTTCTGTATTTGTAGAGAAGGTGAATAGGGTTGACGCAGAAATTCGATGTTAAGAAAGAGTTAGTTGCGTTCTATGCACCAAAAAATAATGATTTCGAACTTATTGATGTTCCTCACCAACGATTTCTCGGAATTGAAGGAATGGGAGCTCCGCAAAGTAATCAATTCGCTTCTGCTATCGAAACCCTGTATTCGGTCGCTTACCCTCTGAAATTCATTTCTAAAGCCCGTTCAGGCTTTGACTATGTAGTTGGTCCGTTAGAGGCACAATGGTGGGCAGAAGATTATTCTGCATTCAACAGAGATGATCGTTCTGCATGGAAGTGGCGTTTGTTGACAGCTATTCCTGAGAGCGTTTCGGATGAAGACTTGATGAATGCGATGAATAAAGCAACCTCTAAAGGCTCTTCACACGCCTCACAGACGCATTTTTACGAACTCTCTGAGGGATTATCCTTCCAGATGCTATACATAGGCCCTTTTAGCAATGAGGGACCGGTATTAGAAAAGTTGCATTCGAGGGTGATGCCGGAGTCAGGAATGATATTCAACGGCCACCATCACGAAATATATCTCAGCGATATGCGCAAAACAGAAGCATCCAAGCTCAAAACCATTTTGAGACAGCCGGTGAAACAATCTCAATAGGACAAAAGAATTGCCCCTCCGAAGAGGGGCATTTCTTATTTGTTCTAGTGGTGAGCGTGCTCAAGAGCCTGCTTGTATTCTTCCTGTGTCACAGGAGCAATACGGTCTTCAAAGAAGAAGCGAGACAGTGACGCGCGCATACGCATTCCACCAGTAATCTTGCCCTGTGGGTTGGGGCGAAGCATGATGGGTGCGTTGTCGTTGTAGGAGACAAGCTGCCAACGGTCGTAAGCATCTAACTGCTGGTGAACTTCAGTGAATTCACCACCTGGAAGGCGAACAATTCGACCAGTTTCGAAACCGTGAAGCAGAATCTCTCGATCCTTCTTCTGCAGTGCCAGAGCAATGCGCTTGGTCACGATGAAAGCAATGATTGGTCCCACAATCAGGAGAATCTGAAGGGTGTTGATAACACCTTCCATAGTTACCTTGAAGTGTGTGGCAATGAGGTCAGAGGACGCTGCGGCCCACAGAACTGCATAGAAGGTCACACCTGCTGCACCAATTGCGGTACGAACTGGAGCGTTGCGTGGACGGTCTAGCAGGTGGTGCTCGCGCTTATCTCCAGTTACCCAAGCTTCAACGAAGGGGTAAGCAAATGCTGCTGCAAGGAAAACCAACAGAATAAGAACAGGGATGATGATGTTCCAAGACCAGGTGTAACCAAACCAGTATGTTTCCAGGTGAGGTGGAATCAAGCGAAGCGCGCCATCGGCGAAGCCGATGTACCAGTCAGGCTGAGTACCAGCTGAAACAGGGGAGGGGTCATATGGACCGTAGTTCCAGATGGGGTTGATGGTCACTGTTGCCGCCATCAGTGCGACGACACCGAATACGAGGAAGAAGAATCCACCAGCCTTAGCTGCATAAACAGGAAGGATGGGGAAACCAACAACGTTTTCTTCTGTCTTACCAGGACCGGGGTACTGAGTGTGCTTGTGGATGATGACGAACATCAAGTGAAGCACGATGAAAATCAGCACGAAAGCGGGAAGGAGAAGGATGTGGAGCGAGTAGAGTCGTCCAACGATGTCTGCGCCAGGGAACTCTCCGCCAAAAAGGAGGAAGGTTATCCAGGTGCCAATAACGGGCAGACCCAAGACCATGCCGTCAATGATTCGAAGACCGTTACCGGAAAGTAGATCATCGGGTAGAGAATACCCAGTGAAACCTTCTGCCATTGCAAGAACAAAGAGAACGAAACCAATAGACCAGTTCAGTTCACGTGGCTTGCGGAAAGCTCCGGTGAAGAATACACGGAGCATGTGTAGGCCGATGCTTGCTACAAAGAGAAGAGCAGCCCAGTGGTGAACCTGTCGCATAAGCAAACCACCACGGATATCAAACGAAATATCCAAAGTGGAAGACATGGCGGCGGACATTTCAATTCCCTTGAGGGGAACATACGAACCTTCGTAAAGAACAGGCGTCATAGAAGCCTGGAAGAAGAAGGTAAGGAAGCTACCACTAAGAAGGATGATGACGAAGCTGTAGAGAGCAACCTCACCTAGAAGGAATGACCAGTGATCAGGGAAGACCTTGCGGCCGAATTCCTTGACTGCTCCAGAAATACTGGTTCGTTCGTCGAGGTAGTTGGAGAACTTTCCTACGACGCCGCTTTGTGCGGGTGCGGATACGGTACTCAATTAGCACGCTCCCAGAAGCTAGGACCTACGGGTTCAGTGAAATCGCTCATTGCCACGAGGTAACCCTCAGAGTCAACGGTGATAGGAAGTTGGGGGAGAGGACGAGCTGCTGGTCCGAAAATCACAGCACATTCGTTCGAAATATCGAACTGTGACTGGTGACATGGGCACAGCAGGTGGTGAGTCTGCTGTTCATAAAGAGCAACAGGGCATCCAACGTGAGTACAAATCTTTGAGTAGGCAACAATGCCCTCATATGACCAGCTCTCACGTTCCTTGCTTGACCAGTGAAGGTCTTCTTTCTTCAAACGCACAAGCAATACGGCTGCCTTTGCCTTAGCATCAAGCTTTTCGTGCTCAGGAAGGTCAACAAGGCCTTCTGGAATTACCTGGAAGGCAGAACCAATAGTGAGTTCGGAAGCCTTGATAGGAGTTCCTTGAGGGTCACGAGTCAGACGTAGACCCTTTTTCCACATGGTGTGCTTGAGCTCATTGTTGGGGTCAACGTCCATTGGTGCAAGACCACGGAAAAGGGCAATCGCAGGAAGCGGGAATGCAATGAGTGCACCGATCAGACCATTGCGGATAAGGGTTCGGCGGCTGAAACCAGATTCCTCATCAGATTCGCGGAAGATTTCAACTGCCCGTGCTCGAGTCTCATCTGTACCGCGAACTGGGTGACGGTGATCGATGGCTTCTTTATCTGCCATCAGAGCCTTGCCCCAGTGAACAGCGGCAATACCGATTGCAAGAAGCGAGAAGGCAATACCAAGACCCAGATAGAGGGTGTTCATTCGAACGGAGTGAACATTCTCTGGCTCGATAGGGAAGAACATGTAGGCATAAACAGCGAAAACGCTAGCCGCAATCGAGAGGTAGAACAGAGTGTAGACAACACGCTCTGCACGCTTTGCAGCCTTAGGGTCAAGGTCTGTAACGCGTGGGCGGTGTGGAGGAAGTCCAGGATCGGTGAATGCATCAGGTGCAACAACACCGGTACCTGTTACTACGCTCTCCGCAGGAACGATGTCGGCTTTGCCATTCTCGTTCTTAGCCATGTTTCTCCTTCAGGTTCTTTCTAAATTCGCGTGAAAGTCTTAGTTTGACTTCGCAGTGATCCATACAGTCAAGGCAACAATGGCGCCTAGACCGAATACCCACAGGAAGAGACCTTCTGAAACTGGACCCAGGTTGCTCAACTCGAGTCCACCAGCAGATGGGTTGGACTCAATGTAAGAGAGGTAAGAAATGATGTCCTTCTTCTCTTCTGGGGTCAGGTTCAAGTCATTGAAAACGGGCATGTTCTGTGGACCAGTAAGCATTGCCTCATACACGTGAACTGCAGATACGTGGGTCAGCTGAGGTGCGAACTTACCTTCGGTAAGTGCACCACCAGCACCAGCTACGTTGTGACACATTGCACAGTTGATGCGGAAAAGCTCTCCACCAGCAGCAACATCACCGTTTTCCAGCTGTGACTGGGAAGGAATAGCAGGACCAGGAGCAAGTGATGCAACGTAGGCAGCAAGTGCTTGAGTCTGCTCGTCAGTGAATTGAACGGGCTTAGACAGCGCCTGAGGACCAGACATCTGCATAGGCATGCGGCCGGTGCCGACCTGGAAATCAACAGCTGCAGAACCAACGCCGATCAGGCTGGGTCCGTTTTCAGTACCTTGAGCCTGTTGTCCGTGACAGGTAGAACAGTTCGCTGCAAAAAGCTTCTGACCCTGATTGATAACAGCAGGGGAGCTGAGATCAACCGCTGCAGTAGCAGAGGCACTGCTAAATGCTGCATATGCTCCACCAGTGGCAACAAGACCGATAAGAATCAGTGCAACTGATGCCAAAGGGCCACGGCGGCCATTACGACGTGAAGCCTGAGTAGCTGACATGTTTTTACGCATGAAAATCATTACCGTCCGTTTGTTATCTAAGTACGTAGATGACGAGGAATAGACCAATCCAAACCACGTCAACGAAGTGCCAGTAGTAAGAAACAACAATTGCGCTTGTTGCTTCCTTGTGTCCAAAAGTTTTGACAGCAAATGCACGCCCAATTACGAGCAAGAATGCGATCAAACCACCGGTTACGTGGAGACCGTGGAAACCAGTAGTGATGTAGAAGGCCGTTCCGTATGCATTTCCGTTGAACGTAATTCCTTCGCTCACGAGCATGGCGTATTCATATACCTGACCTGTAACGAACATGGCGCCAAGAACGTAAGTAAGGAAGAACCATTCGACCATTCCCCACTGAGATGGCTTCCAACCGGTGGCCCGAGACTGAAGGCGCTCAGCAGCAAACACTCCAAACTGAGCGGTTACAGAGGAAGAAACCAAGATGATGGTGTTCGTCAAAGAGAACGGGAAGTTCAATTTTGCAGACTCTGTAGCCCATAGTTCTGGGGAAGCGGTGCGCAAAGTGAAGTAGATCGCGAAGAGGCCGGCGAAGAACATAACTTCGCTACCAAGCCACACGATTGTTCCGACCGCAACAGGGTTGGGACGGCTCACAGAGGGCGATAAGGATGCTGGTGTAATAGTCGCTGCTGTCACCTTTCTATTATGTCGGAATTCCCTCATCTCATGGGCGCAATCGACTCTCGCCACGCTGTACAAGTACCCTGTTATGTATGTCTGAAAACATCTCATGGGCAAATCTGCTCAGCGCACTTCTCAATGGCTCTGATCTCACGATTTCAGAGGCAGAATGGGCGATGAACCAGATAGTCACAGGCAACGCAACTAATGCCCAAATAGCCGGATTTTTAGTCGCACTTCGTTCAAAAGGAGAGGCGGTTCACGAAGTCGTAGGTTTCCGCGACGCGGTATTGGCAAACGCACTTGATCTGCCTGTACCAGCCATGGCACTAGACATCGTCGGTACAGGTGGCGATCGCCACAACACTGTGAATATCTCAAGTACTGCCGCAATTGTGTGTGCTGCTTCGGAAATCCCAGTCGTCAAACATGGAAACCGGGCAGCAAGCAGCGCTTCAGGCTCATCAGATGTGCTTTCTGAACTGGGAATAAACCTCAACCTTACGAATACGCAGGTTGCTGAAGTATTAAAAGAAACAGGCATTACTTTTGCCTATGCTGCGGCTTTTCACCCTGGTTTTAGACACGCTGCAGAAACCAGGCGCGAACTTGGCGTTCCGACAATCTTTAATGTCCTCGGTCCCTTGTGCAATCCAGCACGTCCAGAGGCATCTGCGGTTGGTGTAGCCCAACTAGATCGTGTCCCACTCATCACCGGCGTGTTTAGAACTCGTGATGCAACTGCACTTGTATTCCGCGGGGATGATGGACTGGATGAACTCACCACGACTGGTCACAGCCATATTTGGGAAGTTTCACGCGGTCAAATAGTTGAACATGACTTGGATCCAACTGATCTAGGAATTCCACGTTCAAGTTTGGAAGATTTCCGCGGTGGTGAACCAAGTTACAACGCACAAGTTCTCCGAGAGACTCTCAGCGGAGCACGTGGTCCTGTGCGAGACATCGTGTTGCTTAATGCTGCCGCTGGTCTCGTGGCATATGACCTTGCTCAAGATTCGGCTCAGGTTCTTCGACCAATAACTGAGCGACTTGCTGAAAAACTTGTTGTTGCAGCAGAAGCAATTGATTCAGGCAAAGCAACTACCAAGCTCGAGATGTGGATCAGCGCCACTCAGCGTTAGTTTTGAACTGAGTCTTCGTCCATCCAGTTCAAGCTCTTATCAACTGCTTTGTTCCAAATTCTGTAGAGCTTTTCGCGCTCATCTTCGGAAATATGTGGAATCCATCGTTTTTCTTCTTTCCACAAACCCCTTAGTTCATCTGTGTTTTTCCAATAACCAACCGCCAAACCTGCAGCATATGCAGCTCCGAGTGCTGTTGTTTCTGCAACAACCGGTCTAATTACTGGAACTCCTAGGACATCAGCTTGGAACTGCATCAATAATTCGTTAGCAATCATGCCTCCATCGACACGTACTTCCGATAGAGGAACTCCCGTGTCAAGGTTTGTCGCATCAAGCACCTCTCGTGTTTGAAAAGCGACAGCTTCGAGAGCTGCACGAGCAATGTGAGCTTTATTGACGTATCGCGTCAATCCAACAATTACTCCACGAGCATCGGGCCGCCATCGTGGCGCAAACAAACCACTAAATGCAGGTACGAAATATGCACCACCGTTATCAGGGACCGACAGTGCGAGTGTTTCCACTTCACTCGCAGAAGAAATGATGCCCAGGTTGTCTCTCAACCATTGAATGAGTGAACCAGTAACAGCAATTGAACCCTCTAATGCGTAGTGCGTGGGGGAGTTGCCCAACTTGTATGCAACTGTTGTAAGTAGGCCGTTTTGAGAGTGCTTAATCTCTTCACCTGTGTTGAAGATGAGGAAATTACCGGTGCCATACGTGTTCTTGGCTTCACCACGAGAAAATGCTGCTTGTCCAAAAGTTGCAGCTTGTTGATCGCCCAAAATACCTGACACAGGAACACCATTGAGTGGGGAAATGGCAGTTCCATAGACCTCAGATGACGAACAAATCTCAGGTAGCAAAGCGAGTGGAATATCGAATGCAGCGAGTAACTCTGAATCCCATTGGCACGTTGCGAGATCCATGAGGAGCGTACGTGAAGCGTTTGTCACATCCGTTTTATGAACTCCGCCGTGGACTCCACCAGTGAGGTTCCACAACAGCCAAGTATCAATGGTGCCGGCAGCTAGTTCACCAGATAGAACCCGTTCTTGCACGTTTGGAACGTTCTGCAGAATCCAGGCAAGTTTGGATGCTGCGAAGTATGTTGCCAGCGGAAGTCAAGTTTTGGTTTTAAACCGATTGACATCAGGAGATGAACCTCCTGCTAGAGCTACATCATCGATGATGCTCTGGGTTCTTGTGTCTTGCCACACAATCGCGTTGTAGACAGGCACGCCCGTAGTCCTATCCCAGACAACAGTAGTTTCACGTTGGTTCGTTATTCCTACGGCCGCGATCGAGGCGGCAGATAGTCCTGCTTGATCAAGGGCTAGTTGGATAACTGTGTGAGTGTTCTGCCAAATTTCACGTGCATCATGTTCAACCCAGCCACTATGGGGGAAAATTTGGGTTGTCTCGAGTTGCCCAGAACTGACTTTGTTTCCTTCGTGGTCAAAAATAATCGCACGAGTGCTAGTTGTTCCGTTGTCAATTGACAAGACGTATTGCGTCGAACTCATGTGTGAAACATATCAGGAGAGCCCGAAAAGAGGGGTAAGACTAATCGTCAGAGTAAGGTTTTGCGGCACCAGCGAAGAACACTGCGCAGGCAACAAAGAATGCTAATAAATAGAACATATTGAGAAGCCCCCAAGCCTGGCCTAAGAACCCAAGTAAGGGTGGACCGACAAGAAATGCAACATACCCAAAGGCGGTTACAGTTGCTACTCGTTGAGATGAGTTTTCACCGTCTGCTGCCGCAGAAATAAACAGTGGGAAACCGAGAGCTACTCCTGCTCCCCATAGAGCTGCACCAAGCCACGCTAAATAGATGGTGGGGGAGAGGATCACGAGCAAAATACCAACTACACCAGCAACACCGAGAGTTCGCAAAGCGAAAACTCGACCGAATTTATCAACTAACTTGCCGCCAGAAAATCGGGTGATAACCATGGCGAAAGTCATAATCGCAAAGGTTATTCCTGCAGTTGTTGCATCTAGCTTGTAATCATCAACCACAGATAAAGCAAGCCAGTCGTTCGATCCGCCCTCAGCAAGTGACAAGCCCATAATTCCTAAACCGAGAAAGACTATTCGTTTGTTCAGTGAAACAGGAGTTCTTTGAACTCTGGCTGATCCGTGAGTGACCTGAGTTTTGCCCGTATCGGCAGGAAGTCTCTTATATGTAGCCCACGCTATAGCCGTGGTGATGAATGCAATTGCAAGCATCTGGATCACCAATGAGAACTGAACAACGATTGCAATCGTTCCAATACCAGCACCTGCAAGCGCGCCGAGGCTATATGCACCATGAAGCTGGGGGAGAAGGCTCTTGCCTCTATCTTTTTCTAGTTCTGCACCAGAAACGTTTATCCCTACGTCACCAATTCCATATCCAAGACCTGCAATGAGACCTCCGAATGCAACACCAAGTGGCATTTCAGTTATCAACGACAAAGCTTGAATTACCTGGCCAAGGCCCAGCGTTGTGAAACCCACAATGACGGCACTGCGTGCGCCGAAACGAGCTATGAACCTGCCTGAAAGTATCAACGATGTCATCGCCCCAACAGAGCCCGCAAAAAGGACCCAACCAAGCAGAGCTGTTGAGACGTGGATATATGAGCGAACTTCGGGTAGGCGTACTAACCAAGAGGCTCCGCCAACGCCAAAAACAAGGAAATAGATAAAGAGAATGATCGCTCTCGAACGAAACGACCTTGTTTCAGTAGCCACAGTGCTCATGAAAACATTCAAGCACAACTATCGACGCGCGTCGACAATGTCGATAGGACGAGTTGCTTTGTTAGCGAACAGTCCACCAATCATGAGGGTTACTGGTAAACCAAAAGCGGTGAACAGGCCAAAAAGCTGTCCTAGCCCACCTAGTACCGGGGGACCGGTAAGTCCTGCGACGTTCGCAGTGAAGAAAATCATCTGAACGCGAGTTTGAGCGAAGCGCTTTTCGTCGGTAATCGCTGACACACACAGTGGGAAGCCTAAAGAGCACCCAAGACCCCACAGGAAGGCGCCCAGATATGGCAGATGAATGACATTGGTCATCATCACTATGGAAATACCTGAAATAGCCACGATTCCCAGCAACAAAAGCAGTCTGGACCTACCGAATTTGTCCACAACTGGACCTCCAGAAAGCCGGGCAATAGCCATCGCTGCGGCAAACATTGTGTAACAACCAGCTGCGGCAGCATCGGTCATCCCGGTAGCGGTGAGTGAGATGGGAAGCCATGCAGAAGCTGCTCCTTCTGCCAGTGCAAAACCTAAAACAATGAAGGAAATAGTGATTGCACGGGGGTTGCGAAGAGCACGACGTCGTTCTTCTTTACTGGGGATTGTTGCAATCTCCTCAGTGGACATATCTTCTGTGACAGTTTTGCCCGAATCGTGGGGGATTGAGCGTGCGGCAATGAAGGCAATAATGATGAATCCGCAGCCAATTGCCGCAAATTGCAGGGGAATAGGGACGACGAGAAAGATCAGTAAAGTTCCCAGAGCTGCGCCGCCAAGATTTCCTGTTGAGTACGAACCATGGAATGAGGGCAGTAGCGACTTCTCAGAAGTGTGATCGATGGCAGCACTTTCCATATTGATCGCGATTCCACCGCTTCCAAGACTTGCCCCTAAAGCGGCAATAGAAATAACTGCAAGAGGAAGATTTCCAGCTGTAGTGGTGAAACCCAATGTAACCATGCTCAAACCGGTCACTGTGTAAGCAATCAGAATGGTTCTTTTTGCACCTACTTGTGGCACAAAACGCCCGCCCAGTAACAATCCGCACAGGGAGCCGATGGCCATTACTAGTGTGAATAGACCCATTTGAGCTGTATTGAGTCCAAGATTTGTCTTGATTTCAGGAGTTCTGCTCGCCCAGGTTGCAAAAAGTGCACCGTGTAGAAAGAAACACGTAAAGATAGCCCAATACCAGGCACGATTTGAAGGACGGCTACGTTTACTCACTAACGAACTACTTTCTTGATTGTGTTTACACGTGCCCTCACGGCGATGAATGCTAAAGCGATAATGACTGCTCCACCTATAAGAATGTCCGGGGTGAGTGTTTCACCAAGTATGAGAGCAGACCACAGCAGAGTAAATACGGGTTGACTAAGTTGTACTTGACTCACACTTGTCATGGGACCGATGGCTAGCCCCCGATACCAAGCAAAAAAGCCCAAAAACATGCTGAAAAGAGCGGTATATAAGAAACACATCCACGCAATGGGATCACTTGATACCGGGAATACTGCCAAATCAACTAATGAAATTGGACCAAGTATTGGCAAGGCAATAATCAACGCCCAACATATTGTTTGCCAAGAGCCCAGTTCACGAGAGAGTAACCCACCCTCGGTGTAACCAATTGCCGCAGAAACTACAGCGAAAACGAGAAATACATCAGGCCAGGAAATTCCAGAAAACCCATTACCTAGAGCAAGAAATACAACTACAGCGAGAGCACCAGCAAGAGAAGCAAACCAAAACAGGGGACTAGGTCGTTCACCAGTACGCATCACGACAAACAGCGCGGTTACGGCAGGTAATAACGCTATGACAACCGTTCCGTGTGCTGAGGGCACACTTTGCAGAGCTAAAGATGTAAATAAGGGGAAACCAACAACCACACCAGCAGCCACGATCATCAATCTAAAGATCTGTGAACGAGTGGCCTTGGTAGGTCGAACAAACGCAAAAACGATAAGAGCGAATATGGCTGCTAAGGAGGCGCGGCCTGTTGTCATAAACAAAGGGTTAATTGTTTCGACTGCAACCCGGGTGAAGGGGAGGGTGAACGAGAATGCCAGAATTCCTAGAAGCCCCCACAGGACTCCTGCATAATTGCTAACCGCTCGAGCTGACTGTGAATTCACCTTTGAACTCTACGGTTGAAGAATCATGAGGTCAAAGACTTACGTGGTGGTTCAAGATGAGGTGATAATGCAGAAATATGTAAGCTGACATAATGTGTATTATCGGAATAAATAACAACTTGTGACAGCTCAGCCCGCCCACGATAGTTTCTGCAACTATCAACCCAGCATTATCTGTCTGGCGCTTCCAAGTCTGTCTCGAGGGCATTTTCAAACTTGCAGCTCATAAGAATTGATTGGATCAATTTCATTCCACGCCTTTGGCGGTATCTTGTAAGCACCGATCCCATCGCTGGTCCAGTCGACAATAAGCAGCACTCCCATGCGAGTGCGGCTCAGAATCCAAACTGACATAATTCGGCTCCATGACAAGACAGATGTGAATTCCTGAGACCAGCGAAGAAATACGAGAGATTACCCTGTCTCCGATTTATTCTGTGAATGCGTATCTACGCATTGATAAGGAGAAACAATGTCAAACAATTCACCCGAAGTCCAGGGATTCGCATTTTATGGCGACGGTCACGAAACTGCTAAGCAAACCGTGAAAGTAATCCGCACAGGACTCATCATTGGCGCTCTGCTTTCTGCACTGTTTGGCGTTCTCATCCTCACCGCAACTGGACAGGTACTTGAAGTCGTCGCAGTTCTGTTTGGAATCTACTTTCTTATCCGTGGTGCTGTTCGACTTGTAACAGGCCTGTTCTCAGGCGTTTACGGCGCAGCAGGTCGTGTTCTCAACATCGTGATCGGTTTGCTGCTCATTGTTGTTGGCGTGCTTGCTGTAATGCATCCCGTAGAGATTCTCGCTGTTCTCGGCATTCTGATCGGTATCTCGTGGATCATCGATGGAATTGTCAGCATTGTTGAGTCCTCCAAATCACCCTCAAAAGCATTCTCAATCATTGCTGGAATCATTTCTGTTGTCGCCGGAATCGTCGTCGTAATGCTCCCTGTGCAGGGCGTAGCAGTATTGACCATGATTGCCGGAATCTTCCTGCTGGTAATCGCTGTAGCTCAGTTCATCGGAGCAATCATGATTGGTAAGGCAGCTAAAGCCGCCTAAGTAAAACAAACACAACGCGGCCCGAAATTATCGGGCCTCGTTGTATTTAAGAGATGCGAATCGCGTGCTGAATAATGTCGAGCAGAGGTTCTGGAGAATACTTCTCCCCCGACTGTTCAAGCTCAGAGATAGTCCACCATCGAACGTCGGTGATATCTACGAATTCGTTTTCCATCCAATTTTCATTAGTGATCTCAAAGGATGTCGTTCGGACGACAAAATACTCACTGTATGTCGATTGGACATGCCCATCGTTAAAAACAGACTGACCTTCAACGCTCCAAATTGAGTCACCAACGCTGTCTACTAGGAGGCCGGTTTCTTCGAAAAGTTCACGAACAGCCGCTTCTGCATGCGTTTCGTGATCCTCTACTCCCCCACCTGGCGTGAGCCAACGCACGACGGGTGTTTGAAGTCGAGGAGATGCGGTGAGCAGAAGTAGAAAACGGTCGTTCTCGTCAAGGAGAACCACTCTAGAAACTCTTCTGTGCGCTGGGCGCGCCATTACTACTCCGCTACGAAGGAGCTCACGTCTCCGACGAGACGAGTATTGTCCGCAGGAACTGGCTCGACAGCTGCAAGAGCTACTTCAGCCGCGAATTCACTTACGTTGTAGAGCTTGCCCGCAGATTCTTTACGAGCGTTGATTGCACCTGGGTTAGCTCGTTCAAGGAGAGTTGCGGTGATAGTTCCTTCGATCATGTCTCCAGAAACAACTGTGAAGCCGATTCCTCGTGCTTCGAGTTCAGGAATCATGTCACGGAGTGCATCTTCACCTGCACGCTTCGAAAGAGCTACAGGAAGGTACTCCTCCATAGTTGGAGTAGTGCGAATGAAGTGAGCCTGGTGACTGGTAACAAAGACAACACGAGCACCATCGACCAATACATCGAGGGCTAGCTTGAGTAACTGAACTTGAGAATCACGATTGAGCTTCATTGCGTAGTCATCACCCATGCCGGATTCCATACCACCTGAAGCATTCATCACGAGGATGTCCAGACCACCAAACGCTTGCTTTGCTGTGTCAAACATTGCTTTAACAGATGCGGCATCTGTGAGGTCTGCACCTACTGCAATTGCTTCCCCGCCGTTAGCGACGATTGAGTCAACAATTTTCTGCGCACGTGCTTCCTTGTTGCGGTAGTTCACTACAACCTTCGCACCAGCTTCGGCAAAGTAGTTAACAGTGTCTGCACCAATACCACGAGACGAGCCAGTAACTAGCGCTCGCTTACCTGTGAGTGATCCAGCAGCAAGAGGGTTAGACACGTGATTCTCCTTAGTGAAAAGTCTTCTCCAGCAGACTATCAAGCCAACACAGTGTTAGCCTCTAGCCGTGCACCCCTATTTGAACACTCCCACTCCTCATGTTCTTGCACACCAGGGCTTAGCTTTGGATTGTGCACCAAACAGCCTCCCTGCGTTCGCGGCAGCGCTTGAAGCGGGTGCTGACTACATTGAGACGGATGCACATGGAACTAAGGACGGGATAGCGGTTCTTTTTCACGATGACGAACTAAATGGTGTTCCTCTGGCTGAATATCTATCAGAAGATTTACCTGATTACATTCCCACCTTGGAAGAAGCCTTAGTTCAGTTTTCTGAAACAAAGTTGAATATCGATATCAAGAACTCAGCAGCTTCAGTCCCAGTTGCACAGGTAATCAACTCTCTCAAGGCACACGAACGAATACTGCTCACATCTTTCAGTGCACAAAGAAGAACAGTTGCCATGAGACTGGCTCCCGGAACAGCAGCATCACCATCCGTCTCAGAATTTGCTCCTGCACTGTTCGCTGCCACGGTAGGTTTCCAATTTCTCGTGAACAAATTGTTGAGAAAATTCGATGCAGTACAAATCCCAGCTCAGAGCAATGGAATCAAAATCATTACTCCGAAAAAAGTTCGGATGTTTCACAATGCCGGCGTTCTAATTCATGTCTGGACCATCAATGATCCCGCTGTCATGAAAGAACTCATCGCCGCCGGTGTTGATGGAATAGTTACCGACAGAACGGATGTTGCCGTAAAGACGCTTAAGAGTTAGCTCTTAGAAAGAGTGTCTTTGATTGCTTGTGCAACAGCAAGAGAAATCTGTGGAGTTTCGGCAATTTCTTCGACTGTTGCTTTTCTGAGTTGAGCTACTGAGCCGAAGGCAGAAAGCACAGATTTGATCTTTGCTGGCCCCATACCTGGAACTTCTGAGAGAACGGTATTGATGTCTCTTTTTCGGGATGCGCGTTGAAAGGTGATGGCGAATCGATGTGCTTCATCTCTGAGCTGTTGGAACAAAAATAGTGCTTCAGAATTTCGAGGAAGAATTACTGGAAACTTCTCCCCCGGTTGCCATAATTCTTCGAGTCTTTTGGCTAGTCCAACGACGGGAATATCAGCTAAGCCTGCAGCTGAGAGAGCTGCAGCTGCTGCGTTTACCTGAGGGAGAGCTCCATCAACAACAAAGAGGCCGGGTGGATATGAAAAGCTAGAAGCTTTCTTTTCTTCATCAACTTCAGCACCGCTGAGATAAGCAGCTCTTCTAGCTAAAACTTGATTCATTGCATCAGTATCGTCACGCGCCTGAGAGATGCTGAATTTCCGGTAATCACTCTTCTTTGCCATGCCATCTTCAAAGACGACCATTGACGCAACAATCTTTGTTCCACCTAAATGAGAAATATCGAAGCACTCAATTCTTAAAGGTGACTCTTCAAGACCCAATGCTTCTTGAATATCACTCAACGCTTTTGTTCTCGTTACGTAATCAGCTCTTCTTTTAGTCTTGTACAGCAGAAGAGCTTGTTGAGCATTGTGAGTGACAGTGCTCGATAGTGCAGCAAGGTCACCACGTTGCGCAACTTTGAGTTTTACTGCTGCAGAACGAGGGTCATTCAGACGTTCGCGACGAACTTCGGTAAGCCAAGTGGTGAGGGAATTGTGATCCTCTGGCATTTCGGGAACGCAGATTTCTTTGGGAGGTATCTCATCTGTTTCATATGCAGTTCTGAGCATATTGTCGATGATTTCACCAATCGTGACATCAAGTTCGGTGTCAACATTCCAGGAATGAACTCCTCGAATCCGTCCTTCTCGAACAATAAACATTTGAACAGCCGCAGAGAGTTCGTCGCTAGCTATGCCGAAAACATCCGTATCAATCTCATCACTGAGAACTACTGCGCTTTTCGAAGCAACCGTTTCTAGGGCTTGTATGTTGTCACGATATTTTGCTGCGCTCTCATAGTCTTGCTTTGCAGAAGCAGCTGCCATCTTGTCTTTGAGCGCCTTGATATGAGCGTCATTCTTGCCCGTCATAAAGGTAGCAAGATCAAGAGCAATAGAACGATGTTCTTCTGGCGTAACCCGTCCGGCGCAGGGAGCCGCGCATCTTCCGATGTCGCCAAGAAGACATGGACGTCGTGCTCGCTCTGCTTTTTTATAGACGCCATCCGAACAAGTTCGAACAGGGAACACAGGAAGAATCAGATCCAACGTCTCACGGATAGCCCACGTTTTTGTATAGGGGCCGAAGTAGCGAGCATTCTCAATCTTCCGGGTGCGGGTAACCATCACGCGCGGTATCTTCTCCCCCAACGTAATAGCTAGATAGGGATAACTCTTGTCATCTCTGAACTGAATATTGAAAGGTGGATCGAATTCTTTAATCCATGTGAATTCGAGCTGAAGTGCTTCAAATTCTGTTCCTACGATTGTCCATTCAACACTTGAAGCAGAGGTGACCATTCGTCGCGTGCGCTCATGCAATGTGTGCAATGGCGCAAAATAGCTTGTTAACCGTGCACGAAGGTTCTTTGCCTTTCCCACATACAAAATCCGTCCTGAAGCATCTCTAAAGCGATATACGCCAGGATTGGTCGGAATATCCCCGGTTTGTGGGCGATATGGGACAGTGTCTGCCATGACTTAGGTTTCAATGATCTCGCGGAGGAATGTTGCCGTGTGACTCACCTTGTTCTTCGCAACATCTTCAGGAGTGCCTTCAGCGATGATTTCACCGCCACCTGCTCCCCCTTCAGGGCCAAGATCAATGAGCCAGTCAGCACTCTTGATGACATCAAGATTGTGCTCAATGACAATGACAGTGTTGCCTTTATCAACAAGGGAGTTGAGCACCAACAAAAGCTTTCGAACATCTTCAAAATGAAGACCGGTAGTTGGCTCATCGAGTACATAAATACTTCGACCATTACTTCGCTTCTGTAATTCAGTAGCTAGCTTCACTCGTTGAGCTTCACCACCTGAAAGTGTCGTCGCACTTTGTCCGAGGCGAACATAACCAAGACCAACATCGACCAACGTCTTGAGGAAACGGTGAATTGAACTAATCGGCTCAAAGAATTCTGCTGCTTCAGCGATGGGCATATCGAGGACTTCAGAAATGTTCTTGCCCTTGTATCGAACCTGGAGTGTTTCGCGGTTGTATCTCTTGCCATGACAGACTTCACAATCCACATAGACATCTGGCAGGAAGTTCATCTCAATTTTGAGCGTTCCATCACCAGCACACGCTTCACAACGACCACCCTTAACGTTGAAACTGAATCGTCCTTGCTGGTAGCCGCGAGTCTTCGACTCAGTAGTTTCGGCAAAAAGTGTACGAATCTTGTCGAACACACCTGTGTAGGTAGCAGGGTTAGAGCGTGGTGTTCGACCAATGGGATTCTGGTCGACATGAATGACCTTATCCAGGTGTTCTAGACCAGTCACACGAGTGTGTTTTCCTGCCACGGTGCGTGCACCGTTAAGCTTGTTGGCAAGAACCTTGTACAAGATGTCGTTGACGAGAGAAGACTTTCCAGAACCGGAAACACCAGTAACTGCTGTGAGTGTTCCGAGTGGGAAGGTGGCAGTGACTTTCTTGAGGTTGTTTGCCTCAGCGCCAACAACGGTAATCTCACGGTTTTTGTCTATAGGTCTGCGTTGTGCTGGGATTTCAATCTTGGTACGACCTGAAACGTAGTCAGAAGTGATTGACTCTGTGTTCTTCAACAGAGATTCATAATCACCTGAGTGGACAACCTTTCCGCCGTTGACACCAGCTCCCGGCCCGATGTCGACAATCCAGTCCGCCGTGTGAATGGTGTCCTCATCGTGCTCAACCACAATGAGCGTGTTTCCCAAATCGCGGAGTTTGATGAGGGTATCGATGAGTCTGCGATTGTCACGCTGATGAAGACCGATGGAAGGTTCATCGAGGACGTAAAGAACTCCTGTTAGACCTGAACCTATTTGTGTAGCGAGTCGAATGCGTTGGGCTTCACCACCAGAGAGTGAACCAGCAGCGCGCGAGAGGTTGAGATAAGTAAGACCTACCTCAATGAGGAAGTTGAGGCGTGCACGTATCTCTCGAAGAACTTGGGCAGCAATCATTGCGTCACGGTCGTTCAGAGTGAGGCCGTCCATAAATGCACGAGCTTCTGAAAGGGGAAGTTCGGCAAGATCAGCAATAGAAAGACCATTGATCTTCACCGCAAGAACTTCAGGCTTGAGACGTTGTCCTGCGCACTCCACGCAAGGCACTTCACGAAGATACTCTGCCCATCTAGCACGTTGGACGTCTGTGTCAGCTTGGAGGTATTGACGCTCTATATAAGGAACAACGCCCTCAAAACCTGAGCTGTATTGGACCTCTCTGCCGTAACGGTTCTTCCATTTCACCCGAACACTGAAGTTGTTGCCGTTCATCACCGCTTCACGAATTTCTTCGTCAAGTTGTTCCCACGGGGTATTGAGAGAGAAGTCCAGGTCGTGCGAGAGTCCAACTAACAGTTTTTCGTAGTACTGGAACAATCCTTTGCCTTGAGTGGCCCAGGGAATGATGACTCCCTCATTGATGGAAAGGGAAGGATCGCCCAGCAACAGATCTTCATCAACAGACATCTTGGTGCCTAGTCCTGAACAGACTGGACACGCACCGAAAGGTGAATTGAATGAGAAAGTTCGTGGCTCAATCTCGGAAAGTTGGGTGGGGTGAGCGTTGGGGCAGGAAAGTTTTTCACTAAATGACTGCCACGCTGCAGGACCTTCTTCATCAACGAAGTTGATATCCACTGAACCATTGGTGACTTTAAGCGCAGTTTCAAGTGAGTCGGTTAGACGCGAAAGAAGCTCTGGTCCTGCAACCAAACGGTCAATAACTACTGAGATGTCGTGCTTATAGCTCTTCTTCAATGCAGGAGCTTCTGCAAGCTGTATTACTTCACCGTCAACAATGACGCGCGAATATCCGCTGGCGGTGAGCTCAGCAAAGAGGTCAACAAATTCACCCTTTTTTTGAGCGACTACAGGAGCAACTACTTGATAACGCGTGCCTTCGGCCAGATCCATTAATTGATCAGCGATTTGCTGGACTGTCTGTGCCTGGATAATTTCGCCACACTCTGGACAATGCGGAACACCAATGCGTGCCCACAACAAGCGCATGTAATCATAGATCTCTGTGATGGTTCCGACAGTAGAACGAGGGTTTCTGTTCGTTGATTTTTGATCGATAGAGACCGCTGGAGAAAGCCCTTCGATGAAGTCAACATCGGGGCGGTCTACCTGTCCCAAAAATTGGCGAGCGTAGGCAGACAAAGACTCAACGTAGCGTCGCTGACCTTCAGCAAAAATTGTGTCAAAAGCCAATGATGACTTTCCTGACCCAGACAATCCAGTGAAAACGACCAAAGAGTCTCGGGGTATTTCTAGATCCACATTTTGGAGATTGTGAACGCGAGCACCCTTCACGCTCAAGTGGGAATGTGAGTTGACGGGTTTAGGCATGTCCAGCTTCTTTCATGATGCGTAGTTCACGCTTGAGTTCGGAAAGTTCATCACGCAGACGCGCTGCAAGTTCGAACTTCAATTCTGCGGCAGCGATGAGCATTTGCTCGTTTAGATCACCAATAATGTTTTCAAGTTCGGTAGCACCTTCGGCACCGATTCGAGGAGTCAGCAAGGTAGAAGAACTTGGACGTGCGGCACCTGATTTGGACTTCTTTGAACCTTTGTCGGCCAGGAGCTCCGCAGTATCGGCTTCTTCACGTTGCAACATTGCCGTGATGTCTGCAATCTTCTTTCGCAAAGGCTGTGGATCAATACCATTGGCCACGTTATAAGCAATCTGTTTTTCTCGCCTACGTGTGGTCTCTTCGATAGCTAGTGCCATGGAGTTGGTCACAACATCTGCATACATATGCACTTCGCCAGAAACGTTACGGGCGGCACGCCCGATAGTTTGAATAAGCGAAGTAGATGAACGCAAGAAGCCTTCTTTGTCGGCATCGAGGATCGCAACAAGAGAAACTTCTGGAAGGTCGAGACCTTCACGAAGAAGATTAATGCCCACAAGTACGTCATAGACTCCTTGGCGCAGTTCAGTAAGCAGTTCTACACGTCGTAGCGTGTCAACGTCCGAGTGGAGATAACGGACGCGAACACCAGCTTCAGTGAGGAAGTCAGTTAGTTCCTCTGCCATCTTTTTGGTCAACGTTGTGACCAGTACACGCTCATCTTTGGCCGCACGGACTCTGATTTGTTCAAGCAAATCATCGATCTGGCCCTTAGATGGTTTGATCACGATCTGAGGATCGACCAAACCTGTCGGGCGAATGATTTGTTCCACCACACCATCAGCAATTCCCATTTCATACTTGCCTGGGGTGGCAGAAAGATAAACCGTTTGTCCGACTCTTTCCTTGAACTCATCAAAGCGCAGTGGTCTGTTATCCAATGCAGAGGGAAGTCTGAACCCGTGCTCTACGAGAGTTCTTTTACGAGACGCATCACCTTCGTGCATTGCACCAATCTGTGGAACAGTGACGTGTGACTCATCAATGACACAGAGAAAATCATCAGGAAAGTAATCCAGCAAACATTGAGGCGCTTCGCCAGGTGCACGAACATCGATGTGTCGCGAATAGTTCTCGATTCCAGAACAGAAACCTATTTGTTGCATCATCTCTAGATCGAAAGTGGTCCTCATCCGCAGTCGTTGTGCTTCGAGAAGTCTGTTTTGCTTTTCTAGTTCGGCAACTCGTTCTTCCATTTCTTCACGAATGGTGACGATAGCCTTTTTCATGATTTCTTCACTTGCAACATAGTGAGATGCTGGGAACACGGAGACCATTGTTAGCTTTTCAACGACGTCGCCAGTGAGGGGATGAAGGCTATACAAGGCTTCAATTTCATCCCCGAACATTTCTATGCGGACTGCGAGTTCCTCATACATCGGAATGATTTCGATGGTGTCGCCGCGGACGCGGAAATTTCCTCGAGAAAAATCTATGTCATTACGTGCGTATTGCATGGCCACAAACTGACGCAAGATTGCCTCGCGAGAAATCCTCTCCCCCACTTCGAGGGTAATCATGGCGTCCAAATATTCTTGCGGGGCACCGAGACCATAAATACATGACACTGTCGAAACAACGACAACGTCCCTTCTGGTCAGAAGCGAATTGGTGGTTGAGTGTCGAAGGCGTTCAACCTCTGCATTGATAGAACTATCTTTTTCAATGAAAGTATCTGTTTGTGGGACGTAAGCTTCTGGCTGGTAGTAGTCGTAGTAGGAAACGAAATACTCCACAGCGTTTTCTGGCAATAGTTCACGGAACTCTGTCGCAAGTTGTGCAGCCAGCGTCTTGTTGTGGGCCAAAATCAATGTTGGCCGTTGAACCGCTTCAACTAACCAAGCCGTAGTTGCAGACTTACCTGTTCCGGTAGCACCAAGTAGGACTACGTCAGTCTCACCTGCGTTGATTCTGCCAGCTAATTCAGCTATAGCAGTAGGTTGATCACCACTTGGAGAGTACTCACTGACGACCTTAAAGGGCTTCTCAGAGCGACGTGGTTCCACTCCCCTAGTCTACGTTTTTAAGCTGCTCCCACAGTGCGTCTACCTGCGAGTACGTATGAGAAATATCACCACTTGTATCAATGACATGGTTAGCAATTTTGAGACGCTCTTCTTCAGGTGCTTGAGACTCAATTCGAGAAGCAGCTTCAGATTCAAGCATGCCTCGATGTTCCATTAATCGTTCGATACGGACATGTTCTGGCGCGCTCGCTACAACAATGGTGTCGAAAGAATAGACGTTCTGAGTCTCTACCAACAGTGGAACGTCATAAACCACCACAGAGCCGTCAGGCGCCTGTTGGAATAGTTCAGCAGTGCGTTCTTGAACTGCTGGGTGAACGATTGCGTTGAGCTTTGCCAATGCAGCTGCATTGTTGAACACATGTTCGCCTAAGGCACCTCGGTTGAGACTGCCATCTGCGAGAAGTACATCAGGTCCAAATTCAGCAACAATTTGCGCGAGGGCTGGTTTACCGGGTTCAACAACTTCTCGAGCTACTTTGTCTGCGTCAATAATTACTGCCCCGTGATCAGCAAGTCTTCTGGCAATGGTTGATTTACCAGAACCAATTCCGCCGGTGAGTCCGATCAACGTCATAACTTCAGCTTAACGAGTAATGGGTGGACCCGAAGGCCCACCCATTAGAAACGTTCCTTGACTAGTTGCCAGCGAGCTTTTCGCGAAGAGCTGCAAGCGACTCATCGTCAGCGAGGGTTCCAGCAGATGCTGCCTCGCTTGAGAATGAAGTGCTTTCAGCAACTGCGTCTGCTGGTGCGTCAGGAATGTTTGCTTCGTGCTCGTTAGCAGCCTTGACCTGGATCTTGTGCTGCTCCCAGCGTGCCTGAGCTGCTGCGTAGTCAAGTTCCCACTTCTCGCGTGCTGCGTCGAAGCCTTCACGCCATTCGTTGGTTTCAGGATCGAAGCCTTCTGGGTACTTGTAGTTACCGTTCTCGTCGTACTCAGTGAGCATGCCGTAGAGAGCAGGATCAAACTCGGTACCTTCAGGGTCAACACCCTCGTTTGCCTGCTTGAGGCTCAACGAGATGCGACGACGCTCGAGGTCGATGTCAATAACCTTCACGAATACGTCAGCACCGACAGAAACAACCTGCTCTGCCAGTTCAACGTGCTTGCCGGAAAGTTCAGAAATGTGAACCAGACCCTCGATACCGTCAGCAACGCGAACGAATGCACCGAATGGAACAAGCTTGGTGACCTTACCTGGTGCAACCTGACCGATTGCGTGGGTACGGGCAAATACCTGCCATGGGTCTTCCTGAGTTGCCTTGAGCGAGAGCGATACACGCTCGCGGTCCATGTCAACCTCGAGGATTTCCACGGTTACTTCCTGGCCAACTTCAACAACTTCAGAAGCGTGCTCAATGTGCTTCCATGAGAGCTCAGAAACGTGGACGAGACCGTCTACGCCGCCGAGGTCAACGAATGCACCGAAGTTGACGATGGAGGAAACAACACCCTTACGGATCTGGCCCTTCTGAAGGTTGACCAGGAAGGTGCTGCGGCTCTCGGACTGAGTCTGCTCGAGAAGAGCGCGACGGGAGAGAACAACGTTGTTACGGTTCTTGTCGAGCTCGAGTATCTTTGCCTCGATGTCCTGACCAAGGTAAGGAGTGAGGTCACGGACTCGGCGGAGCTCAATCAAAGATGCAGGAAGGAATCCACGAAGACCGATGTCTACGATCAGACCACCCTTAACAACTTCGATAACCGAACCGGTAACGATGCCGTCAGCGTCCTTGATCTTCTCAACATCGCCCCATGCACGCTCGTACTGGGCGCGCTTCTTGGAAAGAATCAGGCGACCTTCTTTGTCTTCCTTCTGGAGGACGAGTGCCTCAACAGAGTCACCAACCTTGACAACCTCTGAAGGGTCAATGTCGTGCTTGATGGAAAGTTCGCGGGAAGGGATAACACCTTCGGTCTTGTAGCCAACGTCAAGGAGAACCTCGTCGCGATCTACCTTGACAACGGTGCCTTCAATGAGGTCACCATCGTTGAAAAACTTGAGGGTCTTTTCGACAGCGGCGAGGAAGTCCTCAGCAGAACCGATGTCGTTGATTGCAACCTGAGTGGCTGCTTTCTTTGCTACAAGCGTCATGTAAAACGTGCTCCAGTATTTACTTAATTCGGGCCCTGAGACACAGCAAGCTGATGTTTTTGCCTCAGGGCAGACGGAAAAAACGCACAAATGTGCATCTCTCAGATTACTTCACAGCTGACTTCCGCGCAAACTCTCGGAAAAACGGTTAGTGCGCTGCTTCGTTCCAGTTCTGCCCGATACCAATTTGAACATCCAAGGGAACACTCAATTTGGCTGCGTGAGACATACGATCGGTCACAATCTTTTCGACTTGCTCGCGTTCTGACTCAATGATCTCCAGGACTAATTCGTCATGCACCTGAAGTAACAACTGTGAGCTGAGACCAAGTGCCTGAAGGTCTTCTTCAATGCCAATCATGGCTATTTTCATGATGTCTGCCGCCGTGCCCTGCATGGGTGCATTGAGAGCAGCTCGCTCAGCGTTATCGCGGAGTACTCGGTTGGGGCTTGCTAAATCCGGGAAAGGGCGACGACGACCAAACAAAGTTTCGGTATATCCCTGTGAGCGAGCTTGCTCTACGACACTGCGCAGATAATCCCGCACTCCCCCGAATCGCTGGAAATAGTCCGCCATAAGCTTCTTGGCAGCGCTGTTATCAATGCCAAGTTGACGAGCAAGTCCAAAAGCGCTGAGGCCATATGCCAGGCCATAGCTCATGGCCTTAACTTGGCTACGCATCTCACCTGTCACATCCGCAGGTTCAACCCCAAATACCCGTGCACCAACAAAACGGTGAAGGTCTTCACCGGAAATGAAAGCCTCGATTAGACCCTCATCCTCTGAAAAGTGCGCCATGATGCGCATTTCAATCTGAGAGTAATCGGCAGTGAAAAGCGTGTCGAAGCCTTCACCCACCTCAAATGCTTCACGAATACGGCGACCATCAGCAGTTCTGATGGGAATGTTTTGCAGGTTGGGGTTTGCCGAGGAAAGGCGTCCAGTACTGGTACCTGTTTGACCATAAGTGGTGTGAATTCGACCATCAGAACCTATTGCTTGAATCAGCGTCTCGACAATTTGCTTCAGCTTTGTCACATCACGGTGTTCAAGAAGTAACCCTAAGAACGGGTGAGGATTTGTTGCTTGCAGGTCAGCCAATGCGGTGGCATCTGTGGTGTAACCGGTCTTCGTCGCACGAGTTTTGGGCATTCCGAGCTGATCAAATAACACTTCTTGCAATTGTTTTGGTGAGGCGAGGTTCACTTCGCGACCGATGACCTCAAATGCCTCGGTTTTGGCCTTTTCAGCTCGCTCACCTAGTTCTGTTGAGAGCAACTCGAGCTTGGCACGATTAACTGTCACGCCACGCAGTTCCATAGCTGCCAGTGTGTTCAGTGTTGGAACTTCAATCTCCAGGAAGAGTGCCAAAGTGGCAGCATCCATTTGTTCACGAATTGCTGCATCGATCCGATGAATAAACCACGCACGGCCACCTGCATCAAGTGCAGAATCATCAGGGACTAATTGGTTGGGATCGGGGGTGGGTAGAAGCTCATTGAGATACAGCTTGACTAGGTCTGCAAGCTCACGCTTGGAGGAATCTGGACGCAGAACCCAATCAGCAATCTCTGTGTCGAAACCAAGATTCTCACATGCGATGTCTGCTCTGAGGAGAGACTTGAGCTGTTCTTTCGCGCCGTGAAAAATCTTTGGCGTGGGTCCAGCAAGCCAGTCAATCAGTGGCTTCATATCTGCACTAACCGGAGACCAGGGAACACAGACTGCTTCGGTTTCTGTTGCTAAACCAACGACCGCTATTCCGCTTGCATAGATTTCTAGCTCTATAGCTATCCCTTGAGGCGAGGCTTCAGAAGATCGGTGTAACCACGCTGAAAGTTCTTCATCCAGTAGTTGCTGCGAGTGTGGTGGCGTTGAAGCAGCTGCAGGTTCAACATATTCCCTCACTACTGCTTGAACAGAAGTTGGAGTACTAGGAGTTGCTTTGGAAACCGAGCTAGCTGAATCTGCGGAGGTTTCACCATTTAGAGCCAAAACCCGAGTCAATAGTGATTTGAATTCAAGCCGACCGAAGACTTCTTTAACGGCCTCGGAGTCGAACGGTACACGTTCTAAATCAGCTGGCCCAACAGGAAGTTCAACATCATTGACGAGGCGATTGAGTTTCCGGTTACGAATGGCATTGTCTTTAAACTCGCGAAGACTCTCGCCGACTTTTCCACCGATTTCATCAGCTCGACGAAGAATTTCCTCGAGCGAACCAAATTCGTTGATCCACTTGACTGCGGTCTTTTCACCGACCTTAGGCACTCCGGGCAAATTGTCACTCGTTTCACCCACGAGAGCAGCAATCTCAGGGTATTGGTGCGGTTTGATGCCATAGCGTTCAAAAACTTTGGCAGCGTCATAGCGAGTGAGTTCAGAAACACCCTGTTTCGAGGGATAGAGCAAGGTGACGTTGTCATCTATGAGCTGAATTGTGTCTCGGTCTCCAGAAACAACTAATACTTTGAAATTCTGTGCTGAACCCTGAGCTGCCAGTGTTGCCAAAATGTCATCTGCTTCATAATCCTCTTTCGTGATGGTGGTCACACCCATCGCGTGAAGAGCATCTTGAAGAAGGGGAACTTGACCAATGAATTCTGGTGGCGTTTCTCCACGAGTTCCCTTGTATTCGGGATATTCGCGTGTTCTAAAAGAGAAACGCGAGATGTCGAAGGCTACAGCTAAGTGGGTGGGCTTTTCTTTGGCAAGCAGGTTCAACATCATAGAAATGAAGCCATGAATAGCGTTGGTGTGCTGACCATCTGCCGTGCGGAAACTATCCACTGGGAGCGCGTAAAACGCCCTGAAAGCAAGTGAGTGGCCATCGATGACCATGAGGGTAGGCTGGGCGTTGTTCGACACGTGCCAAGCCTACACAGCACGCCTGACTCAGCCTGCGAGGAACCTTCTATGTCTACTGAATATGTTCGACCACCAGTACTTGATTTAGCGCAATTCCGTGGATTCTCTGCCGGTCCGCTGTGGGACAAAATGGGCATCCAGTTGCATGTGCTCTCCCCCGAATACGCAGTGGCTTCTATGCCCGTTGAAGGCAACACTCAGTCTGTTGGCATTTTGCACGGTGGTGCTTTTGTAGTTATTGCTGAAGGGCTTGGGTCTATTGCAGCGAACATGCATGCAGGCGAAGGCAGAGTTGCCGTAGGAATCGAAGTTAGCGCAACCCACACCGGAAGCATCTCGTCAGGGTTTGTAACTGCCACCTGCAAGGCGCTGCACCTAGGCCGAACCCTTACTACCCACGAAATTGTGTGCACAGATGAAAACGGGCGACGACTGTCAACCATTAGGTTGACCAACTTCATTAAAGATAAGAAGTAAGTTACTTCTTATCCTTTTTCTGATCAGAACCGAGCTGATCGACGATAGTCACTGCGACATCTTTCATGGTCAGTCGGCGATCCATAGATGCCTTTTGAATCCAGCGGAATGCCTCTGGTTCGGTGAGTCCCATCTTCTCGTTAAGAATTCCCTTAGCAATATCGACAATTTTGCGGGTTTCAAAACGTTCTGAAAGGTCTGCAACCTCGTTTTCGAGGGCAACAATCTGAGCCCAACGCGAAAGGGCAATCTCAACAGCAGGTAGCAAGTCGTTAGGAGTGAACGGCTTAACCACATAGGCCAACGCGCCAGCCTCAGTTGCACGCTCCACGAGCTCCTTCTGGCTAAAGGCAGTTAGAAGCACTACAGGTGCAACATGCTCTTTGTTGAGCTGATCCGCCGCAGAAATACCGTCTAACTTGGGCATCTTGACGTCCATCACCACAAGGTCAGGACGAAGTTCTTTAGCCAGGGCTACAGCTGCTTCGCCATCTCCCGCCTCACCAACTACATCAAAGCCGTTGTCACGGAGAGTTTCGACAATATCCATGCGGATAAGTGACTCATCTTCAGCAACAACTACACGACGTTTGGTGGGAGTTTGGATTTCTTGGTCGGCCATAGCTCCAGCCTAGGATATTCTTGAAGATATACCAGCCGAATTGGCGGAATGGCAGACGCGGAGCACTCAAAATGCTTTGTCTTCGGACGTGTGGGTTCAAGTCCCACATTCGGCACAACAAAGAAAAGCCCCTCTTGATGAGGGGCTTTTCTGTATCTGACCTAGAGGTTTTGATAGGCGGGAGCTGCAGCGTTGCGTGCATCTCCAACCTTGTGAACGCGAAGGTCGTTGGTAGAACCGGCAATTCCGGGAGGGGAACCCGCAATCACGACTACCTTGTCCCCTGCCTCTGCGAGACCCTCACCTAGCAATAAGTCATCAACCTGACCAAACATCTGGTCGGTGTGAGTCACAGCGTCAACGAGGTAAGACTTCACGCCCCAGGTAAGTGACATACGACGACGAATGTGCTCGTGAGGGGTAAGAACGATCATGGGGATGTCTGAGCGCAGACGAGCCATACGGCGCGCAGAGTCACCGGATTCAGTGAAAACACACAGGTACTTTGCGTCGACGAATTCAGCAACTTCCTTAGCAGCCAAGGTGATTGCTCCACCCTGGGTTCGTGGCTTGGTACCAAGTTCAGGAATACGTTCAATTCCGTGGTCTTCGGTGGACTCGATGATGCGAGCCATAGTGGCAACGGTGATGGTGGGGAATTCACCAACACTGGTTTCACCCGAGAGCATGACGGCATCTGTTCCATCGAGAACCGCGTTTGCACAGTCAGAAGCTTCAGCACGTGTTGGACGTGGGCTTGAGATCATAGATTCAAGAACCTGCGTAGCGACGATGACAGGCTTAGCCCAGCGACGGGCCAGCTCAACTGCACGCTTTTGCACAATCGGAACCGCTTCCAAAGGAAGTTCAACACCGAGGTCGCCGCGGGCAACCATGATTGCATCGAAAGCATCAACGATTTCTTCGAGGTTGTCTACAGCCTGGGGCTTTTCAATCTTGGCAATAACAGGTAGACGTACACCTTCTTCATCCATGATTTCGTGCACACGCTTGATGTCAGCAGCATCACGAACAAAACTCAGAGCAATAAAATCAGCCCCCAGACGAAGACCCCAGCGGAGATCTGCTTCGTCCTTGTCTGAAAGTGCTGGAACATTCACTGCGACACCGGGAAGATTAATACCCTTGTTGTTGGAGATAGGTCCTGGAACCTCGACAATAGTGGTCACAACGGTTCCGTCGGTTTCCAAAACACGCAAAGTAACTTTGCCGTCATCAATGAGGAGTGGGTCACCAGGCTTCACATCCTGAGGCAGACCTTTGAATGTGGTGGAGCTGAGCTCTTTGTTACCCACGATGTCTTCAATGGTGATCTTAAAGATGTCACCTTCGGCGAGGTCATATGGACCGCCCTCAAACTTGCCCAGGCGAATCTTCGGGCCTTGCAGGTCAACCAGAACAGCAACTGGCTTCCCGACGTCTGCAGCAGCTTTACGAACATTGCGGTAAACCTCTTCGTGCACGTCATATGAACCATGTGAGAGGTTCATTCGGGCAACGTCCACTCCAGCTTCAATGATGGACTTCAGGCTTTCGTAGCTCGAAGTTGCTGGGCCGAGGGTCGCAACAATTTTGGCGCGTCTCATGAAATGTCTCTTTCGTTTCAGTGGAGCCAAGCTGCAGGAGGGAGGTGCAGCTTTTTCATAGTACTAAACCGCGAAACCGCGATCTGTGGGTGCTACAGGAGAAGGTAGTAACGTCTCACCTTCAAGGTATCGGTCTACCGCGGCTGCAGCAGCACGACCCTCGGCAATTGCCCAGACAATCAGAGACTGTCCACGACCTGCATCACCGGCAACAAAGACACCGGGTTCTGCAGTTGCATAGTGAGCATCACGGTTGATGTTTCCACGCTGATTTAAGCTGACTGCCAAATCTGAGTGCGCAATGTCACCCTCTGGTCCAGTGAAACCAAGAGCGAGCAGAACCAGATCTGCGGGGATTTCACGTTCAGTACCAGCCTTGGGAACACGTGCTCCATCAACAAATTCAGTTTCAGCAACGCGTACAGCACGAACGTTACCCTTGCCATCGCCAAGAAACTCCACTGTTGATACCAAGTACTCTCGGGTACCACCTTCCTCGTGCGCGGAAGAGACCTCGAAAAGGTTAGGGAAAGTTGGCCATGGCTGTGAATCAGGGCGTTCAGCAGGTGGCTGCTTTCCAATTGCCAGGTTAGTAACTGAAGCTGCCTGGTGACGGTGAGCTGTACCAATACAGTCCGCACCGGTGTCACCACCACCAAGAACAACAACGTGCTTGCCCTGTGCATGAATCTGGTCAGTAACGAGTTGACCATCCACGGCACGGTTGGATTGAGCCAGATACTCCATAGCGAAGTGAACGCCAGATAAATCACGACCTGGAATTGGCAGGTCGCGAGGAACCAGTGAACCAGTTGCGACGACAACTGCGTCATATCGGCGACGAAGGTCTTCCCACGTGATGTCGGTTCCAATGTTGACGCCGGGACGGAAACGTGTTCCTTCGGCTTCCATCTGTTCAAGACGGCGATCAATATGGTCCTTCTCCATCTTGAAATCTGGAATACCGTATCGCAGGAGTCCACCGATTTTTTCATCACGTTCAAAGACAGCAACTGTGTGACCGGCACGAGTGAGCTGCTGAGCAGCTGCCAAACCTGCAGGTCCAGAACCAACAACTGCAACAGTCTTACCAGAGAGACGTTCAGGAATAAGTGGCGTCACCCATCCTTCATCGAATGCCTTATCAATGATGGAAACCTCAACCTGCTTAATTGTTACTGCAGGCTGGTTGATACCGAGAACACAAGATGATTCACAAGGTGCAGGGCACAAACGGCCAGTGAACTCTGGGAAGTTATTTGTCGCGTGGAGGCGGTCAATAGCGTCCTTGTCATCACCACGCCACGTGAGGTCATTCCACTCAGGAATGAGGTTACCTAACGGGCAACCCTGGTGACAGAACGGGATGCCACAATCCATGCAGCGACCAGCTTGACGGACGAGAGTCTCGCGATCGCCTGGTTCATAGACTTCTTTCCAATCCATCAAACGAATTGGAACTGGACGACGAGCAGGAAGTTCACGCTGACGTGTGTTCAAAAAACCTTTGGGATCAGCCACCGGTCACCTCCATAATCTTCTTCCAGGTTGCATCCCCATCTGGATTTATGCCTGCACTTTCTGCTTCTTGACGAATGTCGAGAACAGCTGCGTAGTCACGAGGAACTACCTTGGTGAATTCAGATACGACAGAATCAAAGTTTTTCAACATCGCCGTGGCTAAAGGTGAGGAAGTTTCTGCAAAATGAGACTGCAAGAGATCCTTGAGAATCTCTGCATCTGCACTTCCGAGCTTTTCCAAGCGAAGTTCGCCAGATGCCAAAGAATCAGCATTTACCTTGTTGGAATCTAATGCGTGGATGTAAGCAATTCCGCCAGACATTCCTGCACCAAGATTTCTTCCTGTTGAACCCAGGATGACGGCAAGACCACCAGTCATGTATTCGAGTGCGTGGTCACCAACACCTTCAGCAACAGCGGTGGCACCAGAGTTTCGAACGAGGAAACGCTCACCAACCAAACCACTGATGAAGATGGAACCGCTAGTAGCACCATAACCAATGACGTTTCCGGCGATCACATTCAGCTCTGGAGCGAAAGAAGAAGCAGGAGAAGGTTTCACGACAATTGAGCCACCGGAGAGACCCTTTCCGACATAGTCGTTGGAATCTCCAACGAGTCGAAGAGTGATTCCCGCAGGAACAAAAGCACCAAATGACTGACCCGCAGTACCGGTCAAAGTGATGTCAATAGTTCCATGTGGCAAAGCATCATGGCCAAATTTCTTCGTCAACTCGTGGCCGAGCATTGTGCCAACTGCTCGCTCTGTGTTGCGAATGGGCAGTTCAATGGAAACTGGCTTACCTTCAGTCAAGGCAGGACGAGCAAGGTTGATTAATTCAACATCAAAATGCTCTTCAAGTTCGTGGTCTTGAGCACGTGCACGGATGCGTGGTTCATCAGCCAAGAACTTTGGTCCCACCAAGATGGGCTCAAGATCTAGACCTTCAGATTTCCAGTGTTCAAGTGCCTGGTTGACGTTGAGTAAGTCATTACGACCGATGATTTCATCGAGGCTGCGGTAACCCAGCTCGGCAAGATATTCACGGACTTCCTGCGCAATGAACTCAAAGAAGTTCACAACGAACTCAGGCTTGCCTGTAAACCTAGAACGAAGTTCAGGGTTCTGGGTAGCAACACCGACAGGGCACGTGTCGAGATGACACACACGCATCATGATGCAGCCGGAGACAACCAAAGGCGCTGTAGCGAAACCGAATTCTTCGGCACCAAGAAGTGCCGCAACGATGACGTCACGACCGGTCTTGAGCTGACCATCAACTTGAACAGACACACGGTCACGCATGCCGTTGAGCATGAGTGTCTGTTGCGCTTCTGCAAGACCAAGCTCCCAGGGAGTTCCAGCGTGCTTCAATGAATTGAGTGGACTAGCGCCAGTACCACCATCGTGGCCAGAGATGAGAATCACATCTGCCAAGGCCTTTGAAACGCCTGCAGCTACTGCACCAATACCCGACTGGCTAACTAACTTGACGTGAACACGTGCAACTGGGTTGGCTCGCTTCACATCGAAGATCAACTGCTTGAGGTCTTCAATTGAGTAAATGTCGTGGTGTGGTGGAGGTGAGATGAGACCAACACCAGCGGTGGCGTGACGTGTACGTGCAATCCAGGGATAGACCTTGTTGTTCGGTAGTTGTCCACCTTCACCAGGCTTAGCACCCTGAGCCATCTTGATTTGAATGTCATCAGCGTGGGTCAAATACATGCTGGTCACACCAAAACGACCAGAAGCTACCTGCTTAATCGCAGAACGGCGTGTGGGATCAAGAAGACGGGCAACGTCTTCACCACCCTCACCTGTGTTGCTCTTGGCACCAATCGAGTTCATGGCAATAGCAAGAGTTTCGTGGGCTTCAGGCGAGATAGAGCCGTAACTCATCGCTCCTGTAGAGAAACGCTTCACGATTGATTCAACAGATTCAACTTCATCGAGCGGAACCGGGTTACGTTTACCTGTTTCCAGGGTAAACAAACCACGAAGAGTCATCAGATCGCGTGATTGATCATCAACAAGCTTGGTGTATTCACGGAATGTGTCGAAACGACGCTCCCGAGTTGAATGTTGAAGCTTGAACACTGTTTCTGGGTTGAACAAGTGTGGAGCACCATCACGACGCCACTGGAATTCACCACCGGTGGTAAGACGTTCCGTTGTCAGGGGTGCACCATCTGATGGGTAGGCAGACGAGTGACGAGCAAGGTTCTCTGCAGCGATGACATCGATGCCGACTCCCCCAAGCTTGCTGTTGGTGCCAGTGAAATACTGATCAACAAACTCTTGGGATAGACCTACTGCTTCGAATGTTTGAGCGCCGGTGTAAGAAGACACCGTAGAAATACCCATCTTGGACATGATCTTCAGAACACCCTTACCGAGTGCTTTGATCACATTCTTTGTAGCCTTCTCGGCTGTGATACCAGTGATGAATTCGTCGCGAACAAGCTGTTCACATGTTTCCATTGCGAGATAGGGGTTCACTGCCGAAGCCCCATAACCAAGAAGAACTGCGACGTGGTGAACCTCACGGACATCACCAGCTTCAACAACAATGCCGACCTTAGTTCTGTTCTCTGTACGAATGAGGTGGTGGTGAACGGCAGAGGTCATCATCAGAGAGGGAATGGGTGCCATCTCAGAGTTTGAATCACGGTCAGAAAGGACGATAAAACGAATACCCTGGGCAATTGCTTCATCAACTTCTTCACACAGTTGCGCAAGACGCTTCTCCATCGCGCGCGGACCCTTGTTGACCTTGTAAAGACCCTTGAGTTTGATGCCTTGACGAGCACCGTTTTTGCCACGGATATGCAGAACCTTTGCCAACTGATCGTTGTCAATGACGGGGAAATCAAGAACTACCTGTTCGGTGTGCTCAGGACCAGCAGCGAGGAGATTGCGCTCAGGTCCGAGCCCAAGCTTCAAACTGGTGACAACCTCTTCACGAATCGAATCCAGTGGTGGGTTGGTTACCTGAGCGAACTGCTGCACGAAGTAATCGAATAGGAGTCGTGGGCGAGAGGATAGTACTGCAATAGGAGTGTCCGTACCCATCGCGCCGAGTGGTTCTGCACCGGTCTTAGCCATGGGTGCAAGCATGATGCGCAGCTCCTCTTCGGTGTATCCGAAGGTGCGCTGACGACGAATAACGGAGGAACGAGTGTGTGCAATGTGCTCACGCTCAGGAAGTTCCTCGAGGTCGATTCGAGACTGGTCAATCCATTCTTGCCATGGGCCTGAGGCAGCAAGCTCACTCTTGATTTCATCATCGGAGATAATTCGACCAGCGACGGTGTCAACCAAGAGCATCTTGCCAGGCTGAAGGCGACCCTTTTGGACTACCTTTGCTGGGTCAACGTCGTAGACACCAATTTCTGAACCAACAACGATCAATCCATCATCGGTAACAAGGAATCGTCCTGGGCGCAGACCATTACGGTCAAGAGTTGCACCTACCAGCGATCCATCGGTGAAACAGATTGCAGCAGGACCATCCCATGGTTCCATCAAAGATGAGTGGTACTCGTAGAAAGCTCGACGAGCAGGGTCCATTTCTGGCTGGTTTTCCCACGCTTCCGGCACCATCATCATGATTGCGTGTGGCAGAGGGCGACCTGAGAGAGTCAATAGTTCTACAACTTCATCGAACGAAGCGCTGTCAGAAGCACCAGGAGTACAAATAGGAAGTAAGTCCTTGATGTCACCCAAAAGTTCTGATTCAAGTTGCGACTGGCGAGCACGCATCCAGTTGCGGTTTCCCTGAACGGTGTTGATTTCACCGTTGTGGCAAATGAAACGGAATGGGTGAGCCAAAGGCCATGAGGGGAACGTGTTTGTCGAATAGCGCGAGTGAACCAGCGCCAATGTTGAAGCAAATCGTGGATCGCTGAGATCTGGGTAGAACGGCTCTAGCTGAAGGGTCGTAACCATTCCCTTGTACACCAAGGTTCGTGAAGACAGAGATGCGAAATAGATTTCACATTCGCGCTCAACACGCTTACGCAAGCGATAAACAAGTCGGTCTAGCTCAATACCAGCGAGATCACCGGCGGCAGAAGTAACGAAAGCTTGCTCAATTGCAGGCATCGCTTCTCGCGCTAGTTTTCCAAGGTTATCTGGGGCGGTTGGAACAACTCGCCAGCCAAGAACTTTCAATCCTTCTGAATGAGCAATTTCAGCAAAGCGAGCCTGAATAGCAGCGCGTTCTGAATCCTTAAGTGGAAGAAAAGCATTTCCAACAGCGTAGGTGCCTGCAGTGGGCAGAGTGAAGTCAACAACTTCACGTAAGAAAGCATCTGGAATTTGCGTAAGAATACCGGCCCCATCACCAGTACCCGCATCAGAACCTACTGCTCCACGGTGTTCCAGATTACGCAGCGACGAGAGCGCGACATTGATAATGTCGTGACCAGGAACACCTCGAAGGGTAGCAACCATAGCCAATCCACAAGCATCTTTTTCTAGCGTGGGGTCATATAAACCCTGTGCTTCGGGTGTCAATGAAAAGCGCTGATAGGGCATCGCTAGAGACATTGAACCCCTCCTCTCGAACCGTTAATCGGGAGGGACGACACTGGCCCTAAAGTCATCTGGAAAGTAATGCAGGAGAGCTTGTCGCTCAAATATGAACTTCCGAGCCGCTTGTGGCGGGTGAAGCAGTGAAGTTTCGCTCTGCGGGGGCTACCTTGCCCTGATCCGCTGACTTTGAAACTTACATTTCCAACTTTACAGCAGGTCCGCCCTCTGTGTAGACACTGAGCTCTTTACCCGGGTGGCGACGGTTTTGAATGAGGATTATCGCGATACCGATGAGGATTGCTAAAAGTGCCGCCCAGACATTGGTGCGAATCGAAAAGAAGGTTTCACTCGAGTCCAAACGATATGTCTCGAATACGGAACGTCCAATGCCGTACCAGATGAGATAAACCCCAAAAGCTTTACCCCAGCGCAGGTAGAGCTTACGCTCCAAGACAACAATCAGGAGAGCACCGGCGAGGTTCCAGATGATTTCATACAAAAACATCGGATGAAACAGCGTTCCATCTGGCAGTCCTGCAGGGAACGCAGGGTTTGTAGATTCAATTTCAAGACCCCATGGCAACGTGGTGGGCTGGCCGAAGAGTTCATGGTTGAAATAGTTACCTAAACGACCGGCAGCTTGTGCAACGAGCATGGCCGGAGCAAGTGCATCTGCAAAGGACCAGAAACGAATACCAGTCTGTTTGCATCCAATCCAAGCTCCTACGGCTCCGCCAAGTAATGAACCAAAGATTGCATTACCGCCCTCCCAGATATAGAAGACCTTCATGAGGTCTGCGCCCTCATAGAAGTAGTCGCTGGGGTGGGTAAATACGTGATAGAAACGAGCTCCGATAATGCCTAATGGCACTGCCCACAAAATGATGTCGAGGACGACTCCGCGCTCAGCTCCGCGTTTGGTGAGGCGTGAATCAGTAATCCACGTCGCAAGAACAATTCCGAGAAGAATACACAGTGCATAAATGTGAATACGCAGAGGCCCGAGGTCAAAATATTGAATGGAAGGGCTAGGAATACTCGTAATCAGATGCACAGTCACAGTTTATGTCTGAGTAGCGCCGAAGAATTATTTACCTTCAGCGAGTTCTGAAGCAACCGTGCGAAGTTCGGAGACACCACCATCATTGAGTGCTTTCACGAGAGCAGATCCCACGATCGCACCATCGCCATATGTCAATACTTCTGAAACTTGAGTACCAGTAGAAATACCAACACCAACACCAACGTGTGTCGCCCCAACAGCACGCAGACGTGCAACCAGTGTCTTGGCTGCTACGTCTACATCTTGACGAGCTCCCGTAATCCCCATCGTGGAAACGGCATAAACAAATCCACGACTGTACTTAACTGCTTGAGCAAGTCGTTCATCCGTAGACGATGGTGCGGCGAGAAATACTCTGTCTAAATCATGCTTCTCGGCTGCAGATAACCACTCACCTGCTTCGTCAGGTATGAGATCTGGGGTAATCAAACCAGCTCCACCGGCTGCTGCGAGATCTGTAGCAAACTTATCAACGCCATATTGGATTACTGGGTTGAAATACGTCATCAGCAGAACGGGAATATCAACTCGAGCAGTCACTTGCTTAACTGCTTCAATTGCGTGAGCAAGTTTGAAACCGTTCGACAATGCAACCTGGGTCGCTTCTTGAATGACTAAGCCATCCATAACAGGATCAGAGTAAGGAACACCGAGTTCGAGAATGTCAATTCCGCTTTCAACTAGCGCAACTGCAGCCTCGATACTCTCCTGGAGTGTTGGAAAACCAACGGGAAGATAGCCGATTAGGACTTTACCCTTGGCGGAAATTGCTGCTTCTACCTGTGAGCTCATGCTGCTCCCCCATCGAGAATGCCAAAGTACTTGGCTGCAGTTTCCATATCTTTATCGCCGCGGCCAGAGTTATTGACCAAAATGATGGCCTCGGGGCCTAATTCCTTGCCCAGCTGAAGAGCTCCTGCAAGACCGTGTGCAGTCTCAATAGCAGGGATGATGCCTTCTGTGCGGGCTAAGAGACGCAATGCATCCATTGCTTCTGCATCGGTAATTGGACGGTAATGAGCACGTCCAATGTCATTGAGCCACGAGTGCTCGGGGCCAACACCGGGGTAATCCAAACCTGCAGAGATTGAATGTGACTCTATGGTCTGGCCGTCTGCATCCTGGAGCATGTAGGAACGTGCGCCGTGCAGTACTCCTGGGCGCCCCATAGTCAAAGTGGCTGCGTGTTCAGGAGTGTCCACTCCACGCCCAGCTGCTTCGAAACCATAAAGGCCAACAGTGGGGTCATCTAAGAATGCGTGGAAAATACCGATAGCGTTTGATCCACCACCAACACATGCAGCGACTGCAGTTGGCAACTGGCCAGTGATTTCGAGCATTTGCTCACGAGCTTCTTCACCAATGATTTTGTGGAAATCACGAACCATGACAGGGAATGGGTGTGGTCCCGCCACTGTGCCCAGAAGGTAATGGGTGGTTTCTACATTGGCTACCCAGTCGCGAAGTGCCTCATTGATCGCATCTTTGAGTGTCCGCGAGCCTGTGGTCACAGGAACAACTGTTGCTCCCAACAAGCGCATACGAGCAACGTTCAATGCTTGACGCTCTGTATCAACTTCACCCATGTACACGACACATTCAAGGCCAAAAAGCGCAGCCGCTGTCGCACTTGCGACTCCATGCTGGCCAGCACCAGTCTCAGCAATGATGCGTGTTTTGCCCAACCGTTTCGCCAGAAGCGCCTGGCCTAAAACGTTATTGATCTTGTGGCTACCGGTGTGATTGAGATCTTCACGCTTGAGGAAGATTCGTGCACCACCACCGTGCTCTGCAAAGCGGGGAACCTCAGTGATGATCGAGGGACGGCCGGTGTACGTGCGGTGAAGATCTGCTAGTTCACGCTGGAAACTAGGGTCATGCTTCGCGAGCTCATAAGCTGCAGAAAGCTCATCCAAGGCAGCTATCAATGATTCGGGAACGAAACGCCCACCATATTCACCGAAGTAGGGACCAAGTTCGTCTCGAAGTGCCATTTATACCGCCAGGAAGGATTGGAGAGTTGCTGCAGGATCGGATGTAACCAGTGCCTCACCTACGAGTACAACATCAGCACCAGCGTCTCTGTAGTGCTGAACATCTGTTGCATTTCTTACAGCTGATTCTGCCACCTTGATGACACCAGCAGGAATTTCGGAAACAAGTGAGCCGAAGAGTTCTCGGTCAAGTTCGAAAGTGCTCAAATTGCGCGCATTCACACCAATCAACGATGCGTTGATATCAAGAGCACGGTGTAACTCTTCCCGTGAGTGAGTTTCGACAAGAACCGTCAGTCCAAGTGAGAGTGCAAACTCATTGAGTTCTGCAAGAAGTGGCTGTTCTAAAGCTGCAACGATAAGAAGCACAACATCAGCTCCTGCAGCTCGTGCTTCAAGAATCTGATACTTCTCAGCAATGAAATCTTTACGCAGTACCGGAACATTAACTACTGCACGCACAGCGCGAAGATCTTCAAGAGTTCCCTTGAACTTACGCCCCTCGGTTAACACACTGATGGTTGAAGCCCCGTTACTGGCATAGGTTCGAGCCAATGCAGCTGGATCAGCGATAGCAGCCAAGTCTCCACGAGAAGGACTAGCCCTCTTGACCTCTGCAATTACTTTGATGTGATCAGCAGGTGCGAGAAATTCAAGGGCGTTAAGTGCTGGTGTTTGAGCTAATGCCGCAGCTTCAACTTCTGCATAGGAAACAAGTTCACGACGTGCAGCTGCATCCGAAAGGGCACCAGCTGTCAGGTCGGACAGCATTTAGTAGTGGTGTGGCTTGGGGGTGAACTTTGGACCGTTCACGCCGTAGCCAAGCTTTGCTAGCAGGAACCCGAGTCCCCAACCGACAAAAATGCCAACTACCGAGGCCCACACAAGCCACTCAATGGCGAGAACAAACGCAGTAGTTCCAATAGCGAAGAAAAGCAGCATAGTAATTACTGCAGTCCATGCTGCGGGCGAGTGGCCCTCTCCTGGATCAACGATGTCGTTGCTCATGTCACTCCTCAGTGCGAAAAACTTCTGAATAAATCCTAGTTGATTGTAGGGTCGGTTCCGTGGCTCAACGAGTCCCACGCATCAATATTTGTTGCAGAGACATCTGCAACGGGAGCCTGTGTTGCCATGAGTTGCCCAGAACTACTCGCTTGTGAAGCTTTACTCTCAGCTCTGTCAAACTTTCGACTAGCGGTACCCCACTTACCAGCTGTGAAAACAATTACTGTTCCAACAGGAAGCAAGAGAACTCCTGCGACAGCAGCCACACCTGGCCAGGCGGTAGAACTCGAGGTGAGTACGAAAGTACGAAGTGTTTCTAAATCGCTGATGGCACTGAGTTTGGTTAGTTGAGTAGCTGCTGCAGAAACAGGGTCAGACCATGCAGTTACCGTCGTGAAAGTGACAACACAGCCCAATATAAAAAGAAACACTCCAAGAATTCTTCTGATCAGGATTGAAGACAATGCCAGTGCCGCAGTAAGAGCAAATCCGGTCAAACCCCAGGCACTCAGTCCCGGTGCCGCTACTTGCCCGGATACCGGAATACCCTCTGCATTTTCAGTGGGAAAAGTTACTGATAGAAAGAACCATGTTTGGGACCACGAGACCATAATCAGTGCAGATAGAACGAAGGTCGCAGTGAGCGTGTAGGACTTGAACTTGCGATAGTTCATACTCAAACCTTCTTCAGCGAGTTCGCAATAGCCACTGCTCTCAATGGAGCTGCGGCTTTGTTTTGTGTCTCTAGATATTCTGTCTCGGGAACAGAATCCATCACCAAACCAGCTCCAGCTTGGACATATGCCTTGGAATCTTTCAACACCACAGTTCGGATTGCGATAGCAAGGTCTGCATCCCCTGCGAAGTCAAAATATCCGACAACTCCGCCATAGACGCCGCGTTGTGCAGGTTCAAGAGAATCAATGATTTCGAGTGCGCGTGGTTTTGGCGCTCCACTAAGAGTTCCAGCAGGGAAAGTTGCGCGAAAAACATCTACTGGCCCATTATCTTGCGATAGATCACCTTCGACAGAGCTCACAATGTGCATGATGTGTGAAAAACGCTCTATACGCATGAACTCAGTAACCTCAACGGAGCCAGCGTCACAGACGCGAAGTAAGTCATTACGAGCAAGATCAACAAGCATGAGGTGCTCGGATCTTTCTTTTTCGTCTGCAAGGAGTTCAACTTCATATTCGAGATCTTGCTCAGGGTTTGAACCGCGAGGCCGTGAACCTGCAATGGGGTGTGTGAATACTCGGCCTGCAGAAACCTTGACAAGCGCCTCAGGGCTCGAACCGACAATGGAGTAGCTCTTGCCCTCCATTGTTTCCAAGGCTAGTAAATACATGTATGGGCTCGGGTTCAAGCTTCGCAAAACGCGATAAACGTCTTCAGGTGAGGCCGAGTTATCGGCATCAAATCGTTGAGAAATAACAACCTGGAACACATCGCCATCCACGATGTGTCTCTTGGATGTCTTCACCGCATCAAGAAATTCTTGACGCGGTGTACGCAGTTGTGGCTGAGCTACGGTGTCTAGGTCAATCTGGGCAAGACCCACAGGCCCTGGCTGAGCCAGACGCTTTTGAAGATCGTCAAGACGCGATTGAGCGTGAGTAAATAATGCTTCGACATCAGATGAAGATTCAGTGATGACAACATTCGAAATAAGTGTCACCGTTCCGTACTTGTGGTCAAGGACGATTACTTCTCGAGAGAAACTCAAACCCTGTCGCGGCACATCGAAATCTGCTGGAGGGGCGTCAGGAAGATTCTCAATCTCCCTGATTGCTTCCCACCCAATGAATCCAACAAGAGCTCCGGTTAGAGGAGGCATGCCAGGAATATGTGGGGTTTTCCAGCGTCGGTATAAAGCATCAAGGGCGGCCAAACCAGTTACAGGAATCTCTCCCCCAAAAGCTTCCTGCTGATTCAGGCCAAAGTCTTGCCAGCAGGGAATACCGCCTAGATCAGTTAGTACGCCATAGCTCGAGACACCCACGAATGAAAAGCGTGACCAAATACCACCCTGCTCAGCAGATTCAAGGAGGAAAGAACCTGGAACACCAGAGGAAAGTTTGCGGTAAATACTGATCGGGGTTTCTGCATCGGCAAAAAGAGATCTCGTAACCGGAATCACCTTATGACCTTCTGCAACCAGGGTCGTGAAATCACTCAGCGTGGTGTCGGGGGTGCTCATAGTGAACTGGCCTCCACATTCTCCACTGCAGGAATGTCATAGTCCTCAAAGCAGGTACGTGAACCGGTGTGACAAGCAGATCCGAGCTGTTCCACACGAATCAGCAAGGTATCTGCGTCACAGTCATGATGCACACTTCTTACAAGCTGGGAGTGACCGCTGGTGTCGCCCTTGCGCCAGTATTCTTGCCGGGAACGTGACCAGAAAGTCACTCGGCCCTCTGTAAGTGTCCTGCGCACGGCTTCAGCGTTCATGTAACCCAGCATCAACACGTCGTTGTTCTGAACATCTTGAATGATTGCTGGAATGAGCCCGTTGGCATCGTATTTCAGCTCAGAAGGATTGAATTCAGACGTCATCGAACCTCGAAACCTTCCTGTGCAAGCACCGTCTTCACTTCACCAATAGTGACAGCTTTTGTGTGAAAAATACTTGCAGCAAGTGCTGCATCTGCACCAACTTTGAAAGCAGGAGGGAAATCCTGGGCCGACCCAGCTCCCCCGCTGGCAATGACGGGCACGGAGCTGATTTCTCGTATTGCCGAAATTAGCTCTAAATCGAATCCTGTTTTAGTGCCGTCAGCATCTATGGAGTTCACGAGCAACTCACCTGCACCACGATTAATAGCTTCCTGCGCCCAAACCAAAGCATCGATATCAGTGAGTTCACGTCCTCCGTGCGTAGTCACCACAAAACCCGAAGGGGTGGTCTGTGACCGAGTTATATCCAGTGAAAGAACCACTACCTGCGCACCATATCGGGTGGAAATCTCATCAAGTAGTGCAGGGTTTTTGATAGCAGCGCTGTTCACGCCCACTTTGTCTGCGCCGTGGGCAAGAAGTTGAGCAACGTCTTCCACGCTACGTACGCCACCACCGACGGTGAGCGGAATAAACACAGCATCTGCCGTTCTAGCAACCACATCGAACATGTTGGAACGATTTTCCACGGTGGCTTTGACATCGAGGAACGTTATTTCGTCAGCACCTTGTTCGTAGTAGTAACGGGCCAACTCAACAGGATCACCTTGATCTGTGAGGTTGAGGAAATTAACACCCTTGACCACACGACCGTCAGCAACATCGAGACAGGGAATGATGCGAACTGAAAGCGACATGATTACAGACGGGCAGCGTGGATTGCAGAGACCAGAATTGCCCGAGCACCGAGGTCGTAAAGTTTGTCCATTACGTCATTGCGATCTGCCCGAGGAACCATAACGCGAACAGCAACCCATTCAGGATCGTGCAGAGGACTCACTGTTGGAGATTCAATACCTGGAGCAATTGCACACGCCTCATCGAGAAGCTTCTTGGGTACGTCGTAGTCCATCAAGACATACTGCTTAGCAACGAGGACACCCTGAAGGCGACGTTGCAGCGTAGAAATGCCCACAATGGTTTCATCACGACTTATCAGAACAGCAGTCGATTCAAGAATGACTGGACCAAAAATATCCAAGCCAGCCTTACGCAAGGTAGACCCAGTAGAAACTACATCAGCAACTGCGTCAGCTACACCCAGACGAACTGCGGACTCGACAGCGCCGTCAAGCTTTACCAGGTGTGATTGAATTCCTGCCTCTGCCAAGAAGGTGCCGACCAGACCTGGATAACTCGTAGCAACTCGTTTACCTGCAAGGTCAGAGAGGTCTTGGAAAGAACCTGCAGGACCGGCAAAGCGGAATGTGGAATCCCCAAACGATAACTCAGATATTTCTCGAGCTTCCGAGCGTGAATCCAACAACAGATCTCGGCCAGTAATTCCGACATCAAGTGCACCTGAACCCACATATGTAGCGATGTCACGTGGTCGGAGGTAAAAGAATTCAACACCGTTTCGGGTGTCTGAGTAGTGCAAGTCTCGAGGATCTTTACGTCCTGAATACCCTGCTTCATAGAGCATTTCTGCTGATATTTCAGCAAGAGAACCCTTATTCGGAACTGCTATGCGCAACATGTCAATAAACCTTTGTGAAGTGGAAAAGAATCTAGAAGCAGTTAAAGATGATGGTTAACCTCTTCGAGCGAGATGCCTTTCGCAATCATCAACACCTGTAAGTGGTAAAGAAGCTGTGAGATTTCCTCTGCTGTAGCTTCCTGAGATTCGTACTCGGCAGCCATCCAAACTTCGGCAGCTTCTTCGACAATCTTTTTACCAATTGCATGCACGCCAGCATCCAGTTCTGCGACAGTTCGCGAACCAGCAGGACGCTCAACAGCCTTGGCTGAAAGCTCGGAAAAGAGAGAATCGAAGGATTTCACCTCTTAAGGCTACCGTGTGTCAACTAGTGCTTGTGCGCAGAGTGTGCAGCAGCACGAAGCCCAAGTATTGCCTGCTCAGGATTTGACGAGTTGTACACACTCGAACCAGCAACAAATGTGTCAGCCCCAGCTTCAGCCGCAACAACAATGGTGTCCAAAGTGATTCCGCCATCTACTTGAAGCCACACGTCAAGTCCCGACTTCTTTCGTGCTTCATGAAGCAGACCAAGTTTGGGCATGACATCAGGGATGAAAGATTGACCGCCGAAACCGGGTTCCACTGTCATCACAAGGATTTGATCGAATTCAGGTAGCAATTCGATGTAAGGCTCAATTGCGGTGCCTGGTTTAACGGCGAGCCCCGCACGTGCTCCGATTTCGCGCAGTTTGCGCGCTACGGCGACTGGATTATCCGTAGATTCTGCGTGGAAAGTGACGGAAAATGCTCCAAGTTCTGCATATCCGGGTGCCCATTTTTCTGGGTTTTCAATCATGAGATGAACATCAAGAGGAATGGGGGAAACATCTTGGATGCGCCCAACCATTTGGGGACCGAAAGTGAGATTCGGAACGAAGTGATTGTCCATCACGTCTACGTGCGCAAGATCAGCTGTAGCGATCGCTCCAAGATCGCGTTCCATGTTGACAAAGTCAGCAGAAAGAATGCTCGGATTAATGCGAACGGACATGTCTACAGCCTATTCCGACTTAGTCAACAAGGAGATGAACATCGCATCCGTCCCATGTCGATGTGGCCACAGTTGAACTGACAATGACTCACCGGCGATATCCATGTTTTCCATCGCAATATCTGCAAGTACAGGTTTGGTATCGAGTTCAACAACATGCGAGTTCTTTCGCACTGCACCCTCAATGATTCCTCGAGTTTCTGCAAGATGTGGCGAACATGTCACATAGGCAAGTACTCCACCTGGCTTGAGTGCTTTGATTGCACTTGCGATGAGTTCTGCTTGAACACCGGTGAGATCACCGACATCTTTCGGAGATTTACGCCACCGCGCTTCTGGACGTCTTCTCAGAGCACCTAAGCCCGTGCAGGGAGCATCGAGAAGAATACGGTCATAGGTATTAGGTGAAGTCTCTCCAATTTCACACCCGTCCCCGGTAACAACCTGCACCTCAGGCAGAATTTCCAAAGCCTGGCGAACGAGATCCGCACGAGCCGGAATGACTTCATTAGCGGTGAGTTCCGCTCCCCCGAGAGCAGCTTCTGCTGCAAGAAGTGCTGCCTTGCCACCAGGACCAGCACACATATCTAGCCATTTTTCACCAGGTGTCACTGTCTTCACACGCGCAAGAACAAGTGCCGCCAGCTGTGAACCTTCGTCCTGGACACGAACAACACCATCTCTGACACGAGCGAAACGGGTTGGGTCTCCGCCAGTATTCAAGGACATACCAACAGGTGAATACTTTGTTGGCTCACCCTCCACCTCGTCATTGGTATCAACGAAACCAGGAAGCTCCACCAGTGTTACTCGCGGATTGATGTTGTCACTTGCGAGTAGCTCTTCAAGTTCATCTCCGCGCCCCTCAGCATCCAGGCTTTGTTTGAGCGAACGAACAATCCACACCGGGTGGGAGTAGAGCGCTGCAAGTCGCTCATCATCATTGGTGATTTTCTCAAGAATGAATTCTTGCCAATCTTGCAGATCATGACGGCTCACGCGACGAAGTACTGCGTTCACGAAACCAACAGCTCCGAGTGAGGCCATATGTTCTGCTAGATTCACGCTTTCATCTACTGCTGCATGGGTAGCAACACGCATATTGAGAAGCTGATGAACTCCAAGGCGCAGGATATTCAAGACAACCAAATCGATTCCATCGATATCTCGAGCTGCAGAATTAGCGATAACTCGGTCATAGAAGCCTTGCATCCGAAGTGTTCCATAGGTCAACTCAGTAGCTAAGCCCGCATCCTTCGAGCTGAGCCCAAACTCTTTGATCTTTGCCGGAAGCGCAAGATTGGCATATGCATCGTCTTCATCTACTGACATCAACACTTCAAACGCCACGAGGCGCGATGGAGTGATGGGGCGAGACCTCCGTGGCCCTTTTTTCACAGGCTTATTTTGCGTCACGAAACTGTTACTACTTCCTGGTGTAGTCCGCGGAACCAATCCATTGCATTCATGGCTTGTTTGCCTGCAGGTTGGAGGGACAGTATTTCAATCGAGCCATCGACACAGCCCAAATAGAGTTTCTTCGCCTGAGAACTCAAAGCGCCTTGAGTGGTTACAATATCTGTGGCAAGACGTGCTTGGAGAATCTTGACCCTGTCTTCCCCCACTAAGACAAAGGCACCTGGTTCAGGCGTTACTCCCCTTAAGCGGTTGTAGACCTGCTGGGCAACGACAGAGGTATCGAGATGTCCATCTTGGAGCATAAGTTTTCTGGCGTATGTAGATTCGCCATTCTGCGGAGAAGGTTGTGCTGTTCCGGCGGCAATGGCATCAACAACGTGGAGAACTTGGGTAGCCCCCAACTCAGAAAGCCGAGTAAGGGCATCTCCACTGGTCTCATCTTGAATGACGGGATAGAGCTGCGAATCGTAAACATCACCAGCGTCAAGCTCTTGTACAAGGGAGAATACGCAGGAGCCCAATTCATTCGCTCCTGAGATAATTTGCCATTGGACAGGGGCTGCACCTCGCCACTGGGGTAGCTGCGAAAAATGAAGGTTTATCCAGCCATGTTCCAGAACATCAAGTGTTGATTCTGGAAGTACGGCCCCATAAGCAACAACCACACCTAAATCAGCAGAATACGATTTGATCGCAGAGTGCGTCTCAGCATCTATTTTATTGGCATAGATGAGAGGAATTCCATGCTCGAGTGCCACAGATGCAACTGGTGACGGCGTTAGAACTCGCTTACGGCCAACTGGTGCATCTGGACGCGTCAGAACGGCAACTATCTCATGCTGACTTTCGAGAAGTGCATTCAACGTGGGAACTGCAGCTTGCGGGGTGCCCGCGAAAATAATCTTCACAACACCCGCCTCATATTTGCTCTATAACGCATCGATATCCGGATCATCAAAGCGCACTCTCAGTCTAAGCACTCGCCCACCGCGTTCAGCAGGTGAAACAGGTCTCTTCGATCTGGTTGCTGAAGTAATCACTGCCGCACGGAGATATTTTGCAAGCTCTTCGCCATCTTTGTATTCAAAGAAAATGAGAGCCCGTGTGGAGCCATCGGGCATTCCCACCGGTCCAAGCACCCGATGAGTACTCAAGTTGGGAAGTTCATCGCACGTGTTTCTGACTGTTTCCGCTGGCCCAGTTACAGAGACGACTCTGACAGCAGGAGGGAGACGGAATTGTTGTCTTTCACTGAGTTCATGAGCTGCCCACAGAATTTGCTCCGAATTGACCAATGCGGCACCCAGCGAAATGCCAGCGCCATTGATGAAAACAGTTGCTGATGAGTGAGCTAAAGCAATCGTGTTGCTCCAGTTCCTCAACACATCTTCATCAACACGGAATGCTTCCCGGCCACGGAGTCGCTCACCATCTAGCAGCAGAATTGCTGAATAGCCGCCATGAGCGATTGGTTCAGCGCCGGGTGTTGCGACAATTATCGAAGGCTCTGCCGGTACTGAAGTGAGAATGTGATTACCATCAGCAACAATCACTTTCACGCCAGGAAAAGCGCGACCTATTTCATCAGACGTTCTTTCAGTTCCGGCAGCAACTGGCCTCAACCGCGAATTTCCACACCCTGAACATTTCCACGAAGCATTGAGTTGGCCACACCATCGACATGAAGGCGTTGCTGTTTTGTGGGCGAGTTGTAGCGGTCCGTGGCAAGACTGGCAGGTTGCTCTTTCGCGGCATGAAGAGCAGATCAGGGCTGGAGCGAAACCCGGACTAGCTACCTGAACTAAGACTGGGCCATTTTCAAGAGCTTTCTTGGCGCCTAACCACGCAGCTGCAGGTATACGAGAAGGTGTCTCGCCCTCTTCTAAATGCGCATCTGTAAGAACAATTTGTGGATGTTGAGTGGTGCGAACGTCAACCTCTGAAAGATAGTTCAATTCAACCAGGCGTTGTATTTCAAGCGAGCGAGTATACGAAGCAAAAAGCAAAGAACAGTTTGTTTGTGACTGTCTAATCAATGCCACGTCTCGGGCATGAGCATAAGGAGCCAAGGGTTCTTCAAAGTTGTGATCACCGTCATCCCACAACATCACTAGACCGAGATGTGGTGCGGGAGCAAGAACTGCAGAACGGTTACCAATCACAATGAGAGGTTGATCACCTAATGACCGCAAGTAATTCAGGTAGCGTTCTTGACCGGAGAGTTTTGCATCAACTCGAATGAAATATTGAGATAGTCCGGCATCGTTGAGTGCTAATTCCAGAAGTTCAATATCTCGAAAATCCGGCACAGCAATGATGGTGCTTTTGCCTTTGATGAGCTGCTCGTGAGCCATACCCACAAACAGTTGAGACCAATTAGGTATCGTCTTTCCTGCTTGGGTTTCAGCAAGTCTGGGAGGCACCTTCAGCGCGTATTTCTGACCTTCCTGAACAGTGAAGTCAGAAAATTCAGCAGGTTTCACAGCCTGAGATGAGATTTCAACTTTCACAGGAATCTCTGAACTCAAAAAGGATTTCTCAGCGCGAACATAGCGAGCGGGAATGGCCAGGCGCAGTACATCGATAGCTGAGCCGGCTTGACGGTCTGCCACTTTCCGGGCGAGTTCTAAAGTCTGTGGTTGAAGCAGTGAAATACCAGAAATAACCTTTTCAACAGACAGCAAGTCTCCGGAGAACTCAGGCTTGTCCGTGATTGCCGTGACATACGCGTCAGAGAAACGTGTCCCACCTCGTAACGGGACAGACACCTTGCTGCCAACTTCTATTTGACCTGAGAGGGATTCAGGAATCCGATATTCAAATACGTGGTCAAGCTGCGGCAACGGAGTGTCCAAAAGGACACTCACATACCCAGGTTGAGGGCTCACGTATTACAAACCTGCCAAGCGACGAAGTTCATCAACCTTGTCTAACTTTTCCCACGTGAAATCAGGAAGTTCACGGCCGAAGTGACCATATGCAGCTGTTTGACGATATATAGGTCGCAGCAATTCAAGCTCACGAATGATGCCAGCTGGGCTCAGATCAAAAGTGTCACGAATTGCAGTGATGATGACCTCGTCTGAAACCTTTCCGGTTCCAAAAGTTTCAACATATAAGCCAACTGGCTGCGCAACACCGATTGCATAAGCAATTTGTACCTCAAGTTTGTCAGCAAAACCTGCAGCTACAGCATTCTTAGCAACGTGACGCATGGCATATGCTGCCGAACGATCAACCTTAGAGGGGTCTTTACCAGAGAAGGCTCCACCACCGTGACGACTTGCTCCCCCATAGGTGTCAACAATGATTTTGCGACCAGTGAGCCCGGCATCTCCCTTAGGGCCGCCAATTTCGAACTTACCCATGGGGTTAACCATGAATCGTGTATCAGCGGAGTCGAAGCCAGCGTCAGAGAGCACGGGACGAATGACGTGTTCAATGACATCAGCTCGAAGAGTTTCGAGTGTTTCATCAACTTGTGGAGCGTGCTGGGTGGAAACGACAACAGTTTCGACGGTGCGAGGAATGATTCCTTCGTAACCGATTGTGACCTGCGTTTTACCGTCTGGACGAAGATATCCCAGCTCACCAGTCTTACGAACCTCGGTGAGGCGCTCTGCAATGCGGTGGGACAAGTAGATGGGCAGGGGCATCAGCTGAGGAGTCTCAGTTGTTGCAAACCCAAACATGATTCCTTGGTCACCTGCGCCCTGCTCCTCTTGACCAAAAACAAGAGTCGCAATGTCTGGCGACTGCTGACCAATCGAGACAGAGACGCCACAGCTGTCCCCATCAAATCCAATATCTGAGGATGTATACCCAATGTCCTTAATTACTCCACGAACAATGTCAGGAATTTCGGCGTAACCATCAGTAGTTACTTCACCTGCGACGTGGACAAGGCCTGTGGTTACAAGGGTCTCAACAGCAACACGGCTGTTCTTGTCTTGATCGAGCAAATTGTCCAGAATGCTGTCAGAAATCTGGTCACATATTTTGTCAGGGTGACCTTCTGTTACAGATTCAGAAGTAAACAGTCGTAAGGCGCTCATGGCGATTAGTCCTCTCGTACGTAGACGTTGGATAGTGCCACGCGAGTTACGCGTTCTGGAATGGCTGTTTGGTGATGCAATCGAGAATAGTTCCTGCTACGGACAACTTGGTCCCGGTTGCACTTTCAAGAATATCGCCGTTGGATGCCAATACGGACACCGCATTACGTTCTGTTCCGAAACCTTGCTCCCACCCGACTTGGTTCACAACAAGATAATCACAGCCTTTTCGCTGTAACTTCTCACGTGCAATGGAGGTGAGTTCCTCGCCAGAGGTAGTTTCTGCAGCAAAACCAACAATGACTTGTTCCGGGAACTTATGTGTAGAAATTTCTTTGAGTATGTCGGGATTTTCAACTAAGGAGAGATTGAGCTGACCTTGATGTTCAGACTTCTTGATTTTCGATTCTGAAGTGTGATCGACACGGTAATCAGAGATTGCTGCAGCCATGATCACAACATCTGAGGTTGATATGTGCGCCAATACTGCCTCACGCATTTGTGCAGCAGTAGAAACATTCACGAGTGAGACACCAGAGGGAACTGGAACCTCAAGATGTGCCGCGATGAGAGTGACCTGTGCTCCACGCAGTAGTGCCTGCTGTGCAAGAGCTATTGCTTGTTTACCTGATGATCTGTTTCCGATGTAACGAACAGGGTCCAGGGGTTCACGGGTGCCACCTCCAGTGATCAGAATCTTTCTCCCCACAAGATCTTGCACAACTGGAGTCGTAACCGAAGCATAAACAGCTGAAACGATCTCTTCTGGTTCGCTCATCCGACCAACACCTACATCAGCACCTGTCAAAGGGCCAGAGCCAGGTCCCACAACAATGACTCCGCGTGAAAGTAATGTGTCAATGTTGGCCTGAGTTGCCGGGTTGTCCCACATTTCTGTGTGCATTGCGGGAGCGACAACCAATGGACCACGACGGGCCAGAACGGTGTTTCCCAACAAATCAGGTGCTTGTCCTGTTGCAAACTGGGCAAGCGTATTCGCTGTTGCAGGGGCTATCACGATCACATCAGCTTGCTGCCCCAGCGCAACATGACGCACTTGAGCAACATCATCATAGAGTCCAACATGGACTGGATTACGGCTGATTGCTTCCAGAGTTGGACGCCCCACAAACTGAAGTGCCGCCTCGGTGGCGATTACATCGACATGATGTCCGTCTTTGACAAACTCCCGAACGACAGAAACTGCTTTATATGCAGCAATGCCGCCGGTTATCCCGACGACAATGCGTAAAGGTGTGTGCGACACAGCGGGTGTCGAATCGCTAATTAGGCCGAAAGTGGGCGAGCGATCAGCTTATCTTCGTTGATTTCGTGCATAGCAACGGAGAGTGGCTTGTCATCGATGTTGGAATCTACCAGAGGACCGACATTGTCAAAGAGGCTACCCTCGTGCAGGTCAGAGTAGTAGTCGTTGATCTGACGAGCACGCTTGGAAGCAAAGATAACCAGTGCGTACTTAGATTCAACCTTCGAGAGCAGATCGTCGATAGGTGGGTTGATAATGCCTTCAAGCTTGGTAGCCATGTTTACTCCTTGATAAGTCCCATCAATTCTACGACTTGTTGAGCCGCTTCGCTGACGTCACGATTAATTACCCGAACATCAAATTCATCTTTAGCCGCTAATTCGCCAAAAGCTGTTTCAAGTCGGCGCTCAATCTCTTCTTCTGATTCGGTTCCACGCTCCCGTAAACGTCGAACAAGTTCGTCCCAATCAGGGGGCAAAAGGAATACCAAACGTGCCTGCGGCATGGTTTCACGAATTTGCCTGGCACCTTGGAGATCAATTTCAAACAGAACACTTTTGCCCTGCTCGAGAGCACTTTCGATCGGGCCTCGAGGAGTGCCGTATTTGTTTTTGCCATGAACTTCTGCCCATTCCAGAAGTGCTTCAGAGTAAATCATGGCGTCGAACTCTCCATGGTCAATGAAGTAGTAGTTCACTCCATCGATTTCTCCTGGCCTTGGATCACGCGTGGTTGCTGAAATGGAGAGGTGGACTTGTGGGTAGTTGCGAACGATGTGGTTGACAACTGTGCCTTTACCCACCCCAGATGGACCAACTAGAACGACTGCCTTTGCCGGCCACGATTCATTACGTTTGTCTTGATACTCCACAATCCATCGCCGCAAGCCAAGACGTTGGTGTTTACCTAATCCACCCAAACGTTTTCGCGGAGAAATATCGAGATCTTCAAGTATTCGAGGAATCTTATTCACGCCGATTCCTCGAAGAGACTTTAAGAAATCTGTGACCCGGATTGTTGCCTCAGATGATGATGGATCAATAGTTGCAACGATAAAGACATCTAAAGCTGATCTTTTTCCTGCAAAAATGTCTGCTTTAATCGCTGCTCTTTTTCTTCTAGCAACAACGCCTGCCATCGCCGCAGCGCGACGATCAACTTCGGGCATGACATTAGACAAGAGCGGAGGCAACCTCTCCAGCACGTCGAGTGACCGCTTCAACAACACCTTCGCGGCCGGCGGATAGAACGCTTCGAGTCTCAGAAACTATCAAGTTATGTGACAAAGAACCAAAGAGTTTGCGTGCATCTTCAACGCGAGCACCTTGAAAACCAAAGCCAGGCGCCAATACAGGCAATGCCGGATACGAGTCTGGATTAATGCCCAGTTTCGACAAGTCAAGGGTTGCTCCGAGGACTGCACCTACTGAGTTGAGCGGAGCTGCCTGGGTCGCCCACTGAGCAACATCACTGAGAATTCCAGCGGCAACACTTTTCCCCTCGTGAAGTCCTTGAGTTACCAGAGCCGATTGCAGAACAGCTGCCTCAGGATTACTCGTGGCAGCAAGAATGAATACACCCTTGTTGTTGCTCAAGGCATATTCCACAGTCTGAGCCAGCGCACCAGAACCTAAATAAGGGCTCACCGTAATCGCATCTGACTCCAGTCCCCAACCCGGGGTCAGCCATGACTGCGCATACGCCTCCATAGTGCTGCCGATGTCACCGCGTTTGCAATCAGAAATAACCAGTAAACCTGCATCTCGCCCACGACGAATCACATATTCAAGTGCTTCCATGCCACGAGCACCATGGCGCTCATAGAAAGCAACCTGAGGTTTGATGATTCCGACCTGACCAACACAGGCATCAATGACTCGAAGCGAAAATTCACGCAGGCTCACGGCGGTGTCGTCATACTCCCACTCGTTCAACAAGAACGGGTGGGGATCAATCCCGACACAAAGATGTCCGAATTGCTCGAAAGCAGCACTCAGACGCTCACCGAAGCCTAATTCACTCATGCCTTAGCCAATGCCTCACGTCGCTTGATGGCGTATTCCTGAAGACTGCACACATCAAATCCTTCACGAATCGTGTCGATAGATGCAACAGCTGCGCTGACCTGAGCCATGTTGGTGAACAGTGGCTTATCGGCAGCAATAGCGGAAGCGCGAATTTCATACCCATCAGCACGAGCGGCTGACCCACTTGGAGTGTTGATCACGATATCTACTTCATCGCGGTTGAGCAGCTCAACGATGGTGTCGTCACCAAGGTGTGCACTGACCTTTCCGATAACACGTGCTGGGATACCGTTACGTTGAAGAATCTCAGCTGTTCCCTCAGTCGCAACAATCTTGAAGCCAAGCTGCGAGAAGCGCAGGGCAGGAAGAATGATGTTGCGCTTATCGCGGTCAGCAACAGAAATAAACACTGTTCCTGAGGAAGGTAGACCACCGTAAGCACCGGCTTGTGCCTTCGCAAAAGCAATGGGGAAATTAACATCCATACCCATTACTTCACCCGTTGAACGCATTTCAGGACCGAGAAGCGAATCGACAACCTTACCCTCAAGCGTGCGGAATCGCTTGAATGGAAGTACGGCTTCTTTCACAGCGATTGGCGCGTCCATAGGCACTACTGAACCATCCTGAGCAGGAAGAAGACCTTCAGTAATGAGATCTCGAATGCTCTCCCCCACCATGATGCGGCTGGCCGCCTTGGCCAAGGGAATACCCAGTGCCTTCGAGACGAAGGGAACTGTTCGTGATGCACGTGGGTTTGCCTCGAGGACGTAGAGAACACCAGCACCGATAGCGAACTGAACGTTGAGTAAGCCCTTCACACCAATGCCTTGCGCAATGGCGAGAGTTGCTTCGCGGACTCGGTCAACGTCCTTCTTGCCTAAAGAAATCGGAGGCAACGTGCACGCAGAGTCACCCGAGTGAACCCCAGCTTCTTCAATGTGCTCCATCACGCCACCGACGTAGAGCTGCTCTCCATCAAAGAGTGCATCCACATCAATTTCGATAGCATCGTCCAAGAAACGGTCAACAAGCAAAGGTGAATCAGGTCCCACGATGGCCTGGCCATCGATGCGAACGAAATAGTCACGCAGAGTTGCCGTATCAAAGACAATCTCCATTCCGCGACCACCGAGAACATAGGAGGGACGAACGAGAACTGGATAGCCGATTTCTTCTGCGACCTTGACTGCACCCTCAACATCGGTTGCAGTACCATTTCGTGGAGCCAGAAGGTTTGCTTCCTCGAGAATTCGAGAGAATTCACCACGCTCTTCAGCAAGATCAATTGCTTCTGGGGTGGTTCCCAAAATAGGGACTCCGGCAGCCTTGAGACCCTTGGCAAGTCCCAATGCAGTCTGTCCACCCAGCTGCACAACTACGCCGACCAATTCGCCCGAGGCGCTCTCAGCGTGAATCACTTCTAGAACGTCCTCAAGGGTGAGGGGCTCAAAGTAGAGGCGATCACTTGTGTCGTAATCGGTGGATACAGTCTCTGGGTTGCAGTTAATCATGATGGTTTCATAACCAGCATCCGAGAGCGCAAAGGATGAGTGAACACAGGAGTAGTCAAACTCCACACCCTGCCCAATACGGTTGGGGCCAGAACCGAGAATCACGACCTTCTTGCGGTCACTTGGCATCACTTCAGTTTCCAAGTCATAGCTGGAGTAGTGATACGGAGTCAGTGCCGGGAACTCACCAGCACAGGTGTCAACAGTCTTGAAAACAGGACGGATGTTGTGTGCGTAACGAAGATCACGAACTTCTTGCTCAGATAAACCTCGCAATTGAGCAATCTGAGCATCGGAGAAGCCGAAGTCCTTTGCATAACGAATCACGCAAGGCTCCATTGCTGGTGCAGCCTGAACTTCTGCGGCAACCTCGTTGATCAAGACGATTTGGTCGATGAACCAAGGGTCAATCTTGGTTGCCTCAAAGACTTGCTCCAGCGTTGCACCCTTGCGAAGTGCCTGCTGAACCGTCACGATTCGACCGTCAGTAGGAATCTTCGAGATAGTGAGAAGTTCCTCGACAGTGCGTGTTTCCTCACCCCAGTGGAATGAACTTCCACGCTTTTCAAGCGATCGAAGTGCCTTCTGCAGCGCCGTTGCATAGTTACGACCGATTGCCATAGCTTCACCGACAGATTTCATCGTCGTGGTGAGTGTGGCATCTGCCGCAGGGAATTTCTCGAAAGCGAATCGAGGAACTTTCACCACAACGTAATCGAGTGTGGGCTCGAAAGATGCTGGAGTGACTTTGGTGATGTCGTTAGGAATTTCATCCAGTCGATACCCGATTGCCAACTTGGCAGCAATCTTGGCAATGGGGAATCCCGTTGCCTTAGATGCAAGAGCGGATGAGCGAGAAACACGAGGGTTCATCTCAATCACAATGACGCGACCGTCCTTGGGATCAATGGCGAACTGGATGTTACATCCACCGGTGTCAACACCGACCAAACGGATGATTTCGATACCAATGTTTCGAAGGTTTTGATACTCACGGTCAGTCAGCGTCAAAGCTGGAGCGACGGTGATGGAGTCACCGGTGTGGACACCGACGGGGTCAACGTTCTCAATTGAACACACAACAACAGTGTTGTCTGCAGTGTCACGCATGAGCTCGAGCTCGTATTCCTTCCAGCCCAAGATGCTCTCTTCAAGCAACACTTCACTGGTCGGACTGGAGTGAATACCATCACCGGCTATGCGGATGAGGTCCTCTTCGTTATAAGCAAAACCTGACCCCAGACCACCCATGGTGAACGATGGACGCACCACGAGGGGGTAACCCAGATCCTTGGCGGCTTCCAAACATTCTTCCAAGGTGTGTGCAATGTATGACTTCGCAACATCTGCACCTGAGGCAATAACCAGATCCTTGAAGATCTGTCGGTCTTCGCCCTTACGGATTGCTTCAACCTTGGCGCCAATCAGTTCAACACCGTGACGCTCTAGAGCTCCATTCTCGTGCAGTGCAATTGCTGCGTTGAGAGCTGTTTGGCCACCAAGGGTTGGAAGGATGGCGTCTGGCTTTTCCTTGATGATGATGGACTCAATTACCTCAGGGGTAATGGGTTCTACGTAGGTTGCATCAGCAAAATCAGGATCAGTCATGATGGTTGCTGGGTTTGAATTCACCAGAATGACTCGGATGCCTTCTTCGCGAAGCACGCGGCAAGCCTGAGTACCCGAGTAATCAAACTCACAAGCTTGACCGATCACAATCGGCCCGGAACCGATAACGAGGACGGAGTTAATGTCTGAACGACGTGGCATTAGAGTGATGCTCCCGAAGTAGTAGCGGACGCGAGGACCATGTCGCGGAAACGGTCAAAGAGATAGTTGCTGTCGTGGGGACCTGCAGCAGCTTCTGGGTGGTACTGAACAGAGAATGCATCAATGTCTAAGCATCGAAGTCCTTCAACAACTTGGTCATTGAGGCTGTAGTGGCTTACTTCGACGCGTCCAAAACCTGCGGGAGATTCGAGCACACCATCAATAGGAGCGTCTACAGCGAAACCGTGGTTCTGGCTCGTAATTTCAACACGGCCAGTTGCCTTGTCCAGAACGGGCTGGTTGATACCACGGTGACCAAAAGGCAGCTTGTACGTGGTGAAACCCAGGGCTCGTCCAAGCAACTGGTTACCGAAGCAAATACCAAAGAAGGGAATCCCTTCCTTCAGCACACTTCGAAGGAGCTCTACGTGCTTGTCACTAGCAGCTGGGTCACCTGGGCCATTAGAGAAGAACAGTGCCGAAGGCTTCATTGAAAGAATCTGCTCAGCAGTTACCGTCTGGGGAAGTACGTGGGCGTCGAATCCACGCTCAGCGATGTAGTTGACCGTGGAAGTCTTCACACCCAGGTCAAGAATGGCAACAGAACCAATCTTCTCCCCCACTGCTGGGACAACATATTCCTCTTGAGTTGAAACCTGAGCTGAAAGGTTTTGACCAGCCATCTGGTTGGCTTCGAGAACCTTTTTAAGCTGGTCTTCGTGACTCAAATCAGCGGCAGCGCCTGAGAAAATTCCAGCACGCATCGAACCTTTAGAGCGGATGTGGCGGGTAACTGCACGGGTGTCTATTCCTTGAATACCCACGATGCCTTCGTGGTCTAAATCATTGTCAAGGCTGCGCTCTGCACGGAAGTTGGACACGATGCGTGACGCATCACGAACGACGTATCCAGAAACCCAGATACGACGAGATTCCATGTCCAGATCGTTCATACCGGTATTACCGATGTGAGGAGCAGTCATGAGAACAATTTGTCCCGCGTAGGAAGGGTCGGTGAGTGTCTCTTGGTAACCAGACATTCCGGTCGCAAACACGATCTCTCCGAAGGTGGTTCCTTCTGCGCCATAGGCGCGGCCTTCATAGGTGGAACCGTCTTCAAGGACGAGTACGGCATTGGGGGTCGTGAGACTCACGAGGCAACCTCTTTCGATGTGGCGTGGGGGAAATATGTCGTCAGTGCGTTTTCACATGCCAGACGAACTTCTGGAATGGACATGCGGAAAAATGATGTGAATTCAACAGGCTCAGAGAGTTCGTTGTCATAAGCAGTCCATGAAATGGCAGTCAGACCATCTTTTTCAACTGCTTTGTCGATGGTCACCTGTGAGCGATGAATCTGAACAATCTGTGCCGCAGGAATAAAAGTTTCCTTTTCACCCCGGGGCGCAATGCTCACACCCTCAGTGCTCATCAACAGGTGAGAATCTGCACGGAAAGCAAGGCCAGGAAGTGTCACTCGCTGAAGTGGATCGTTTGCGAGGGTTGTCGCGACATAGAGGCCGGAAAACTCAGCAGGTGATTGAGTATGAGAAGTAGCAGTGCTTCCAGGAAGCACAACAGAAAAACGACGGTCTCTGGCCACACGCTTACGCCATGACATCACCATGCCAAAGATGGCCAACGCAATGAGTGCGACCACAATCGCGCTGACGAGAGCCTTATCCACGCAGCACCGCCTGTGCACGAGCAGCAACTGACTCTGCATCAACAATCGCACGATTAGATGCCGTCAGATATCCCTGGTGGATTGTGGCCACTACTTGACTCGAGAGTTCAACACCAAGATAGGGAGTGTTGTGCGAAAGGCTTGCTAGGTCGTCAACACCAAAGTTGCGGCGAGTGGTGGGATCAACCAAGACCAGTTCTGCTTGAACACCAGGAGTGATTGCGTGCCCGTGTGAGGCAAGCCCACCAATTCGAGCTGGAGCCTCAGACAGTACTCTGGCAACATCTTTCCAACCGATGAGTCCTGTTTCAACCATGGTGGTGTGAACGACGGCAAGTGCTGATTCTAGACCGACCATTCCGAAGGCAGCAGCTCCCCATTCGCAGTCCTTGGTTTCAACAGGGTGTGGGGCGTGGTCTGTAGCAACGATGTCGATGGTGCCATCTGCAAGAGCTTCACGCAGAGCAAGAACATCTTCTTGACGACGAAGTGGTGGGTTCACCTTGAATCGTGCGTCATAACTTTCAGCACGTTCATCTGTGAGCAGAAGGTGGTGAGGGGTTACCTCAGCAGTAACGTTGATTCCTCGCTTCTTAGCCCAACGAATGACATCAACAGAACCGGCTGTTGAGAGGTGGCAGATGTGCAGGCGCGAGCCTGTGTGTTCGGCAAGTAAGACGTCGCGGGCAATGATGGATTCTTCCGCAACTGCTGGCCATCCTGCCAACCCAAGGCGAGCCGAAACCTCACCCTCGTTCATTTGAGCATCAACCGTCAGACGTGGTTCCTGTGCGTGCTGAGCAATCACGCCACCGAAAGTCTTGACGTATTCAAGAGCACGACGCATGATCAGGGGATCAAAGACACACTTACCGTCGTCAGAAAACACGCGAACCTGTGCACGAGAGTTAGCCATTGCGCCAAGTTCTGCCAGCTGAACGCCTTCGAGTCCCTTGGTCACCGCCCCGATTGGTCTGACGGTCGCATAACCAGCTTCGGAACCAAGACGCAAAACCTGCTCAACAACGCCAGCAGTGTCAGCGACCGGGAGTGTGTTGGCCATCGCAAATACGGAGGTGAACCCACCAAGAGCTGCCGCTTGAGTGCCAGTGAGGACAGTTTCTGACTGCTCATAACCAGGTTCACGAAGGTGTGTATGAAGATCTACTAAACCAGGAAGAACTACGAGACCATCAGCATCAATCTTTTCTGCATGAGCAGAGCTGAGTCCACTGCCAACTGCAGTGATCTGAGTTCCTTCAATAAGAATGTCTGATCGTGTGCCATCAGGAAGTGTAGCTCCAGTGATGAGCAGGTTTGGATTAGTCATGAGTTACCTCTCGTTCACCGGTGAGAACCATGTATAGAGCTGCCATTCGCACAGAGACACCATTGGCGACCTGTTCGAGCACTGTGGATTGTGGTGAGTCTGCTGCGGCAGAACTAATTTCAAGACCGCGGTTCATCGGGCCGGGGTGCATCACCATTGTCTTAGCTGGAAGAGCTAAGAATCGCTCTTGAGTAAGACCCCACAAGTTTGAATATTCACGCTCGTTGGGGAAGAAAGCATCATGCATACGCTCTTGCTGAATGCGGAGCATCATCACCACATCTGGCTTACTAGATGCAAGGGCCTCATCCAAGTTGTAGCTCACAGATACAGGCCAGCTATCAACGGCATGTGGAAGCAGTGTGGGTGGAGCCACGAGTTGAACTTCAGCACCAAGTGTTTCAAGAAGCCACACATTAGACCTGGCTACTCGCGAGTGCAGGATATCCCCCACGATGGTTACTTTGACTCCGTCAAGACCTTTACCTCGAGAACCAGTACCGTGCAGTCGCTTGCGCATAGTGAATGCATCAAGCAGTGCCTGGGTGGGGTGTTCGTGTGTGCCGTCACCTGCATTGATCACAGGTGCATCAATCCAGCCACTTTGTGCAAGCACCTGAGGAGCTCCAGAAGCGCCGTGTCGAATAACTACAGCGTCAATCCCCATCGCCGCGAGAGTCTGAGTCGTGTCTTTGAGACTTTCACCTTTAGAAACACTGGAACCTTTGGCTGCAAAGTTGATGACATCTGCCGAAAGGCGCTTTTCAGCTGCCTCGAAGGAGATGCGTGTTCGAGTGGAATCTTCAAAAAACAGATTCACTACGGTCTTGCCTCGTAAAGCAGGGAGCTTCTTCACTTCACGCTCGTTGACTGCAGCCATGTCTTCAGCAATATCTAGAAGCTGAATAGCTTCCTCTCGTGAGAGATCACGTGTGCTGAGAAGGTGTTTCATGCGGTCACCGCCTCTTCGATTTCGACACCGTCTTCACCGTCATGTTCCACCAATCGAACATTGATGCGCTCGCCGTGGGCTGAAGGAAGGTTTTTACCAACAAAATCTGCTCGGATGGGAAGTTCACGGTGACCGCGGTCAGCAAGTACTGCCAAGCGCACTACCTTAGGGCGGCCAAGGTCGGTCAGCGCATCCAGCGCTGCACGGACGGTTCGGCCACTATATAGAACGTCATCAACAAGAACCACGGTTGCATCGTCGATAGACACTGGCACTTCAGTTGGCGCAGTCGATCGAGTGGGGTGTTGGTAGAGGTCATCGCGATACATCGTCACATCAAGTGAACCCACGGGAACCGAAGCACCAGGGACGATGGATTCAAGTATCGAAGCCAGTCGATGTGCGAGTGTGACACCACGAGTTGGGATGCCAAGAAGAACAAGGGACTGAGCGCCTCGGTTAGATTCGAGGATCTCGTGAGCAATCCGCGTCAACGCGCGGTGCATGTCAGTCGCCTGCATGATGGCTCGTGCAGTCATTCTGACCTCCTTCCCCGCCTCTCTGGACGGAAATTAAAGGATGTCGGTGGTCTGATTAGTGTATCAGTTTGCGGTGGAAGCGATAGTAGCAAGAAGCCCATTAACAAAACCTGAAGACTCTTCTGTTGAAAGGCTCTTAGCTGCCTCGACAGCTTCGTCTAACGCAACGGCATTGGGAACTTCAGAGTTGTAGAGGATTTCCCACACCGCAATACGTACGATTGCACGGTCAACTGCGGGCATTCTCTCAAGTGACCAGCCGCGAGCGTAGGTTTCGATTGTTTCGTCGATTTCCACGCTGTGGTCAATCACACCATCAAGAATTTCGCGGGCATAAAGCCACGATGCTGCGCGCTCAGGCTCACTGGCGGCACGTTGTGCTTCAGCTTCAAGCGCTTCTGCAACCGAGATATCTCGGACATCAGCAGAAAACAGCACATCTAGAGCACGTTTACGTGCTTTACTGCGTGCGCTCATGAATTAGTCGTTTACGCGGCCCTGGTAGGAACCGTCACGGGTGTCTACCTTGACCTTGGTACCAATTTCCAGGAACAAAGGAACCTGAATCTCGAAGCCAGTCTCTACAGTTGCAGGCTTGTTACCACCGGTTGAACGATCACCCTGTAGGCCAGGCTCGGTGTAAGTGATCTCGAGTACAACGGATGCTGGAAGCTCTACGTAAAGTGGAGTTCCTTCGTGCAGAGCAATCTGAACATCCTGGTTTTCGAGCATGAAGTTCTTTGCGTCTCCAACAACAACCTCAGGAACAGAAAGCTGCTCGTAGTTGGTCTTGTCCATGAAGACGTATTCGTTACCGTCGTTGTAGAGGTACTGGAAATCACGACGATCAACGTTGGTGATGTCAATCTTGGTACCTGCGTTGTAGGTCTTGTCGACTACTTTGCCTGTCATCAGGTTCTTCATCTTGGTACGAACAAACGCACCACCCTTACCAGGCTTTACGTGCTGGAACTCAATAATGGTCCAGAGTGCACCATCGATGTTGAGGACGATGCCGTTCTTGATATCAGCGGTAGAAGCCATGAGTTTTCCTTTTTATGAATCAAAATGCCTCAGAGGCAAAACTGTGGGTGGTGACCCAACAGTCAAGTCTATGGGAGACGGTCGCAGTGAACTGACCGTTCTGGGTCTAACGGGTTAGCTGACTCAATGCGAGTCGGTAGGAGTCAAAGCCAAAACCTGCGATAACGCCCGTAGCAACAGCAGAAATTACGCTGTTGTGCCGGAATTCTTCACGAGAGTGTGGATTTGAGATGTGTACCTCAATGAGAGGAACACCGGCTTTGGTCACCATTGCTGCAGCATCGCGCAAAGCATATGAGTAGTGAGTGAATGCTGCAGGATTCAATATGACTGGAGTCTTTGTGTCAACAGCTTCGAACAACCACGACATGAGTTCAGGTTCAGAGTCGGTTTGTCGAACTTCAATCTCGAAACGTGGAGCATCTGATTTCAGCACTGTGGCAAGAGCCTCTAAATCTTGACTTCCATAAACATCAGGTTCGCGCGAACCAAGACGCCCGAGATTTGGGCCATTGAGTACGAGGATGCGTGCCATAACTTCAAGCCTAACGAAGATTAAGCACTGACCTCTTGGTAAGCGGTGAAGAGTATCGAGGTGTCCGGCACGTTCAAGATGGTTGGCTGACCAACATCACGCAAAACAACGAAACGCAGCATGGATCCTCGCGCTTTCTTATCGCGCTTCATAGTTGCCAGGAGGTGCTCCCACGCATCTGGATTGTATGTTGTGGGAAGAGTTAAGGACTCCAGTATTCGACGATGACGATCAACAACTTCATCAGGAAGGTTTTGAGTCATTCGGGACAGCTCCGCAGCGAAAACCATGCCAATACTGATGGCAGCGCCATGCCTCCAGGTGTAGCGCTCTGCGTGTTCAATTGCGTGACCGAAAGTGTGACCATAGTTCAAAATCTCGCGTTGACCTTGCTCCGTGAAATCTTCTGAGACCACACGTGCTTTGATACCTACCGAGAGTTCAATCAGTCGTTGAAATTCTTCAGTGGTTGGATCCGTTGCTTTATCGACATCAGCTTCAAGAATGTCGAGGATTTCTGGATCAGCGATGAAACCGCACTTGACGATTTCAGCAAAGCCCGCAAGTAACTCATTACGGGGAAGTTTTTCTAACACATCAAGATCGCACACCACGGCATGAGGTGCATAAAAAGAACCAACAAGATTCTTACCTTCAGCGGTGTTGATTCCAGTTTTGCCTCCTACCGAGGCATCCACCATTGCAAGCACCGTCGTCGGGATTTGAATCAGCTTGACACCACGAAGCCACGTAGCAGCAACAAATCCAGCAAGATCGGTAACAGCACCACCGCCGAGGCCAATAATGGCGTCAGAACGTGTGAAATCGGCCTGTCCGAGAACCTGCCAGCAAAAAGCAGCAACTTCAACCCGCTTAGCGTTTTCTGCGTCAGGAACCTCAGCGAGGAGCACTTCGCGCTCCCCCATGAGTTGTTCGCGTAATTTGTTGGCAATTGCTCCCATGGTCGGTGGGTGAATGATGAGCACCTTATTCACGGCAGGACCAAAGACTGGAGCAAAAAAAGGTTCAGGGTTAGCAAGCATTCCCCGGCCAATAGTGACGTTGTAGTCCCCGCCACCAGTGACGTGAATCTCGGTATTACTCATTTCACACACCTTGTCGTGGGTAGCCAGCAGAAATCCAGGAAACAACCTCTGACGCAATTCTGTCTAAATCTCCATCAGATGTATCAAAGGTAACCCAAGCAAGTTCCTGATAGATCGGCATGCGCTTCTGAACTAAATTCACCCATGCATCGATACCATCGCGCAATAAAGGCCGCTTAGGGTCAGTAATTCGCTCCGCCACAGCGTCTTGGGAAACAGTGAGCAGAACTACTGGAACATTCCTCAAATCAGCCTGAGTGGCGGGGTCCAGAACTGCTCCACCGCCCAAACTCACTACAGCTTGTTGTGAGAGCGCTTCTACAACTGCAGCTCGTTCGAGCTCACGGAAGGCAGTTTCGCCTTGAGTATCGAAAATCTCAGCAATGGGTCCATGTGCCGCCACAATCACCTTGTCGGTGTCTACGCGAGGAATTTCAAGCAAAGCAGACACTCTTTTGGCAATCTTCGATTTACCAGAGGCAGGAGCGCCAATGAAAACGGCTACAGGTGAGGCCACTGGTTACTTGCTTTGCACAGTGTGGACAGACTCAGGAATGTGAGCGAGGTAGTTTTCAAGGTTGCGTTTGGTTTCCCCAATACTGTCGCCACCGAATTTCTCGAGAACAGCATTGGCCAAAGTCAAAGCGACCATAGCTTCCGCTACAACACCAGCAGCAGGGACAGCACACACATCAGAGCGCTGGTGGTGTGCAGGGGCTGCTTCACCTGTTGAAGTATCTATGGTGCGCAGAGCGTGAGGAACTGTCGCAATGGGCTTCATCCCTGCACGAACACGAAGTACTGTTCCAGTGCTCATTCCACCCTCAATGCCACCAGCGCGATCTGTTTCACGCGCGATGCCCTCTTCTGTCGCGAAAAGCTCATCATGCGCTACAGAGCCGCGGCGACGAGTAGTTTCGAAGCCGTCACCAACCTCAACGCCCTTGATTGCTTGGATACCCATCAGAGCAGCAGCAAGCTGTGAATCTAAACGACGATCCCAGTGAACATGAGATCCGAGTCCTGGTGGCAGGCCGTATGCCAGAACTTCAACGACACCACCGATGGTGTCACCGTCTTTGTGGGTTTGTTCTACTTCGGCAAACATTAATTCACTGGTGGCTTGATCAAAGCAACGCAGCGGATCGGCGTCTAAAGCATCCACGTCAGATGGACGTGGCAAAGGTGTGCCTTCTGGGACACTGACAGGGCCAATTGCAATGGTGTGGCTTACCAAAGTAATGCCTAGTTCCTGAAGGAAAGATCGAGCGACAGCACCTAAAGCAACTCGTGCTGCAGTTTCACGCGCACTTGCACGTTCCAGAATGGGTCGCGACTCATCAAAGTCATATTTCTGCATACCAACTAGATCAGCGTGACCTGGACGTGGCCTTGTCAAAGCTGCTCCACGGCCAGATTCCAACACAGAAGGATCAACAGGTGCAGGGTTCATAACATCAACCCACTTAGGCCATTCGCTGTTGCCTACGCGAAGTGCGATGGGTCCACCCAAGCTCTTCCCGTGGCGAACACCACCTGAAATGTTGAGCTCGTCCTTTTCAAACTTCATGCGTGCACCGCGGCCATAGCCAAGGCGGCGACGTTGCAAGTCAAGCTGGATGTCTTCCGCAAGAACGGGAACACCTGCAGGCAAACCCTCAATCACGGCAATCAGTTCTGGTCCGTGCGATTCACCTGCGGTAAGCCATCTAAGCATGTATCAAGTTTGTCACAGTCCAGAGAGGTGATTTTGCACTCAGAGTGTTTCGAGGCCCACTGCATGAAACATAGCTACCTTGACATCAGTCTCGTTCTGGAGTTCATCACAGGGAGAACCGTTGACAAAAATACGGACTTGAATCAGTGCTTGGTGAGCAAGCATACGTAAACCGCTGACAACTTCTCCCCCTGCTTGCGACCATTGTGCACCGCGCTTGCTGGGCCAAGGGTTGTATGCCACATCAAGAAGAGTTGCTCGTGCTGTCCTGGGAAGTGGAGATAAAGAGAGTTCAACATCCCCAGGCAGTGTTGAGATAGCGACATCAACGGGCGACAAGGTCTCCATTGTTTCTAGCGGGTGCACGGATACATTCACTCCCACCTGTTGACCAACTTGCTCAAGAAAGAGGGCCTTTTCGGGTGTGCGCGCTATGACGGAGACATGTTCAGCACCCTTTTCGGCCGCGGCGACTACAGCGGAAGAAGCTGTTGCACCCCCACCAATGACTGCAACATGACTAGCTTTCACAACTCCCGCGTCAGTGAAGGAATTCACAATCCCGGCAACATCTGTGTTGTAGCCAGTAACGGAACGTCCACCATCAACACCATGTTCAAAACGAAGAGTGTTTACAGAATGAGTTCGTTCAGCGATCAGGTCGATTGAATCCGATAGCTCAAGTGCAGAAACCTTGTGAGGCATCGTCACAGAGAGTCCGCGTAACGAACTGTCTGTTGAATTGATGAAATCTGAAAGCTGACCGGGTTGAACATCAACTGCCACATATTTCCAGTTAAGCCCAAGGCAGTTATACGCCGCTGAATGAAGTGCAGGTGAAAGCGAATGAGCAATGGGATGCCCCACCACTGCAAGAGTCTGAATAGAGCTCATAATGGGTTAGCCAACTGCTTCAGGGTGGGCATCAAGCCATGCGTAATATTGCTCTACCGCTGCTTCATGCTCCGTTGCAGTTTCACTAAAGACCGTTTCGCCCGTGGTGAGGTTCACGGTTACAAAGAACAACCAAGGACCCTCAGTTGGGTGATAGGCCGCATCAATGGCTTCCGCACCTGGGTTAGAAATTGGACCTATAGGTAGCCCTGGAAGGATACGCGTGTTGTAGAGGTTGGTCTTGTCATCCAAGGCTGCTTGCGTAATAAGCAAGCAATCCTTACCGGTCAATCCTGCACCGTAACAGGTGGTCACATCAGAACCAAGATTCATTCCTTGATCTAGGCGGTTGTGAAATACCCGCGAGATTTTGTACATGTCATCAGGATTTGGTCCACTCTCACGTTGAATTACTGATGCAAGACGAATGACATCCCAACGCTGGTCTTGTGGAACACCAGCTGCGTCAAGAGCAGCAAGAGACTCATCAACAAGTCGCTGAATAACTTCTGTTGCACTTACTCCAGGAGAGAAAGTGTAGGTGGCAGGGAAAAGGAATCCCTCTAGGGTTGTCGCTTCCGCAGGAACTCCATATTGAGCAGGATTTGCAGCAGCTGCTTGAAGGTCAGCCAAAGGTATGGACAGGCCTTCAGCGAGGATTTTGAGAACGTTCTTTTCAGTTGTTCCTTCAGGAATGGTTGCCGAAAGTTCCACACGGTTTGCTGGGTCTAGCAAAGCCGCTAGAGCGGCCTTTGCTGACATTTCTAACTTCAAACGATAAACACCAGGAGTGAAGACAGGTTCTGGCTTGGTTTCGAGAAGCAATTGATAAAACGAATCAAAGCTCTTCGTTACTCCTGCCTCCACCAGGTTGTTCGCAATCTGATCGCCAATTTCACCTTCATTAATTTTGAAATTGACCTCACCATGCCCTGAACCTGAGTAGTCGTTAGCGTTACCGCCTATGACGCCAGTAAAAAAGAGACCACCAAGCACGGCGCCGATGAGCACGACTACGCCAATGATCGAGCCAATGACCACTGCAGACTTTTTACTACTTTTTCTGCGACGCTTTCCGGGCACTGTGGAACCAGAGGACGCTTGAGGTGCCGAGTTGCTTGAAAGCGGAGAGTAGTTTTCGTCTGACATCACAGCCTGTTTCGTGGAGGGACTGATTTTCAGCCTATCGAGACAACCTAAGACTGAGCTGGAAACTCGCTGATGTCTTTCCCCGGAAGGTTGCCACTAGAGCGCTCAGAATCCAGCGCATGTTGCAAAATCATTACTGCAGCTACCTGATCGATGACCGATCGAGTTTGTTTTTCCTTCTTCCCAGAAGCACGTAAGGCTGAGTGAGCAGAAACAGTTGTCAAACGTTCATCTACAAGTCGCACGGGGACATCTACTGCCCCGGCAATTTCACGTGCGACAAATAGGGCATCTTCAGTTGAAGCGGTTGATTTACCGCTGAGGGATAGGGGTAAGCCAACCACTACCTCCAGAGCTTCGAGTTCATGCACGATCTGAACAATCTGTTCGACTGCATTTCCTGAGGTTCGATCAACAGTTTCTACTGGCGTAGCCATGAGCCCGTCGCGATCACTCCGTGCAATCCCGATGCGTACTGTGCCGACGTCGATCCCAACGCGAACGCCTGAACGCATTAGAGGCTTCGCAACTCCGAGGCAATTGCAGCAATTGCAGCATCCAGGGCGTCAGCATTAGTGCCTCCACCTTGAGCCATGTCGTCACGACCGCCACCGCCACCGCCGAGAACTCCGGCGGCAACCTTAGCCAGCGCACCGGCCTTGGCACCGTCGTGTCGTGAGCCTTCAGTAGTTGCAACAATGACCGCAGGCTTTCCATCAATGACGGCGCCAAGAGCAATAACTGTGTTCGTTGACTGAACTTTTTCGCGTACACCGGTGACGAGGTTACGCAGATCATCGACCGAAGCAACACCAGCGACTGACTCAATGATTGCTGTGACTTTACCTGCAGGTGAAGCTTTCGAAACCAGAGCAGGAATCTGTTCACGAACTGCAGCAGCTTCAAATTCGGCAATCTTGCGTTCCGCAGCTTTGAGGTTTGCCATAAGGTCCGCCACACGAGAGGTGACCTGCTCACGGGGGGCCTTCAAAGAAGAGCTGAGTTCATGCACAATTGCTCGTTCTGCAGCTAGTGATTTGAATGCGTCTGCACCAACCAGCGCTTCAACACGACGGTTGGATGAACCAACAGAAGACTCACTGACCAAATTGATCAAACCAACTTGCGAAGAGTGAGTTACGTGAGTACCAGCACACAATTCTCGGGACCAGGGGCCACCGATATCAACCATGCGGACGGTCTCACCATACTTTTCGCCAAAGAGTGCCATCGCACCCATCTTCTTGGCATCGTCAAGGGCCATTTCACGGGTGACCACGTCGTAATCAGCGAGAATTGCATTGTTTGCAATCTCTTCGATTTCTGTGCGGGTATCGACAGAAAGTGCCTCGTTCCAGGAGAAGTCGAAACGCATGTAGCCCGCCTTGTTGAGCGAACCAGCCTGGTGTGCAGTTTCTCCTAGAACTTCACGAAGTGCTGCGTGAACGAGGTGAGTTGCTGAGTGTGCAGCGGCAGCAGCAGCGCGATAGTTTTTGTCAACAACTGTCGTCGCAGCTGCACCGGCGTTTACCTGACCACTGCGCACTTCAACGGTGTGGCTGACCAAGCCCTTGACGGGCTTTTGAACGTCAAGTACTTCCAAATCAAAACCGTCGCCAATAATCGAACCTGCATCAGAAACCTGACCACCAGATTCTGCATAGAGTGACGTGGCGCCAACGATGACTTCAACCACGTCACCAGCGGAAGCAGATTGAACGGGCAGACCATCCTTCAACAGGCCGAGAATGCTTGTTTCGGTTTCGAGGTCGGTGTAACCAGTGAATACTGTTTCACCCTGAGCACGAAGGTCTGTGTAGATAGATAGATCAGCAAGGATTGATTTCTTTGCCTTCGCGTCTGCTTTGGCACGGGTGCGCTGATCGAGCATGAGAGCATCAAAAGCTGCTCGATCTACTGACAGTCCTGCTTCTTCGGCCATCTCAAGAGTGAGATCAATGGGGAAACCGAAGGTGTCATGTAACAAGAACGCGGTATCCCCCGCCAACGCTGATGAACCAGACTTCTTGGTTTCTGAGACAGCTGTGTCAAGAATGGTGGTTCCTGAGGCAAGGGTCTTGAGGAAAGTCTCTTCTTCGCCATAGGCAATCTGTGAAATACGTGCATATTCAGATTCGACATCTGGATACGCAGCCTTCATTGCATCTCGTGAGGCAGTAAAAAGCTCGGGGAAAGTTGCAGAATCAACTCCAAGCAACCGCATTGCACGAACTGAACGACGTAACAAACGGCGCAGGATGTATCCACGACCTTCGTTAGAGGCTTGCACACCGTCTGCCATCAACATGAGAGCAGAACGCACGTGGTCGGCTACGACGCGTAGTCGAACATCGTTTTCGTGGTTTGCGCCGTAGGTAACACCTGCAAGCTCTGCAGCGCGGTCAAGCACAGGGCGAACCTGATCTATTTCATACAGGTTTTCAACACCTTGCTTGAGGAAAGCAACACGTTCAAGACCCATACCTGTGTCGATGTTCTTATTGGGAAGCTCACCCAAAATTTCGAACTCGGTTTTGCTTGTTCCCTCGCCACGCAGATACTGCATAAACACAAGGTTCCAAATTTCGATGTAGCGATCTTCGTCTGCTACCGGACCACCCTCAATACCATAGGCAGGTCCACGGTCGAAATAGATCTCGGAACAGGGGCCTGCAGGGCCAGGTTGTCCTGTAGACCAGTAGTTGTCTTCCTTGCCACGGCGTTGAATACGCTCGTCAGGAAGCCCAGCGGTCTTTTTCCAGAAACCAATTGCTTCGTCGTCGTCTTCATAGACGGTGACCCAGAGGTCCTTTTCCTGGAAACCGAGGCCACCTTCTGATTGAGAAGTAGTCAGTAGCTCCCAGGCATATTCAATGGCCTGTTCTTTGAAGTAATCACCAAACGAGAAGTTACCGTTCATCTGGAAGAAAGTTCCGTGGCGGGTAGTTTTACCTACCTCTTCAATATCTAGTGTTCGGATGCACTTCTGAACGCTCGTTGCACGAGGGTATGGAGGTGGAACAACACCTGAGAGGTAGGGAATAAAAGGAACCATACCTGCGACGGTGAACAGCAAGGTGGGGTCATCACTAACGAGTGAAGCCGAAGGAACAACGGTGTGTCCACGCGCAGCAAAGAAGTCAAGCCAACGTTGGCGAATTTCAGCAGTCTGCATGATTAGTTCTTACGAGCTGAACGCAGCTCTGCCTCACGCTCTTTGTAGCCTTCAACCAGTGCATCGGTGAAATCACGAGTCTTCGCGTCCAAGTTGGCGAAAAAGGCCTGGCCCTGTTCTGTCTGGTTAACTTTGTGCGCAACAAAGAAGCCGGCAACTACGCCAACAATTAGCCAAAAAAGCTGCTTCATGATTTCTCCAGATGAACGGTGCAATAGCGAAACACCAGTCTACGGGAGGAGCACCCGAGCGTTAAAACAGGAAGGGTGCAGATCCGAAGATCCACACCCTTTCAGAGCTAATAATTTAGCGAGCTGCGTAGTACTCAACAACGAGCTGAACGTCACAGGTGACGGGAACTTCAGAACGCTTTGGACGACGTACCAGAGTTGCGTGGAGCTTGTCCAACTCAACATCGAGGTAAGCAGGCACGGGAGGAAGAACCTCTGCGTGTCCACCAGCAGCAGCTACCTGCAGGGGCTCAAGAACCTCAGAGCGTGGCTTGACGTGGATGAGCTGTCCAGGCTTTACGCGGAAAGATGGACGGTCAACCAGCTGGCCATCAACGAGGATGTGACGGTGCACAACCAGCTGACGAGCCTGAGCGGTGGTGCGAGCAAAACCTGCACGCAATACGAGGGCGTCAAGACGCATCTCGAGGAGCTCAACCAGGTTCTCACCGGTAAGACCCTGGGTCTTACGGGCTTCCTGGAAAACATTGCGCAGTTGAGCTTCGCGGATACCGTACTGTGCGCGAAGACGCTGCTTTTCACGCAGACGAACTGCGTAGTCAGAGTCTGCCTTGCGCTTGGTGCGGCCGTGCTCACCTGGAGCGTAGGGACGCTTTTCCAGGTACTTTGCTGCCTTAGGAGTCAGAGCGATGCCGAGGGCACGCGAAAGACGGGTCTTGCTACGGGTACGTGACTTAGTAGACACAATTTCCTTTTCGATTGAACAAACAAAATGAACACGCTCATAGAGAGCGAAAATCGAGGGGTTTGTCACGGTGCCCGGCTACAGGGCGATCCAGTTCTTTCGTTTCTGTGATGCAGCCGCGCTTCACAGTCGAAATAGACTCTAAAACCTTACCACTATCCGGCGAGGTACTATCGACGCTTCTTGGTGATTGCTCTGAGTTTCTCTAACCGAGCATGAATTTCTCGTTCAGCACCGTGATCTGTTGGTGAGTAATACTCAACCTGTTTGAGAGTGTCCGGTAAATATTGCTGCTCCACCACGCCGAGCGGATTGTCATGGGGATAGTCATATCCCTTGCCGTGACCAAGTTTCTTTGCCCCGGCATAATGAGCATCACGAAGGTGTTTCGGAACTGATCCCGATTTTCCGGCCTGAACATCTGCCAATGCCTGATTGATTGCTAGGTAAGCGGCATTAGATTTTGGGGCAGTAGCCAGGTAAATGGTCGCTTCCGAAAGTGGAATTCGCCCTTCAGGCATACCAATCATCGCCACAGCATCCGCTGCAGCGGTAGCAATGCCCAGAGCTTGCGGGTCTGCAAGACCGATATCTTCTGAGGCAGAAATGATCAAACGCCGCGCAATGAAGCGTGGGTCCTCCCCCGCAGCAATCATTCGAGCCAGATAGTGCACAGCCGCATCGGGGTCAGATCCGCGGATTGATTTGATGAAAGCACTGATGACGTCATAATGCTCATCACCGTTACGGTCGTAACGAAGAAGTGCAGAATCAACCGCTGCTGAGACGTGTTCAGCAGTGATTGCAATGACTCCAGTCTTCTTTTTTGAGGTCTGCTGAGCGATGGCGGCGGCGGCTTCTAGTGAGGTGAGCACACGACGAGCATCACCAGAAGCAAAGTTGATGATTGCAGACCGAGCATCGGCATCAGCATTGAATTTCTTTGCCAACCCAAAAGGTTCATCGAGGGCACGCTGAATAAGTCCATCCAGAGCTTCGTTGGAAAGTGGCTCCAGTCGAAGTAGGAGTGACCGTGAAAGTAATGGAGTGACAACACTGAAGGATGGATTTTCGGTGGTGGCAGCAATGAGGGTAACCCAACCGTTTTCAACTCCGGGAAGAAGTGCATCCTGCTGAGCTTTACTAAAACGATGGATCTCATCAAGGAATAAGAGAGTTCGCACGCCATAGAGATCGCGCTGTGACTGAGCTTCTTCCATCACGGTGCGCACATCTTTGACACCTGCCGTCACGGCAGAAAGTTCCACACAGCGCCGATCAGATGAGGTGGCGATGGCATGTGCCAAAGAGGTTTTGCCCGTGCCTGGAGGACCCCAGAGAATGACAGATACTGAGCTCTGTGAGCCAGGGGTAGCTAAGACCTGCAACGGCGATCCAGTTTTGAGGAGCTGTTCTTGTCCAGCTACTTCCTCGAGGCTTCGTGGACGCATGCGGACAGCAAGTGGTGCGGTCTGTCCACCGAGTGTCGATTCACCATGAGCCATTGCTTTAGATTAGCGTTGCTTGCTATGGCAAAGACGAACGACAACCGCGTAACCAAAGAAGACCGCGACAGGATTAAGTCCTATTCAGACCGCAAGGCGGCATACGAGCGTGCTCAAAAAGCGAAGAAGGTACGCAACCGCCTGATTGTGGGTTCTATTTCAGGTGTATTTATCCTTGCACTCGGTATTGGCGTTTATTCGGCCGTCGTGTCAATGACCTCCCCCGCAACCTCCTCATCAGCTACGCCAACTCCATCAGCTTCACAAGGAACTGCTCCCGATGCTGCCTTGAGCGAAAACCGCACGTGGGAAGGTTCGATGAGTGTGGCTGGAGTTCCCGTCACCTTTGAACTCGATGGCGCAGCCGCTCCACAGGCTGTAGCAAGCAGCATCTCACTCATTGGTTCAGGTTTCTATGAAGGAATTTCCTGCCACCGCCTCACCACGCAAGGAATCTATGTCTTGCAATGCGGCGACCCCAACGGTGACGGTTCCGGCGGACCCGGATACTCATATGGCCCAGTAGAGAACGCCCCTGCAGACAATGTTTACCCTGCTGGGACAATCGCAATGGCCCGTCAAGGTGGCAACGCTAACTCGATGGGAAGCCAATTCTTTATTGTTTATGAAGACAGCACTATTCCTAGTGACGCTGCAGGTGGATATACCGTGATAGGCCACATCACCAGTGGACTTCCTGAACTCATCTCACAAGTAACCAGCCAGGGAACTTCAGACGGTTCTGGGGATGGGGCACCTAAGATTCCCGTCACCCTCACCGGAGTAACCATCAAGTAACAGTCTCCACAAAAGGAACCGGTGCTCTAGGCTTGAGGCTGGTTGTTCCTTATCCCTATGAGGTGGATTGTTATGTCTGAAAAGACAACGGCGCGTGTCAACGAAGCCGGCCATGTATATGTCGTCGAAGCTGACGGTGAACGTCTGATTGGCCAGTATGCCGATGTGACTCCAGAAGAAGCACTTGCTTTCTTCGAACGAAAGTTCAACGACACCAATTCAGCACTCGTGCTGCTCGAACAGCGCGCAAAGCGTGGAGCACCTGCTTCAGAAATATCTGACAGCGCCAAAAAGATTGCTGAGCAGATCGAAGCTCGCAATGGCATCGGAAACTATGCAGCACTTTCTGAGCGTCTTGAAAAGCTGCTCGGTTCACTCAGTGAACTCTCCGAAGCAGAGAAAGAGAAGAACGCTGCCGCAGTAGAAGCGGCTCGTCAGGCACGTGTTGCAATTGTTGAACAGATCGAAGCGCTCGCCGCTACCGATCCAGCAAAGATTCAATGGAAGACAACTACGGCAAAAGTTGATGAACTCTTCGCCCAGTGGCAGGCAGCACAAAAGGGTGGTCCTCGGCTTTCAAAGACTGAGTCGAATGAGTTGTGGAAGCGTTTCCGAGATGCACGCCAAAAGCTTGACCAGCACCGCCGTGCATTCTTTGCTGACCTCGATTCAAAGAACAAGGGCGCAAAGAATGCCAAGGAAGAGCTGATCGCCAAGGCTGAAGCCCTTCAGGCTCAGGGAGCAAATGGTGTAGCCGCCTATCGTGCTCTCCTAGATCAGTGGAAGCTCGCCCCACGTGCGGGAAAGAAAATTGACGATGCGCTCTGGGCTCGCTTCAAGGCTGCTGGAGATGCGCTCTATGCTGCGAAGAAAGAGCAAGACGAAGCAGAGGACGCTTCATTTGCCGGCAACCTCGAGGTAAAGCTTGCAATCCTGGTGGAAGCTGAAGCACTCCTCGACGCTACTGACCGGGTAGAAGCCAGAGCAAAGCTCAACGCACTTCAGAAGAAGTGGGACGCAGCAGGCAAGGTTCCTCGCGCACAACTCAAGTCGACTGAAGAGCGTATGCGCAAGGTCGAACAAGCAGTTCGCAAGCTTGAAGATAACCACTGGAACGCATCTAACCCTGAGAAGCTTGCACGATCTGAGGGTCTTGCAGGTCAAATCGAAGAAAAGATTGAGAAGCTCGAAGCAGAGTTGCACATTGCTCAAGCAGCAAAGGACAAAGCGGCTGTTTCTGAACTCGAAGCAGCTATCAAAACCCAAAAAGAATGGCTTGCTGTTCTGAAGTAGGTTTTCCACATTTGTGAAAATTCAGCAATGAAATTGTGGCCCATCTTGCACACTGTGCGAATGGGCCACTTTCTTTCCCTCAACACATTCACTCTTGCTGAGCTCTCAGCTCTGCGCTTGAACGGCGACATCTCGCCTGCCCACGAAATGTGGGAAGAATCTGACGATTGGCGAACACGTTCTTGGAAAGTACTCTCTCGAGAACTGCACCCGCTCGTGCTCACAGGACTTTCAGCAGCGTGGGCTCATGGCGTCATTACTGAACCATCAGGGCACACTGCCTCAACAATCACTGTCCACCGCATACGAGCCCCAAAACATCTTTCACTCAAAATTGAGCAACGTAATCTCTTGGACACTGAAATGTTGATCAATGGTCATACCGGTGTTACCAGACCGTTGAGAACAATCACAGACCTTTTGCGCTCACAGCAGCACAGTTCAACAGATGTCACAACAGCAGTTGTTGCACTCATGAACAACTATGGCATCACTTACGAATCAATACGATCGAATCTCAATTCGATGCCGTTCTACCCTTACGTAAGGCAGGCACTTCACAGGCTAGAAGATCTCAGGAATTAGCCTTCTGAGACGCGATACACGTCATACACAGCATCAATGCGTCTTACAGCGTTAAGTACTCGATCGAGGTGGGTCACTTCGCTCATCTCAAATACGAAGCGACTGAGAGCTAAACGATCCTGCGTTGTACTGACCGTGGCAGAAAGAATGTTGACGTGATGTTCCGAAAGAACACGGGTCACGTCTGAAAGAAGTCCAGAACGGTCCAACGCCTCAATTTGTATCTGCACCAAGAAGACGCTCTTAGACGATGGGGACCATTCCACCTCAATCATGCGTTCTGGTTCAGAAAGCATGTTAGCCACGTTGTGGCAACTGGTTTGGTGCACTGAGACACCCTGTCCACGAGTGACGAAACCAGAAATGGCATCTCCAGGAACTGGAGTGCAACACTTGGCAAGTTTCACCAGAATGTCTGGAGCACCACGAACGAGCACACCAGAATCACTGTGTAAGAGGGGCTTTGAGGGCCCCCGAGTAGGCAGAACAAATTCGGCGTCTTCAGTGTCTCCATCTTCACGAATGCTCGCAAGGATCTTTTCAATCACAGATTGCGTTGAAACATGACCTTCACCAACTGCTGCATAGAGCATGGAGACATCTTCATAACGAAGGTTGCTTGCTACCTCTGCCAATGAATCTTGAGTCATCAGCTTTTGCAGGGGAAGGTTTTGCTTACGCATTGCTCGAGCAATAGCGTCTTTACCTTGCTCAATTGCCTCATCACGGCGTTCTTTAGTGAACCACTGCTTGATTTTGTTTCGAGTGCGGGTGCTTTGAACAAAGCTCAACCAGTCCTGACTAGGACCAGCATCTGGGTTTTTTGAAGTGAGGACCTCAATCACATCGCCGCTAGAAAGCTTGCTTTCGAGTGGGACGAGACGTCCGTTGACTTTTGCCCCCATCGTTCGGTGACCGATTTCGGTGTGCACCGCATAGGCGAAGTCAATTGGGGTAGCACCCGCGGGAAGACCGATAACACGACCCTTTGGCGTAAATACATAAACTTCTTTGGCACCGATTTCAAAGCGTAAGGAGTCAAGGAACTCCCCCGGATCTTCAGTTTCTGCCTGCCAGTCAGAAATATGTGCAAGCCAAGCCATATCTGTGTCCTGAACGGAGAGGCTATCGCTCTTGCCTGAATTCATTCGGTCTTTATACATCCAGTGAGCTGCAACACCGAACTCAGCTCGCTGATGCATTTCTGGAGTACGAATCTGAATTTCAACGGGACGTCCAGAAGGACCCATCACTGTCGTATGAAGTGACTGATAGAGATTGAATTTTGGTGTGGCAATGTAGTCCTTGAAGCGCCCAGGAATAGGGTTCCACCTAGCGTGGATTGAACCGAGTATGCCGTAGCAGTCACGAACGCTGTTGACGATGACACGAATTCCGACAAGATCATAGATTTCATCGAATTCACGACCGCGCAAAACCATCTTTTGATAGATGGAGTAATACTGCTTTGGTCGACCTTTCACCTCACCACGTATACGTGCAGCTTTGAGGTCGTTTTCAATATCTTGGATCACAGAAGTAACGAAGGACTCACGCTGTGGGGTTCGTTGAGCAACAAGATTTTCAATTTCTTGGTAAATCTTGGGGTGCAACACGGCGAAGGATAAATCCTCCAGCTCCCACTTAAGCGTTTGAATACCGAGACGGTGTGCCAGTGGGGTATAAATCTCGAGAGTCTCACGCGCTTTTCTCTGGGCAGACTCCACAGGCATAAAACCCCAGGTGCGAGCATTGTGAAGCCGGTCAGCAAGCTTGATAACCAAAACGCGAATGTCTTTAGACATGGCGACAATCATTTTGCGAACGGTTTCTGCTTGCGCACTATCCCCGTATTTGACCTTGTCGAGTTTGGTCACACCATCTACGAGCATTGCCACTTCTGCACCAAATTGTGCCTGGCATTCTTCCAAGGTGTATTCAGTATCTTCAACTGTGTCATGCAGCAAAGCTGCAATAACAGTCTTGGGTCCGATACCGAGCTCTGCCAAAATCTGTGCAACAGCAATCGGGTGCGTAATATATGGCTCGCCTGAGCGGCGCTTTTGACCTTCGTGTGCCTTGCGCGCAACTTCGTGAGCAAGTTCCAATTGCACAAGGTCGGCACGAGGATGGTGCTGGCGTACAGTCTTGACGAGCTTGTCGAAACCATCAGCTGGTTGCGCACGGCTAAAGATACGTGGCACAAGGCGACGTAGTGACGTCGTTCCCGTCGTATCAACCATGTCGCCTCCTTGAGGTTTCCATTATGACGGGCTCAGCTGAATTTAAGCAGAGACTGGCTCAGCAGCAGCATCTGCCCTGCCCTGTGAAGCCAAAATCTTCTTGTCGCTCTTCTTGATTTCTGGCTCATTCTGACGAATCTGAGCGTAGAGAGGAGTTGCAAGGAAGATGGTGGAGTAGGTGCCAACCATGATGCCGATCAACAGTGCAAGAGAAATGTCACGCAGAGTTCCAGCACCCAGTACGAAAGCACCAATAAACAGAATCGAGGCAACAGGCAAAGCCGCAACGACAGAGGTATTGATGGAACGAACTAGAGTCTGGTTGACAGCCAGGTTGACCTGTTGTGAGAAGGTCAGTCCCGCTTCTCGTGAAGAACCTCGTGTGTTTTCGCGAATCTTGTCGAAGACAACAACGGTGTCATAAAGCGAATAACCCAGGATTGTCAGAAGACCAATTACTGCACCTGGCGTAACTTCGAAACCAGTGATTCCGTAAATGCCTGCAGTAATGATCAAGTCGTGGAGCAAAGCAATGATTGCAACCAAGGACATCTTCCAGGTTCGGAAGTAAATTGCCATCACAAGTGCAGCAAGCACAAGGAATACCAACAAACCACGTATTGCCTGGGAAGTAATGTCCTGACCCCAGCTAGCACCAATAAATGAGCTTGTAACGTTCTCTACGGGGACGGAATACCCCGTCGCCAGAGCGTTTCTGATTTCACGGGTCTGAGCATCAGTGAGTTGTTCGGTCTGAACACGAACACTGCTATCACCCAGTCTAGAAACTTTGGGAACGGTGTTGGGGTCAACAGAAATTACTGCATCACTGGCAATGGTTTGCGAGGTGTCAGAAACGTTGGAAACGACAAACTCACTACCACCTGTGAATTCAATTCCGAAGTTGAAACCACCACGCAGGATGGGGCCGACGATACTGACCAGAATCAATACCGCAGAGATGGTGTACCAAAGCTTGCGACGACCAACAATGTTGAGTGAACGCGCACCGGTGTAAAGATCATTACCGAACTGAGAAAAACTAGCCATTAGTCTTCTCCCTTCTCACCGGAGGAGAGTTGAGCCTTACGCTCAGCAATCGTTTGACGCTTGAGAGCTTCCTTAGAAGACTTGGCCAATTTGCCTGACGTTACAGTTGGAGCCGGCGCAAACTGTGCACGGCCACGATACGCAGCACCAAGAGCTTGTGGGTCAAGACCTGAGAACTTGTGTCCACTTGCAAAGAAGTTTGTCTGTGCAATCAATTGCAACAGTGGGTGTGTGAAGAGCGAGACGACAAAGAGGTCGACAACGGTAGTCAAACCTAGAGTTAGCGCGAAGCCTCGCACGTTACCGACAGCAAGGATGAACAGCACACCTGCGGCAAGGAAGTTGACGGTGTCACTTGCAATGATGGTTCGGATGGCACGCTTCCAACCCGCATCTACAGCAGATTCGAGCCCACGACCATCTCGAAGTTCGTCACGAATACGTTCAAAGTAAACGATGAAGGAGTCAGCGGTAATACCAATCGCCACAATCAAACCAGCAACACCGGCTAGGGACAGGCGGTAGCCTTCACGCCACGACAGAATCGTCACTACGAGGTAGGTCAACACTGCAGCAACGACGAGCGAAGCAACTGTAACTAAACCAAGCATGCGATATTGGAAGAGCGAGTAGAGAACAACCAGCAACAAACCGATGGCACCGGCAAGCAGACCACTCATCAACTGGGTGGAACCCAATGTCGCGGAGATAGTGTCTGATGACTGAACCTGGAAGCCAATGGGCAATGCACCGTACTTCAGCTGATCAGCAAGAGTCTTGGCACTGGCCTGGGTAAAGCCACCGGTAATCTGCGCATTTCCATTAGTAATTGCCGCATTCGTTGAAGGAGCTGTGAGCACCTTGCCGTCAAGAACAATGGCGAACTGGTTTTGAGAACCAGTCAGACCGTTCAGACGAGTAGTTACGTCACCAAATGCTTTGGTTCCCTTGCCGTTAAAGGCAAGGTCAACTGCCCACTGTCCAGTAGTAGCACCAGTGGATGTGGTGACCATTCCTGCAGTTGCGTTAGAAATATCTGAACCGGAAACCTCAACAGGACCCAAGAGATACTTCACAGTATTCGTGAAGTCACAGGTGATCAGAGGAAGATCTTCAGGAGCAGTATTTGCGGCCTGGGCATTCTCAGAAGCACAATCAAACTGTTCATACTGTGCCTGGAGCGCAGGAGTGATCCAGTTGAGGTCACTTCCGTTTGACGGAGCCACTGCGGGAACCGTAGACAAGTTAGGGTCAACAGTTCCTTGAGGAACTGGGGTTGCAGTTCCATCAGCACCGACTGCAGTCGACGTAGGAGCACCGGCAACCAGCACTGCACGAAAGTCAAGCTTGGCAGATGCTTCAATACGGGCCAGTGTTGCATCATCTGGAGTACCAGGGATGGACACAACAATGTTGTTGTTTCCCTGTGTATTAATTTCAGCTTCCGAGACACCGGCAGCGTCAATACGCTGACGAATAATCGAAACAGCTTGAGTCATCTGCTCAGCAGTGACAGTCTGACCGCTCTCTAACTGGGGAGAGAGAACAATCTGCGTACCACCCTCAAGGTCAAGAGCGAGTTTGGGAAGCCAGGAACCCCCACCCCAGAGCACACCAGCAGCATTGATGCCGAACAGGCCTGCAACGAGGACGAGGAGCCAGGTCAGAGAGCGCAGAGCTTTGCGCGATGACTGAGAACGTGCCATTACTTCGAGTTTTTAGGCTTACGCTCACCGAACTGAGGGTCGATTTCTAGCGCACCAGATTCAGCTTCAGGGTTGAGAGCAAGGTTTGTGAGGTCAGCACCGATAGCTTCACCAGCGGAGGGAGCAACTGCTGCAGACTCAACGACACGGGCAATCGCCTGACGGTGAAGTTTGAGTGTGTTCTTTGGTGAGGTCTCAAGAACAACAATGTTCTCTGCATCATCAATGGACTTGATGGTTCCATACACACCAAAAGTGGTCATGACATGTGCACCAACCACTACCTGGTTCTGAAGCTCAAGAGCTGCCTTCTTACGCTTTTGCCCATTACGGAACATGAAGAAGACCAGAACAGCCAATACGGCCATCATGAAGAGTGTCATTGGATCCACGAGAAGTCCTTAGTTAATGGGTGAAATGGTGAATAATCACCGCTAATTGAGTATAGGTCACGAAAGCGAGAGGTCATTTGCCGGTGGCGTGAGTCCGAGGTGTTCCCAGCCTGCAGGTGTTGCCACACGGCCTCGTGGTGTTCGAACAATGAGTCCTTCACGAATAAGGAATGGTTCAACAACTGCCTCAATCGTTTCGGCGTCTTCACCAATTGAGACCGCAAGGGAAGAAACACCAACTGGTCCCCCAGCAAAACGATTGATGAGAACCTCAAGAACAGACCGGTCAAGTCGATCTAGACCGCGTGGGTCTACGTCATAGAGCGCAAGCGCGTTGTTGACTGCCTCGAGTGCACCCTCGCGTGGATGAACTGTCATGTAGTCGCGAACACGGCGTAGCAATCGGTTCGCAATTCGAGGTGTTCCTCTACTTCGTCCAGCTATCTCAGCCAAAGCGGGTTGGGGAATCTCTAGCCCTAAAAGTGCAGATGAACGGGTCAACACATTGAGAAGTTCATTTGTTTCATAAAACTCAAGGTGCCCGGTGAAGCCGAAACGATCACGGAGAGGGTTGGCAAGCAGACCTGTACGAGTGGTTGCTCCCACCAACGTGAATGGTGGCAGCTCGAGTGGAATGCTCGAGGCGCCCACTCCCTTGCCCACCATGATGTCGATGCGGAAGTCTTCCATAGCCAAATAGAGCATTTCTTCGGCAGAACGTGCCATCCGGTGAATTTCATCAATGAAGAGAACTTCCCCTGGCACGAGCGAAGAAAGAAGTGCTGCAAGATCACCCGCGTGAGAAATTGCAGGACCGCTAGACATTCTCAATGCACGTCCGGTCTCATGCGCCACAATCATTGCCAGAGTTGTCTTTCCCAACCCAGGAGGCCCTGCAAGAAGGATGTGGTCTGGTGTGCGGCTATCTAGTTCTGCAGCTCTGAGAAGTAAATCCAGCTGTCCCACGACGCGACGTTGTCCGACGAATTCACTCAACGAGGCAGGACGCAATGCCCCTTCAAAGTCGAGTTCTGCAGCATCCAACGGCTCAGAAGACATCACACTTTCCTCGGACATCAACTATTCCTTGCCAGAGACACTAAGGCTTCTTTCAAAATCGAGGCAGTTGTTGCGGCGGGGCTTGAGGAATCGAGTGAATCAACTGCCTCTCGTGCAACCTTCTCGTTCCATCCCAATCCAACAAGGGCTTGGACGACACTGAGCGAAATAGGTGACACCGTCTGCGCAGCATGAGAGATGGTTTCTGAATCCGCCAAAGCAGTGAGCTTGCCTGCAAGTTGAACAATGATTAACTTTGCTGTCTTGGGGCCTACCCCAGAAACTTTCTTGAAAGCGCTGTCATCTTCGTTGACAACTGCAGTCAATATTTCGGCAGGTGACATCTCTGCCAATACCGCCAAAGCAGAACGGGGACCTACACCCGAGACGGAGAGGAGTTGTTCAAAAAGTTCGAGGCTTTCAGGATTTTCAAAACCAAAGAGCGTGAGTGAATCCTCGCGAACAATCAGAGAAGTTAAAAAAGTGTGTTCTGCACCAATAGTCACGCTGAATTTGTGAGCCGGGGTGACATTAACCGCATATCCAACACCGTTGACATCAACGATGCATGTATTTTCGCGAACCGCCAAAACGGTTCCACGGAGGGAGGCAATCACCAGCCCAGCTTAAGCGTTGTTAGCCACGTTTCTTGGCCTGACGCTCCGCATCTCTCCAACGCTTCTGGGCAGGGGTCAAGGTGCCCTGGGGCGCAGTGCCAGCTCCCCCGCGCCACGCATTACAGATAGCTAAAGCAAGTGCGTCAGTTGCATCAGGGAGCAATTTCCCGTCAGGAAGAGTGAGAAGCCTGCCCACCATGGTGGCGACTTGAACCTTATTCGCTCGACCAGTACCGGTAACCGAGGCCTTCACTTCGCTAGGGGTGTGCAGATCCACCGGAATACCTCGCTGTGCAGCTTCAACAAAAGCAATAGCACTTGCTTGGGCAGTACCCATGACTGTGCGGAGGTTGTGTTGCGCGAAAACTCTTTCAACGGCAATCCGCTTTGGCTGGAATTCTTCAATAAGCGCAGCCAGTTCATTCTGCAATTGCAATAAACGAGCAGGTAACTCGAGATCTTTATCTGTTTTGAGAACAGTGACCGAGACTAAGGAAACTTTTCGATCCGCAGAGGCGTCAATAATTCCGACACCACAACGGGTGAGTCCCGGATCGACTCCGAGAATACGCAAGTTAGTCCTGCTCGAGCTCAGCGAGCACGGACTCGCTCAAGTCAAAGTTGCTGAAAACGTTTTGAACATCGTCAGAGTCTTCAAGTGCATCGATGAGCTTGAACACCTTACGAGCAGTGTCTGCATCGACTTCAACCTCGAGGTTCGGCACAAATTCTGCGTCTGCAGAGTCGTAGTCAATTCCTGCGGCCTGAAGTGCTTCACGAACCTTCACAAGATCCTGTGGTTCAGAAATTACTTCAAAAGATCCGTTGTGAGATTCAACATCTTCAGCACCTGCGTCCAGTACGGCAGCAAGAATGGAGTCTTCATTAATTCCGTCTTGTGCAGAGACTCGAATAACGCCCTTGCGTGTGAAGTTATATGCGACAGAACCTGGGTCGGCCATGTTGCCACCATTACGGCTCATTGCAGTGCGGACTTCAGCTGCAGCACGGTTCTTGTTATCGGTCAAACATTCGATCAACAGAGCAACACCATTGGGGCCATAGCCTTCATACATGATGGTGGTGTACTCAACAGAGTCTCCGGTGAGACCTGCACCGCGCTTAATGGCGCGATCAATGTTGTCGTTGGGGACACTTGTCTTTTTAGCTTTCTGAACCGCATCCACCAAAGTGGGGTTTCCAGAAAGGTCAGCACCGCCGAGCTTGGCAGCAACTTCAATATTTTTAATCAGCTTGGCAAACGACTTTGCACGACGAGCGTCAATGACGGCTTTCTTGTGCTTTGTAGTTGCCCATTTGGAGTGTCCAGACATGCCTTAGATACTAGCTTTCTTCTCGGCTACAGATTGGGCTACGCGCCCAAGGAAGTATTCATGAACTCGGGTATCGCCGTTAACTTCAGGGTGGAAAGAAATTCCGAGCAAATACCCTTGCTCAACTGCCACGATGCGACCATCGGCCAATTGGGAAATAACTCTGACACCTTCACCCACCCGTTCGACAATCGGTGCACGAATAAAGGTAGCTGGAACAGGCTCTGAAGTGACTCCAGGCATGTCCAGGTCAACCTCGAAAGAATCGATCTGGGTGCCAAAAGCGTTGCGACGAACATCGACATGTAATCCACCGAGTGATTCTTGTTCTGCGATTGCATCAACGATGTGGTCTGCCATCATGATCAGTCCCGCACAGGTGCCAAACACCGGCAAACCAGACGCAATTGCCTCACGCAAAGGTTTCTGCATTCCGAACAAACGAACCAGTTTGTCCATCACACTAGATTCCCCGCCGGGAATAACCAGTGCATCAACAGTAGCCAGTTCGTCTGGGCGACGAACTTTGACGACCTGAGCCCCTAGTTCTTCAAGAACAAGGATGTGTTCACGAACATCACCTTGAAAGGCGAGAACGCCAATACGGAGGTGGTGAAAGTTACCAGCCACGATCTGCGAGGCGGTGTGGTGCAGGAATGTCAGCAACGTTGATACCGACCATTGCTTCACCAAGACCGCGCGAAGTTTCAACGATGACCTTGGGGTCGTCGTAGAAAGCAGCTGCCTTCACGATGGCCTTTGCGCGAGCGGCAGGGTCACCTGACTTGAAGATTCCAGAGCCTACGAAAACACCATCAGCACCAAGCTGAAGCATCATTGCTGCGTCAGCAGGGGTTGCGACGCCACCGGCAGTGAACATGGGCACAGGAAGCTTGCCTGCTGCAGCTACCTCAACAACGAGGTCGTAGGGAGCCTGAAGTTCCTTTGCGGCAACGTAGAGTTCATCCTTAGCCATCGAAGACAACCAGCGCAGTTCAGAGTTGATCTTGCGGATGTGCTTAGTTGCTTCAGAAACGTCACCAGTTCCAGCTTCACCCTTGGAGCGAATCATGGCAGCACCTTCGTTGATACGGCGAAGAGCTTCACCCAAGTTCGTTGCACCACACACGAAGGGAACATCAAAGGCCCACTTGTCAATGTGGTTGACGTAATCTGCTGGGCTGAGAACTTCGGACTCATCAATGAAGTCAACCTTCAGCTCAGCAAGAACCTGTGCTTCGACAAAGTGACCAATACGTGCCTTTGCCATCACAGGAATCTTTACTGCTGCCTGAATTCCTTCGATCAGGTCGGGGTCACTCATTCGTGCAACACCACCCTGTGCACGAATGTCAGCAGGAACACGCTCGAGAGCCATCACAGCAATCGCACCTGCGTCTTCAGCAATGCGTGCCTGCTCGGCGTTTACGACGTCCATGATGACACCACCCTTAAGCTGCTCAGCGAGTCCGCGCTTGACGCGGTTGCTGCCAGTGAGTGGAGCGTTGTTCTTTTCAGTCATGTTGTATCAACTTCTCTGTGTATTAGGTGAGATGAAAAAGTTTAGTTTGATTCCAGCCAAGCTTGCGCAACAGCTGCCCTCACATCACCCAGCAAAGCAGTCACAGCTTTGCTTTTGGCAATGATGGGGAAGAAATTGGAGTCTGTAGCCCATCTTGGTACTACATGCTGGTGAAGGTGATCTGCTATGCCGGCACCTGCAACTCGACCTTGATTCATGCCGATGTTGTAACCGTCATTGCGAGAAACCTTCTTAAGCACTCGCATTGCTTCCTGAGTAAGACTAGCTATTTCTGCTGTCTCTTCAACAGTTGCCTCGTCATACATTGCAACATGTCTGTAGGGGCAGACAAGTAAATGTCCACTGTTGTAGGGATACAGATTCAGGAGAACAAAGGCATGAGTCCCCCGGTGAACAATGAGTGCATCTTCATCAGACATTTCCGGTGCTAGGCAAAACGGGCAGTCTGCCTCTGGAGGTTGTTGACCGTTTTCGATGTAAGCCAAGCGGTGTGGAGTCCACAATCGTTGAAATTCATCAGGCACAGCTGCGTAGCTTGAAGCAGAGCGGAGATCTACTCCCTCGAATTCACCTTCGCCATAGTGGTTCATAGGTCCTCTGAACTCAGAATCTGTCGGTGGTCCTTCACTGCGGTTATGAGAAGAGAAACTGCCTCTGCAACCGGAATTCCGTTGCGCTGACTTCCATCCCGGAATCGGAAGCTGACCGCACCGTTAGCTCGGTCTTCTTCACCAGCGATGATTTGAACAGGAACCTTCTGTGCCGCTGCATTACGGATCTTCTTCTGCATGCGGTCATCGCTTGCGTCCAGCTGAACACGGAGACCTTCTGCTGTGAGCAGGTCAAGAACACCAGAGAGGTATTCCTCATACTCTTCAGCAACCGCAATACCAATGGCTTGAATTGGCGCCAACCACATGGGGAAAGCACCCGCATAGTGCTCAGTCAGAACACCAAAGAATCGTTCGATAGAACCAAAGAGTGCACGGTGAATCATCACCGGACGGTGACGGTTTCCATCTGATCCGGTGTATTCAAGATCGAAACGTTCAGGCAGGTTGAAGTCCAGCTGAATCGTTGACATCTGCCACGTGCGACCAATAGCGTCACGAGCTTGGACAGAAATCTTTGGTCCGTAGAAGGCAGCACCACCTGGGTCAGGCACGAGCGTCAGGCCGGAATCCTCCGCCACTTGTCGCAAGGTCTCTGTTGCTTCATCCCAGATTGCATCATCACCGACATACTTCTTGGGATCCTTCGTAGAAAGCTCAAGGTAGAAGTCATCGAGACCGTAATCACGCAGCAGTGAGAGCACGAAGTTGAGCACCTTGGTGAGCTCTTCCTTCATGTTTTCACGTGTAGTGAAGATGTGCGCATCGTCCTGAGTCATACCGCGAACACGTGTGAGACCGTGCACAACACCAGATTTCTCGTAACGGTATACCGAACCGAATTCAAACAAGCGAAGCGGAAGTTCGCGGTAGCTCTTTGAACGTGATTTGAAAATCAGAATGTGGAAAGGGCAGTTCATCGGCTTGAGGTAGTAATCAACACCCTGGCGCGTGACTTCACCAGCCTCGTTGCGAATCTCATCCAATTTCATGGGTGGGAACATGCCATCGGCATACCAATCCAAGTGACCACTGGTTTCAAACAGGTTCGACTTGGTGATGTGGGGCGAGTACACAAACTCGTATCCACCCTCTTCGTGGCGACGACGCGAGTAGTCCTCCATGGTGCGACGTATCACACCACCTTTGGGGTGGAATACGGGAAGACCGGATCCAATTTCGTCAGGGAAGCTAAACAGATCAAGTTCACTGCCCAGTCGACGGTGATCGCGCTTAGCAGCTTCTTCAAGACGTTCCTGGTATGCCCTCAGGTCTGCTTTCGATGGCCACGCAGTGCCATAAATACGCTGCAACTGAGGATTGTTTTCTGAACCACGCCAGTACGCTGCGGCTAGACGCGTCAGGGCAAAACCTTCACCAATCATGCGAGTGTTGGGGATGTGAGGGCCTCTACAGAGGTCCTTCCACACGGTCTCCCCCGTAGCTGGATCCACGTTGTCGTAGATTGTCAGTTCCGAGCCACCAACTTCAACGCTTTCATTGTCGTCTCCAGTGTTACCACCCTTGAGTCCAATGAGTTCAAGCTTGTAGGGCTCAGAGGCAAGTTCCGCACGAGCTTCTTCCTCTGTCACGACACGTCGCATAAACCGCTGACCGGCACGAACAATTCTCGACATTGCCTTCTCGAGAGCTTTCATGTCTTCAGGCGTGAACGCCTGCTCAACATCGAAGTCGTAATAAAAACCATCGGTGACGGGTGGGCCGATGCCCAGCTTTGCTTCAGGGTTCACATTCTGTACGGCCTGAGCAAGCACGTGTGCAGCAGAGTGACGCAAAATGTTCAGTCCATCTGCAGAGTCAATAGTGACTGGTTCAACCACGTCACCTGCAGAAAGCAGGTGTGCCAGGTCTCGCAATTCACCATTGACGCGCATGGCGACAATGCTGCGATCTGTAAACAACGCAAACCCGTCGCTTGAAGCTTGAACGGTTAGTGCACCGGGAACATCAGACACGAAGTGAACTCCTCTAGGAACTTTCTCAACTACCAGCCTAGCTAAAAGAAAAACCCCCGGAATTCCGAGGGTTTTCAGTGAGCGATACTGGGATCGAACCAGCGACCTCTTCCGTGTCAGGGAAGCGCGCTACCGCTGCGCCAATCGCTCAAAGCTAAGTCTTACAACCTAGTTTTGGAGGTGGATACCGGATTCGAACCGGTGTGGACGGCTTTGCAGGCCGCTGCCTATCCTCTCGACCAATCCACCGTAGGTGGTTGCCCACGCTAACAATGAGTAAGTCTAAAGAATGACCACACTCGAGCGGATGACGAGATTCGAACTCGCGACCCTAACCTTGGCAAGGTTATGCGCTACCACTGCGCCACATCCGCGTTGCACTCTAATTGAGTACTTTGGAACTTTATCGAGAAGTTTGCTCTAACGCAAAACCTGACACGCAGATTTAGTAGTCGTAGCTCTCTTCACCGTGCATGACGAGGTCAATACCGGCAAGTTCATCTTCATTGCGAACTCGGAAGCCCATTGTCTTATCAATGACCCAACCGATAGCGAACGACAAAACAAACGAATAGATCAGAACGCTGAAGGCCGCAATTGCTTGCTTCCCCAATTGTTCGAATGAACCTGAGTAGATCAGACCAACTTCGGTAGCAAAAATTCCCAGGTACAAGGTTCCGATTAGTCCACCAACTAGGTGAATACCGACCACATCAAGTGAGTCATCAAAACCGAAGGTGAATTTCAGTTCAACTGCCAATGCACACAGCACACCGGTAACGAATCCGAGTACGAGCGCCCAGGTTGGGGTCAAATACGCGCAGGATGGAGTGATGGCAACCAAACCTGCCACGGCTCCGGATGCAGCACCTACTGAGGTAGCTTTACCATCCTTGAATCGCTCAATGATGAGCCATCCAATAATTCCCGAAGCGCCAGCAGCCATCGTGTTGATCAGAGCAACCGCCGCAATACCATCTGCAGCCACGGCTGAACCTGCATTGAAACCAAACCAGCCAAACCACAACAGACCTGCTCCTAGGAGCACAAATGGAACGTTGTGGGGCTTATGAACCCCCTTGGCAAAGCCGATGCGCTTACCCAATACGAGAGCAAGTGCAAGTGCGGCAGCGCCAGAGTTAATTTCAACTGCTGTACCACCAGCAAAATCAAGTGCACCCACGTTATAGACGAGCCATCCACCGCTGGTCATTTCACCATCTGCGACTGTGAAGTTGAATATCCACGAAGCAACTGGGAAATAAACCAAGGTTGCCCACACGCCAGCAAAAACCATCCAGGCACCGAACTTTGCACGGTCAGCAATTGCGCCTGAAATCAGTGCAACTGTGATGATGGCAAAGGTTGCCTGGAATGCTGCGAAAACCAGGGGCGGGACTGTTGCGCCATCTGGAATCTGGATAAGGTTCTCTAACCCAATGTGCGCAAGGTCAATCCCGAAAACTCCAGGAACGCCGTAGAAGGAAGAACTATCAAGCGCGGGGAACGCAATGGCATAGCCATAGATAATCCACAGAACACCGACGATGGCCATCGAGCCAAAACTCAGCATCATCATGCTGATCACACTCTTCGCGCGAACTAATCCGCCATAGAAGAATGCAAGAGCTGGCGTCATCATCAAAACGAGCGCCGTGCAGATGATCAGAAAAGCGGTGTTACCTGTATCCATGAGAACCTCCAGAGGAGATTCTTTGCCACCAGCGTTTCAGTTGTGAAGCAATTATGTTTCGAACACGTTAACGCGGCCAAGCCCTGCAGTATTCTGCAGGGCCCAGCGCGTGCTTGTTCAGTTATATTTTTTGATTTATGCGTCCTGGAGCGCGTATCCCTCTTCACCGTGAACGATGGTGTCAATACCTGCGAGTTCATCTTCGTTCTTGATACGGAAGCCCATGGTCTTCTCAATAATCGTTCCGATGATGTAGCTAATCACGAAGGAGAAGATGAGAACTGTGAAGGCAGCAATTGCCTGCTTACCAAGTTGCTCAAATGAACCAGAGAAGATCAGTCCTACGTCAGTTGCGAAGAAGCCAAGGAACAGCGTTCCGATCAGACCACCGACGAGGTGAATTCCGACTACATCGAGTGAGTCATCGAAACCGAAGGTGAACTTGAGTTCGATTGCTAGTGCACAAACAGCACCTGCCAAGAGACCAAGCACGATTGCCCACATTGGCGTGAGGTTTGCACAAGCGGGAGTAATCGCAACCAAACCAGCTACAGCACCTGAAGCGGCACCAACTGAGGTTGCCTTACCTTCTTTGATGCGCTCAATGAGCAGCCATCCCAATACAGCGGCAGCAGGAGCGGCAATGGTGTTGATGAAAGCAAGCGAAGCAATGCCATCAGCAGCGAGTTCGGATCCAGCATTGAAACCGAACCAGCCGAACCACAGCAAACCAGCACCGAGGAGAACAAGTGGAACGTTGTGAGGCTTGGCAACACCCTTAGCGAAACCGATGCGCTTACCCAGAACAAGAGCCAGAGCCAAGGCAGCAGCACCAGCGTTGATGTGAACTGCGGTACCACCGGCAAAGTCGATTGCGCCGAGGTTATAAGCGATCCAACCACCGTCGACTATTTTTCCGTCAACAATGGTGAAGTTGAATACCCACGATGCGACTGGGAAATAGACCACAGTCGCCCAGATTCCTGCGAAAACTAGCCATGCGCCAAACTTGGCACGGTCAGCAATCGAGCCGCTGATCAGAGCCACAGTGATGATGGCGAAGGTTGCCTGGAATGCTGCAAAAGCAAGCGGAGGGAAAGCAGCTCCATCGGGTGTAGTAAGAAGTCCGTCCAGGCCAATGAATGCGGTGTCGATACCAATCACACCATCGATACCGTAGAAGGTGTCAGTGCCGTAGTTGGCGAATGCGATGGCGTAACCATAGATAACCCACAGCACACCAATGAGTGCGAGTGAACCAAAGCTCAGCATCATCATGCTGACAACGCTCTTAGCTTTGACAAGTCCGCCATAGAAGAACGCCAGGGCGGGAGTCATCAGGAGCACTAATGCTGCACTGATGAGTACAAAGGCTGTGTTGCCTTGATCCATTTCAACCTCTTTCACGAATTGTGACGGGGACATACCCATCTCATGAAATGAGTGTGCTGCAGCAGGATTACCGAAACTGTTCAGCGAGGTGACGCTGATGTTACAAATCCACAGCCATTGTTACCAATGGGTTTCAGGCTAAGAATTTGTCAGGGCGATCAAACGAGAGACACAGCGGAGGTACTTCTTGCGGTAACCACCGTGAATCATGTCACCGCCGAAAACCTCTGACAAAGGTGAGCCGGTTGCGATGATGGGGATTTGAGCGTCATATACACGGTCAATAAATGCAACCAAGCGCAGTGCATCTGTTTGATTCAGCATGACATGCACATTTTCTAGAGCAATGACGTCTAAACCTTCAAGGATGCGCACATACACAGAAGGGTGCACTGTAGCCAAGTGCTCCAGTAAAGCATCGAAAGAATCGACTGACACGGTGAGTCCTTCAGCAACCTTGGACTCGACAGTCTTGGTGAATTCGGCATTGCTGAGCACAAGTGAAACACCCTCTGCTGTGCGCTGACGGTAGTCGGTTCCATCAATGCGCAATGTGCGGAAATGTGATGCCAATGCTTGAATCTCTCGCAAAAAGTCAGCTGCAGCAAACCGACCTTCGCCCAAGGCAGCCGGTGGGGTGTTACTGGTTGCAGCGATGCGGGTGCCACCGGCAACTAATTCACCCAGCATTCGGGTCATCATCATGGTGTCACCTGGATCATCGAGTTCAAACTCATCGATACAAATCAGGCTCGCACCCTTGAGTGCTTCAACCGCCTTGACATAACCAAGTGCACCAACCAATGAGGTGTACTGCAGAAAGGTACCGAAATACTTCTTTCCTGATGCAGTGTTCCAGGCAGCTGCCAAGAGGTGAGTTTTACCCACACCAAAACCACCATCGAGGTAAACGCCTGGTGGAACTTCTTCAACTTTTTTTGCACGCCCAAATAACTTGCTTTGTTTGATCACTGACGTGTTCTGTGACGCAAATTCCTCAAGAATGTGTCGAGCTTCTTCTTGTGAAGGGAATTCCGGGTTGGGAATGTAATTATCAAATCGCGCCTGCACGAACTGAGGAGGCGGGACGAGGCTGCTCACGATAGAGCCAGCATCGAGGGTCGGATGACGTTCGACCAGTGAAACGGGAGAAGTCATCGCGTGAAATATTCCTCAACATTAGGTGTGAATCAGGCCATCGGGGTTGGCACAAACACAATGTGTACGTAGTCTCGAAAGTGCACCTCAAGCCTATTGGCAAAATCCGACACAACGTTTGTGGTGTATGTCTTCGATAAAGAATGATGGAGCTATGAGCGTACCTATCGATACCAATTCCAAATTTGCTGAATACGCGCACCCAGAAGCCATTGTCAGCACTCACTGGCTTGCTGAGAATCTCGCCACTCCAAATCTTGTCATTGTGGAATCAGATGAGGATGTTCTTCTCTACGAAATCGGGCACATTCCCGGTGCAGTGAAAATCGACTGGCACACCGATCTCAACGATCCCGTACTTCGTGACTATGTTCAGGGAGAAGCTTTTGCGGAATTGATGAGTTCTAAAGGAATTTCTCGCGACTCAACTGTTGTGATTTACGGAGACAAGAGCAACTGGTGGGCTGCTTATGCTCTCTGGGTTTTCAAGCTTTTCGGTCACGAAGACGTTCGCTTACTAGATGGCGGCCGTGACAAGTGGATTGCCGAAGGACGAGAGCTAACCAAGGAACAACCTGCTCTTCAGCGAAGCAACTATCCCGTCACTGAGCGCAATGATGCTCCCATTCGCGCTTACCTCAGCGACACTCTTGCCCACATTGGCAAGCCCATGATCGACGTTCGCAGCCCCGAGGAATATTCCGGTGAGCGCACCCACATGCCTGCATACCCTGAAGAAGGCGCACTGCGTGGCGGCCACATTCCAGGGGCAGCCAGCGTGCCCTGGGCACGTGCTGCAAACGAAGACAGCACTTTCAAGTCCCGTGCAGACCTCGAAGCCCTTTACCTCGGTGAAGCAGGCCTCAAGCCAGGCGATGACATCATCGCGTATTGCCGTATTGGTGAGCGCTCCAGCCACACCTGGTTTGTGTTGAACTACCTGCTTGGCTTTACCGGTGTTCGTAACTACGACGGATCGTGGACCGAGTGGGGGTCTGCAGTTCGCGTCCCCATCGTCAAGGGGACAGCGCCAGGCGCACTGGTCGATTAGTAGCGATGGGAGCCTCCTTCGGGTGGCTCCCATTCTTTTATCCCTCCAAATACTGAGAAGATGGAAGCATCATGAGTGACCTTCCAGAAGTTCTTTCCCAAACGCGTGACGATTTCCTTGACTTGGGAGATAAGGACAAGATCCAGCTCTTGATTGAGTTTGCGGAAGAACTCCCCGAACTCCCCGCAAGATACGCAGACCACCCTGAACTCTTAGAAAAAGTTGAGGAATGTCAGTCGCCTGTTTATATCTTTGTTGAAGTAGAGGACGGCAAGGTTGCGGTGTTTGCCACCGCACCAGAGCAAGCACCAACCACACGAGGTTTTGCCAGCATTCTTGCTCAGGGACTGTCCGGTCTCAGCGTTGAAGAAGCTCTGGATATCCCCGATGACTTCCCGAGCACTCTTGGCTTGAATTCGTTAATTTCACCCTTGCGCGTGAGAGGAATGACCGGAATGCTGTGGCGCATGAAGCGCCAGATCCGTGAGAAGTCACAAGGCTAAATATGGAGAGCTCGCAGCTCACAGACCTCCAGCTCTCTGAGCTTTACCTCTGGCCTACTACCAGAACTTTTCGCCTGAATATGGTGCTTGATCAATCAGGGCATTCTCAAGGCGTAGACGGGACATCCAACACCCTCACTTCTTCAGAAGACCGGCGTATTCTTCGTGTGATCCGCCAACCCGCAGATGTGGTTATCTCCGGGGCGAAATCTATTCGTGCGGAGGGGTGGTTTCTTCCACCCCTGGGTCGCTTAGCGGTGCTTTCTCGCTCGGGAAATCTTCCATGGGAAAGCTGTCCAGATAGATCCAGAGTTCATGTGTATCCCAGCATCTCGGCACTGATTCATTCTTTGAAAGAGCATGAAACACACATCCTCTGTGAAGGCGGATTGGAAGTAGCTCAGCAGTTAGCGCAGCAGATAGGTTTTGACGAAATTGCTCTGACTCGAATGGGAAGAACCTCAGATCTGCCCCTTCCTGAAGCACTGGGAATTGGGGAAGAAGTCAAATTGTGCGAGGTACTTACTGACACCAAGCACAACATGACTTTCCAATTTTGGCGGCGAGCCGAAGCGCAGCAGTAAAGCCGCGACTTTAGGGTCGAAGTGTGACAGACACCGAGAACTTGCCTGAGGCGTTCAAACTTGCCCTCGAGAGCATCAAATCCGTGTCTTTTCGCGACGAACTCACAGTTCGCCAGATCGACTCCCCTTCCGGTGTTGCTCCCTACAGCTATGCATTAGCGGCTGATGTTCTCATCGCAGAGCATGAGCACGAATCTCAGCACGGCACCGGTCGTTTCATCTTGCTCTATGACCCGGAAGAACCTGAATCTTGGGGTGGGCCTTTCCGTGTCGTCGCCTTTGCTCAGGCTCCGCTTGAAGCAGAGATTGGTCTTGATCCTTTCCTCGCAAACGTTGCCTGGTCATGGCTAACAGATGCCTTGGCTATTCGGGAAGCTGATTACTTCAACGCATCAGGTACAGCAACACGTATTCTCTCGACAGGTTTTGGCGAACTTGCCGACTCTGGCGAAGGGGCACAGATTGAGCTCAGGGCATCCTGGTCCCCTGCTTCCCCTCAAATGGGTGAACAAGCAGAGGCGTGGGGTGAGCTGCTGTGTATGTTGGCAGGACTTCCACCCACCGCAGATGCTGTCAGCCTGACTGCACGCCGCCGGGAGCGTGGTTAGCGTTCACGTTATCGATAACGCTGAAGACTTTCTTCACGCGTGCGCTGTTATCGCCTCAGGTTCTGGACCAATCGCGATTGATGCCGAACGCGCTTCTGGATTTACGTACTCTCAGCGTGCATATTTGATTCAAGTTCACCGCCGTGAGGCAGGAACATTCTTGTTTGACCCGCCGGCAATTGGTGACATGTCACAGCTGTTTACCCAGAACGAAGATGAAGAGTGGGTACTCCACGCAGCGAGTCAAGACCTCGCTTGTTTGCGTGAAGTAGGGATCGCCCCCAAACGCATTTTCGACACGGAACTTTCTGCTCGCCTTCTAGGTATGGAACGTGTTGGTCTAGGACCTGTAGTGGAATCTTTACTGGGTATTCACTTAGCAAAAGAACATAGTGCCGCTGACTGGTCTACAAGACCACTGCCTGAACCGTGGCTGACATATGCAGCTTTGGACGTTGAACTTCTTGTTGATGTTCGAGATGAGATTGAAAAGCTGCTCATCGAATCGAACAAATTAGCTTGGGCCCACGAAGAATTCCAAGCGACTCTGGACAAACCAGAAAAGGTACTTAGTGCTGAGCCTTGGCGCAAAATTTCTGGTCTACATACCCTGCGCACACCACGACAGCTTGCTGTTGCGCGATCGTTGTGGTTTGCACGTGATGACATAGCGCAGCGCAGAGATGTTTCTCCTGGGCGTTTGATTCCAGATAGCGCAATCGTTGCTGCTAGCCGCACTCAATTAGCCAACAAGGCAGAACTCATTCAACTCAAAGAGTTCAATGGCCGGGCTAGTAAAAGCTTGCTAGATACGTGGTGGAACGCCGTTGTGGCAGGTCTCCAAGACGAACAACTTCCTGTCATGAGAGTCCCCAGTGACACTCTCCCGCCGCCGCGTGCGTGGGCTGATCGCAAACCTGAAGCACTAGAACGCCTGCAAACTGCACGTGAAGCTCTCACATCAAAAGCTGAAGAACTTTCTATGCCGGTAGAAAACCTACTCACACCAAGTATTCTGCGTGAACTTGCTTGGGCTCCACCTAGCCCCATCACCGTTGTAAGCATCACTGCTGCGTTGAAGAAGCAGGGTGCACGCGTGTGGCAAATTTCTGAAACCTGCGCACTGATTTCTAATGCTTTTGTGGAAGCCGACCAAAAACTTGCCGAAGAAGTCGCAGAAGATTCGTAAGGGTCTTACATCTGTCTTTCACAGCTGAATCCCACAAACTAGCATCAAGATAGCAATGTCGCTTCGAGAGGAAATCATGACAGCGGGAAATCGTGTTGTATTTGTCGATGGTGTGAGAACACCCTTTGGCCGTGCTGGCGAAAAAGGCATGTATTGGAACACTCGCGCAGACGATCTCATTGTCAAAGCAATGATGGGCTTGCTCGAGCGCAATCCTGCCGTCCCAGTGGAAGAAATCGATGATGTAGCTATTGCAGCCACTACTCAACAGGGAGATCAGGGACTTACCTTGGGTCGAACTGCAGGAATTCTTGCTGGGCTCCCCCGTCACGTTCCTGGCTTTGCTATTGACCGCATGTGTGCTGGAGCTATGACTGCAGTGACAACCACCGCTGGTGGCATTGCAATGGGTTCCTACAACATTGTTCTTGCCGGTGGCGTCGAGCACATGGGTCGTCACCCCATGGGTTTTGATGCAGACCCTAACCCTCGCTTCTTGGCAGAAAAGCTTGTCAGCCCTGATGCCCTCAACATGGGTGCCACCGCTGAACGTTTGCACGACCGATTCCCTCACCTCACCAAGGAACGTGCTGATGCGTATGCTCTGCGTTCGCAACAAAAGGTGACTGCGGCCTATGCAGCTGGGTATATCCAGCCAGATTTGATTCCCGTCTCGGCAAAGACCGCTGAAGGTTGGACTCTGGCAACCGTCGACGAGGCGCCTCGCCCAGAGACCACTCTTGAGGGTCTCGCAGGTCTGAAGACACCATTCCGCCCTCACGGTCGAGTAACCGCAGGAAATGCCAGTGGTTTGAATGATGGTGCAACCATCTGCATGCTTGCCAGCGAACAGGCAGCAGAAGAATTCGGCTTGGGTGTGAAAATGCGGATGGTTTCCTTCGCATTTGCCGGCGTGGAACCAGAAGTGATGGGTATCGGCCCTGTTCCTGCTACAGAGAAAGCCTTGCGTAAAGCAGGCCTTTCGATTGCTGATATTGGTCTTTTTGAGGTCAACGAAGCATTCGCAGTCCAAGTTCTGGCGTTTCTTGATTACTTCGGTATTGCAGATGACGATCCCCGCGTCAATGAATACGGTGGCGCTATTGCCCTTGGACACCCGTTAGCTAGTAGCGGTGTTCGCCTCATGATTCAGCTTGCACACCAGTTCGAACGTCACCCTGAGGTGCGTTACGGCATGACCACTATGTGTATTGGGTTAGGCCAGGGCGGCACCGTCATTTGGGAAAACCCTCACTACAAGGGAGCGAAGTAATGACAAATTACGATGCTATTGATTTCACTGACCTTCTCGCGTTGAGTGATGAAGAAGTCGTCACCCACAGCTTTGTCCGCGATATTCCTTTGCCCAGTGGCAAAGTTCTTGCCCTCGTCACTCTCGATAACGGCATGGACTACAAGCGCCCAAACACCCTAGGACCCAAGGGTTTGATGGAGCTGGACAAGACCCTGGTTGCTCTCAGCGACCGAGCTGCTCAGGGAGAAATTCATGGTGTTGCCGTTACCGGTAAGGAATTCATTCTGGCCGCTGGCGCTGATCTCAGCAGAGTTGGTGATGTTCCGAGCAAAGCAATGGCTGTCAAGCTTGCACAGCTTGGTCACCGCGCCCTGGGACGACTTGGTCAACTAGGAGTTCCCTCCTTTGTCTTCATCAATGGTTTAGCCCTCGGTGGCGGTCTTGAAGTTGCGCTCAACGCCGACTATCGCACCGTGGATGAAAACGTTTCAGCAATCGCATTGCCAGAAGTCTTTTTGGGACTGATTCCCGGTTGGGGTGGTGCGTACCTGCTTCCCAACTTGATTGGCATTGAGAACGCTCTCAAGGTCATTATTGAGAACCCGCTGAAGAACAACCGCATGCTCAATGCATCGGCTGCTTTCGAATTGGGTATTGCAGACGCCATGTTTGGTTCTGCACGTTTCCTCGAAGAATCAATTGTGTGGGCAGACTCTGTCCTCAACGGCCACCAACCTCATCGCCCCAACCAGCCCGGCAAGGTTGAGCGCTTGGCCAAGTGGAACTTGGCCGTCAACATTGCCAAAAAGAGCGTTGAGGAGAAACTGGGCACAGTTGCCAAGTCCCCCTATGCTGCTCTCGAACTTCTCGAACAAGCACGCAAGGTTGATAAAGAAGCTGCCTTCGCCCGCGAAGACGAAGCGATTGCTTCTCTGATTGTTGGAGACCAGTTCCAAGCTTCGATGTATGCGTTTGATTTGGTTCAAAAGCGTGCGAAGAAGCCTGCTGGTGCACCTGATCCCAAGCTCGCTAAGCCAGTGGGCAAGGTTGGTGTTATCGGTGCTGGCCTGATGGCCCGCCAGTTTGCTTTGCTCTTCGTACGCAAACTCAAAGTTCCTGTAGTACTCACGGATATCAACCAGGACAAGCTCGACGAAGCTCTCGCTTATATTCATGCCGAGATTCAGGCTATGCATGACAAAGGTCGTATTTCCTCAGATGAGAATCAGCGATTACAAGCTCTCGTCAGTGGAACTACTAACCCACAAGCTTTCTCTGACGCAGACTGGGTGATTGAGGCAGTCTTCGAAGAACTTACTGTAAAGCAAGATGTGTTTGCCAATATCGAGCAATACGTTTCTGAAGAAGCCATTCTTGCCACAAACACCTCGAGCTTGTCAGTTAAAGAAATCGGCGCAAAGCTTTCACATCCAGAACGCCTAGTTGGTTTCCATTTCTTCAACCCGGTTGCCGTGATGCCCCTTGTTGAGGTTGTCAACGCACCTCAAACCAATGAGGTAACTCTCGCAACCGCAATGGACACAGCAAAGAAACTAGGAAAGACTGCGGTCATCACGACCGACTCCCCCGGATTCGTCGTGAACCGACTACTTGCACGCCTCTTGGGTGAAGCGATGCATGCTGTTGACACTGGAACACCATTCAAGACCGTCGATGACTCAGTGTCAACATTCGGGATGCCTATGGCACCTTTTGAGCTCCTGGACCTCGTAGGCCTCAAGGTTGGCGCCCACGTTCTTGACACCCACCATGCCGCCTTCCCAGAGCGTTTCTTCCGCAGCGACAACCTGCACAAACTTGCAGAGCATGGCTCGATCATTGTTCGCGGTCGCACAGGCAAAATCACTGGCTATGACAGAGGTGCTGAAGCCATTGTGAAGGGTGGAACATCCCCCATGACTGCAGAGCAAATCCGCATTCGGATTGAGGATGGTCTTGCCGATGAAATTCACCGCATGTTGGATGAGAACGTAGTTTCTGCCGCAGAAGATATTGACCTCTGCATGATCATGGGTGCTGGTTGGCCTTTCCAAATGGGTGGTGCAACTCCATTCCTTGACCGTATTGGCGCAAGTCAGCGAGTCTTTGGTGGAACCTTCCACAACCCACCTATTGCGGGCACAACGAAGTAAGAGAGTTATTCTGCGCGAAGAGAGTCGTTGATGTGTGACTCTTCAGGCAATGGCCTGGCGACAGGAATTTTGCTGCCGAGCACCTGGGCGACTACATCTCGCGCAATGTCTTGAGCAGTCAATCCTGCTTCGGCAAGAATTTCTTCGCGGCTTGCGTGATCGAGGAATTCATCGGGAAGACCCAACTCATCAACAGCAGTATCAACGCCTGCATTGCGAAGATCTTGGCGGATGCGCGTGCCAATGCCACCGACTCGAACACCATCTTCAAGAGTGATGACCAAACGGTGATCTCGTGCCATCTCAATCACACTGGCGGGAACGGGGACGACCCAGCGTGGGTCAATTACGGTTGCACCAATACCTTGTTGAGCTAGTCGTGCAGCAACTTCGAGTCCCAGTCCTGCAAACACACCAATGGCAACGATGAGAACATCTTTGTGTGCGGCTTCAACGAGCACGTCCACCCCATCGGAAGTGCGACGCACAGCATCAATATCCGCCCCCACAGAGCCGCGTGGGAAGCGAATAACCGTGGGCGCATCATTTACGTCAAGTGACTCTGCAAACTCTTCACGCAGGCGCGTAGCATCACGAGGTGCCGCAAGTCGAATGTGTGGGACAACCTGCAAGATAGCGAGGTCCCAGACACCATGATGACTTGGGCCGTCTGGTCCGGTTACACCAGAGCGATCAAGAACAAACGTGACCCCCGCTTTGTGGAGTGCAACATCCATCAATACTTGATCAAAGGCACGGTTCACGAAGGTCGCATAGATGGCAACGACAGGGTGCATGCCACCGAAAGCTAAACCAGCCGCAGAAGCAACAGCATGCTGCTCTGCAATTCCCACATCGATGGTGCGCTCTGGGAAGCGCTCCAGCATTTTGTGAAGACCCGTGGGGCGAAGCATCGCAGCAGTGATGGCAACGACCTTATCGTTGCGCTCGGCTTGGGCGACGAGTTCATCGCCAAACACATCGGTCCAGCCAATAGAGGTTGAGTTACCCAGCGATTTACCTGTGGCTGGATCTATTTTTCCGACCGCGTGGAACTGGTCATCAAGATCTCGACGAGCAGGTTCATAGCCCTTACCCTTTTCGGTAATTGCATGAACAATGACGGGTGCTCCGTAGTTTTTTGCCTGGCGGAGTACTGACTCCATCGCTTTCACATCGTGACCATTAACTGGGCCAAGATACTTGATATCGAGGTTGGCATAGAGGTCTTGATTGTTGGTGAATCTGCTCAAGAAGCCGTGGACACCGCCGCGCACACCCCGATAGAACGCACGGGCATAAGGACCCATCATTGCGAATAGACGACTACTGGTGAAGTGAAGATTTCGGTAGCCCTTACGTGTGCGAACACTATCCAGGAAACGAGCCATACCGCCAATTGTGGGTGCATAGCTTCGGCCGTTGTCATTGACAATGATGACCAGGTTACGAGCATTGTCATGGCTAATGTTGTTGAGTGCTTCCCAGGTCATTCCACCGGTTAGGGCACCATCACCAACAACCGCAACCACGTGACGGTCTTCTTGACCGGACATTGCATAGGCGCGGGAAATGCCGTCTGCCCACGATAAGGAACTCGAGGCGTGAGAGCTCTCGACAATGTCATGGATTGATTCTGAACGTTGCGGATAACCTGCCAGGCCACCCTTTTCGCGCAGCTTAGAGAAATCCTGACGACCAGTGAGTAGTTTGTGAACATACGACTGGTGACCGGTGTCAAAGACAATGGAATCTTTGGGCGAATCAAAAACCCGGTGTATGGCAATCGTCATTTCAACAACGCCCAGATTGGGGCCGAGGTGCCCGCCAGAGCGGGCAACCTCGCGCACCAAGAACTCACGAATTTCTCCAGCAAGCTCGATCAGTTGGTCGTTAGTGAGCTTGTCGAGGTCGCGTGGACCGTGAACAGTCTCAAGAATTGCCATGGATCGAGTCTATGAGGAAACGAACCTGTTTGTGCCCAAGAATTCCCTGACTAAGCGACGAGCGAACGCAGTACGTACTGCAAGATTCCACCGTTGCGGTAGTAGTCAGCTTCACCAGGGGTGTCGATACGTACTACTGCGTCAAACTCGATGGTCTGCTTTCCAGCAGGTGAGTTCTCGGATGGAACTGCTGTTACGCGAACAGTCTTGGGAGTAACACCCTTGTTGAGTTCTTCAACACCAGCAATCGAGACGATTTCGGTGCCGTCAAGCCCTAAGGATTCCCAGCTCTGACCTGCAGGGAACTGCAATGGAAGAACACCCATACCGATGAGGTTGGAGCGGTGAATACGCTCAAAGCTCTCAGTAATCACTGCCTTCACACCCAGAAGTGCGGTTCCCTTTGCAGCCCAGTCACGTGAAGAACCAGAACCGTATTCTTTTCCACCGAAGATCACCAGTGGAGTTCCGGCAGCTTGGTAGTTGGCACTTGCATCGTAGATGAAGGACTGAGGACCATCAGGCTGAGTGAAGTCACGGGTGTAACCACCCTCAACACCATCCAGGAGCTGGTTCTTCAAACGGATGTTTGCGAAGGTTCCACGGATCATGACTTCGTGGTTTCCACGACGCGATCCATAGGAGTTGTAGTCCGCACGTGCCACACCGTGCTGATCGAGGTACACAGCAGCGGGAGTGCCAGCCTTGATGTTTCCAGCTGGAGAGATGTGGTCAGTAGTCACTGAGTCACCAAGAGTTGCCAATACGCGAGCACCCGCAATGTCAGTAACTGGGGTGGTCTCCTTCTTCATACCTTCGAAGTATGGAGGCTTGCGAACGTAGGTGGACTTGTTGTCCCACTCGAAGGTTGCACCTGTAGGAGTGGGCAAGTTACGCCAGCGCTCGTCACCGTTGAATACAGAAGAGTATTCGTGGTCGAACATCGCAGTATCAATGGACTCGCCAATGACCTTCTCAACCTCAGCAGTGTCAGGCCAGATGTCCTTGAGGAAGACAGGGTTGCCGTCAGATCCAGTTCCGAGTGCATCCTTGTCAAAGTCAAAGTCCATTGAACCAGCAAGTGCATACGCGATGACCAGTGGAGGGCTGGCGAGGTAGTTCATCTTCACATCGGGGCTGATGCGGCCTTCGAAGTTACGGTTTCCCGAAAGAACAGCAGTAACTGCAAGGTCGTTGTGGTTGATTGCAGAAGAGATTTCTTCCTTCAAAGGACCAGAGTTACCAATGCAGGTCATGCAGCCGTAACCAACGGGAAAGAATCCGAGTTCGTCCAGGTAAGGAGTAACTCCGGCCTTCTCGTAGTAGTCGGTCACTACCTTTGATCCAGGAGAAAGAGTGGTCTTCACCCAAGGCTTGGTTTTCAGGCCCTTCTTCACAGCGTTACGTGCAAGAAGACCAGCAGCAAGCATGACCGAAGGGTTCGAAGTGTTGGTGCACGAAGTGATTGCTGCAATGGTGACGGCACCATTCTTCAGCTCAAACTCTTCTCCCCCATCAACGCTGACCTTAACTGCGTCACCGTGTGAGTAGTTCTTCACATCTTCAGCGAACTGCTGCTGAGCCTTGGAGAGCACGATGCGGTCCTGAGGACGCTTTGGACCAGAGATAGAAGGAACAACAGTGGAAAGATCCAGTTCCATGTACTCAGAGAAGTTGGGTTCGTTGGAAGGGTCAAACCAGAGGCCTTGAGCCTTGGAGTAAGCCTCGACGAGTGCAACCTGCTCTTCGGAGCGACCGGTGAGACGCAGGTAGTCCAAGGTGACATCATCAACGGGGAACATGGCCGCGGTGGAACCAAACTCGGGGCTCATGTTTCCGATGGTGGCGCGGTTTGCCAGTGGTACAGACGAAACACCGGGACCGTAGAACTCGACGAACTTACCAACCACACCGTGCTTACGCAGCATTTCGGTGATGGTCAGCACAACGTCGGTAGCGGTTACACCGGTAGGAATTGAACCAGAAAGCTTGAAACCAACAACCTTAGGAATCAGCATGGATACGGGCTGACCAAGCATTGCTGCCTCGGCCTCAATACCACCAACACCCCAACCAAGAACACCAAGACCGTTGACCATGGTGGTGTGAGAGTCGGTACCCACGCAGGTGTCAGGGTATGCCTGAAGCACGCCAGCAACTTCACGCGCCATGGTGACACGTGCCAGGTATTCAATGTTGACCTGGTGGACGATACCGGTTCCTGGGGGAACTACCTTAAAGTCATCAAAAGCGGTCTGGCCCCAGCGGAGGAACTGGTAGCGCTCACCGTTGCGCTCGTACTCAATTTCCACGTTCTGCTCGAGAGCATCTGCCGAACCGTAGAGGTCCGCGATGACGGAGTGGTCGATGACAAGCTCAGCAGGTGCAAGCGGGTTGATCTTGGTGGGGTCTCCACCAAGTTCAGTTACAGCCTCACGCATGGTTGCCAGGTCAACTACACAGGGAACACCAGTGAAGTCCTGCATGATGACGCGTGCGGGGGTGAACTGGATTTCTGTGTCTGGCTCAGCTGAAGGTACCCAGCTTCCCAATGCCTTGATCTGCTCAGCAGTGACGTTTGCGCCGTCCTCAGTACGCAGAAGGTTCTCAAGAAGAACTTTCAGGCTGTAGGGCAACTTGTCGTGTCCCTGAACGGAGTCGAGGCGGAAAATCTCATACGACTTTCCCGATACCTCGAGGGTGCTCTTAGCTCCAAAGCTGTTTACTGCCGACACGTGCTGCTCCTCCATTGGGCGTACTACGCAGGTATAAATTGTGGTGCGCAACGAGAGAACAAAAAGTCTCTCGATATCAAGATATATCTTAGTCGGCTTTTTTGACAGTTATTTCTGTAAATTCACAGATTTTTCTCGATACAGCGATCGAACGATCAACCAGGTTAACGCAAGTACTGGTACATACAAGGGCAGCCCCAAGACAAGCTTTGCTGTTCCTAGACCTGCAATATCCCCCGCAAGATACAACGGATATTCGACTGCCAGACGAAGTGCAAACATCGCCACCCACATTGCAGTAACACCCTGATAGACACGTTTGTGATGGCGGTTGGTCCGCCATTTCGTGCCTTCACCTCGAACCATCCCGACCACGACGCCAATAATGGGCCAACCCACGAGGACAGAGACAAGAAACACGAACCCATACACACCATTGGTCACCATGCCGACAACAAAGTTGTCTTCTGGCTTGTTGGACATGATGGCAAGCACTGCGGAGATGACAACACCCAGCAATCCCACAAGTGCCTGAGTTGCCGCCTGTTTGCGAATCAAACGGTACGCAGTAAATACAACAGAAATCGATACAGAGACACCGATTGCAAGCCATGAATTTTGCGTGAGAGTGAAAACTGCCACAAAGAGCAGGCCTGGAAGAACAGTTTCGACGATTCCCAAAGCACCGCCCATGGCATTCCACAAAGGATGCTTACCGTTTGAACTTCCACCCAACTGAGCAGCTAACGCCGCTACACCTTGCTTGTCAGACATGACTAGCGCTGGGTAGGAGCAATACCTGATGCTTGCTCGGGTACACGTAGTGGCATCAGTTCACGTGGAGGCATCGGCTGTTGACCACGAACAACGACGATGTCGCGGAACAACTCAATCATCCGCGCACCTTGTTCAGGGTTAGTCGCTGCTGGACCGGCAATAACTCCGCGAAGGAACCAGCGAGGACCGTCAACGCCGATAAATCGAACTTCTTGGAATACTTGCTTGCCATCAAGTAGTGCAGGAACCTTGCTCAGTAATTCTGGGCCTAGTTCGGAAAGGGAATCCTCCACGATTCCACCCTGAGAAGTAATCTGCTCGGTGAGTTGAGCGCGCACCTCGTGCCACAGTCCCTGGGACCGCGTAGAGGCGAAAGCTTGCACCTGCAAGGTTGACCCCAGATAGTCCATTGCTACAGCAACGACTCGTCCAGACCCTTCCTCAACTTCGAGACGAAGGTTCAGACCTTCACGGGGTATGAGTTTGAGGGAGCCTAGGTCAACCCATGGGCGAACACCACTGACTTCGGATTCATCAAAAGGCCCGGTCGTCTCGCGATCCGCGGGAGCGCTCTTTGCATCTGAAATTGGTCCAGTCATGAATTAGTTTCCTTTCCGTGCAGAAAGCCCAGTAGAGCCAAAACCAGACTCACCACGTTCACTTAGCGGAAGTTTCTCGACAGGGATGAAACGTGCTTGAGTAACCGGCATCACAATGATTTGAGCAATTCGATCGCCGACGGCAATGTCAAATGGCACAGACGAATCCGTGTTGAGCAACGTGACCTTTATTTCTCCCCGATATCCAGCATCCACTGTGCCTGGAGAGTTAACAACTGTAATTCCGTGCTTTGCAGCCAGTCCTGAGCGAGGAACTACGAAGGCAACAAAACCAGCTGGCAAAGCGATAGACACTCCGGTCCCAACTGTTGCACGCTCCCCCGGAGCAAGCGTGAGGGACTCCGACGACGACAGATCAGCTCCAGCATCTCCCGGATGAGAGTAGCTAGGAATGTTTTGCGCGTTGATGAGAACTTCGACTGTTTCGGCCACGTGTCGAGGTTAGCCCAAAAACAGTGGTCGAATAGATGTATGTCGACTTTTCGTGAAGTATTACGCCCATCATGGTGGATGTATCTCATCGCAGCTTTCATGATTCCCACCATCATTTTGGTGATGGCGCCGATCAACCTCATCTTGGGAATCATCATTTCCATCGTGGTTTACTTGCTGATCGTTATTCCCATGTTTGCGACCTCACCCACAATTACTGTCACTTCTGATGAGTTACGCGTGGGCAAGGCTCATATTGATCTTGCCTATGTGGGTTCTGTAAGCGCGTATTCCGGCAACTATGCCGTCGCTGCACGTGGACCAGAACTTGATGCCCGTGCGTGGATTTTTCTGCGCGGATGGGTTAACCCTGTGGTCAAGGTAGAAATCACTGACCCTCAGGACCCAACTCCATACTGGTTATTCTCAAGCCGCAGACCAGAAGAATTAGTCGCCGCTTTGAGGAGCTCTCGCAAAGGGTGAATCAACGGGTTAACTACCTAGGGCCGGCAAATGCCGGCCCTAGGTAGTTAAGAAGACTTTAGAAAGCGCATTCCTTGCACACGGGTCCAAGTTTTTCTTCGTGGTCCACCTGTGAACGGTGCTTGACCAGGAAGCAGCTCACGCAAGTGAATTCGTCATCCTGAGGCGGCAAAACAACGACATCAAGCTCCATGTCAGAGAGGTCTGCACCTGCAAGCTCAAAACCACCAGGGTTGTCGGCGTCTTCCGCGTCTACTGCTCCAGAGAGCTTGTCAGGCACGCGCTCCTTGAGCGCTTCGATCGATTCTGTGTCGTCTGTGTCATTTTTACGCGGTGCGTCGTAGTCAGTTGCCATCTTCAGGTTCCAATTCGTCACGTCACCGAGGTTGAAAAGCCCCGGCGCGGACAGTTTGCCCCATTGTGCTCAGAATTTCAAAAACCTGACAGGGCGTGTTGCTTCAGAAATGTAATTCCTCGGCACGCGCAAAGGCTACAGACCAAGTGTGCGAATACATGGAATTCTCTAAACAGCAGTTTTTTGGCCAAGGAGCACCTCGTTATGCGTGAACTTACTGTCACCGATGTTGATGGCGCGACCCTCATCGCCACAGATCCCGAGGGGAACGAATTCCGTATTCCCGTGGATGAAACTTCACTGCGCCGTCTGCGTCACACTCGCGCTTCCGAAGATGGCCCTCGTGTTTCACCCAAGGACATTCAAGCGCACTTGCGTGCCGGTCTTTCTAATGAAGAAATCTCTGCCTTGACTGGTGCAACTCTGGATTTGATTCAACGATTCGAAACGCCTGTCCTGGCAGAACGCGAATTCATTATTAGCTCTGCATTGTCCGTTCCTACGCAAACAACTGTAGAAACTGAAACCGGAAACCTCAGTACTGCTTTTGGAACCGTGATAACCCAGCGACTCCACAGCCTGGGTGCCACTTCTGAACGTTGGGCAACCTGGAAAGAAGAAACTGGCTCGTGGATAGTCAAGCTCTTGTTCACAGCAAACTCGATTGAACACGATGCACGGTGGTCTTTTGAACCTCGTAAGCGAACGCTCACCCCAGTCAACAGCGATGCATCAACCTTGTCTCAAAAGAGCGAACTCAACACAGGACTCATTCCTAAACTTCGCGCTGTAGCACCTGACAGTGCTGACACCGTCATTGTTCAACCCGTTGCAGAGGATTCCCCTCGAATTGCTCCAGTTGTTTCAACAGAGCTAGAAGAAGCCCCTGCCGCTCAAACTCGGGAACACAGTCCCACTGCAGATTTATTGGAAGCATTACGCAAACGACGTAATGAGCGCGAAGCCACACCTGCCTGGCTCAAAGACGAAGTCAGCGCTGCCACGGAAGCTATCGATGTAGTCAGCGATGACACGGTTATCAGTGGTAACACAGTGGAATTCGATGCGACTATCAACTTCACTGAGCCATTCGACATGAGTGTTTCTGAAGAGGCTCCGGTTGTTGCCCCGGCAGAGTCAAAGAATGACTCGAAGCAAATTGGCAAGAATGGCCGACCTGCAATGCCTTCCTGGGATGACATTGTGTTCGGAACGCGTTCTGACGACGATCCCGCCTAGGCGAAAGCTCCAAGAAGTATTCCTGGGATTGCCATTTCAATAGGTGAAATCCCGCCATGTTGGCCAATCATGGATCTTCCCTTCTTGGACTTATCTCGTTCGTCATAAAAGGCGACGTCTTTCTTGGCCATCACAAAGATGTCACCTAGACGTTCTTCATTACCCTCTCGGATTCGTCCGTAAAGCCCGGAGGTGGCGACCTCGTCTCTGGTCAAAACATAAGCCAGTTCTGACCAATCCCGGCGCCAAGAAGCTAATGTCGCCTCACGCTGCTCTTGCGAAGTGTTTTCAGAGAAATACAACTGCAAACAGCGCGGCTCGCCACCAACCTGGTCGATATATTGCATCTGTTCGCTGTCATTCCCAAAGAGGTAGTGCTTTGAGGATGGGACATCTAGCACCCCATGATCAGCAGTGATGACCATTCCAACATCCTGAGGAAGACGTTGTGAAAGATGTTTGAGAGCCCCATCGAGAGATTCGAGCGCTGCTGCCCACTCAGAACTATTCACACCTTTGTTGTGAGCAATCTCGTCAAGTTCTGAAACATAAAGAACAACGAGTTGTTGTCCCGGTTCGGAAACAGATGCCACCGTTGCAGAGACCCGATCGTCGAGGTCTTTTGCACTCAGTTGGGTGGCACCTGCATGAATGAGCTGCGTCAGTGGTGTTGCTGCAAATCGTGGATGTGCCACAACAGATGATGCAATCTCATTTCGGCGGGCAACCTCAAAGAGGGAGGAACTGGTGAGCCATGAGTCAAGGTCCTCGAGAGCACCGAGACCAGTCAATAGGTTGAGGACTTCACCCGAGAGCGGATTCCGGGTTTTGTACCCAGTCATCCCGTGTTGACCTGGGGTAACTCCTGTTGTGAGAGATGCCAATGCTGCAGCTGTTGTGCTGGGGAACACCGTGGAAAGAACTGCAGAAGCACCCAGATTGCTGGCTAAAAATCGTGAATGTGCTTGGGCATTTTTCAGATTGTGAAGCCCTAAACCATCAACCAGTACCACGACCGCAGAACGAGCGGGAGAAAGTCCGAGGTTATTGGGAAAATCCTCAGCACCCATGCTCGCGAGGCAACTTGGCAACACGTCGGCAAGGCTCAACTGAGCGAAAATCTGGCTCGGTAACATGATGGACATCGACGTCAGTCTTTCATAGTTGTGCGTTTGCCAGATATGCCTGCTGTCGATGTATGCGTAACGAAAGAACTGAGATGACGCCCAACTCCCCTGCACACGATGCAGTCGAACGTATCGAAGACATTGATGTCTCCACCGAGATGCGGGATTCCTTTCTCGAATACGCCTACTCCGTCATTTACTCACGTGCCCTTCCGGATGCGCGTGATGGGCTGAAACCCGTTCAACGACGCATTTTGTTCATGATGAGCGAAATGGGTCTTCGCCCAGAAAAGGGACACGTGAAGTCCGCCCGCGTTGTCGGTGAAGTGATGGGAAAACTTCACCCACATGGCGATGCCTCCATCTATGACGCCCTGGTTCGTTTGGCACAAGATTTCTCTCTCCGTCTCCCACTGATTGACGGCCATGGAAACTTTGGCTCACTCGATGACGGCCCTGCTGCGGCTCGTTATACCGAAGCACGCCTCGCAGCTTCTGCGTTGGCCATGACAGCCAACTTGGATGAGGACGTAGTCGACTTTGTCCCAAATTACGACAACCAGTTTCAACAGCCTGATGTGTTACCAGCGGCCTACCCCAACCTGCTGGTCAATGGTGCTAGCGGTATTGCCGTGGGTATGGCAACCAACATGGCACCTCACAACCTCATCGAGGTGATTGAAGCGTCAATTCACCTCTTACGTAACCCTCACGCAACACTGGATGAACTGATGGCGTTCGTGCCAGGTCCAGACCTTCCTTCCGGCGGCGTGATCATGGGCCTCGACGGAATCCGTGAAGCATATGAAACTGGCCGTGGAAGCTTCAAGACACGTGCCAGGGTCACCATGGGGAGCATTTCCCCACGCAAAATGGGCATTACGGTCACTGAACTGCCCTATCTTGTCGGTCCTGAAAAGGTGATCGACAAGATCAAAGACGGTGTTACAAGTAAAAAACTCAACGGTATTTCTAATGTGATTGATCTGACAGATCGTCATCACGGTCTCAAGTTGGTTATTGAAATCAAAACAGGTTTCGACCCTGAAGCTGTCTTAGAACAGCTCTATCGCTACACCCCACTTGAGGATTCGTTCAGCATTAACAACGTTGCACTAGTCAACGGTGGCCCCCAGACAATGGGTCTTCGTGACATGCTTCAGGTTTACGTTGATCACCGCAAGCAGGTGGTTCAGCGCAGATCAAAACACCGGCTGTCGAAGAGACAAGAACGACTACACCTTGTTGATGGCTTACTCATTGCAATCATGGATATCGATGAAGTTATTCAACTGATTCGTCAAAGCGATGACACCGAACAAGCACGCGCACGCTTGATGGAGGTCTTCGAACTTTCTGTTCCACAGGCTGACTACATTCTTGAGCTGCGTCTGCGACGACTCACCAAGTTCTCACGGGTAGAACTTGAAGCTGAAGCAGATAGCTTGCGTAAAGAAATCTCAGAGCTGGAGACCATCCTCGGTAGTGAGAAGAAGCTGATCGACGTGGTGGTGAAGGAACTCCAGGAAGTCTCGAAGACTCTAGGCACACCACGTAGAACCGTGTTGTCCACCTCAACAGTGGCACCAACAACCACGGCAGCTCGTGCAGCTGCCGCACAGCCTGAAGCACTTCAACTGGAGGATACCGCTTGCCGAGTGCTGCTTTCTGCAAGTGGTAGGTTGGCACGGGTTGATCTTGAGAACGCAAGTGATTCTATTGCTCAAGGAACCCACCGAACCGCTCACGATGGGATTGTTTCGAACATTGCCACAACTCGTCGTGGCCTCATTGGTGCGGTCACAAGCACAGGACGTCTGGTTCACTTCTCCCCTGTTTCGTTACCTGGTGTTCCTGCCTCCAGCGTTTCGCTCGCTGCAGCGGTGAACAGCTCCGACTACATCGAGCTTGAATCTGGTGAGAAAGTTGTGGGACTTGTCTCCTTAGGCGGCGACGTAACCTACGCTCTCGGAACTGCAGAAGGTGTGGTCAAGCGCGTTCAAGCAGATGCTTTCCCGGTGAAGTCAGGCAATGTCATTATTTCGCTCAAGGAATCTGACAGCGTTGTCGGTATTGCCCCTGCGGCAGATTCTGATGAACTCATTTTTGTTACTTCAGATGCGCAACTGCTACATTTCAGTGCGGACTCTGTGCGACCACAGGGAGCAGCTGCTGGTGGTATGGCCGGTATTCGAGTCTCCGACAACGCAAAAGTTATCTACTTCACTGCTGGACCAGAAGAAGATGCTCATGTGGTCACTATCTCTGCCAGCATGAACACCCTCCTGGGAACGGATGCTGGCCGTGCCAAAATTTCTCTCCTGAGCGAATTCCCCGCAAAGGGTCGTGGCACGGGCGGAGTCCGTGCTCAGACCCTGCTCAAGGGCGAAGATGCCCTTGCAATTGCGTGGGTGGGTCAAGGAGTTGCCAGGGCAAACGCTCTCGATGGAATGCCCAGAGAGCTCCCTACAGAATTTGCTAAGCGTGACGCCTCAGGAACACTTCTCGATGGCGATGTTGCCTTCGTGGGAAGCGCTGTGAGCTAATACAGCTTCAGCGCACCATTTCTCTGGCACGACCCGAGAGAACTACGACTAGACGTCTATACGGTCGCGAGAGAGCCCAGCTGAGCCTTCGATGATGAAGTCCTTGCGGGGACCAACATCATTACCCATCAACAGTTCGAACACGGTGTCGGCCATAGCCGCATCTTCAACACGTACTCGGCGCAGGGTGCGAGCTGAACGGTCCATCGTAGTGTTTGCGAGCTGATCTGCATCCATCTCACCCAAACCCTTATAACGCTGAATGGGCTCTTGATAGCGTTTTCCGGATTTTGCCAATGCAGTGAGTACCGACTGAAGTTCAGTCTCTGAATAGGTGTAAATCGTCTCGTTGGGTTTGGTACCTGGATTGATCACGACAACACGGTGAAGTGGTGGAACCGCTGCAAATACTCGACCTGCCTCAATGAGTGGACGCATGTAACGGAAAAACAGCGTCAGCAGGAGTGTTCTAATGTGAGCGCCGTCCACATCAGCATCAGACATCAAAATAACTTTGCCGTAGCGGGAGGATTCAAGATCGAAACTGCGTCCAGAACCTGCACCAATAACTTGAATGATGGAAGCGCACTCAGCATTGTTGAGCATGTCAGAAACAGAGGCTTTCTGAACATTGAGAATTTTGCCTCGAATAGGAAGCAAGGCTTGATATTCACTATTTCTGGCAAGCTTGGCTGTTCCTAAAGCAGAGTCACCCTCAACGATGAAGAGCTCGGATTGTTCAACGTCATTACTGCGGCAATCGACCAGCTTTGCCGGCAGACTTGAGGTCTCTAGGGCGTTCTTTCGACGTTGTGTTTCCTTGTGAGTGCGAGCCGAGATACGGCTCTTCATTTCAGAAACAATCTTCTCCAACAGCAAAGCTGACTGTGCTTTATCGTCACGCTTGGTGGAGGTCAGTCGCGCTGCAAGCTGTTTCTGAACAACCGAGGCAACAATCGCCTTCACTGCAGGAGTTCCCAGTACTTCCTTGGTTTGACCTTCGAACTGTGGTTCAGGAACTCTCACTGTTACGACAGCTGTGAGCCCAGCTAAGACATCATCTTTTTCGACTTTGTCATTTCCGGCTTTCAACTTGCGTGAGTTTGCTTCAACCTGTGCTCGGATCACCTTGAGCAATGCCTGTTCAAAACCCTGCTGGTGTGTTCCACCCTTGGGCGTCGAAATAATGTTGACGAAACTCTGCATCTCGGTTTCGTAGCCAGTACCCCACCGCAAAGCGATGTCTACGCCACAGGTGCGCTCCACCTCAGAGAGTGCCATGTTTCCGTCGGCACCCAGAACAGGAACAGTCTCGGTGAAGATTCCTTCACCAGTCAGACGCCAAATATCAGTCACTGCAGTATCAGGTGCGAGGAATTCAGCAAACTCACTAATTCCACCGGAAAATTTGAAGCTGGATTCGATGACCTCATGACCTCGTTCGTCTGAGATCTTCATTTCAAGACCTGGCACGAGGAATGCAGTTTGACGAGCCCTTGATGCGAGATCTTCCGTTTGAAAAGAAGCCCCAGGGGTGAAGATTTGCTGGTCAGCCCAGTAGCGTACTCGCGTTCCGGTTACACCCTTGGCAACCTTGCCTTTGACAGTGAGAGTGCTTTCTTCATCGAAAGGCGTAAAAGGGTTATTGGGGGCAATGCCTTTGCTGTCGTCGAAAATTCCGGGCTCTCCACGTCGGAAAGACATTCCCCAGGTTTTACCATCACGATCAACTTCAACGTCCAGACGCTCAGAAAGCGCGTTGACCACCGACGCACCAACACCGTGTAGACCACCGGAAGCAGCATAAGAACCTGATCCAAATTTTCCACCAGCATGGAGCTTGGTGAAGACCACTTCAACACCCGTGAGGCCGGTTTTAGGCTCCACATCAACAGGAATACCGCGTGCTTTATCACGGACTTCAACACTGTTGTCTTTGTGGAGTTGAATCTCAATGGTGTTACCAAAACCACCGAGCGCCTCATCTACAGAGTTGTCAATGATTTCCCAGAGACAGTGCATGAGACCACGAGAGTCAGTCGTGCCGATGTACATACCGGGACGTTTACGAACCGCCTCAAGACCTTCCAAAACGGAAAGATGGCGAGCGGAATACTCTGAAGAACTCACGCGACTCCTCAACTACTTCATGGCGCTCTTTGACAGTAGTTTGTTGCGGACCCGATTACTCGGAGGCACGCGTCAAGAACCTGATACGCGGTCAGCGAAATGCCCCCGAATCCTCCTCTTTTTCTCACCTGTTCATGGTTATATGTGCTTAGGACTTCATTACGAAGAGGAGCGAGAGATGACCACAGCAATGACTGAAACCGCATCAACAGACGTAACCTCAGAGCTCACCAGCCTTGACCGTTGCGACAGCTGTGGCGCTCAGGCATATGTTCGAGCAACCATGCCTGCTGGTGGCGTGCTGCTCTTCTGCGCTCACCACGCTTCAAAGCACCGTGAAAAGCTCACTGGCTTGGGAGCTCAATGGCACGACGAGACTGCAAAGCTGCACGCAGCAAACGACCGCTCCATTTAGTCCTTCATCACTTCACACAAGAAGGCCCGGAAGCATGTGCTTCCGGGCCTTCTTTGATGTGTTCTCGATTTATTCGAGGTAGTCACGAAGTGACTGAGAACGTGACGGGTGACGAAGCTTCGCCATCGTCTTGGACTCGATCTGACGAATACGTTCACGGGTCACACCGAAGGTGTCACCAATCTGGTCAAGTGTCTTGGGGATGCCATCGCCTAGACCAAAACGCATACGAATAACTCCAGCTTCACGCTCAGAGAGTGAATCAAGCAAGGATTCCAGCTGCTTCTGCAACATGGTGAAACCAACAGCATCTGCTGGAACAACCGCTTCAGTGTCTTCAATGAGGTCACCGAATTCGCTGTCACCATCTTCACCCAAAGGTGTGTGAAGCGAGATTGGTTCGCGACCGTACTTCTGGACTTCAACAACCTTTTCAGGAGTCATATCTAGTTCGCGAGAGAGCTCTTCAGGAGTCGGTTCACGTCCGAGGTCCTGGAGCATCTGGCGCTGAACACGAGCAAGTTTGTTAATGACTTCAACCATGTGTACTGGAATACGAATGGTTCGTGCCTGGTCTGCCATTGCACGGGTGATTGCCTGACGAATCCACCAGGTTGCATAAGTCGAGAACTTAAAGCCCTTGGTGTAGTCGAACTTCTCTACCGCACGGATTAGACCGAGGTTACCTTCTTGGATCAGGTCCAGGAACTGCATGCCGCGGCCGGTGTAACGCTTTGCGAGAGACACAACCAAACGAAGGTTTGCACCCAGCAGGTGGCTCTTAGCGCGCTGACCGTCGCGGGCAACCCAACGAAGTTCACGCTCGAGCTGCTTGGGAATGTTCTTCTTCGTTGCCAAGCGATCTTCAGCGAAAAGTCCCGCTTCGATACGCAATGCAAGTTCAACCTCTTCAACAGCGTTGAGCAGAGGAACCTTACCGATTTGCTTGAGGTAATCCTTGACTGGGTCAGCGGTTGCGCCAGTAATTGCTGTGGAGATGACTGGGATGTCATCGTCATCATCTGTCATCGACAGGACAATGGCGCCAGTTGGCAAAGGTTCTTCCGTTACTGCTGGACGTGCAGGCTTGTCTTCATCTTCTTCGAGAACTTCTTCGTCAACTACATCGATGACAACTGCTTCAATGGCAACATCACCATCGATTTCGTCTTCATCAATTTCGTCTTCTTCAGCATCTGGATCAACGGCCTTTGCGCGGCCACGACCGCGCTTGGGAGCAATCTCAGCAGGCGCAGCTTCTTCGGTCAGAAGTGCATTGGCCATCTTCTCAAGCTCTGCCTTAGTTGGCTTCTTTGCTTTTGCTGCAGGCTTTGCTTCTTCAACGGATTTTGCCGCAGCCTTTGACGCCGCCTTGGGTGCGGCCTTTTCAACAGGCTTCGCAGCATCTTTCGTTGCAGGCTTCGCAGGAGCCTTTGCAGGAGCCTTCACTGCTGCCTTAGGCGCAGCTTTCTTAGTTTCAGCTTCAGGAGACGCAGCCTTTGTAGTTTTGGGTGCGGCCTTTACTGCTGGCTTATCAGCTGCTTTCGCAGGTGCCTGAGCTGCAGCTTTTGGTGCAGCCGCTTTTGTTGCGGGTGCTTTAGCAGCCGGTGCTTTAGCTGTGGGAGCCTTGGCGGCGGCTGGCTTGGCTGCCTTTGCCGCTGGGGTTTTTTCAGTAGTCTTCGCAGGAGCCTTTGCGGGAGACTTGGTAGCGGTTTTTGGTGCAGAAGTTTTTGCGGCAGGAGCCTTCACTGAGGGAGTACTTTCCGGAGCGGGCTCAGCAGCAGAGGGCTTCGACTTTCCACTAAAGAATGACGCGAGGCGTCCTTTGGCCTTAGCGGGCGTGTTCTCTGGTGCCATGAGCAGATTTCTCCTGTTCGGGGGCATAACTAGGACCCTTGTCAAGTCCCGTAAAGGGAAAAGACTGGGTCCGGTTTCTATTATCGCATGTCGCCGGGCTCTTCCGTACCACGACGGTACGCAAGAAATTCTTCGAGTTCTGCGGCGATCTCATCCGCTGTGGGAAGTTCACCTTCAACGTCGGTCAGTGGTGAGCGCAGCGCATTGTCTTTCATATACGAGTCATAGCGCTGTTCAAGGGTGTGCACGAGTTTGTTGAGTTCATCGTTGGTCTCAACTTGCTCGTCGATCTTTGAGACGAACTCGCGCCCTTCTTCTCGCAGGCGGTCTGTGGGGAAAATGAGTCCGGTTGCAGAACTAATACTTTCCAAGGCCACCAGTGACGCCTGAGGAAATTCTGTGTCTGCGAGGTAGTGGGGTACCAGAAGCACAAAACCTGCAACCTCGTGCTCCATTTCTTGAAGTCGATATTCCACCAGGTGCATTGCATTTGCAGGGACTTGTGTATGTGGTCGCCAGACCGAGAACTGGTCGATGAGATCGGCCCGGTTACCACTGACTGTTGTGCCAATGGGACGAGTGTGTGGAACTGGCATGGGGATGGAGTGCACCCAGGTTGTGGTTGCCACATCAAACCGTTCAACGAAACTCAATACTTCTCGACTGAATGCTTCCCATTTGAAATCTGGTTCATAACCAGTGAGCAGAATGAAGGGGCGAGAAATCTCATCACGAACCAAGTGGAAGGCCAACATGGGGGGTTCAAAACCGGTGAGGTGATCTTGGTCAAAGTAAATGATTGGACGGCGAGCACGGTAGTCCAATAAGGAATCAGCGTCAAACGTCGCAATAACGTGCGAATCCATCGTGTCGACGATGTAGTCAGTGAAACCCGTCACGGCAGAACCAGAGTCAGCAAAGCCAGTTAAACCTGCAACAAGTGGGAGTCCTCGCGGAACTTCAGCAGGGTCAATCACGAAGTGGAGCAAACTTTCGCGTTCAGACATGGTTTCAGTCTACGTTCGGATTTATCCAGCAATGTACGCGTGTGAGTCAGCTGAGGTATTGCTTTGGAACCTAGGGTGAATTCGTGAGTATTCCAAAGCTGAGTCTTGTCAATCGTCCTTCCGCTCAAGCCGTTACGGTTATCGGCGCTATCCCAGGCAAAAAGGGCGTCAGCCTCCAGGCCTCACGGGATACATCTGCGTTGAGCAAAATCGCACAAACGTTAGATATTTCTGGCGCTCAGGACTCGTTCACAACTGTTGTAGACCCAGCACATCCGACCAAGGTCATTGCAATCGTAGGTTTGGGTGCTCTCCCGCTTTCTGCAAATAGCTACCGCTATGCAGCAGCAGTGGCAACGCGTAAATTATTGGGCACTTCACTCGTTGCTTTTGACTTCGGCGTTAATGAACAGCCCTCTATCGAAGCCATTGCTGAGGGTGCAGCATTGGGTGCTTACTCATACACGATGTACAAGAGCACACCGGAAAAGAAGACTCCCGTTCAGCAGGTTGAAATAGTTGCTTCTAAAAAAGCGGCATCTTCTTTGACTAAACCGGTGATCACTGCTGAAGCCTTGTCGCTGGTTAAGAACCTGGTCAACACTCCCCCGAATGATCTTTACCCAGCTAGCTTCGTCACCCACGCACTAGCGGCAATCAAAGGTCTGCCAATCAAGTCCACTGTGTGGGATGAGAAAGCGCTCACGAAGGATGGTTTTGGCGGAATTTCCGGTGTGGGTCAAGGTTCTTCTCGTCCACCGCGTTTAGTGAAATTGGTTTATGCACCCAAGAAGGCCAAGAAACACATCGCCATAGTGGGCAAAGGCATCACGTTTGATACCGGAGGGCTCTCCCTCAAGTCGGGTGCCGGGATGATTGGCATGAAATACGACATGACAGGTGCAGCATCCACGCTCGCGATAATTATCGCCGCAGCACAGCTGAAGTTGAACGTGAATATCACTGCGTGGCTGTGCTTGGCCGAAAACATGCCCTCCAGTACAGCTATCCGGCCGAATGATGTCCTCACCATTCACGGTGGCAAGACTGTTGAGGTTCTCAATACTGATGCTGAAGGCCGATTGGTGCTCGCAGATGGTCTCGTCGCCGCCAGTGCTGAACATCCCGATCTCCTGATTGACATTGCTACGCTCACCGGTGCAGCAACCACTGCCCTCGGCACCCGCTACACAGGAGTCATGGGCGATGCGGATGCTATTTCCCACCTCGTGGAACTCGGTCAGGCTGCTGGGGAAAACTTCTGGCACATGCCGCTACCGGAAGAACTCCGCGCGTACCTCAACTCCGATGTGGCAGATATTGCCAATGTGAAACCGGGAAATACTGCAGGCGGAATGCTGGTAGGAGCTACATTCCTCAAAGATTTCGTGGGCAAGACCTCCGATAAAGATGACGCCCCACAAATACCTTGGATTCACCTCGATATTGCCAACACAGCTAACAATGCTGGCAGTGCTTATGGCTTCACAAGCGCTGGTCCAACTGGTGTTGCAGTGAGAACCCTCATTAACCTCGCAGAGTCTTACGCCACGGCGTAGTAGTCTCGTAAAGGTTAACTTCACCGTAAGTAACGCAGATTTATGCGTCTGCCTGGCGCAAACACCCTCTCAAAAGGAGCAGAAACGTGGCTGAACTCAACTTTGACCTCCTCGTACTTGGCGGCGGAAGTGGCGGCTACTCTGCTGCTATTCGCGCCAGCGAATTAGGCATGAATGTCGCCCTGATCGAAAAGAACAAGCTTGGCGGCACCTGCCTTCACGTAGGTTGCATTCCTACCAAGGCCATGCTGCACGCAGCTGAGGTTGCAGATAACGCCCGTGAAGCACACGAGTGCGGCATTAACACCACTTTCAACGGTGTGGACATGGACCGCGTAAACGCATTCCGTGAAGACATCATTGCCAAGAAGTTCAAGGGTCTCGGCGGTCTCATCAAGGCACGCGGAATTACCGTCATCGAAGGCGAAGGTCGCCTCGTCTCCCCCAACACTGTTGCAGTTGGCGCAGACACCGTTGTAGGTAAGAACATTGTTCTGGCAACCGGTTCTTACTCACGCTCACTTCCTGGTCTGGAAATTGGTGGACGCGTGATTACCAGCGAACACGCACTCCAGATGAACTATGTCCCCAACAAGGTTGCAATCCTCGGTGGTGGAGTTATTGGTGTTGAGTTTGCGTCCGTGTGGAAGAGCTTCGGCGCAGAAGTCGTCATCATCGAGGGACTGCCTCACCTCGTTCCCAACGAGGAAGAAAGCATCTCAAAGGCTCTAGAGCGTGCTTACCGTAAGCGCGGAATCGACTACAAGCTGGGTGTTCGCTTCCAAGGTGTAACCCAGAATGACTCCGGTGTGGTCGTCACACTCGAAAGCGGAGAAACTGTCGAAGCAGACCTTCTTCTCGTAGCTGTTGGTCGTGGACCAGCTACTGCTGGTTGCGGCTTTGAAGAGGTCGGAATCACGATGGACCGTGGTTTCGTGATCACCAACGAGCGCCTCGCTACCAACATCCCCGGCGTTTACGCAGTGGGAGACATTGTTCCCGGCCTGCAGCTTGCTCACCGTGGTTACCAGCAGGGCTTCTTCGTTGCCGAAGAGATTGCTGGCCTGAACCCAGTGGTTATCTCTGACACCAACATTCCTAAGGTGACTTACTGCGAGCCTGAAATCGCCTCCGTCGGTCTCACCGAAGCGAAAGCTGCTGAGCAGTATGGCGCAGACAAGATTGCTGCTTACGACTACAACCTTGCCGGTAACGGTAAGAGCGAAATCTTGGGAACCGCTGGTTCTGTCAAGGTTGTTCGCGTTGTAGACGGTCCCGTTGTTGGAGTTCACATGATTGGTGCCCGCGTGGGTGAACTGATCGGTGAAGCTCAGCTTGTTGTTAACTGGGAAGCACACCCAGAAGACATCGCACCACTTATCCACGCTCACCCAACCCAGAACGAATCTTTGGGTGAAGCATTCCTCTACCTCGCTGGCAAGCCTTTACACACGCTGTAGAGAACTGCCAAGCATTAGTAAGCTAATCAACGCATCAGCTAACAAGGAGATTTAGTACATGAGCGAGTCAGTCAGCCTCCCCGCACTGGGTGAAAGCGTCACTGAAGGCACCGTTACCCGGTGGCTCAAAAACGTCGGCGACCGTGTAGAGGTAGATGAGCCTTTACTCGAAGTATCAACTGACAAGGTTGACACCGAGATCCCTTCACCTATCTCAGGTGTTGTCGAGGCCATCTTGGTTCAAGAAGATGAGACTGTCGCCGTTGGCACTGTTCTCGCACACATTGGCGATGGATCTGGCTCTGGCGCAGCACCTGCAGCTCCAGCTGCAGAAGCACCTGCCGTGGCCGAGCCTGTAGCTGCCCCTGAACCTGTTGCAGTTCCCGAACCTGTAGCTGCCCCAGTTGTGGCTCCTCCCGTCGTTGCAGCTCCTCCCGTAGTAGCACCTCCAGTGGTTGCTCCTCCTGTTGTTGCTCCACAGCCAGTAGCTGCTCCTGCAGCTCCAGCAGCACCTGCACACTCAGGTGGCGCTGGCTATGTCACTCCCATCGTTCGCAAGTTTGCTAACGAGAACGGTGTTGACCTGAACACTGTTGTCGGTACTGGCATCGGTGGACGCATCCGCAAGGAAGATGTTCTCTCTGCACGCGGTGGTTCTTCTGCAGCACCTGCAAAGACCCGCACCCCGCTAGCTGTGTCCCCACTTCGCGGAACTACTGTTCCTATGACTCGTCTGCGCAAGGTTGTTGCAGAACGTGCCGTGATCTCTATGCAGAGCACCGCTCAGCTCACAAGCGTTGTCGAAGTAGACGTCACTCGAATTGCAGAACTACGCAAGCGGGTTCAGAGCCAGTTCGTTGCTGCAACCGGTGGCAAGCTCAGCTTCATGCCCTTCTTTGCTCTCGCAGCAACCGAAGCTCTCAAGGCATTCCCCATCATCAACGCAACCGTTGAAGGTGACAACATTGTCTACCCAGGTCACGAAAACGTGTCGATTGCTGTTGACACAGAACGCGGTCTGCTCACTCCAGTAGTGAAGAACGCAGGCGAGCTCAACATTGCACAGTACTCAATTGCCATTGCAGATGTTGCAGCTCGTACCCGAGACAACAAGTTGCAGCCAGATGAGCTTGCTGGTGGAACGTTCACACTGACCAACACTGGTTCACGCGGTGCACTGTTCGACACTCCTGTTGTTTTCCTCCCACAGCTTGCAATCCTCGGTACCGGTGTTGTCACCAAGCGTCCCGTTGTGATTGAGGCAGAGGGTCAGGAAGTCATTGCAGTTCGCTCGATGGTTTACCTTGCACTTTCCTACGACCACCGCATCATCGATGGTGCAGATGCAGCTCGCTTCCTTGGCGCAATCAAGGAACGTCTCGAAGAAGGTGCTTTCGAAGCCGACCTCGGCATCTAAGTTCTACGAGGATCAAACACCTCACGAATTCGCCACGTCGTTCCTGACTTTTGCAGGAGCAGCGTGGCGAATGTCGTTAACCCACCTGCTTCGTTTCGTAACACATCAACGAGAACTATTTCACCGCTTTGACTCACGACTGTTGCCTGAAAATCTGACGCTTGATCATCTTCATCCGGTGTTACCCCTTCAACCTCCCCTTTCAGCACGAAAGCTATAGCCGCAGATTCGGGGTCTTGCGCAGTGGGGTTTTCAGTTGCAAGTGGAAGTGTAGTTTCCCGAATCGAACTCTCTGAAGGTGCAGAAGTATTGCTTATTGCCGAGGATGTAGGTATCAACAGGCTCATTGCCACAATCACTACTACAGCACCAGCTGCAAAGAGGATTGGTTTTCGATATTTACCCAACACCTGCAGTCGTTCCTGGAACGGCAGCCACGAATCATCTTTGTCAAGAGTCTCGTGCGCAACTGGTGATGCCTGTGTCGAAGGTTCCTAAGGATTGAAGAGTGACGGAACTGCGGATGGAGTTGAGTTGTCATCGATTTCAGAAACCCAGACGAGATCACCATCCCGACTCCTCCCGACATCTATTGGCAACGCTGGCTGAACACATATAGAGAGCTGGTGTTGAACGTCCACACCATCAATCTGTGACGTTCCAATGACGTGATTAGCACCCGGTGTCATCTGCCCATGGCGATAGCCGATGAGAGTGTGTGACAGCTGCGACTGGTTCATCCACCTACTGTGACCTGAACTAGCTACTTTTCCTGCACAAACCATGATGTTGTGGATATAGCTCAATGAATTCTCTGTGTAAAACAGGGCACAGGGGGTTAGTAGAATTAAGCCATGTTGGATGTCGTCATTCTCGGTCTCGGAGACGACGCAGTTGCCTACCGTGATGCGTGGGAAACCCAACGTCAAGTCCACAAAGAAGTAGTTGCTGGCGATCGGCCCAACACCTTGCTGCTTCTGGAACATCAGTCTGTCTACACAGCAGGAAAGCGTACAGAGGACTCTGAACGCCCCATAGACGGCACAGAAGTTATCGATGTAGATCGTGGTGGGAAAATCACCTGGCACGGGCCAGGACAGCTTGTGGGATACCCCATCACCAGGCTTGACGAACCCATGGACGTTGTTGCCTATGTGCGCACCATTGAAGGTTTACTCATCGATACCGCTGCCGAGTTCGAGGTTACCGGTGAGCGGGTAGATGGACGTTCTGGCGTGTGGGTCAATCGTGGCCTGAACTACGACAAAGTCGCCGCGATTGGCATTCGCATCAGCGAAGGCGTCTCGATGCACGGTTTTGCCATCAATTGCAATAACTCCCTCCAGGCTTACGAAAACATTGTGGCCTGCGGAATCCGTGATGCCGGCGCAACAACTCTTTCTCAAGTTTCAGGAACAAATATCACCCCTGGAGATGTTGTCCCTGTAGTTACTCGTCTTTTTACTCACTACTTTGAGGATGCTCATGTCAGCTGATGGCCGCAAACTTCTCCGCTTGGAAGTTCGTAACAGTGCTACTCCAATCGAGAAAAAGCCCGAATGGATTCGAACAAAAGCCAAGATGGGGCCCGAGTATCAGTCGTTGCAGAAACTCGTAAAAAGCGAAGACCTGCACACAGTCTGCCAAGAAGCTGGTTGCCCCAACATTTATGAATGCTGGGAAGACCGAGAGGCAACATTCCTCATCGGTGGTTCACAGTGCACTCGTCGTTGTGACTTCTGCCAGATTGATACGGGCAAGCCAGACGCCTTCGATCGTGATGAACCACGTCGCGTTGGTGAATCAGTTGCCCAAATGAACCTGCGCTATGCCACGGTTACTGGGGTTGCACGTGATGATCTCGAAGATGAGGGCGCATGGCTTTACGCAGAAACCATCCGTCAGATTCATCAGCAAAACCCCAACACCGGCGTTGAGATTCTGGTTCCAGATTTCTCTGGTAACCCAGAGCACCTTAAGCAAGTTTTTGATGCTGCACCTGAGGTTTTTGCACACAACGTTGAGACAGTTCCCCGTATTTTCAAGCGCGTGCGACCAGCATTTACCTACGAGCGTTCACTTGATGTCCTCACTCAGGGCCGCAATGCAGGAATGATTACGAAATCAAACCTGATTCTTGGAATGGGTGAAACTCGTGAAGAGGTAAGTCAAGCGTTGCAGGATCTCTATGACGCGGGCACAGACATCATCACCATCACCCAATACCTGCGACCCAGTGCTCGACACATGCCTGTTGACCGTTGGGTCCACCCAGAAGAGTTTGTCGAGCTCAAGGATGAAGCAGAGGCCATCGGATATCTCGGTGTCCTGTCTGGGCCACTTGTTCGCTCGTCCTACCGCGCTGGTCGCCTCTATGCGCAATCAATGCGTGCTAAAGGCCGCGACATCCCTGAAAGCTTAAGCCACTTGGCTGATGCCGAATTGGGATTCTCTCAAGCCGTCTAAGTCTTCATATACGGACTTAACCCCCGTGGTGGTCCAGATAACTACTCAGCGATAGGTATTGTTTTCTACATGGCACGTACGAAAAAACCCAAGGGATCTTCACGTCTAGCTCAGATGTGGCAGGTCTTCCAAATGACCCGTCGCTACGACAAGAGCATTATTTGGCTGCTGTTGCTGTCCGTCTTACTTCCCGTAGCTGCAGGTGTTCTAACAGGCGTCCTCCTGAGCAACGGAAACGTGTTCACACTCGTCATCTGGATCCTTATCGGACTGTTGCTTGGTGTACTCATGGGCCTCATCGTGCTCGGTCGCCGCGCTGAGCGTGCTGCTTATTCTCAAATTGAGGGCCAGCCTGGCGCCGTGGGAGCTGTGATCAAGTCTGCTCTGCGTCGCAACTGGGTTGCCGAAGAGATGCCTGTTGCCATCAACCCTAAGACGAAGGATGCCATCTACCGTGCGGTAGGTCGTGGAGGTGTGGCACTCATTGCGGAGGGTCCCATTTCACGCACACAGCGCCTAGTTGATGATGAAAAGCGTAAGACGGCAAAGATTCTTCCAAATGTTCCCATCACCGTACTGACCGTGGGACCAGATGAGGAATCCGTCAAGCTCTACAAACTTGGCTGGAAACTGACCAAGATCAAGCCCGCACTGACCAAGAGTGAAGTCCGCGTGGTTGTTAATCGCCTGTCTTCTCTAGGAACAAATGTTCCTATTCCGAAGGGCATTGACCCCTACAAGGTTCGCCCCGGTCGCGCACGCTAAATACATTCAACAAATCCGGTCCACTTCTCTAGTGGGCCGGATTTCTTGTTATACCGATTTGAGCAGAAGTGTCCCAGCAATCTTGTCGTGGAAGCCACGCTGATCTGAATCCCAGACCAGTGCCGGGATAACAAGAACAAGGAGAAGACTGCGAACTATCGGCCTCCACCACGTCAAAGTTCCGCCATGAAAATTGACAACATAGAGTTTCATGATTCGATGACCGATACTTCCACCAATGGTCCATATGGCAAGTATTTGCAAGGCCACAAACATCAGACCTACGAGTGTTTGGTGTGCCACCAGAGCATCGCTAGCGACCTGCATTTGTGCAAGTGTCTGGCTGTTTGAGTTCTTACGAACCTCTTCTGAGGCAGCAGTTGCACGCCCGACTAACTCAAAGTAATTAGCGCCCATCAACATCGAAACCAGCAACCCTGACATGGTCCAGTCAATAGCTAGCGCAATGATTCGGCGCCCCACGCGAGCCACAGAACGAGGTCCACTTTCCGGCAATCCCAGTCGCTCCCCGGGATAGCGACTGATGGGTAAATCAGGACGTTGTGCGGGGCCAGAATTCTGAGATGCCATGAGCCCAAGTTTACGCTCTGGTTACCTTGTAACATGGTGGAAACAATTGCGATACAGCTACGCAACGCCAGACTCGTACATTGATACCAAGGTTGCACTTTCGTAACCGCTTTATTCCATCAAATTTGGAGCTATCTAAGCATGTTCAAAGATTCCTCTGAGGTTCTGAAGTTCATCAAGGACACTGACGTAAAGTTCCTTGACATCCGCTTCACCGACCTTCCCGGTGTTCAGCAGCACTTCAACATCCCCGCATCGACAGTTGACGAAGAATTCTTCACTGTTGGTCAGATGTTCGATGGTTCGTCGATCCGCGGCTTCGCCTCGATTCACGAGTCAGACATGCAGCTCATCCCAGACCCCACCACCTGCTTCATCGATGAGTTCCGCACCGAGCGCACCCTCGTCATGCTGTTCGACATCTACAACCCACGCACTGGTGAGATTTACCACCGTGACCCCCGCCAGGTTGCCAAGAAGGCAGAGAAGTACCTGGCCTCAACTGGTATTGCTGACACTGCATACTTCGCACCAGAAGCTGAATTCTTCATCTTCGATGACGTTCGTTACGAAGTAAACCAGCAGACCTCCTTCTACAAGATTGACTCTTCCGAGGCTCCATGGAACTCCGGCAAGAAGATCGAAGGCGGAAACCTCGCAAACACCACCCCATACAAGGGTGGCTACTTCCCCGTCTCCCCCGTTGACCAGCACGCTGACATGCGTGATGACATCTGCCTCAAGCTCATCAACGCAGGTCTCATCCTCGAGCGCAGCCACCACGAAGTTGGCACCGCAGGTCAGGGTGAAATCAACTACCGCTTCGACACCATGGTCAAGGCAGCTGATGACATCTTGAAGTTCAAGTACATCGTCAAGAACACTGCAAACGAGTGGGGCAAGACTGCAACCTTCATGCCTAAGCCTCTCTTCGGTGACAACGGTTCAGGTATGCACACCCACCAGTCACTCTGGAACGACGGCAAGCCATTGTTCTACGACGAGAACGGCTATGGAGGTCTGTCTGACATCGCTCGCTGGTACATCGGTGGTCTGCTCAAGCATGCAGGTGCTGTGCTCGCATTCACCAACCCAACTGTGAACTCATACCACCGTCTGGTTCCTGGTTACGAAGCTCCCGTAAACCTCGTTTACTCCGCTGGTAACCGTTCCGCTGCGATCCGCATCCCCTTGACCGGTAACAACCCCAAGGCAAAGCGTATCGAGTTCCGCGCACCTGATGCTTCTGGTAACCCTTACCTCGCATTCGCTGCACAGATGATGGCTGGTCTCGACGGAATTAAGAACCGCATCGAGCCTCACGAGCCCGTGGATAAGGACCTCTACGAGCTGCCACCAGAGGAAGCAAAGAACATTCCTCAGGTTCCTGAGTCACTGGAGCACGCTCTTCAGGCACTCGAAGCAGACCACGAATTCCTGCTTGCAGGCAACGTGTTCACCAAGGACCTCATTGAGACCTGGATTTCTTACAAGCGCGACAACGAAATCAAGCCTCTCTCGCTGCGTCCTCACCCCTTCGAGTTCGAGCTCTACTACGGCGTCTAACGTCCAAGAGGAAACTCACAAGAATGCCACTGCCGCAAGGCAGTGGCATTCTTCGTTAAGTCCGAGAATTACTTAGAAGTCAAAAAATACGCGTTCAACAACGTGGCGTGCACGACGTGTAATGGAGAGGTAATCCTCCTCCAACCGGGTTGCTGATCCTGGCGGGTAATTCAGCAGGCGAGCAATTCCTTCAAGATCACGGGTATCTTGAGGTAGGACGTCAGTAGCTTTATCGGCCCAGATAGTGATGCCAGATCGAACTCTGGATGCAAAGATCCATGCGGCAATGAGCTTATCTGCGTCAACTTTGTCGAGCAGTCCGGCAGTGACAGCACCACGAAGCGCTTGAATTGAAGATGTTGTGTGCAATTCTGGATGACTGTGGGCATATTGCAACTGCAATAGTTGAATAGTCCATTCGACATCGCTGAGAGATCCACGTCCCAGCTTCACATGACGTGATGGATCAGCGCCTTGCGGTAAACGTTCAGCCTCAACGCGGGCCTTTATGCGGCGTATTTCGCGAACATCATCAGAGCTAATACCTGCTGGATAGCGAACGCTATCGATCAGTTCCATCATGTCTCGTTGCAACTCTTCGGGGCCCAGAACTGCTCGCGCACGTAACAGGGCTTGGGCTTCCCACATCAACGACCAACGAGCGTAGTAAGCGGCATAGGAATCTAACGAACGGGCAATCGCCCCATTCTTACCTTCAGGGCGAAGATCGGTATCGATTTCAAATGGAAGTCGAGGGTCTTCAACCAGCTCCTTCACACGCAAAATAATACGTTCAGCACGTTTCTGAGCCTGTTCACCGTCACACTCTGGCGTTCCTCGATAGACGTAGATAACGTCTGCGTCACTATCGAAGCCCAGCTCTTGACCTCCATAGCGACCCATCGCGATCACGGCGAATTCAGGGTTATGTTCTTCTTCACGAAGAGCAATACCCAGATAACCGCTTAATGCAGCAGTGGTGACATCACTGAGGCCTTGGCTGATGCCATAGATATCCACCACATTGAGGATTCCCCCGATTGCCAAGCGCAAGACTTCACGCCGGCGCATGGCACGAACTGCTTTACGTGCTGCCTCATCGTCATCGTGATGGCGGGCAAGGATTGCCAACACTTCAGATTCCAACAAATCAAGTGTTGTGGGTGCGAGTTCCTCATCTCCGTCAAACCAAGCAGCAGATTCTGGGATGAGTTCCATCAAATCCGACACGTAACGTGAACCGCTCAGAACTTTTGTTAAGCGCTGTGCAGCACCTGCGGAGTCTCGGAGCATTCGAAGGAACCAGTGAGATTCACCCAACTGCTCACTGAGCAATCGGAATGTGAGTAATCCATGATCTGGGTTAGCCCCCTCAGAGAGCCATTGCAGCATGACAGGCAACAGTGCACGCTGAATGGCAGCACGGCGTGAAACACCGTTCGTCAGCGCTGCAATGTGAGTAAGTGAACCCTGTGGATCACGGAAACCAATAGCTGCCAAACGGGCTTGTGCCTGATCATTGGTGAGCTGATGTGTTTCTTCTGGAAGTTTTGCTACAGCAGCCAGCAGTGGGCGATAAAAGAGTCGCTCGTGAAGTTCCCGAACATCAAGTTTGGTTTGTTGCCACTTCGAGACAACTTCTTCAGCAGTGTGCCAGAGCCCAGTTGCACGGGCAAGAATACGTTGCCCAGCTTCATCACGTGGCATGAGATGGGTGCGAGAAAGATCTCGTAATTGCATGCGGTGCTCAAGTAAGCGCAGGAAACGGTAATCCTGAGCAAATGTCTGGGCTTCTTCGCGCCCAACATAGCCTGCCTGTGACAGTCGAATCAGTGACTCGAGTGTTCCCTTGGTGTGTACAGAATCGTCTACAAGTCCGTGAACGAGTTGTAGAAGTTGAACAGTAAATTCAATATCTCGAAGACCACCAGGGCCTAGTTTGATTTGGTACTCAACATCATCACCTGGGATGTTTTCTGTCACACGCTCACGCATGCGTTGAACCTGTTCAACAAAATTGGAGCGGCTTGCACTTGACCAAATCTTGGGCGCAACAGAGGAGACATACTTCTGCCCCAACTCAGCACTTCCTGCAATTGGACGTGCTTTGAGTAGCGCTTGGAACTCCCAGTCCTTTGCCCAGCGATCGTAATAAGCAAGATGAGATTCGAGAGTGCGTACGAGTGCTCCGTCTTTGCCTTCTGGGCGCAGGTTGGCGTCTACTTCCCATAATCCTGGCTCTTTAGACACATCAAATATTGCTCGAGCAGTGTGCTGGGCAAGCCTCGTCGCAATAGTCAGGGCTTTATCCGTGGGCAGTTTTTCCTCATCCAACGATGCCGCCACATAGATAACATCAACATCGCTGAGGTAGTTCAGCTCCCGAGCGCCACACTTTCCCATACCTATGATGGCAAGCTCAACCAGAGATACTTCTTCCTTGCTGAAGTTCTCAGCGACTTCAGTCCTCGCTATAGCCAGAGCTCCCTCGAGAGCGCCGCCGGCAATATCAGAAAGTGAACCTGTTACCCATTCGATTTGCTGGAGTGGATCTTCATGGCAGAGATCCCACAACGCAATCTTGAGGAGCAGCTCGCGGTAGTGAACACGAAGCGCGTCTCTTGCGGCGTCCCCACCTACTTTGGCGAAACCTTTCGAGGCATTCACACTCCTGAGTAAAGAAGTTCGGAGCGCTTCTTGATCACCAGGCAACCCTGGTTCTTCGCTGAAGAAACTCAGAGTGTGCGGATGGCGTTCAATGAACTCGGCTAGGCCCTTTGAACCACCGAGCACGATGAGCAAGCGAGTGGCTGCAGTCTCGTCCCTGAGGAGTTTCTTGAGTGGCCCCACTATTGCAGGTGACTGTGCGAGCCGGAGAAGCCAGGTTAATGCTCGGTCAGGATCCGCGCTGGTATGAACAGCTTCAAGGATCAGTTCGGGTTGTGCACCGGTGAGTTCACCCACTGATTCGACCTGCACCAACGCTTCACTGAGGTCGGTAAAACCGGCCTTAGCGAGCTGTGTGCGCGACAGTGCCACGAGCAGTGAGAAGTGTTAGAGCGTCTCGAGGTTAGAACGTAGCTCGAAGTTTGTTACCTGGTTACGGTAATCAGCCCACTCTTGACGCTTGTTTCGCAAGACGTAGTCAAACACTTTGGAACCCAGGGTCTCAGCTACAAGCTCCGACTCTTCCATCAATGAGATGGCGTTGTTCAAGCTGGAAGGTAGTGGACGATAGCCCAGCGCCTTGCGCTCGGTGTCAGTGAGCTCCCACGCGTTTTCTTCAGACTCTGCAGGTAACTCCATGCCTTCCTCAATACCTTTCAGGCCTGCTGCAAGCAAGACTGAGTAGGCGAGATAGGGGTTTGCAGCTGAATCAATAGCACGGTACTCAATGCGTGCACTTTGGCCCTTACCTGGCTTATAGACAGGAACACGAACGAGCGCAGAACGGTTGTTGTGACCCCAGTTTGCGAAAGCTGGTGCTTCACCGCCACCCCAGAGTCGCTTATACGAGTTGACGTACTGGTTGGTGATAGCCGTGATTTCTGGAGCAAAGTGGAGAAGACCAGCAATGAACTGGCGTCCCACCTTAGAAAGCTGGTGCTTGGCCCCTGCTTCGTAGAAAGCGTTGTTGTCACCCTCAAACAGCGACATGTGAGTGTGCATACCTGAACCAGGGTGCTCGGCAAAAGGCTTGGGCATGAAGGTGGCGTAGACGCCTTGCTCCATGGCAACTTCTTTGATCACGGTGCGGAAGGTCATGATGTTATCTGCTGTGGTCAATGCATCTGCATAGCGCAGGTCAATCTCGTTCTGACCTGGACCTGCTTCGTGGTGACTGAACTCCACAGAAATACCAATGTCTTCGAGCATGCGAACCGAGCGGCGACGGAAGTCGTGTGCAGTTCCACCAGGAACGTTGTCAAAGTAGCCTGCAGTATCGATGGGTTGTGCCCCACCGTTTGCCCAGTCACTGTCTTTGAGGAGATAAAACTCGATTTCTGGGTGGGTGTAGAACGTGAATCCACGCTCTGCGGCCTTTGCCAGGGTGCGCTTGAGAACGTTTCGTGGATCAGAAACAGCAGGCAGTCCATCTGGAGTGTTGATGTCACAGAACATACGTGCAGTGGGGTCTACCTCACCGCGCCAAGGAAGAATCTGGAAAGTGCTGGGGTCTGGGTGAGCCAGTACATCCGCCTCATAGGCGCGGGTCAAACCTTCGATAGCCGAACCATCAATACCAACGCCTTCAGCAAAGGCACCTTCGACCTCTGCCGGAGCCACAGCAACAGATTTCAGGGTTCCCACAACGTCGGTAAACCACAGTCGTACGAACTTAACGCCACGCTCTTCAATCGTGCGCAGCACGAAGTCCTGTTGCTTGTCCATAAGAACCCTTTCCTATCGCTACTAGGCTACTTGTTATGCCGATTCTTCGCTTGGCTCTTGCCCAGACAAACCCGCGTTTAGGGGATTTTTCTCGGAATTCTTTACAGATTGTTAACACAACACTCGAGGCCTATGCCCAAGGAGCCGATGTGGTCGCATTTGGCGAGATGGTTTTGACGGGTTATCCCATCGAGGACTTAGCCAATCGGCCAGATTTTCTGCACCAATCCCGTCAAGCCCTTGAGCTTGTCGCGGAACAGATTGCGAATGCGGGAGCAGGATCAATCCCTGTGATTGTGGGATTTGCCCATGGCCCCATTACTGATCACCATGAAAGCTCGCATTCGCCCAGCGCAATCGCATACAACTCTGCTGCAATCCTGCATGATGGCCGCATTATTGGCATCTACAACAAGCACCACCTCCCTAACTACTCTGTCTTCGATGAATACCGCATCTTCCGCCCCGGAACAGATGCTGTCGTAGTTCATGTGGCAGGCGCTGATGTGGCATTGGCTATTTGTGAAGATATTTGGCGTGAAGGCGGCCCGGTTGCAGCAATCGCTGAAGCAAAACCCAGTCTGCTGCTGGTACTCAATGGTTCTCCTTTCGAACGCGAAAAAGACGAAGTTCGACTTCCACTCGTTCAGCGCCGTGCTGAGCAGGTGAATGCACCGGTGGCTTATCTCAATCTCGTTGGCGGGCAAGATGACTTGGTCTTTGACGGTGGCAGTTTCGTCACAAATAAATCAGGCAAACTCCTTGCTCGTGCCCACCAATTTGTTGAACAGACCCTCTACGTGGATGTCGACGTAACTGAAAGCACCTCGCACGGATCCCAGATTGGACCTGGAGTCGTTGTTGTCGAGGCGGGTAGTGGCTCGCCATTGCGCGCAACACGTTCTCAACTCACTGTGGAAATTGCAGAACAGCTAGAGATGAATGAACAAATCTGGGATGCACTGGTCCTAGGTTTGCGAGATTATGCGGAAAAGAATGGCTTCTCCTCCGTCATTCTGGGACTTTCCGGCGGTATTGACTCTGCCGTATGTGCCGCCCTCGCAGTAGATGCTCTCGGCTCTGACCGCGTCTTTGGTGTATCCATGCCCAGTAACTACTCCAGTGATCATTCCAGATCGGATGCAGATGACCTTGCTCAGCGGTTGGGAATAAACATCCGCACCGAAGCTATCGCCTCATTGGTTGAACCCGTTGAATCTCAACTTCACCTCGACGGAGTGGCTGCCGAAAACCTCCAAGCGCGAATCAGAGGCATCATCCTGATGGGGTTGAGCAATGCCGAAGGGCACCTCGTTCTCACAACGGGCAATAAGACCGAGATTGCTGTGGGATACAGCACTATCTATGGCGACAGTGTGGGCGGTTTTGCCCCCATTAGGGACGTTCCGAAAACTTTGGTGTGGGAACTAGCCCGCTGGCGTAATGAGCATGCTCGCAAGAAGGGCCTGACTCCCCCAATCCCCGAGAACTCAATCACCAAGCCGCCTTCTGCTGAACTGCGTCCAGGTCAGATTGACCAAGATAGCCTGCCTGAATATGACGTACTAGATGCCATTTTGGACCTCTACATCACAGAGCACAGAAGTGCACAGGACATCGTGGCTCGTGGTTTCGACGATGCCATGGTGAAACGAGTAATTTCGCTTGTGGACCGCGCCGAATGGAAACGACGCCAAGGAGCGATCGGCCCCAAGATTTCCCAGATGGCTTTTGGCCGTGACCGCCGTCTGCCCGTGACTTTCACGCGTAACTAGACTGATTCCATGAGCGTTCACCCAGATCCCACCTCAGATGCCGTAACAAAGCGTGTTCGCACGCGCCACTTTGCACAGGCAAAAGCCAACGGCATCAAAATCACGGGCCTGACCAGTTATGACACTCTGACTGCTCAGATTTTCGATGAAGCAGGGATTGACTTCCTCCTTGTTGGTGACTCGGCAGGAAATACCGTTCTGGGTTATGACTCCACGCTGCCCGTGACCGTTGATGAGCTCATCCCCCTGACGAGAGCTGTTGCACTATCTGCCAAGCGCGCTCTGGTTATCGCAGATATGCCTTTTGGTTCCTATGAAGAAGGCCCTGAGCATGCACTGCGCACAGCTATGCGGTTCATGAAGGAAACACATGCCCACGCGGTCAAGCTCGAGGGTGGTACACGCAGCGCTGATCAGATTCGACGAATTGTGGAATCAGGCATTCCAGTGATGGGTCACGTTGGCTTCACTCCGCAAAGCGAACACGGCCTGGGCGGACACATGATTCAAGGCCGTGGAGCTGCAGCAGATGCCGTTCTTGCTGACGCCAAAGCAGTTGAAGCTGCCGGTGCATTTGCCGTTGTGCTAGAAATGATTCCTGCAGAACTAGCAGCTCGTATCACCGCAGAGCTCAACATCCCCACAATTAGCGTGGGTGCCGGAGCTCACACTGATGGTCAGTTGCTGGTTTGGACAGATTTTGCAGGCCTGAACACAGGTCGCGTTCCCAAGTTTGTTAAGCAATACGCAAACCTTGGAACTGTGCTCAGTGAAGCAGCACAGACTTTCAAGGCAGATGTGGAATCAGGAGCTTATCCAGGACCTGAGCACAGCTACGAAGATAACTAACTAGTTACCTTCACGCTCCGCACGTTCTTCAGCTTCCCAGCGTGCGCTGTTTTCACGCAGCTTCTCCATGGCATGCTCTGCTTCGTGTGCAGTCTCAAAAGGTCCTACGCGCTCAGAGGAGGGCGAAAGGAATCCCTTTTCGACTGCCTTGGTGTGCAGGTTGTACCAGAACATTTCACTTGGCTTCTCAGACATAAACTTAACCTTATGCCTAGAGATGCCACAGGGGTTTTATTTCCCGGAGTTTTGAGCCCGCAGCGCCCGGTTCCAGGTTCCATCACTCGCCCACCTTATGTAGGCAAAGCCACTCCTCCCGCCCATTCTGGCGGTGATGTTTACGACGCAGAGATGATTGAAAAGATTCGTCGTGCTGGAAAAATCTCCTCGCAAGCTCTTGATCTCATTGGCTCTGTTCTCACACCGGGAATGACGACAGACGAGATTGACCGTATTGGGCACGAGTTCGTCCTCGACCACGGCGCCTATCCTTCAACGCTGGGTTACCGCGGTTATCCAAAGTCCTTGTGCACCAGCTTGAATGAAGTGATTTGCCACGGCATCCCCGATGACACTGAGTTGCAAGAAGGTGACCTCGTCAACGTGGATATCACGAGCTTTCTCGACGGAGTCCATGGAGACACCAACAGAACATTCATTGTGGGTGAAGGAACCCAAGAAGTTCGTGACCTGGTTGAACGAACAGAAGAGGCACTTCGTCGCGGAATTAAAGCCGTTGCTCCTGGCCGTGAAGTAAACGTCATCGGTCGCACAATCGAGTCATATGCCAAACGTTTTGGCTATGGCGTCGTCCGTGACTTCACCGGACACGGCGTGGGCACGAGCTTCCACTCTGGTCTGATCATCCCTCACTACGACTCAGCACCGCTGTATAACGACGTAATGGAAGTGGGCATGGTGTTCACTATTGAGCCTATGCTGACCCTTGGTACCCACGAATGGGACATCTGGGCGGATGATTGGACAGTCACCACAAAAGATAAATCCTGGACTGCACAGTTCGAACACACCCTTGTCGTTACCGAAACTGGTGCCGACATCCTGACACTCTCTTAATTCACATACTTACTCAGGGGTTTTCATGGGCGCAACAGCTATAGGTATCGACATCGGCGGAACCGGCATCAAGGGCGGTTTGGTGGATGTCGAATCAGGCGAGATCATTGGCGACCGTGTACGTGTAGCAACACCTGAGGGCGGAGAGCCTGAAGACATTGCGCGCGTTGTGAAAGACGTTATTGACCAACTTGGTGCCCCTGCAGAGGTTCCTGTAGGAATTTGTTTCCCCAGTTCAATACGTCACGGGGTCACAATGCTTGCTGCAAATATCTCCAAGCGCTGGATTGGTTTCGAAGCTGAAAAGTTTTTCGAGAAAGAACTTGGACGCAATATTCATTTCGTGAACGATGCTGATGCTGCTGGATATGCAGAAGTTGTATACGGAGCAGCAAAAGACCAACAGGGCTTAGTCATCATGACAACCCTGGGCACAGGAATCGGTGGCGCCATGATTTACGACGGTGTCCTCATCCCCAATGCTGAACTAGGTCACCTTGAAATTGATGGCTTTGATGCTGAGAAGCGCGCCTCAGGCGTCGTACGCGAACGTGAAGGCTTGAGTTACCCAGAATGGGCAGAGCGGCTCCAGCGTTACTACAGTCACGTGGAGATGCTGTTCTCCCCCGAGCTGTTCATCGTGGGCGGTGGCGTCTCCAAGAGCCACGAAAAGTTCTTACCCCTGCTAGACCTGCGTACCCCCATCGTTGCAGCCAAGTTATTCAACAAGGCCGGCATCATGGGTGCAGCTCGTTTGGCCTACGACCTGCAATAAAGGAATGGGCCGGCTATTACGCCGGGTTCTGTCCGCTTTCGCGTGACGGCCATCTATCTCGGAATTACGTTGCCGCAATTCTCTAGCGGTCTACCCGAGAACTCAGCGAGTAGCTTCACCGTTCTCTGTCTGACCTTGCTCCGGGCGAGGTTTACCTAGCCAGTCTGATCACTCAGACTGCTGGTGGTCTCTTACACCACCGTTTCATCCTTACCGCCGGCGAACCGGAGGCGGTTTACTTTCTGTTGCACTGTTCTCGCGGGTTACCCCGGGTGGGAATTACCCACCGCCCTACTCTGTGGAGCCCGGACGTTCCTCGGTAATGGAGTAAACCCCACTCACGCGACCGTCTTGCCGACCCATTCACTTCAAGTCTAAAGCGAGGGAGGAAAAACTAACTACGCTTCAAAAGATTGACGCAAATCCATGGACTTATTCGCTGCCGCATCGGCCAAGGCATTCTGAAGGCGTGGAACCCATTCGTAGGTCACGGCTCTGTTGCCAATGACGTCTTTAGCCTTGGCTGCCAGCACAGCCATATCGGGGTGTTTGATCTTCCATCGACCCGACATCTGTTCAACCACGAGCTTGGAATCCATCCGAACATGAACAAGTGCACCAGGGTCAATTTCGTAAGCTTTGATGAGCCCCGAAAGTAATCCGTTATATTCGGCAACATTGTTGGTGGCAATGCCTACATAGACGCCCACAGACGCCAATACCTGCTGGGATTCCCCATCAATCACGACTGCACCTCCAGCAGCGATTCCCGGATTACCTCGAGAACCACCGTCTGCTTCAACAATGAGCTGACGTGGCATTAGAGCCCAGACTCGTTTGTGCGAACCAAAATGCACGAGCTGTCAGGGCAAATCACTACGTCATCAGGTGCTGCTGCCCGAACCGCATCGAGATCGGTCGAGGTAAGCTCCACGCCACTTCCGCCAGTTACACGACGGGTCAGCAAGGCGGCACCAATGCCATACCGTGCACGCTGACGCTCATAGAGCTCGACGAGGTCCACAGGAAGACTAGCGGCAAGTTCATTTCGCGCTGCATGTTCAGCGGCGAGCTCAGCATCAATCTGAGCTTCACGCTCTGCAATCGTTGCAGCCAATGCTGCACGGCGTGCTTCGATGCCGTCACGTTCCACGATGACATCATCAACCGCCAATTGGGCATCTTCAACAGACTGCATCACGACTAGTTCGATGTCTTCAAGGTTGCTCTTGCGTGTGGCAAGCGAGGCAAGCTCAGCTTCAAGTGCCTGCAAATCTTTGGCAGAAGCAGCACTGGCTTCACGTTCTTTGTCTTTGGCAATGCGCTCATCAACTACTCGAACATCGTCTTCGAGGCGTGAAAGTTCTATCTTGGCGTCTTCAAGGACACCTTGCGCAGCAATGAGTGCTTGGGAGGATTCCCGCAGGGATGCGGTGACATCGGCAAGCTCTGCATGCTCAGCAATGTTCTTACGAGCATGAGTCAACTGAGTGATGTGGTTATCACGTTTTTGCAAGGTGAGCAGAGCGAGCTGATCCTCGGGGCGTGCTTTCACGACACTTCTCTCGTTGAATTATGGGTGGAACGAATACTTCTACTGTACGACGAGGAAGTCCCAAGGATCTGTACGCAGATCGGAAACTTCCACATCAATCTCAGGGAATTGTTTCTGAATCTGCTCTGCAGCGACATCAAGCCAGAGCCACTCAGAAGCCCAGTGGGAGACGTCAATCAGTGCAGGACCACCGGAGACTAGGGCTTGTTCACGTGCTTCCTGTGCGGGGTGGTGACGAAGGTCTGAGGTGATGTACACATCCGCAGTGCGAACAAAATCGGTTGCCAAGAGAGAATCCCCTGCACCGCCACAGAGAGCAACGCGTGAAACGGAAGCGTTAAAGTCTCCTGACACTTTCACTCCGCCGGCGGTATTTGGAAGGAGATCGGCAAGCTCACGTGCAAGTGCACCAAGCGTTGTTGCCTGCGGCAACTGTCCCACCCGACCAATTCCAGTACCTGCAACTACACCTGGCTGTATGGGAGCAGTATTGAGCAACCCGAGGGACTGAGCAATGACATCAGAGACGCCGTTCTCTACTACATCCGCGTTTGTATGTGCGGCAAGGAGTGCAACGTTTCCGCGAATGAGCTGAGCAATCAAGTTTCCCTTATACAGCTCTTCATTCACACTTGTGACTCCACGCATCAGCAAGGGATGGTGCGTGATGAGAAGATCTGCTTCCACCTCAACAGCTTGCTGAACTGTTTCAGCTACGGCATCTACAGCAAAAAGTATGCGGTTGATTGGCGCATCGAGGGAACCAGAAACTAGTCCAGGCGCATCCCAGCTTTCTGCACCAGAAAGTGGCCAGAGTGAATGAGCAAACTCAATAACGTCGCGAAGATTAGTCACGATGCGAGCCTAGTCCTCAGACTTCACTCCAAAAACGAGTTCGTCAAAAGTGGGTCGTGGAGCAAAAGAATTGATGGGGTTATTCATCCGAAGCTGAGGCACTTCTGTTACTTCAACAACTTCTTCCACGATGACGTGCTCAACGATGACGTCATCACTGTCGTCAGCGGCAGGAAAAACTTCTTCCTCAACAACTTCTGTTACCTCGTCAAAGATAACGGCATCATCTTCGACATGTACTGCAGCAAATTCGACGGCTGCCACAACTGGCACAGCTGACACTGGTGCAGGCACAGATTCAACAACTTCGGCAAACCCAAACATTTGCGGAATCGGGTCCGAACCTGCTGTTTCCGCAATCGTGGTTGCCACAATTTCACCGTCGATGCTGATTTCAGAAAGTACACGTTCGGCGATGACATGTGCATCCTCGACGACATCTTCAACAACTGTCTCTTCCACGATGACGTGGTCGTCAACGAAAGCAGCTTCAACAACCTCTTCACGAATGTAGGTGATGGGCTGAGTGTGTTCGAGTACAGACTCATCAACTGGAGCAAGCTCAATGACTTCTTCTTGAACAACCTGAACCACAGGAATATCGGTGGTGTCTTCTAAGAGAGCTCCGAAAAGATCGTCGATACCAAGTTCAGGTTCTGCCTCGTCAACACTGTGTGTTGAGGGGTTTTCCACGACAGGTTGTGGTGCGGTCATGGGTGTTGCTGCGCGCATGGCGAGCATTTGTTCCTCAAGCAAACGAGCGAGCTCTTCATCCGAGTGGGGCTGGAATGTCGATTCAGATTCTTCAGACATTGTCACGCTCCTATGCTCAGGTCAGGGGGAAATCCCCTCAGAGCACCCTACTTGAGTTCCAAACGTTAACCCAAAAGTTCACTTGCGGGTGTCGCAAGTTGAGGAAAAAGAAAGAGCGTCGCATTTCTGCGACGCTCTTTCACACGAGTGGGCCCTACCGGGCTCGAACCGATGACATCCACGGTGTAAACGTGGCGCTCTACCAACTGAGCTAAAGGCCCGTGTTGAAAACCATATTACAGGTTTTCAACCAGCTCTTTGTACGAAGCAAAATCACGTGCCTGTCCAGGCTCGGTGACGAACTGTCCAGCCAGGTTTCCGTCCTTGTCGATGACGAATGTTCCACGGTTAGCAAAACCCTTGTCTTCAAGGAATACGCCATAGGCAGATGCGACAGCACCGTGAGGCCACATGTCAGACAGGAGGGAGAAGTCGTAGTTTTCTTTTTCTGCAAAAACTCGAAGTGTGGGGCTTGAATCCACAGAGATCGCGAGTAACTCAACCCCATTGGTCTTGAACACGGAGATGTTATCTCGCAGCTCGCAGAGTTCGCCTGTGCAGATACCGGTGAATGCCAGCGGGTAGAACACGAGAACAACGGGTTTCACCCCACGGAACTGAGAAAGAGAAACTTCTTCACCAAACTGGTTTTTCAGAGTGAAATCTGGAGCAGGTGCACCGATTGTGAGGCTCATTGACAGGGTTCTTCCTTTTGTGGGATGACGACAGAACAATCTTAGATGTGTTGATGGATTACATATCAAGAAGTAATTACTCCCTGACAGTTAAGGCTCTGTAGAGTGTTATCTAGCATCCACGCTGTAACCCAGCTGGAACATCCCTCCCCCAGCATGTACAGGCACGATCTGCCTGTGAGAAAGAGGTTGTTGTGACGGTTAACGACCAGGATCCCTACTCGGTCAGCAACTACGACGTCGATCCCCAGGAAACTGCGGAATGGAACGAATCACTTGATGGCGTCGTCGCCTCACAAGGACACGAGCGTGGTCGCGACATCATGCTGTCTCTCCTGCGTCGATCCAAGGAACTGCACCTTGGCGTGCCCATGGTTCCTACCACCGACTACCTCAACACCATTGCTCCAGAAAACGAGCCTGCATTCCCGGGTGACGAAGAAACTGAACGTCGCTACCGCGCTTGGATTCGTTGGAATGCAGCCATGCTGGTTCACCGCGCTCAGCGCCCCGGCATCGGTGTGGGTGGACACATCTCCTCCTATGCTTCATCCTCTTCCCTCTACGAAGTCGGTTTCAACCACTTCTTCCGCGGCCAAGACCACCCCGGTGGCGGTGACCAGATTTTTGTTCAAGGTCACGCATCCCCCGGTGTCTACGCTCGTGCATTCCTCGAGGGACGCCTGAACGAAAACCAGCTTGATGGTTTCCGTCAAGAAAAGTCTCACGCCGGTGGCGGACTTTCCTCCTACCCACACCCACGACTCATGCCTGACTTCTGGCAGTTCCCCACCGTGTCGATGGGTCTAGGTCCCATCAACGCGATCTACCAGGCACAACTCAACCGCTACCTGACCAACCGTGGCATCAAAGATGCTTCTGACCAGCAGGTTTGGGCGTTCCTGGGTGATGGTGAAATGGACGAGGTCGAATCTCGCGGCCAGCTTCAGGTTGCAGCCAACGAAGGTCTCGACAATCTGAACTTCGTCATCAACTGCAACCTTCAGCGTCTCGACGGTCCTGTTCGCGGTAACGGAAAGATTATTCAGGAGCTTGAGAGCTTCTTCCGCGGAGCTGGTTGGAACGTCATCAAGGTCATCTGGGGCCGTGAATGGGATTCACTTCTTGCTAACGACCACGATGGTGCTCTGCGCACTCTGATGAACGTCACCCCTGACGGTGACTTCCAGACTTACAAGACTGAAGACGGCGCATTCGTGCGTGAGAACTTCTTTGCCCGTGACCCACGTGCACTCAAGCTCGTCGAGCACATGAGTGATGACGATGTCTGGAAGCTCAAGCGCGGTGGTCACGACTACAACAAGGTTTATGCCGCTTTCAAGGCTGCGTCAGAACACAAGGGTCAGCCCACCGTTATCCTGGCTCACACCATCAAGGGTTACGGTCTGGGTAAGCACTTCGAGGGCCGTAATGCGACCCACCAGATGAAGAAGATGAAGCTTGATGACCTCAAGCTCATGCGTGACTTCCTGAAGATCCCAATCACCGATGCGGTTCTGGAAGAAAACCCCTACATGCCTCCGTACTACAAGCCAGAGGAACAAGACCCCGCGCTCCAGTACATGCACGAACGTCGCCGCGAACTCGGTGGCTACGTTCCAGAGCGTCGCTCGAAGTACACCCAGATTCCTCTGCCTGAGAAGAAGACCTACGACATCGCCGCCAAGGGTTCCGGTGTGCAAGAAGTTGCCACCACTATGGGCTTTGTTCGTCTGCTCAAGGACATGATCCGCGATAAGGAATTTGGCCCCCGCCTTGTTCCCATCATTCCCGATGAGGCTCGCACCTTTGGTATGGATGCCTTCTTCCCCAATGCCAAGATCTACAACCCCAACGGCCAGCACTACATGTCCGTTGACCGTGATCTGCTTCTGGCCTACAAGGAAGACCCCACCGGAACCATCATTCACGTGGGCATCAACGAAGCAGGTGCACTTGCTGCATTCACCGCTGTGGGTAGTTCCTACTCCACTCAGGGTGAAATCCTGATTCCGATTTATGTTTTCTATTCGATGTTCGGATTCCAGCGAACCGGTGACGCACTTTGGCTTGCCGGTGACCAAATGGTTCGTGGTTTCGTCATCGGAGCAACTGCAGGTCGTACCACCTTGACTGGTGAAGGCCTCCAGCACGCAGATGGACACTCACCCATCCTGGCTGCGACCAACCCAGCTGTGGTGACGTATGACCCTGCCTACACTTACGAAATTGGACACATCATGCGTGATGGTCTGCAGCGTATGTATGGTGGGACCCACCCAGACCCCAACGTGATGTACTACATCACCGTCTACAACGAGCCGATCGTTCAGCCTGCTGAGCCAGAAAACCTCGATGTCGATGGCGTACTGCGTGGAATTTACAAGCTTCAAGAAAACGACATGCCTGGCGTTAAGTCTCAGATTCTGGCATCTGGTGTTGCAGTTCCTTGGGCTCTGGAAGCACAGAAGCTGTTGGCCGAGGACTGGGGCGTATCCGCAGATGTCTGGTCTGTTACCTCATGGGGTGAGCTGCGACGCGACGGTATTGCCGCAGACCACTTCAACATGATGAACCCAGACGCGCCAGCACAGGTGCCCTACGTCACCGAGAAGCTCTCTGGTGCTGAAGGTCCATTTGTTGCCGTGACGGACTACAACCACATGGTCCCTGATCTCATTCGCCCATACATTCCAGGTGATTACGCCACCTTGGGTGCCGATGGTTTTGGTTTCAGTGACACTCGTGCCGCGGCTCGTCGCTTCTTTACTATTGATGGTCCTTCCGTTGTGGTTCGCACCCTTGAACAGCTTGCAAAGCAGGGCAAGGTTGACCGTGGACTGGTTCGCCAAGCCATAGAGAAGTACCGCCTATTTGATGTGACTGCTGGAACTACCGGATCTGCCGGCGGCGAAAGCTAACTTCCGCGGATGCCCGCAGAACGTACTAAAGCGGAAACGCTGGCGTGGTTGCGCACCATTTCTGGTGAGCTGTCAACGCTGACGGTTAAACGACTAGAAGACACACTCCCCTGGTATCGCGATATGCCTCCCGGGCGTCGTTCCGCTGTGGGTCTTGTCGCCCAGGCAGGTATTACCTCTTTCATTACCTGGTTTGATGACCCCACCACCACTCCGTGGATTGCATCTGATGTATTCGGTGGTGCTCCCCGGGAATTGCTGCGTTCGGTCACTCTTCAACAAACTTTGCAACTCATTCGGTGCACGGTGGAAGTTGTAGAAGAACGCATCAAAGGTCACGGCGAAGAACTACGCGAAGCCATCTTGCTGTACTCTCGCGAAATCGCTTTTGCCGCTGCCGACGTTTACGCCCGCGCCGCCGAAGCGCGTGGATTGTGGGATGCCCGTCTCGAAGCACTGGTAGTCGACAGCATTCTCTCTGGAGAATACGATGACGAACTACCCAGCCGCATTGCTGCTTTAGGGTGGCAAGGACGTGGCGAAGTCTGTGTTGTAGTGGGACGTGCTCCCCGCCAACTCGAAGTTGACCGTCTACGTCGCACCGCTCGTCATCTTCATGCTGACATTCTGATTGGCGTTCAGGGAAATCGTCTCGTCGTGGTTATTGGCCGGGCTGAACCCCTCGAGGATGAGGTGGAGAACTCCACCATGAGCTTCATGGACATTACTAAGAAGCTCGAAGAAGACTTTGGTGAGGGCCACCTTGTTGTTGGACCCGAAGTTCCCTCCCTGGTGGATGCTGCGCAAAGTGCTCGAGCAGCTCTTGCTGGATATTCGGTAGCCAGTTCTTGGCGCGGGGCAACTAGGCCCATCGCAGCTGATGATTTGCTGCCAGAACGCGCACTTGCCGGTGATTCACTTGCCCGCGCAACACTGATCGAGCGCATCTATGTCCCCTTGAGTGATCAGTCGTCTGAATTACTCACCACACTGCAGAGCTATCTGGAGAACGGTCGCAGTCTCGAAGCCACTGCTCGGGATTTGTTCGTTCACCCCAACACGGTGCGTTATCGCCTCAAGCGTGTAACCGAAGTCATTGGCTGGGATGCTACTGGCCCTCGCGAAGCAATGATTTTGCAATGTGCACTGATTTTGGGTTCCATCAAAGAACCAGTGAAGAAGATTCGTAAGTAGTTTCTGGTTCCCAACGTCAGCTTTTGCCGTAAACATACGGAAAATGTAGAGACTCCACAATGATTCACGCGATAGTGTGTCGATGAGTGCACAGCACTAGTCGTTAACGATTGGAAGACTTAACACGTGATTGTTGTTGTCTGCCCTGGACAGGGCTCGCAGACCCCCGGATTCTTAGAACCTTGGATTGCAGATCCTGGTTCACACGCACTCCTAGAGACTCTCTCCGCAGCTGCTGGTGTTGATTTGGTCAAGCACGGAACTGTGAGTGATGCAGACACTATTCGTGACACTGCTATCGCGCAGCCCCTGATTGTGGCCGCTGGAATCTTGACACTCGATGCGCTGGCAGAGACTGATCACCTATCCAAAACTGCAGGTATTGCTGGGCACTCTGTGGGCGAATTCACTGCAGCAGCGGGCGCTGGTGTGTTGGACGCAACCGATGCTGTTCGCCTTGTGGGTATTCGTGGTCGCGCTATGGCAGATGCAGCTGCAATCGTGCCGACAGGCATGAGCGCGGTTATCGGAGGTGAAGAAGCAGAGATTTTGGCCAAACTTGATGAGTTAGGGCTCTTCCCCGCTAATTACAACGGTGGTGGCCAACTCGTCGTTGCCGGAGAACTTGCTGCCCTTGCCAAGCTTGCCGAAGAACCACCTGCGGGTACTCGTGTTATTCCCCTTCAGGTTGCCGGTGCTTTCCACACCAGCTACATGCGTGATGCAGTGGAGACTTTGCGCGAAGCCGCAGAGACAGTGAACACTGCAGACCCCATCAAGACTCTCTGGACCAATAAAGATGGCTCCGTTGTGACCAAGGGCCAGGAATTCCGCGATCTTCTGGTTGGACAAGTTTCTTCCCCCGTTCGCTGGGATAAGTGCATGGAGAGCTTCGCAGCAGCAGGAGTCACCGGCATCATTGAACTTGCTCCCGCAGGAGCTTTGGTTGGTTTAGCAAAACGCGGCCTCAAGGGTGTTCCTACTGTTGCAGTGAAGACCCCTGAAGATCTCGTCGCAGCTCGCGAACTGATTGATTCCGTCGCCTCAGCGGCCTAGAGAAAGAAAGCACAATGGCTCACGTGAATCTCAAACAGTCCGAGGGTTCTAAGTACTCCCGCATCTATGCAATGGGTGCAGCACGTGGTGATATCACCGTCACCAACGATGACATTGCTGGACCTATTGAGTCCAGTGATGAATGGATTCGTCAGCGCACCGGCGTGATTACTCGCAAGCGAGCTTCCAAGAACATCACCGCAGCGGATCTCGCCACGGAGGCTGCGAAGGAAGCCATTGCAAAAGCAGGCATCACACCCGACCAGATTGATGTTGTACTGATTTCAACAATCAGCAACAGCGTGCAGACCCCCTCTATGGCGGCTCTGGTTGCCGATCGTGTTGGCGCTAACCCTGCAGCCGCCTATGACATTTCCGCAGCATGCGCTGGGTATACCTATGGAATCGCTCAGGCAGATTCCTTCGTACGTTCTGGCTTGGCAAAGTTTGTATTGGTCATTGGTGCTGAAAAGCTCAGTGAGATTATCGAGCCGACTGATCGCACCATTAGTTTCCTATTAGGTGACGGCGCTGGCGCAGCGGTTGTTGGTCCCAGCGATTTCCCTGGTATTTCTAAGAGCGTGTGGGGTTCTGATGGCTCCAAGTGGGACGCAGTCGGCATGAACCACACCTTGGCTGAATATCGTGACGGCCACGGTGAAGTTGCCTGGCCAACACTGCGTCAAGAAGGTCAAACAGTCTTCCGTTGGGCAGTGTGGGAAATGGCGAAGGTCGCTCAAAAGGCGCTTGAAGAGGCCGGGATTACGAGCGATCAGCTTGCAGCTTTTATCCCCCACCAAGCAAACATGCGCATCATTGACGAATTCGCCAAGCAGCTCAAACTGCCCGAATCCGTTGTCATTGCGAAGGACATCGAGACTACCGGAAATACCTCCGCGGCATCTATCCCCCTCGCAACCCACAGACTGCTCGAAGAACACCCCGAGCTCAGCGGTGGCCTTGCCCTAGAAATCGGCTTTGGTGCCGGACTTGTCTATGGCGCTCAGGTCGTCGTTCTTCCCTAGAAAAGCCTCAAATGGCCGGTAAACTAAACCAGTCAAACGAACCCCCAACAAGGAGATAACAATGGCACTGTCCACCGAAGAAGTACTTGCAGGTCTGGCTGAGCTCGTAAACGACGAAACCGGCATTGCAACCGACACGGTACAGCTGGACAAGTCTTTCACTGACGACCTCGACATTGACTCGATCTCGATGATGACCATCGTCGTGAACGCAGAAGAGAAGTTCGACGTAAAGATCCCCGACGAGGAAGTAAAGAACCTCAAGACCGTCGGCGACGCAGTTAACTTCATCGTTTCTGCATCCTAAGGATTACGTAAGCGAGGGTCGGTAACACAACGTTCCGACCCTCCTTACAATCCCCCAGCTTTCCCTCCATTCCCAGAAGAAAGTCACCACTCATGAGCAAGAAGAAGATTGTTGTCACCGGTATCGGTACCACTTCTCCTCTCGCAGGAAATGCCCCCGAGACATGGGCAGCACTTCTTGCTGGCAAGTCAGGCGCTCGTCCTCTTGAACAAGAGTGGGTTGAGAAGTGGGAAATCCCCATCAAGTTTGCTGCTCAGGCGGCGGTACCTGCTGAAGAGATCCTCGAGCGAGTTGAGACCAAGCGTCTTGACCCTTCCTCGCAGTTCGCTCTGATTGCTGGCCGCGAAGCATGGGCAGATGCTGGAAGTCCCGAGGTTGATCCTGGACGTCTGGCAGTGGACTGGTCCACCGGTATTGGTGGCGTGTGGACTCTGCTCGATGCATGGGACACCCTGCGTGAAAAGGGTCCCCGTCGCGTTCTTCCTATGACTGTTCCCATGCTCATGCCTAACGGCCCCGGAGCAGCTATTGGTATGGATCTCCACGCCCGTGCCGGTGTTCGCACTGTCGTCTCCGCCTGCGCATCCAGCACCGAGGCAATTGCGAACGCATATGAGCACCTTCAGGCAGGTCTGGCAGATGTCATCATTGCCGGCGGTTCTGAAGCTGCCATTCACCCACTTCCCATTGCCTCGTTTGCAGCCATGCAGGCACTTTCCAAACGCAACGAAGACCCTCAAGCAGCTTCTCGCCCCTATGACGTCAACCGCGATGGTTTCGTACTTGGTGAAGGTGCTGCTGCACTCGTGCTCGAAACCGAAGAGCACGCACTCGCTCGTGGCGCAAAGATTTATGCAGAGGTTGCCGGCGGCGCAGTAACCTCAGACGCCTATCACATCACTGCTCCAGACCCTGAGGGTTCTGCAGCAGCTCGCGCAATGCTCGAAGCCATTGAACAAGCTGGCGCAAAGATTGAAGACGTAGTCCACATCAATGCTCACGCGACGTCGACCCCTGTCGGCGACATTGCCGAATACAACGCTCTGCGTCGTGTTTTCGGAGACCACCTCGATAACATTGCCGTTTCTGCAACAAAAGCCTCCACAGGTCACCTTCTCGGTGGTGCTGGTGCTATTGAAGCGATGTTCACCGTTCTCGCTCTTCACAACCGTCTTGCTCCCCCGACCATCAACCTGGATGATCAGGATCCTGAAATCAAGCTTGATGTAGTGACAAGCCCTCGAGAACTACCTGCCGGTGACATTCTTGCCATCAGCAACTCATTCGGTTTCGGTGGTCACAACGCTGTAGTCGCATTCCGCAGCTACAACTAAGACTCAAAAGAAGTGAGCCCCTGCTTTCGCAGGGGCTCACTTCCGTATTAACGGCTATCCCACTTGATGGAGCCAACGCACCGGCGCCATGTCTGAGGCATAACGGAAGGTGTCTAGTTCTGCATCCCATTGCTCGCCAAGTGAGCGCGAGATTCCGGTGCGAAGCAGATCTGCATCATTACCGGCAAAATCCAACACGGCGCGGAGTCTATTTTCGGTAATCACCATGTTTCCAGCGGCATCAACGGGTGAATGGAATATTCCTAAGCTCGGGGTGTGGCACCATCTACCACCGTCAATACCGGGTGCTGCATCTTCAGTCACCTCAAAACGCAGTTGTTCCCAGCCCAACAGTTCTGAAGCGATTGCCGCAGCCGAACCCACTGGGCCCTGCCAGGCGTATTCTGAGCGCTGTGCGCCAGGGAGTAGGGGCTGAGAGCTCCACGAAAGCGTGATGCCTTTCCCCAGGACACGACTAATAGCCCACTCCACGTGTGGGCTTAACGCGCGAGGTGAGGAATGAATGTAAATCATTCCTGTCGACACTGCAGTCATCTCTTCATCCTTTTAATTGTGGTGCGTCTTCCCCTACGACCACATGGATGCGAGCTGTTTCTCGTGCGTATTTTGTTGTGGCTCTAGTGTGGCACAGCTAATTACCGTAAAACAACAGGGGTTTATCCCCTCACAGTAAGTTTTCAGGAAGGACTCTACTCAGTAGAGTGTTTTTTATGGCTGTCCGCGACGCACTCCTGGGTTTACTCACCCTAGGACCGGCGTATGGTCTTCAGCTTCATGCAGAACTAGGAACACGGGCACCCCACAGAGCCAAGACAAATGTTGGACAGGTCTATGGCACCCTCGATCGCCTCAGCACAGCAGGACTTGTTTCTCACCAGGGTCTCACCGATGATGGACTCCCCCTCTATGCATTGACCGATGCGGGACACAATGAAGCACAGCGTTGGCTCTCTGGGGATTCCTTCACAGCATTGCCCGAATGGGCAGATGTTCAAGATGTGGTGTTGATCAGCAGCAGCGTCGACACAGAGTCTTCACGCGCCCTGATACGCAAACTTGAAGTCTTTCTGAGCACTGAGCACGACGGCGCAGAATACTCACCTGCAGAATTACTGAGTGCGCAAGCACGCCTTCGCTACCGCGAAGCGGTCAGAACATGGCTGGAAGATGTGGTCAACGCGGCAATCTTGCCCCAAGCAGGCTATGCATTAGGTCGCCCTAAACGTGGACGCCCCTCAAAGGCTTAGTGAAGTAGTTCTCCAGCTTTGTTGAGAACGTTCTTCTCCCCTGCCTTAACAGCAAAGGGGAAACGGTTCTCTGCTGGCGGCATAGGGCAGTTGAAGTTGTAACTGAATGCACACGGTGGCAGATATGCGCGGTTGAAGTCGAGTGTGATGGTGCCATCTGGGTTGGGAGCAACCATCAAGAAACGGCCCACGCTATAGGTCACAGGACCGGACGTAGCATCCGAGAACACAATCATGAGAGCACGACCTTCTTTGAAGGCAGAAGGGGCATACTCCACACCGTCTATGGTGAATCGAATATCGCCAGGAATTACCTTGTCTCGGCCTGCGCCTTGATCCTTGAGGTGAGAAACCTCAACGGCACGACCGCCCTCAATAGGCGTGAATGTTCCAGTAATTACCCAGTCTGGGTTGTAGTCAAATGCATCAATCTTGCCGAAGTTCTGAAGATCATCCGAGTTGGTGTCCCACACCCGAAGTGCATACTTGCCGTCTTCACCCTTAATGATGGTTCCGCTCTTGGTTTCATCGAAGACAATGGTGGATGCAGATTCTGAATCCTTACCCGTGACAACAGCGCTTCCATCAACAACAACACCATCAACAGTGATGTTTTCTGCTGCAGTAGCCGTGAGCAAAATGCCCTTCTCGCCCTCAGGAAGAGCAGACCACAAGCCGTTGACTCCCCACACGCTTTCTGTCTCTCCAGGGGCGCCATAGAACCACTGAGTGTTGACCAGAGCGAGTGACCCCTGAGGGAGGAGGGCCATCTCATGACGGCGACTGCGGTAGTAGGCGTACGCCTCTTCAGGGGTCTGAGGGGCAGCTGCAGCAGGAGTTGAAGTGGTCACGGATTCAGATTAGTTTGAGGGCCTTCAGCAGCGTTCTCGCCACTCCAGGTAATGCTCCATAATTCTGACTATTCAAATGGGAAGGATAATTTCCAGTGATGTTTTCGACCATCGCAAGTACTACCTAGGCTCGAAAAGATGGTTTCTGAAACAACACAGCCGACAAACGAGAAATCGGCATGTTCACAAAATGCTTCCCTTGCAGGTATTCGTGTTGCCGCCCCCGAAGAAATCAAGCAACATCTCAAAAACAATGCGCTCTGATTTTTTTCGTATTAATATTTTAAGCTTCTTATCAATCCACTCAAAACCGTCACGCTTTGTGAGATGTACATTCATCACTTTTTAAGAATGCAAAACAAGGCAAAAGATTCACTCCGATACAACATAAAAAGGGCAAATCTACTGCTAAAACTGGTCAAGCTACCGAAGCTACATCTGACAGCGGCAGTTTCACAGTGAGCTTCACACCCCGCGAAAAGTTTTCAAGTTTGTAACTCAATGAAACGCTCTTGAGGAAGACAGACCCTAGGCCAGCCACAACATCGGAATCAACAATCTTGTTTCCGTTGTTTGTCAAAGCAACCTGCAAAATATCAACTTCCGGCATAGTCAAAATGGCAGTCGTTTCTGTGGCTTTTCCGTGTTTGAGTGAATTGTTTTGAAACTCGCTCAAAATGTCTTCCAAGACACCTCTTGTCACAGCATCTCGGGCAAGAATATCGAGAGTTTCTTGAGTGGCCGAATACTGCATTGTGATGAGACCTCCCCAATTCTCATTGAGGCGAGAAATTGCATCTTCGAGGGTTTTACTCACTGTTTCAGCTGTAGAAAAGTTCATTCCTCGCGAAATTAACTTTCTGACTTCGCCGAGTACTTCTTCTGATGTGTTACCTGAGTCAGATGCTGCCTTAAGTTTCAAAGCTGCTGCTAAGAGCGTTGCTTGGACATCGTTATGGAGGGTCAATGCCAGGTTCTTTTGATCAACCCACAATTCGGCTTGTAAACGAACTCCCAACCAATACAGCTGTTCGTTCACCTCAGTTATATCATCGAGCATGCGCTGGCGGGACAATCGCATGCCCGAGGAAGCAGCAAGCAACCATGACAAAATCAAAACGATGGCATAGCCATAGAAGAAGTTGGTCAGCCGGTCAGAAGACTTGTCCATCACTGCCGGCATCAGTGTGACGGCAAAGAAGATGGAGGGAAGTAAGTAAACAGAGGACATCAGGACTACGCGCCATCCAAACGCAATATTTCTTACAACCTGGGTGAGATATCTCTTGGCAAGCGAGACGACGACGAACATAAATACCAATGAAATTGCCCAGTTCACGAAGTCCATAATGTTGGTGAAGTAAGAGGTAAGTGGAATCGTCATCATCAAACCAATAAAAATGAGTTGATATGGCCGAAACGGCTCCGCAATAGTTGTATCAATGAGGATTTGTTTCACAGGTACTCGAGGGGCACTTACCTTGAGCTCACTTTGCTTGACAATCACAGGGATATCAAAGAGTTCATGGCTGAGTGGACGAACTACCTCTTCAGCCACTCTGAAAAGTTCGTTGGATATTTCAGTAGTGCGTGGTGACGGAGTTTCTGTTTTGCGAAGAGAAGAATGCAGGGCAGCAGTTAATTGATCGCGAATACCCTGAATGAGCTGATTACGCGTGCTGATGAGAGTATTTTCAGAGTCTTGCAACGATGCGCTAAGTCGAAGACGCTGTTCAAAGAGTCGACGATACGCACTGCGGTAATACTGTGAGTCGTTGACCACCACGGACAAAATTGAGAAGAAAATAATTCCTGTCATGGCTCCAGCGCTAATCCTAAAAAGCCATAATGCTTCTGATTTGAGCCCACTCAGCAAAGCGAATTCGTGCACAAGCACTGTTCTCAGGACTTCTGTCGAAGCGAAAAGGAACAAGATCAACACCGTGCGCAAGCCGCCTACTCGGGAAGCAATTTTGTTGATGATCAAACCTAGAGCAGTGAAATATGCCCACGAACTAAATAATGCGAAAAACAGAATGCGCAACTGAATGAGGCGAACTTCAGGGGATTGCGTGAGCCCAGCAGGTGCTGCATTCAGCGAAAGAAACAACAATATGGGAAGACCGACGGTTTGTGCCGTGGCTTTAGGCCCAGCAAAACGGCGCCAGCCAAGATTCGGCTCCTGTTCAAAACCGATGTCCACCAATTGCGAACTAGTCACCGTTTACACGGTTAAAGGTCGAGGGTCGGGTTGTGTCCTGTAAGAATTCCAGGACTGCAGCTACACGGGCGTTCTTCCCCTCAGGAATGCCAAGTGCATCGTAAATAGCAATGAGGTGGTTACCAACTGAATTCACTGCAATACCCAAATCGTTTGCAATCGTTTGATTGTTGTCTCCCCGAGCAACCGAACGTAGAACTTCAAACTGTCGGTTTGTCAAAGATCCAATACCGGTACCGGGACGAGCTTGAGCACGGTTGATCAACGTGGGATCGATAATGGTCTCGCCTTGAGCTGTGGCACGAATAGCACCAGCCAGAGCCTCAATTGACTTAGTGGCGGCCTTAGTGAGATAGCTCCACCCTGCACGCACGTCTTGTGGAAGTCCCAAAATTAGTTCGAGCATGTCTCGATCTGACAGCAAGACAATTCCGAGCTTCTCGTTGCGGCGACGCATCGTGACCCCAAGACCGACGCCGTTGCCATCTGGAAGTTCGATATCCAAAATGACTACGTCGAGATTTTCAGGCTCAAACCACTTCTTGGCTTCCGTGACATTATCTGCAGTTGCCACAATGTCAATATCGGAAACCTGCGCCAAGGCATTACTCATTAACTCGAGGAAGAGAGAGTGGTCTTCCACGATTCCGATGCGCAATGGCTTTTTTGAGTTCACGTTCTCATTATCAATTAGGCACTGAGGTGAAAATCCCTGTTTTTAGGTTTCTTGAAGCAAGAATTTTCAATGACAGGGATATACCCCCTAACAATGTTAGCCCTATAAATAAGCTGATGTAGGGGTGTCTGAGTGAACTTTAGGTCTATTTTTGACGCAAAAGATGAAGAGTGACCTCTACCCCAATTGCATCCCACGCCGCTGGGTCACATTGCCCGGGATCTATCTCATAGACCAGTCGACCGTTGACCATTCCGGTGTACCACACGGCAAATGCCATCGTGTCTAGTTCAGGCCTGACCCACCCCTGTTGCTGCGCAAAAGCGATCGCACCTGACAAGACTTTATGAGCTTCTCCCTGTGCTTGAGCCACAGCAACCTTGAGCCGTGGTCTCGACATCGCACTGCCCAAAACATTTGCGCGAACAGCACGCACCTCTTCACGCTCAGGTTTTACGATTGCTGCAAAAACCTGCCGGATGGCGCATTGAAATTCGTCAACACTTGCACACGAGCGAACATGGGAGGCAAAAGCGTGGGTGAGTTCTAGCAATCCACGAGAATAACGCTGAGCTTGAGCTTCTTCAATCAACCCATCACGACTTCCAAAGTAGTGATAAACAGAGGGCTCTTTTACCCCGGCACGAGCCGCAATGTCCCGAACGCGAACACCTTTCACGCCGTGAAGATCGATGACTTCAATCGTTGCGGAAAGTAAATTCTCACGCGTGTTCTGTATTTCAGCCATTGAATCATGTTAGCGAGCGCTTCAAAATACCCATCAATTTCATCGCTTCTGAAAGGTTTTCACTAAAAAACAGTACCCATTCAGTGGTGATTATCACCATATGATGCGTTAACTATGTGAAAGTAGGGCGGACGGGACTTGAACCCGTGACCGACGGATTATGAGTCCGCTGCTCTAACCAGCTGAGCTACCGCCCCTTGAGGTGTTACGAGTAAAAGTTTAGTCGTCTGTGAGCTCTGGGTCGGGGTCGACAACCTCTTGACCGCGATAGAGCGCTTCAAACGTGTCTAGAGTTCGAGTGATGTCGTGACCACGAATGAACTTCAACGAGTTGTGCTTCATGCGAAGGAGCTCTTCTTTGTCCGCAGTGAGAACCTTGACTAACTTGTCACGCAGGTCATCGACATCGTTAGGTTCGAACAGGTAACCGTTCTCGCCATCATGGATCAGGTGAGGCAAAGCCATTGCATTAGCGCCGACAATCGGCAATGCAGTCGCCATGGCTTCCATCGTTGCGATGGACTGAAGTTCAGCAATAGAGGGCATTGCGAAAACTTTCGCACGGGTGAGGGCTGCTTTGAGCTCATCATCCGAGACATATCCAGTGAAAAAGACTTTGTCTTTGAGGCCCAACTGCGCAACCTGTTGTTTCATGTGCTGGAGCTGATCTCCGCCACCAACAAACTCAAGTGAAGCATTCAGTTCTGGAGGAAGCTTCCGGAAAGCCTTAAGCAGTACATCAAGCTTCTTTTCACCCGTGATTCGACCAACGAAAACAATCCTGTTTTCAACGTCAGTGTCGAAGTTGGGGGTGTAGTGATGGGCATTAATGCCACAAGAAATGGCGTGAACATCGGTGAGGTGGGTGTATTCCTCAAGGAAGTTAGCTGCGCGACGCGTCGGTGTAGTGACAGCTTCTGCACGACCGAATGTTCGCGCAGCGGCCTTCCACACTAAACGAATAACACTCTTCTGGGTGGGACCAGGAAGAAGGGTGAACTGCATCATGTTTTCAGGCATGAAGTGGTTGGTTCCAATGATGCGGATACCGCGAAGTTGGGCTTCCTTCGTCAGTCCCCCACCAACGATGAGGTGGGATTGGAAGTGAACAACATCTGGTTTGAAACTGTCGAGAATACGTGCACTGTTGTGACGCACGCGCCAGGGCAACATGTAGCGAAGCCAGTCGTGTGGATACCATCGCCAACTCTTGACGCGATACATCGTCATGGGTTGACCCTCGTGGGTTTCCACCCAGGTTCCAGACTTACGGCCAGCTGCAGGAGCCATGACACGCACATCGTGTCCACGCTCAACCAGGCCAGCTGCTAGACGTTCCGCAAACTTCGCAGCTCCGTTAACGTTTGGACCGAAGGTGTCACACCCAATCAGGATGCGTAATGGTTTCGGCATAGTGCCTTTAGTTTACGGACTTAGCCTTCTTAATGGCCTCTTTGGCCCCGTGTGCCGCAGCATTCACCTTTTCCTTTGATACGGCTTTTGCGCCCTGAAATCCTGCTTTTGCCTCCGCACTTGCTTCTGCAAGTGGCTCGTGAGCATCTGGGTGATATTTCGCCAACAGGAAGACACCGATGACCGCGAGAACTCCAGCAACCACATAGGCAACAATTGCCCACGGTGGAGCTTGTGAGGCCTCGTCCAGGATCACGATACCGATGGTCACAGCAACGATGGGGTCAATCACAGTCAGGCCGGCAATGACCAGATCTGGCGGTCCCGAAGAGTACGCGTTCTGAACAAATAGAGCACCGAGAATTGTTGCAGCTAGCAAGGCAGCCAAACATGCCCAGGTCAGCCAGTCAGTTGCACCATGCGTAATGCTGGTGATGACGACCTTGGCCAATGTCGCAACGAAGCCGTAGAGCACACCCGCGCCCACGATGTAATACAGGGCGGAGAGATGCTTGCGGAAGATGAGATACAGCGCACCAAAGATGGCAAGCACAATCAGCAAGATGATCAGGATCTCAGCCAAGTCAGCAGAGGTCATTGGTGCGTTCACTGCAGTGAAGGCAGCAATCGAGACAAAAATACCGATACCACCAACAGAGAGGGTGATGGCAAGGATTGATTCCTTATTGAGCTTGGTTTTGCTGACCCGAGAGTTCAAAATCGCTGTCATCACCAGTGCCACAGCACCGATGGGTTGAACCACAATCAGTGGTGAAAATCCCAGCGAAATCAGCTGGAACAAGATAGCTCCACCAAGGAGCAACGTTCCCGTCAGCCACGATGGCCTGCGAAACAGCGCAATGATCTGCTTGATGTTGAGGGAAGAAGTTCCCTTGTCCCCTTCACTGCCTACCTTGCCGACACCACGGTGTTGAAGTTGCGCACCGATAGACATCAGGACTGCACCAACCAAAGCGAACGGAATACCGATCAGCTGGGAAGGTTCGAAGTGGACCTGAGTAATATCAGGCAAGTCGCCAAGCATACCTAGAACGCTACCCTGCCCAGCTGCTAATAGGCTTGAGGCATGACCGTGCGCCCCATTGTTATCTCAGGTGAACCTGTACTCCACGAACCAGCTGCTGCAGTAACGAAATTCGATGCAGAACTCAAAGAACTCGTCCAAGACATGTTTGACACCATGGATGAAGCACCTGGCGTGGGTCTTGCAGCGCCCCAAATTGGTGTAGGCCTTCAAGTTTTTGTCTACGACTACCCTGAGGATGATGGCACACCCCGTCGCGGTGTGGCCATTAATCCACAGTTGTTTATCTCCCCTATTGAAATTCGCGACACAACTGATGCAGATGACGAGGGTTGTCTTTCTTTCCCCGGTGAACGCTTTCCTTTGGTCCGTGCTGAAAAAGCAATACTTCGGGCAGTGGACTTAGAAGGTAAACCTTTTGAAATTGAATGCGACGGCTGGTTTGCTCGCATCTTCCAGCACGAATTCGACCACCTGCTCGGCTACCTCTACACCGACCGTTTGGAATATGAATTCAACAAGCAGGCGTCAAAGATCGAGCGTAAGCGTGGCTGGGGTAAGCCCGGCAAGAGTTGGATGCCCGGAGTAGATAACCTCGAGGACTAGGCCATCCATCCAAGGTTTCTCAATACAACAGCAACGATTCCTGCCACCGCGACAACAACGATAAATGGCACGCGGAACGAGAAAAGAATCGCTGCCAAAATAACTGCAGGTATGCGGGCATCCACTGAAATTGCCTGCCCAGATCCGAGCGCCTGAACAGCAACCAGTGCTGCAAGCATGGCAACCGTCAACAGGTTTGTCACGCGAGTGAACGTCGGTTTTTCCAACATGCTCTGCGGAATGAGATATCCGGTGTATTTCACAACGAATGAGAGTACCGAGGCAATAATCACGGTTAACCAGAGGGTCATGATGTCGCCCCCTCTTCATGGTTGTGGCCAGGGTGGAATCCCGGAGTGTCCAGTGGCTCATCCGCATCGTCGGGTTGAACTTCTAGCAAACCATCAGCCTGTGCCACGGGTTCGCGGTGTAACCAGTTGGTCAATCCAAAGACGAGTGCCACAACCGCTGCTGCGAGAACGGGAACACCCGGTGGCGTAAATGGAATCAAGAGTGTTGCCAAAACTGCAGCAACCATAGCCACAGCAGCAGCTTGCAATTGCTTCAGACGAGGCCATAGCAATCCAACAAACGCTGCTGCTGCGACTGCATCTAACCCAAACTGATTAACATCACCAACAAGATTGCCCAGTAAGGCTCCGGCAAAGGTTGCGAGATTCCAGCCGATATAGATCGCAATACCTGTGGTCCAGAAGCCAACCTTTTGTGCGCTTTTCTCATCCTGCGCTATAGCAACCGCTGTGGACTCATCAATCGTGAGCTGAGCTGCAACAAGTCGACGCCACCACGGCCCCTCCCCCACAATGGGCGCTACACGCATGGAATAAATCCCATTACGCAAAGCCAGGAAAGTACTAGATGCAATTGCTGGAATTCCTGCCGAAGCGCCACCGGAGGCAATGATGCCGATCACAGCAAACTGGGATCCGCCAGAAAAAAGAACCAAGCTCAGGAAACAGGTTTGCCACACATCAAGCCCAGCAGCAACGCTGAGAGCACCAAAAGAAACGCCATAGGCGGCCACGGCAATCCCAACAGAGATACCGGTTCTCAGGGCGCGCTTATCAGCGGCAGATAAAGCCACGGCGCCTCCTTCTCAGAACACTCCAACGCTACCTACTGCACAGAGCAAAGTAAAAAGCCCCTGGTCGTGGAGGACCAGGGGCTTAGCTCCCCGACATGGACTCGAACCATGAACCTACGCATTAACAGTGCGTTGCTCTGCCAATTGAGCTATCGGGGATTGCTTTTCAGGCGTATTTATATTACCCCAAATACTCAGGAGCAAAAACCGCGAGCACTCTCATCGGGTTAGTAACCAGCCTCGGTGTCAACAACACCGGTGAACTGCTCTCCAGCGACAAAGGCGGCAACGTTCCGAGAGATGCGCTCTGCAAGCAACGGGGCCGTCATTTCAGGCGTATCTGCCATATGCGGAGTGATTAACACATTCTTTGCACTCCAGAGTGGGTGACCGTCAGGCAACGGCTCTGGTTGGGTCACATCCATTGCTGCGCCATAAATCTTTTCTGAGTTGAGGGCTTCCACCAGTGCATCTGGATCAACTAATGGCCCGCGAGCAATGTTCACTAAAACAGCTGTGGGCTTCATCAGGACAAGTTCTTCAGCGCCAATGAGGTGGGTTGTTTCCTCTGTAAGTGCTGCCGCAATCACGACAACATCTGCTTTAGGCAGTACTTTGTGCAGGCGTTCAGTAGTGACGGTGCTGTCTGCCCCTGGAACCTGACCTGCCGAACGCCTAACCACAGTGATTGTGGTGTCAAAGGGTTCAAGCTGCCTGATGAGTTCACGCGCAATTCCACCCGCGCCAATAATCACAACATTCTTGTGAAAAAGAGAAATACCCTTGGGAACTGCATCCCAACTCGTGGCACGAATGCGACGAGGAAACAATCTCAGCAGTGCAAAGATCATGCCGAAAGCATGTTCTGCCACCGGCTGAGCATAAGAACCCTTTGCGCTGGTAAAGACCAGACCAGGACGAGAGTGTTCACTCAGAACTTGCGCATAGGCATCAACACCTGCCCAAGGAAGCTGCACCCAGGTTAGTTGTGGATTTGCAGCGAGAACTTCTGCCAAGTCAGCTGCTTTTGTGTACGAGAGCCACACCAATCCACGGGTGTGTGGACCAAGTGGTTGCAGATCACCGCCAGCAGCCACAACAGCATCAAGAAATACGCGACTTCCACCAATAGTTTGGTCGTCATGGTTTTCCGGCAAAACTGCAATTGGTCCAGCTTCAACACGAGGGGCAGAGGCGGAGGCGATTTCATCTCCCACAACCGCAATATGAACTGGAACCTCACACACGCAGTCTTTGTCGCGTATTTTCATGACCTAATCCTCACGTAGGGAGCGACGCTTTGTCTCCAGATCGAGAAGTTCACGCTGAATCTCACGACTAATTTCCCCCTGATCAACGCTGGTGCGTTGCAAGCGGCCAACCAGTTCAGATTTACGTCGCACCAAATCTCGTTCGATCAAAGAAATCACGACACCACGGCAGTAAATCTGAGTTTGTTCTTCGTTCTTTTGCGGCAAAGGCGCAACAGCCAATTGGGTAACAAGTGGCTTGAAGTCGGCGGGGAGATCATGTTGAATGCGTTCCAGCCAGGTTTCCCCACCGAGTTCATTGACGTTGGCCCCAATGGCATCGCGAACGGTTGCCAAGTTGGGGTCCATTATGGCCGATTGCACTGCGTCGGAAGCAAGTTCTAACCCAACTAACTCGGGGTATTGAATCAATGCCATCAGTGCATCGCGCTCGAGCCGCGTCGATGGATCATTGGCTAACTCAAATACTCGTGGACCTTCAGGTTCTGAAGGTGCTGAGACAGGAGCTGCCGTGGAAGCTGCCGACGCATCTGGTCTAGCAGTTGCCGGGCCCGCATAGCCCTGACGTGCTCCCTCGGCTGTAGTTTGCATACCCTTCGAGCGCGAAGCCTTCACCGCGTTAGACACCGCAACCTGTGCTTCTGATACATCCACGCCGGTCAGGCGAGCAAGCTCCCTGGTATACCCAGGGCGAAGTGCCGAGTCACGAATATCTGCCACCACAGGTGCTGCTTCACGCAGAGCAGCAACGCGACCCTCGACAGTGTCAAGGTTGTAATTGCCCAACATCTGACGAATCACGAACTCAAACATGGGAACTTTGGCATCCATGAGATCACGCACTGCCTGTTCACCTCGAGCAAGTCGAAGATCACAGGGGTCGAGACCTTCAGGGGCAACAGCAACAAAGGTTTGCGCAGCAAAACGTTGTTCTTCAGCGAAGGCGCGCATAGCGGCCTTTTGACCAGCAGCATCAGGGTCGAAGGTGAAGATTACTTCGCCTAAACCAGAATCATCCCCCATGATGCGTCGAATGAGCTTGATATGTTCAACACCAAAGCTCGTGCCACAGGTTGCAACCGCCGTCGTCACACCTGACAGGTGAGCAGCCATGACATCGGTATACCCTTCAACAACTACAACACGACGAGTCTTTGAGATATCTCGTTTAGCTAAATCAAGGCCATAGAGCACTTGCTGCTTGTGATACACCGGAGTCTCAGGGGTATTCAAATACTTTGGTCCCTGGTCATCATCAAAAAGCTTGCGTGCACCAAAGCCGATTGTTTGTCCGGTGGTGTCCCGAATGGGCCAGATCACACGACCACGGAAGCGGTCATAGACGCCCTTGTCGCCTTGAGATAGCAGTCCTGCCTGGAGTTGTTCTTCCTCGGTGAAGCCTTGTGACTTGAGGTGATCACGCAGCTCATTCCATGCCTTCGGCGCATAACCGATTCCGAAGTGCTCAGCAGCTGCTTTATCAAAGCCACGCTCCCCCAGAAATTTGCGACCTTCCGCAGCTCCAGGCGTAGCCAGCTGCGCCACGAAGAATTCTGCAGCTGCCGAGTTTGCCGCAAGGATGCGTGAACGATTACCTGACTCATTGGGATTGCCCGAGCCTTCTTCGTAGTGAAGCTCAAAGTTGATGCGCTGCGCCAGACGCTCGATAGATTCTGTGAAGCTGAGGTGATCCATCTTTTGCACGAAGGTGTACACATCACCGGATTCGCCGCAACCAAAGCAGTGGAAGTAGCCCACCGTGGGGCGCACGTGGAAACTCGGTGAGCGCTCATCGTGGAAAGGACACAACCCTTTCATAGAGCCCACACCGGCACTCTTGAGTGTGACGTAGTCGCCAATCACATCAGCGATGTTGATGCGTTGTTTGAGTTCTTCCACGTCCGCTTGACGAATACGGCCTGCCATTAGGAAATCACCTGCACTGAGTTATTTCCTCCACACAGACGGTTATGCCAGGCGAAAGCTGACTGGTCTGTGAGGCTGGCAACTTGATCGATGACGATGCGGCGTCGCACTGCCTCGTCGGTGGTGTGGTTCCAGTCATCTGCAAAGTGACGATCCATGGCTTCTGGGCCAACTTGGAAGAGGGTGTTACACAAATCGGTCAGAACCTCACGCTGTTGGGTATAGACCGGCTGACGCGAGTTGGTGGTCATCACGAAGGCCGCCACAATGCCCTTGAGCACGGCAATCTCGGCACGAACCTCAGCAGGAACAATCACATTGCCGCCAAAGCGAACCAGATTCTGCTGGGGGTGGGCTTCACGAGTCGCGTGAACGGCAGCGTGTGCAAAGCGACCGATAAGCTGACTGGTGAGATTTTTCAGCTTTGCTTGGGCAATCCGGGAACCATCCCACGTATCCACCCAGACCTCGAGGTTATCAAGACGATCAAAAGCGGCAATGAGCTCATCGTGACTGAACTCACCACCAATCCACTCGAACATGGAGTCAACCAGTTCGTCATGGTTCACTCGGGCGCCCAACTCCCCCGCATCGACATATCCGTTGAAGATGGCATCCTCAAAGTCGTGCACTGAATAGGCAATGTCATCGCTGAGATCCATCACCTGGGCTTCGATACAGCGCTGGCGATCAGGCGCGCCTTGGCGCATCCATTCAAAGACATCGAAGTCATCAGCATAGAAGCCAAACTTTGCCCTACCGGTGGGATCTATTACTGCCTGCTGTTCGGGCCAGGGATACTTCGTGCTGGCGTCCAAACTTGCGCGGGTCAAATTCAGACCAAAAGAACGGCCATCGGTTCCAAAAACTTTAGGCTCGAGGCGTGTGAGCAGACGCAGTGTTTGAGCATTTCCTTCAAACCCACCAATATCTGCACACCACGCGTTTAATGCCTTCTCACCATTGTGACCAAATGGCGGGTGACCAATGTCGTGAGCCAAGCTGGCAGTGTCCACAACATCTGGATCGAGACGCAGGCGTCCTGCTATTTCTCGACCAACCTGAGCAACCTCAAGAGAGTGCGTCAGTCGATTTCGGGCAAAATCCAGGCCAGCGGTTGGACTGAGCACCTGAGTTTTAGCAGAAAGTCTGCGCAACGCACTGGAGTGCAGCAAACGTGCCCGGTCCCTGGCAAAGTCAGAGCGACGCGAAGAATGTGTTTCTTCGAGCATGCGCTCGGCATCAAACTCGGTATATCCAGCAGTAATCGTGGGAATTGATGCTGTTTCGTGAATGTGATCTGCCATTAGCCACCGCTCGCATCTATTTCAGCATGTGCCACGACGGCCTTCTCAGCTTCACTGAGTGCTTGGGACTCCAACCAACGATCGGGCAATGAGGGACGCTTTGGCGTTCCCTGTCGCCCACGTTGACCCTCAGCATCGGCTCCTGGGTAGGGGGTTGACCAGTCAAGTTCACCCAATAGATCATCTAAATGTTGCAGGCTCGTCACCTGGGCCAATTGTGAGCGAATATCTCCGCCCACGGGATAGCCCTTGAAATACCAGGCCATGTGCTTGCGGATATCGCGGCATGCATGTTCTTCGGTGTCAAAGAATTCGATAAGCAGTTCGAGGTGACGTCGCAAAGTTGCGGCAACATAACCCAACGTAGGCTCAACTCGGTGACCGGGTTCTTGCAGTCCAGCACGTTCACGGAATGCCGCATCTAATTCAGCAAAGAGCCAAGGACGACCTAGACATCCTCGACCAACAACCACTCCGTCACATTCGGTTTGATCCATCATTCGAATGGCATCTTCAGCGGACCAAATATCACCGTTACCCAGAACAGGAACGCTGGTGATGGCTTGCTTCAGCTCGCCGATGGCATTCCAGTCTGCGTGCCCTGAATAGAACTCTGCTGCGGTACGCCCGTGCAACGCAATCGCTGCCACACCAGCACCCTCTGCTGCCTTACCCGCCTCAATATAGGTGAGGTGATCTGAGTCAATACCTTTACGCATCTTGATGGTCAGAGGAACGTCACCAGCAGCCTTGACTGCTTCTTCGACAATTTCGCGAAAGAGGTCCTTTTTCCACGGAAGTGCTGACCCGCCACCCTTGCGGGTGACCTTAGGAACAGGACAGCCAAAGTTCAAGTCAATGTGGTCTGCGCGGTTTTCTGCCACCAGCATGGTGACTGCTTCACGCACCGTCTTTGGCGCAACACCATAGAGCTGAATGGAGCGCACTTCTTCACTGGGATGTGTCTGGATCAAGTGCATTGACCCAGGCGTACGCTCAACCAGGGCGCGCGAAGTTATCATCTCGGAAACAAAGATGCCGGAGCCTTGTTCTCGGCACAGGCGACGGTAAGCCATGTTGGTAATGCCAGCCATGGGTGCGAGAACGACAGGAACTTCAGGCTGTAGTGGCCCAATGTTCAAATTGCCCGCTCGGGCGCCTGTCTTCACACTCGTCATCGTCATTTCTCCTGTGACACCAGTATCCCACGATGTGCGCTGTGGCAGTAGTTCACAGCCGAAGAGTTAATCCCTGTTTTGTGCAGCCTCAGTCAGTACTGCGGCAAACGTTGCCGAGTCCTGAGCGCCCGAGATGCCGTATTTGCCATCAATGACATAGAAAGGGACACCGTTGATGCCATAAGCCTGGGCCTGGGCCATGTCCGCTTTCACATCAGCGAGGAATTCTTCCTCAGTGAGTGAGCGCAACACATCTGCCTCATCGAGTCCAACCTCAGCAGCGAGTTTGGCTAAATTTTCGCTCTTGCCGACGTGTTCACCCTCGATGAAATAAGCCTTGAGTAGACGCTCTTTCATCTCAAGTTGCTTGCCGTGGGCTTTCGCATAGTGAAGAAGCTCGTGAGCCTTGATCGTGTTGGTTTGATGCACAGCATCGTAGTTATAGTTCAGGCCGACACTTTCGGCAATGCCGGTGACTCGTTCCAGCATCTGGTGAACCTGCTCCACCGGAATCCCCTTGCGTTCACTTAAATATTGAATCGGATCACCTTCGTAATCCACTGGGGTGTCGGGTGCTAACTCGAACGAGTGATACTCAATCTCAACCGGACGCCCATACAGTAGTGCACCCTGCTCAAACTTGCGCTTTCCGATATAGCACCACGGGCACTGCACATCTGACCAAATATCTACCTTGATGGGTTCAGTCATGAGAAGTCCTTTGCGACGAGATCGATGATGGTGTGAGCTGCTGTGGCAGGTTGTGGGCGAACAGCTGCCACCAGGGCCTGAATCTGCTCACTTCGGGAGGGAAGAGTATCTGACTGCGCTTGGCCAAGTGCGTCTAGAACCTCTGCACAAGTATGAACAGTAACCGTAGAAGCTGCGGCAATATTCCCCAGTGGAGAGAACTCCCAGTGCTCTGACTTTTCCCAGAAGATGGCAGGTTTGCCCGTTACCAATGGATACTCGGCAATGAAAGAAACACCGTCTGTCAACAATGCATCCGATGCCAGCATGAGAGAGGTCAACGGAGCACCAAGATCGGTGAACGTATTGGGCAGTGCATCCCATTTACTGCGCCACTGATCTACTTCCTGCTGAGTCATCACGAAACGGTCCGTCATCGTGCCAAAGAGGAACGGGTGCGGCCTGAAGACAATATCTATCTCTGGGTGTGCCGCGGCATAGGCCAGCATTGGCTCACGTTGGTCATTGAAATGGCCAAAATTCAGCCAACGATCGGCATAGCTGTGATGGGGAGCCCAGATCAGCCGGAAGGGTTGTTGGCCTGCGGGAGTCTCACGAACGATGGGCCACATCGACTTCACATGAGATTTGGCTTCAATGAGAGCGTCAATCTTGGGTGTTCCCGTCAGGAAGGCATGCTTTGCACGACCGTTGGCATCAAAAGCTGCCTTGGTGTCGGCATCTTGCAAAAACACCATGTGTGCCAGCTGGTGAGTCGGCTGAGTGTATTGGTGTGGTGCAACCCCAGACTCCCCCGGCTCTTGAACGAGCGAGGTAGAGAAATAGGGCACGTAACACACCTTGGCAAACTCGACAAGCTTGTCGATCTGGTAGTTCTTTTTGTAGTTGCGTTGCCAGGGGTAGTTCAAAAAGATGTAGTCAGGTGCAAGTTCTTTGAGTCGAGCAAGACCGTCTTTGCTCTTCTTGTAACGAAAACGTTCATGAGCAATTCCTTGTGAATCAAGAAAAGCACTCACCTTTTTCTCGTCACGGAACTTGTCATAGCCGGTGAGCTTGCGAGGAATCGTCACCACGAGAGGATCAAAGCGAGGGTCAGCCAACATGCCCCGATATATGGCATTGATCGCATCCCAAGCTTCGAAATAGAAGACAAGGAAGACGACACGGATGGGACGGCTCATGCCTCGACTGTAGAAGGTTGGTGGCTTTGGCGCAGGCTATTTCGCGCTGGGCTTATCAATAGCTCCACCGAATCGACGGTCGCGGCCGATGTATTGCTCAATGGCTTCCCACAAATCAGTGCGTGAGAATGCAGGCCACAGTTGATTGAGGAACACCATTTCGGCATAGGCCGACTGCCAGAGTAAGAAATTGGAAGTGCGCTGCTCGCCACTGGAGCGAACGAACAGGTCAACATCTGGCATGTCTGGGATGTAGAGATTCTTTGCAATGAACTTCTCGGTGACCTTGCTGGAGTTGATTGCGCCTGAAGCAACATCCTCAGCGATTCTGCGCACCGCATCCGCAATTTCGGTGCGACCACCGTAGTTCACACACATGGTCAACGTGAGGGTCTTGTTGTTCTTGGTGAGTTCTTCGGCGAATTGGAGTTCCTCAATTACCGAAGCCCACAGCTTAGGTTTGCGCCCTGCCCAGCGCACACGCACATCCCATTCATTGAGCTGGTCGCGGCGACGGTGGAGTACATCACGATTGAAGCCCATCAAGAATCGGACCTCGTCCGGTGAGCGCTTCCAGTTCTCTGTACTAAATGCATACACACTCAGGTGCTTCACCCCAGCTTGAATTGCCCCGGCCACAACATCCAACAAGGCAGCCTCGCCGGCCTTGTGTCCTTCGACTCGGGTGAGACCTCGTTGGTTTGCCCAGCGGCCATTGCCATCCATCACAATGGCGACGTGGTTCGGAACAGCTCCATCAAAAACGGGAGGGTATATCCCAGTCCAATCAATGGGCTTGTATTCCACAGCATCTTTGTGCGTGTAGGGCTTACTCATTTCGCTACATGCTCCAAGGATCGAAGGGAACGTTCCAAATGCCATTGGGTATAGGCCGAAACGAGGGCAGATGCCTTGTTCCAATTCTGCTGGGTATGTGCTTCGGCCGCATCCCACTCGCCACGAACCAGCGCATCAAGTAGTTCAATGACCTCAGGAATGATGTGGGGTGCACCGGGAGGTGCACACTGTGCGCAGACCATTCCGCCTAGTTGAACCACAAAACTCTCATGCGGTCCTTCAGCACCACATCGAGCACAACTATCGAATGTGGGTGCCCAGCCAGCAAGACTGAGCGCACGAAGCAGGTAGGAATCTAAGGTGAGCTCAGTGGGATGTTCTTGGCGTGAGAGCGAACGCAATGCGCCCAACAGCAACAAGTATTGCTGTGGCGATCCTTCAAGCTCGGTGACTTTATCTGCCGTTTCAACCATCACACTTGCTGCCGTGAATCGTGGATAGTCATCCACGATGTCTGCACCGTATGAAGCGATAGTTTCAGCTTGTTGGATGGTGTCGAGGCTACGACCCTCATAAAACTGAATGTCTGCCACCATGAATGGCTCGAGCCGTGCACCGAACTTTGAGGACGTCCTCCGCACACCCTTAGCCACGGCACGAACTTTGCCGTGGGACTTGGTCAGCAGCGTCACAATGCGGTCTGCTTCACCGAGTTTGTGTGTGCGCAGCACCACACCCTCGTCACGATACGTCGGCATTACAGATCTCGTTGAATGTCAACAGGTCCGGTCAAATCTGTTGGACGAACCAGTTTGGGATTACGCAGAGATTTGAGCATGCGCTGTTCAGGCAGCGACCACCCAAAACGAACGGCGAGCAAACGCAACACAGTGGTCACAGCAACGCTGATGGGGACACTTATTTCCAAGCCAACATTTGCTTCGTTGAAACCAAGCAGCACAATCGATCCTGCTGCGGCAGCAATGGCATAGAGCGAGCCCACGTGCATGACCGAAATGGGCATGTTCAGAAGCAAGTCCCGGATAAAACCGCCACCCACGGCAGTAATCACACCCACAAACAAGGCGGGAACAAAAGGCAAACCAGAAACCAATGCGGCGGTGGTTCCCAACGCACCAAACAATCCGAGTGCGAGGGCATCAAGGACAGTAATGAGCCAGTCAATCCTGCGGAAGATACGCGCCAAAAACATTCCGAGTAGAGCAGCAATCAGTGCCGTGAGAATGTACCAATTCTCAGTCAATGCCACAGGTAGGCGGTTGAGCAAGATGTCACGTAAGAAACCGCCACCTAAACCGGTCGCAATGCCAATGACGGCAACACCAAAGAGGTCAAGTTTTCGATCACGGAATCCAGAAGCATAAATTGCACCCTGCAAACTCGCAACACCAATTGCCAGACCATTGACCCATTCAGGCACATCTATTGGTTGAGCAATCAGCATGGTTACAGGCTACGCCTGCAGTGCACTACGCGAGCTCAATGAGGTCGGCGTATTCCTTATTCCAGTGATCTTCAATACCGTCTGGAAGTATCAATACTCGTTCAGGGTTAAGTGCTTCAACAGCACCGGGGTCGTGAGAGACAAGCACTACAGATCCCTTGTAACTGGCGAGAGCCCCCAGAATTTCTTCACGAGAAACAGGGTCCAAGTTGTTGGTGGGCTCATCCAACAGCAAAACGTTTGCACTCGACACCACGAGCATGGCCAACGCCAGTCGAGTTTTTTCGCCACCAGAGAGAACTCCGGCTGGTTTGAGCACATCGTCGCCGGTGAAGAGGAATGAGCCCAGCACCTTGCGGCACTCTGTTTCTGTCATGTGTGCTGCGGCAGAAACCATGTTTTGTAACACCGAATCCTGCACACGAAGTGTTTCGTGTTCCTGGGCGTAATAGCCAACTTTGAGCCCATGTCCTTCAACAACTTCACCGGTATCGGGCTTGTCTACTCCGGCAAGGATACGAAGAAGCGTGGTCTTTCCAGCACCGTTGAAACCTAAGATAACCACTCGTGATCCACGGTCGATTGCAAGATCTACCGCGGTGAAAATCTCGAGAGAGCCATAGGACCTGGAAAGGTCAGTTGCCATCAAGGGCGTCTTCCCACACGGGGCAGGATCTGGGAAACGTAGCTTGGCAACCTTGTCGCTTTGGCGAACCTCATCCAACCCAGCAAGCAAATTCTCAGCACGGCGAGCCATTTGCTTTGCTGCGACCGCACCGGATGCGCGGGCACCCATCTTTGCCGCTTGGGCTTGAAGGGTTGAGGCTTTTTGTTCTGCGTTGGCACGTTCGCGCTTGCGACGTTGTTCGTCCTGCTCGCGCTGTTTCTGGTAGTTCTTCCAGTTCATGTTGTACACATCAATGACCTGGCGGTTAGCGTCCAGATAGAAGACACGATTGACAGTTTCGCCAACAAGCTCAACATCGTGACTGATGATGATCAAGCCACCCTGATATCCCTTGAGGAATTCACGCAGCCAAACAACAGAATCAGCATCTAAGTGGTTGGTGGGCTCATCCAACAACATTGTTTCAGCACCTGAGAACAAGATACGTGCCAGTTCAATACGGCGACGCTGTCCACCAGAAAGTGTCTTCAGGGGCTGGTCCAAGATGCGGTCAGGAAGTTGCAGGTTTGACGCGATGGAGGCTGCCTCGGCTTCAGCAGCATAACCACCAAGTGCATCGAAGCGGTCAGCGAGCTGGCCGTATTTACGCATAGCTTCTGCGGCAATCTTTTCGTCAGGATCACCCATCAGCATGCTGTTTTCTGCCATTCCCTGAACGAGGGAGCCTAGACCGCGAGCATTAAGAATGCGGGTGCGAGCAAGTTCTTCAGGATCACCGGAGCGTGGGTCCTGTGGGAGGTAACCAATCTCTCCGCCGACCTCAATGAGGCCAGCAGCTGGTTGCAGGTCTCCCGCGAGTGTCTTGGTCAGGGTTGTCTTGCCGGCACCGTTACGGCCAACCAACCCAATCTTGTCTCCGTTGGAGACGCGGAAGGAAACTTCCGACATGAGCACTCGGGCACCTACGCGCAGCTCAAGGTCTTGGACGTTGAGCACAGGCTTTTCCCGATTCTTTGGTACATCTTGGCTAAGCCATAAGGCTCATTACTTCCCCTAGTATATTTCTATGTCGAACATCACTCTTGCTGCTTCACGTCCCGTGCTTGCTGACCGTCTCGGTTCACGCACACTCGTCACAGATATTGCCCTCATTGCTGCTGGTGCAGCACTGACTGCAGGTGCAGCACAGATTGTGATTCCAATGTGGCCTGTGCCCATCACCGGACAGACCTTTGCGGTTCTGTTTGTTGGTGCAACCCTCGGTTCTCTCCGTGGTGCACTTTCCATGCTTCTTTATGTAGGTCTCGGTGTTGCCGGTCTTCCCGTCTTCGCAGAAGGCGGCGCTGGTCTGGCCAAGCTTGCCGGCCCAACCGGTGGTTACATGATCGGTTTCGTTCTGGCAGCAGCACTTGTTGGCTGGCTTGCACAGAAGCAGTGGGACCGTAAGGTTTTGGGCACCATCGGTGCATTCCTTGCCGGTACTGCCGTGATCTACGCAGTAGGCCTCCCCTGGCTTTCTGTCGCACTGGGTCAGCTGGGTTACCCCAACGACCTCAGCGCAACCCTGCAGGCAGGTCTCTACCCCTTCATTCCAGGTGACCTGATTAAGGCACTGGTTGCTGGTGGACTGCTGCCCCTGGCTTGGAAGCTCAGCGCCCGCGCTAAGTAATCAATTCCACTAAGTACGCCCCCGAACTTTTCGGGGGCGTACTTGTTTAATAGTCGATTCAGTAAGCGCCAGCTTTGGCCCCAGCTGACGCCAAATGAGGGTGATGAGCTTCGACCACATTGGGGTGTGCTCGGACACGACTCTTGAGAATATTCTCTCCAAATACGGGGTGAAGAACGTTGTTAGGGTCCTGTTCAACCCCTCGAGACTTAGCACGAAATTCTTCAGCAAGTTCGATGTGAGGAATTTCAGCATCCAACCGAGGCTGATAGAAAAACGGAATTGACACTCGATCAGTTCCCACTTCGGGCGATATCACTCGATGCAAAGTGGCTTTGAGGTATCCACCGGTGGCAATTTCCAACATTTCACCAATGTTGACGACAAAAGCTCCTTCAACTGGCGGGGCGTCTATCCACGCACCATCATATTCGACCTGCAAACCGGCTTTGCCCTCCTCTACGTAGAGCAAGGTTAATATTCCAGCATCCTTATGAATACCTACACCTTGTTTGCTGTCTCCTTCAGATTTGCCTGGATAACGCACGACCTTGAGAAGAGGTTCTGCTCGTTCATCGAAACTGTCAGCAAATACATCTGCCGGAGCACCGAGCGAAACTGCCCATTCAGAAAGCAGTCGTTGAGCAATCTGACTCAGGTCATCAATCCATAGTTCTGTGATCTCCCGAAGTTGAGGCAAAGATTTAGGCCACTGGTTTGGTCCAATCAAATTCCAGTAGTCCTCAGGAAAAAGCGTTGAATCTAATGCAACTCTTTCACGGCCGATATCCAATTGTTCACGCCAATCGACCTGACCTCTTGTGTATTCGCCGCCAACTCTGGTGTAACCGCGGAAATGTGGGCTGTTGGTGTTTTCTAAAGTGAGTTTTTCTTCTTCTGGAAGTTCAAAAAACAGTCGAGACACTCGAACATATTCACTCATACGCTCCTGAGAGATGCCATGGCCTACTAAGTAGAAGAAACCGATTTCATGCGTGATTGTTCTGAGTTGTTCCCGAAACGTAGCGATATCTTCTTCTGACCCGCCTAAAAGAGAAAAGTCAACAATAGGCAAACTTGTAAGTGTGGAGCTGGAAGTCATATCCCCAGCTTTACTGACAAGTTTCCAATTACCAAGGAACAGGACTCAACATTACGTAGTGTTGAGGATAAACACGAAAGCCCCTGACGCAATTGTCAGGGGCTTTCGCTTTATACAGGTGAAATGTCGCAGGGGTGCGACGAACAGATCAACCTGTAGGTTCTCGCGTTTTCGCGACTACTGATTAGAGCAGAGAATCCAGTGCTTGCGCAAGGTCTTCGATCAGATCATCAATGTCTTCAATGCCGACACTCACCCGAACAAGGTTGGCTGGAACCTCTAGCGCTGTACCTTCAACCGAGTGGTGGGTCATCAAACCAGGGTGCTCGATCAGTGACTCCACCCCGCCCAGTGAGGGCGCAAGAGTGAAGAGTTTGGTGTTCGTCAAAAGGCTTGCAGCTGCCTTCTGACCTCCGACGAGCTGAATAGACATCATGCCGCCAAAGAGTGACATTTGGCGCTTGGCAACATCGTGCCCAGGGTGAGTTGGAAGTCCAGGGTAAAGAATCTTCTCGACTGCCTTGTGGTTTTCAAAACGCTCGGCCAGTGCCATCGCATTACTCGAGTGGCGTTCCATGCGCACACCCAAAGTCTTGATTCCACGCATGGTCAGATACGCATCGAAGGGTGAGGAAATTGCACCAAGCCAGTTTTGAATCTGGGCAACTTTTTCTGCCAATTCGCCATCTTTGAGCACAATTGCGCCACCGACAACATCACTGTGACCACCGAGGTATTTGGTCGTGCTGTGCAAGATGACATCAGCACCTAACTCCAGCGGACGCTGAAGAGCTGGGGTTGCGAAGGTGTTATCCACCAGCACAAGTGCATGGTGTTTGTGAGCAATGTCAGACACAGCTTCAATGTCCACAATGTTCATCAGAGGGTTTGTCGGAGTTTCTATCCGCACTAACCGAGGCTTGGTCTTGGAGATAACCTCTTCGACAAAGCTGAGGTCAGAGAAATCGATGCAGGTGTTCGTCACTCCCCACGCACCATAAACCTGGTCAATCGCGCGGTACGAGCCACCATAAGCATCGTTTCCTAGAACAATGTGATCGCCTGGCTTGAGCACAGCACGCAAGAAGGCATCTTCCGCAGCCATACCGCTGGCAAAGGAATATGCCAGTAATCCACCTTCAAGTGAGGCGAGGTTTTCCTGAAGTGAGGTGCGTGTGGGGTTATCGCAGCGCGAGTATTCGAACCCATTCAGCGGTGTCCCTGGGACGTGCTGCTCAAAGGTTGAGGAGAGATAGATCGGTGGCACGACAGACCCGGTTGTCGGGTCTGATTGTTGACCAGCGTGAATCGATCGCGTGTTGAATCCCTGAGGCATGTTCTCAAGGCTAAAGGGTGGGAAGAAATTGTGAAAAATTTCTTTCCAGAATTGTTACGACTCTTAGATGGAGAATCCGAGAGCGCGCATCATTTCTCGGCCGTCGTCAGTGATTTTTTCTGGGCCCCATGGTGGCATCCACACCCAGTTAATGCGGAAAGCATCAACAACGTTATCCAGCGCCTGAGCAGTCTGCTCTTCAATAACATCTGTCAACGGGCAGCCAGCACTGGTGAGGGTCATATGAATAATCAGTGCATCGTTCTCGTCATCCCACTTGAGGTCATAGATGAGCCCCAGGTCAACAATGTTGATACCTAGTTCGGGGTCCATGACCTCTTTGAGTGCATCAATGCACTCGTTATAGCGGTCGTCAGAGAGTTCAGAGGACATTCTTAAGCAATCTCGGTGTAACGGTCGTAGCCTTCAGACTCTAGTCGGTCTGCCAGCTCAGGTCCGCCTTCTTCTGCAACCTTGCCGTTCACAAATACGTGCACAAACTCTGGCTTGATGTAGCGCAGAATGCGAGTGTAGTGAGTGATCAACAACACACCCATGCCTGTGTTTTCCTTCGCGCGGTTCACGCCTTCGGAAACAATCTTGAGAGCGTCAACGTCCAAACCTGAGTCGGTTTCATCGAGAACAGCGAACTTAGGCTTGAGAAGTTCAAGCTGCAAGATCTCGTGACGCTTCTTCTCTCCACCAGAGAAGCCCTCATTGACGTTACGTTCGGAGAAGCTGGCATCCATCTTGAGGTTGGCCATCGACTCGCGAACTTCTTTAATCCAGTTACGAAGTGATGGAGCTTCACCATCAATCGCGGTCTTTGCGGTGCGCAGGAAGTTGGTGACTGTGACTCCTGGGATTTCTACGGGGTACTGCATTGCCAGGAACAATCCTGCCTTTGCACGCTCATCAACACTCATCTCAAGGACGTCTTCACCATCGAGGGTGATAGATCCGCTGTCCACGGTGTACTTGGGGTGGCCAGCAATTGTGTAGGCCAGTGTCGACTTACCTGAGCCGTTAGGGCCCATGATTGCGTGAGTCTCGCCCGAGTTGATTTCCAAGTTGACCCCACGCAGAATCTGCTTGGTGCCCTGATCGGTCTCAACGCTGACGTGCAGGTCGGTGATCTTCAGTGTTGACATGGCTTAGATCTCTTTCGTGACGGTGGGGTCAATGAAAATATCGCCGTCGATAACCTCGACAACAAAAACAGGTACTGGTTCATAGGCAGGCAGCGTCAAAGGCTTGCCTGTGGTGAGTTCAAACTTTGATCCGTGAGCCCAGCATTCCAAGGTGTCGTCCTCGACGAATCCTTCGGAGAGAGAAATATCTCCGTGGGTGCAGGTGTCACCGATGGCGTGAATGTCTCCAGCAGCATCGAGCACGAGGGCCACAGGGATACCCCCGACAACAACCTTCTTTGCCTGATTGAGCACGAGCTCACTCGCTGCGCATACCTTTTCTGCAGCCATTACTTCACTCCTGCTTCCAGCTCAGCACTGAGGTATGCCTCAATGCGTTCAGACAGTGCAGGAACACCCAGCTGCTGCACCACTTCATTCAAGAATCCGCGCACAACCAGTCGACGAGCTTCCTCTTCGCTGATGCCACGTGCCTGCAGATAAAAGAGCTGCTCATCATCGAAACGACCGGTTGCAGAAGCGTGTCCAGCTCCAGCAATGTCACCGGTTTCAATCTCGAGGTTAGGAATGGAGTCTGCACGTGTCCCATCGGTGAGCATCAGGTTACGGTTCTGCTCGTAAGAGTCAGTACCCGTTGCTTTGTTCCCGATGAGCACGTCACCGATCCACACGGTGCGAGCACCCTCACCTTGAAGAGCGCCCTTGTAGGTCACACGACTCTTGGAGTGGGGTGCATCGTGGTTGACATACACCTGCTGCTCAATGTGCTGGTGGGCATCAGCAAAGTAAACTCCCAGCATGGTGACCGAGGACCCGTCTTCTGCAAGATGAGCAGATGGGTTAACCCGGATAACTTCACCGGTCAGAGAGACAATGCTGTGTTGCAAGGTGGCATTGCGCCCTACGCGAGAAAAGTGGCTGGCCAAATGTAGTGCGTCATCGTTCCACTCTTGAACGGTAATGACATTGAGCTGAGCTTCTGCGCCAACAAGGATTTCAACATTCTCAACCAAACGAGCATCGCCACTGTTTTGCAAGATGACGGTTGATTTTGAAAAAGGCGCAGCCTCAATGAGGATGTGTGCTGCACGTGCAGTCGTACCCAATGCATCACGAGTAATCGTAATTTCGGTCACGTTTTCTGAAGTAAGAGAAACGAGGAGCACTTCTGAGGCTGTTGCCCATGCATTTGCCGAAGCCTTGTCTTCTGGCAGTCCTGCAACACCAACACGAGGATCTGTCGAAGGAATCCACGAGAGTGATACCCCCGCGGTTTCTGGCGCGTGATAGTCAAAATGTGAGCCGTCAAGCTCACCAGAGATGAGGTCCTGGAGCTTTGCTACAGGGGAAAACTTCCAATCGAGTTCACGACCGGTTACGGCATCAAAATCAGCAGGATTGGTTGATTTCGGGCGCGCAGAACGAACTTGTACAGGAACAGTCACTTAGCCCACGGATCCTTCCATGCCGATTTCAATCAGCTTGTTGAGCTCTAGTGCATATTCCATCGGAAGTTCACGAGAGATGGGCTCAATAAACCCACGCACGATCATTGCCATCGCCTCATCTTCTTCAAGCCCTCGGCTCATGAGATAGAAGAGTTGATCTTCACTCACCTTGGACACGGTTGCTTCGTGACCGAGAAGTACGTCATCAACACGAATGTCAATAGCGGGGTAAGTATCTGAACGCGACTGCGTGTCCACCAACAATGCGTCACAACGTACTGTGTTGGCCGAGTTGTGAGCATTGGCATCTACCCGGATTTCTCCGCGATAACCTGCACGTCCACCACCACGAGCAATCGACTTGGAGACGATGGAACTCTGAGTGTTTGGAGCCATGTGAATCATCTTGGCTCCGGCGTCTTGGTGCTGCCCAGGACCGGCGAAGGCAATGGACAGAGTTTCACCCTTAGCCCCCTCGCCGACGAGGTAGACCGAGGGGTATTTCATGGTGACCTTGGATCCCAAGTTTCCATCAATCCACTCCATGGTTGCACCCTCGTGAGCAATGGCACGCTTGGTAACCAGGTTGTAGACGTTGTTGGACCAGTTTTGGATCGTTGTGTAGCGAACACGTGCGTTCTTCTTCACGATGATTTCCACCACGGCAGAGTGGAGTGAGTCGCTCTTGTAGATCGGTGCAGTACATCCTTCGATGTAGTGCACGTAGCTTCCTTCGTCCGCAATGATGAGGGTGCGCTCGAACTGGCCCATGTTTTCGGTGTTGATTCGGAAATAGGCCTGCAGAGGAATTTCTACGTGCACCCCCGGTGGAACGTAGACAAAAGAGCCACCAGACCACACGGCGGTGTTGAGTGCAGCAAACTTGTTATCGCCAGAAGGGATAACAGTGCCGAAGTATTCTTCGAAGAATTCGGGGTGTTCTTTCAACGCAGTATCGGTATCCATGAAGATGACGCCTTGACGCTCGAGTTCTTCATTGATCTGGTGATACACAACCTCAGATTCATACTGAGCTGCAACACCAGCAACCAAGCGCTGACGTTCTGCTTCAGGAATACCAAGCTTCTCGTAGGTGTCCTTGATTTCGTCCGGAAGGTCTTCCCAGGTTTGAGCCTGTCGTTCCGTTGAACGGACAAAGTACTTGATGTTGTCGAAGTCGATACCGGAGAGGTCAGCACCCCAGTTCGGCATGGGCTTGCGGCCAAAGATTTCGTAAGCCTTCAGACGCATCTTGAGCATCCACTCGGGCTCATTCTTCAGGCCAGATATGTCCGCTACGACCTCATTGCTGATACCTCGGCGAGCGCTTGCACCAGCTGAATCTTTGTCGTGCCAACCGAATTCGTATTGGCCAATGCCCTCAAGTTCGGGCCGGTCAATCAGGATGTCTGACATGGCACTCTTCCTATCGAATCTAAACTGGAAAGAGAACGCACGATTTGTCGCGAAAACCGCGTCACAATCGCATGTTCTCGCCCTCGAGATATCGGCTTACGCACGATTACATTGAACTTACTTAGCCTAACCTTAGTTCGTTGAATTAGACAGGGTTTTTCCGTTCTTCATCAGCGAACAACACAACTTTGAGAAGGTCTATTCCCCGTGAGTGCTTTTGTGAACTGGTTCCCCACCGCTATTGACCGCAAAGTTCGGATTGCTGCCTGGACCACGTGGGTAGTTCAGATCCTGATTGTGGTCACCGGTGGTGCTGTTCGTTTGACGGCAAGTGGCCTCGGATGCCCTACCTGGCCTACCTGCACGGAAGAGTCGTTGGTCACCACCCCGGAAATGGGAATTCACGGGATTATCGAGTTTGGTAACCGCCTGCTCACCTTTGTTTTGGTCATTGTGGCTGTTGTGACATTCGCCCTTGTTTTCCGCATGCGCAAGAACCGGAAAGATTTGTTCTGGCTGACCTTGCTAATTGGCCTAGGAATCCCTGCTCAGGCAGTCATTGGTGGTATTTCTGTGCTAATGCAGCTCAACCCCTATGTGGTGGGTCTGCACTTCATCGTTTCAATCGTGATGGTGGTTCTCTCCACCATGTTGGTTTTCCGTGTCTATCACGGCAATGCTCCCCGCAGCTGGATTATGACTCCTCTTGTGGGAACACTCCCCTGGGTTGTGTGGGTCGCTGCGGTATTCCAAATCGCCACCATTATTTTGGGTATTTTGACGACTGGTTCTGGCCCTCACGCGGGAGATGCAGATGCACCTCGTAATGGTCTAGATGGAGGGATTCTCCAAACTCTCCACTCCTACCCCGCCTATGTTGCAGTGGGCTTGACCCTGTTGGCACTTGTTCTGGCAGTACGTGGTTCGTTCATTGCTGAACGCAATGCTCTCCTGATCTTGTTGGTGGTCAACGCAGCTCAAATCACGGTTGGCATTATTCAGGCCCGCACGGGACTGCCCCCACTCCTGGTGGGCATTCATATGCTGCTGGCGTGCTTAGTTGCCTCAGCAACTACTTACGCACTGCTCAATCTGCGCAAGCCTGCACAGTAGTTCCAGCTGTCTAGAACGGCAGCAGTGCGTCAATCGCTACCGCAAGGAATATCAGCGAGAGATAGCCGTTGGAGAAGTGGAACAAGCGCATGGGCTTGGGATCTTCATGACGCAGAGCACGTGAGTAAAGCATGTGGCTTTCTGCAACAAACCAGATACCTGAAACTAAGGCAATCGCCGTGTAGGTCCACCCCATGTGCCCGATGGGTACCAGCAGCAGTGTTGCCGCAAAGGTTGCCCAGGCATAGAGCACAATCTGTAGACCAACTGTGACACGTCCGCGCACCACGGTCAGCATAGGAACGTTGGCGTTCTTGTAGTCGTCCCGGTAACGCCACGACAGCGGCCAGTAGTGCGGTGGTGTCCACAAGAAGATAATCAGGAACAGCACAACTGGCGTCCAGGTCAGTGAACCGGTCACCGCTGCCCAGCCAATCAGCACGGGGAAACCTCCTGCAGCGCCGCCCCAGACGATGTTTTGTGGAGTGCGACGCTTTAAAACCAGGCTGTAGATGATGACGTAGAAGGCGATGGCAGAAACAGATAGTGACGCTGCCAACACATTTGTGAAGAGCAGGAACCACAGCGTGGAGATAATGGCCAACACCCAGGCAAAAACGAGTGCTTCGCGGTCAGAGATTTCACCGGTTACCAATGGACGACCTTTGGTGCGGTTCATGAGGCGATCAATATCGCGATCGATGTAGCAATTGAAGGTTCCAGCCGAACCAGCGCTCATCATTCCGCCGAGGAGTACAACCAACACCAACCACAAGTTGGGGATGCCCTCTTGAGCCAAGAACATGGTCGGGATGGTTACGGCAAGAAGCAGCTCCATCACGCGGGGCTTGGTCAGCGAGACATATGCGGAGACTTTGCGCTTAATACCGACCTTGGACACCGCTGGGGTGCCAGATTCGGAAGCGTTCATGAGTCCTCACGTGATCAGTGCGCGTAAGCGACAAGTCTACGGGAGGTAATGGTTCGACATCTGGCACGTTCCCCGTCGGCGTAAGCGTGTAACTGCCTATACTTAGAGGAGCCTATTTAGGCATGCATGGTCAGTTTTTCCGGCCATCGTAAATTCTCTCCCTCACCTCCCCTCACGGAAAAACGGAAGGCCGATAAAAAACATGGCGCAGCTCGACTGGTCCGAATTAGACAACAAGGCAGTTGACACCGCGCGTGTACTGGCCGCTGACGCAGTTGAGAAGGTGGGAAACGGTCACCCCGGTACCGCGATGAGCCTCGCTCCCGCCGCATACTTGCTCTGGAACAAGGTCATGCGTCGCGACCCACTGGATGACCAGTGGATTGGACGCGACCGCTTCATTCTTTCTGTCGGTCACTCCTCGCTTACCCAGTATGTTCAGCTCTACTTGAACGGATACGGCCTCGAACTCGACGACCTCAAGGCATTGCGCACCTGGGGATCACTGACCCCAGGACACCCCGAATACGGTCACACCAAGGGTGTAGAAATCACCACCGGACCTCTGGGTCAGGGCTTGGCTTCTGCTGTTGGCTTTGCCTACGCATCTCGCTTCGAGCGCGGATTGTTTGACCCGAACGCCGCTGCAGGCACCAGCCCCTTCGACCACTTTGTGTATGTCATCGCCGGCGATGGCGACCTTCAAGAAGGTGTCACAGCTGAGGCATCCTCACTGGCGGGTCACCAACAGCTTGGTAACCTCATCGCCATCTACGACTCGAACCAGATTTCAATCGAAGATGACACCACTATTGCTTTCACCGAGGATGTTGCCAAGCGTTACGAGTCCTACGACTGGCACGTACAGACTGTGGACTGGAAAAAGACCGGCGTTTATGTCGAAGACGTGGATGCTCTCAACGATGCTATTGAAGCTGCCAAGGCGGTCACGGACAAGCCATCACTGATCATTTTGAAGACCATCATTGGTTGGCCTTCGCCTAAGAAGCAGAACACTGGAAAAATCCACGGTTCTGCTTTGGGTGCGGACGAGCTCAAGGGCCTCAAGGAAGTTCTTGGCTTTGATCCTGAGCAGAGCTTCCAGGTCGAAGCAGAAGTCATTGAACACACCCGTAAGGCTGTTGCCAAGGGAGCTGCAGAGCGTGCCGAATGGCAGAAGAGCTTCGATGCTTGGGCAGCAGCAAACCCTGAGAACAAGAAGCTTCTTGACCGTCTCGAGGCAGGTCAGCTCCCCGACGGTGTTGAAGCTGCTCTTCCCGTATTTGACGGTGGAACCGAAGTTTCCACCCGCGCCGCATCCGGCAAGGTGCTCAACGCTCTCGGTGGTGTGATTCCTGAACTCTGGGGTGGTTCTGCTGACCTCGCAGAGTCCAACAACACCACCCTTGAAGGAGCAAAGTCCTTCGTTCCAGCACAGTGGTCAACCCACGAATGGACTGGAGATAACTACGGTCGTGTGCTGCACTTCGGTATTCGCGAGCACGCCATGGGCGCAATCCTGAACGGTATTGCACTCCACGGCAAGACCCGCGCCTACGGCGGAACCTTCCTTATCTTCAGCGACTACATGCGCCCTGCTGTGCGCTTGGCAGCGTTGATGAAGGTTCCTTCGATCTTCGTCTGGACTCACGACTCTGTAGCCCTGGGTGAAGATGGCCCGACTCACCAGCCCATTGAACAGCTCGCAACCCTGCGTGCAATTCCTGAGCTTGATGTAGTTCGCCCCGCAGATGCCAACGAGGTTGCATATGCGTGGAAGACAATCCTTGAGCGTCGCAATGGACCTGCCGGTATTGCTCTGACCCGTCAGAACATTCCTGTGTTCCCTCGTGGTGAAGGTGAGGCAACTGGCGAAACTTTCGCACACGCCCGCAACACTGCCAAGGGTGCTTACACACTCGTTGACGCTGCTAACGGCAACCCTGATGTGATCTTGATTGCAACCGGTTCTGAAGTTCAGCTTGCTGTTGCGGCACGCGAGCAGCTTGCCGCAGATGGTATCCAGGCACGCGTTGTTTCTGTCCCTTGCCTCGAATGGTTCCACGAGCAAAGCCCCGCCTACCAGGAGAGCGTCCTCCCCAAGGCTGTCACCGCACGTGTCTCCGTTGAGGCTGGCCTGTCTCTGACGTGGGACAAGATTGTCGGAACTGCAGGTCGCAGCGTATCCATCGAACACTTCGGCGCGTCAGCAGATTACAAGACCTTGTTCACCAAGTTCGGTATCACAACCGAGGCAGTCGTTGCAGCTGCAAAGGACTCACTCGCAGCGCAGTAATACATCTCGTGGGGTGTGAGGAATAACTCGTCACACCCCGCGTTACAACTTCAAACAGATCAGCTCCATCACCCTCCAAGGAGAACACAGGTTCATGTCGAACACCCCCACCGCACAACTGTCCGCAGCCGGCGTCAGCATTTGGCTCGATGACCTCTCCCGTGAGCGCATCACTTCTGGCAACCTCCAGGCACTCATTGCAGAAAAGAATGTTGTGGGAGTGACCACAAACCCCACTATTTTTGCTGGCGCATTGACTAACGGTGAAAGCTACGCAGCACAGGTGAAGAAGCTGGCAGCTGCCGGTGCAGATGCTGAAGCAGCAGTTTTCGATATCACCACAGATGATGTGGCAGATGCCTGCGATATTTTCCGTGGCGTATTTGATGCAACTCACGGTGTTGATGGTCGCGTCTCTATTGAAGTGTCCCCCACACTTGCTCACGATGCCCCTGGAACTGTTGAGGAAGCAAAACGCTTGTGGGCAAAGGTCAACAAGCCCAATGCCCTGATCAAGATTCCTGCAACCCTTGCAGGCCTTGACGCCATCACTGAGGTTATTGCTGCGGGCATCTCGGTAAACGTCACCCTCATCTTCTCGCTTGAGCGCTACGAAGCTGTCATCAACGCTTACCTCGCAGGTCTTGAAAAGGCCCAGGCTAACGGCCATGACCTTTCACAGATCCACTCGGTAGGTTCCTTCTTCGTTTCTCGCGTTGACTCTGAGGTAGACAACCGCCTGAACGCTATTGGCACCCCTGAGGCATTGGCTCTCAAGTCACAGGCAGGCCTTGCAAACGCTCGCCTGGCCTATGAACTCTTTGAGAACATGTTCGACACTGAGCGTGCTGCAGCACTTCTTGCTGCTGGTGCAAATGTTCAGCGTCCACTCTGGGCATCCACTGGTGTGAAGGACCCTTCTCTTCCTGACACTCTCTATGTCACCGAGCTGGTTGCAGCAGGCATCGTGAACACCATGCCAGAAAAGACCCTGGATGCCACCTTTGACCACGGTGTGGTCACCGGTGACACCATCACCCCCAATTACGCCAGCGCCAAGCAGCTCTTTGCTGATCTTGCTGCCGTAGGTGTGGACTTCGAAGACGTCACCAACCTTCTTGAATCTGAAGGTGTATCTAAGTTCATCATTTCGTGGGGAGAACTCCTCGAAACCGTCAACACTGCTTTGGCAGGAGCATAAATGTCATTCCGCATCAAAGTTTCAGGAGCTGCTGAAGCAGCTGTTGAAAAGCATGTCCCACAGCTCGTTGCTGATTTAGTTGCCTCGAGCATTACCGCTCAAGACCCCGCCCTCTGGGGCAAAGCTGCTGAAGCAGAATCTGCAATTCGTCTGGGATGGACCGAATCTGTCTCGGTTTCTCGCCCGCTGGTTGCTGAGATCGAAGCACTGCGTGATGAGCTGCGCGCCCAGGGCGTGAATCACATTGTCCTTGGCGGCATGGGCGGTTCTTCCCTGGCTCCCGAAGTCATTACTGCGACTATGCAGGCTGAACTGACTGTGCTGGATTCAACAGAACCTGGCCAGATCAAGGCAGCTATCACTGACCGCCTCGAAACCACCGCAGTTGTTATTTCCAGCAAGTCTGGTGGAACAGTCGAGACCGATAGCCAAAAGCGCATCTACGAGGCAGCTTTTGCGGCTGTGGGCATTGATCCACTTCAGCGCATCATCATCGTGACCGACCCAGGTTCACCACTGGATAAGTCAGCACGTGAAGCTGGTTACCGTGTATTCAACGCAGACCCCAATGTGGGTGGACGTTTCTCCGCTCTCACTGCTTTTGGTCTGGTTCCCTCTGGTCTGGCTGGTGTTGATATTGCTGAGCTCCTTAACGAAGCAGAGGCCATCTCTATTGACCTCGCTGTTGACCAGCCAGAAAACCCAGGTTTAATTCTGGGTGCGGCAATCGCAGGAACATCACCTTTGAAAAACAAGCTTGCGCTTGTCACCGATGGCACACACCTGGTTGGTTTCCCAGATTGGGCAGAACAGCTCATTGCGGAATCCACCGGTAAGGAAGGAACAGGAATTCTTCCTGTTGTTCTCGATGTTGTGTCACCCGAGCTGTCTGCCGGCTATTCAGATGTTCAGGTGTTGCGCCTGGTCGATGATGCGCACGAATTCCACCTGCTCAACCGCGACAAGCACGAGGGTGAAATCCTCGTTTCTGGCACCTTGGGCGCCATGTTCTTGGTGTTTGAGTATGCAACTGCTGTTGCAGGCCGCCTGTTGGGCATCAACCCCTTCGACCAGCCAGATGTTGAATCTGCCAAGGTTGCCGCGCGTGCTCTGCTTGATAACCGCCCAGCACCCACTGAGCCATTGTTCACCGACAAAGGCATTGAAGTTCGTGCCCACGGTGATCTTGGAGATGCCAAGACTGTTCGTGAAGCTATCACCGCAGTCCTGACGCAACTTCCTGAAGATGGTTACCTCTCCGTTCAGGCATATGTTGACCGCGCAAACTACCCCCAGTTGCACGGTGTTCGCGACCTGGTCGCAGCACGTGCAGGACGCCCGGTTACCTTCGGCTGGGGACCACGCTTCCTGCACTCCACCGGACAATTCCACAAGGGTGGTCCAGCAGTGGGCGTATTCATTCAGATTCTTCAAGCACCCGATGGTGACGTTGTGATTCCTGAGCGCCCCTTCAGCTTCGGTCAGCTCATCGCTGCCCAGGCTGCTGGTGATGCGAACGTGCTGGCCGATCACGGTCGTCCCGTCCTCACTCTCACCTTGACTAACCCAGATACTGAACTCGAACACCTGTTCGCAGCCTTCAACTAAAGGACTTTCATGTCACCTGTTGACATCACTCCGGAGAACAACCCTCTCCGCGTTGCTGAAGACCGCCGTCTCAACCGGATTGCTGGCCCATGTGGGTTGGTGCTTTTTGGTGTGACCGGTGACTTGGCGCGCAAGAAACTCATGCCAGCGGTCTATGACCTCGCCAACCGCGGTCTGCTTCCTCCCGGGTTCGCACTCGTGGGCTTTGCCCGCCGCGACTGGGAAGATCAAGACTTCGCCCAGGTGGTTCACGACTCTGTCAAGCAATATGCCCGCACCGAGTTCCGTGAAGAAGTCTGGGACCAGCTGGCTAAGGGTATTCGCTTTGTTCAGGGTGAATTCAACGATGACAAGGCATTTGATCGCCTAAAGAAGACCATTGCTGAGCTCGATGAGAAGCGCGGAACCATGGGTAACCATGCGTTCTATCTTTCTGTTCCACCTCGCTCATTCCCCGAGGTTGTCTCGCAGCTCAAGCGTTCAGGTTTGGCAGAGGAAATTGAGGGCCAGTGGCGCCGCGTGGTCATTGAGAAGCCTTTTGGTAGTGACCTCAAGACTGCCCGCGAACTCAATAAAGTTGTCGAATCTGTTTTCCCGGCAGACTCCATTTTCCGCATTGACCACTACCTGGGTAAAGAAACCGTTCAAAACATTCTTGCCTTGCGCTTTGCTAACCAACTGTTTGAACCATTGTGGAATGCCGAGCACGTTGACCACGTCCAGATCACTATGGCCGAAGACATCGGTGTTGGCGGTCGTGCCGGTTACTACGACGGCATTGGTGCAGCACGTGACGTGATTCAGAACCACCTCCTCCAGCTTCTCGCGCTGACGGCGATGGAAGAACCCATCTCCTTCGATGCAGAAGATCTACGGGCTGAAAAGGAAAAGGTATTGGCAGCTGTTCGCTTGCCCGAGAACCTGGCTGAAGCAACAGCACGTGGCCAATACGCCAGCGGCTGGCAAGGTGGCGAAGAAGTCATTGGTTTCTTGGACGAAGAGGGCATGAACCCTCAGTCCGTCACAGAAACCTATGCCGCAATGCGCCTCGATATTGGCACGCGCCGCTGGGCAGGTGTTCCCTTCTATCTGCGCGCAGGCAAGCGTCTGGGCCGTCGCGTGACAGAAATTGCCGTGGTGTTTAAACGAGCTCCCCAGTATCTTTTTGCTGACCACCAGACTTCTGCGTTGGGACAAAATGCCCTCGTGATTCGTGTTCAGCCAGATGAGGGTGTGACGATTCGTTTCGGATCCAAGGTCCCTGGTGCTGGTATGCAAGTTCGCGACGTGACAATGGACTTTGGCTATGGCCACGCCTTCACCGAAGCAAGCCCTGAAGCATATGAGCGTCTTATTTTGGATGTTCTGCTCGGCGATCCTCCCCTATTCCCCCGTCACGAAGAGGTGGAACTGAGCTGGAAGATTCTCGACCCCATTGAAGAATTCTGGGAAACCCAAGGACAGCCTGAGCAATATGCTCCAGGAACGTGGGGACCTGCCTCTGCCGATGCCCTCATGGCCCGTGACGGCCGCGTTTGGAGACGTCCATGATTCTCGAACTCCCAAACACCACCACAGCGAAGGTTGCCAAAGAACTGGTCAACCTGCGCGAAGAAGGTGGTGCAGTTGCACTGGGTCGCGTTCTCACCCTGCTCATCTCCACCACAATCGGTGAAGAAGAGGAAGCCATCGCGGCAGCGAACGAGGCTTCTCGTGAGCACCCCATGCGTGTGATCGTGCTGTCCATCATTGAGCCCGAGCACTCGATTTCGAACCGCCTTGATGCTGAGGTTCGTGTCGGAGGCGACGCCGGAGCCAGTGAAGTTATTGTGCTTCGCGCTTATGGCAAGGTCGGTTCTGACGAGCAAGGCCTGGTAACCGGACTGCTACTTCCTGACACTCCCGTTGTTGCCTGGTGGCCAGGCATTGCACCAGAGAAGGTATCTGAATCTCCCCTGGGCAAGATTGCACAGTGCCGCATCACCGATGCCGCATCACAGCAAGACCCTATTGCTGCCCTGGCTGACCTTTCCAAGACCTACGCTCCTGGAGATGCTGACTTTGCCTGGACTCGATTGACACTCTGGCGCACGCAGCTGGCAGCAGTACTTGACCAGCCACCATATGAGCCCATTACCGAAGCTCATGTCACATCAACTCCTGACTTCCCTTCGGCAAAGATGCTAGCTGCGTGGTTGCAACTCCAGCTGGGTGTTCCCGTCTCCTGCGACCTCACTCACACTGGCCTGAGCTGGGGCGGTATTCACGGTGTTCGCCTAGTCCGCGCCTCGGGCGATATTGAACTCACTCGGGTTGAGCCTGCTGTTGCGCGCCTGAAACAACCCAATCAGCCCACTCACGACCTGGCGATGCCGCGCAGAAGCCTGCGTGACTGCCTTGCTGAGGAACTGAGACGTCTGGACCCAGATGAGGTCTATGGACGTGTTGTGACTGAAGCTCTCCCCCAGATCACGGTGCATGCATAATGAGCGAGGAAACCACTCTCGAGGCTTATGCAGATAAGCAAGAACTCATTGACAACATTGATGAGATCTTCGAAGAAGCCGTCAAAGAGCTCCTGGTTGAACAGCCAACTGTTCACGTGGTGTTGACGGGTGGAACCGTAGGGATTGCTCTGCTGGAAAACATCGATCCAGGTAACAAACTGGATTGGTCGCGCATTCACCTGTGGTGGGGGGATGAACGTTTTGTTCCTGCTGGCCACGCTGATCGTAATGAGGGTCAAGCAACTGCTGCCCTTATCCATCGCCTGCCCATCCCGGCCGAGAATGTTCACCGCATGCCCGCCTCTGATGCTGGCATGACGCTGGATGAAGCTGTTGATGCCTATGATGACGAACTGGCAAAATTCTGGCATGAACTTCCTGAATTCGACATCACGTTCTTGGGCGTGGGACCAGATGCACACATCGCAAGCCTTTTTCCTGGCCTTGAAGGTATTGAGGTGGATGACCGTGCAGTGATTGCAGTGCGCAACTCCCCCAAACCACCAGCAGAACGCATAAGTTTGACCTTGCCTGCACTCAACAATTCTAAAAACGTCTGGGTCGTTGCCTCCGGCGCTGACAAAGCAGATGCAATCTATGCCGCATTCACCTCTGAAAACCCCTCAGAAGCGCCAGTGAGCGCCGTTGAGGGCATTGAAGAGACAGTGTTCTTCACCGACGAGGCGGCGGCGTCACGCTTAATCGAAGAAGATGAGTAATTCTTCTAGATCATAAAAAAAGAACCCCACTGCGTGAGTGGGGTTCTTGCGTTGGTCTACTTAGTGGGCTTCACTGTTCCGCGACGAACACGGAGCTGGTGAAGAGCATCCTCTAGGATCTGCTCAGCCTCTTCCTCAGTGCGACGTTCCTTCACATAAGCAAGGTGAGTTTTGTAAGGCTCAAGCTTTGCCAGCTCTGGTGGGTTTTCCTTGTCGCGACCTGCGGGAAGACCTGACTGTGGGCAGTCGATGATCTCAGGAATTTCTTCCTCAGGAAGGTTCGCTGCGAAGTAACGAACGGTTTCGTTACCGAGAGCATCCCAGTAAGAAATAGCAATACGCTCAGCGTGGATACCGTGATCTTGTTCACCCATAGGACCCGCGCCAACGCGCGAGCCACGGATTGCACTACCGCCGGATGCCATAGTTATGCTCCCTGGAACTTCGTGATGAGGCCCAACAAGATGATGCAGGTGATCCAGATCAGGCCCAAGATGATGGTGATGCGGTTGAGGTTACGCTCAGCCACACCGGAGGAACCCAGAGTCGAGCTCATGCCGCCACCAAACATGTCAGAGACGCCACCACCGCGACCCTTGTGAAGGAGGATCAGCAGGGTGAGGAGCAAGCTCGTGATACCGAGCAGCACCTGCAGAACAATCTGAAGAATTTCCATAGCTACAGTCTACCCGACTAGATAACGTGCTTCTGGAAACGAGCGATGCTGGAGAACTCAGCAACGTCGAGGCTGGCACCACCGACGAGTGCACCGTCAATGTTGGGCTGACGCATGAATCCTGCAATGTTGTTGGCCTTGACTGAACCACCGTAGAGGATGCGTGTGCGCTGCGCAGCAGCGTCACCAAGAACTTCACCGAGAGCCACGCGAATAGCGGAACAGACAGCCTCTGCCTGCTCTTCAGTAGCAACCTTGCCGGTACCAATAGCCCAGACAGGTTCATAGGCGATCACGATATCTGCATCCTGAGAAACACCCTCAAGAGCTTTCTTGAGCTGAGCTACGGGAACTGCAGAGGGACCGAACTCTTCGAGCTCAGCTTCCGTCTCACCAACACAGAGAACGGGAACAACACCGTGCTTGAGTGCTGCCTTGACCTTGTTTCCCACGATTTCATCGTTTTCACCGTGGTACTGACGACGCTCGGAGTGACCAATAATCACGTAAGAGCAGCCCAGTGCTTTGAGGAAACCACCAGGGATCTCGCCAGTGTAGGCACCGGAGTCGTGCATGGAGACATCCTGTGCACCGTAAGCAAGCTCGAGTTTGTCTGCTTCAACCAAGTTCTGCACCGAACGAATGTCGGTGAAAGGTGGGAAGACGGAGACCTCAACGTCGGTGTATTTGTGACCTGCGTCTTTGAGAGTCCAAGCCAACTTCTGAACGAAAGCAATTGCCTGGAGGTGATCCAGGTTCATCTTCCAGTTACCCGCGATGAGCGGGGTGCGAGTGTTTACCATCCGAGGACCTCCAGGCCAGGCAGACGCTTGCCCTCGAGGAATTCGAGGCTAGCTCCACCACCGGTTGAAATGTGACCAAACTGGTCATCTGCGAAACCAAGAATGCGCACAGCAGCAGCAGAGTCGCCGCCACCGACAACGCTCAGACCATCGACCTCGGTCAATGCCTGTGCGATTGCGCGGGTGCCTTCAGCGAAGGCGGGAATTTCAAATACACCTGCAGGGCCATTCCAGAACACGGTCTTGGACGCCTTAATCTGCTCGGCGAATGCCTTACCAGTCTCTGGGCCAATGTCGAGGCCCATGCCGCTTGCACCGAATGAAGTCTCCTCGAGTGCATCGGCAGAAGCAACGACGTGCTCAGCATCAGCACCAAACTTGCTGGCCATCACGATGTCGGTGGGAAGAATAATCTTCACTCCACGAGCCTGGGCATCAGCAATGTATCCACGGACGGTGTCCAGCTGATCGACCTCGAGCAGGCTTGCACCCACCTTGTAGCCCTGGGCAGCAAGGAAGGTGAAGACCATGCCGCCACCGACCAGGATTGTGTCCACGCGTGGGAGCAGGTGAGAGATCACACCGAGCTTGTCAGAAACTTTGGAACCACCAAGAACAACCGTGTAGGGACGCTCTGGGTTTTCGGTCAGACGGTCCAGTACATCGAGTTCAGTCTCGATGAGCAGACCTGCTGCGCTGGGAACCAGCTTGGCCAGGTCATACACAGAAGCTTGCTTGCGGTGAACAACACCAAAACCATCGGAAACGAGTACATCACCTAGTTCTGCCATCTGTGCTGCAAAAGCTGCACGCTCTGCCTCATCCTTGGACGTCTCGCCGGGGTTGAAACGCAAGTTTTCCAGCACTGCAATCTGACCATCAGCCAGTGCAGTAACAGTTGCCACAGCAGATTCACCGACGGTGTCAGTAGCGAAAGCTACGGGCTTTCCCAGCAGTTCGCCCAGGCGAATTGCTGCAGGTTCGAGGCTGTATTTAGCCTCGGGAGCTCCGTCAGGACGCCCGAGGTGGCTCATCACCACGACACGGGCGCCCTGATCGAGCAAAGCGTTCAATGTTGGCAGCGAGGCGCGGATACGACCGTCGTCGGTTATCACACCATCCTTGAGCGGAACGTTGAGGTCACAGCGAACCAAAACACGCTTGCCAGCAAGCGAACCGAGCGAAGATAGAGTGCGAAGTGCCATATTGAATTCTTTTCGTTAGAGCTTGGCGCCGACGTATTCGGTGAGGTCAACCAGGCGGTTGGAGTAACCCCACTCGTTGTCGTACCAGCTGGAGATCTTGACCTGGTTGCCCAGAACGCGAAGCAGACCAGCATCGAAGATCGAGGAGTGTGGGTCAGTAACGATGTCACTGGAAACAATCTCGTCTTCGGTGTACTTCAGGATTCCCTTGAGTGGGCCTTCCGCAGCAGCCTTGAATGCAGCCTTGACCTGTTCCTCAGTTACAGGCTTCTCAACCTGGATGGTGAGGTCAGTGATCGAACCGGTAGGCACGGGAACGCGAAGAGCGAAACCATCGAGCTTGCCGTTAAGTTCGGGAAGAACCTTACCAATGGTCTTTGCAGCACCGGTGGAGGAAGGAACGATGTTGATCGCTGCAGCACGAGCACGGCGCAGGTCAGAGTGAGGACCATCCTGCAGGTTCTGGTCAGCGGTGTACGCGTGAACAGTGGTCATCAGACCAGTGATGATGCCGAACTCCTTGTCAAATACCTGCACGAGAGGTGCGAGGCAGTTGGTGGTGCACGAAGCGTTAGAGATGACGTGGTCGTTAGCAGCGTCATACTTCTCGTTGTTAACACCCATCACAAAGGTAGGAATGTCGTTACCGGTGGGAGGAGCTGAAATCAGAACCTTCTTTGCACCAGCTGCAATGTGCTTCTCGGCGTTTGCACGGTCGGTGAAACGACCAGTGGACTCGATGACTACGTCAACACCGAGCTTGCCCCAGCCGAGGTCAGCAGGGTCGCGCTCTGCGAGAACCTTGATCTTCTTGCCGTTAACAATGATGTTCTCGGCGTCGTGTGAAACTTCAGCGTCCAGACGACCGGTTACCGAGTCATACTTCAGAAGGTGTGCGAGCACCTTGGTGTCGGTGAGGTCGTTGACAGCAACAATCTCAATGTCAGCACCCTGTGCGAGTGCGGCACGGAAGTAGTTACGTCCGATACGGCCGAAACCGTTGATTCCAACTTTGACAGTCACTTCGTCTCCAAGTGATGTTAGGGAGCTCAGAGCTCCAGTGGTGGGATGGGGATGGAGGGAGGGTATTACTTTGGGAAAATCAGTAGGAACGGGTGCCCCGAAATGCTTCAGGACACCCGTTGTCAACTACTAAGAGAATAGCAGGACGCTGGAAGCACCCTTGCGTGCGGCGTCGAAACGCGCCGAAACATCTGCCCAGTTGATGATGTTCCAGAACGCGGTGACGTAGTCACCCTTGACGTTCTTGTAGTCCAGGTAGAAGGCGTGCTCCCACATGTCGAGCATGAGCAGAGGAATAGTTCCTGCTGCAATGTTGCCCTGCTGGTCATACAACTGCTCAATGATGAGGTTCTTACCCAGTGCATCCCATGCCAGGAATGCCCAGCCGGAACCCTGCAAGCCAAGTGCTACAGCATTGAACTGTGCCTTGAATGCATCAAATGATCCAAAATACTCATCAATTGCTGCTGCGAGCTCGCCGGTGGGGCGCTCTTCTGAACCAGGAGTGAGGTTCTTCCAGAAGATGGAGTGGTTGGTGTGACCACCAAGGTGAAAAGCAAGGTCCTTCTGGTGCTTGTTGATGTTTGCGAAATCGTTCTTCTCGCGAGCTTCTGCAAGCTTCTCGAGTGCCGTGTTTGCTCCGTCAACGTATGCCTTGTGGTGCTTGCTGTGGTGCAGTTCCATGATGGTTGCACTGATGTGGGGGGCGAGAGCTGAGTAGTCGTAGTCGAGCTCTGGCAGTGTGTAGTTTGCCACTGAGGTGTTCTCCTTAGAACGTGCGGTTGGGTCTTACTGATGTGTAACCGTTTCTGAGGCCAGTTTATTGCCGAGAAACGGAGATTTTTCTGGGATTTTATGCGTCAATATCCTCTGGAACGGCAGATTCAGTTCCGGGCACGCCCAGTTCCTGTGCTCGCTTATCCGCCATCGCCAGCAAACGGCGAATACGACCTGCAACAGCATCCTTTGTCATGGGTGGGTCTGCGTGGTGGCCAAGTTCGTCCAGACTTGCGTCCCTAAAGTTCAACCGCAGTTCCCCGGCATACTTCAGGTGATCAGGGATATCTTCACCGAGTAGTTCCAAAGCGCGCTCAACGCGGGCACAGGCGGCAACTGCAGCCTGTGCCGAGCGGCGCAAGTTAGCGTCATCAAAATTGACCAAGCGGTTAGCTGTGGCACGAACTTCACGGCGCTGACGCAGTTCTTCCCAGTTCTTCACTGTTTCGGTGGCGCCCATGATGGTCAGTACTGCAGAGATTGCTTCATCCTCACGGATGACGACGCGGTGAACACCGCGCACCTCACGTGCCTTTGCAGCGAACTGTAGGCGGTTTGCCGCACCAACGAGAGCCATTGCCGCCTCATTGGTGGGGCACACAATCTCTAAGGCTGCAGAGCGGCCGGGATCAGTGAGCGAACCAGCCGCGAGGAATGCTCCACGCCAAATCGCAGAAAGGTCTTCCAGGTTTCCTGTGGTGAGCTTGTTGGGCAATCCACGGATGGGACGACGTCGTGCGTCAAGAAGTCCGGTCTGTCGTGCCAGGGTTTCTCCATCGAGAACTCGCACAAGAAATGTTGGAGCGTTCTTGCCACCAGAGTTTGGTGAGAGGCGACCTTCTGAGCGAACGCCGTAGATTTCTGCCAAATCCTTGCGCACACGGGTGGCAAGCTCTTGGGAGTCCAGTTCTGCTTCCACTGCGATACGGCCAGAGATGGTGTGAAGTCCACCAGCAAAGCGCAGTACGGTAGCCAGTTCAGCGGTGCGAACACTTGTTTTACCAGCGCCGACAGTAATCAATTCTTGTTTGACGTTCTCAGTTAGCCCCATATCCCCGTAATTCCTCTGTGTTTCAGTAGTTCAGTTGTTGTTGTCGCTATTCGCGACCAAAATCTCTGTGCTTGACTCGAACAACCACGCCAGGAAGCTTCTCGAGTCGTTTAGCCAATTCCTCCGTCAATGCAACGGATCGATGCTTACCCCCGGTGCAGCCAATGGCGATCGTCGCGTGACGCTTGTTTTCTCGCTGATAGCCGGCCAAAACTGGTTCGAGGGCTTTGGCGTAGTTTTCAACAAACTCACGAGCTCCAGGTTGACCAAGGACGTAGTCAGATACTGGCTTGTCCATTCCCGTGCTCCCTCGCAGTTCTGGAATCCAGAATGGGTTGGGCAAGAATCTGCCATCTGCGATGAGGTCCACATCGGTCGGGGTTCCATATTTGAAACCAAAACTCATCAGGTTCAGTCGAACACCTGCGGTGTCTTCTTGTGCAAACTGTTCCGTGATGAGGGTGGAGAGCTGGTGAATATTGAGATCACTGGTGTCTATGACAATGTCGCTGCTTTCACGTAGTGCCGTCATCCGAGAACGTTCCGCAATGATGCCATCGAGGATGGTGCCATCACCTTGCAAAGGATGTGGGCGGCGCACTGACTCGAAACGGCGCACGAGAGAAGCATCCGTGGCGTCCAAGAACAGCACTCGCACTACGGTCTCAGCAGGCATTGATTGGATTATTTCCTGCAGGTTCTCAAAGAAATCACGGCCACGAACATCAACTACAGCAGCAATCTTGGGCAGGTTCTCCCCAGCTTTATCTGCAAGTTCAACCAATGGACGAAGCATCTGGGGTGGCAGGTTATCCACCACATACCAATCAAGATCCTCGAGGGCATTACCAACCGTCGAACGGCCAGCACCAGACATACCGGTGACGATGAGCACTTCCTGCTTATTGCGGGATTGCTCAGGCATAGTCACTTCCTTGAAATCTGGGGCGTGTTACGGCGTGTCGTATAAGACTAACCATTTGCGACACGCCGGGAAACCCCAGCCCTCAAACCTTTGTCTAGGAGTTGAAGGTTAACCTGCTGCCAAGACATCGAGAGCGTGTTGTAAATCTGCCGGATACGGTGAGGTGAATTCAACATATTCGCCCGTAGAAGGGTGTGTGAAGCCGAGTTTGTGAGCATGAAGCCACTGGCGTGTCAGCCCCAAACGTGCACTGAGCGACGGGTCTGCCCCATACAAGCTATCCCCCACACACGGATGACGCTGTGCTGCCATGTGAACGCGAATCTGGTGTGTCCGCCCGGTTTCTAGCTTGATTTCCAGCAGGGAAGCAAAAGGGAAAGCTTCAAAAGTTGTGTAATGAGTGACGGCATGCTTTCCGTCATTGGTGACAGCAAACTTCCAGTCCGAACGAGGGTGGCGACCGATGGGCGCATCGATGGTGCCCGCAAGTGGATCTGGATGTCCCTGCACAACCGCGTGATAGATCTTGTTCACTTCACGATCGTGGAAGGCTTGTTTGAGAGCACTATATGCCTTCTCACTTTTGGCAACAACCATCAGTCCAGAGGTGCCCACATCAAGTCGATGCACGATTCCGGCGCGCTCAGCAGCGCCGGAGGTGGCAATAGTGAAACCTGAGGCCGCAAGTGCACCGAGCACAGTTGGACCATCCCAGCTTGCAGCAGGGTGAGCAGCGACACCTACTGGCTTATCCACGACAACAAAGTCTTCATCGTCATAGACGATGGCGAAATCAGGAACCATCATCGGCACGATCTCTGGGCCGCGCTTCTCTTCCCAAGAAACCGTCAGTGTTGCCTCTGCCCGAAGTTTGTCTGACTTACCTAAGGCAATGCCGTTTTGCTCGACACCGCCAGCTTCCGCGATCTCAGCAGCCTGTGTGCGAGAAAAACCAAAAAGACGAGCAAGTCCAGCATCGACACGGACACCATCAAGTCCATCCGGTACCGGGGTGGATCTAGTTTCCACCAGAACCACCGAAACCTGCAGAGCCACCAACAGAGCCATCAAAGCCTATTGAGGGCGACCCTCCCAGCACGCTTGATGTGGTTCCATCTGGGCCCATCAAAACTGTTGCACCCGAGCCAGTGACATCATCGGAGTTCTTCTTTTTGGGCTCACGCGTGCCATCAATGTGAATTCCCATCAGGGTGAGAATCACGAGCAAACACATGCTCGAGACGATGGCCATATCTGCGACGTTATAAATGGCCGGCATCATCCAGGGTGTGGAGATGAAATCCACCACTAAACCGTTACCGAACTCAACAACACCCTGCCCGTTGACCTTTGTCAGACGGTCCGTGAGATTACCGAGTGTCCCACCCAACAGCAGGCCAAAAACGAGAGCCCACGCGATAGAACGAATCTTGCGTGAGAACACAATAATGACCACGGTTACGACCGCGGCAAGGATAGAGAACACCCAGGTTGTTCCAGAAGAAAGCGAAAACGCAGCTCCTGGATTACGCACGAAGTAGAACTGAAGGAAATCACCTAAGACTGGCTCAGAGACGCCCTCAGTGAGGGTCGACATAACCCACATCTTGCTGAGCTGGTCAGCAGCGTAAATGACACCAGCGGTGACCGCCAGAAGTGTCAATACAGCCCACACGGGCCGCTTAACTGACACGGTTACTTTTTGTCTGATTTACCAGTCACGTTGAGCTCGTCGAGCTCAGCCAACTGGGTGGAAATGTAACCACGAAGCTTTTCGCGGTATTCCTTCTCGAAACCGGTGAGTTCGGCAATAGAACTCTTGAGTGCTGCCTTCTCGGTTTCCAGTGTGGAGAGCTGAGCTTTGGCCGTAGCTTCTGCTTCGGCAACGAGGCGGGTAGCAGTTTCGTGCCCTTCAGCGATGAGAGCGTCACGCTTCTCCACACCTTCACGGACGTGCTCCTCGTGCAGGCGACGTGCAAGGGTCAACAGATCATTCGCACTGGCAGTTGCACTGGAGTCATCCACAACAGCAGGCGCAGGTGTCGTAGCAGGACGTGCGGGAGCAGAAGATTCTCCACCCTCGAGGCGAGCTTCTGCTGCTTCAAGCTTGGTGCGCAGGTCCTCGTTTTCGGCGCTGAGACGGCGTAGTTCTACGACAATTTCGTCGAGAAAGTCATCGACCTCGTCCTGGTCGTAACCTTCGCGGAACTTTGTCTGCTGAAACCGCTTGTTTACTACGTCTTCTGGCAATAAAGCCATGTCAAGCCATCCTCAAGTGAGTGATACAAAAGTGTGCTGTCTGGTGGACAACTTCCCTAACGCTACCAAAAGAGTTGCGTAGTGAGGAAACGCCTGGGGAAAGAATTACGTAACTTCTTAGAGAACCATCAGGTATTCGGCGACATACATCAGAACAATCGCAGCTAACATCACCACGGTCCACCCAAAGTCCAACGCAATTGCGCCAACGCTCATGGGTTTGACGAATCGGCGAACCGCTTTCATGGGTGGATCAGTAATCCCATACACAATTCCACTGATAACCAGTAGGAACGAGGGTGGACGCCAACCTGGGCGCATAGCGCGAAGGAAGTCCAAGATCAGCCGCGCCCACATGGCAATGACAAAGACCAGTAGTGCGTAATAGAGAACTAAGCCCACAATGCCCATAAGAGACATCCTTGAAATGCGAGAAGTAGTGACCTATAGCGGCCTAACTACTTACTCCCCGAAGAAAGTGGTGTCGACTTCAGCAGTCTCAGCAGCAGCGTCACCAGAAACAGCAACGTGTGCAGGAGAGAGCAGGAATACCTTGCTGGTGACGCGCTCAATCTTGCCGTAGAGACCCTGTGACAGACCTGATGCGAAGTCGATGAGACGACGTGCATCGGTCTCAGTCATCTGAGACAGGTTCATGATGACGGGAACGCCTTCACGGAAGTTTTCAGCAATAACTTTTGCGTCCGAGTACTGCTTAGGGTGGACGGTTACGATCTCGTTCATGTCGCTCACAGCCTGGTTCTTTGCGGTGTTACGGCGCAGGGGGGTTACCTGTGCACGGCCTGCGGATACAGGAGCAACCTGTGGTGCTGCAGCGTATGCGGGTGCGTCGTAGCTCGTGTCCTCGTCAGCGAGACCGAGATAGACCATGGTCTTCTTGAGTGGGTTGGACATTGAGTACCTCCAGGAATAAAACGTCTAATTGAGATTAACCGGAAACGGGGCGGTTTCCCGTGATTGCAGAGCCAATTCGTAGGTGTGTCGCGCCTTCGGAAATCGCCGCGGCGTAGTCATGAGACATGCCCGTGGAAATGAAGCGAGCTGTTGGAATGACGCTCTGAATTCGTTCAGAAGCTGCCCGCACCCGCGCAAAGGCAACACGGGGCTCTTCATCCAGCGGAGCAACAGCCATCACGCCCAGCAAATTCAGGCTGGGCTGTGCAGCGACCTGTTCAGCTAGCTGAACAACATCAGCCGGCTGAATACCGCCACGCCCTGGATCTTGAGTCAGATTGAGCTGGACGAAGCAATCCAACACCTCAACGATGTTCTGTGCTGGTTCACCCTCAGGTGTCTTTGCGGCATTACCGAGAGCAGTAACAAGACTGTCTCGATCGACAGAGTGCACGACACTGGCATATTTGCGCACAGCACGCGCTTTATTGGACTGGAGTTGTCCAATGAAGTGCCACGTGAGGTCTAAATCCGCTAGTTCTGCTGATTTAGCTTCTGCTTCTTGGTGGCGGTTCTCCCCCACATTTCGAACGCCGAGATCGTAGAGATCGCGAACGAGCTGAGCAGGATGGAACTTGGTCACCACAATCGTGGTGAGGTCGTTGATGTCACGCCCGGCATTACGGGCCGCCTCAGCGATACCTTCCTCCACGAGCGCTAAGCGCTCGGCTAGGGAGGTACTCACTTACTTGAGGAAGTCGGGGATGTCGAGGTCGTCATCCTCATCAACGTAGGAGGGAGTCACAGAAACGTGGCTTGTGGTTGCCGGGGTGGACAGAACTCCAGCAAGCTCGTCATCTGCAAATACACCGGTGGTCGAGGTGATGACTGTCTCGGAGTAGATGCTCTCACCTGCGGGCAATACCGAGCCGGTGTCAGTCGAGGTGAACGTGCGGCGAGGCATTGCCTTGTGGGTTGGCTCTCCGCCATCAAAACCAGCGGCGATAACCGTGACGCGAACTTCGTCACCCAGGGTGTCATCAATGACAGCACCGAAGATGATGTTTGCTTCAGGGTGTACGGCTTCGCCGACCAGTGCAGCAGCGTCATTGATCTCGAAGAGACCGAGGTTGGATCCACCCTGGATGGACAGAAGCACGCCACGAGCGCCTTCAATGCTGGCCTCAAGCAGGGGTGAGGCTACGGCCAGCTCGGCTGCCTTGATTGCGCGGTCTGCACCGCGTGAGGAGCCGATTCCCATCAGGGCGGATCCAGCGCCCTGCATTACCGACTTCACGTCTGCGAAGTCGAGGTTGATCAGACCTGGAGTGGTGATGAGGTCTGTAATTCCCTGAACACCGGCGAGCAATACCTGGTCAGCGGTGGCAAAAGCTTCCTGCACGGAAATCGAGCGGTCGCTGATTTCGAGCAAACGATCGTTGGGAACAACGATGAGGGTGTCTACCTCGGCGCGAAGTGCTGCAACTCCGGTGTCTGCCTGAGCAGCACGACGCTTTCCTTCGAATCCGAAGGGCTTGGTCACAACACCGATGGTCAAAGCGCCAATGGACTTGGCGATCTTGGCAACGACGGGAGCGGCACCAGTACCAGTTCCACCACCCTCACCTGCGGTCACAAAGACCATGTCAGCACCAGCGAGTGCTTCTTCAATTTCTTCTGCGTGGTCTTCAGCAGCCTTGCGGCCAACTTCTGGGTCAGCTCCAGCGCCAAGACCACGAGTGAGCTCACGGCCAATGTCGAGCTTCACGTCTGCTTCACTGAGCAGGAGTGCCTGTGCGTCGGTGTTGACTGCGATGAATTCAACACCCTTGAGACCGAGCTCAATCATGCGGTTCACAGCGTTCACGCCACCACCGCCGACGCCGACCACCTTGATGACGGCGAGGTAATTCTGATTCATTGACACGATGTGGCCTCCGCTAGAACCCTAAAGTTCAAGTCGAACCTTAAAGTTATGCTCAGTATGCATTTCTTGATTTGAGAGTAGGTCGAAGCATCCCGCTCCCCTGCGCGACACGCCAGAAGAGAACAGATCGAGGAAAGAATTAACGAACGACGGCAGTTTTTGGCGACGAGACGTCGTACTCACTCACCGAACCAACGGGGTTGACTGCAAGCAATTGTGAAAGAACACGGTTCTTCATTGCCGCGTTTTCAGGACCACCCCAGAACACACGAGCACCACCAGTAAGAATGAGCGTGACATCATCGGTGGTGTTAGCAATGACTTCATCCAATTGACCAGCAAGTGCACTGGGCAGAGAAGTAATCACATCAACTGCAGCGGTGAAACCCTTGGATTGTGCACTTGCGCCCTCCACCGTAATGACAGGGATACCAGGGGTGCGTTCAGTGGCGTGTTCCAGCACGACGCCAGCGGGGTCAACCATGATGAGATCACCATCTGAGAGGAGATAACCAATGGGGCTTCGTTCCACAATCTTGATCACCAAGGTGTGTGGCGGAACAGCAACAGTGGAATAGCTCTTGACCAGCGGTTGAGCCTCAACTGCTTTACGAACAGCGCCCATATCCACTAGCGGCAGAGGCTTATTAATTTGTGGCTGGAGCGCAGCAATGATTTGGTCTGCAGGTACTCGAGCAGCCCCTTCAACGGTGATGGTTTGCAACGCCAATACAGGCGTGAAGACCCCCACGCCAACAAATATTAAAATCGCTGCCAAGGACCCCGCAATGGACGCCCACATAATCCTTCGGCGCCGCATGTGAGCGGTGAAACGGCGAACTTCATCCCGTTCGAATGCCTTGCGCGCCTTGACGGCTGCTTTGAGTTTTTGCTTTGCTTCAGCAGCTTCTTGCTGGGCTTTAGTGAGCCGACGAGCAGGGCGGCGAGGTTCTTTTCGAGCCGGAGAAGCAACCGCTTCTGCTGGCCTGCTGGAAGCCGCTGCGGGTCTCCTGATTCCCTGAACACGACTCCCCACTGCCTCTACCCGAGCAGAGGTTCCCGCCACGGGCTGAGGCGTTCTGCCAGAAGCCTGTGATTGCTTTTTCAGCGCTTTGCGCTCTGCTCGTGAAACCTTTGCTGGTTTTGCCGCCTTTACCGGCTTGGCGGCCTTCTCAGCGTGAGATGGCGAAGCAGGCTTCGGTGCGCGAGCTGCTGGTGCAGCTGAAGGCTGTGGGGCTCGTGGGGTGGGAGTTCCTGCTCCCCCAGGACCAACGGGTCTTCTCATGATGAGCTACTTCGTTGCTTCGAGTGAAGCCAAAATCTGCGGAATGATGCGGTAGACATCACCACAGCCCAAGGTAATAACATAGTCACCTGGGCGAGCTATTGCTGCAATGTGGTCTGCTGCTTCTTGCCAATCGGCAATAAAGGCAACTTTGGACTGATCGGCAAACTTTTCAGATACTAATGCGCCTGTCACCCCAGGAACTGGATCTTCCCTGGCGCCATACACATCCAACACCACAGTGAGATCAGCGTCGTTTTCTAGGGTGTGTGCAAACTCCCCAGCGAAGTGCTGTGTTCGGCTGTAGAGATGAGGTTGGTGAACCGCAATGATGCGGCCTTCGCCCACCACAGTGCGGGCAGCACTGAGCACCGCGTTCACCTCGGTGTGGTGGTGGGCATAGTCGTCATACACACTCACCTCACGGCGAATACCGTGAAGTTCAAAGCGACGTTGCGTGCCACCAAACTCTGAGATTCCAGCCAGAGAAGATGCAGGATCGAAACCCAGACCCACCAGGGTTGCAAACGCTCCGGTGGCATTGAGTGCATTGTGGCGACCTGGGACGCTGAGCTGAGCGGTGTATTTGGTTCCTTGGTATTCGATGGTCAAGGTCACGCCACCGGTTGTGGTGTCAACATGCGCCAAACGAACATCAGCGTGTGCAGACTCACCAAAGGTAAGAATCTTCGGTCCGGTAATCTTCTGCGTCACTCGCACAGCACCTGGGTCATCGCTCGAGATGACAACCAGTTCAGAAGCAGCTGAAGCAAAATCAACAAATGCCTGGTCAAATGCTTCGAGTGAACCGTAGTGATCCAAGTGATCTGCATCAACATTGGTAATCAGTGCCACAGCAGTGTCATAGAGCAGGAACGAACCGTCAGACTCATCGGCTTCAACGACGAACAGCTCACCCTCACCATAGGCAGAACTTAAGCCATAAGACTGAACAACACCACCGTTGACAAAACTGGGGTCAGCACCGAGTTCTCGCAAGCCGGTAACAATCATTCCAGTTGAGGTGGTCTTGCCGTGAGCGCCAGCGACGGAGACCAAACGAGAACCACGGGTCAACCATTCCAGCGCTTGAGAGCGGTGCAAGATGGTCAGCCCCCGCTGCTTCGCGAGGACATATTCTGGGTTGTCCTGCCAGAGTGCCCCGGTGACGACCAAGGTTTGAGCATCGCCCACATTTGCCGCATCGTGGCCAATATGAACCTCAACGCCTAAATCACGAAGTGCCTGAATGTTGGAAGAGTCCCGAACATCAGAACCGGTCACGGTGATGCCATTGGCGAGGAAGAGACGAGCAATACCGCTCATGCCTGAACCACCAATACCGACCATGTGCACGGTGCCCAAGTTCTCAGGGGCAACAACGCTGGGGTCTGGCTTAATCACAGGCGAGCTCTCTTCTTAACAGGCAGCATCAGGCCACCATCTTCCGTTATAACGCAGAAAGCTGAGGCTATGCCTATGACAGGGCGGCATCAATCAGATTGATCATTCGCGATGTGCCATCACGCATGCCCACACGTGCAGCAACTTCACCCATCGCGACTAAGGCCGCCTCATCACGAAGTAGCGGAATCAAGGAGCTGGTGACCCATTCCGGGGTGAAGTGTGCATCTGTCACCAACACTCCACCACCAGCATTGACCACTCCAGCAGCATTGAACTTCTGCTCTCCATTGCCGACAGGATAGGGAACATAGACCGCTGGAATACCGAGGGCAGATAGTTCAGACACTGTGGCCGATCCAGCACGAGAAACGACAAGATCTGCCGCCGCCAATGCCAAATCCATCCGATCGCAATAATCAAGTGCAACATAGCCGGACAATTCCGGAAGGTGATCAGGCTTGTTCTGACCAACGATGTGGAGAACCTGGTAGCCGGCGGCGACAATCTCCTTCGCAGAAGCAGCGATTGTGGTGTTGATGGAGCGAGCACCTTGAGAACCACTGGTGACAACGAGAACAGGACGATTGAGTTCTAACCCAAAATGAGCTCTGGCCTGTGCCCGGGTTGCCGGAATATCGAGATGTTCGATTTCAGCACGCAAAGGGGTCCCCACCGTTGTGGCATGCGGTAGTGGTGTTCCAGCGAATGTCACTCCCACAAAGGGCGTGTGACGTGCTCCCCATTTATTGGCTAGCCCTGGCTTGGCATTTGCTTCGTGAATCACATATGGAATCCCGTTCTTGCGAGCAGCAGCGTAGGCAGGGGCTGCGGAGTAGCCTCCAACACCGATCACAACATCAACGTTGCGTTCGTGAATGAGCGCAGTGATCCGCTCTACCGCCTTGGGCCAACCTGTGAGAAAACGTTTCGATGAGCCAATCAGACCGCGCAGCCGCGGAAAAGGAATTCGAGGAATCGTGACCAGTTCAAAACCACGCGCAGGGACAAGATTGGCTTCAAGGCCTTCCGCTGTACCCACACACACAATCTGTGCTTGTGGGTCTCGCTGCCGCAGCGCCTCAGCCATCGCCAACATGGGATTCACGTGTCCAGCGGTGCCTCCTCCGGCGAGAAGATAGCTGGTCATCGGCGGCGTCTCGTGTTCTTCTTGATAGGTTTTTCTTCCTTCGTGAAGGAAAGAACCACACCGATAGCCAACAATGTCATGATCAGAGCCGAACCACCCGAACTGAGCAACGGTAGTGGCACACCCAGCACGGGTAGAACGCCCACGACAACACCGATGTTGACGAAAGCTTGACCGACAACCCAGATCATGATTCCGCCGGTCACGATGCGAACCAGAGGATCATTTGCCATGCGGATAATGCGCACGAAAGCAACTGCGAGGGCAACGAATAGCCCAATCACCACGAAGCAGCCGATCATGCCCAGTTCTTCGCCAATGATGGCAAAAATGTAGTCATTATCTGCCGCGGGAAGCCACGACCACTTAGCTTTAGACTGCCCTAGCCCCACACCAAAGATGCCGCCGTTAGCTAGAGCCCACTTACCGTGTAGAGGCTGCCAGCAGGCGTTGGTGTAGTCGGTGCAGTTCTCATTCAAGAACGACATGATACGTGCCATACGGTTAGGGCTAATCAGGGCCATGAAGACCACACCCACTGCACCGGCGACCATGGGAACAACCACCATCCGGGCTGCCACACCGGAGAAGGCAATACAGCCAAGCACAATGGCAAACAAAATAATCACTGTTCCCAGGTCTTGACCCAGGAGAACAACAAACATCGCGATATAGACCGGAATGATTCCAGTGAATATGCGGAAACTGTATGGCCCGACCCGATTAATGACCTGGGGTAGGTTCACACCCAACCACACGGCAATGGTGAGTTTAATCATCTCCGAGGGCTGGAATTGAACACCGATATCGAGCCAGTTACGGTTACCACCGGATTCAACACCGAGCGGGGTGAACACCAGCAGCTGCAAGCCGATTGTGGAATACAGAGCAATGTTCGCCCACTTGCGATAGAAGACCATGGGCAATCTGCTGATGGCAAGCATCAAGGGCAGCGCAACGATTGCGGCACCGGCCTGTTTGAAGAAACCGACGAAGAACCCACCGTCTTGCAGGAACGAATCCACGGCAGATGCCGAGAGCACCATGATCAATCCCAAGATCACGGTGAAAAGAGTCACTCCTGCCAGTAGATAAAAGTTGGGTGATTCAGCTCGAAAGGCTTCCTCGAGCTTGAAGCGAGTTGCTAAACCACCCGGACGAGTAGTTTGAGCTGCCTGTGGTGCGGTGCGACCTGGAGGACGTCCACTAGCTGCTGCTCGGCGTTGTGCTGGTGTTCCTGGCTGGGCAGTTCTTTGAGCAACGCCGCGAGGTGCAGCTGCTGGTCTGCGGGGTGGATTAGTGCGAGGCGGAGTCGCCATCCGCCTCACCTCCAACTTTGTCCAAAACAGCCTGAGCGAAGAGGCGTCCTCGCTCGGCGTAGTCGGTGAATTGATCCATCGAAGCTGCAGCTGGAGCCAACAACACCACGTCACCGCTGTGAGCTAAATCTGCGGCCAAGTTCACGGCGTGAACCATGACATCACTAGTGTCATCCGGGACAACCTCGAGTGCGGTGACCCCGGGCGCGTGTCGCTCGAATGCTGCTTTGACGTCTTGGCGGTCAACCCCAATGATCACAGCACCACGCAGGCGATGTGCATGCTTGGAAACAAGCTCGTCAATGTTCACGCCCTTGAGCAATCCACCCACGATCCAGACGATTGATTCGTTGGCTGCTAGCGAGGCATCAGCTGCATGTGGGTTAGTCGCTTTGGAATCATCGATCCAGGTGATCTCCCCCACACGGGCGATGACTTCGTTGCGGTGGGAATCCAGACTAAACGTGGTCAACGCCTCATAGATTGCCTCTATGGGGGCGCCGAAGGAACGGGCAAGTGCACTGGCGGCCAGAATGTTTGCCACGACGTGAGGAGCAGCTAAACCACGTGATTCAAGCTCAGAGATTGTGGTGATTTCAAGGGCTGATGTGTGGCGTTCGTCGAGGAAAGCACGGTCACACAAAATGCCATCGACAACTCCGAGGTCGCTTCGACCAGGTGCTCCAAGGTCAAACCCGATTGCCCGTGCACCCTCCAACACATCGGCGTGCTCAACCATACGTTCGGTTGCTTTATCTGCCTTGTTATAGACGCAGGCAACCTTGGTGTTTTCATAAATCTTCGCCTTAGCTGCTACATAGGCTTCGAAGGATCCATGCCAATCAAGGTGGTCATCCGCGATATTCAACACAGCTGAAGAGTAGGGGTGAACTCCGCTCATCCAGTGCAGTTGGTAACTGGAAAGTTCAACGACAAAGACGTCGAACCCTTGAGGGTCGCGCACGGCATCAAGAACAGGAACACCGATGTTTCCGCAGGGTGCCACACGATAGCCAGCAGCGGCCAGCATGGCGGCAGTGAGTTGAACTGTTGTTGTCTTGCCGTTGGTGCCAGTAACCATGAGCCACTCAGCAGGCTTAACCTTGTCTCTCACACGCCAGGCAAGCTCAATATCTCCCCAGATGGGGATCCCTCGCTCAACCGCCCACAACAAAATCTTGTGATCGGGGTGGTAGCCAGGAGAAACAACGATGAGCTCAGGAGCAAACTCGATGAGTTCGTGGGGAACATCTTCACCGCTGCGTTCTTGAACATAGGTGGCACCAATGACATCGACCATGGTGATGCGCAGTTCTTCTGCCCCGGCCGCCACCACCATGACGTGTGCACCAAGTTCCGCAAGGGTGTCCGCAACAGAGAATCCTGTTACACCCAGCCCCAAAACACCGACACGCAAACTAGCCCAATTGGCATGCCAACTGGTGAGAGTGGAGAGATCGCGCGAGGAGGTCATGAACTACTCGATTAGCGAGTGAGCCACTCGAGGTAGAACATTCCCACACCGGTGATGACGAACAGCGCAGAGATAATCCAGAAGCGAACGACTACCGTCACTTCCGCCCACCCTTTCAACTCAAAGTGGTGGTGGATTGGCGACATTAAGAAGATGCGCTTGCCCTTGGTCAGCTTGAAATATCCACGCTGAACGATGACCGAACCGGTGTCGATGACGAACAGTCCAGCAAGAATGACCAGAAGCAGTTCTGTCTGGCTCAAAATTGCCAGCGCAGCAAGTGCGCCACCGAGTGCCATGGAACCGGTGTCACCTAAGAAAATCTGAGCAGGTGAGGTGTTCCACCACAAGAAACCAATCAGACCACCAACAATGGCTGCAGCGACAATTGCCAAATCCAGTGGATCGCGCACTTCATAACACTTATAGGCAACCTGAGGATCAAGACGCCCACTGAAGCAGGACTGGTTCTGTTGCCAGAAGTTAATGATGACGAAAGAACCAATAGTGAAGATAGATGCACCCGTGGCCAAGCCGTCAAGCCCATCAGTGAGGTTCACGGCGTTGGAAGTGCTGGTCACGATCAAAATGATCCAGATCAAGAACGCAACGACGGCAAGCCACCCGCCGAGCACCGCAAAGCTCAGGTGAGTATTGCGAATGAAGGAAATGTTCATCGAAGCGGGCGTGATGCCGTTCTCGTCCGGGAAGTTGATTGCTAACAATCCGAAGATCACCGCAACGATAACTTGGCCAAATACCTTCGGCCACCCCGACAGCCCCAGCGAGCGTTGCTTGTGAGTCTTGATGAAGTCGTCAATGAACCCCACCAAAGCAAGACCGGTCATCAAGAACAGCACCAATATTGATGGCAACTCAATAGTTGAACCCGTCAAGAGTGAGGCGAGGAAGTACGACAGGATGACACCAACTACGACGACAATGCCGCCCATGGTGGGAGTGCCCTTCTTGGCGTGATGCGCATCGGGGCCACCATCACTGATGAACTGTCCCCAGCCAACGCGTCGGAAGATGCGGATGAAGACAGGAGTCATCAACAGGGTGAATAGCAGCGAGAGCGCGCCGGCGAGAAGTAGGGTACTCACGCGTATGCCTCTCCTAATCGGTCACCCAAGAACCGGAGTTTCGCCGAGTTCGACGATTTCACCAGAACGATGTCACCTGCTCTAAGCAGGCTCGATAGGTAATCGTATGCCTCGTCTGGGGTCGAGTAGAACTTCGACTCACCATCCCACGAGCCTTCGTTGATGGCAGAAATATGTAGTCTGCGAGCACCATCACCGACGACAACAAGTTGATCAATGCCTAAACGGACTATGAGCAGGGCTAAATTGTCTTGCTCCTCCCCCGCATAGGCCCCCAATTCCGCCATTTCGCCGAGCACAGCAATCGTCCTGTTTTCAGGCCCGGCAACTTGGCGCAAAGTCTTGAGCGCGGCGGCCATGGAGTCAGGGCTCGCGTTATAAGCGTCGTTGATAATCGTGACACCATTACCGCCCATCAACTCCATGCGCCAGTGCTCTGCACGGGTGACGGATTGCAGCGAAGACTTAATCAGTTCAAGATCAAACCCGAGTGTGAGCGCAACAGCAGTTGCGGCAGCCGCATTCATAGCATGGTGTTCACCGAGAACTTTGAAGTTCACGTGAATGATGCCTTCTGGAGTATTCAGATCGAACTGGGTGCCAGAAATCGAGGAACTGAGTTGAGAAATTCTGACATCTGCCTCGGGTGAGTGCCCGAAGGTGATGATTTTTCCCGGTGCCGCGGAGGCCATCGACATCACTCGAGGATCATCTTTATTCAAGATGGCAATGCCTTCTGGGCCCAAAGCTTCAACGAGTTCTCGCTTGGACTCGACCGTCACTTCTACGCCACCGAACTCTCCGGCATGGGCCAAGCCAACCATGAGTTCCACAGCAATGTCTGGACGAACCATGTTGGTCAGTCGAGTGATGTGTCCTTTACCGCTGGCACCCATTTCTAGAACGAGATATGTGGTGTCTTCCGAGATTTTCAACATCGTGATGGGCATCCCCACCTCATTGTTGAAGGAATCCCGAGGAAAGACCGTAGGTCCCACCTGTTCACACATAGCGGCAACGAGGTTCTTGGTGGTGGTTTTCCCGTTCGAACCCGTAATGCCCACCACGGTGAGATTGCCTTTCGCACGAACGCGAGCAACAACTTCGGTAGCTAATGCCCCCAGTGCAACGACTGTGTCTGCAACCACAATCTGAGGCACTGGTGTGTCAACCTCATGGTCAACAATGACAACCGCGGCACCGTTCTCCACAGCAGCAGGAATGAAAAGGTGTCCATCCGTGAACTCGCCGGGCTTCGCCACGAAAATATCGCCAGGAGTAATCAGCCTGGAATCGGTGTCAGTCAGTCCCGTGATGGAAGTCTGTTCTGTGGCGTCTGTCTTCCCCAGAATCAGAACCCCCGAGATGGTCTGAGCAATATCTGCCAATGTCATTGAAATCATGCGGATTGCTCTTCTCCGGGTGAATATCCTGCATCACGCAGTGCTGAGGTAATTTCTTGGCGGAAATCAAATGGAATAGTTCCACTTGCCACTTCACGCTCTGTTTCATGTCCAGGTCCGGCATAGATGATGGCATCACCCTCGGCAGCTTCTGCGATTGCCCGCGCAATCGCAGTTCTGACATCAGCTTCTTCGATAATGACAGCACCTGAGGTTGCCGCATGTGCACCTTCGAGCAATGCGGCACGAATCGTTGCTGGATCTTCAGTTCGTGGGTGATAGTCAGTAATCACCACAACATCAGCACCCGTTGCAGCAATGTTTCCCATGGCAAAACGCTTAGTGGTGTCACGATTCCCATCGGCACCAAACAGGAATACAACCTTGCCTGGGGTCACTTCTCTCACAGCTGCTAACAAGCTCGTGAACGCATCCGGGGTGTGGCCATAGTCGAGATAGAAGACGGGACCGTGCTCCCCTGACACTATTTCGGTGCGCCCCGGCACGACAACGTCGATACCGCCAGACTCCTCCACGACGTGGGCAATGTGTTCAAGATCGAAACCTGACTGAACGAGCATGACAATTGCCAGGGCAGCATTTGCTGCCATGAAACTGCCCAATAAGGGCACAGTGGTGCTGAGTTCGCGCCCATCTGGGCTATGGAGGGTGAAGGCTGTCTCACGCTGGGTTTGTGCAGTGACTGTCATCTTCCACTGGGCGCTTTCCCACCCAATTGACCCGGGAATGGTGGCGAGAGTGGACAGCGGTATACGCGCTTCTTCGGCAAGCCGAACACCCCACTCATCATCAACAGTGACAACGCCCTTAGCTGCAATATCGGGGCTGAAGAGTTCAGCCTTGGCCAGGTAATAGTCCTCGAAGTGTGCATAATCATCGAAGTGGTCGTGGCTGAGATTGGTGAACCCAACAACATCAAACTCGATGCCATCGACTCGGTGACGAGAGAGGGCTTGCGCTGAAACTTCGAGACAGATGGCCCGCACTGAAGATTCCTTCATCCGCGCAATCAGTGCGTGCATCTCTGTCGCCTCTGGCGTGGTCAAACCACTGACCATAGCGACATCGCCAATTCGACGTTCTGCTGTTGAGCTCAGCCCGCTGCGCACACCCAGCTGCTTGAGCAGTGCAGAGAGGAGATAAACGACGGAAGTTTTACCGTTTGTTCCGGTAACACCAAAGACGGAAGCATCGAGGTCGTCCGTTCGATAGATCCAGGAAGAAATGTGCCCCAGGGATGCACGAACATCCTCCACCACGATGACGGGTAGAGAACTTTCTTGTGCGATCTGTGCACCATCAGTATCTGTCAGCACAGCTACTGCACCGGCCTCGGCAGCCACCGAAGCAAACTTGGCACCGTGCACCTTAGCGCCTGGCATTCCCACGAAGATATCGCCAGGATGAACGTCCTTGGTGGTCAAGGTAATTCCGGTGACCTCGAGACCGTCGAGAGAATCTGGAGAGCTCAACCCCAGCTCGGTCACCATGCCGGTGAGCGCCCGGGGAAGAGGATGCTCAGGTCTTAACGACCCCACAAAAGCACCCACTCGAGCACCACCTTTCTTTGCCCCAATTCTATGACCGAAGAGGGCTTAGAAACGGATAGGCAGCACGGGCGCTTCACCCTGTGATGGTTTGATGCGGTAACGCTTAATGACCTGCTGTTCAATCGCTTTGAACAATGGTGGACACACCATTGATGTGAAGGAGACCTTAGGTTCTGCGATCACCACGGTGATGATGTACTGGGGGTCCTCAGCAGGAATCATGCCCATATTGGAAACCACGTAGTTGGCCTTATATCCACCCATGCCATCAGGCTGCTGAGCGGTACCCGTCTTCATGGCGACTCGGTAACCAGGAACAGTTACTTCTTTGTTGATCCAGCCTTGGGTCACGAAGTTTTCCATCATGTCGATCACGGTGCGAGCAGACTGCGGCTTGATCACCTGCGTGGTAGCTGATGCCTCAGGCTTGACCACTGTTCCGTCCGGCATGGTGCAGCTTTCAACGAGAGTGGCAGGTATGAGCTTGCCGTTGTTTGCAAGGGCTTGATAGGCACTGGACATTTGAATTGCGGTTGTAGCCACACCCTGTCCGAATGTGACGGTGTAGTGGGTTTGGTTATCCCAGTTGTCGGAGGAAGCCAAGATACCTGCCGACTCTGCAGGGTAGCCAGAGTCAGAAATCGAGGAGAGACCAAATTTGAGCATGTAGTCATAACGCTTATCTGCAGCCAGAGTGTCACCGAGCTGGGACATACCCACATTGGAGGATTGCTCCAGCACACCGGTAAGAGTCAGTGGCAGCGTGCCGTGCATCACTGCGTCCGTTACTTCAGCGCCGTTAGGGAAGGCAATGTAGTAGGGATCCCACACCTGGGTTTCGGGGGTTGCCACACCCGAATCAATCAACATCGACGCCGTAATTGGCTTCATGGTTGAACCTGGCTCATACGGGCTCATGAAGGCACGTGAACCACGGTTTGATTGGTCTGTAGCATCAACATTGTTGGGATCGAGCGAGGGGTAATCTGCCACAGCGAGGAGTTTTCCCGTCTTCGCTTCCTGAACGACAGCAATACCCCACTCAGCGGAGTACTTATCGACCTGCTTGGCTAGAGACTGTTGCACAAACCACTGCAGGTCTGAGTCAATAGTGAGTTTGAGAGTTCCACCATTTTGACTCTTGACACTGGTGACCGTACTGCCGGGAATGCGGACCCCATCAGCACCGCGCTGATACATTTCCTCACCATTCACACCGGCAACACAGCTGTCCCAGCCCGATTCCAGACCAGCCTGTGCAGAGCCGTCAGCGCCAACGAAACCAAGCAGGTTACCTGCCACAGCACCGTTGGGGTAGGTGCGACCGGGGGCTTGCTCAAAGAACAACCAGGGAATCTCTAGAGCATTCAATGCCCGGAAGGTGTCCACGTCGACAGCCTTCTTGATGTAGGCAAAGTCCGACTTGGGGTTCTCTGCCAACGCATCGGCAATAATTTTGAGAATGTCTTCAGGCTTCTGCCCCGTCAAGGTACCAATCTCAATGGCGGCTTGCTGTGGGGTGATCGTCACTTCTGAACGATCTGTTTGACGCAAGAAGTCTTTCGCGTTCTTTGGCGACACAGTCACGTTGTACCGCATCACACTGTCTGCGAGTACGGTGCCATTCTTGTCGGTGATTTGACCGCGCTTGGCGTAGACAGTGGTTGGAATTGAACGCTTATCAACCGATTGTTGAGTCAGTGCGGCCGCTTGAATCACCTGAATATCGATCAAGCGAATGGTGAAAACTGCAACCAGAAGCACGACAATTGCCAGAACAAGCGTTCCGCGGAATTTGACGGGATTCGTTCTCACACCAGTTCCTTAAGAGATCAGGCTTTGACGCAGTGCCGTGAGCTCAGACCTAGCGCGTTGCAAGGCCTGGCAGGCCGTTGGTCAACGCTACCGGTCCAGCTGGAACTGCAGCCGCAGGCGCGCTGTCTGTCACCGGTGCTGTCTTGGCAGCTTCTGCTGCTGCTTTCTTTGCTGCAGCAGCCTTGGCTTCAGATTCCTTCTGAGTGACCAGGGTGACACCGGTGAGTAAAGAATTCGGAACAGCGCCTTCAGCACCAGCAATCAAACCGGAGGTTGCTGCAGCTGGTTCAGGTGTTCCCAGAACAGCACCATCAGAGAGGCGAAGATACACAGGTGTGCTGTTGTTCACCATGCCCAGAGCCTCAGCGTTTGCGGCGAGGTTTTGAGGTGATGACAAGCGATCGAGATCCTGGTTCATGGTTTGGTAGCTGCGACCAAGTTCCTTGTTAGATTGCTGCATCGAAGCGATTTCATAGGCGCCCGAAGCAACCACAACTGATAAAAGAAGGTTTGAGATGATGATGCCGAAAATCACAGCAACGGTGATGATCGCATAGAAAACCTTGGGACGAGCCTTGCGCTGGGCACGGGTAGCAACAACTTGGATGCTGGGGCGCCACGAAGTGGCCTTGTTCAGTGAAGTGCGGGCCTTCAACGCGAGATTTCCCTGCACTGCAGGGGTGCTCTTCGCGCGTGAGGTGGTCGGACGAGCTGCCGACTTTGCCCCCGACTGAGGACGAACCTGCGGACGAGAAATTCGGCTTGCGTTGACGGTACTCACGCTGCCTCCTTGATTCGTTCGGCTGCACGGAGGCGAACCGGAGTTGCACGTGGGTTGCGGGTTTTTTCTTCGTCGCTGGCAAGTTCTGCGCCTCGAACGAGAAGTTTGAGTTCTGGTTTGAACTGCTCGAGTTCAATAGGAAGTCCCACTGGCGCTGAAGAGCTCGATCCTGCCTGCAAAAAGCCCTTGACGATACGGTCTTCGAGCGACTGGTATGACATCACAACGATGCGACCGCCAACGGTGAGCTTGCCCAGGGCAGCTGGAATGGCCCGTTCCAAGACGGAGAGTTCCTGGTTGACTTCAATGCGCAGTGCCTGAAACACCCGCTTTGCGGGGTGCCCGGAGTGAGAAAGCGCTGCAGGAGTGGCCACCGTCAAGATGTGAACCAGCTGAGCAGAACGGGTGATGGGTTCGACCTCACGGCTGGTGACGATGGCTTTGGCGTAACGAGCCGAAAGCTTCTCATCTCCGTATTTGTGGAAAATGGTGCGCAGTTCTTGCTCGCTGTATGTGGCAATCACATCGGCAGCGGTGATGCCCTCGGTCTGATTCATCCGCATATCCAGTGGAGCATCTTGGGCGTAGGCGAATCCGCGCTCGGCGCGGTCTAGCTGCAGTGAGGAAACACCCAAATCAAACAGGATTCCATCAACCGCAGTGATCTCCAGAGAGTCAAGTGCCTCAGCAATTCCGTCATACACGGTGTGAACGAGGTGGACGCGGTCACCAAAACGAGCCAGACGCTCCCGTGCAATTGCCAGGGCGTCTGTATCGCGATCTAAGCCAACGAGGATGAGCTCTGGAAAACGAGTGAGAAACGCTTCCGAGTGTCCGCCCATTCCTAAAGTCGCATCAACAAGCACAGCTCCAGGCTTTGAAAGTGCAGGAGCCAATAGTTCGACACAACGTTCGAGGAGAACTGGGGTGTGAATGTCGTTGAGAGCCATAACGTGTCTGGAGCCGGGCCCTAGATTGTGATCCCCATCCAGGTCAACCTGCTTCCGGGGAAGTGGAGTCAGGGTGCACAGGCTGGGAGTCACAACCAAGGGACTAGAAGAGTCCAGGAATCACCTCCTCCGTTGTGTTGGAGAAGGCTTCTTCGTGGGCAGCAAGGTAGGTGTTCCATGCCTCGGTGTCCCAAATTTCTACGCGGTTTCCGGCGCCGATAACGGTGAGGTCGCGGTCAAGCCCTGCGTACTGGCGAAGGTTGGCCGGAAGTGTGATGCGGTTTTGGCTGTCGGGTGTTTCTGAGCTGGCGCCAGAGAGAAATACACGGAGGAAGTCACGAGCTGACTTGCTGGTGACCGGTGCCTGGCGGATCTTTTCGTGCAAGTCAGAGAACTCTGCAGCGCTGAAGACGTAGAGGCAGTTCTCTTGACCGCGGGTGACCACGATGCCTTCGGCCAATTCGTTGCGGAATTTCGCGGGCAGGATGACGCGTCCCTTGTCATCGAGCTTGGGTGTGTGAGTTCCGAGGAACATCTGCGTCACCCCCTTTCACAACCGGCCTTGTTGGTGATTTCTCCACTTTACTCCACTTTCAACCACAAATGTTAAAAATTACCCACATTTTTCGGTCGGCGTGTCAATATATCCGCTAATTTACAAGGTTTAAGTCAGTGGAGGGAAATGGAGCAATTTGGATTAAACCGGAGCGGTCGAAGCGCACAAAAAAACCGCCCCGAAAGGCGGTTGAGTGTGAAGAGATTTAGGTGCTAGAGACGGCCACCATCGCGCTCATCCCAGCGCTGTTCCATGCGCTGCATGAAAGAACTACCGGACGATCGTGGCTTTTTGACGGAATTGGCCACTGGTTCACCTGGCTTCGACGCGACAAGAACCCCAACAAACATGAGAACAAACCCGGCAATTCCCACCACAATCATGTGAGTCATCACACCGGCAAGAAGACCACCGAGACCAATAAGAGCGATGACCACCCCGAGCACAATGGCGCGGTAGTTGGGACGAGGCATACCCACAAAAGCGGTTGAGGTTACATCCGCATCACGGCCGTAGAGATTACGTTCCATCTCATCAAGAAGACGTTGTTCATGCTCGGACAGTGGCATGTCGTTCCTCCTGATTCATTCACGTGGTGTGTGCGGTGTCGAATTTCCAGTGTACCCGCGCTGGCCTAGATAGGCTAGGCGCATGCGTGACCAAGATACATGGGTTCAACGAGTTAATACTCGTCTGGATCAGTTCATTACTGACCGTGAATCTATTGTGAGGGACGTCTCCCCCGACTTGGAACCATTTATCAACTTTTCACGGCAGTTTCTCAGCGGTGGTAAGCGCTTTCGTGCGCGCTGTGCACTGCTGGGATACGGCACCCAACACGAAACAACACCCGATCACGTCATCGACATTGCCAGTGCGCTCGAAATCTTCCACGCCGCTGCTTTGGTCCATGACGACATCATGGACAAGTCAGACACTCGACGCGGAGCACCCTCAGCGCACCGTCGATTCGAAAAGCTTCACCGTGAATCCGGATGGGCTGGCACCAGCGAAGACTTTGGAACCTCTTCAGCACTGCTGTTTGGTGATTTACTGCTTGCTTTCAGTGATGAACTGTTCTCCAATGGCATCGCAGCTGAAGGAAACCGCACTGCGGTTCGGGCGTCACGCATCGAGTTTGACAGGATGCGAATCGATGTCACCGCCGGTCAATACCTCGACATCGTCGAAGAGCGTGCGTGGCCCGTCATTGACAAACTTGATGCCTTGACACGTGCTCAGCGAGTTGTTGTCTACAAGTCAGCAAAATACTCCATTGAGGCACCGCTGGTTATTGGCGCCGCTTTGGGTGGTGCAAATTCACACCAGCTGGAATCACTGAGAGCTATTGGATTACCCCTGGGGATTGCTTTCCAACTTCGCGATGATCTACTCGGTGTTTTTGGAGACCCCGAGGTAACGGGCAAACCTGCAGGTGATGACCTGCGCGAGGGAAAACGAACTGTACTGATCGCTTTGGCACAGCAAGAACTGCCAGCCACCGCAATTCGTTTGATGGATGAGCTTCTCGGAGATCCAGACCTGGACGAAGCACAAATTGGAATGCTGCAGGCAACTCTGACCAACACCGGCGCCGTTGAAAGTCTTGAGCAGGTCATCGACGAGCAGGTGGTTCTTGCGCAGAAAGCCATTGCCTCAGCAGGTTTCACAGAATTAGCGACTGCCGGACTGACCCAGTTAGCAGCACTGGTTTCCCAGCGCGCTTCATAGCAATCTAGAGAAGGGCCTGTGCCACTCGGCGCACTTCAGCCTTGCGGCCGGCTTTGAGTGCATCAACTGGGGAAGCCTTGAGGCTTTCTTCTTCCGTGATAAACCATTCCACGAGTTCATCCCCGTCGAACCCGACATCACGAAGCAAGACGATGGTGCCTTGGAGTGCGTGTAGTGGCTCGCCATCTTGAATGAAGTCTGCAGGAACTTTCAGCACTCCATCAACGCGAGCAGCGGCGAGGAAGTTATCTTCAATCAAGCGCCTGACCTGACTTTGAGACATTCCTAGAACGTCCATGAGGTCAGGGATTGTCAACCACTGGGTTTGAGGGTTCTTTGCATTAGCCACGAGATAAGCGTGCCACAGCTGAGAGGTGAGCGCGAACAGGGTGACATTTAGCGACACGCCGATTTCACTCCACGTTAACCTTCAAGCTGAGGTAGAGACTGGGCCAATCTTTTAATGGGGAGAGGAGTGTGCAGATGACTGGTCGAAGCTATCGATCCAACCACGAAGCACTCACTTCGTCGACCCCTCTCAAGCCTCGCAAAATCAAGAAGATTGCCTCCATTCCGGTAGCCCTTGCAGCGGTTACCAGCATGATTTTCACTGCGCAATCTGCTTCTGCAGATCAGCTCCCTAAAGTTGACAAGCTACCGAAGGCAAAAGCCGAGAACTCCCCCATTCTCAATGCCGCAACAAACACCACAGGCGCGATTCTTCGTGCTGACAAGTACACCGTTGTTGCCGGCGACACATTGCGCAGTATCGCTCAACTTCACGGAATTTCTTCCGCAGAACTTCTTGCTGCAAACGGTCTGAGCTGGAAAACCATGATGTTTGCCGGTCAGCAGTTGAACATCCCTGCCTCGACCAATGGAACAGAATCTGCGGAAGTAGGCGAAAGTATCACCCGCCACAACGTGGCCTCAGGTGAGACTCTGAAAGCCATCGCACGCAGCTATGGAGTTCTGCCTCGAGCAATAATGACGGCCAACGGCCTCGACCGCTCAAGCCGCCTGGTTGTCGGTCAACGCCTCGTCATTCCTGACGCTGGCCTGATGAGTAGCATGCCAGCGGTTGCCAGCGCATAAAACACCGGTGTTTCTCAGCGTTTTGCCCACTCCTGCTACATAGACTCGAATTGTGACTACTGCCGCCGAAGACCCCATGATCGGTCGTCTTATCGACGGCAGATACCAGGTCAAGTCACGCATTGCTCGTGGTGGCATGGCGACCGTCTACTTGGCAACGGATTTACGTCTCGAACGACGTGTTGCGGTCAAGATCATGCACGGCCACCTCGCCGATGACAGCGCATTCAAAGCCCGCTTTGTGCAAGAGGCGCGCTCAGCAGCTCGTCTGGCACACCCCAACGTGGTGAACGTATTCGATCAGGGTCAAGACTCTGACATGGCTTATCTCGTCATGGAATACCTCCCAGGAATCACTCTTCGAGATCTCCTCAAGGACTACGGCAAGCTCACCCCTGAGCAGACCGTCGACATCATGGATGCTGTCCTGCAAGGTCTTGCAGCAGCCCACGAGTCAGGCATTGTTCACCGCGATCTCAAGCCAGAAAATGTTCTCCTTGCCGATGACGGTCGCATCAAACTGGGTGACTTCGGACTCGCACGTGCCACCACAGCAAACACTGCCTCCGGACAGGCACTCCTGGGCACTATTGCCTACCTCTCCCCTGAGCTACTGACCCGAGGGGTTGCTGACGCCCGAAGTGACATCTATGCCATTGGCATCATGATGTATGAAATGCTCACTGGTGAGCAGCCCTTCAAGGGCGAACAGCCCATGGCCGTGGCATATCAACATGCCAATGACAAGGTCCCTGCACCCTCGGCATCAAACCCAGCTATCCCTGTAGAACTGGATGAAATTGTGGAGTGGGCAACCACTCGCTCCCCCGAGGGCCGTCCAGAAAACGCAGGAATTCTGCTCGACAAACTTCTGCAGGCAGAGAAAGTTATTCGCACTGGTTCCAGTTATCAAGATCTCTCAACCCAGCAGACCATGGTCATGCCGGCGGGTATGCTTCTGGGCTCAGACGACGAAACCAAGGCCTACAACACTGGTGCACTGGGCGGACTGAATCGCAAGTCTGCGATTGAGAACCCTGTCGCCGCGTTGAAAGAAATCTCCTCAACCAGACGCAGTCGCGGATTCTGGATTTTTGGCATCACGATTGTGTTGGCAGTGTTGGGTGCAACTGCAGGCTGGTTCTTCAGTTCTGGTCCTGGTTCACTGGTCACCATTCCCGCAACAGCTGGAATGGCACCTGCTGATGCACAGAAGATAGTTGAAAAAGAAGGCTTTGCTACCAAACTCGTTGAAACGAACGATGCCACTGTTGCAGTGGGCAAGGTCATTGACACTGACCCCAAGGGTGGCAGCTCTGCAACCCGTGGTGCCACCATCAAGATTCTGGTCTCCTTAGGCCCGAAGATTGTGGACACTCCAGCATTCGCAGGAATGGACGAAGCAGCTGCGAAGAAGAAAGCCCAAGAATTGGGCTTCAAACTCAAAGACCCCGCTCAGCAGTTCTCTGCTGATGTAGCAAAGGGCAAAATCATCAGTGCCCTTGACGGCGCTGGCGCTCCGCTACCCGCTAAATACCCTGTTGGCGGCGAGGTTCAGCTCGTTGTTTCACTGGGTGCTATTCCGCCAGTTGAAGGCCTCACGGTTGCTGATGCAACCAAGGCACTAACTGATGCAGGTCTTGTTGTGGGCTCCACATCTGAAGAATTCAATGACACCGTAGCTAAGGGTTCGGTCATCTCCCTGTCGCTGCCAGAAGGCCCCGCAACTAAGGGAACCAACGTCACTCTTGTCGTGTCCAAGGGACCAGACCTGGTTGAGGTTCCGAACGTCTCAACGACAGGAATGGACTTCAACGAAGCGATAGCTAAGTTGCAAGCAGCAGGTTTCACCTATTCAACAGACGTTGACTCTGCACTGTTCTCCAAGCGCACCGTCAAGACACAGAACCCAGCACCTGGCACCTTGGCCAAGCGTGGTTCGAACGTCTTTATTTCGTTCTAAAGCGAATCGAATTAGCCAACAGGCTTGGTGGCGATGCTCACGATCTTGGGCGCGCGAACAATAACGTTCACAATCTCGCGACCTTCGAGAGCGCGGACAACGCCAGCTAGTTCGCGAGCCTGAGCTTCCAAATCTGCTTCAGCAATATCGGGAGAGACGTCCAGGCGATCACGAACCTTGCCATCGACCTGCACCACACAGGTGACAGAGTCCTGAACCAAGAGTGCAGGATCAGCTGTGGGCCATACTGCGTGCGCAACGGCAGGCTTGTGGCCCAGCGCTTCCCACATATCTTCTGCGGTGTAGGGAGCATAGAGATCCAGCATCATGGCGATGGTTTCGGCTGATTCACGAACGGCAGGATCTGCGGCACCAACACCAGAGTCAATAGCTTTACGAGTCACGTTCACGTGTTCCATCAGGCGTGCCACCAGTACATTGAACTTGAAACTTTCAACAAGTCCAGGTGCTTCGGCAAGCAGGTGGTGCGTTGCCTTACGCAGTGCCTTATCGCCTGTGCTGGCATCAACACCAGGTTCGCTGGTGACGTCCTGTGCGATGCGCCAAGCACGGGCCAAGAATCGGTTACTGGCCGCTGGGGAAACATCTGCCCAGTCAATATCATCCTCAGGAGGTCCTGCGAAAGCCATGGTCAAGCGAACGGCATCAACACCGTGCTCTTCGAGCTGTTCAGAAAGCTTGACAATGTTTCCCTTGGACTTGCTCATTGCTGAGCCTTCCATGAGCACCATGCCCTGGTTGAGCAGGTTGGTAAAAGGTTCTTCAAAGTCGATGAAGCCCAGGTCAAAGAGAACTTTGGTGATGAAACGGGCATAGAGCAGGTGCAAGATGGCATGGGTCACACCACCGACATACTGATCAACCGGTGCCCACTTCTTAGCCTCTGCGGGGTCAAATGCTTGAGTGTCATCATGGGGCGAAAGGAAGCGCAAGAAATACCATGAGCTGTCCACGAAGGTGTCCATAGTGTCGGGGTCGCGACGTGCTGGAGTGCCATCAATTGGGTTGGGAACATTTACCCAGTCCTCGGCAGCACCGAGAGGAGATGAGCCCTTGGGCTGAAGGTTGAGACCTTCAGTTGGTGGCAACACAACTGGAAGCTGGTCTTCAGGTACTGGAATCTCAGTGCCATCTTCTGCGTGAATGATGGGGATAGGTGTCCCCCAGTAACGCTGGCGAGAAATGAGCCAGTCACGCAGTCGGAAGTTCTTTGCTGCCTTACCGGTGCCACGCTCAGTGAGGATCTCGATGGCCTTGGCAATCGCATCCTTCTTGGTCAGACCATCCAACTCACCTGAGTTGATGAGCTTGCCTTCGCCACCGGTGGCAATGCCGGTGACAGCAGGGTTGTTCTCGATGACATTGCCGTCCTCATCGCGTGACGCAGGAACATCCACCACGATTTTGATGGGCAAGTCATAGGCTCTGGCAAAGTCGAGGTCGCGCTGGTCGTGAGCAGGAACAGCCATCACTGCTCCGTGACCGTAGTCAGCTAGCACGTAGTCTGCGGCCCATATGGGTAGACGCTCGCCATTGACCGGGTTGATGGCGTAGCGACCGAGGAACACACCCGTCTTGGGGCGATCAGTTGCCTGGCGCTCAATTTCTGTCGCTTTTTGAACCTCAGTGAGGTAGTCAGCGAAGGCAGCCTGAATATCCTCTGAAGCTCCTGCTGCAAGCTCGGAAGCGAGGTCAGCATCTGGTGCAACAACCATGAATGTTGCACCGTGAAGAGTGTCTGGGCGGGTGGTGAACACCGTGACTGGCTGCTCACGGCCCTCAATAACGAAGTCCACATCAGCACCAATTGAGCGGCCAATCCAGTTGCGCTGCATGGTGAGAACCTTGGCAGGCCATTGTCCTTCAAGAGTGTCAAGGTCATCGAGTAGACGGTCTGCGTAGTCCGTGATGCGGAAGTACCACTGGGTCAGTTTTTTCTTGACCACAATTGCACCGGAACGCTCTGAGGTGCCATCAGGCAATACCTGCTCGTTCGCCAGAACTGTCTGGTCTACGGGGTCCCAGTTGACCCAGCTGTCTTTGCGGTAAGCAAGACCCTTTTTATACATCTGCAGGAACAGCCACTGGTTCCACTTGTAATACTCAGGGTCAGACGTGTGGATAACTCGTGACCAGTCAAAACTGGTGGCATAACGACGCATGGAACGCTTCTGCTGATCAATGTTGTCGTAGGTCCAGGTGACCGGGTTTAAGCCGCGCTTAATCGCTGCATTTTCTGCGGGCAGACCGAATGAGTCCCACCCGATGGGGTGCAATACGTTGTGGTCGCGGTGACGCCAATAACGGGCAATGACATCGCCGAGAGCATATGCCTCAGCGTGGCCCATGTGTAGGTCACCGGAGGGGTAGGGGAACATGTCCAACACATACTTGCGTGGGCGCTCATCTGCAGGGTCGTCAGAGCGGAATGGCTCAATTTCGTCCCAAATAGGAAGCCATTTTTCTTGTATTTCCGCGAAGTTATAGGTCGCGCCCTCGTTCTCAGACATCCTTCTAAGAATACTCGGTTGTCGAGACTCCTAATGCGCGTAGCAGAGGCGAAACCTTGATCCAGGTTTCTTCCAGTTCTGATTGTGGATCGGAACCACTCGTGATCCCTCCACCGGTACCTATAGAGGCTCCAGAAGGCGTGAGGACGATACTTCTGATGACCATGGCAAGATTCGCAGCGCCATCAATACCGAGGTAGCCAAAAGCGCCTGAATAAATTCCTCGAGGGCCTTCCTCAAGCTGATGAAGAATCGTCATGGCACTGATTTTGGGAGCACCTGTCATGGAGCCTGCTGGGAAGCAAGCCTCAAGCGCATCAACGGCAGTGAGACCTGGTGCCAGCTCGGCTGAAACGGTCGAAACAAGTTGGTGGACGTGCTCGTAGGTTTCCACCTCAAGCAGGGAATCAACCCTGACTGTTCCTAGTTGTGCAACCTTCCCCACGTCATTGCGCATCAGGTCAACGATCATGAGGTTTTCGGCACGTTCCTTCTCACTTGCCAGCAGTTCTGCAGCGAGCGCAGAGTCCGCTTCGACATTCGCTCCCCGCTTACGTGTGCCCTTGATCGGTTTCGTCGTGAGATGACCTTGCGCATCAACTCGTAAGAACACCTCTGGACTACTGGACAGCAAGGCAAGGTCTTCACTCACCAGTAACCCACCATGATGACTGGGGTTTTCTTCACGAAGCCTGAGGTAGACCTCCAGAGGATCGAAATCCCCTGCCACACGCACCTCGTTGGTCAAGCACAGCTGATAGGCATCCCCTGCTGTGATGGCATCAAGGCAGGCAGACACTAAGTTTTTGTAGTGTTCAGGCCCGTGTCGCCAACTTACCGCAGTTGGTTCAAGCAGTCGCGGCTGCTGGGCAACGACATGCTCCGTGCGATCACATGCCAACAGAAGCTCATCTCGCTTGCTTGCAAGCTCTTCTGCCGTTCCAAGCAGAATCAGGTCTAGGGTGTGGAACTCATGGTCAAACTCAAGAGCCCAATCCACGTAAACGAATACTGCATCTGGAGTTGTCGACGCAGCGGTTGGAATCCCGGCCGTGTGGGCGGCGAGTTCATAGCCGAGCCAACCGACCCAGCCCAGAGCAAATCCATCTTCACGGACCTCTGATGTATCCACTGTGGAGTCGTGTTCCAATGCAGCGCGAAGATTCTCAAAAATGGTGACATCCCCAGCTTCTACATCTTCTGAGAGGATCTCGTCAGTTGGAATACTGATGTAGGACAGACCAGAGGTTGCCTGGGGGCCTGCATCGAGCCATATTGCTCTCGGTTGATTGTGTGAGAGAACAGCAAAAACGGATGCGGGATCCACCCACTGGGGCATCCTAACGCGCTGTACTTGCCTGGTCACCGTACTAGCCTAGGGCTGTGGGTGTCTTACGTTTTCGCTGGAACGGTAGCGAGTTGGTTGACATCACTGGCGCGCCTGAAATCCCCCTCTATGTTGCCGATTCTTTCCTCCTCAGTGCGGGAAAGGTCGTTGGGTACCAACGCCATCTCGATCGCTTTGCTTCTTCTGCACGTTTTCAGGGCTTAGTCCAACCAGTGGATTCTTTCCTGAGTGCGGTCACATCGGCACTACCGCGCACGGGTGTTCACTTTCCTCGCATCGATCTCACCGAGCGCGGCGAGCTAGAGCTCCACATCCGCCCGGCACCTCCGCTGACAAACACTGTGGTGCTTGCAACCGCCGACTCTGACCCTCGCGTGGAACCGACAATCAAGGGACCCGATATTCCAGCCTTGAACCTTCTGCGTTCAGAAGCCCAGAAACTAGGAGCTGACGAAGCCGTCATTCTCGATGGCCTGGGCCGTATCGTCGATGGTTCTACAACCTGCCTGTTGTGGCGTGATGAGGAAAGATTACATATCCCTCCTGTCGAAGCGTTACGAGTGGATAGCACCACAATTGCTGCAGCTCGAGAACTAGCCCTCAAGGGTGGTCTCAGCATCTGTGAATCCTGGGCAACACCAGCTGAACTTAACGGAGTCGAACTCTATGTCCTCAATGCATTACACGGCATTCGTGCCGTCACGAACTGGATTGATGGCCCACAACTTTCTTTCAGCCCAGAGCGGTTGACTCATTGGCGAGAACAATATGACCTGCTGGCCGAAGCTCTTCCAGGGAACTAAATGAACGAGATCATCAACGACATCCTCGCGGCAGTAGCCTCGGTTGACCCCGTCACACGGACCCTGCTGGCATCGCTGTTCATCATGTTGGAAACATCCTTCCTGGTCGGTCTCGTGATTCCCGGAGACACAGTTGTACTGATCTCTAGTACTGCGATTACCAACCTTCAGGAATACATCTTCATGGTGGTGATGGTGATCGTGGGATCACTTACCGGTGAAACTATCGGATTCTTCGTTGGCAAATACTTTGGCCCCAAGATCCGAACCAGTTGGTTAGGTCGCAAGCTCGGTCCACACCGCTGGGAACAAGCTGAGAACTACATTGATCGCCGAGGCGGAATTGCGGTGTTCCTGAGTCGATTCCTTCCCATCTTGCACTCGCTCATCCCGCTGACCGTGGGCATGACCAAGATGAAATACCGCACCTTTATTGCGTGGACTTCTGCCGCTTGTGTGATTTGGACGTTCGTTTATGTGACCCTGGCTGCAGTGTTGAAAGACCAATACGAGGCATTTGCCGCCAAGTATGACTGGGCAGGATTCCTGTTTCTGGGAATCGTGGTTGCCTTTGTCATTGCCGTCTCACTCATCAAGAAGCGTGTTGAGAAGACTCAAGAGAAGTACATGGAAGAACCTGGTGATCACGACCCAGGAACCGTCGAAAACCCTCTGGGTTCCTAAACTCTGACAAACTTATCCAGTGAGTAAGAGCAAGCCTTCGAGCGCTGCGGAGCTGACCCAAGATGTCATGCACCGCGCTGCGCGCATTGAAGACCGCTTTCATGCTTGGCGCGAGAAGCGTGCACGCAAGCGCGGCTATGCCGTCACTGTCGTTCCCTACCCTGGCTATGGCTCCACCGAATGGGTTCGTGTTCTTTCGCGTGTTCTGCTCACCCGCAATCCACGGCCCGGTTCACGTGCAGCGCGCAAGATCCAAAAGCGCTCCGAGAGCGTGCGCGGGTGGCGCTCCTTCACCGCTGTTCCCGTCAACGATGTCACCGTCACCATCACGATTGAAGGCATCACCACTGTCGTGAAAGCAGACCGTGGTGGTGTTGTGGATGTACAAATCCCCATCGCTCTCACACCTGGTAAACACACCGTTCACATTCAAGCAGAGGGATCCGAGATGGCTGAATCAGCCATTCAGGTCATCTCCCCTGATGTGCATGTTGGTTTGGTATCCGATGTAGATGACACCGTCATGGTGACCGCGCTGCCTCGTCCATTCCTTGCTGCATGGAACTCATTCGTGCTCGATGAGCATGCCCGCGTTCCAACACCCGGCATGGCTGTCTTGCTTTCACGTATTGCCGCAATTCACCATGGCATGCCTGTGATTTATCTCTCCACCGGCGCCTGGAACGTTGCACCCACCTTGCGTCGCTTCTTGGGGCGCAACCTCTACCCCAAGGGAACTCTGTTGCTCACCGATTGGGGTCCCACCCACGATCGCATGTTCCGTTCAGGCCGAGCACACAAGGAAACCCAGCTTCGCCGGTTAGCTAAGGAGTTCCCGCAAATCAAGTGGATTCTCGTGGGAGATGATGGACAGCACGACGAATCCATCTACGCAGAATTTGAAAAAGAACACCCACACAACGTTAAGGCTGTGGCTATTCGCCAACTTTCTAATGGTGAGGCAGTGCTTGCCGGTGGACGTAAGAAGGCTGAAGAACACACACAGGCTGGTGACGCCCCCTGGGTTTATGCTCCTGACGGTGCAGGGCTTGCAGCTCAACTCTCTGACTACAAAATTTTGTAGCTAAGCCGAGATAAATTCCTCGAATTGAGGCAGGTCTGCCTTTTTGACTCGAACATGGAGTCTGGTTCCAGTCTCTTCATACTCGGTTGAATCAACCACAGCTTTGTCGTGGAGGGATGCGACTACATCCCCACGCTCATAAGGAACAAGAAGGCTTAACGGAATATCCGGAGTAGGAATACGCTCAGCGATGACCTTGAGAACCTCATCAATACCTTCACCTGTGCGAGCAGAGGCAAAGAGAGCCGAAGTCTCCAAACCGCGCAGTAACAATCTGGTGTTGTCATCGATCAAATCACTCTTGTTGAAGACAATCTGCTCTGGGATATCTGAAGCATGTGCTTCACCAATAACGTCACGCACTGTGCGAATCTGCGAGGCTGGGTCAGGGTGAGATGCATCCACAACGTGAATGATGAGATCAGCATCAGCAACCTCTTCGATGGTTGAACGGAACGCTTCCACCAACTGGTGGGGAAGGTTGCGAACAAAGCCCACGGTGTCGACCAGAGTGTAATTGCGGCCGTCTTCAGTCTGAGCCTGTCGAACTGTGGCATCAAGAGTCGCAAACAATGCGTTTTCAACCAACACACCTGCTCGAGTAATGCGGTTGAGCAATGAAGATTTACCGGCGTTGGTATAGCCCGCAATTGCGACAGAAGGAATCGCATTGCGCTTACGGTTTGCTCGCTTGGTATCACGTGCCGGCTTCATCGCCTCAATTTGCTTGCGCAACTTGGCCATGCGGGTATTAATTCGACGTCGGTCAAGTTCGATTTTGGTTTCACCAGGTCCGCGAGAACCCATACCTGCCCCAGCACTACCAACCTGGCCACCAGCTTGGCGTGACATAGACTCACCCCATCCACGTAAGCGGGGAAGCATGTATTGCATCTGGGCAAGCTCGACTTGAGCTTTACCTTCACGGCTCTTGGCGTGCTGGCTGAAGATATCCAAAATCACGGCGGTCCGGTCAATGACCTTGACCTTGACCTCATCCTCCAACGCACGTCGTTGTGACGGTGCCAGCTCTGTATCTGCAACCACAGTGTCCGCACCTAGGGATGCAACCAGGTCACGCAGTTCTTGTGTTTTACCCCGCCCCAAATAGGTCGCAGGATCAGGCATGGGTCGCAACTGGATTACACCATCGAGGACCTGAGCACCCGCCGTTTCACACAAAGCGGCCAACTCTCGCAGAGAGTTTTCGCCATCTTCAATCTGCCCCTTGGGATAGACACCGATCAGGACGACATTTTCTAATCGAACCTGTCGATATTCAACCTCGGTGACGTCCTCGAGTTCGGTGGACAGTCCTTGCACACGGCGCAGAGAAATACGGTCTGCAAGATCTTGCTGCTCACCATCAAAGTTCTGGTCGTGTTCAACCTCACTCGAGTCACTGAGCGCTTGTGCTCGACCGGAAGAAAATACCGACACTCGGGCTCGCTCAGATTGTTGCCCAGCACGGGCAAGCACGCGGTCAACGATGTCGTCAGAGGACTCAGTAGTCATTTGTTCAAAGATATCGCCCTTGACTGGGAAACTTCTTCGCACTGCAGTTGTAATCTGAAGCTATGTCCGATACCCAGCCACGATGTCCTCACTGTGGTGCAGGACTCGTGCCGATTGTCTACGGCTTTCCTGCACCAGATGCCTTTGAACAAGTTGCGCGAGGAGAAATCGTGTTGGGCGGGTGCATGATGTATCCGGGAGCTCCCGATGATGGCTGCCCTACCAAAGGCTGTTCTGGCCCCTCCGTTGAGGGTTTACTGAGCTCGAGCTAAACTACAAGAACGGTCTGCGTCACCACGCAGACCTTTTCTATGAGGAGTCATCGTGTCTGAGACCGCCCCTAAAGCTTCATCGTCCAAGCTTCCGTGGATCATCGTGAGCGCACTAGCTGCTGTGATTGTGATTGCACTGATTACTTTCGTCGTCGCAGCGAATTCTGCACCCAAGCCAGACCCCACAAACTCGGGTATTCCTACGGTGACCCCCACACCTCACCCCACCGCGACACCTACCAAGACTCCCACTCCAACGGTAACTCCCACTGCGACACCGACACCCACAAAGACAGCTAGCCCCACACCGAGCCCCACCGTGGTTCCTGTGACCGCATGGGCTGATAAGACCTACGGCACATTCACCCCCGTGAGCCGCTCAAACCAGACCGGCACCAAAGTTGTTGACTTCGGCAACAACATCACCGCAGGTGTGGTCAAGATTGACACCACAAACTTGAACGATGCTGATTTTCTCGTTGAAGTCTTGGCAACTGATAACTCCACCGTTATTGACACCATTGTCACCAGCGCAGGTACCTACAGTGGAACCGTAGCTTTTGGTCTTGCCGGTTATGGCGACCAAACAGCTGGCGCCCTCAAGATCACCACGGCTAACGATGTGACCTGGTCTGTCCTGATTTCACCGGTTTCATCTGCAACTCCAGGACCTCTCTCTACTCAAAGTTCCACTGGTGGCGACATGGTTTACCTCTACGCCGGTGGCGCAGCAACCCTGCACGCACAAACCTTTGTGCCAGATCAGGGAATCGTTGTAACGGAGTTCTTCGGCCCTAAAACCGCTGCTCAAACGCTCGTCAACTCACCCAGCATGGTCGATCAGCGCGGACCAATTACTGCCGGACCAGCTGTGGTCACCATCAAGGCAGATGGCTCCTGGAACGTCACTGTTGGCTAAGAACTATCTATGACCGAGAAGAACACCGAGCATTACTTCTCGGCACAACCCACTGGTGATTTCACCACAAAAGTGATTGCCGTGCGCCTTGCACACGGCGACCACAGTGTGGAGACCGCTGGCAGTATTTTTAGCCCTGATCACATTGATGCTGGAACTGAACAACTGCTCTATAGCGTGCCCACTCCCCCCGAGACAGGTAATTTCCTCGACCTGGGTTGTGGTTGGGGGCCCATGGCGCTGACCTTGGCGTTGGAAGCCCCCGACGCGAATGTGTATGCCGTTGATGTCAATGAGCGTGCACTCGAGCTCACCCGTCGCAACGCCAAACGTTTAGGCCTAGAAAACATCACCGTAGGAAAACCAGACACCTTTAATTCTTCGCTGAGCTTTGATCTGATCTGGTCAAACCCACCCATTCGTGTAGGCAAAGCTGAGCTCCACGACATTATGACGACCTGGCTCCCCCGGCTCACTATGGGTGGTGAGGCATATCTCGTCGTGGCCAAGCATCTCGGTGCTGATTCATTTGAAAAGTGGTTGGGCACCGAATTTGCTTCAACTCACATCGTTACGCGTGAAGACACCCGCAAGGGATTTCGCATCATTAAGGTTGTGCGGTCTCACTGAGGCAGTGAAGGAAGCTCCAAGTTCACAGTTGCGCCAAGAATTGCGCACCGGGCAGAAATTCCCACTCCTGAGGCAATAAATCCTGCAACATCGGGCTGATTGCCATCAACAACTGACTGGGCGTTCTTTTTCAATTCAGTGAGAGCTTCAGTCAGTTGTTTATCTGTTGCAGTTGACAGCACAGAATCTAACTGTGTGGGGATAGAAATGAACGCCGAAGGAAGTCCTGCAATATCTCCAGAACTCAAAGCAGTGTTGAGTGTTTTCCACGTTTCACCCACGGATTCACACGCAGTTGTGTTGGCGCTTTGGTCTGCGGGGTTAAAACTAGGGATTTGATCGCAACCGGCGAGCGCCAAGGTTGCAACAAGTGCTCCTGAAAGGCTCAGGATGGCCCGGTGAGAGGTTTTCATGCCGTGAATTACACCAGTTCTACTGTTCCGGTGTATACGAGCTCTGCGGGCCCAGAAAGTGCGACATGCTCTCCCTCTTCTGTGGGGAACATGCGAACAGCAAGGGTTCCGCCAGGAACATCAACACGCCAGTTGTGGGGTGCTCCTTCGCCCGCCCAGTGGCGTGTGGCCAACGCAGCTGCAACAACTCCGGTTCCACAGGAGAGTGTTTCTCCTGAACCACGCTCATGTACACGCATGCGAATGTGGCCAACACCATCTTTGACCAGAGGATCCCGAGGCACAACAAGTTCCACGTTGGCACCCTCAGGCGCAACAGGCTCTAGTCGAGGTGCCTTGCTCAGGTCTGCTGCATCCAGTTCTTCATCATCTGCAAACGCAGCAATGACGTGCGGGTTTCCCACATTGATTCCCACACCAGGGCGAGCAACAGGAACACCGGCAACCTTCACTACAGGTTCCCCGCCCTCAAAGCTCCAACGTCCCATATCAACTTGGAACTGGGTTCCTTGCGCGGTGAGGTCTCTCACCCCAGCACGCGTGCCAATGGCTAGAGTTTCACCGCGGTTAATGGAAGCTAAACCAGTTTCCAGCAAGTACTTGGCATACACGCGAATACCGTTGCCACACATTTCACTCAGTGATCCGTCGGAGTTGTAATAGTCCATGAACCACTCGGCAGCGGAGTCTTCTTCAAGCGCAACAACCCCTGCAGGATCGCTCACAATCTGACCTGGTTCGTGCTTGCGGTTGAGCTTGCTGCTCTTAACCGCACGGATAACCCCATCGGCACCGATTCCAAAGTGGCGATCACACAGTGCCACTATTTGGCTGGGAGTCAGTGGCATCTCCCCTTCGGGGTCGCTATAGAGCACGAAATCATTACCGGTTCCGTGTCCTTTGGTGAAGTGCAGCGAGATTGCCATGTCTCCAGCTTAAAGGTTCAGCCTGGAGATAACCTCTGCAACATTGTTGCTCTCACCTGCTGGCAACCATTCCAGATCGGCATAACGCTTGAACCAGCTCACCTGACGACGGGCATAACGCCGTGTGATTGACTGAGTTTCCGCTATCGCGTCTGCTTGAGTGATCTCCCCCGCAAGTTGAGCTAGTGCCTGCGCATAGCCAATAGCGCGACGTGCTGTCACTCCCTGCTCTATTCCTCGCGGAATGAGTTCTTCAACCTCGGCAAGAAGACCACTTTCCCACATCTTCTCAACGCGACGATCTAGTCGCTCCACCAGAACATCACGTTCCTCGGCTAAGCCAATAATGACGGTTGGCCTCCAATAGACAGGCTCTTCAGGAAGTGTGCCCAGGGCCTGGGTACTGCCAGTAACCTCAAGGACCTCAAGGGCTCGAACAATACGCCTGGAATTCTTTTGATCAATGCGTTTGGCGGCTTCGGGGGCTTTTTGCTGCAGCCTGGCAAACATGACACCAGGACCACGCTCTTCCAGCTCCAGCTCTAGTCGTGCACGAACAACATCGTCATGTCCTGGGAAATCAAAATCGAAAAGGACACTGCTGACATAGAGACCCGAACCACCAACTAGTACGGCAAGGTTGCCGCGCGCATTGATCTCTGAAATCACATTCCGAGCTTGTTGTTGATAATCAGCGACCGCGGCCTCATCCGTGACCTGCAACACATCAAACATGTGGTGAGCAATTCCTCGGCGTTCAGCAACGGAAAGTTTTGCTGTGCCAATATCCATGCCTGTATAGAGCTGCATCGCATCGGCGTTAACTATTTCAACACCGTGGCCTTGAGCAATCAGTGCCTGGGCAATATCGAGGGAAAGCTCAGATTTTCCCGTGCCCGTTGCCCCCACAATCGCCAAGATTTGGGTTCGCTCGTTCACGCTAACGTTGCCCGTCTTCGAGGTCATAAATGGGCGTGGTGGACACACGCAACGTAGGCATCCCTAAACCCACTACAGGGATAGAGGTTGATCCGAGGTTCTTTGCCCCACCCGTTGAAGGAACGCCGCAGCTCTCTGCCTGTTCACGGTCCCAGGCATCTCCTGCAATTGTTCTACGAACTTTCAGTGGCGCCCCGGTTGGGTCATCTGCAAGGAGGTGGAATGGTGCTGCTTCTGTGATGGTGACGGTGACAATATCTCCAGGGCGAGGAATCTCACTTCCGGGAGTTACTTCGAAGTGCACGAGGCGTGAGTCCTCAGCACGGCCGCTCATACGTTCGGTAGCGCTGTCTTTACGGCCTTCACCGTTAGCAACAAGAACATGTACTTCCCGGCCAATCTGAGCCTTATTCTCTTGCCACGCAATGTCATTTTGAAGAGCCAGCAGCCGTTCATAGCGTTCTTGAACGACCCGTTTAGGGATTTGATTCTCCATCTGGGCAGCTGGGGTGCCAGGACGCTTGGAGTACTGGAACGTAAATGCTGTAGCAAAGCGTGCTTCACGCACTACCCGCAGGGTTTCTTCAAAGTCTTCATCTGTTTCACCGGGGAATCCCACGATGATGTCGGTGCTAATGGCAGCGTGAGGCATTGCTTCGCGAACGCGTTGCAAAATTCCTAAAAACTTTTCACTTCGATAGCTGCGACGCATGGCTTTGAGTATCGAGTCAGATCCTGACTGCAAGGGCATGTGTAGTTGGGGCATCACATTTGGTGTTTCTGCCATCGCCTGAATCACATCATCGGTGAAAGCAGCAGGGTGCGGTGAAGTAAAGCGCACACGTTCAAGACCTTCGATCTCCCCACACGCACGAAGGAGCTTGGCAAACGCCCCCTTGTCACCAAATTCAACACCATAAGTGTTCACATTTTGACCCAGCAGGGTTACTTCAATAGCGCCCTGGTCAACAAGTGCCTTCACTTCGTTGAGGACCTCACCTGGTCGGCGGTCACGCTCTTTACCGCGCAGGCTGGGCACGATGCAGAATGTGCAGGTGTTGTTACACCCCACCGAAATAGATACCCACCCGGAATAGGTGGAGTCTCTCTTGGTAGGCAGCGTGGAGGGGAAGGTTTCGAGGGACTCGAGGATTTCTAGCTCTGCCTTGTGATTGTGTCGCGAACGTTCAAGCAGCCCAGGTAAGGAACCCATGTTGTGGGTACCAAAAACAACATCAACCCATGGTGCTTTCTTCAGCACTAGCGCTTGGTCTTTTTGCGCCAGACATCCGCCCACAGCAATCTGCATGCCGGAGTGCTTTTCTTTCACGCGGGCAAGGTGTCCCAGGTTTCCGTAGAGCTTGTTATCTGCATTTTCGCGAACTGCACAGGTATTAATAACCACAACGTCTGGCTGGGCAGAACTTGCCGAACGTTTGAGGTCAGGATCTGCTTCTGCATCAGATGCAAATTCAAACTTCACATAACCGGCGGCTTCCATGGCCCCTGCTAAACGCTCACTGTCGTGAACATTCATTTGGCAACCGAATGTGCGCACTTCATAGGTGCGCACACGACCACTGTCATCCACTGCAGCGTCAGAAACAGTGATGATGGTGGGAGCTTCACTGGGGCTGGTCATAACCCCTTAAGTTTACGGCGGTCAGAGGGCCGATTATTTCGGCGCGTTAGGACCCATGTAGTGTGCCCACAGTCCTGCTAATGCCCACATCACGCCGACATATCCTGCGGCATAACTAGCAAACATCCACGGTGTTGCAGAATTTGACGGCAAAACCGCAGAAACAACGCCCAGGACAACACACAACATCGCACACACAATGACCGCGACTGTGTTGATCTTTTTCGCTTTGAGCCGTGCAGCCATCTGCTTCTGAGTCAGTGGCTTGGCTGGCTTTTCTTCGGGTGCTGGTTCAGTCTCAAACATATTCAGTGCACTACTTTCTGCGGCGATAGCCCCATGTGATGTACACAATGACAACAAGTAATGCCGCAGCGATGGCGTAGGGGCTGTTCAGGAAGTCATTGAGCACGCACTCAGCCTAATTCCTAGTTGCGAGTGCCTGCCTGCACGCCTCGCGGACGGTGCTCCCTGAATATCCACGTCGGCTGAGAAAACCGACAAGTCTGCGTTCTGCAGTTTCTTGATCAAGCTTGCTGAATTGGCGCACTCGCTGCAAAGCAAGCTCTGTCGCTTTCGCTAATTCATCATCGTCATCAATGAGCTCAAGTGCTGCATCAATGGCATGGTGTGAGATGCCTCGTTGACGAAGTTCACGAGAAATCACACTTTTGCTTTTCCCTTTTCGATCACTGAGTCGAGAAGTCAGTTCTCTGGCAAGTCGTTCGTCATTGAGATAGTTCAATCTTTCAAACTTTGCCACCAAATCGGCAGCATCACCCTCGGCAGCATCTTTCGAGCGCAGCCAGCTCATCACCTCATGAATTGACATGTCCCGAGTGTTCAGCTTGCGAAGCAATGCTTGTTCCATGGAATCAATATCTAATGCAGAGACAGACTCGGTTTCTTCTGGAATTTCTTCAACCTCGGTGAACATAACCGAACTGAGTTTGTGCACTCCGGCGAGATCCTTGGAAGCATCCCCTGCTGCCTCGCCTGATATTTCAGGCGAGGCAGAGTTAGGAGTGCCTTCTGGATCAACCCAGGGTAAGAATGTGACGTTTGTCACGAGGCTCAAGCGCCCTTACGAACCTCTTCAACCGCTTCGAAGTCAGGCTCGACTTCAGCAGCAGTTGCTGCAGCTTCAATCGAGACAGCTTCTGCCGCGGCAGCACCAACACCAAGCTTGGAGAGGATCTTCTGCTCAATTTCCAGTGCAACTGCGGGGTTCTGGATAAGGAAGTTACGTGAGTTCTCTTTACCCTGACCCAGCTGATCTGCTTCGTAGGTGTACCACGCACCAGACTTCTTCACGATTCCATGATCAACACCAAAGTCGATCAGGCTTCCTTCGCGAGAAATACCCGTTCCGTACAGAATGTCGAATTCTGCCTGCTTGAAGGGTGGTGCCATCTTGTTCTTGACGACCTTGACACGGGTGCGGTTACCAACTGCGTCAGTACCGTCCTTGAGGGTCTCGATGCGGCGGATATCCAGGCGTACTGAGGCGTAGAACTTCAGCGCCTTACCGCCGGCAGTAGTTTCAGGGCTTCCGAAGAATACGCCGATCTTTTCACGCAACTGGTTGATGAAAATCATGGTGGTGTTGGTGGAGTTCAGACCACCGGTGAGCTTGCGCAGTGCCTGAGACATCAAACGTGCCTGGAGACCCACGTGGGAGTCACCCATTTCGCCTTCGATTTCTGCGCGCGGTACCAATGCTGCAACAGAGTCGATCACAATCAAATCAATTGAACCGGAACGCACGAGCATGTCTGCGATTTCGAGAGCTTGTTCACCAGTGTCTGGCTGAGAAACCAGCAGCGAATCAATGTCAACGCCCAGCTTCTTGGCGTATTCGGGGTCAAGTGCGTGCTCTGCATCGATGAAGGCAGCGATGCCACCCTGCTTTTGAACGTTTGCAATGGCGTGCAGAGTCAGTGTGGTCTTACCTGAAGACTCGGGTCCGTAGATTTCAACAATGCGGCCACGTGGGAGTCCGCCAATACCGAGGGCAACATCCAGGGCGATGGAGCCGGTTGGAATCACCTCGACGGGAGCGCGCTCATCGCTTCCCAGACGCATAACGGAACCCTTACCGAATTGGCGGTCGATCTGGGCTAGTGCTGTTTCTAGTGCTTTTTCGCGGTCTGCGGCGGATGCCATGGCCGTCTCCTTTACTTATCGAGGGTGATTCGCCTATCGGCTGTCGTGCTACTCCTCCGCTACCGGCCGGCCTGTGAGGGCGGGACGGGCGCTGCGGAGCGCTTACGACAAGGCGCATGCTCCTTGTGTGGACATGTTTCACCGTAGGTGGAGCCACTGACATTCACTGCCAGAAAGGATCCTCCGTGGATAACACGTGTAAACAAGTGCATGTGTAGGAGACTAGCCGTTTTCGAATACATATTCGAACAAATATCGGCGTGTTGGAAATTACTTTTTCGGCTCCGGCAGGCCTACTCCATACCAGCGACTCGGCGGAACATCAGCAGCTTTGACTAACGCAAGCCACACATCGCGAGCAGGAATTCCCTTCCGCAATGCTTCAGCTGAGGTTAGAGAACCGAGTTCGGAGAGGACGAGATCGTTGACCACTACTCGCCCGTATGCCTCACCGAACTCATCAGAGACGGCACGCCAAAATTCGCTGAGGCGCACGTGCGCTACTAGCGGGTTGCAGCGAAGTCGTTGACGAACTCGTCAGGAACTGTGTCTGGAATCGCGCGCATGGGCTCGATGCCTTCAATCACAGCAAGACGGTCTCCCACTTCACGCATAATCTGCGAAATGGGGGTATCGAGAGCATCAGCTACTGCAGCAAGAATTTCTGAGCTTGCTTCCTTTTGGCCACGCTCTACTTCGCTCAAGTAACCGAGTGCAACGCTGGCCTTGCTTGCAACCTGTCGCAGGGTGCGACCTTTTTGCAGGCGGTAGTCGCGCAGAACATCGCCGATTTCCTGTCGAACAAGAATCATGGTGCCTCCCTACGCTTGTGAACCTTTCGGTTCCTCTACATCTATAACCCATGCTAGCTCCAGAAACCTGAAAACCAGATGTGAGTCTGCTTGTATCAACTTAGGTTACGACAGTTTTATTCCCAATTCATTCACGAAATCATTGTGGCAAGCATTGAAAGGGCAGATTGCACGGTCAATGCGCGAATTTCATTGCGTGTTCCAGCTAGCGAAAGCTCCTGGACGCGGTTTTTTTCACCCCACACACACGCAATAAATACCGTTCCCACTGGCTTGCCATCTTGAACATCTGGACCCGCAACACCTGTTGTGGAGATTCCAATATCGGCACCAAGCCGAACCGCCACACCTCGTGCCATTTCCAGCGCGACGTCTGCATCAATAGCACCCACAGAATCGAGAAGATCCTGTGGCACACCTAACACGGACGCCTTAAGGTCTGTTGAATAGGCGACAACGCCACCGCGCACGACAGCAGATGCCCCGGAGACTTCAGTCAGCTCAGCACACAGCAATCCCCCGGTGAGAGATTCCGCAACGGCAAGGGTCAGACCACGGGTGGTCAACCGAGTGATGAGTTCGCCATGCATGGAGGTTACTTGCCTGCTTGCGAAGAAGAGAGCTTCTTGCTTTGACGCCATGCGTCGACAAGGTAGTCAATACCCGTCCAGACCGTGATGATGGTTGCTGCTGACATCAAAACGATGTTGATGATGTTGGCCGAGTCACCAATGAGTGATTGCAACGGAAGCAAGGCGGCAGTAATTGCAACAAACTGCGTGATGGTCTTGATTTTGCCACCGCGAGAAGCTGGAATCACGTGATCACTGAGAACGGCGAAGCGGAATATGGTGATACCAATTTCGCGCAGGAGGATCAGGCCTGTAACCCACCAGGGTAACTCCCCCAGAATGGACAAAGTAATCAGCGCACCACCGGTGAGAACCTTGTCCGCAATCGGGTCGAGGAGTTTCCCGAAGTCACTAACCACGTTGTATTTGCGAGCTAGATAACCATCCACACCATCGGTGGCCATTCCCGCGACAAATAGTCCAGCTCCCCACCAGCGCAGGGGTGAGGTGACGTCAGAACCCGCTGTGAGCAACATCCAAATAAATACCGGAGCGAAGAATATCCGGACAATTGTGATGGTGTTGGGTACGTGCTTCATAGGCTCAAGGCTAGTCGCGCCCGGTCAAACCCCAGGCATCTTCATCGCCTTCGTCGCCGTCAACTTCTTCCATACCTGCACTCATTCCCGCAACGGGGTCATTGGCATAAGGGTCGGAAACCATACTGACGGCAGGAGTTGATGATGGTGCAGGTGAGATATCTTCACCCTTGAGCTTGGCCAGAACTTCTGGGAGTTGTTCCTGTGAAACCAAGACGTCACGTGCTTTGGAGCCCTCAGAAGGGCCCACAATTTCTCGGCTTTCCATCAAGTCCATCAGGCGTCCAGCCTTGGCAAAACCAACCCGAAGCTTGCGTTGAAGCATGGAGGTGGAACCAAACTGGGTTGAGACAACGAGCTCAACGGCTTGCAGCAGTACATCAAGATCGTCACCGATATCAGCATCAATCTCTTTACGCTCAGCTGCTGCAGCAACGTCCTGGCGATACTCAGGCCGTGCTTGCCGCGTGACGTGGGTGGCTACCTTATGAATTTCTTCTTCAGAAACCCACGCACCTTGAACACGAATTGGCTTGTTTGCACCCATGGGGAGGAACAACGCATCACCTTGTCCGATGAGTTTGTCTGCTCCTGGCTGATCCAAGATCACTCGAGAGTCCGTCACACTCGTCACGGCAAAGGCAAGACGTGAGGGAACGTTTGCCTTAATCAAACCAGTAACAACATCGACAGATGGGCGCTGAGTTGCCAACACGAGGTGAATTCCCGAAGCGCGAGCTAACTGGGTGATTCGAACCACGGAATCTTCCACGTCTCGTGGAGCCACCATCATGAGATCCGCAAGTTCATCTACGACGACGAGCAGGTATGGGTATGGACGAAGCTCACGCTTACTATCTGGTGGCAACGTGATCTCGTTGTTTACCACCGCGCGGTTGAAGTCATCAATGTGACGGAACCCGAAGCTAGCCAGGTCGTCGTAGCGCATGTCCATCTCTTTAACTACCCATTGCAGCGCTTCTGCCGCCTTCTTGGGGTTCGTGATGATGGGAGTAATCAAGTGTGGGACGCCTGCATACGGGGCAAGCTCTACTCGCTTAGGGTCAACCAGAACCATGCGGACTTCTGCAGGGGTTGAACGCATCAAGATACTGGTGATCATCGAGTTCACGAAGCTGGACTTACCTGAACCAGTTGAACCAGCCACTAGAAGGTGGGGCATCTTTGCCAAGTTGGCAACTACGAAACCACCTTCAACGTCTTTACCGACGCCAATAGTCATGGGATGTTCACTGGAGGTGGACGCATTCGAACGCAGCACATCGCCGAGGGTCACAATTTCACGATCGGTATTGGGAATCTCAATACCGATAGCGCTCTTACCGGGGATGGGTGAAAGGATTCGAACTTCGTTCGATGCCACCGCATAAGAGAGGTTTTTAGACAGTGCGGTAACACGCTCAACCTTGACGCCGGGGCCCAATTCAATTTCGTAACGGGTCACTGTAGGTCCACGGCTGAACCCCGTCACGGTCGCATCGACCGAGAACTGCTTGAGAACCTCAGTAATTGCTCGCACTGCTTCATCGTTTGCGGCAGAACGCGTCTTGGCAGGAGCTCCCTGAGCCAATGCATTTGCTGGCGGTAAGCGATACACAGCAGCAGGGCCCTTCGGCACTGGAGGTGCCACAACGACCGCTTCGTCCACACCGGCTGCTTCTGCCGTGGCAGCAACAACAGTAACGGGAGCAGTCGAGACATCGTCCTGTGCCGCAACTGCGGCGACATCGGTGACGACTTCACCCGTGTGGAACACTCGGACTGCTTCTTCGGCGTTGGTGAGTTCTTCAAGAATGTCGAGATCAGTTATTTCCCGCGTTGCGGCGAGGTCGACTGCGTGTGCAGCAGGGTCTGTGATGACCGGTGAATCGAAAGCTGCTTCGGTTTCACGACGACTGCTATTACGGCGCCACCACGGCAAGGAAGAGGCCTCCACCGGATCAAGATCGAGGATTTCAATCTTTCCGGTCTGATGTGCCTCTGTTTCGGCGTGAGCGCCAAAAAGATAGTTGTACAGCTCACGGAACCGTGCCCCAATACGGTTGGGAGGTGTCTTCGTGATGATCAGTAGTGACAGCGCAATGAGGGCAATCATGACAAACACAGCGCCCACAGAACTAATCACCGTTGACAGTGGAGATGCCAAAATCCAACCCAACAAACCACCAGCATCTGCCAAAGCAGCGGGGCCTTGAGAAGGATCTGGCTGACCACCAAAAACTTGGGCTAAGCCTGCTGCAGCCATCAGCAACAACGTCAGGCCAACACCAATGCGATTGTTGTCGTTGACGGAACTTGGGTGACGGAAAAGCCAAATGGCCATCAACAGCATGACAACAGGCAGGCCATAGGCAATTCGTCCGAACAAGCCCCCAATAGTCCAGTCATTGATGACCTGGGCGATCTCGTTATTGGGCAGGAACCACTGAGTAATTGCACCAACGATGGCTAACAGAACTAGCGTGAACGGAACACCGTCACGGCGTTCATCTTTGGCAAACTTCTCCGGTCCCAGCATGCGCGCAGCACCACCAGTGATGTGTGCCAGCGACATCCACAACCAGGCAATACCGGTGTAATTACTGCCGCCGTTAGAGCTCTGAGAACGACTATTCGCTGAAGATTTCGTGGACTTCGATGTGGAGGTACGCGAACGAGAACCACTACCTGAGCGGGAACGCGAATTACTGCCTGAAGCCATGCCTCAAAGTTACGCGAGAGCACGGACTTTCCGCGTGATTACTGGCGAGTGTCCAGATAAACGAATGCCCCGCTACCTTTCGGAGCGGGGCATTCATTCGGAGGGAGGGAACCCCTATTCCTTGATCCAAGCGGTGGAGTTGCCTGGAAGCTTCCCCTCCACCAATGGAGCACTGGTGAGTAGAACCGTGCCCACGGGAAGGGCCACTGGCTTCTTCCCGAAGTTTGTGATGTTGTGCCATCCGTTGTCGCGCTTGAAGTGCACAACCTTACGTTTGCTGGGTACCCACTCCAGAGTTTCTGAAGTGAGCAATTCCTTACGAAGCTTGAGTGCAGCGCGGTAAAGCTTGAGAGTTGAATCTTCCTGCTTTTCTTCAAATTCAACGGAGAAGCCTGCAAACCAGGTCGGCTGAGGCAGATGCGCTGCCCCCGTGCCGAAACCGAAGGATGAGCCAGTAGTTTCCCATGGCAATGGGACACGGCAGCCATCGCGTCCCTTGCGAGTCATACCGTCACGAAGCCAAATGGGGTCCTGAAGTACCTGGCCAGGAAGGTCCGCCACCTCGAACAATCCCAGTTCTTCACCCTGATACATATACGTGCTACCAGGAAGCGCCAAGAGCAACATTGTTGCTGCACGTGCACGAGATTGACCGAGCTCACGATCGAGTTCAGGGCTGTTGCCATCGGTCATGACCCACTTTTCGTAGTCTGTCTTCTTGGGCAGACCGTAACGAGTTGCATGACGAACGACGTCGTGGTTAGACAGAACCCACGTTGAGGAAGAACCTGACTTTTCAGAGAGATCTAGGTTGAACTCGATGCTCTTCTTGAATTTCTTCGCCGACCAAGGCGCAGCAAGCAGATCAAAGTTGAACGCCTGACCGAGTGTCTCCATGCTGGCGTAGCGAGGGCGACGCTCAGCTGGAACCCAAGCTTCTGCTACAGCAACACGTGGTGGGTTGTACGAGTTGAAGATTTCACGCCATCCCTTGTAGATCTCCATCACATCATCACGGTCGAAGAGGTGGTGTGAGCCATCGAGGGGAATGTGCTTCACATCGTAATTTTCGATGTGTGGGTATGGCTCTGACATGTCCTTCTTGAGTGCATGTGCCACGTCAATGCGGAAACCATCAACACCACGGTCAGACCAGAAACGCATGGTCTTCTTGAAGTCTTCAATTACTTCTTCGTTATCCCAGTTGAAGTCTGGCTGTTCAGGAGCAAACAGGTGCAGGTACCACTGGCCTGGAGTTCCATCAGCATTGGTTGTTCGAGTCCACGAGGTGGGACCAAAGTGGGAAGGCCAGTCGTTGGGTGGGAGTTCTCCACTTTCACCCTTGCCGTCGCGGAAAATGTAGCGATCACGAGCAGCAGAACCTGGTTCTGATTGAAGTGCTTCTTGGAACCACACGTGCAAGTCAGAAGAGTGGTTAGGTACCACGTCAGCGAAGACTCGAATGCCTCGGTCGTGGTATGCCTTAATCATCTCGTCAAAGTCAGCAAGGGATCCCAATTTGGGGTCTACGTCGCGGTAGTCAGCAACGTCGTAACCTCCATCTGCAAGAGCAGAGGGGTAGAAAGGGCTTAGCCAAATTGCGTCTACACCGAGTTCAGCAATGTAGTCAGCCTTTGAGGTGATGCCCTTGATATCGCCAAGGCCATCGCCGTTGGAGTCTTTGAAGGATCGTGGGTACACCTGGTACACAACGGCTTGACGCCACCAGTTTTCATCACCTGCGAGGAAAACAGAGTCTGACATGTTTTTCAACTTTCGCTATTTACTGTGTTACTTCGATTTTCGTCGACGCGCGTCGATACTACGCCAAAATAAGGGGGCATGGTCAACCAACAAGCCGACCACGCCCCCAAATAATTACTTGGTAGATCCCATCGTGACACCGCGCATCAACGACTTCTGGAAGATGAAGAAGAAGATGATCGATGGCAGTGAGCCCAATAGTGCTGCTGCTGCTAGCTGTGTTGGGTCAGTGGTCCACTGACCAAAGACAACACCCAGACCAACAGTGACGGTTTGGTTGTCATTCGATGGCAGCAGAACCAACGGAATCAAGAACTCGTTCCAGTTATAGATAAAGAAGAACGTGAACAGAACCAACAACGTTGGACGAAGGAGCGGGAACACAATCTGGGACAGGATTGTCCAGGTTGTTGCGCCGTCAATCTTTGCTGCTTCAAGCATTTCTTCTGGGAACTCGTTCAGGACAGAGCTGAGCATGTAGGTTCCAAATGCAGTGGACAGTACTGCGTAAATGATGATGACCGAAAGCAAGCTGTCGTAGAGACCAATGCTCTTTGCCATGTTGTAGAAGGGGTAAATCAACGCTTCCTGGGGAATAGTGAACGCGATCATGAACAGGGCAAGAATCCAGAAACGGCCACGAACTCGACCAATACCAATCGCAAAAGCAGTAAATAGGCTCAATACGATTGCAATCAATGCGCCGGAAAGACTGCTAATGACGGAGTTCCACAACTTACGTGGGAAATCAACCGCGTTCCAGAAATCAATAACGTTGGTGAGGTCGAAACCCATGGGCAGTGCCAAGGGGCCGCCGTTGACGAATTCAGACTCGGTCTTCACCGAGTTGATCAGCGCCATGTAGAACGGCAGCAACCAAGCCAGGGTGCTAATTGCCAAGATAGCAAAAACGATCCAGCCTGAAATGCCGCGCTTTTTCAGCTCTACTTTCTTTGCCTTCAATGGCTTGGGGGAAGGAGCCATTGGGACTTCTAGTTCCATACTCATCGCTTGTTAGCTCCCTCGCTCTGGCGGTTCTGAACATAAAGAATGACAATAGCCATCACGGTCAGTAGCAATGCAAGAACTGTCGCAACAGCAGCACCGTAGCCAACCTTTGTGGTGGTGAAGAAGTTGAAGTAGGAGAAGTAGGCAGGCACCTGTGTTGCGTTACCAGGTCCACCCTGAGTCATCACGTAGATCGGTGCGAAAACCTTCAGTGCCGCAACTGTTGTGGTCAACAGAACAACACCGATTTCAGGGCCGAGCTGAGAAAGGATGATGATGCGGAAACGCTGCCACCATGATGCGCCATCAATCTGGGCTGCTTCACTCAGTGAAGGGTCCAGACGAGACATACCGGACATGAAGATCACGATGGTGTAACCAATTTGCAGCCACACCATGATGACCGAGAGGGTCCAGAACGCCAAGTTGGCGTCACCGAGCCAGTTGGGCTGCGCAGCAATGCCCATGTTTTGAAGAACAGTGTTGATCACACCGGTGCTGGGAGAAACCAGCCATACCCACATAATTCCTGTAATTGTCAGAGGAACAATCTGAGGAATGTAGAAACCACCACGCATGACGGTCGTAGGGGCATTTCCGAATCGAGGCTCGATGTAGTCAAAGAGCAGGGCCGCAATGAGCAGACCTAAGAAAGTGGGGACAATCGACATAGCGCCGATGAATCCGATTGCGTGGAGGAATGACTGCCAAAAAACGTCATCGCCGGCCAACTTGATGTAGTTATTGAAACCGACCCAGACGGGCTTACCCAAACCGTTCCACTTGGTGAAACTGAGGTAGATGTTCCAGACGAATGCAGTTCCGATCAGACCGACGAACGCAATCAAACCTGGGATGAGGTAGAAGTAATAACCTCGGCGCTGATTCACAGCTTCAGAACGCTTGCGAGCGAGCGACTTGGCCTTAGAGGTTGTTATCGACATTGGATTTCCCGTCTCACGGCTTTGTGATGTTTTACCTGTTTAGTGTGAAAACTGGTGCGGTGCAAGATGTGCACCGCACCAGTTTTCTTGTTTGGTACTAGTTAGCTACCTGAGGTTCTACTTATGGCTTGTTCTGGTCGTAGAAGTCCTGCAGGGTCTTGACGTATGCAGCTGCGTCGCCGTCAGAGAAGAGCTTCTGACCTGCTGCGAGCTGGATGTCAAAGTAGCCAGGTACTGGCCAGTCAGGGTACATACCCAGTGCATCGTTATCAAGAATCTTCTTGAACTGTGCGTAGGTCTTTACCGTGAGTGGGTTGGTGAGTGCAGCCTCGTCAGCGAGGAGAGGAAGACCACCGTTGTTACCGAGCATGTTCTGGTACTCAGGAGAGAGGATCATGTTGATGAACTCTGCAGCCCAGTCCTTGTGCTTTGAACGCTCTGGGATAACCAGGAGGTTACCTGCAGAACCAACAGAGAGACCACCAGGCATGAGGAACTTGTTCCACTCGAAGGATACAGAGTTCTTCTGCATACCCTCGTCGAGCCAGGTACCACCGTAGATCAGTGGGCACTTGCCAGCCTGGAAGGCTGCAACTGCGTCATCTGCACCGATACCGGAAGCGTTGGGGTCGAAGTAACCCTTAGCGATCCAGTCAGAGATGGTGTTTGCTGCGTAGGTCCATTCCTTGGTCCAGTCAACTGGCCCAGCGAATGCCTGGAAGTTGTTGACGAACTTCTGGTCAGCCTGAGACAGTGCGAGACCGTATGCCAGGTGAACGTTCTGGTATTCCTTAGCACCGATGCACTGAGTCTGGCCAGCAGCCTTGAGGGTTGCGAGGTCAGCTTCGAGCTCTGCCTGAGTGGTAGGAGGAGCGTCAATGCCAGCAGCCTTGAATGCGTCTACGTTGTAGAACCAAGATGCGTACTCACCGTAGGTAGGAACACCGTACAGTGAACCGGAACCCATGATGCCGTCGGTGTACTCACCGTAAGCGAGTACGGACTGAGGAAGCATGGTGTCCCAGCCGTATTCCTTAGCGTACTTGTCGAGGTTGGTCAGCAGACCTGCCTGAGAAGCGGAACCAGCGGTAGCGTTACCCTTGTTCCACTCAGCGAGGTCGGGAGCCTTGTCGGAGTCGAGAATTGCGTTACCCGACTTCTGGATCTGGTCCCAGGTCTTGAGCTCGAACTTGACGGTTACGTCAGGGTGAGCGGTCTTGAAGGCGTCAAGTGCAGCAGCCCAAGTGGTGGCCATTGCGGTGTCCTTCTCGTACCACCATACGGTGAATACGTTGCTGTCAGCAGAAGGAGCACAAGCTGAGAGAGTTCCCAGCGAAAGTGCACCAACAGCTACAGCAGCAGCGACGCGGATACCGCGCTTGCTTTCTAGCTTCATGTGATAGTTACCTTTCTCAGTGGTGACCAGGTTGATCACGCAACTTCTTTGGTGCTTCCAGGTTTCGACGCGCGTTGTCGACGCGCGTCGATAGGAAGTAATCTACCCAACACTTTTGTCGAATGTCTAGCCAAAATCAAAGAATCTTTATTTTCGTAACCGAATCGTGATTCTTGAGGGATTTGTTCCCTCAACCGCTTTATTCAGGGGCGGGGCCGGTGCTGCCTCGGTCAGCAAATACTGGCGCAGAAAGGTGCTGAAGAACAGACTTATTGTCACCATTGAGTCGGGCAATAAGGTACTGGTCGGCCATTCGACCTAGATCCTTACCTTCTACTCCGATAGTGGTTTGTGAAGGCACCGTCATGTTTGCCGCGATCTCAGAAATACCAAAAGACATGACAGAGAATTGTTCAGGAATGCTGAGGTCATGAGAGGCAAGCACTTCAAGGGCTCCCACCATTGCTGATTCGTTCAGGCTAATGACTGCAGTAACAGGTGGGGTTGAGGTAAGAAGTTCTTCCATGGCAGCACGACCTGCACGGATCGTTGCGGCTACGTGCTTAGGGTGCAAGGTGATGCCCGCACGGCCAGCTTCTTCGTGTAAACCGGTTTCGGTTCGAACACCAGGACCATATCCCACATTAATGAGCTCATCAGCAATACCGATGTAGCCAACTTGTTTGTGACCGAGGTCACCCAAGTGGCGGATAGCCAGTGGCCCCCACTGAGAGAAGTCTGCGTCGACGTAGGTGAGCTTGGAGGGATCTTCGGTACGCCCGATCAGACAGAACGGCATGCCGGCCTCAATAAGCACGGGCACGCGTGGATCCTCAGAACGGACTTCCATGAGTAGAACACCGTCTACTAATCCCTGGTTCACAATCTTTTTGAGAGACTCAATATCTTCAACCGCATTAGGCCACAGGAGAAGTTGATAGCCATCTTCAGCCACCGCCTCATTGGCGGCCTGGACGTACTCGAAGTCGGTCTCGTTGAAGCCACGCTCCCCCACCGGGAACAACAGTGCCAGAATTCCTGAGCGCTTTCCGGCGAGCGCTTGTGCCATTGCATTGGGAACATAACCCAATTCCTTCATGGCAGATTCGATGCGTTCTCTCGTCTCTTCGCTAATGGGACGAACGCCGGTCAGCGCATAACTCACCGTGCTCTCAGAGACACCTGCAAGACGTGCAACATCAGCGCGCGTTGCTTGCTTGGGCTTCTTCGATGAGGGCACATCGAAAGCCTAGCGAATTCGTCGACACGCGTCGACTACTTAATCGACGATGAATTCCTACTGTGTAGGCACAGGAGATGGAGTCGCAGAACTGAGCAACTTCTTGGCATCTTTACTGAAACCATAAGTGGTGGCAAACATTGTGGTCTGATTTGCACCATTTGCCGCAGTGGTCACAATCGCTTGAGTCATCAGATCTTTTTCAACGGAGATCTGAATAGAAACTTCGGTGTCTTGAATTTTGAAGGTGTTATCCGAGAGTGTGATGGTTGCTTTGTCACTGAGGTTCTTCGACACCAAATTCAATAACGCAGTGATGCGGATCATGTCAGTCGATCCGAGCTGTGGAGCATCTGTCGTGTCGAGGTCTTGGAATGCAACCTGCTTATCTGCTTCTGCCGAGGGGTCGTAGAGCAGCACATACCGCTTAGTGCCGACATAGACAGTCTCAGTACCGCCCTCAGCCAAGTACTTCTTCTCAGAAGACTTCAACACAGTGGTCAGCGCATCCTTCGCGGCAGCACCTGAGAGGTTGCGGTTGTCCGTCGTGCTACATGCAGCAAGGACAACACTGAGGAGCACAGCGAAAACTGGAAGAAGAAAGGAGCGTCGAGACATGAGGTACAGCCTAGCCCGGAAAAACTGAACAACCGCTGGTAATAAACTCACTGCCATGCCCCTTTCGAGCGCTGAAGACTGGCTCTGGGATTCCTGGTACTGCTTTGACAGGGACGTATTCCACGCTTTCCACCTCACTGCTCCTCGATCTTTGGGAGACACAGATCTTCGTCACCACAATGCCCGGGTCGGTCATTCAATTTCTCGAGATCTACATAACTGGGAAGAGCTTCCCGATGCTCTCCTTCCCAGCACCGGAAATGCCTTCGATAACAAAGCCATTTGGACTGGAAGTGTGGTCAAGCACGCAGGACTCTGGCACATGTTCTACACCGGAATAGATAAGGAATCAGTCGGCAAAATACAGCGCCTTGGCCATGCAATCTCAACAGATTTAATGCAATGGGACAGAGTTTCTGAATCCCCGATTCTCATCGCAAATTCACGATGGTATGCCACGGCAGATACAGACTTTCGTGGTGAAAAACCATTTAGAGATCCCTGGGTCTTCTTCCTTGAGGAAGATCAACTCTGGCACATGCTCATCACAGCGCGTGAAGGAGGAGGAGCCGAGAAAGCCGCAGGCACTATTGGCCACGCCACCTCATCAGATTTGTACAGCTGGGAATTGAAGGAACCGTTATGCCATGAATCTCAGTTTGGGCAAATGGAGGTTCTTCAAGTGGAGCAAATTGACGGCAAGTGGTTTGTAATTTTCTGCACGAGCCCTAGCGACGTGTGGGATTCGCAAATTTCTGCTGCCTATGCAACATATAGCGCACCTGCTGATGGCCCACTTGGTCCATTCCATCTGGAAAAGTCAGTTCCCCTCAACGGTGGGGGGATCTATGCAGCACGTATCATTCGAGATGCTGAGAATAATCCGCTACTGATTGGTTTTATAGATAACGGTGATCCGGGCGGATTCACGGGAACCATTTGCGATCCACTTCCTTTAGAAGTTGATGCTCGGGGCTGCCTCGTAACGAAGAAAACTACGCTTCAATAACCAGTGGAATAATCATGGGGCGACGACGGTAACCCTTAGAAACCCACTGTCCAACTGTTCGGCGAATCACCTGCTGAAGAGAGTGAGTGTCGCGAACACCGTTGTGGGCGGCTTCCTGAAGCGCCTTCGCAATTGCTGGCTTGATCTCATCAAATACGGCATCGTCTTCTGCGAATCCCTTGGCGTGAATCTCTGGCCCGACAATGATCCTGCCTGTTGCCGGATCCACAACAACGATGATCGAGATGAAACCTTCCTCGGCCAAGATGCGTCGATCTTTGAGATCGTTGTCGGTGATTTCACCCACGCTTGATCCATCAACATAGACATACCCAATATCGAGCTGGCCTACTACCCGAGCAATACCTGCCCTGAGGTCGATGACTGTGCCATCTTCACCCAGGATGGTTCGGTGTGCATCAACGCCTGAGTCAATGGCAAGGTTTGCATTGGCGACAAGGTGGCGGTATTCGCCATGGACGGGGAATACGTTTTTGGGCTGCAGGATGTTGTAGCAGTAGAGCAACTCCCCCGCTGCGGCGTGGCCAGAAACGTGGACCTTGGCATTGCCCTTGTGTACGACTTTGGCACCGAGCTTGGTAAGACCATCAATGACGCGGAACACCGCGTTCTCATTACCTGGAATCAAACTCGACGCCAAAATGACAGTGTCACCTGGCCCCACCTCAATCTGGTGTTCCAGGTTTGCCATGCGTGCAAGCACTGCCATGGGTTCACCCTGTGATCCAGTGGACATGTAAACCAGACGGTCATCTGGAAGTTCTGCTGCCTTCTTGGCATCGATAATGGTTCCCTCAGGAACTTCGAGGTAACCAAGCTCAGCAGCAATACCCATGTTGCGAACCATGGAACGCCCCATCAATACGACATGCCTGTTGTTGGCAACTGCAGCATCAATGACCTGCTGAACGCGGTGAACGTGGGAAGAAAAACTTGCCACAATCACGCGGCGCTTGGAACGGTGAATCACGCTTTCCAGGACTGGACCAATGTCACGTTCCAGCGGAGTAAATCCAGGAACATCGGCGTTTGTTGAATCTGGCAAGAAGAGGTCAACACCTTCCTCACCCAGGCGAGCAAAAGCTCGCAAGTCGGTGAGGCGACCATCGAGGGGAAGCTGATCCATCTTAAAGTCACCGGTGTGCAGCACTAAACCAGCTTCTGAACGAATTGCCACAGCCAGTGCGTCGGGGATGGAGTGGTTGACTGCAACAAACTCCAGTTCGTAGGGACCGAACTGTTCCTTGTCGCCCTCTTTGACCTGCAGTGTGTAGGGCTGAATCCGGTGCTCTTTGAGTTTGGCTTCAGTCAACGCCAGGGTGAGCCCAGAGCCCACCAACGGAATGTCATTCTTCAAACGCAGCAGATAAGGAACTGCACCAATGTGGTCTTCGTGTCCGTGGGTGAGCACGATAGCGAGAACATCGTCCATCCGATCACGGATGTAGCTGAAGTCAGGAAGAATCAGGTCGACACCTGGCTGGGTTTCTTCAGGGAAGAGAACACCACAGTCCACAACAAGCAGCTTGCCGTTGAGCTCATAGACGGTCATGTTGCGACCAATCTCTCCCACTCCTCCGAGTGGGACTACGCGCAGCGTTCCGTGTTCTAGTGCAGGTGGATCAAAAAGTTCGTTAGGCATATTCCTCTTAGGAAAGTGGGTAATTTCTACCCCATTGACACCAGAACGGTCGCGCTGGCGAGTGTGGTACTACCTTGTAGTACCGGCGATTTTGGGCAATGCTCCACCAGCGGCGGCATTGCGGTCAGGGCGGAAGTTGGAGAAGTCAACGCCTTCGATCGAACCAACGAGAGAAATCTCGTCTTCAATCTTTGCTGCTTCCCACTCTTCTGGACCCACGAGCGGAAGACGAACACGAGGGCTACCGATACGACCCAAACCGTGCAGAACATACTTGGCTGCCACGGTGCCGGGAACGTGGGTCATGATGGCGCGAACGAGAGGCTCGAGTGCCTGGTGTTCAGCAGTGGCTGCAGCAAGGTCACCGCGGTTTACTGCATCAACCATGGCGCGGTAGGGAGCAGAAGCAACGTTAGCGGTCACACCGATGAGCCCGGAAGCACCGATGGCCATGTGGGGCAAGACATTGGCGTCATCGCCTGAGAAATACAGAAGATCAGTCTGGTTGAGCACCCGGCTCACTTCACTAAAGTCACCCTTAGCGTCCTTGACAGCAACAATGTTGGGGTGTTTTGCCAAGCGCAAAATGGTTTCGTATTGGATCTGAATACCCGCACGACCAGGGATGTCATACATGATGAACGGCAGGTCAGTAGCGTCAGCAACCATGCGGAAGTGGGTGAGCACTCCGGCTTGAGTTGGCTTGTTGTAGTAGGGCGTGACAGCCATGATGCCGTCAGCACCAGCCTTGGCGCTCTTCTTTGCCAGTTCAATCGCGTGGGCCGTTTCGTTTGAAGGACCACCCATGATGATCTTGGCTCGGTTACCGGCAACCTTCTTGCCCACCTCAACAAGCTTGACCTTTTCAACGTCAGTCAGAGTCGAGGTTTCACCGGTCGTGCCGGTAACAACGATGCCATCAGCACCATCTGAAATGACATGGTCAATGTGCTTCTCGACATCATTCCAATCCACTTCGCCATCGGCGGTGAACGGGGTTACGAGTGCGACAAGAACTTGTCCGAAGGGGTTTTCTGCGTTGGCCACAGATTAAGCGTATCTAACGCGTGGGATTACGGCGAAACCCGACCGTGCTCGTTGAACGCTGCGTAGGTCAACGGCATGAGCTTTGCCCACTCGTCTTCCATCTTTTCAGCGACCATTTCAATTTCACGCTGAGGGAATGAAGGGAAGTGTGTGCCTTCACGCTTGGTGCGAAGTGACAAGAAGTTCATCAGCGAGCGCGCGTTCATGGTGACATACATCGAGGAGTAGGTCGCGACAGGAAGAACACCACGTGCAACCTCACGAGCAATACCTGCCTCAAGCATGCGCTCGTACTCTTCATACGCGACAGTCACGGCACGCTTAGTTGCCTCCTGGGTCAGAGCAGTCTGCTCTGCTGAACCGGGAACAAAGTCATACGCGCCAGGCTTACCAACCTGAATCAGGTTGCGGTCAGCGGCGGGAACGTAGAAGACGGGGTTGAGCTCACGGTATCGAGCAGATTCTTCGTTGTAGGAAGCAATGCGGTGACGCATAAACTCGCGGAAAACAAAGATTGGTGCCTGAACGTAAAACGTCATCGAGTTGTGCTCAAAAGGTGAACCATGGCGATCGCGCATCAAGTAGTTGATGAGACCTTTATCGCGCTTCTCATCTTCAGCACGTGACTCAGCGGTGTGCATGGACTCTTCCAGAGTCTGTTCCCCTTGAGTAGATACGCGAGCAGCAAAAAGCACGTCGGAATCATGGGCGCTAGAACGCACCAATTCAACAGTTACATCAGAACGAAATTCAATCTCAGCCACGTCATAAACCTTAGCTGGAAATACAACACTCCCCCTGCTCACACGCGCACAAGCTAGTTGAGAACACCACTCGTGAGGCAGAATGCGTTAACCCTCCAATTTAGGAAAACCGATGAGCCTTCCCACCTCCCCTGATTCTCCAGTTCTTCTTGAGAAGTTGTCACTTCTCACTCTTGAAGAAAAAGTGTCACTCCTTACCGGCGCAGACATGTGGTCGACCACTGCCATCCCCAAGATAGGGCTTCGTCGAATTGTTGTATCTGACGGTCCCAGCGGTGTTCGTGGAGAGACGTGGGATGAGCACAGCCCCTCGTTGAACCTGCCCTCGGCATCTTCATTGAGTTCCACCTGGAATCTCTCTGCTGCTTTCAAGGCAGGGGTGTGCGTCGCAGGTGAAGCCCGACGCAAAAGCGTAGATGTGGTGCTCGGCCCCACAATTAATCTCCACCGCTCTCCCCTAGGTGGCAGACACTTCGAGGCGTTTAGTGAAGATCCCATCCTTACGTCGGAAATCGCCTCCGCGCTGATTGAGGGAATCCAATCACAGGGAGTCGGAGGTTGCCTCAAGCACTATGTGGCAAATGACTTTGAAGAGGACCGGAATACCGCAAATGTTGAGGTTTCTGACCGGGCACTGCGAGAGCTGTATCTTCTCGCCTTCGAGAAAGCGGTTGTCGAAGCGCGCAGTTGGGTAGTGATGTCTTCCTATAACTCCATCAACGGAGTGACCTCTAGCGAGAATGATCTTCTGGAAACCCCTCTGAACAGCGAGTGGGGTTTCGACGGAGTGGTAGTCAGTGACTGGTTCGCCTCCCACAGCATTAACAGTGCCCGCGCATCACAAGACCTCTTGATGCCTGGACCCTTTGGCCCCTGGGGTCAGGCGCTCGTAGATGCTGTCCGGCAGGGCGAAATCGACGAGTCCGTCGTTGATCGCAAGGTGTTGAGGTTACTTCTTCTCGCCTCGCGCGTTGGCGCATTGGATGGCGTCGATTACACAGCACCACCGTTGGTTCAGGTTGACAACCTCACGGTTGCACGAGAGTTGGCTGTTGAAGGTTCTGTGCTTCTCAAGAATGATGGAAACCTTTTGCCACTGTCCGCTGACGTACAACGAATAGCAGTCATTGGCGATAATGCCCTCCGTGCACGAACGCAGGGTGGAGGTAGTGCGACTGTCGTTCCTGAGAGCATTGTTACTCCCCTCGACGCAATCACAGCACGCTACCCACAAGCACACGTGAGCTATGCCATGGGCGCCATTGTTCATGAAGGCGTCGTCGAATTTGATGCTGGTTCCATCCGCAACCCACTTACAGGGGAACAGGGTGCGCGAGTGAGCTATCTCGACTTTGACGATCAGATTATCCGCGAAGAAGATCGCTTTAGCGCGACCATCATGATTCTTGACTTGGGTGATCAGCGTCAGAACACAAAGACCTTCCGATGGGAAGCGCAGTGGACTGCAGATGTTTCCGGAGAAATCCTTTTGGGCCTCACTGGCATTGGAGAAGGTCGTATCTTTATTGATGAGGAACTCATCGGCACAACCTCCACGAAGCTCACGAGCAAGGACCCCGGAGGAGCTATCTTCTCCACGCCTTCTGCAAGTGTCCCCGCCGTGGTCATGGCTGACAGAACTTATTCTCTTCGCTGTGAAATAGATCTTGATCCTGAGCAGCCATTCATGACAGCGGTGTGTGGCATCACATCATTTACTGCAAACCCTCAGTCTCTGATCGATGAGGCCGTGTCTTCAGCTCGCGAAGCAGATGTCGCCATTGTGGTTGTGGGAACAAACGCAGCAGTCGAATCCGAAGGCTTTGATCGAAGCTCCCTTGCACTTCCTGGCCTTCAAGACGAACTCGTTTCCCAGGTCACCAAAGCAAATCACAACACAATTGTGGTGGTGAATTCTGGCTCTCCAGTTCTCATGCCGTGGCGAAATGAAGTCTCGACCATATTGGTGACCTATTTCGCTGGGCAAGAATTCGGTAATGCCCTGGTCGATATTCTCAGCGGAGAAGGTGAGCCCGGTGGTCGACTACCCACCACCTGGCCCAGCACAGAATCTGATGTTCCCATTTTGGACACATCACCCAAGAACGGTGTTGTTCGCTATGACGAGGGAATCCACATTGGCTATAAAGCGTGGCTCAAGAACAACACTGCACCAGCTTTTTGCTTTGGTCACGGTTTGGGATACACCTCCTGGCATGTGGGAATCCCAGCTATTTCGGAAGAACACAATGGCGCAAAGATTGAGCTGAATCTCACCAACACCGGTAACCGCGCAGGTAAGCAAGTAGTCCAGGTTTATGCATCCAGATCAGAAACCGCTATTGATCGTCCGGCACGTTGGTTGGTTGGATTCGCTTCAGTCTGGGTTGAGCCTGGTTTCAGTGAACAGGTTTGTATTTCTGTTCCCCTACGGGCTTTTGCACACTGGGATGGTCATTGGAATTACGAACCTGGTGAGTTCACACTTCACGTCGGCACTTCGCTGGAGAATGAGGCACATCGCTTAAGTTTCTTTTTGTGACATCTTCCCTGTCCTGAAGCAGGTAGTGAGATTTAGTCTGGACAGACTATGGACCTCTCTCTGATTCTGTTGCTGCTGGGCGGCCTGATTGTGGTGTCTACTGCACTTGGGCTGATCATCAAGACAGCAGAGGGTCGAGTGAAAAAACAAGATGGGCTAACTCGCATTGATCCGGAGATCTTGGGAGAAGGAATTGAGTTCGGAAAAATAGGAACTCTGCTTCAGTTCAGTACCGAGTTCTGCACCAAATGCCCCGGTACACGTAACTACCTGGAACGTGTTGCCACGGAGCACCCTGGCGTCAACCACGTCGAAGTTGACCTCACCAACCGTCAAGATTTAGCCCAGCAATTCAACATCTTGCAAACCCCCACCACGTTCATCCTCGATGACAGCGGAGCAGTAGCTGCGCGCATCGGTGGAACACCACGACCCGAAGCAGTCACCACTGGTTTGGAAATCGCTATCAAGAGAGAGCACGACAGCTATGTCATCTAACAAGCCCAACCCCCTCGCAGCTAAGCCTGGAACACAAGGTATTGATCCTCGTGGCCCACGCTTTGGCGCCACCCTCACACTTATCACTCTCTCAATTGAGTTGATCCTGTTGCTGGCAAACCCCGAAGCACTCTCGAGTAGCAATTCTCTGGCAGGCAACTTCTTCACACCCGCTGGACTTCTGTTGACCTACATCACTGTGATCTTCGCCATTGGTGCATTCGCTGGCATTGCTAAGCACCCCTATGGCGCTATCTTCAAGGCCCTGGTTCGTCCTCGCCTTGCGGCACCGACTGAACTTGAAGACCCTAAGCCCCCCACATTTGCGCAGCTGATTGGTTTCATTATTGCTCTTGCTGGTCTGGTCTTTGCCGTGCTGGGAATCAGCACTGGCGCAATCATCGCAATGGCTTTTGCCTTTGTGGCAGCATTCCTCAACTCGGTATTTGGTTACTGCCTCGGTTGCCAAATCTATGTCTTGTTGGTGCGCGCGGGTATCGTGGGACGCGGAAGCGCTTCCGCCTAGCTCACTAATCTTTCGAGCCACGGCCGCTTCCAGTTATGGAGGCAGTCGTGGCTCGATCGTTAACGGTTCTCATCGCCGGTGGCACCGGGATGATTGGCACTGCACTCCGGGGAGAACTCGAAGTAGCTGGCCACACAGTGTTTTTGCTCTCTCGCTCAGCAGGTCCTGGGCGAATTCAGTGGGAACCCGGAAACTCAGCGCTCAACCTTGATGAGATTGCTCAACAGCATGGTCACATTGATGCAGTTGTGAACTTGGCCGGTTCCACCATCAGCAAAATGCCGTGGACTGCAAAGACCAAGCACGACATTCTCTACTCTCGACTGTCGTCAACCACTGCGATTGTGGAAGGTATTGCTTCAGCTTCTAACAAACCTCAGGTGCTCGTCCAAGGCTCAGCCGTAGGATTCTATGGGGACCGTGGCAATGAAGCGTTGACAGAAAATTCAGAACACGGTTCAGGTTTTCTGGCCGATGTTGTTGCCTCGTGGGAAGCTGCTGCGCAGCCTGCGGAGAAGCACACACGTGTGGCATATGCGCGCACAGGTTTGGTTCTTGGCAAAGCAGGAGCTCTCGGTCCGCTTCGACTCATAACTCAGCTCTTTGCCTCCGGGCCATTAGCCGGCGGTAAAGACTGGTGGCCGTGGATCAGCCTCAGAGATGAAGCCCGTGCATTAGCTTTCCTGATTGAGAATGAGATTGCAGGTCCGGTCAACCTCGTTGCCCCCACACCTGCAACCTCTGGCACCGTCATGAAAACTCTTGCCCGGCAGATGAAACGGCCCTACTGGTTTCCCACACCAGGCTTTGCCATCTCACTGATCCTTGGCCAAGCCGGGCGTGAGCTTCTGCTTTCTAGTCAAAAGATCGTCCCTGAGGTGTTGTTAAGTTCTGGTTTCACTTTCACTGACAGCGATATTGAGGATGGCGTGCGCTCTGCTCTGGGATAACGTGGAGGTATGGGTGTACGCATCGAAAAAATTGACCTCCCCGGTTTTGGAGTACGTCACGACGTCGTGACACAGGATGGCCAGCATATTGGTGTCCTCAGCTTCAGAGACGGCCATCGTGAAGTTGCTCTCTACGATCCAGAAGATCCAGATGCCATCCTTGGCTCTGTCTCTCTGACAGGCGATGAGGCATCTGCACTTTCGGACTTACTCGGGCACGCAGCATTACTGAGTCAGCTCTCTGACCTCGGTAATGGAACTATCGGATTGTTTACTGAACAACTGGTCCTACCTTCTGACTCTCGCTTTTTAGATCGCCCGTTGGGTGACACTCAAGCACGAACCAAAACTGGTGTGTCTATCGTGGCCATCTTGCGCGGCAATGATGTCATTCCTTCACCCACCCCTGCAGAGGTGTTGCGCATGGATGACCTCATTGTCGCTGTGGGCACTCGCGAGGGCTTAGACAAGCTAGACAAACTACTGGCACACAGTCAGGTTTAGCCATGCATGACGAGACCTGGATGCTCATTGAGGTAGGAGCACTGCTCTTCGGCCTCAGTTTGCTCGGGCGCCTCGCCATCAAATACGGCCAATCCCCCATCCCTCTCTATATGACGGCAGGGCTAGTATTCGGCTCTGGTGGTCTGCTCCCGCTGCACGCAAGTACTGATTTCCTCAGCTCCGGCGCTGAGCTTGGTGTTGTGCTGTTGTTGGTCATGCTCGGTTTGGAATATTCACCTACAGAATTGGTAGGTAATCTCAAAAGCTCTGCTCGTGCGGGAATCTGGGATGGATTGCTCAACGCAGTGCCCGGCGCTGTGTTCGCACTTATCTTGGGCTGGGGTCCCATCGCCGCACTCGTCATGGCCGGCGTCACGTGGGTCTCCTCCTCCGGGGTGATTGCTAAAGTTTTACGCGACCTGGGACGACTCGGTAACCGTGAAACTCCAATCGTGTTGTCGGTATTGGTGTTGGAAGACCTCGCCATGGCCTTCTACCTCCCTATCCTCTCTGCAGTTGTCATTGGGGCCAGCCTGCTCGAAGGCGCAATAACCGTTGCCATTGCTGTGGGCTCCGTCACCATCGTTCTCTACCTCGCTGTGCGTCACGGTAAGAAGCTATCTCGCATCTTCCACCCAGAGCAGCCAGAAACCCTCCTGTTGGGAGTTCTTGGCCTCACAATGCTGGTGGCAGGTCTTGCTTCACAGGTTCAAGTTTCGGCGGCTGTAGGGGCTTTCTTAGTGGGTATCGCCCTCTCTGGTCAGGTTGCCCACAACGCCGAGAAACTACTTGCACCACTGCGTGATCTCTTTGCGGCAATCTTCTTCGTGTTTTTTGGTTTGACCACGAATCCAGCAGATATTCCAGAAGTATTTATTCCTGCGCTTATCCTCGCTGCGATCACCATGTCCACCAAGGTGATGACTGGATATCTTGCTGCCAGAAAGGCAGGCATTGGTCGCCCTGGTCGCTGGCGTACGGGTGTTGCCCTGATGCCTCGTGGTGAGTTCACGGTGATTATCGCCGGCCTTGCTGTGAGTGCCGGTGTTCAGCCCCTGATTGCACCGCTAGCTGCCACCTACATGCTTATCACGGTCATCTCAGGACCGGTCTTGGCACGCATCACAGACACAGCCTGGTTCAAGCAGAGAATGAAAGCAGCAGCTAAGCGCGAGGGTGCGCTTGTTGGTAGCTCGAAGTAAGTCTTTCCATCGACACGTGGGTGTATATCTGCGTTGTCCCCATGCTGGCATGACCGAGCATTTCTTGCACAATACGTAAATCTGCACCGCCATCAAGCAAATGGGTTGCCGTGGTGTGACGCAATGAGTGTGGACCGGCAGGTCCACTGCCTCCCAGCGGTTCCAATAGCGAGGCAACGAGTGCATAGACCGCACGGGTACTGAGCTTCCCTCCACGAGCACCCACAAAGAATGCATTGGTGTGTGGCTTGCCTTCAACCAACATCTTGCGCGAACGAGTCAGGTAGTCGGTCAATGCCGATGCTGCCGGGATACCAAATGGCACGATACGTTCTTTCGATCCCTTACCCATGACTCGAACTGTCAAGCGATCAAGATCCACATCTCCTAGGTTCAAGCCCACGAGTTCTGACACACGTAAGCCAGAAGCATAGAGCAACTCAATGATGGCCAGATCACGCAGTGCAATAGGCTCCCCTTCGGCAGCTGTGTCTGTCAATTTCTCAAAGATGTCCTCCAGTTGAGGCAGAGATATCACTCGCGGGAGTGACTGATCTGCTTTAGGAGACTTCAGGCGGGCTCCAGCATCTGCTTGAGTGAGCCCTTGTCTGCGCATCCATGCTGTGAAGCTGCGCACACTTGCCGATCGACGAGCAAGCGTCGTTTTTGTCAGTCCAGATTGCGCCGATTCGTACAACCAATCCCGCAGGAACTCAAGTGTGATGCCATCGAGGTTCTTTACTGCCCTGCGTTCGGCATAGTTGGCCAAATCTCGCAGATCTGAGGAGTATGCCTTGATGGTGTGCTCGGAATAGCCACGCTCAGCACCCAGATAGGCCATGAAGCCATCCAGGGCGCTCTCTAGTTGCATGCTTTCAAGGATGCCTCACTCAGCGCTTTCCTGCCGTTCAGACTCGCTCAGGGCAGCAGGCTGGCCTGGAAGCAGTTCCAACATTTCAGATGCTGTGGTGACACACATGGCATCGTATTCTCGAAGAAGTCGATGACACCCCGCAGAAGCCGCACTCGTCACCGGACCTGGCACAACCCCAAGTGGCCTGCCTAATGAAGCGGCATGATTTGCAGTGTTGAGTGACCCTGAACGCCACCCTGCTTCCATCACAACAGTTGCTTGGGTTGAGGCAGCGATGAGTCGATTGCGAAGCAAGAATCTCCACTTTGTCGGCGCATAACCACAGGGTGCTTCGGCAAGTACTACCCCGGTTTCCATAATCCTTCCCAGCAGAGCATCGTGACCGCTCGGATAGAACCTGTCAACACCACCAGCCAGAAACGCCATGGTTGTTCCTCCCACTGCCAGGGCGCTGCGGTGTGCCATTCCATCAATGCCATAGGCGGCACCAGAGACGATGGAAACACCGCGTTCAGCAATGGCAGAGACCGTTTCCATCGTGACGTGCTCGCCATAACCTGTGGAGGCCCGTGCTCCCACTACGGCAAGAGAATGATCGAATCCGCTCAGGGCAGCGCGCTGACCACGTGCCCACAACGCAACGGGTGCGTGCAGTTCTAAATCTCTGAGCCCCCTGGGCCAAGTATCCTGCTCTGGCGTCAACAGAAAGGCCCCTAATCCTGCTGCGTGAATCACGGCATTGAGCACATCACCTGAACTGAGGCGAGGCTGCCATCGCATGATTCCTTCAGCCAGATCTTCAATGAATAGCTCAGACTCACACTCGATCTCTTCCGGGGCCAAACACTCCTGCACGATTTCATCGGCGCGAAATCGATCAATGAGAAATTGAAGTGCCCTTTCAGCTCCACACATCGAGATGAGCCGACCAGCTACGCGGTCCCCTGGTTCAACCAAGGTTGTCCAGGCCGCGCGAGCGAAAGCGTGAGCAAGAGTTTCGATATCTGCCTCAGTTGGCATGACTTGTCGCATGCTTTCTTCCACGGCAAGACGGGGCAAACCACAAATTGTTGTCATGAAGACCTCCGAAGAGCATCTTCAAACACTTAGTTCACACAGAAACACGCGCAGACAGAAGTTGTGAATAGCTTGTGCTCAACACAACCGTGGAGGACTACTCGTCGAGTGCGAGTTCCTTAGGAAGCTCAAACTCCTTGGACGAGAGTTCTTCCACGTTGACATCCTTGAAGGTGAGCACTCGGACGCTCTTGACGAAGCGATCTGCGCGATAAACATCCCAGACCCACACATCGTTCATGGTGAGCTCGAAATAGAAGTCATGTTCAGCATCAATACGCTTCACGTCAACTTCGTTGGCGAGATAGAAACGACGCTCGGTTTCAATCACATAGGAGAACTGACCCACAACATCGCGATACTCGCGATACAGAGCGAGCTCCGCTTCGCGGTCGTAGTCGTCGAAGTCTTCTTCATCCATGGTGAATCAATCTTATGTCTAACCAAGTGGAGGTTATTTCACCCAACTGGCACGGTGGTAAGGAGTGAGGCCGATCGTCTTGATGGCTTCCATATGAACTGCGGCGCCATAGCCTTTATTCGATGCCCATCCATAGTCAGGATGTTGGGCATCTAAGTTCACCATGAGCTCGTCTCTGGTGACCTTTGCAACAATCGAGGCAGCAGAAACAACAGCACAGTCTTGGTCTGCTTTGACTCGGGTAATCACCGGAAGCTTGCTGGAGAGTGCAGGGTTGAGCCAGTCGTGAGAACCATCAAGTAACACGGTTGCTTCTCCCACAGGAACTCCTGCTTCATGCAGAAGGATGAGCGCTCTGCGCGCAGCAAGCCCCAAACAGGCCGTGATTCCAAGTTCATCAATCTCTGCCGCAGAAGCCTCACCAACGGCCGTTGGGGCCCATGCCTGAACCTCAGGAAACAAGCTCAGACGTTTCTTCTCTGAAACCAATTTGGAATCTCGTAGTCCAGCAGGAAAGTCCTGAACACCTTGCTTCACCGCGCATACACCCACCATGACCGGTCCGGCCATGGCGCCTCTACCAACCTCATCTATTCCGATGATCAGAGATGCTCCACTGGCAAAGAGCTCGTGCTCAACCTCAAGGGTGGGATCTGTAGGCATGGATTTACTGGGCAGACGCCTTGGGGACGTCAGCAAAGACTTCTGGATAGTTGGAGAGCCAACCCCAGTGGCTCATTGGCCAACTGAGGACAAAGGCGCGACCGACAACATTATCCATTCCGACAAATCCTCCACCAGGCTTGTCGGTGTTGTAACGAGAATCCTTGGAGTTGTAGCGGTTATCTCCCATCACAAAGAGGGAACCTTCCGGAACAGTGACATTGAAGTCAATGGCCGAAGCTCGAGTTTCACCTGCAGGGATGGTGATGTAGGGCTCAGTAATAGGAACACCGTTCACGATGATCTTGCCCTCGGCTGAGCAACACTGAACAGTGTCCCCTGGTAGACCAATCACGCGCTTAATCAGGTGGTCGTTGCTATCTGGCGAGGCCAAACCAAACAAGGAGAGAACCCATTCAGTTCCTGCCTGAATACCGGAAAGTTCAACCGGTGGGCGGGCAGGTAGCCAACCGCCTGGATCCTTGAAAACAACAATGTCACCATGATCAACCGCCACTGCCTTAGGAACCAGCTCATTGACAATGACACGGTCATCAATCATCAATGTCTGTTCCATCGATGCAGATGGGATGAAGAAAGAGCGAACGAGGAAGGTCTTCACTAGGAAAGAAACCAGAATCGCAATACCGAAAATAACCAGAACATCCCGAACAAAGAACAGCACCGTTCTGGAGGCAGAGCGCCTCGAAGATGTTGCAGTGGCCATGGTGTGGAATCTCTCTAATATCGCGATTCAAGTCTAGGTTGCCCTTCCCGACAAAAGCCTGTGTAAGGGAAGTGAAACACCGAGGTAAAAAACAAGACCCCCGGGAAAACCGGGGGTCTTGGAAAGTGTTGACTTAGAAGTCGCGCTTTTCTTTGATCTTTGCCTTCTTACCGCGAAGGTTGCGCAGGTAGTACAGCTTCGCGCGACGTACATCACCACGAGAGACAACCTCAATGTGGTCGATGACTGGCGAGTGTACGGGGAACTTACGCTCCACACCTACCTGGAAGGAAACCTTGCGAACGGTAAAGGTTTCGCGAACGCCCTCACCCGAACGACCGATAACGACACCCTGGAAAACCTGGATACGAGAGCGGTTACCTTCGATGATGTTTACGTGAACCTTTACGGTGTCACCGGCGCGGAATTCTGGAATGTCGCTACGCAGTGAAGGAGCGTCTACAGCGTCAAGAATGTGCATGATGTATCTCAATCTGTACAAGCCACAGGCCTCATACGTGAATGATGAAAAAGAACGTGTGCTGTGTTGTAAGTCTCAGTGCCCCCTGTGGCAGGGTAAGACCAACGGCACAAGGATCAATTGTGCCAGAGATTTACTCAGGAAGTAAATCGGGACGAACGCGCTTGGTGCGTTCAAGCTGCTGTTCGTGACGCCAAGCTGCAATCGCAGCGTGATTTCCCGACAGCAAAACCGGTGGAACCTCTAAATCACGCCACGTTGCAGGCTTGGTGTAGCTGGGATACTCCAGCAGGCCATCCTCGTGACTTTCTTCAACCAGGGACTCTGGATTGCCCACCATGCCTGGGATGAGGCGACCGACAGCTTCAATCATGGCTAGTGAAGCAACTTCCCCGCCATTCAAGACATAGTCCCCCAGAGAAATGGGGCGCACACGAATCCGCGTAGCAAAGTGGTCGCTCACACGCTGATCAATTCCTTCATACCGACCACAGGCAAAGATGAGTTGTTCTTCTTCAGCAAGTTCTTTGGCAACCGCCTGAGTGAACTGCTCCCCCGCAGGTGATGGAACGATGAGGACAGGATTGTGAGAGCTCTCAGAATCAGCGAGGATCGCATCGAGAGTGTCACCCCAGGGCTCTGGCTTCATCACCATGCCGGCGCCACCGCCATAGGGGGTGTCATCCACGGTGTGGTGCTTATCTGTGGTGACAGCACGCAAGTCATGCACGCGAGTGTCAATCAGTCCTGATTGTCGCGCCTTACCCAGGAGAGAAACATTGAGAGTGCCGAAGAACTCCGGGAAGATCGTCACAATGTCGATGCGCATTTAGGCCTCGGAAGTTTCCTCAGCTACGTCATCCTCTTCGGGAAGCTCTTCAAAAAGACCACCGGGAGGAGTCAAGGTGACAATGCCCTTGTCGATGTCGACTTCAGGAACGATGGCCTTCACGAACGGAACCATTACTTCACCCTGTGCTGTTTTCACAACGAGCAAGTCCTGTGCTGGCATGTGTTCTACGCGAGCAATGGTGCCAACCTCAACACCGTCACGAACTGCTTTCAGACCGGTGAGTTGGTGGTCGTACCACGCCTCGGGTTCTTCGGGTAGAACAGACGTATCGTGATCTACCCAGAGGATTGCCTTGATTAAAGATTCAGCTGCAGTGCGGTCAGGAACATCTTTGAAGAAGGCAACCGGGTGAGAGTTGTACCAGCGAAGCTCAATGAGTTCGATGTTCTTGCCATACCAGGGAGATTCTTCTGGCACCTGGACAGAGAAAATGGCCCCGGGCACAAAGCGCTTCTCGGGCTCATCAGTGTAGAGCTCGACCTTGATAGCGCCTTTGAGGCCGTGGGCCTTGGTGAGACGACCGACGCGAAGTTGGGTCTGTCTAGTGTCAGCGGCCACGTTAGGCGTCGGTGTCGACGACGTCGACACGAACGTTGCGACCATCTGCAAGAGCGTTCACGACAGTGCGAAGGGCTTTTGCAGTTCGGCCCGAACGGCCGATAACGCGGCCAAGGTCCTCGGGGTTCACATGAACCTCGAGGACCTCACCACGATTGTTCGAACGCACAGCAACCTTCACGTCATCGGGGTTCTCTACGATGCCCTTGACGAGGTGCTTGACTGCTGATGCGAGCATGTTGATTAGGCCTGTTCCTCGCCAGCTGCTTCTACAGCAGCCTGGGCGATTTCCTCAGCCTCGGCAACAACCTCAGCTGCTACCTCTTCAACAACAGCTTCAGCTACAGCCTCTTCGACGATTGCTTCTGCAACTGCCTCGACGACTGCTTCCTCAGCTGCGGCATCTACGATGGCTTCTTCAGCAGCCTCAACAGCTGCCTCTTCCTTCTTAGGTGCCTTCTCAGTCTTTGGAACGAGAACTGGCTTCTTCTTGGTGTCGACAACGAATGCAGCCTTAGGCTCAGCAACCTTGATGGTGCTCTTTGCATTCTTGTCACCCTTGAAGAGTCCCCAGTCACCGGAGAGCTTCAGAAGTGCTTCAACCTGCTCGGTTGGCTGTGCGCCAACAGAGAGCCAGTACTGTGCACGCTCTGAGTTAACCTCGATGAACGAAGGGTTCTCGGTGGGGTGGTACTTACCGATCTCCTCGATAACACGACCGTCACGCTTGGTGCGTGAGTCTGCTACGACGATGCGGTAGAAAGGCGCGCGGATTTTACCCATGCGCTTCAAACGAATTTTGACAGCCACAATTCTCCTGTGAGTGATGTGTAGTGGATGAACTGACGACCGTGAGCGTGGGGGCACACTCGGTACAAGCTCTAAGGGATTCGAGACATATCTGATTAGAGGGTCGGATATGAACCAAACTCGACTTCCTATTCTGGCAGAAGAAAGCCTTGTATTGCTAATCGTTACGTCCATTTCTGCAAGCGCGATGCGTTCCGTGTCAGCATGAAGCCAGCAGTTCGAACTTCATCGAACCTGCACAATATGATTCGGGGGCACACGTGAACATCACCTTTGCTCCTTCTGCCCGCTCAACCGTTGGCATCGAGTGGGAAATTGCTCTGATTGATAAGCAATCTGGGGAATTGAAAAATGTCGCAGATAAGGTCTTAGGCGAGCTGTATGGCCCCGACTTCTCTGCCCATCCCTTCATTACCGGAGAACTTCTCATGAACACGGTGGAGTTGGTCTCCGATGTTCACACCACCGTCACCGGTGCCGTTGAAGACTTGCGCGGACAATTGGCAGAAGTACGCCATGTGACTAATCCCCTAGATATCGATTTGATTTGCTCAGGCAGCCACCCGTTTGCCCAGTGGCAGGAACAGGTGGTTTCCAACAAGGCTCGCTATCACAAGCTGATTGAACGCACCCAGTGGTGGGGGCGAAACATGATGATCTGGGGCATTCATGTCCATGTGGGTGTCGAAGACCGCAGGAAAGTCTTCCCTCTTCTCAATGCCCTCTTGTCCTACTACCCACACCTCCAGGCACTCTCGGCTTCCAGCCCATTCTGGGCTGGAGAAGCCACCGGCTATGCCTCCAACCGTGCACTGATGTTCCAGCAGCTCCCCACAGCTGGTCTGCCCTATGACTTACCTGATTGGGAATCTTTCGAACACTACGTTGATGACCTCACCAGAACAGGAATCATTGATGTGGTCTCAGAAGTGCGCTGGGATGTTCGCCCGGCGCCCAGGTGGGGAACCATCGAATTCCGAGCATGTGATGGGCTTTCCACTGCGGAAGAAATTGGTGCCGTTGCAGCACTGACACAGTCACTGACTGAATGGTTCTCGGCCAAGATAGATGCCGGAGAAGAACTTCCTCATCTCAAACCCTGGTTTGTGCGTGAGAACAAGTGGCGCTCAGCCCGATATGGTCTTGATGCCATCATCATTATCGATAACAACGGCACGGAAGTTCCTGTTCGTGAACATATCCATGCCCTCCTAACTCAACTTCGTCCGACAGCTGAAAAATTAAGCTGTGCCCAAGAGCTTGAGAACATCAACCTGATTCTGGATAAAGGCGCCAGCTACCAACGCCAACTCGCAGTATTTGAAGAAAACAAGGGCGACCTGCGCGAAGTGACACTCTCACTGGCTCGTGAATTGCGCGACGGCCTGTCGTAGAGTTTTCACGTGTGTCGACTCCTGGGTTATGCAGCTCCAGTGCCCCGAACGGTGGCATCTGTGCTCGGTGGCGCTCAATCACGCGTGTTCCTCGATATGGCCAAACTTCACCGCGACGGCTGGGGCTCCTCGTGGATTGATGAATCCGGTGATGTTGAACTCGAGTCAGTCAAACAAAACACTTCCGGACTCGAAGATCAACAACTGCTGGATGCCTTGAGCCGTTTTTCTGCAACGGCCAAGATTATTCACCTCCGCCTTGCCACCGGTGGCATGGCCTGTGAGCCAGAAAACACTCATCCTTTTGTGTCGGGAAACATTTCTTTTGCCCACAATGGCTCATTTCCGGATCTGGAGTCAGTGGAGAAACTCCTCTCCCCCAATGTGCTCGCTGGCATTAAGGGTGATACGGATAGTGAACGCTACTTTGGTCTAATTCAGACGTATCGGGAACAGGGAAGCACTCTTCCCGAGGCTGCACAGAAAGCCGCAGGAACATTGCGCTCCATGTTTCCCACCTCAAGTTTGAATGCACTGTTACTTTCAGAAACCCAACTGATAGCAGTTCACGCCTCCTCCGGAGCACCCAGCCCGGTTGAAGAATTCGACAAACGCGGCATCGATAAAAGCACCCTACCTGCTGACCACGATGATTCTTACTACCTCATGCGAATGAAACAGCGGGTGGATGGCACTATCGTTTTTGCCTCTAGCGGGTTAGACATTGATGACTGGGAACCGCTGGAACACGACAGTGTCACGACGGTGGATTTGAAAACGCTGAAGTACGAAACAGTTGGTATTTAGCGTTCGAGCTTTTTGGCACTGATTACACCAGTGTCAAAGCCCAGTAAGTGCAAACCACCATGGAACCTGGCGTGCTCCACCTTGATACAACGATCCATCACCACTGTGAGGCCCTGTTCTTCGCCATAACGAGCTGCTTCTTCGTTATAGATACCAAGTTGAACCCAAATAGTCTTTGCGCCGATTGCCACAACATCATCGATGACGGAAGGAATGTCGCTGCCCTTGCGGAAAACATCCACAATGTCTGGAACTTCGGGTAGTGAAGCAAGGTCTGGATAGACCTTTTCCCCCAAGATTTCATCGGCATTGGGGTTTACGAAATACACGCGGTAATCGCTGGAGGAAAGAAGATAGGTTCCCACGAAATAACTCGAACGTGCCGGGTTTGGAGATGCTCCGACAATTGCAACGGACTTTGCTGAGTTGAGAATACGCTGACGTGCTTTAGCATCTGGTCCAACCCAGGTGCGCTGAGACTTCAGAAGCTTCGCTAGCGGGGAATTAGCTGGAAGCTCACAGCTGAGGCCATTGGCAAGCTGCGCATTGATGATGTCAGCCATTACTTCCCCTCCACTGCCTTGGTTAGTGCCTGGTCAAGGTCGTAGATGATGTCTTCGACATCCTCGATGCCCACAGATAAACGCACAATGCCAGGAAGAACTCCCGCATCCAGAAGCTGTTGATCTGTGAGTTGAGCGTGAGTGGTGGATGCAGGGTGAATGACGAGAGTCTTTGCATCACCAATGTTGGCAACGTGGCTGGCAAGATCGACAGATTCGATGAATTTACGCCCCACATCACGGCCACCCTTGACCGAGAAGCTAAAGACTGAACCAGGACCCTTGGGCAGATACTTCAATCCCCGTTCATAGTGTGGGTGGCTGGGCAGGCCTGCCCAGTTAACAAACTCAATACGACTGTCCTGGGCAAGCCAGTTGGCCACCTCACGCGCATTGTCAATGTGTGCCTGCATACGATATGGCAGGGTTTCTACTCCTTGTGCGAGCGTGAATGCAGACTGTGCTGAGAGAACTGGCCCAATGTCGCGAAGCTGCTCAGCACGCAAACGAGTAAGGAAGGCATACTCGCCAAAGTTGCCACCCCAGGTGAGACCACCATAGGAAGGAACCGGCTCATCAAAGAGAGGGAATGTGTCGGTGTTCCAATCAAAGCGACCGGACTCGACAACCACACCACCGAGAGTGGTGCCGTGACCGCCTAGGAACTTGGTGGCGGAGTGGATAACAACATCAGCACCCCACTCGATTGGGCGGCAGAGGTAGGGGGTGGCAATGGTGGAGTCAATAATCAGCGGAATACCGTGCGCGTGTGCAACATCAGCAAGTCCTTCAATATCCGCAATCTCGCCAGAAGGGTTTGCTACTGTCTCGGCATAAATCAGCTTTGTCTTCTCGGTAATTGCTGCCGCATAATCTTCAGGATTTGCTGACTGAACAAACGTGGTCTCCACACCAAAACGGCGCAGGGTCACATCTAATTGAGTAATGGAACCCCCGTAGAGGTTTGCTGAAGAAACGATGTGGTCACCTTGCCCGACTAGGGAAGCAAAAGTGATGTATTGCGCTGAAAGTCCACTGGCGGTTGCCACAGCACCGAGACCGCCTTCAAGACTTGCAACTCTCTCTTCAAAAGAAGCAACCGTGGGGTTTGATAATCGCGAGTAGATGTTTCCATACTTCTGCAGGGCAAATCGCGCTGCAGCATCGGCGGTGTCATCGAAGACAAAAGCGCTGGATTGATAGATCGGAAGAGCACGAGCGCCCGTTGTTGAATCCGGGATATTTCCAGCGTGGATTGAGCGGGTCTTAAACCCATATTCGCGATCAGCCATGCCTCAAGGGTATTGAGAACTCATGAATCGCGCCCACTGCCTTCGTCACAGAGCGTCATATGAACAACCAGTGTTCCTGATACTCGGCGAGAATAAGTGCATGGAACAAACTCGCTACCAGGTTCGCTTTGATTGGGCCACCCAAGGCGCCCACGCTATTGGTGAAGATGCTGACGTGATTGTCTGGGTTGATGCCATTAAGGAAGACGGTAGTGACGTAAACCTCACTGAGCTCCCACTAAGTCCCGCTGTCATCAGCGCTGACCTCAGCACAGCACATGCTGCCGCTCAGTGGGTCATTGATCTGCAGGTGAAACTGGCCAAGAGAATTCTGATAGCAGTTGTTGCAGCTGGTTCAAACCGTAATGGTCAGCTCCGTGTTGCAACAGAGGATCTCCTTGCTGCAGGTGCTGTGATTGATCAGCTAGCAGCGTTAGGTCTTGATGCCACTTCACCAGAGGCTGCTGCAGCAGAGGCCGCTTATCGAGGTCTTGCTCGCGCAACATCACACTTGCTCACAGCCGTCACTACGACAGCAACAACTCAACCCTCGCCAGAACTGCTCAAGGTTAATACCGGTTTGAGTGCTGCTGACGTGAAAGTTCTGCGCAGCTAGGGACTAGTTGTCCTCGGCCTTGAAGTTCAACGAGATCGAGTTCATGCAGTAACGATCTCCCGTTGGGGTTCCGAAACCATCTGGGAAGACGTGACCCAAGTGCGAACCACACTTTGCACAGAGTACCTCGGTGCGCTCAATACCAAGTGAGTGGTCTGGGCGAAGTTCAACAGCATCGGGTCGAACAGATTCGTAGAAGGAAGGCCACCCGCAACCAGAATCGAACTTGGTTCCGGCGGTGAAAAGTTCGTTGTTACACGCCTTGCAGGTGTAGATACCAGCACGGTCTTCATCTAGGAGCTCACCAGACCAGGCACGTTCAGTTGCTGCTTCACGCAGAACCGCATATTCCTCAGCAGAAAGCTCTGCACGCCACTGGTCGTCGTTCTTCTCTACGTCGTAAGCCATGGTGAAATTCTAAGCCTGTTCCTCTGTGAGCTTCTACGCCCAGCGACGAACTGCCCACTTTTCAAACAATCCCAGAAGTGCATCCGTGGTCTTGCCGAAGACGGCAAGCAAGATGATGGCCAGAATCACTCGATCTGTTCGGCCATTGTTTTGCGAATCAAGGAGCAAGAAACCCAGACCAGCAGAAGAAGCAATCAATTCTGCCGCGACCAGGAAGAGCCAAGACTGTGCCAAGGCGAGGCGCAGACCTGAAATAACAGAAGGAACTACGGCAGGAAGCTGCACGGTAGTGAAGAGCTGAACTCCGGAAAGTCCGAAAGCACGTCCTGCTTCAACAAGCTGCTTGTCCACATGGCGCAAAGCAGCGGCAACCGTTGTGTAAACGGGGAAGAATGCACCAATAGCAATCAGGGTGATTTTGGACTCTTCACCGATTTTGAGCCACAGAAGCAGCAAGGGCACCCATGCTAAAGATGGGACGGCACGAATAGCGCCGAAGGTGGAACCAAAGAAGAAGTCCCAGACTCGTGCCAAACCAACGATTGCTCCGAAGAACAATCCCAGGCTGGCACCGATGGCGAACCCAATCAATACGCGTTGAACTGAGATGCCAATGAATGGGCCAAGAAGCCCACGTTGAACCAAGTCGACTCCTGCAAGCCACACCATTTCAGGTGATGGAAGCTGGCCCACGGTGAAAATGCCAAGGCTGGACGTGAGCTGCCATGCCAGCAAGATGGCTATCGGCAGGATGGAGCTAATGAGGAATTGTCCCCCTCGGGTGGACGTGAAGCGAGCACGACGAACCGATCCCCCGCCCTGGCGGGCAGCCTTCCCTCGGGCTTGTGCCCTAGGTGTGAGATCGGTCGTCGCGCTCATGCTTCGTATCCTGGTGTTTACCGTGGCGAATTACTTCGCTACAGCAGCCTCGGTCGCCTTCACATCGATGTCCTTGTAGGACTTCTTGATGAAGGTGGTGTCGTAGAGCGTCTTCAAAGCCTCATCGACCTGTGCCTGGGTAGCAACGTCTCCGTTAGCTACGAAGACCTTGCCAATGCCCTTGAGGAGCTTGGTCTGCTTCTTGCCAGGAATGGGGTTGATGTCGATGACGGTGCGCTCGGTAATAACAGTCTTAGCAACTGGAACGGTGAGTCCGGAAGCTGCTGCAAGAACTGCGTAGGTTGCGTCGGGGTTAGCAATCGCGTACTGACGAGCCTGCTCGTACACGTTGGTGACAACCTGAGCAATGTCTGCCTTCTCCTTGATGAAGGTTTCGGTGCCGTTCAGGAACCCGTAGCTGTTGAAGTCCACGTTGCGGTAGATCAGCTTTGCACCTTCAGTCTCAGCACCAGCAAGGATGGGGTCAAGACCAGCCCATGCGTCTACGGAACCGTTGAACAGTGCAGTCTTTCCATCAGCGTGTGCCAGGTTCTGAATGGTCACAGTAGCTGGGTCAACGCCTGCTTCTTCGAGTGCCTGAAGCAGGAAGAAGTAGGGGTCAGTACCCTTCTTTGCTGCAACAGTCTTGCCCTTGAGGTCCTTCACGCTCTTGATGGTCGAGTCAGGCCCAACAGCAAGTGCTGCCCATTCAGGCTGGTCAAAGATCTCGAGAGTCTTGATGGGTGAACCGTTGGAACGTGCCAGAAGTGCAGCAGAACCTGCAGTAGATCCCACGTCAAGAGCTCCTGCGAGAAGCTTGGCATTTGCGTCAGCAGAAGACAATGACTGAACCCAGTTGACCTTGATACCCGTGTCAGCAAGTTCTTCTTCAAGCCAGCCGTAGTTCTTGATTAGCAGCGAGAGAGGGTTGTAGGTAGCGAAGTCGATGTTGAGAGTTTCGCCGGTGTGGTCGATAACCGCAGCAGCTTCTTCAGTAACGACAGGCTTGGACTCCCCTGCGCAACCGGTGAGAACCAGCGCGAGAGCAGCAACGCCTGCTGTGACAGAAGCGAGTAGTGATATTTTCGTCATGGTGTGTTTTGTATCTTTCGGATTTTGTGATGTGCAAAGGAAGTTTTAGATGCTGAAAGTGCTGGTCGTGTGACGATCAACACCAAGGCCCTCAAGCAGGTGTGCTCTGAGTTCAGCCAGTTCTGCGGAGCCACGGTCGCGAGGTCGGCCACCAGGAACAGTTACCAATTCCGAGATGGTCGCACCGGGCTCCCCGGGCATTCGTCCCAACAAGATGACACGGTCAGCCAGTTGCAATGCCTCGTCAACGTCGTGGGTAACCAAAAGGACAGTTGTAGGTGCAGCTGCGTGAATATCCAAGAGCAGATCCTGCATTTTCAAACGAGTCAGGGCATCAAGTGCTCCGAAAGGCTCGTCCAGGAGCAGCACGCCAGGGTTACGTGCCAGTGCACGAGCTAGAGAGGCGCGCTGTGCCATGCCGCCTGAAATTTCACGTGGCCTATGGTGAGCTGAAGCACTCAGTCCAACAAGTTCCAGCAGCTCAGCGACGCGTGCTTCACCTTCTGCTTTGTCGATGCCGTGAGGAAGTCCGAGAGCAACGTTTTGTGTAACTGAGCGCCAGGGAAAAAGTCGTGGTTCTTGAAAAGCAAATGCCGATCGAGAATCAATACCTTCAACGGGAGTTCCATCTATGGTGACGTTTCCAGTAAAACCTGTGTCGAGTCCGGCGGTAATGCGCAGCAAAGTTGACTTTCCACATCCGCTGGTTCCAAGGATGGCAACAAGCTCACCAGGCTTGACCGTGATGTTGATGTCGCGCAGAACAATTCGAGGCTCAGCCGACTCACCTCGACGGGTGTTGGTTGCAGTGAAGCTGCGCCCAACACCGTCGAAGCGCACCTCAAACGCCGTGTTGGTCACAGCGTAAGGCATTGTCGTGGAGGAGGCCATGTCTCGAGATTAGAAAGCTCTCGGTCGCAGATGAAACCAGCCGACATTGTTTGTAACTGAGTTACGCAGGATTACATCAAGTTCGAAAGACGACGCCGAAAACGATAAGGAGAAAAAGTGTCGAAATGGCAAATTTGATCAATTTTGGGCACTCAATATGGCGTGAAAGTTACGAAAGGTTGAGCTGACTCCTGAAGTAAAGCAAAGTTCTCCATAACGTTGACTTCATATCAATCGAAGGAAATACCATGACAGTTGAACTCGTAGACGGACTGAGCGCCGAAGAATTCAAACTTGCATTTCGTCACCACCCCGCAGGAGTTGCTGTCATCACTGCAGATGCAGGACATGGCCCTGTCGGACTTACAGCAAGTTCTGTTTTTTCTGTCAGTGCCGATCCGGCTGTGCTGGTGTTCTCGGTTTCTGGCTCGTCTTCTAGTGCTCCGACTCTGAATGCCGCAGATACCGTTGTGGTTCACCTGTTGCTGTCTGACCACATTGATATTGCCAAACTGTGCGCAACAAGCGGGATCAACCGTTTTGAAGACACCACCATCTGGGACCGGCTTCCTACAGGTGAGCCATACTTCAAAAATGCTCAGGCACGTATTCGTGGACGAGTCATTAACAAGATGCCTATCGGGGACTCAACGGTCTTTGCCGTTCACGCACTCGAAGCTGATATTCCTGACGAGGATCCTGCGTCAAATCCTTTGGTGTACCACAACCGTTCTTGGCACCATCTCGGTGACCACTCTAGGCTCTAGCGGTTTTTGTAACTAAATTGAGCACCACGGTGCTCACGCGGAAGTTGGTCTCCTCGACCATGCAACTTGTTGCGAAGAGTTCCTGGTACATATTCAGTTGGGTACACACCTCGCTTTTGGAGCTCGGGAACTACCCACTTCACAACATCATGAAAAGACCCTGGCGTGATCGCGTAACTGAGGTTGAAGCCGTCTACATCAGTAGCTTCAGCCCATTCCTGAAGCTGGTCAGCAACCTCAGAAGGTGAACCCACGAGAACCGGGCCATATCCACCAAGCTTTGAGTATTCCGCGATATCTCGCACAGTCCATTCGCGGCCTTCATCTGATTCCTGCTTGAACGCATCGACAGTTGTCTGAATTGCATTGCTCTTGATGTAACCAACGGGTGCTTCAAATTCGTATTCAGAGAGATCAACGCCCATCCACCCCGACATCAGTACAAGTGCCGCCTCAGGGTCTGCATATTTCAAGAGTTCTGCATGTTTAGCGTGTGCTTTTTCACTGATTTCATCCACAACAATGGTGAGCATCGTGTATATCTTGGCGGCATATCTATCGCGACCTGCAGCCTCCAGTCCGTCCCGCAGAGCAGTAACTTGTGTGCGGAGAGTTTCCTTTGAGGGCGCCCCCACAAAAATGGCTTCAGCATTTTCAGCAGCAAATGTGATTCCACGTTTAGACGCACCGGCTTGATAAATCACGGGCGTGCGCTGAGGGGATGGCTCAACCAAGTGAATTCCAGGAACAGTGAAATGTTTACCGTGATGGTTGATGTCATGCACCTTGGCGGGATCTGTATAGATGCCTGATTCCCTATCGCGAATTACGGCATCGTCTTCCCATGAACCTTCCCAAAGTTTGTAGAGAACCTCGAGATATTCATCGGCATGGTCATAACGAGCATCATGTTCTAACTGATCGGTGTTTCCCATGTTGCGAGCAGCAGATGGCAAATATCCCGTCACGACGTTCCACCCCACCCGACCCTTCGTCAAGTGATCCAGTGTGCTGATACGACGTGAGAATGGATAAGGGTGCTCATAAGCAGTTCCAGCAGTAACACCAAAACCAAGATTCTTTGTTACCGCAGCCATGGCAGAGACCACCATCAACGGATCGGTCACAGGGACTTGTGTTGCTTTTGCTAGTGCACCGTCATGGGAGTTCCCATAAACGTCATAGGTACCCAAAACATCAGCGATGAATATTCCGTCGAAAATACCATTTTCAAGTGTTTGCGCAAGTTCGGTCCAGTAGTCGATATCGGTATATCTATACGCCTGATCATCTGGATGACGCCAGGTTCCTGCAGAAATGTGGCCTACACAACTCATGTCGAAGGCATTGAAACGTATCTGTTTGGGCATGCTGCATTTTTGCATCAGGACAGCATTCCTTTTCCTTGAGTTACCTTGTGTTTCTTTTGAGAATGCGCTTTGTTACGGCACTAGAGAAGATGAATAAGCGTCAATAACCCTGAACTCAAGGATCATCATGAGCACTGTTGCCACATACACACGTAGCCCCTGGACCGGCAATGCAACTACTGAGGAAATTGCACACTGGAGCAATATTGCCGAGGAAGTGGCAGCAAAGATTTCTATCGATGCTCTCGAGCGTGACAAGCACAGTACTCCTCCATTTGGTCCTCTCCAGGTTTTGCGCGATTCTGGTTTGGCAAACTTTCTCGTTCCCGCCGAATTTGGTGGTAGCGGTGGACACTGGGAAACCGCTTTCCTCATTACCCGTATCTTGGCTCGAGCTGATGCCTCAATTGCTCAAATCCTGGGATATCACTATCTCAACCAGGCCTGCATCACCTTCTACGGCCCAGATGAGGCGAAGCAAGCGCACTGGTTTTCCAAGAGTTCATCGAACAAGTGGATTTGGAGCGACGCTTTCAACCCGGTCAGTCCAGATCTCAGCTTGGTTGCTGACGGAGATAACTACATTCTTGGTGGTCTCAAGCATTTTGCCACCGGTGCTGCAGTGGCGGACATCGTAATTTCATGCGGCGTTGCTCAAGGCGGCGAATTCGATGGCGAACTTCTCATCTTCGCTATCGATGGAAAACGTTCCGGTGTGGAGCACCTAGACAACTGGGATCACTTAGGTCAACGCTCTTCTGCAAGTGGCTCTGTCAGATTCAATAATGTTGTCATCACACCTGCTGACATCATCGGAATCGATCAAGAGGAACCTTTCTCTTCTGTGGTTACTCCAGGTGTTCAATTGTTGTTCGGCAACATTTACTTAGGGATTGCAGAAGGTGCACTTGACCAAGCCAAGGCTTTGACTCTGGCACGTCCCAATTCTTGGTTCCTCAGCAACGTCGATCGCTATTCAGAAGATCCCATCACTCACCGAGTTTTCGGCGAATTGGTTTCCAAGACTGTTGCTGTAGAGGCATTGGCCGACAAACTCAACCGAAGCTATGACGATGCTGTTGCACTCAGCGCAGCTACAACTGCCGAGGATCGTGCACGTCTTGAAATCAGCATTGCTCAGCTCAAGGTAATTTCGACTGAAGTCGGCATCGAAGTTTCCAACCGTGTCTATGAGGTGACTGGAGCTAGTGCTACCAAGTCCAGCATTGGCTTGGATGTGTACTGGAGAAACATTCGCACCCACTCTCTGCACGATCCTGTCGATTACAAAAAAATCGAAGTGGGCGCAAACTTCCTCACCGGTGCTGTTGCACCCGTTTCTCTCTACACATAAGGAGTCACAATGTCGACCAACGAGACTCCTACCTTTGCCGAGTTAGCAGCAAAGTACCGCCCTGTTTTTTCACGAATTGCTGAAGACTCTCTTCAACGAGAACTCGACCGAACACTCCCCACCGAACAAATTCAGTGGCTCAAAGAAGCAGGTTTCACGGGCGTTCGTGTTCCAAAAGAATACGGTGGCGATGGCGCATCCCTTCCCCAACTTTTCAAGCTCTTGGTTGAGTTGGCGTCAGCTGATCCACATGTTCCACAGGCGTTCCGGGGACACATTGCTTTTGTTGAAGATCGCCTTCAGGCCGCCCCTTCCGAGGATCGTGACGAATGGCTTACCCGGTTTGCTCAGGGTGAACTAGTTGGTAATGCTGTGACTGAAATCGGAACAGTTGCATTAGGTGACGTTCGCACCAAACTCACCGAAAACGGTGACGACTTCACCATCACAGGCAGCAAGTACTACACAACCGGAAGTATCTTCGCGGAGTGGATTGACACGAACGCCCTACGGCCAGATGGTGTGGAAGTGGCAGCAATTGTCAGTACAGATACTGAACTCATTCAAATTTCTGACGACTGGACCGGCTTTGGGCAAAAACTTACTGGAAGTGGGACTGCTGTCTTTACCCAGGCTCCTGTTCAAGGAAAGCATGTCTATGTTTTTTCAGATCGTTTCAGCTACCAGACTTCTCTCTACCAATTAATTCTGGTTGCTGTCACTGCCGGAATCACTCGCGCAGCGGCACAAGATGCAGCAAGTCAGGTTGCTAACCGTTCACGCACATTCAGCCACGGAAACCACGACGAAACACGTCATGACCCCCAAGTATTAGAAGTTGTCGGTCGCATTGCCGCTCAGGCTTCCGCTGCAGAGGCCATTGTTGTGGCCGCTGCTGAATCTTTACAGGAAGCTGCAGATGCTCACGGAACTGAAAGTGAAGCGGACGCCAAGCGCGAAGCTGAACTGAAGTCGGCAGAGGCACAGATTGTCGTCACCAAGTTAGCCCTTGAAGCGTCAACAAATCTTTTTGATGGACTAGGCGCTTCAGCGGTCTCCACTTCCCAAGCGCTGGATCGTCACTGGCGAAATGCTCGAACAGTTACCTCACATAACCCCGTTGCATTCAAAGCTCGCATCGTTGGGGACTGGCTCGTGAACCAAGCAGAGCCTCCTTACGAGTGGTACATCGGCGTTGGACGACCACAGAAGGACAAGTAACCATGTCGAATTACATTGCACTCAATGCGTTCAGCATGAATACTCTCAGTCACCTCTCTCCTGGTGTCTGGCGTCATTCACGAGATGAAGCTCGTCGCTATCTGGATCTGGACTACTGGATGCAATTGGCCAAGACTCTGGAAGATGGCAAGATTGATGCGCTATTCCTGGCAGATGTGCTCGGTGTCTATGACGTTTATGGCGGTAACTCAGATGCTGCCCTCAGTGGTGGCGTGCAAGTACCACTGAATGACCCTCTCGCGCTTATTCCAGCAATGGCATCTGTAACTGAAAATCTGGGGTTCGCCATGACAGCCGCAGTGTCCTACGAACACCCCTTTCCTTTCGCGCGACGGATGAGCACGCTCGACCATCTCACTAAGGGTCGCGTGGGCTGGAATGTGGTTACCGGTTATCTCAATAGCGGTGCAGTCAACTTCGGTGTCAGCGCTCAAGAGGCACATGACCGTCGTTACGACATCGCAGATGAATACCTCGAGGTTTGCTACAAACTCTGGGAAACCAGCTGGCAAGATGACGCAGTTATCGCCGACAAGGCAACAGGTGTTTATGCCGAACCGAGCAAAGTCCACCCCATCAATCACGAGGGTGAATTCTTCAAGGTTCCAGGCATTCACCTCAGTGAGCCCTCCCCGCAACGCACACCTGTGATCTATCAGGCTGGGGCATCAAAACGAGGTTTGGAATTTTCTGCCAAGCACGGCGAAGGAATCTTTGTTGCAGCTCCAAGTCGAACCGTTCTCACCAAGCAAGTTGCGGGAATTCGACAAGCACTAGAGGATGCCGGCCGTGAGCGCAGTTCAGCCACGATATTGAACCAGCAAACCGTAATCGTTGCAGAGACAGATGCTGAAGCTCAACAAATGTTCGAAAGCTACCTCGAGGTTGCCTCACCAGTGGGTGCTCTCACCTTGATGAGCGGCTGGACCGGCATTGACTTCTCCAAGCTCAAGCTGGATAGTACTTTCGAAGATCAGGAAAGCAACGCCATCCAATCAGCAGTTAAAGCCTTCAGCCAAGCAGATCCCGACAAGAAGTGGACCATTCGCGAAATTGCTGACTACGCACGTGTCGGCGGAGACGGTCCAGTGATCGTGGGTTCTCCTACAACCGTTGCGGATCAGCTCGAAGAGTGGGTCGAAGAAACCGGCGTGGACGGTTTCAATTTGGCCGCTGCAGCAGTTCCAGAATCGTGGGAACAGATAACTGGTCTTCTCGTTCCTGAATTGCAAAAGCGTGGACGCCACAAGACCGAATACTCACCCGGAACACTTCGTGAAAAGCTGACAGGAAACACTGCGCGAATTAACACTCCGGTTACGCAAAACATCCGTAAATAAAGGATTTCCTGTTCTTTTATTACGTCATGTTGAGCCATGAAACCTTTTGTTACAAGCACATTTTCCATTCCTGAATGAACTACCTAATGTTCAATAAACCCCTTCTTTATTGAACAAAGGAAATAATCATGGCTGACACTCTCACAGCCCCCGAGACTGCGAAAGCGACCGAGAATACTCGCAAGCTTCGTGGAACTCTTGGCGTGGCAAGCATTGTGTTCATCGTTGTCGCTGCAGCTTCCCCGCTGGGTGTTATCGGTGGACCCGTCCCTCTCGGTATCGCATTTGGTAATGGTGCAGGTTTCCCCTTTACCTTCGTGATTGCAACCGTCGTACTCCTCTTCTTCGCAGTGGGCTTTACCTCTGCGACGCCTTTCGTTAAGTCTGCTGGTGCGTTCTACGCCTATGTCGACAAGGGACTTGGACGTGCTCCGGGTATCGGAACCGCTTTCGTAGCGTTGTTCTCCTACCTCGCTCTTGAAGCTGGTGTGTTCGGTCTGTTCGGTCCAGCACTCGATGGTCTTCTCGAGTCATATGGTCTTCCTGCAGTTCCCTGGTGGGCATACGCTGCACTAGGCCTCGTGGTCGTTGCCTGGGTTGGCTACCGCAAAATTGAGCTTTCAGGACGTGTCCTGGGCGTGCTTCTGATTGCTGAAGTTCTGATCGTTATCGCTCTCGATGCTGTCGTCGTCTTCAGCGGTGGTGGACCCGAGGGTTACTCCAACGGAATTTTCAACCCCACCGAGATTCTCTCTGGAGCTCCCGGTTTCGGTATCCTCTTCGCAATCCTCAGCTTCATCGGTTTCGAAGCAACTGCTGTCTTCCGCGACGAAGCGCGTGATCCTGAGCGCACTATTCCTCGTGCAACCTACATCTCACTGATTGCTATCGGGATTTTCTATGCTGTTTCCAGCTGGGTTCTCGTATCTGCAAACGGACAGAGCCAAGTTGTTGCAATCGCCTCAGAAAACCCTGGTGGAATTCTTGCTGTGACCACTGAGAAGTACCTTGGCGTTGTGGGTGGCCACATCATTCAGGTTCTCTTTGTAACGAGCTTGTTTGCCTGCATTCTGTCGTTCCACAACATTGTGTCGCGCTACATCTTCTCGCTTTCAGCTAACCGTGTGCTCCCACACTCTCTTTCTGAAGCACACGGAAAGCACGGATCGCCTTCTCGTGCATCTGTTGTAGCAACCACAATCGTTGCGGTTCTCCTCGCTGCAGCAGTTGCACTTGGCCTGGATCCCATCGTCCAGTTCTACACCTGGCTTGGTGGAATCTCTTCGGTTGGTATCGTTCTGCTTCTGGTTATCACCAGCGTTGCAGTGCTTGGTATTTTCCGTAAGGACAAGCACAACCTCAGTGCATGGAAGACAGTTATCGCACCAGTCATTGGACTTGTCGGTCTTCTCTTCTTCCTCTACCTCATCCTGCAGAACCTACCTGTTCTGGTTGGTGAAGAGTCCTATGGCCCCTTCTCCTTCGGTGTGCTGATCATTATTGCCCTGGCTTTCATTGCTGGACCCGTCTTGGCTGCGGTCAAGAAGGATGTGGAACTCTCCTAACGAAGTTCACGAACAAGGGGAATCGGTCCTCTCCCTCCTTTCGGAGGGGGAGGACTTTCTCATTGATCAAATCCTCAATCGCAATATGTTACGCAACAAACGCTTTCTTCGAATTGTGACGTAACAAAACTGCTTATGGCTTTGAAACCGATAAATCCCCTGTTAGCGTCATCTCATCGTGATTACTTCTCGTCTCTGTTGTTGTCGCTAGTTCCTTTTCCGAACTAGTTCTTCAGCGTGCCTCTGAGCGCACGCACACTCCACAACAACATCGAGACGTATCTGCGTAGAGCAGAGGTCTCCCTCATCACTAGGGATAACCCATGAAGTACGCACACACTGTCACAGACGCCATCGGCAACACACCTCTGATCAAGCTCAACCACGTCACTGAAGGAATCAAGGCAACCGTCTTGGTCAAGCTTGAGTTCACGAACCCCGGAGGTTCCGCTAAAGACCGTATAGCGGAGAAGATCCTCGACGCTGCTGAGCGTGAAGGAAAACTCAAGCCGGGCGGAACCATTGTTGAAGCCACATCAGGTAATACCGGCGTTGGTCTGGCGCTTTTTGCACAACTACGCGGATACAAAACCATATTTGTCGTGCCAGACAAAGTTTCGATCGATAAACAGAACACGATGCGTGCCTACGGTGCTGAGGTCATTGCGACTCCAACGAACGTGGAGCCTAACGACCCCCGTTCTTACTATTCGGTGAGCGACCGTCTCGTTACTGAAATTCCTGGTGCGTTCAAACCCAACCAATACGACAACCCCAATGGGCCGGCGAGTCACTACGCCACCACTGGTCCAGAGATTTGGCGTGATACCGAAGGAAGCATCACCCACTTTGTTGCTGGTATTGGCACCGGTGGAACGATTACCGGTACCGGCCGTTTCCTTAAAGAGGCATCTGCGGGGGGCGTCAAAGTCATTGGCGCTGATCCTCAAGGTTCTATTTATTCTGGTGGCCCTATCCACGGCTACAACGTGGAAGGTGTTGGTGAAGACTTTTGGCCTCAAGCTTTTGATCCGAGTATTCCAGATGAGGTACTCATGGTCACTGACGCTGAGTCTTTTGCGATGACACGTCGATTGGCCAGAGAAGAAGGCCTACTTGTAGGTGGTTCTTCTGGAATGGCGGTGGTGGCAGGATTACGCGCCGCCCAGTCACTACCCGCAGATGCCGTCGTTGTGATTTTGCTTCCAGACTCTGGCCGCGGCTACCTCGGCAAGGTGTTCAACGATGACTGGATGCGCGAGAAGGGCTACGAGGTAGAGGTAAGCGAAGACCAACTCGAACTTCGCGAACGCATTTCCGCCATAACTAACTCACTCTCACTTTCGTACGTCTAACACTCCCAAACAACTAAGGACTTCTCATGTCAGGATTCAACACTCGTGCTGTGCACGCAGGCCAAGAACCAGATCAGCTCACTGGAGCTGTCATTCCTCCAATCCACCTTTCTTCCACATATGCCCAAGATGGAGTAGGCAATCTCCGGGCAGGTTATGAATATTCCCGCAGTGGTAACCCCACACGTGACAACCTGCATGAAAGCATTGCTGCACTCGAAGGCGGTCACCGAGCTTTCTCCTTCGCCAGCGGACTTGCTGCCGAAGACGTCCTCATTCGCACCGTGGTACGTCCCGGTGACCACATCGTGCTCGGCAACGATGCTTATGGTGGCACCTATCGCTTAATCAATGGCGTCTTTGGGGAGTGGAACATTGGCCACACCGCAACTGACTTAGGCGACCTTGAAGGTGCTCGAAAAGTAATCCAGGCCACACAACCCAAGATTGTGTGGGTCGAAACACCTTCTAATCCGCTTCTTAAGATTGTGGATATTGCTGGTTTGGCTCAAATTGCCCACGAAGTGGGCGCCATTTTGGTTGTAGACAACACGTTCGCAACCCCCGCACTCCAGCAACCGCTGAGTCTCGGTGCTGATGTTGTCATCCACTCGACCACTAAATACATCGGTGGCCACAGTGACGTCGTTGGTGGCGCATTGATCGTGAAGGACAACACCTGGGGCGACAAGATTGCCTACCTTCACAATGCAGCAGGAGCTGTTTCAGGACCTTTTGATGCCTATCTCACCTCTCGAGGAATCAAGACCCTTGGAATCCGTATGAAGCAGCATTCTGCAAATGCACAAACGATTGCGGAAGCACTGCTGTCACACCCATCTATCGAGGCTGTCTACTACCCAGGTCTTCCCTCTCACCCAGGTCATGCCATTGCCCAAGAACAGATGTCCTTGTTCGGCGGAATGCTTTCGGTCCGTGTCTCTGGCGGACAGAAAGCTGCTCTCGATTTCGTGGCAAACACAAAGCTCTTCACACTTGCTGAATCACTCGGAGGAGTGGAATCTCTTATTGAATACCCGTATTTAATGACTCATGTTTCGGTTGCGGGAACGGAGTTAGAAGTTCCCGACAATTTGGTTCGTCTCAGTGTCGGAATCGAAGATGTCGAGGATTTACTCGCAGATATTCACGCAGCGCTCATGGCAATTGGATAAGGAACATTAAATGACTACTACTCAACTCACCTCACTGCCCATTATTGATTTCTCCTTGGCTCAAGGAACTCAGCAAGATAGGGAAGAACTTCGGGATCAACTCCGTCGCGTCACTCACGAGATTGGTTTCTTCTATCTCACTGGGCACGGTATTGAAAAAGATTTCATTGATGAATTTGTTTCTACATCACGACAGTTTTTCAAACTGCCTGAGGAATCAAAGCTCCAGTTAGAGAACACTCAAAGTCCTCACTTCCGTGGATACACACGAGTAGGTGGCGAACTGACTCAAGGCAAGGTTGATTGGCGTGAACAATTGGACATTGGCCCAGAACGTCCGGCACTAGACCGTACTGTATTCACTGAAGACTTCTGGACGCTCCAGGGACCTAACCTCTGGCCAGGCGATCTTCCTCGCCTTCGAGAACTTTCAGAACGATGGATTGAAGAACTTTCTGCCCTCAGTCGCAAACTGCTGTCAGAATGGGCTGCCGCACTCGGAGCACCTGCGGACTTCTTTGATACAAGCTTCGACGAGCTCTCTGCTCCGCTCCTCAAGATTGTCCGTTACCCCGGCAAATCTGGGGAAACTCCCCAACAGGGAGTAGGCGCACACAAGGACCTCGGTGTCCTCACGCTTTTGTATGTGGAAGAAGGCAAGGCAGGTCTTCAGGTGGAATACGAAGGCGAATGGATTGATGCTCCTCCAGTATCTGGAGCATTTGTGGTGAACATCGGAGAGATGCTCGAAATCGCAACAAACGGATTTCTCAAAGCAACACTCCACCGAGTGATATCCCCAGAGATTGGTGACGACAGAATCTCGTTCCCCTTCTTCTATGCACCCCGGTTGGATGCCAGCATTCCAACTATTGAACTTCCAGAGAAGTTGGCTGAACAATCTCGTGGTGTTACTCAAGATCCGAACAATGTGTTGCACACCATCTTTGGAGAGAATTCTTTGAAGAGTCGCGTGCGAGCACATCCCAACGTCGTCGAAGCACACCATCCATACCTGATCAGCGCCTCAAGTCTTCTAGGGCAGGGGTACTAAAGCGTTTCTCCCCTAGAAAGACTCAGCCCTCCGCAATTGCGGAGGGCTGATGTCATTTAGGTTATAGAACTAGCCTTTACCCAGCATTTTCTGCAAAGCTTCGAGCTCTTCTGGACTTGGTCCACCTGAGGCGCCCTGGTTACCCAGACCGAATCCACCACCGTTACCAGGCTTTACTCCCCCAGCTGCAAGAGCTGCGTTCTCGGCAGCGCGCTTGGCAGGGTTTCCTGACTTGGAGCCCTTCTTCTTGGCCTGCTGCTTTTTCCCGCCGTGACCCATGGCACCCATGGGACCCATTCCTGGAATCTGTGGCATTCCGCCCTTGGCTACGGTCTTCATCATCTTGGCGGCTTGCTCAAAACGGTTGACGAGGGCATTGACGTCAGTCACGGTCATGCCCGAACCCTTAGCAATTCGCAGACGACGTGAGCCATTCAAGAGCTTGGTGTTCTGACGCTCTGCCTTCGTCATCGATTGAATGATGGCTTCGGTGCGAACGAGTTCCTTCTCATCGAAGTTCTCGAGCTGTTCCTTCATGGCACCAGCACCTGGCAGCATGCCCAGCATCTTCTTCATGGAACCCATGTTTTTCAGCTGCTGCATCTGCTTGAGGAAGTCCTCAAGCGTGAAGGAGTCAGTGGCGAACTTCTCTTGAAGCTGTGCTGCTTCCTTCTCGTCGAAGGCTTCTTGAGCTTGCTCAATCAGGGTGAGGATGTCACCCAGGTCGAGGATACGACTGGCCATACGGTCAGGATAGAAAGGCTCGAAGTCATCAAGGTTTTCACCTGTGGAGGCGAACATGATGGGGCGCTGAGTTTCAGAAACAACAGACAACGCAGCACCACCGCGGGCATCACCATCAAGTTTGGTGAGGACAACACCGGTGAAGTCCACTCCTTCTTGGAATGCCTGTGCTGTTGACACAGCATCTTGACCGATCATCGCGTCGATGACAAACAACACTTCATCAGGATTAGTTGCCTTGCGAATATCCGCTGCCTGCTTCATCAGCTCAGCGTCTACACCTAGACGACCCGCGGTGTCGATGACGACGACGTCGTACTGCTTGTCGGTAGCGAACTTGATGGAGTCTTTAGCGACTTTGACGGGGTCTCCCACACCATTACCTGGCTCTGGAGAGTACACAGCGACACCGGCGTTCTTACCAACTACTTCGAGCTGCTGAACGGCATTAGGACGCTGAAGGTCACACGCCACCAATAGTGGTGTGTGCTTGTCTTTGGCTAAGTACTTAGCCAACTTTCCAGCCAGGGTTGTCTTACCCGCACCCTGAAGTCCAGCAAGCATGATGATGGTTGGTGGCTTCTTGGCAAATTCAAGACGACGTTGTGCACCACCAAGGATGGTGACAAGTTCTTCATTCACGATCTGAACGACCTGCTGAGCAGGGTTGAGGGCCTTGTTGACCTCATCACTGAGTGCACGTTCACGAACATCGTTGGTGAACTTCTTGACAACGTTCAGCGAAACGTCAGCATCGAGCATGGCGCGACGAATTTCGCGCAGCGTGCCATCGACATCTGCTGGAGAGAGTTTTCCCTTACCGCGAAGGTTTTTGAGGGACTCTGTTAGTCGTGTTGAGAGTGATCCGAAGGTTGCCATAACCCCTCTAGCCTAGCCAACGAGCTGGGCTGCGAAGGCGTGTGGGGTGAAGCCCATCAAGTCATTGATGCCTTCGCCATTACCAACCAGCTTCACTGGAATACCCGTGCGCTCTTGAACTGCGAGCACAAAGCCACCCTTTGCCGAGCCATCGAGCTTCGTGAGGACCAAACCAGTCACCCCTGCGTGTTCTAGGAACGCTTCTGCTTGGGATAAACCGTTCTGACCCGTGGTGGCATCGAGAACCAACAGCACTTCTGAGATGGGGGCTTGCTTTTCAATGACGCGGCGAATCTTGGAAAGTTCATCCATCAAGCCACTCTTGGTTTGGAGACGACCTGCGGTGTCGATGATGACGATTTCGGTGCCTTTGTTAATAGCCCATTCAATGGTTTGGTATGCCACTGCAGAGGGGTCTTGGCCTTCCATCTGGGGACGAACAACATCAACACCTGCGCGTTCTGCCCAGGTTGCCAGCTGATCAACTGCGGCAGCACGGAAGGTGTCGGCAGCGCCCACGACAACGCTCTTGCCAGCATTAGCAATGTATTTGGCAACCTTGCCGATCGTGGTGGTTTTACCCACACCGTTGACTCCCACAACCAGGATGACAGCCGGACGCTCAGAGAGCTTAAGTGTGGTGTCGAACTTATTCAGACGATCTTCAATAGCTTCTCGCAGCAAACGGATGAAGTCTTCAGGATCGGTTGTGCCAAACTTTGCCACGTTAGCCCTCATCACCTCGATGAGTTCATCGGTGATATCAGGACCAAAGTCTGCCGCAAGTAGAGTTTCTTCCAACTCTTCCCACATGTCCTCATCAATGACTGCTTTACGTGAAGCCTTCGCCGCAGGTTGTGTCTTGACAGGCTTTGCTTTGGCAACAGGGGCTGGTTCAGCTTCCTCAACGACGGTTTCTGCAACAACCTCTGGCTCTGGCTCAGCAATAACTTCTGGCTCAGAAATAGTCTCGGACTCAGCGACGATGACAGAAACAGCCTCAACTACCTTCTCCTGAACAACTGGTTCAGGCTCGGTCACAGTCTCTACGACATCGACGACGACAGGCTCAGGCTGAGTTTCAACAACCTGCTCTGCAACAGGCTCAACAGCCTTTACTGGTTTCGGTTGCTTCTGTGCCTTCGGCTTTTCAACTACTGGTTGGACAGCAGGAGATGCTTCATGTTCAACCTCTTGATTGCGAGGAAGCGAGGGAACATCATCGAAGATGTCATCAACAGACTCATCAGTCTCTGCTCCGCGCGCAAAAAGCCCCTTGAGCTTGGCGCCGAGTGACCAACGAGATTTTTCTGCCATAGATACAGCGTATTAGGCGCCTTGAAGATACTTCGCCACGACGTGGGGAACGTAGGGGCGAACATCTCCACCAAGCGAGGCAACTTGGCGAACCAGTGAGCTAGAAACGTACGAGTGTCCAGGCTCGGGCATGAGGAAGATGGTCTCAATACCTGCAAGGTTGCGGTTAACCATCGCCATGGGAGTTTCGTAAGAAATGTCGAGCTGGGTGCGAATGCCCTTGATCAGAACGGTTGCCCCAATGTCAGAGCAGTAGTCGACCAGAAGTCCCATACTCCAGGAAGCCACGACGACGTTCTCGCTCAGGCCTGCCTCTTGAATAGCGTCCTCAATCAGCGTGACGCGCTGGGCAATAGGCAGAAGCGCATGCTTGTCCGGGTTATGCACAACCACAACATGAACCTCATCGAAGAGTTTTGTTGCTCGAGCAATAACGTCGAGGTGACCCAGTGTGATGGGGTCAAACGAACCAGGGACAACGGCGATCCTGCGCATACTCTCAGCCTACGCAGAATTCCTGCAAGGTTTTGGGCAACTTGCTAGTTTTTGTCCAAGAAATCGCGTTCACTTTCACTGAGTCGACGCGAGATTGCCTCTGCAAGGGCTGGATGCGAGCGAAAACCGGGATCTGTTTCCAAAATCTGCGCCGCAGCTTCACGGGCGTCCATGATGATGTCACCGTCCCGGGCAGCTCGCAACAGGCGCAGTGAAGAACGACCACCCGATTGACTTGTTCCCAGCACATTGCCTTCACTACGCAGTTCCAGATCGATACGGGCAAGTTCAAAGCCATCGGTCGTACTCGCAACAGCTTCAACACGTTCATAAGCAGTTGTTCCTGGCTGTGCATGGGTGACGAACAGAGCTAGTCCAGGGACTCCTCCTCGCCCTACACGTCCACGCAACTGGTGTAGCTGTGAGACGCCAAAGCGATCGGCATCCATCACCACCATGGTGGAGGCATTGGGGACGTCCACACCCACTTCAATCACGGTGGTTGCCACGAGGACATCAATTTCTCCGCGGGAGAATGCTTGCATGACAGCATCTTTGTCATCACTGCTCATACGACCATGAAGTTCAGCAACTCTGCGTGCACCGAGGAGAGGGTGCTCGCGCACCACTGCTGCTATTGACTCGACCGATGCTTTTACAGGTGTGACCACATCAGAATCACTATCTGAATCTTCGTCAACGAGTGCATCTGGATCATCTTCAGGAACGCCCGTGGCATCAATCGCAGGGCAGACGATAAAGGCCTGTCTGCCGGCAACCAGTTCTTCTTCGACGCGTTCCCACACCCGGGTGATCCAAGTGGGATGCTCCGCCAAGGTCACGGCGTGGGAAGTGATTCCGGCACGTCCTGCAGGTAGTCCCGCAATAATTGAAACATCTAAGTCCCCAAAGACCGTCATTGCCACGGTGCGGGGAATGGGGGTTGCGGTGAGAACAAGAACATGCGGAGTGAGTTCTGTCTTCACACGCAGTGCCTGACGCTGCTCAACTCCAAACCGGTGCTGTTCATCGACAACAACGAGCCCCAGATCAAAGAATTCCACTTTGTCGCTCAATAGTGCGTGTGTACCAATCACGATGCGTGCTTGACCAGAAACTGTGCGCAGCAACGCTTGGCGTTTAGCAGCTGCCGGTAATTGCCCTGTGATCAACGTGGGCATCACCGCAGCGGCAAGGTCCGGCCCCAGCATGTTGGTTATTGACCGAAGGTGCTGAGCCGCCAACACTTCAGTTGGAGCAAGCAGTGCGGCCTGTCCCCCACTATCGGCAACCTGCAACATGGCCCGCAATGCAACCAGGGTCTTGCCCGAGCCCACTTCACCTTGAACCAAACGGTTCATGGGGTGGGTGGAGCACAGATCTGTAGAGATTTCCGTGCCGGTGAGTACCTGGTCTTCAGTGAGCGTGAATGGCAAGCGAGCATCCAGTTGCTCCAGGAATCCACCTGGTTTGGGTGGACGGGGTGTGGCTGCCTGTGCCTGCGCCTTGGCTCTTTGATCAAGCAGTGTGGCTTGGAGAACGAAAGCTTCCTGGAAACGCAGTGCTTCTCTGGCTTGCTGCCAATCGGAGTCTTTCTCAGGCTGGTGAATCTTCAGGATTGCGTCGGTGAAGGACAACAATTTTCTCGCTGCCAACACCTCGGCAGGAACAGGGTCTGACAGGGTAGCTCCCGACTTCAACGGGGCAAGGACAACCTCGATGAGCTTGGTGATCTGCCAGCTGGCCAATGTGCTTGTAGCTGGATAGATCGGGATCGGAGTCAGCGCCCATTTGGCAGCATCTGCGCTGGTGTCATCCCGCTCGTCATCTGCATCGAAGAGTTCATAATCGGGATGTGCAAGTTGCAATGCGCCTCGATAGGCGCCGACTTTGCCGGCAAAGATCCCCCGCACCCCTGCTTTGAGGTCTTTAGCACGCCATGCCTGGTTGAAAAAGGTGAGAGTCATGATTCCACCAGAGCGTCCATCGGTGATGCGAACTTCGAGAATGGAGCCCTTGCGTGCACGCATGGGGCGTTCTCGAACATCGAGCACTTCGGCAACGATGGTCACGTTCTCATTGATGGGAACATCAGAAATAGCTGTGAGTTCACCGCGGCGGGCATAACGCCGGGGATAGTGAGCTAGAAGATCACCCACCGTGTGCATGCCAAAAGCTTTTTTCAGTGCAGCTGCCGACTTGCTGCCCAACACAGGTTCCAGCGCTGCATCGAGCAGGGCATCTGAGCTGGTCATACCCTCAAGTGTATGTTCGGCGACTGATTAGACCTTTGAGATCCAGTGGATAGTCGTCTCACCATATGCCTTGGATTTATCCAGTTCCAGGCCCGCCGGGATTTTTGGAAATCCTGTGCGAGAACTGCGTTCAAGCACTATTTCCCCATCAGCAGATAAATGTGGAATAACAAGCTCAAGGCAGTGCGTCACTTCCTCATCACTGTGTTCATAGGGAGGGTCGATAAAGACGATGTCGAAAGTTTCTGACACGGGATTTCCCAAATATGCAGACACCGAGGCAATCACCACACGGGTTGCAGAAGCATCTCGCTTTCCAGCTTGACGAATCAGATCCGCATTGCTTTTGAGTAATGCTCCTGCTTGCGCATTCTTCTCCACCATCGTGACACTGGCAGCTCCTCGACTCAGTGCTTCCAGAGCTAGTGCTCCCGAGCCGGCATAGAGATCGAGCACTCGAGCACCCTCGATCACATCACGGGCTTCTAAGGCAGAGAAAATGGCTTCCCGAACACGATCACTGGTCGGACGCGTGCCACTCTTGGGAACTTTCAGTTCTCTGGAACCAGCAAATCCAGAAATGATGCGAGTCATGAGAGTTCACCATTCCAGCCGGTATAGGGGTTCCATCCGTTTTCCGGCAGTGCCGCCTCCCCCATGGTGACGTGTGGAAGTTCCCCTGTTTCGCAGGCTCTGATGTGTCCTAGTGCCGTAAATCCTGGAGGTAGCGACTGCCCGTGCGGGAATGTCATCAGGAGTGCATGGTCTTCCCCGCCGAACAGGATTGCTTGACGAGCGCGAGCAGCATCCACACCCACTTCTATGGCCAGATGTGCTGCAAGATCATCTAGTGCACTTTCATCGAGCTGAATAACCACGCCACTAGCTGCCGCAATGCGACCAGCATCCATGATCAGAGAATCTGAAATATCCATGCCTGAAGTTGCCCCAGCAATCCCTCCGGCCACTCCTTGTGAGATGGGTGGCCAGGGTGCCAGCTGCGCAGAGAGAAGTAATGGATGGGTGCGTTCCTTCTCCCCCGCAAATAGTGCGGCCAGCCCGAGACCTGCCAGGCCTAGTCGACCAGAGAATGCCAGCACATCTCCTGGCTGAGCGCCAGAGCGCAACACAGGTTGACGCCCATCCAAATCACCAAACGCGGTGACACTGATGGTCAAAGTGTTTGAGACCGAGAGATCTCCGCCAACCACTCCGCAACCGGGGGCCAGCTCAAGGCAGGCATCGTGGAAACCTTCAGCAATCTGCTCCAAGAAGGACACGTGAGTGTCCTGGGGGGCCGCGATGGAGACCACCATTCCAGTGGGACGTGCCCCCATTGCTGCAACATCAGAAAGATTGGTTGCAGCTGCCTTGACACCCAATTGGTGTGGGGTGGACCATTCCAAGCGGAAGTCGGGGCCGTGCACCATCATGTCGGTGGTGATGACAAAACGACCGTCAGGGGCACTCATCACCGCACTGTCGTCGCCTGGGCCCACGATCGTGAAATCCGAGTGGGGCAAGCGGGGAAAAATGCGAGCGAGGATTGCAGACTCAGGCATTTCGCCTAATGTCGCATTCTCAGGAATTTCACTCACCCTCTCACGGTAGCCTGAACAGGATGAATATTCGCACTCGAGCACTCACCTTCGGCACACTTTCTGTGGCCATAGGTCTTTCTGTGGCAGGCTGTGCCGGGCAGGTCCCAATGACTCCCGCAGCCGATTCGAATAATCCGGACTGTGCTGCGGTAACCGTGAGACTACCCAACACGGTTGCCAATCTTCCCAAGCGTGAAACCAACGCTCAGGCAACTGGAGCGTGGGGCTCTCCCGCTTCGGTATTGCTCACCTGTGGTGTGGAAGTTCCAGGGCCCAGCACTTTGCCTTGTGTTTCCGTGAATAACGTGGACTGGATTGAGGATGACTCCCAGGCCCCCCTCTTTCGCTACACCACTTACGGTCGCACTCCCGCGGTTGAGGTGGTCATTGATTCCAACGCCGTCAGTGGCACGACCACACTGGTTGATCTGGGTGCAGCAGTGGGTGTGCTTCCACAAACAGCAAAGTGCACAGACCTCGCTGATGTGTTCAACGGAAACTAGAGTCGTTTCCTAGTCTTCAGCGTGGTGAGCAAGGGCTACTTGAATGAGCTCATCAATAAGCTCGGGATAGCTCAGTCCTGACTTCTGCCAACAGGTGGGGAACATCGAGATGGGTGTGAAGCCAGGCATGGTGTTGATCTCATTGAGGACGAAACCAGTGTCAGTGAGGAAGAAGTCCACACGAGCCAAACCGGCACCATCGATTGCTTCGAACGCACGAATGCTCAGTCGCTGAAGTTCGGAGAGCTCGTCTGCACTCAGCTTGGCTGGGCAGACCAAGTCAATACCTTCCGCCCCGAGATATTTCGCTTCAAAGTCATAAAACTCTCGCCCGGTGACGACGATTTCACCGGCAACCGATGCACGTGCAGGATGACCAGGCATTCCCTGCAGCACAGCACACTCAACTTCGCGACCGACGATGCCTGCTTCGATGAGGACGTGGTCATCTTCCAAAAATGCCACATCCATGGCAGCGGCGAACTGATCCCAGTTCGATACTTTCCCCACGCCCACGCTGGAACCAGCACGTGCTGGCTTAATGAACACGGGAAGAGTCATTTGTTCTGCCATGGCGCGAATAGCCTGGGGGCGCTTGTGCCAGTCATAGCGCTTGATGGTGCGCCATGGAGCCACCTCAATACCCGCTGCCTGCAAAACGGTCTTGGTGAAGTGCTTGTCCATGCCCAAGCTCGACGCAAGAACTCCAGAGCCCACATAGGGAAGGCCAAAGAGTTCAAGCATTCCCTGAATGGTGCCATCTTCACCATATGGTCCATGCAAAATCGGGAATACGACATCTACATTCCCTAAGGAACGGTCGACGCCATCACCTGAAACCCACAGTTCATTAGAGCCAGCAGATTCTGGCCAAATGATTCTGGTGCCGTTGTCTTCAACCTCGGGAAGTTGCCCAGGAATAAGTACGTAATCGTCAGGGTTGGCACTGGCCAGAGTGAATGCTCCGTCACGAGTAATACCAATAGGAAGGACCTCGTAACGAGTTGTGTCAATCGCCTGAAGTACTCCCCGGGCTGTCGCGCAGCTGATTGAATGCTCGCTTGAGCGCCCCCCAAACAACACCGCCACCACGAGCTTGGTAGTCATCGAGGCTCCTTTCGCCCTGAGGCTCATCCGTATCAGTTGTGAGGTGTGGTGCAATGTCCTTGGGGTCGAGCGTACCGGCCAGAACCTGACTGACCTGCTCCACGATAGGCATGTCCACTTCACGAGCTCGTGCAAGAGTAAGTACTGGTGCAACCGATGCTAGACCTTCAGCAGTCTGTTGCATCTGGTTGGTCACTTCTTTGAGGGTGTAACCCTGGCCAAGTAGACGACCGGCCGTGTTGTTTCGAGACAGTGGAGATTCACAGGTGGCAATAAGGTCACCTAGACCTGCAAGACCGGCAAGAGTTTCTGGCTGTGCCCCATAGGCAACAGCAAAGTCTGTCATCTCGGCTAGGCCACGAGTGATGATGGATGCCTTGGTGTTGTCTCCGTAACCCACACCATCTACGATTCCCACTGCAACAGCAATGAGGTTCTTTAGAACGCCACCGAACTCTGTGCCAGGAACATCAGTGTTGACGAAGCAGCGGAAGTAGCGGTTAGACACTGTGAGAGCGACGGTGCTGGCGGTCTCTAGGCTTTGGCTAGAGATAACCGCGGCGGTGGGCTGCTCTTTCGCAATTTCTAGAGCCAAGTTAGGTCCAGATGCCACCGCAACCATGTCAGGGCTGATAGGAAGTTCTTCGGCAATAACCTCGCTCATGCGAAGTCCTGTCTTGCGCTCCACGCCCTTCATCAGAGAGATCACAATCTGGTCTTCACGTAGCAGCGGAGCGAGTTGAACCAGGTTCTCGCGCAGTGTCTGGCTAGGAACACAGAGGTAAACCTGTTCTGCATTCTTCACCGCTTCTGCCATTGAGCTAGTTGCGACCAGGTTCAGCGGCAAGCGAATACCGCGGAGGTAGTCGCTGTTGCGGTGGGTTTCGTTGATGTCTTGAGCCAAATCATCACGACGAGCCCACAAAGACACATCGTTGCCGCCGTCAGCAAGAATCTTGGCGAAGGTGGTTCCCCAACTACCGGCACCGAGAACAGCAACTTTGCGGGCAGGTGGCGTTACAGGTTTCTTACTCAAAACCGCCCCGTCTCACTCTGGTTGTGCTCTGCTGGGTTCCAGCGGGTTGCTGGCGCCTTCTCACCACGTAAGTCTTCCAGCAAAGCAGTGATGGCGTCCATCACCTTTGTGGTTGCGGCGGTGAGAGTTTTATTATCCAGCGGTTTACCTTGGAACTCGCTGAGGTCAACAGGGTCCCCCACTTTCACGTCAATCGTGTGACGAGGGAAAACATTGATTTTCTTGGAATAGCGCGCCATCAAATTCTGGGTTCCCCAGTGTGCAATCGGAATCACGGGAATACCCAACTCGAGTGCAAGTCGAACAGCACCGCTCTTGCCGCGCATGGGCCAGATGTCTGGGTCGCGGGTGAGAGAACCTTCCGGATACACAATCACAGCACGTTCTTTAGACACGAGTTCTTTCGCTGCGTTCAGTGCGGCAGAGCTGCGGGTAGATCCACCACGTTCAACGGGGATTTGCCCAGACTTCAACAAAATCCAGCCCAACACGGGAACTTTCAAAATGCTGGCCTTGGCCATAAAGCGGGGCAACCGGCCCAGATACCAGGTGGCAACACCAATGACTACGGGGTCAATATTGGAGTAGTGGTTGGGGGTGATGACCACTGCACCACTGCGGGGCATTTTTTCGGGGTTGTGGAAGCGATATTTCACCATCACACCCATAATGGGCAGGGCGAAAATGGCAAAAAGCCAAAAGATTGATGGCTTGCTGCGTTCACTCACCAGAAGTTACTCGCCCTCGATAACAAAGTCGGCACCTAGCTGGCGCAACTTGGTAATGAAGTCACCATAACCACGACTAATGATTCCCACGTTGCTCACCCGTGAGGTTCCTTGAGCCGTCAGGGCAGCAATGAGGTGGCTGAACCCTCCACGAAGGTCAGGTACTTCAATATCAGCACCGTGGAGCTCAGTGGGGCCAGAAATGACGGCCGAGTGCAGGAAGTTACGTTGACCGAAACGGCACGGGTGACCACCCAAGCATTCGCTGTGGAGCTGAATGTTGGCGCCCATCTTGATCAAAGCGTCAACGAAACCAAAGCGCTGTTCGTAAACCGTCTCGTGCACGATTGACACACCCTGTGCCTTGGTCAGAGCGATAACCAACGGCTGCTGCCAGTCGGTCATGAACCCAGGGTGCACATCTGTTTCGATGACAACGGGCTTGAGTTCGCCACCGGGGTGGAAGAAGCGAATACCGTCGTCGTGGATTTCGAATGCGCCACCGACTTTGCGGAAGATGTTGAGGAAGGTGAGCATTTCTGCCTGCTGAGCGCCTCCAACGAAGACGTCACCGCCGGTTGCCAGAGCTGCCGAAGCCCAGCTTGCTGCTTCATTGCGATCGAAAAGTGCACGGTGGGTGTATCCCTCGAGCTTGTCGACGCCTTCGATGCGAATCACGCGATCAGTGTCTACGGAGATAATGGCACCCATCTTTTGCAAGATGTTGATGAGGTCCATGATTTCGGGTTCGATCGCAGCACCTGAAAGTTCAGTCTTACCCTTGGCACGAACTGCTGTGAGCAATACCTGCTCGGTAGCACCCACGCTGGGGTATGGCAGAGAAATTTTGTTACCCACCAGGCCCTCAGGCGCAGTCATACGAATACCTGACGGCAGCTTCTCAATCACTGCACCAAAGTTTCCGAGAACTTCTAGGTGGTAGTCGATGGGGCGGTCACCAATACGGCAGCCACCAAGGTCAGGAATAAATGCCTCACCCAGGCGGTGCAGAAGTGGACCACAGAACAAGATCGGAATACGGCTGGAACCAGCATGTGCATCGATGTCGGTCATGTGTGCTGATTCAACACCGGCAGGATCTAGATGCAGAGTTCCCTCAGCAACGTTGTGTTCCACCTTGACACCGTGAACTTCAAGCAATCCCTTAACCACACGAACATCGCTGATATCTGGAACGTCACGAAGTTCTGAGGGGCTTTCACCCAGAAGTGCAGCAACCATGGCCTTAGTGACAAGGTTCTTGGCACCCTTGACTTCAATACGGCCAGACAGAGGACGTCCACCATTAATCGTGATGGTGTCACCGGAGAGGCCTACGCGTGCGCCAGCGGCGCGTGCGTCGTTTGCAACAGTGTTCATGCGTGCCTCACAGGAAGAGTCTTGGGCCGCCATCCTTCTCGCTGAGCTTCGAAGTCTGAGATGGCCTGTTCGTTACGCAAGGTTAGCGCGATGTCATCGAGACCTTCGAGCAAACGCCAGCGAATGTAGTCATCGATTTCGAAAGGAACAACCAGCTCGCCCAGCGTAGCCTTCTTCTCAACCAAGTCGACTGTCATTTCAACACCCGGCTGTGCTTCTAATGCACTCCAGAGCTTTTCGCAGTCCGCTTCAGAAATGACGCCAGTGAGCAATCCCTGCTTGCCTGAGTTTCCTCGGAAAATATCAGCGAATTTTGGGGCAAGAACGGCATCGAAACCATAGTCACGCAGTGCCCACACCGCGTGTTCACGAGAGGATCCTGTACCAAAGTCTGGACCAGCAACCAGCACGCGAGCACCAGAGTACTCAGTCTGGTTCAAGATGAACTCAGGATCCTGACGCCAATTAGCGAACAGTGCGTCGTCAAAACCTGTCTTGGTCACACGCTTGAGATAAACGGCAGGAATGATCTGGTCCGTGTCGACTGCGCTGCGGCGCAGTGGAACGCCCACACCAGTAACTGTGGTGAATTTTTCCATGACTAGCCTTCCAAATCTGAGGGGCTCGAGAGCGTTCCACGAATAGCAGTTGCTGCAGCAACCTGTGGGGATACGAGGTGGGTGCGACCACCCTTTCCCTGGCGTCCTTCAAAGTTACGGTTCGAGGTTGAGGCGCATCGCTCCCCCGGAGCAAGCTGGTCAGGATTCATACCCAAACACATCGAGCATCCAGCAAAACGCCACTCTGCACCAAAGGCTTCGATGATTTTGTCCAGGCCCTCAGCTTCTGCTTCCAAACGCACTCGAGCAGAACCTGGAACGACCATGACGCGAACGCCATCAGCCTTCTTCTTGCCTTCCACGATGGAAGCGAAGACGCGAAGGTCCTCAATACGACTGTTGGTGCACGAGCCCATGAATACAGCATCTACAGGCACATCTTTGAGACGAGTTCCTGGCTTGAGATCCATGTATTTGAGAGCACGCTCTGCCGCAGCACGCTCATTGGGGTCAGAGAAATCTTCTGGCGAAGGAACAACATCGCTTAGGGAAATACCTTGACCAGGGTTTGTTCCCCAGGTCACGAAAGGTTCAAGTGTGTCGGCGTCAAGGTTAACCTCAGCATCAAACACAGCGCCTTCATCAGTGGGAAGGGTCTTCCAGTACTCAACAGCCGCATCCCAGTCAGCACCAACAGGTGCGTGGGGGCGGCCTTCCAGATAGTCAAACGTGGTCTGGTCGGGAGCCACCATACCCGCACGAGCTCCTGCTTCAATGGCCATGTTGCAGATGGTCATGCGACCTTCCATGGACAGGGCACGAATGGCAGAACCACGGAATTCAAGCACGTAGCCTTGGCCTCCGTTGGCACCAATCTTGGCAATAACCGCAAGGATGATGTCTTTTGCAGAGACACCAGGCTTGAGTGTCCCCTCCACGTTGATAGCCATGGTCTTGAACGGCTTGAGCGGAAGAGTCTGGGTAGCCAGGACGTGTTCAACTTCGCTGGTACCAATACCGAATGCCATGGCACCGAACGCGCCGTGTGTAGAGGTGTGTGAATCTCCACACACCACAGTGATACCGGGCATGGTCAGACCAAGCTGTGGTCCCACCACGTGCACAATTCCTTGTTCAACATCTCCGAGAGAGTGCAGGCGAACACCAAACTCTTCTGCGTTATTGCGCAGGGTTTGAATCTGAACGCGGCTGGTCTCATCAGCGATGGGCTTATCAATCGCGAGAGTAGGTGTGTTGTGATCTTCTGTAGCGATGGTCAAGTCCAAGCGGCGGACGGGACGTCCGGCTTGGCGCAGGCCATCAAAAGCCTGTGGGCTGGTTACTTCGTGAACGAGGTGGAGGTCGATATAGATCAGATCGGGAGTGCCATCTTCACCCTTGACGACCAGATGGTCGTCCCACACTTTTTCCGCGAGAGTTCTTGGTTTGTTCACCTTGTAATTCTACTTCGTGTGTGAAGTAGCTTCGTCAGAACGCATCTTGATGACGCTGGCGATCGTGGCAACAGCCATGGATGCCACAATCACGAGCAACGACGTGCCCGTACTGATTTCTGGAGCCCATTCAATGGGCTGGCCACCATTGATGAAGCCCAGCTCATTAGCGTGCATGGCGTGCAATACCAGCTTGACGCCAATAAAGCCCAAAATGAACGCGATTCCATACTTGAGGTATTCCAGCTTGTCGAGCAAACCACCCAGTAAGAAGTAGAGCTGACGCAGACCCATCAGCGCAAAGATATTTGCTGCAAAAACCAGGAACGGACTTGTTGTAATTCCAAAAATGGCGGGAATGGAGTCAAAGGCAAAGATGACGTCGGTAACTGCAATAGTGATGAACACCACCAGCATGGGGGTGAACATCTTTTTTCCGTTGTGGGTGGTGCGGATCTTGGCGCCATCAAATTCAGGCGACATGGTGATGCGTTTGCGCAAGAAGGTGATTAGCTTGCCTTCGGTTTCTTCCTCATCCTCGTGAGAACGGAACGCCTGGTGATAGGCGGTGTAGAGCAAGAATGCGCCAAAGATGTAGAAAATCCAGGAAAAGTTCTCGATCAAGGCGGCACCAAGAATGATGAAAATTCCTCGCAAAACTAACGCCATGATGATACCCACCATGAGGACTTCTTGCTGATATTTCTTGGGGACAGCAAAGCGACTCATGATAATGACAAAGACAAAAAGGTTGTCAATACTCAGGCTGTATTCGGTTAACCAACCTGCATAAAACTGGCTGGCATGCTCCACATCACCGAGCGCAAATATTGCCCCACCAAATGCCACAGCCAGGAGCGCATAGAACCCAACCCACAGAGCGGCTTCCTTCATCGAAGGAACGTGCGGGCGCTTGAAAATAATCAGCAAATCTGCGATCAAAATCGCTGTCAAAACAACGAGTGAGCCGATTTCAAACCACGCGGGGAGAGCACCATCCATAGTGTTTCAAGGCTACAGCTAAGAATCCTGAAAATTGTGTGGGAGACAAAGCAAAAACCCCCGCCATCAGGCGAGGGTTTTTGTTGTGGTGACCCCAGCGGGATTCGAACCCGCGTTACCGCCGTGAGAGGGCGGCGTACTAGGCCGCTATACGATGGGGCCGAAGTACCTGTCAATAATGCCACAAGAACTAATCCCCCGCCAATCGGGGCGAGTGAGCTAAATGAAAACTCGAACGGCTGCAGGCACAACATCGACCTGCACCGGAAGTGCCCACACACGCTCACCATCTGCATAGGCCACGATTCCTGGCGCATCTAAAGTGACAGTTTTTGCTCGCTGGATGAGTACTTCAGGCTCACTCACGTGCGTTCCGGCAAAAACACGGGGGAACAATCGCAAAAACCTCAATCGCGATAACGGGCGAAGGACAAACACATCCAACAACCCATCACGCATACTGGCTTCTGGCGTCACGCTCATACCCCCACCCATGGTGGAGTTATTGGCAATAGAGATCAGCATTGCTGATTCCTCTCGACTGTCACCATCGACAGTGAGGCGATATCGAACGGGTTTCAGAGCAAAAAGTTCCCGAAGGAGGGCAAGTGTGTAACGCGATTTACCCTTAGGCCACGTCATCGCATTTGCACGCTCGTTCACAATCGCGTCGAACCCTGCCGAAAGAATGCTGGCGAACCATCGCACTTCTGAACCATCAGTCGAAGTGATGCGCCCTAAATCGAGACGTTCAGGTTCTCGATCCAATGACTCCACCATCGCCGAAATACAGGCAGTGATATTGCCAACAGGAAGACCAATCCCCCGGGCCAAGTCATTGCCTGTTCCGGCAGGAACAACAGCAAAGGGGATTGAGGTTTGCGCAAGCATATTGACGGCCAGCGAGACCATTCCATCGCCGCCAACGACGACGAGTGCATCTGGCGTGAGCGTGAGGGCACGGTTGAGTTTGCCGGCGAGGAGGTCAAAGCTTTCAGCCCGCAAGGCAGTGACACTATGACCAGCACTCTCAAGCGCAGCAACAGTCTGTTCTCCTGCCAAAGGGTTCTTCCCAAACGAGGCAGTTGGGTTGATAGCCACAACGATGTGGCGGGGCGAAGAAGTCACTTCATGATTATCTCGGTTAAACGAGAAAACCCTCGCCCATGCGAGGGTTTTACTTGCTGGGGTACCTGGACTCGAACCAAGAACAAAGGTACCAGAAACCTCCGTGTTGCCAATTACACCATACCCCACCGGGCCAAAGCTCAGCCTTGAACCGACTCCCTAGCCTAACCCACGAGGGGCAGGCTAAACAAACTCAGCTCCCCTAGCGTTCGTTGAAACGAACGAGGCGGTTTATCGTGTCCTGCTTGCCGAGAATCTCCATGGATTCAAACAGCGGCGGAGAGATTCGACGACCCGAAATTGCCGTGCGCAAAGGCCCAAAAGCATTACGTGGCTTCAGCTCGAGCCCTTCAATCAAGGTCTCGTTCAACGCTGCCTGAATGCGGTCGTGTGTGAATTCAGCTTCAGGGATCAACTCCAGTGCACCAACAGATGCCGCAACAATTTCGCCAGAGTTTTCTGGCAATCCCTTGAGGGCATCTTCTGCATAGCTAATCTGCGTGGCAGGAGTGAAGAGGAATTCAAGGAGCTCGGGAGCTTCACTGAGCACATTCATGCGCGTTTGAACCAGGGGTGCTGCCGCGGCAAGAATTTCCAGCTGCTCATCAGTTGGGTTGTTCGAGAGCACATTACCGGCCTGCAGATACGGAATCATGCGGGCAGTGAAATCTTCCACGGTGAGCAGTCGAATGTGGTCACCGTTGATGGCATCCGCCTTCTTCTGGTCAAAGCGTGCAGGGTTTGGGTTCACGTTGACCACATCAAACGCCTTCACCATCTCCTGGATGGAGAACACGTCACGGTCGTGAGTCAGTGACCAGCCCAACAGTGCGAGGTAGTTGATCAAACCTTCGGGAATGAATCCACGATCACGGTGGTGGAACAGGTTTGCTTCAGGGTCACGCTTAGAAAGCTTCTTGTTTCCCTCCCCCATGACGTAGGGAAGGTGACCAAAGCGCGGAATGTGCGTGGTGAAACCTGCGTCAATCAGTGCGTGATACAGCGCTATTTGGCGTGGAGTTGAAGAAAGAAGATCTTCACCACGAAGCACGTGGGTCACCTGCATGATGGCGTCATCTACCGGGTTAACCAGCGTGTAGAGCGGGTCACCGTTGGGGCGAACAACAACAAAGTCGGGGAAAGAGCCGGCAGGGAAGGTAATTTCTCCACGGACCAAATCATCAAAAGTGATGTCTTCATCGGGCACTCGAACACGCAAGGCAGGCTGACGGCCCTCAGCACGATAGGCAGCCTTCTGCTCTTCGGTCAGGTTCCGGTCGAAGTTGTCATAACCAACCTTGGGATCCTTGCCGGCGGCAATGTTGCGCGCTTCAATTTCTTCTGGGGTTGAGAAGCTTTCATAGACGCGACCGGTGGCCTTGAGCTTTTCGATGACGTCCTTATAGATCTCCGAGCGCTGTGACTGACGGTAGGGTGCGTGTGGTCCCCCCACGTTGATGCCTTCATCCCAGTCGAGGTTCAGCCAGGAAAGAGCGTCAATGATTTGCTCGTAGCTCTCTTCAGAGTCGCGTGCAGCGTCGGTGTCTTCAATGCGGAAGATGAACTTACCACCAGTGTGGCGTGCGTATGCCCAGTTGAACAGGGCAGTACGCACTAATCCAACGTGAGGAGTTCCGGTAGGCGAAGGGCAGAAGCGCACGCGAACGTCGCTCCCCGTCGCTGTGGAGAAGGGGTAGTTAGTTGTCATACGTCGAGCCTGGTCATCCATCCGTGGCGGTCAGGGAGGCGACCGTATTGAATATCGGTGAGTTCCTTGCGCAGGCTCATGGTGAGCTCTCCCGCTGGAGCATCAGGGTTGCCTACTGCTAGTCCGTTTGCGCCTAAGAGTTGTCCGATGGGGGTAATGACCGCAGCAGTTCCACAGGCAAATACTTCGGTGATCTCACCAGAGGCAACACCTTCTTGCCATTCAGAGATGGGAACAGTGCGCTCTTCAACTTCGAGGCCACGATCTTTGGCCAGGGTGATGATGGACTCTCGAGTAATACCTTCGAGGATTGTTCCAGTGAGCTTGGGGGTGACAATCTTGCCGTCTTTGTGGACGAAAAATACGTTCATTCCACCAAGCTCTTCCACATTGGTGTGGGTTTCAGAATCGAGGAAGAGAACCTGCGCACACCCGTTCTCGTAGGCCTCAACCTGTGCAAGTAACGAAGACGCGTAGTTTCCACCACACTTGGCAGAACCTGTTCCACCCTTACCTGCACGTGAGTATTCGGTGGTCAACCAGATCTTCACGGGGGCAACTCCCTGAGCAAAGTAGGCACCTGCTGGGGAAGCAATGAGGTAATAACCAACCTTGTGGGCAGCTCGAACGCCCAAGAATGACTCATTGGCAATCATGAAGGGGCGCAAGTAGAGGCTCGTCTCTGGCGCAGAGGGGACCCATTTACCATCAACTGCGATGAGCTGCTTGAGAGATTCAATGAAGTCAGGTACAGACAGTTCTGGAAGGGCCATACGGCGGGCAGAGCGCTGCAAACGTAAAGCATTAGCTTCGGGACGGAACGTCCAGATGGAGTCATCTGCGTGGCGGTATGCCTTGAGTCCTTCGAAGATTTCTTGGCCGTAATGCAGAACGGATGCTGCAGGGTCGAGAACGAGGGGTCCATAGGGCTGCACGTGTGCACCGTGCCATCCCTCGGCCACGGTCCAGTCGATGGAGACCATGTGGTCGGTGAAGTGCTTACCGAATCCAGGGTCTGCGAGGATTTCTTCACGTTCTGCCTCAGCTCGTGCTGATGCAGAGGGGGTGAGGGCGAAGTTCAGCGGAAACGTCGATGTTTCGTTGCTCATGATCTTCCTTTACTTCCTAGGACAGGCGGGCAACAATAGCGTCGCCGATGTCACTGGTTGAACGAGGGGTGGAGCCACGGGTTGCAAGATCGGCAGCTACTGCATCATTGATGCGAGCTGCCGCCTCAGCGTAGCCAAAGTGCTCGAGCAGCATCCCTACCGACAGGATTGCTGCGGTGGGGTCTGCCTTCTGCTGGCCTGCAATGTCAGGTGCTGAGCCATGCACGGGTTCAAACATGCTGGGGAAAGCATTCGTGGGGTTGATGTTTCCACTGGCCGCCAGGCCAATACCGCCACTGATAGCAGCAGCAAGGTCGGTCAGGATGTCACCGAAAAGGTTGTCGGTGACGATGACATCAAAACGTGCTGGGTCGGTGACAAAGAAGATTGTTGCTGCATCAATGTGCAGGTAATCAACCGTGACCTGAGAGTATTCGGCAGCAACAGTGTTGACCAGGCGGCTCCATAAGGATCCTGCGTTAACCAACACGTTGGTTTTGTGCACCAGGGTGAGCTTCTTTCGATCACGCTTGGCAGCCAACTCGAAGGCATAACGAACCACGCGCTCAACACCGTGGGCGGTGTTGACGGAAAGTTCGTTCGCAATTTCGAACTCAGTTCCCTGACGCAAAGCTCCACCGTTACCCACATAAGGGCCTTCGGTTCCTTCGCGCACGACAACAAAGTCAACCTCGCCAGGGTGTGCCAGTGGGCTGGTAACACCAGGGAAGATGGTGGTTGGACGCAGGTTGACGTAGTGGTCCAAGCTAAAGCGCAGCTTCAGCAGAAGACCACGCTCGATGATGCCCGCAGGAATGCGTGGATCACCCGGCTTGCCGCCCACAGCGCCAAGCAAGATAGCTTCGTGTGAGGCGATGGCGGCGAGATCTTCCTCGCTGAGCACATCGCCGGTAGCGAGGTACCGGTCTGCGCCGAGTGAGAAGTGAGTCTTCTCTACGACGAGGTCAGCAGCAGGAGCAACAACGTCTAGGACCTTGACGGCCTCAGCAATAACCTCGGGGCCAATGCCATCTCCGGGGATGACTGCGAGCTTGAGTGTGCGCGACATGTTGTTCCTTGAGTGTGAAGAGTCTTATTCGGTGATGTCTACTTCGAGCATGACATCGGCATCGATAGCCTTGCGAACCTTTTCCAGCAGTGCTGCTGGGACTGGTGAGTCAACGGTGAGGACAGAAAGTGCTTTACCGCCGAGGTTTTGACGAGCAATCTGCATACCTGCAATGTTGATCTTCGCATCGCCGAATTCTTTGCCGTAGACGGCAACGATTCCGGGACGGTCGATGTACTGCATCACGATGAGGTGGTCATCGATGGGGACATCAACTTCGTATCCGTTGATTTCCACGATCTTCTCGACCTGCTTGATACCGGCCAAGGTTCCCGAGACAGAAATCTGGGTGCCATCACTGAGTGCACCACGAATGGTCAGCACGGTGCGGTATTCGGGAGATTCTTCTTCGCTGAGGGTACGAACCTCAATACCGCGCTGTTCAGCCAGCAGTGGTGCGTTCACATAAGACACACTCTCGCTGACCACGTTTGTGAAGATTCCCTTCAGCGCAGCAAGCTTGAGCACTGACGTGTCGAACTGGGTAATTTCACCGCGAACTTCAACATCGACCGAGGTCAGTGGGCTGGTGTGTGCCAGGCCAGAGAAAACTTGGCCCAACTTCTCAACCAGAGGAATTGCGGGGCGGACGTAGGGGTCAATCACACCACCGGCAACGTTCACAGCGTCAGGAACGAGTTCACCACTGAGTGCAAGGCGCACAGACTTCGCAACTGAAATTCCTGCCTTCTCCTGAGCTTCATCGGTAGAAGCACCCAGGTGAGGGGTGGTGATGACATTCGGCAGACCAAGCAATGGAGAACCGGTAGGTGGCTCGGAGACGAATACGTCTAGACCAGCACCAGCAATGACGTTGTTGGTCAGTGCGTCAAAGAGTGCCTCTTCATCGATGAGACCACCACGTGCCACGTTGATCACATAGGCAGTGGGCTTCATCGCCTTGAGCTGTGCCGCACCAATCATGCCGGTGGTTTCAGGAGTCTTGGGCATGTGAATGGTGATGAAGTCTGAGGTTTCAATCAGTTCATCCAAGCTCACCAGCTGAACGCCGAGCTGCTGTGCACGTGCAGAAGTGACGTAGGGGTCATAGGCAACAACCTTGGTGCCGAATGCCTTCATGCGCTCGGCAATCAGTGCACCAATACGTCCCAAACCGATGATTCCGATGGTCTTTTCAAACAACTCAGTACCGGTGTAGGCGCTGCGCTTCCACTTGCCTTCGGCAAGTGCTGCGTGTGCCGCAGGAATGTGGCGAGCAAGGCTCAGAATGTGACCACAGGTCAACTCTGCTGCAGAGATGATGTTCGAGGTAGGGGCGTTCACCACCATGACACCGGCTGCCGTAGCGCCCTTGATGTCTACGTTGTCCAGGCCCACACCCGCACGGGCTACAACTTTGAGGTTTGGCGCTGCAGCAAGAACTTCAGCATCCACTTGAGTAGCAGAACGAACGAGAATTGCACTGGCAGAGTGAACTGCCTCGAGAAGTGCAGGACGGTCAGTACCATCCACGACACGCACGTCGAAGTCGGGGCCGAGAGCCTCGATGGTGGCAGGAGAAAGCTCTTCAGCAATGAGAACGACGGGCTTAGTCACGAGTATGTATTTCCTTGAGGTTTATGCACACGGGAGGTTCAAGTCTACCCGAGCGCTGTGGGGCTAAATTGCGCTAATTCACGCTGAAAATGAGGAATGCGTTGGTACCTAAAGCGAGGTCAACACCAATGACTGCAGAGATGGACAAGGCAACGACATAGATTACGAAAGCTGGAAGAAGCGTTCTCTTTCTGGTCACCCACAGGGCGGCAAAAAAGATAACCAGCGGCGCAAGAATTCCAAAGACAACCGCAAACCAGCCAAAGGCACTCAAACCAATACCGAGTGAGAGGCTCTGCGTCATGACACCTACGAAGTTGCCAATCCCCTCCCACACGTCATAGGCAAAGAGCAGGGCAAATACCGCTGCAAGAATCCAGGCACCCACTGAACGGGTTTGTGTGACTTTCATGATTAGCCTGCCCAGGTCACGTAGGGCCACGGGATCAGCACAAGCACACCAACTAACAGCCACAGCAGGCGTGAAGAAACCTTGGAGTCTTTACCCAAATACAGCACCGCACCAAACCAGATGGCAGGAGCTGCCACGGACAGCCACAAACCGAATTGGAACATGGCATTACCCAATGCATCAGCAATCTGTGTTGGATTACGCAACGCAGTAATCAACCAGGCGACAGAAAACAGCAAGTAAATACCTGCAAAGATTCCAAACCCGATCAAAGCTACTGAGCTCAAACCAGCGGGAAGTTCTGGTGTTGCGTCAGTTTCTGTTGACGAGGTGCTGCGCTTAACGGAAGAAGCGCCACCCGCATCACGTTTCGCACTGGCAGGAGAGCCCGTGGTCAGACGATCTTCATCGCCTGCCCAACTCAGGGCATCATCTTCTGGAGTACTCATACGTGACGCGCGTGGCGCATCCTCTCGTCTAGATCTGGATTAGCGAGCGGCGGAACCCTCGGTGTAATCCTTGTCCTGTGGACGCCATGCGAAGAGTTCGCGCAGCTTGCGACCGGTTGCCTCGATGGGGTGTGCAGCACCCTTTTCGCGCAGCGCGAGGAACTCGGGAGCTCCTGCGTCCTGGTCGTTGATGAAGCGGGTTGCGAAAGCACCGTTCTGAATGTCTGCGAGAACTTCCTTCATGTGCTCCTTGACCGAAGGGTCAATCACACGTGGGCCAGAAACGTAGTCACCGAACTCTGCAGTGTCAGAAACGGACCAACGCTGCTTGGCGATGCCACCTTCCCACATCAGGTCAACAATGAGCTTGAGTTCGTGCAGAACCTCGAAGTAAGCAATCTCCGGCTGGTAACCAGCTTCAACGAGAGTCTCGAAGCCATACATCACCAGCTGTGAAGCACCACCACAGAGAACTGCCTGCTCGCCGAAGAGGTCAGTCTCGGTCTCTTCGGTGAAGGTGGTCTTGATACCACCGGCACGCAGACCACCGATTGCCTTGGAGTATGACCATGCGGTTTCCCACGCGTTTCCGGTTGCATCGTTTTCAACAGCAACGATCACAGGAACACCACGGCCTGCAAGGTATTCGCGGCGAACGGTGTGACCTGGACCCTTGGGTGCTACGAGAGCAACGTCAACGTTCGAAGGAGCGGTGATGTAGCCGTAACGGATGTTGAAACCGTGACCGAAGATGAGGGTCTTACCTGCAGAGAGGTTTGGAGCGATGTCATCTGCGTAGAGGTGACGCTGAACCTGGTCTGGAGCGAGAATGACGATAACGTCACCCCATGCTGCTGCTTCAGCAGTGGTCATGACCTTGAGGCCTGCCTCTTCTGCCTTAGCAATCGACTTCGAGTTAGCCTTCAGACCAACAACAACGTCAACGCCAGAGTCGTGCAGGTTGAGTGCGTGTGCGTGGCCCTGTGAGCCGTAACCGATAACAGCAACCTTCTTGCTCTTGATGAGCTCGAGGTCGGCGTCCTTGTCGTAGTGAATTTCAGTCACTTTGGGTTTTCTCCTTGTTTGTAGGTTTGGAAAATTGATAAATCGTTAGTTTTTAAACACGCGTTCGGTGATGGACTTGCTGCCACGGCCGATAGCAATAGCGCCAGATTGCGCAATTTCTTTGATTCCGTAGGGTTCAAGAACCTTGAGGAATGCAGAAATCTTTGCTGGATTACCGGTGACCTCGATGACGAGAGAATCGGTGGCAACGTCCACGACACGAGCACGGAACAGGGCGACTGCTTCAAGCACCTGTGAACGCGTGGAGTTATCGACGCGCACCTTGATCAGCATGTGCTCGCGAGCAACAGACTGTTCAGGGTCTAGTTCCACAATCTTGATCACGTTGATGAGCTTGTTCAGTTGCTTAGTGATCTGTTCGAGGGGAAGGTTCTCCACGTCGACCACAACAGTGATCCGTGAAAGTCCCTCAATCTCGCTGTGGCCTACAGCAAGAGACTCAATGTTGAAGCCACGACGGGCAAACAAACCAGCAACGCGGGTCAGCAGACCAGGTTTGTCTTCTACGAGAAGGCTAAGTACGTGTGTGCTCATAATCTCACTCCCCTACTCGTCCGTGTCCCAGGTGGGAGCGTGGTCTCTGGCGTATTGAACGTAGCTGTTGCTCACTCCTTGAGGAACCATGGGCCACACCATGGAGTCAGCGCTCACTACGAAGTCGATGACGACAGGACGGTCATTGGTTTCCAAGGCGAGCTTGATGGCAGCATCAATCTCTTCTTCCTTGGTCACACGAATACCGAGGGCGCCATAAGCGTCAGCAAGCTTGACGAAGTCCGGAACACGAATGGTGTCGTGACCGGTGTTCAAATCAGTGTTGGAGTAGCGACCGTCATAGAACAGGGTCTGCCACTGGCGCACCATACCCAGTGATGAGTTGTTAATAATCGCCACTTTGATAGGAATGTTGTTGATGGTGCATGTCGCAAGTTCCTGGTTGGTCATCTGGAAGCAACCATCTCCATCGATTGCCCAAACCACACGGTCAGGCTCTCCCACCTTGGCGCCCATCGCAGCAGGCACGGAATAACCCATGGTTCCCGCACCACCTGAGTTCAGCCAGGAGTTAGGTCGGTTGTACTTGATGAACTGTGCTGCCCACATCTGGTGCTGTCCCACACCCGCAGCAAAGATTGCTTCAGGTCCAGAAAGTTCACCAATACGAGTGATGATGTGCTGCGGTGCTAGCAAACCATCAGTGGGTGGGGTGTATCCCAGTGGGTATTCCTTGCGCAGAGAGTTCAGTGTGCTCCACCACTCGGTGAAGTCAGTTTTCTTTGCCCCAGGTGTGGCCTTGTAGGTGTCAATCAGGTCAGAAATGACATCCTTGAGGTCTCCCACGATGGGAACTTCTGCGGCACGAATCTTGCCGATTTCGGCAGGGTCAATGTCAACGTGAATAACCTTGGCATTAGGGGCAAACAAGGATGCTTTACCTGTCACACGGTCATCAAAACGAGCACCGAGGGTAATCAGCAGGTCAGCTTCCTGCAGTGCCAACACTGCAGGAACAGTTCCGTGCATACCAGGCATACCCAGGTTGTTTTCGTGGCTGTCAGGGAAAGCACCACGTGCCATCAGTGTGGTCACGACGGGTGCACCCACGAGGTCTACCAGCTCCAAGAGTTCCTTGGAGGCACCGGAGCGGATGATTCCACCACCGACATAGAAGACGGGCTTCTTTGCTTCAACGATGAGGTCGGCAGCTGCCTGAATCTGCTTACCGTGTGCCTTGGTTACCGGGCGGTAGCCAGGAAGATCGAGAACAGCGGGCCAGATGAAGGGTACTTCTGCTTGCTGAGCATCCTTGGTGATGTCTACCAGAACAGGACCTGGACGGCCGGTTGAGGCGATGTGATACGCCGCAGCAATCGTTGCAGGAATGTCTTCGGCCTTGGTCACCAAGAACGAGTGCTTGGTAATAGGCATCGTGATACCCACGATGTCTGCTTCCTGGAATGCATCAGTACCCATCAGGTGCGAGAACACCTGACCGGTAATCGCCAGCAAGGGAACAGAGTCCATGTATGCATCTGCGATGGCAGTAACCAAGTTGGTAGCACCAGGGCCAGAGGTGGCAATGCAGACACCGGCCTTACCTGTGGCTGAGGCATACCCTTGAGCTGCGTGACCTGCACCCTGTTCGTGGCGAACCAGGATGTGGCGCAGCTTGGTGGAGTCCATCAGTGGGTCATAGACCGGAAGGATGGCACCGCCGGGCAGACCAAACACATCGGTGACACCAATGAGTTCCAATGTGCGAACGACAGCTTCAGCACCGGTCAAAATGGGTGCGTTAGCAGGCGCGGCAGGCGTCGAGGTGGGGAGTGATTCCGTAGACATCGTGAATCCCTTTGATAGAAAAGCGAAAAGTGATTGGGGCGTCGTTACCCAGTAATCGCACCCTCAGATGCGGAGTGCACCAGCTTGGCGTACTTTGCAAGCACACCGCGGGTGTAACGCGGAGGGAGCGGAGCCCAGCCGATTCGGCGAGCTTCGAGCTCTGATTCGTCGACGAGTAAGTCGAGCGTCCGAGCTGCGATATCGACCCGTATGAGATCACCATCGCGCACGAGGGCAACGGGTCCACCGTCAACAGCCTCGGGAGCTATATGTCCGATACACAGTCCGGTTGTGCCGCCTGAGAATCGTCCGTCTGTCAATAGTAGAACATCTTTACCCAGTCCCGCACCCTTGATGGCAGCGGTGATGGCCAGCATCTCACGCATACCAGGGCCACCCTTAGGTCCTTCGTAGCGGATGAGGACGATATCGCCCTTCTTGATGCTGCCTTCGGTGAGGGCATCCATTGCTGCACGTTCGCGCTCAAACACACGAGCAGGGCCTTCGAAAACATCGAGATCAAAGCCTGCAGTCTTCACCACAGCACCCTCAGGTGCGAGTGATCCGTGAAGAACAGCCAGGCCACCAGTTGCGTGGATGGGGTTATCCAAAGTGCGGATAACTTCACCATCGAGTGGAAGCAGGTTCATCTCTGCGAGGTTCTCAGCAAGCGTCTTACCGGTCACGGTCAGAGCGTCGCCGTGCAGCAATCCAGCATCAAGCAGAGCCTTCATCACAACTGGAACACCGCCAACGCGGTCGACATCGTTCATCACGTACTTACCAAAAGGCTTGAGGTCACCAATGTGGGGAACCTTGTCCGCGATGCGGTTGAAGTCTTCGAGCTTGAGGTCCACGTTTGCTTCACGAGCAATGGCAAGAAGGTGCAGAACAGCGTTAGTGGAACCACCGAATGCCACAACAACAGCAATAGCGTTCTCAAACGCTTTCTTGGTCATGATGTCGCGAGCGGTAATACCCTGACGAATCAAGTTCACAACGGCCTCACCGGAACGGTGAGCAAAGTAGTCACGACGACGGTCTGCACTCGGTGGCGCAGCAGAACCTGGAAGGCTCATACCCAGCGCCTCAGCAACAGAAGCCATGGTGTTTGCGGTGTACATACCGCCACAAGCTCCTTCACCTGGGCAGATCGCACGCTCAATACGGTCGAGGTCTTCCTCGCTCATGGTGCCTGCCTTGCAGGCTCCCACAGCTTCGAAAGCATCGATGATGGTGACGTTCTTTTCGGTACCGTCGGAAAGCCGAACCCAACCAGGAGCAATCGAGCCTGCGTAGAGGAATACCGAGGCGAGATCCAGTCGAGCCGCTGCCATCAACATGCCGGGAAGTGACTTGTCACAACCGGCAAGAAGGACAGAACCATCAAGACGCTCTGCCTGCATCACTGTCTCCACAGAGTCAGCAATGACTTCGCGGGAAACCAGGGAGAAGTGCATACCTTCGTGCCCCATAGAAATACCGTCAGAAACCGAGACGGTACCGAACTGGAGTGGGTATCCACCACCAGAGTGGACACCTTCTTTGGAGGCCTGTGCCAGACGATCCAGGCTGAGGTTGCAGGGAGTAATTTCGTTCCAGGAGCTGGCCACACCAATTTGGGGCTTGCTCCAGTCTTCATCTCCCATGCCGACAGCACGGAGCATTCCGCGAGATGCGGCTTTCTCAATACCGTCTGTAACGTCGCGACTGCGTGGTTTCATGTCGTTTTCTGGCATAGGGATAAGTCTACGCGGTTCTAACTCTCGGTTAACTCCCAGCAGGCAGGGCACAAACTCCCCCAATTCACCCAGAAACGCCAACTAGGCTGGAACAAATGATTCAAGTTGGCATGAGCGCATCCTGCGTATATCCCCTGGCCTGTGAAGATGGCTTCCGTTTTGCCCAGAAAGCTGGTTATGACGGTGTTGAGGTGATGGTGACGCGCGAACCGGTCACCCAAAGCGTTGAGGGCATCAAGCAGCTCATCGACACCTATGAAACCCCCGTGCTCTCCATCCACGCTCCCGTGCTGTTGCTCACCCACTTCGTCTGGGGTCGCGATCCCCAGATCAAACTGGAGAAGTCTGCTGAATTAGCGGCACATGTGGGCGCCAGCACCGTCGTTGTGCACCCACCATTTCGCTGGCAAGCCACCTATGCCGAGAAATTCCTCGATATCGTGCGCCAAACCAGCCAGAACACTGGCATCACCATTGCTGTGGAGAACATGTTCCCTTGGAAGGTGCGCAACTCCCAGATGCAGGCATATGCGCCAGGACCTGACCCGCGTGAGCTTGACTGTGACGCGATTACTCTCGACTTCTCCCACGCTGCCCTTTCCGGTCACGACAGCCTCGAGCTAGCGCTGGAATACGGCGAGCGCCTTCGCCACGTTCACCTCACTGATGGATCGGCTGCCGCTGACGACAACCGCATCTTCGATGAGCACCTGCTCCCTGGCTATGGCAAGCAACCTGTGGCAGAAGTGTTGCAACATCTTGCTGCCCAGGATTGGGATGGCCACGTTGTTGCGGAAGTCAACACCCGCAAGGCCAAGACCGAAGACGAGCGTCTGGCGCTCCTGGTTGAAACCCTCGAGTTTGCCCGTTTACACCTTGGACAAACTGCAACTGTAACTAGTTAGCCTCTGCCGACTTACGCCAGCGAATACCGGCAGCAATAAATCCGTCCAGGTCACCATCAAAGACGTTGGATGGATTGTTCACTTCGCACTCTGAACGTAAGTCTTTAACCATTTGGTAGGGCGCAAGCACGTAGCTGCGCATCTGGTCGCCCCAGCTAGCAGTGATGTTTCCGGCCAACTCTTTCTTTTTCGCGTTTTCTTCTTCACGCTGGAGAAGTAACAAGCGAGAGGTGAGCACGCGCATGGCTGCTGCACGGTTTTGAATCTGACTCTTCTCGTTCTGACAGCTCACTACGATGCCGCTGGGAAGGTGGGTGATGCGCACGGCAGAATCTGTCGTGTTCACTGACTGCCCACCTGGACCGCTGGAGCGGAAGACGTCCACGCGGATGTCATTCTCAGGGATTTCGATAGCTGCAGACTCCGGCATGAGTGGCACTACTTCAACAGCGGCGAAGGAAGTCTGGCGCTTTCCTGCCGAGTTGAACGGACTCATGCGCACCAGACGGTGTGTTCCTGCCTCAACCGAGAGCGTGCCAAAAGCATAGGGCGCATCAACTTCGAACGTTGCGGACTTGATCCCGGCTTCTTCGGCATATGAAGTGTCCAGCACGTTGACTTTGTAGTTGTGCTTTTCTGCCCAACGCAGATACATGCGCAGCAGCATTTCGGCAAAGTCTGCAGCATCAACACCACCAGCACCTGAGCGAATAGTGATGACTGCTGGATAGGAGTCATATTCGCCGTTGAGCAGGGTCTGGACTTCTAATTCACCCAGCACCGCGGTGATGCTTGCCAGTTCGGCTTGTGCTTCGAGAGCAGAAGCCTCATCCCCTGCTTCGTTGGCAAGTTCAACAAGCACTTCAAGATCATCCAGGCGCGCTTCAATGCTCTTGAGTTTGGTCAGCTCTGCCTGGCGGTGGCTGAGTTCACTCGTGACTTTTTGTGCATTAGCAGTGTCATCCCACAGGTCCGGGGCTTCCGCTAATTCACTTAGTCGGGAAATTTCTGAAGTGAGCCTGTCCACGTCCACGACAGCACGAATATCGGCGAACGTGGAGCGCAGAGCGCGAATCTGTTCAGAGAGATCAAGGTCAAGCATTGTGAGACCAGCCTACCTGCGCCACTGGCAGGCGTAGGCTCGTACCCGACATGAGCATCTCCGGTAAACCTTTCCAACTACGTCAAGTAGGTCTTGCGGTTTACTTTCCCACCCTGCTTTTTTCGGCCGGAGAGGCAGCATTTATCCCCATCGTTCCTGTCATCGCCCAAAATGTGGGTGCGAACTTGGCAACAGCTGGCTTAGTTGCCGGCATGCTCACACTCGGCATTGTGGTCGGTGACATTCCCAGCGGCGGGATCATCTCCCGCATCGGCGAGCGCATGGCCATGCTGTGGTCAACCCTCATTGCGCTTTTCGGAGCAGGTTGTGCTCTGGCCGCGACTACTCCCCTGGTTTTAGGCGCGGGCATCTTCTTGATTGGCTTGGCAACGAGTGCTTTTGCCTTGGCGCGTCACGCTTTCCTCACCACCTTTGTTCCCGTTGCCTATCGAGCACGTGCCCTCTCCACACTCGGTGGGATGTTCCGTGCCGGTGCTGTTGCGGGACCTTTGCTCAGTTCAGTGGTTCTCGCCCTCACACACGCACCCCTAGCTGCCTTTTGGCTCATGGTTGCCTTCACGTTGAGCTCTGGTGCCGTGCTGTTATTCATGCCTGATCCGGAGAAAACCTTCGGTCACGCCAAAAGACAAAGAGATCCAGCAGGCCATGTCGTCACCTCTGGTGAGCTTGAAGTTGAACAAGAATCAATCGGGCTGATACACACCGTGAGAGAAAACTGGCGCGTGTTAGCGCGCCTAGGTGGCGCATCAGCATCGGTGATGGTGTTGCGTTCTGGACGCTCGGTACTGTTTCCGCTGTGGGCGGTGAGTATCGGTATGCGTGATGCAGACACTGCACTCATTATTGGCCTGGCAACCGCCATCGATTTCTTGTTGTTCTTCCCCAGCGGTCAAATCATGGACAAATGGGGGCGTTTGGCTTCCATCATTCCTGCGATGGTGCTGATGTCGATCTCACTCATTGTTCTCTCACTAACTCACGACGTGAGTAACCCCGTGTTCTGGTTCATTGCCACCGCGTTTGTCTTCGCCATCGGCAACGGAATCGGCTCAGGGATCCTGCTCACCCTTGCCTCGGATCTGGCCAATAAGAACAACCCTGCCCCATTCCTGGGCGCGTGGAGATTCATCACAGATTCTGGTGCTGCACTTGCCCCCATGGGCATCGCTGCCCTGACAGCAGCTGCTTCATTGGCTATTGCCGCCGCCGCAACTGGTGTGGCAGGAATCGTGGGAGTGATCATGATGATGATCTATGTCCCACGATTCCTTCCGCGTAAGAAATAACTACTGAGAAGAAGCCGCTAGTGCACGGGTGAGTGCATCAGTCAGTGCAGCGTCTGCCACACCATAAGCGGCCCAGTCGCCGGCAACACGTGCAGCTTCACGGTCGGCAAGTGCTGCCTTGGCTGCCTGTAGGGCTTGGTTCAATGCTGAGTTCGTGCTCGGTGTTGAACCGCCATTGTTTGCCGCAGGATCTGCTTCAGGAGCTTGTGCTCCCCCGTTTGTGGGGTCATCAACTCCTGCATTGCCGCCAAAGAGTGCATCCAGAGCTAATGGCAATGTGTCTTCGAAGGCGATCTTGTCTCCAAAAGCAACCAGGATCTTCTTGAGCAGTGGGTAGCTCGTGTTACCTGTCGACTGAACATAGACCGGCTGAACATAGAGAAGGCCGCCACCGACGGGAAGAGTGAGCAGGTTACCCTTGAGCACATTGGTCGATCCTTGCGAAAGCAGGTTGAGTTCCTTCGACACCGCAGGGTCTGCATTGAAGTTGTTTTGAACCTGTCCAGGGCCTGGAACGGTGACATCCTTGGGCAAGGTCAGTAAGCGCAGCTTCCCGTATTCGGAAGAACGCTTCCCCGCCTGTGCACCAGCATCCGAGTTTGCCACGAGGTAACCGGTCAGCACGTTACGGCTAGACGTTCCAGAAGCTTTGGGGATGAACGTGGAATAGATCGAGTAAGCAGACTTCTCAGCCCCAGGAACCTTCATGCTGAGGTAGTAGGGAGACTGGAACTTGGTGGTGTCACTCGATGCCGTTGGATCGTTGGGAGTTACCCAAGCGTCATCACTGGAGTAGAAAGATCCAGCGTCGGTCACGTGATACTGGCCCAAGATAGAGCGCTGAGCCTTGAACAGGTCAGTGGGGTATCGAACGTGACTGATCAACTCTGCCGACATCTCGCTCATGGGCTTGATGTTGGAAGGGTAGATCTTCTGCCAGGTCTTCAAGACGGCGTCGTTTTCATCCCAGGTGTACAAGGTGACGGTTCCGTCATAGGCGTCAACAGTTGCCTTGACAGAGTTACGAATGTAGTTGACGTTATCCAGAGAGAACGCGTTAGCGGCCTCGGGCTGGTCACTGATCACGGAGGACAGTGATTCAACCTTCGAGTAGGGATAGTTCTCGCTGGTGGTGTAGCCATCAACTACCCACAGAACCTTGCCATCAACCACGGTGGGGTATGGATCTGAATCCAAAGTCAGGTAAGGCGCAACCTTCTTCACACGCTCGAGCGGGTTGCGGTTGTAAATGATTTGGGAATCATTGGTCACCGCATCCGAGAGAAGTATCTCTTCACTCTGGAACTTCAGCGCATAGACCAAACGGTTGAAAATGTTGTCGAGCTTAGGTCCACCGTTACCAGCGAAGGTGGTGTACACCTGCTCGTTCTGCTCCCCCGATGCTGGGTAGTCCAACTCAACGGGCTTCGTGCTTGAGGTGCCTCCCACGATCGAGTACACCGGAGAGTTTTCACCGAAGTAGATTCGTGGCTCAAACTTGCCCAGCTCGCCCGAGGAGGGAATTCCTGCCTCTAAGAAGACGGGCTGACCATCGGCTGAACGCTCAGTTCCATAGGCAGAAACCATGCCATAACCGTGGGTATAAACAAGAGTGTTGTTGTACCAGCTCTGAGACGAACCGATACCTGCCTGGTTGAGTTCACGAACTGCAACCACAGCATCCTGGCTCTTGCCATCAATGGTGTAGCGATCCACATCCAGTTCTGGCGCAAAAGCGTAGTACTGCTTGAACTGTTCCAGCTGTGCAAAGGAAGCACTAACCAATGCAGGATCGATGATTCGGATGCTTGCGGTGGTTTCTGCATCTGCACGCAGAGCGCCAGCAGTGGCGTCAGTGGTGGCGTTGTACGGAATCTCTTCCACATCTGAGATGCCATATGCCTCACGAGTGAGATCAATGTTGCGCTCAATGTAGGGAGCTTCCAAGCTGCGCTCGGAAGGATCAACAATAAAGCGCTGCATGATCCAGGGGTAACCCATGGTCAGAATCAAACCGGAAACAACCAGCATTGCTGTTCCCACCATGGACAACCGCCAGCGACCTGTAAAGGCAGTGACGATGAACAGTAATGCTACCAAAATCGCAATCACAGACAGAATCTGCATGCCGGGAATCGTGGCATTCACATCGGTATATCCAGCACCGGTAATCAGCCCCTTGGCGCTGGTCAACGTTGCGTACTGGTCAAGCCAAATGCTCACTGCCTGCAGTGCGATGTAAATGGCAGCAGTGATCGCGAGCTGAATGCGAGCTGCTTTAGCAACACGGAGTTCACGGTTTGCAAAAGCAATCGAGCCATAGACGTAGTTGGTAATCAGTGCGGCAAGACCAGAGAGCAACACTATGGCTGAGAAGAGTGCAACGGCAGCCTGATAGAACGGCAGGTCAAAGAGATAGAAAGAAATATCTAGGTTGAACTGGGGGTCTTTCTGACCACTTGAAACGCTGTTGAAAGAGAGCATGGCCAGCTGCCAGCGAGTAGCAGTAGAGAGACCGGCAAAAACTCCGAGTAACGCTGGAACACCCCAGGTGAGCAAGCGACGCAGAGGCTCAATCACGTCCTGGTAGCGATCAAGTTGTGAATTGAGGCGTGCATAAACAGGTCGGAGTCGGTAGGCAATCTGAATAGAGAGCCATACCGGCACAGCCATCGCAATGAATCCCGCGACAAAGAACCCGGCAGCGGCGAACCACTGTGTGGTGAGCACGTTCATGAAGCCGACTTGCTTGTACCAGAGCACATCTGCATACACGCTGGCGAAGGCAAAGAAGGCAATGAGCAAGACGACCAACACACCAATGGTGATGGCGACTGGACCGCGACTTCCGAGACGTCCGGGGGTGGGTGCTTGGTTACTCACGTAAATGACCTCATCTAGGGCAGTGGGTTAGGGACTAATTCTTACAGGTTGCGAGCATGCCCATTTTGGCATTCATCGCTTCCGATTTGGTTCCGTGCATATCAACGAAAGAAAGGACTTTGAGCGCATCATCCAGGGTCTTCACGGAATACACCTGAAGACCGTCAGGAACGTGGTCTACGACCTCGTCACAGTTATCTGCCGGTGCAAGGAAATATGTAGCACCTGCTTTTTTTGCGCCATAAAGTTTCTGTTGAATTCCGCCGATAGGTCCGACGTTTCCTTGAGCATCAATAGTTCCCGTACCGGCAAAGTGATTACCGCCGGTGAGATCGTGCGGAGTGAGTTTGTCAATGATTCCAAGGGCAAACATCATGCCAGCACTGGGGCCACCGACGTCATCGAGTCGAATACTCACATCGAAGGGGAAGTCATACTTCGCCTTGGCGCCAATCCCCAGAACAACATTCCCATCGACATCGGCAGGTGTAACTTGTGCTTCGGTCGCCACTCCCTTACGTAGGAAGCTGACGGTGCCAGGAACACCCGCGCCGTTTGCTTTGAGAAGCTCACGAAGCTGCGGAACACTTTCCACTGCGGTCCCGTTGAATGCGGTAATGACATCACCGAGCTGAAGTTCAGACTTTGCTGGGGAGTCCTTAGTGAAGCCCAGAACTTCAACGCCAACCACCACGTCATAGCCAAGATTGGTCAACGCAGCCGCGATGGCATCTTGCTGAGAATCAATCATCTGTGCCGTGTTGGACTCTTCACGTTGCTTGGTTGTCTCATCCTTAGGGAAGATCAATTCCATTGGAACAACAGCTTTGGATGGGTCGAACCAGGCGCCAGCAACTTCAAGCCAGGAAGGAGTTTGATCAGGATTACCCAACACCGACACCGTCAACAGATCCAACTCTCCCGTCGTGGGGAACGTCTGAATTCCATCAATAGTGATGAGAGGAATCTTTTCCTTCTTGGAATCATCATTCGGATCGGGCACAGAGACCGTGCCAAGGGTGTCGAACCATGGACCTGGTTGTTCGATCACATATGCCGAGGGCACAGCAGCAAGACCCACTGCGAGAACGAGCGAACCAACGAGCAGAGTCACACCGAGGGTTCGACGGCGCTGAGCCTTGGTTTTCGGCTGTGCGGTTTGGCCTTCTGGCAGCCCATGTTCATCAGCACGGAAGAGTGTCACGACGGTGTTCACCTTTCTCGCGTGCTTGGTCTTTCCAGTAGTTACAGATTGTCAGGTATTGCTGGGTATTTCCCGCATGTTCGCGCCCAGCGCACGTGTTTTCTCCCAGTATTCATGCCATTCACAGCGCGAGGGGGTTAGCGTTGAACTACTGACCTAAAAAGGATTGCTCATGTCGGACGAGAACGAACGCTCCCCCGAAGACGATTTCCGCGACATGATTCGCGACATCCTCTCGGGCAAAGAGGGCGTAGACGCCAGCCAACTCGCTGCTGCTGCGGGCTTACCGAATGATCCAGCCAGCCTGGCCAACATCATGCGACAGTTCCAAGCAGCAATGAATGCAAGCACCTCTGGCGAGGGCATCAACTGGAACATGTCCATGGAGCAAGCAAAATCTTTAGCGCTATCAACGGTCAAACCGGTGACTGCAATTCAACGCGCAGAGATAGACCAGGCATTCCATATCGCCAACCTCTGGCTTGCCGAAGCAACTTCGATTTCGGGGCTTTCCACCACCCCTGCCTTGATTACACGGCTGGAATGGATCGAGCAGACGATGCCACTGTGGACTCAGCTGGCGGAGCCTGTTGCGAACAGTATTTCTCACGCACTCACCAGTGTTCTCACCGATCAAGCGCCGGAAGAGATGAAGGGCATGATTGCTGGGGCATCCCAGCTCATGAAACAAATCGGGGGCACCCTCTTCGCCATGCAGCTAGGGCAGGTCGTTGGACAGCTTTCCACCGAAGTTGTCTCTGGCGGTGACGTGGGGATTCCGCTACTGAATGAAGGCCATGCGGCTCTGTTGCCTCAGAACATGGATGAGTTCGGCGAGGGACTAGACATCCCTATGGACCAGGTTCATCTCTACCTAGCCGTTCGTGAACTTGCTCACGCCCGCCTGTTCCGTCACGCCAAATGGCTTCGCCTCAACCTCATTTCGGCTATTCAGGACTTTGCCCGGGGTATCACTATCGACCTCAGCCGGGTTGAGGACATCGCCGGAAACTTTGACCCACAAAACCCTGACGAGCTCAGAGAGGCTCTCTCCAGCGGTGCACTCATTCCGCCCAAGAGCGAAGAACAACTTGCTGCACTGGGCCGACTCGAAACGCAACTTGCCTTGATTGAGGGCTGGGTTGATGTAGTCACCTCTTCGGCGACCTCGAGGCTTCCTCGTGCAGGCGCTCTGGCAGAGACGGTGCGCCGTCGCCGTGCTTCAGGTGGGCCTGCAGAATCGGCATTTGCCACCTTGGTGGGACTTGAACTTCGCCCACGACGCCTGCGTGAAGCAACCAGTTTCTGGCAGCAAGTAACCGATGCTGTGGGTGCAGATGCACGTGATGAACTCTGGTCCCACCCCGACGTCATGCCTACTGGGGATGACCTCGACAACCCTGCTGCACTGATTGCCAAGTTGGAAGCAACAGCTCGTGGCGAGGTGGCAGAGCCAGACGACATGGACCGAGCTTTGGCTGATTTACTCGAGGGCAACATCCCACCTGTGGATGAATCTGAACAGTAAATCTGTTTTTGCAGCATTCTTCGCTGCATGTACAAAATCACTACTGCGCTCCCGCTCATCTGGCGAACCCCAACCTCCATCCAAATTGGGTTAGACAATCCACGTGCTGTCTTTCCCCAGCTCTATCCAGCTGAGGAAAGATTTCTCAGTGCTCTGCGAACAGGCTTCGGTAATGCCTCACTTCCGACGGTTGCCGAAGAATGTGGTCTCACGCCTGATGAGACCGATGCGTTCCTCACCGTCATTTCACCTGCGCTAGGGCAGGAGAAACCTCGCCCCAGTTGGCGGATCGCTCTTGATGGAACGGGACCGTTCGTGGACTCACTGGGCCTTCTGCTGATTGCTCTGGGACACCGAGTAGTCAGGGCATCAGCACACACTGCGGGTAAATGCGATCTGGCCATTGTGGTTGGTGAGTATGTGCTCGAACCCCACCGTCCTGGCGCCTGGCTTTCCAGGGACATTCCCCACCTTCCGGTTGTCTTTAGTGATGAATCTGCTCGAATAGGACCACTATTAGGAACCACGCCTCGTTCACCTGCAGAAATCAGCCACTACCCCTGCCAGCAGTGCATAGAACTGGCCCACCGAGACCGAGATAGCTGCTGGATTGCGATGGCAAGCCAACTCTTGAATACTCCCGCACCTAGTCAGACTCCCCTGCTCAATGTGGAAATCTCAGCAACCATTGCCCGGTGGATACAAACCCCAACGGAAGTTCCGATTTCTACAGATACTGCCCTGGTGCTCTGGACAAACGGTGCCCGGGAAGAAGCTACTTACGCTTTGCACCCAGATTGTGCATGCCAAGCTCTGCCACGAAACGTGAGCGTTCTCGGTTCGTGGCGCGGCCAGTTCCTTGCTGAGCCCACGACAGTGAGAGCTGCTTCCGGGCGCGGGTAATGGCGACATAGAGAAGCCTGCGCTCCTCCGCAACTGCTTCCATACTTTGCGCATAGCTAATCGGGAACAAACCTTCACTGAGCCCAATCAGGTGGACCGAATCCCATTCCAAACCCTTAGCCGAGTGAACTGAAGCAAGAGTCACGGCATGCATCGTGGGTTCATGGCGGGCGGCCTGCCGAGCAAGCAATTCATCTGTGAAGGCCCGGAAAGTTGTTCCTTCGGGTGCTTCATCTGCCATCACCATCAGGGCGTTGAGTGCTTCCCACTTAGCTAGGGATGCGCCGGTGGTCTGTGGAGCCTCTTGGGTCCACCCCACCGAGCGCAACACGTCGCTGACAGACTTGAACAGTGGTTCGCCTGTGACAGATACTGATGCTCCCCGAAGAGCAAGGATGGCCTGTTTGACTTCAGGGAGGTCATAGAAGCGCTTAGCTCCATACACAGTGCTGCTGATGCCCAGATCTGCGAGCGCTTGTTCCACAGCTACTGCCTGCACGTTGATGCGATACAACACTGCAATATCTTCGGGCAGTGCTCCGGCAGCAATCTCTACCGCAATCTTGGCTGCAACTCCTCGAGCTTCCGCAGCGTCACTGGGATATTCAGTGAGTGTTGGCTCGCTGCCCTGTGGGGTTGCTGCCGTGAGCGTCAGTGCTCCTGGGCGCTCCCGCATCAATGCATTCGCTGCCGACACGATTGGAGAGGTGGAGCGGTAGTTCGTCTCCAGTTTCACCACGTGTGCATCGGGGTAGGTTGACCCGAAGTTCAGGAGGTACTCACTAGTTGCACCGGTAAAGGAATAAATAGTTTGGCTTGCATCCCCCACCACGCATAAGTCGCGGTGATCGCCCAACCACAAATCCAAGAGTTGGTGTTGCAAGGGAGATACGTCCTGGTATTCATCAACTACGAAGAAGCGGTAACGCTCGCGCACTTCCATGGCCGCTGCTGCCTCGGATTCAAGTAATCCTGCCGTGAGCAGGAGCACATCTTCCATATCGATCTGTCCACGAGAATCCTTGAGATCCTCATAGCCGTTCATCACTGCAAGAACATCCGAAATAGCAAGGTTTCCTGGCATTGCTCGGCCATAGGCGCGCTTTTCATAGCTGGACAGGCTCAGGTTGCTGGTCTTTCTCCACTCAACTTCTGAGGCAAGATCGCGCAAAGTGGCGGTGTCCAGCTTCAGACCTAAGCCCGTTGCCACTTCTGCCAGTGGTCGTGATTTGGATTCGAAAATCTTGGGAGTTTCTCCCCCAACAAACCTGGGCCAGAAGTGCCCAAGCTGTCGAAGTGCTGCCGCATGGAACGTCTGGGCTTGAACAGGTCCTGCTCCGAGTTGGCGAAGACGTGTGCGCATTTCACCGGCGGCCCTATTGGTGAATGTCAGTGCGAGAACTCGATCGGGAGAATAGGTTCCCGTTGCAACACCATAGGCAATGCGGTGAGTGATGGCCCTCGTTTTACCTGTTCCAGCACCTGCAAGTACACACACAGGCCCGTGAAGCTCTTGTGCAACTGTGCGCTGGTCTTCATCAAGACCAGCGAGTAGTTCTTCCGGCGATGCAGAACTGATCTCACTCATGACTGACGCCCCAGCCAGGCATCTTCGTGATCGAGATTTTCACCGAGCCAGTGCTCGATCAGTGCGCGAGCAATCGAGACCTTGCCCGGCAGAATAATCTCACCAATGCTGGCCTTGAGCTCCTCGCGAGAGAACCACTTCAAGGAGAGAATCTCTTCGCCGTCAGGTACGTGGTTTTCCGGATCAAACCCTGCTGCAACCTGCGCAGTGAAGCCCAACATGAGTGACTGTGGGAAAGGCCAGGGCTGTGAGCCCATGTAGCGAGGGTTTGTTACCACCACGCCTGATTCTTCAAACACTTCTCGAATCACAGCGGCTTCTAGAGATTCACCAGGCTCCACGAACCCTGCAAGCAGTGAATATCGATTCCCTTCCCACATCGCATTGTTGCCAAGCAGAACACGATCTTGCTCATCGGTGACCAACACGATGATGGCGGGGTCTGTGCGGGGGAAAACTTGAACGGAGTCATCGTCTTCATGCTGGCGAACCCACCCGGCATGAACAGGGATAGTGGGGTGGCCATGCGAAGCAGAATGGGTGTGTGAGCGGTGCCAGTTCGCCAAGGCTAGTGCTTGGGTGAATAGCCCAGCATCACGGTCACTGAGTACATGTCCCAGCGCACGCAAATCACCCCAGTTTTCAGCATCAGGGGCCAGCACGCGGGCAACGCTCTCATCCACACTCACCGCGAGGAATGGCGTTCCCACAGGCTCATTCGGTGCCTCTTCGGTGCTCACACCTAAGAAGATGATTTCCTGCTCGGAAGTATTTGTGACCGCGGAGAGTTGTTCAAGTGTGAACGTGACGAGAGCATGAGCATTCACTAACGCTTTGCCATTGTTCAACACAATCACACGGGTTCTGGCGTCTTGAGCAAGTTCTTCCAGCAAACCAGGTCTGGTGCGCAGATCTGCCCGTCGATCCGTGGCGTGACGAGACAACGTTAACCGTTGTGTGAAATCTTCAGTCATTGCACTCGTTTACGGGTATCAGTAGGGCATTGGATGCGTGGCGTTGAGAGCCACAAGCGCATCCGCGAATTAGCCTGTATTTCATGGCCAGATCTCATATCACTCTAGCGGCGTTGGCTACAGCGGCAGTGCCCGGTTTTGACCCCGTTCAAGCCCAGGCTTTTTCCACCGGAATGCACGGTGACTTCTTTGCTGCCATCGTCACCGATGCGACCGGTCGTGAGCTCATTGTTCGTGTTCCTAACTCTGCCGAAGCTGAGGCTCAGCTTGGTGCAGAGAAGTATGCTCTGGAAACCATGACCGCAGGGATCCGTTCCCGCCTGAGCTTTGATGTTCCCACCCTTGTTGGCCGTGCGCCTATTGGCAAGACCTTTGGGCTTGTCTTCGAATTCCTCCACGGTCACCAGCTTTCCTTGGCAGAGTTCACCTTGGATTCAGGACTTCCCACCTCAATTGGGTCTTCAATCGCTTCTATTCACTCCCTGCCCACCCACTTCGTTTCAGATGCTGGTCTGCCTTTCTTCTCAGCACAGGACATTCAGCGTCAAACACGCGATCTCGTGTCCAAAGCTCGGGGAACCGCACTCTTGCCTGCAGCTTTATCAGCACGCTGGCAAGAAGCGGTGAATGACAACTCGTTGTGGCTCTTTGATCCGACCGTGATTCACGGTTCATTGGGTGCTGACTCATTCATCGCTGGCACAGATTCCATCTCTGGTGTTCTGGGCTGGGCGGCTCTTCGCGTGGGAGACCCCGCCTCAGACATGCACTGGATTATCAATGCACCAATTGAATCCCAAGATGCAGCCTTTGCCGCCTACGGAGATTCACGACACTCTCTGGTCGATCCCAAGCTTCGCCAGCGTGCAACGCTGTATTCCGAGCTGGAGCTTGCCCGCTGGCTGCTCCACGGCGTGGAGCAAAAGAGCCCAGAAATCGTTGATGACGCTATCGACATGCTGGACCGTCTGGTCGACAGCGTTCACCAAGAAAACACAAACTCCATCGGCACCGATACTGCACCTGTCTTGACAGTGACCGAGGTTGTTGAACTTCTGGACGAGACCCCAGGTGATGCAACAAGCCGTTACCGTGGCATGGAGCCAGTTACTGACGACCAGCGCTCTTCCAACTCACTCTCAGAGTAAATACGTTCTGGCTTAATCACGGTGTCTTCTGCAACGAAGTAGAAGGCGGCATCGATGTTCTCTGCAGGCACTCCAGACCAACGGGCATAGGCAAGTCGATAGAGCGCTAACTGGAATTGCTTCAGTTCCAGATCGGCCGCATCCTTAGGTGCTTTACCGGTCTTCCAGTCCACGATTTCAAAGCGCTGCCCCTGTGAGCCCTCAACCTCATAGATGGCATCAATCTTGCAGATGATGATGCTGTTACCCAGCGGAACATTGACTTCCAGCTCGACTGCAACCGGTTTGCGAGTTGCCCATTGACTGTGCTCGAATGTTTCTTTCAGCGCACGCAACGTTGCCTCGTCAGCTGAGACCAGAGCGTTGTCATCCATGCCATCGAGTTCGCCTGGATGTGAATCCACGAGGTCAATGTGGGTGGTCACGGCAGAACGTGCTTCCACCCAGGAATGGAATAAAGTTCCCAGCGCAGTTGCACGATAGGGGCGTTCAGGCAGTGGCCTGCGAAGACTTCTCGCAACTGCTTGGGGATCTTCAATGAAGTCCTTAAACCGTGATGCTGGAATACGTTCAGGTAGAGGAATCTCAACGTCTGAATTGGTTCTGCGTTCACGCTCTGCCAGCAGCAAATCAATCTCAGAATCCCATGGCGTTGGAGTAGAGGCGTCGGCAAGATACACAGCTTCTGCAGCCCGCAGAACAATGTCACGCCTGGAACCCAGCGGATCTAGTGGCCACATCACGGTCTCTTCAGAATCTCCGAGAGGGTTTGCCTCATTCTCGGGGGCTTCGGGCAACGGCTGGCCGAGAAGACCGGCAGCAGCGAGCTCTTGCAGGAATACTCCCGGTGAGCGTGGTGAAACCTGGCGTGCCCAAAAAGATGCCGACAATAGCAGGCTGTGCTTGGCGCGGGTAAGTGCAACATAGGCAAGTCTGCGTTGTTCATCGTCATATCGAAGACGAACTTCTTCGACGAATTCGTCGTAGTGTTGCCCCAGTTCAACCTGTGTTGTTGCAGAACGCCAGTTGAAGATCGGAAGGTGAAGGGCATCTCCTCGGAAGGGGAACGGTAATCTGCCGAACCCCAGCCAATGCTCAGCACGTGTTCTGTTTCCGGGCAGTTCGTCTTTCACCATGCGAGGAATGGCAACGACATCCCACTCGAGACCTTTAGCGCCGTGGATGGTCATGATTTGGACGGTTCCGGGCTCTGCTGGAGCTGATTGTGGACTGAGTCTCTCCCGCTTTTCTGCCTCTTTGAGCCAGCTGAGGAAACCTCCGAGCGTGGCACGATCTTCGCCATCAACATAGGCACTCAGAGGTTCCATAAAGGCTTCAAGGCTGGATAGTGCAGTGGCTGCTGATTCATTTGCAACCGCTTCAATATCGAGCAGGAGTTCCTGATTGGCAATCGTGACCAGTTCACGCAGATCAACACCCACACGGCGACGCAACCGGGCAATTTGCTCACCGGCTTCCTTGATACGTGCCAGTCCGGCAGCAGAGAGATTCTGTAGTGCTGTGTGGCCTTCAGGGGCGGAAACGACAAAGTCCACAGCGTCAACTAGTGATGCACCATCTTCTGACACAACTGAATCTTTGAGTGCCTTGCGCACTTCTGGGGCTAGTTGTTGCTGGCGGTGATCACGTTCGCTCATCCACTTCGCAATTGAACTTAGGCCCACGATGTCTTTGGGGGCAATTGCCCAGCGTGCACCGGTGAGCAGACGAACAAGTTCTGAATCCGCACTCGCATCATGAAGAACGCGGAGCGTGCAGACAAGGTCGACAATGACAGGCTCATCAAGAAGCCCGCCTAAACCGACCACGTGATAGCGCACACCATGCTCATCCAGTGCTCGTTTGAAGGGTTCTATGCCTTTGAGTGAGCGACACAACAGGGCTGATGTGGTGGTGTCGTTGACTCTCTCCATCAGCCACAGGGCAACTGCCTGTGCTTCATCGAAAATAGTTTCTGTGACACTGACGTCCAGTTCACCGAGCGGAGCACTGTCTTTGGCGTGGAGTTCGAGAACGGGTACTCGTGTCTTGGCAGTGAGGGGTTGCACCAACACATTGGCTGCCGCCAACACACTCACAGGGTTACGCCAACTGGTGGAGAGTGAGAAGTTCATGATGTTGGCTGGCCCATTACCGAATGCGGCACCAAACTGTTCAATATTGTCTGCCGACGCTCCACGCCAACCATAAATGGATTGGTGTGGGTCACCCACAGCCATTACGGGAGTCTGGGCAAAGAGCAGACTCAGTAACTGGGTTTGAACAACGGACGTGTCCTGATATTCATCCAAAAGAACAACCTTGAACTGGCTCCTGAAATCTTCCACAACGCTGTCGAAGCGTTGGCAGATTTCTAAAGCCAGAGCGACTTGGTCACTGTATTCAATCAGTCCCTGTCGACGCTTTGCTGCAGAGAATTCCATGGCCAAATCAACAAGGGCTGGCAACGTGGTGCCCACTTCCCGAGCTTTGAGCCATGCATCAACGGCCGCTGTTTTTCTACTACCTGGCGCATCCACGGGCATGGCTAAGGTGTGCTGATCAAGAGAGTGGGCAAAGGAGACGATGTCTTCAGGGTTAGCCACGTTATCGGCGATTGCACGAGAGAGGCGCAACACAGCATCGGTCACAGTGTCTAGGCCCTTATCCAGATCGGAGAGCACCTCCCCTGTGCTCTCTTTCACGATGGAACGAGCGAGCTGCCAAGCAGCTGCTTCTCCGAGCACCGTGGCATCTGGGTCGCGTCCAATCAACACCGCATACTGCGAATAAATGCGATTGGCGAATGAGTTATAGGTCGTCACGGTGGCTTGATCAAGCTCGTCCATGCCTGCAGGGGCCAGACCTTGGGCGACCAACTTGGCAATGTGCCCGCGGATACGTTCACTTAATTCACCAGCTGCCTTGCGGGTGAAGGTCATACCCAAAATCTCGTTGACGCTTACCTTGCCGTTGGCCACCAGCCACACCACACGGTTCGCCATCGTCTCGGTCTTTCCACTACCGGCACCGGCAATCACGAGAGCAGGCTCTAGCGGAGCTTGGATAATCTCTTCCTGCTCCGGGGTGGGAGCAAACTGACCTAGACGATCGGCCAACTCTCGTGCAGTGATGTTTTCACTCATGATGCTGACACCGCCGATGCCGTGTGGATGCGGAATTCGTAACGAGTGTGAGGATTTCCTTTTTCTTCCTCGATGGCGATGGGTGCGACGAATTCGTTCCCAGCCATCCCAACAGCCGCCTGTTCAATACGGTCTCGAATGCCTTGGATCTGAGCATCGTCATATGCTTCCTGAGGCATGGTCTTGTAGAGCTTGCCCTTGTTTCCATTAGTGACATAAATCAGCTTGGCCCCGCCATTTAGAGAGCCTTCAGGAACGTTCTCGAGCACCCCTTCGGTCAAGGCTAATTGGTAGCAGGCAAGCTGTGCATGTTCAGGAAGATCTTTCATGCGGGGTTCATATTTGCCGGTTTTGAGATCAACAATGACCACCTGCCCGACGGTGTCCTGTTCAATGCGGTCGATGTACCCGCGCAATGTTGCATTCCCCAACTCCAAGGTGAACCCACCTTCGGTGGCGAGAAGGGTTTTGTTCTCACTCGAGAAGTTCTCCAGGTACTGCGACACCGCATCAATCATCTTTCGCACACGCCTGCGTTCGCCCACACTGAGCCATTGCGCGTCGAAGGACAGTTCATGCCATCTCTGGTCAACAGCTTCCCAGAGTGAATCGGCATCAATCGGAGCACCATCTGCACTGGCATCTTCCATGACCTTGTGAATAATGGTGCCGATTCCTTGAGAGGAACTGGTAGTTCTGCCCACCACTGACTCGATAAACCAAGCAAGCTGATTCTTTTCCCATGTGTCGAGCTTTGATGGGGAAACGGAGACAGAATTCTCTGGAATGCTGAGGTCTACCAGTGGCTCTGTCGTGGATGGCTCACGCAGGCCATACCAATCTGTCGGCGTTGCTCCAGGAACCTGTGCAGCAGAGAGCTTGGCAAGAGCATGAGAAATCTGTGCGACCCGGGTCGATTCTTCTCCGCGGCGAAGAGCCAGAGTAAGTGCCCTGCGCAGCGAGCCCACCAAGCCCCTCAAAGTGAGAGGGTATTCACTCAATGTGGTGGCAGGTGGCACTTCTACGGCCTGTGAATGTTGTGAAACTGCGCCGTGGACTCGGCGGAGGAAGGGCGACGGCAAGGTGTCATCGTTGGCTGTTGCGCTCAGGATGACAGATTGCGTTGCGCGAGAAAGAGCCAAAGCAAACATTCTCAGTTCATCATCAAGCACGTCCTTGCGTGCTGCGACGAAATCGATGTCAACACCGACAGAATCTCCAGCGAGGTCTTGGGCGTGCAACAACGAGCCGCGTGGCCGTAGGTTAGGCCACAGGTTCTCTTGCACGCAGGCTATAGCCACCACATCAAACTCGGTACCGATGAGCGCTGAAGGAGTACACACTAAGACAGCATCTGCTTGAGCTTGCGGGGCCAAGGTATCTTCTGGGACATCAGCGTCAAGTAGCTCGGCAATAAAATCTGCAGCCGGTCGGTCAGGGAATCGTTCGACATACCTCTTTGCGGAAGTGAACAACGCCATCACACCATCAAGGTTGCGGTTAGCATCGTCTGCGACCAGTCCTGCACTGAGCGCCTCCGCACCCCACGCCTTGGCCAGTCCACTGCGTTCCCAAGCTGTCCACAAGAGTTCTTCGATGGAGTTTCCTGCAGCAATCTGAGTTCGCAGCATCTGCAGGGTCTCCACAAATCGTGCAGCACGACGGGCAGGGCCAAAATCCAAGGTGAGTAGATCAGCGGGCTGACTCAAGGCAGCCATCAGCAGTTCTTCCCCTGTGCGCACTCCCCCGTTCGCGAGTTCCTCATGACGCAGCGCAAGACGGATCCTGCGCAATTCCAACACGGTGAGACCCACCATGGGTGAGGTCAATAAGTCATTGACAACATTGGGAGTCAGTTCCATTCGTCCCATCGCAACCGCAATTGCTGCAATGAGGTCTAACGCAGCGGGGTGCTCTTTCAAGGAACGCTCAGAGAGCAAAGTTTTCGTGGGGACTTCAGCAACGGCTAGTGCCCTGGCAACCTGGGGAACAAGAGAACTCGTTCTGACCACCACGACCATGCGTGACCATGGCGTGCTGCCCAGAATGTGTTTTTCTCGGAGCTGGCGTGCAATAGCGGTGGTCTCTGCCACTTTTGACGAACGCTCCAACACCACAACCGGAGTGGTTACCTCATCGGGAACAACCGAGAGCGCTTTTCGTTGAGACCCTGCCAGCGCTGAACCCATCTCGGTAGTTTTCTGCACCGCAGCGCGAATGAGTGGGCCATGTCGGTGAATCGATTCCAGGGTGAAGCTCTGTACACAGTCACTGGGAATACCAAGCTCAACTCCGAAGCGCCCCAACATTTCTGGATGGGCTCCGCGAAAGCTTGTCGAGGTAATGTCCGGGTCTCCGAAAATGACTATGGGCACACCGCGGGCGGCAAATGCTCGCAACATACGAATTGCGCCCTGGGTAAGTTCTTGTGCGTCATCTACCAGCACAAGTTCAACAGAGGGCATGACGGCAGGATCAGCTAATGCCGTGGCACCTATGGACAAAATTTCAGAGGAATCAAAAGATTCGGTTCTGAAGCCTGCAATGACATCCCTATATTCGTTCCAGAATTCGGCCGCAGCAACCCACTCAGGATGTTCACGAGTAGCTCCTTGCAACCGTAAATCGGCAGGTGTCCAGCCCATCTCGGTACTGCGTGCAATGAGATCACGTAATTCGCTTCGGAAAGCTCGTCGTTGCCGAACTTCGGGGACTAGTGGGTCTGGCCATGAAGGCCCCGTGCCATCTTCGATGTGCCCGAGGAGTAATTCAGCAATGATGCTGTCTTGCTCACTACCGGTGAGCATCCGAGGAGCTGCTTGACCTGTAGAAAGTGCATGTTCCTGGGCAAGTGCAAAGGCGAGAGATCCAGGTGTTCGAGCCAGTGCACCATTAGTGGCAATACCCAGGCGTAACCCTAAGGAGTTCCTCAGGCGAGAGGCAGCAACACGGTTGGGACTGAGCACCACGATGTTGTCAGGGTTAGTACCTGCCGTGACCCTCGCCGCAACGAGTTCGAGGAGAACTCTCGTTTTACCCGTGCCTGGAGAGCCAATGACTGCTGCAGAAAAATGTGTAGGGAGAGCCAGTAACTGTGCCTGAATCTCATCTGCAACAAAAGGGCGTGCACCAACACTTTCACGTGCGATGAACCCCGTTTTTGCCACACTCCTAAGCTACTGCGAACCACGGACACTCCCGCGGAAACAAGCCGGAGTTGGCCAGCTACGAATTAGTCCCGTGCGTGCAGTTGTGCGTGCTTGTCCCACTCGCGCATCAAGTGTTCGATGGCTTCATGGAAACGCTTGGTGGGAACACCGGGAGTGATGTCACCGAAATAGTGCTTGCACCACTTTGCTAAACGTTCTTGGGCCTGTGGATCATGCTCGATGGAATCGATCTGAGCAACAATGTTTCCTGCCTTGTCGGCATCGAGCCACTCGCAATCGCTGAGGTAACCACCCTCATCAATCTCAGCTTCAGGATTGACCGGGCGGGTAATGATCAGTGGCTTACCCGCTGCCAAACGGTCATAAACCATGGCAGAAATGTCCACAATGGCCATATCTGCCACCGACAGTTGCCAACCGAGTTCAGCACCTTCATCCACGACGTGTTTGGCAGAAGGGTCATGCGCATTCGCTCGACGCAGCAGGGATTTGATTTGGTCATTTGCCTGACCGTATTCAAAGTCCACTGCGCCACTTCGAGGGTGGGGGCGGTAAATCACGCGGTGCTTACCGGTGGCAATGAGTGCCTCCACCAGAGCTAGACCGTGCGTCTCGACAGAACCGTAGGCAGCAGCCGGGCGGTCACCCTCCCAGGTAGGGGCATAGAGCACAACTTCACGACCATCAGGTTCAAAAGGAACGGTTCCGCTGTAGTAATCAGCCTGGGGGCGTCCAATAGGAATCGCACGCTTATCAAAGTCGTAATCCCACAGCACGCGCTGAAGTCGTTCTCGAGCAGCATCACCAGCAATCAGGCTGTAGTCATATGCCTTGAACTGGTTGGTGGTCATATACATCTTGTCGGATTCACCGTGGTTGATGAAGACATGGAAACGGCTGCCGTAACGGAACATCTGGAAGTTACGTGCGTTCTGATTCACATAGAGAATGACGTGCAAGTCCTGATCTGCGATGAACTCTTCCAAATCCACAACCGTGCGGACATACGCCACGGGAACTGGTGACTCGTCCAACAGCGCCAGAGCACCCAAGGTATTACGACTGAGAATGACAACAGGCCAGGTCTTTGACAGTTCCTCCAGCGGCTTGTACCACTGGCGAACCTGGTAGAGGTTTACTTCGCCATCAGCAAAGTAAACGCCGACCTTAAAGTTGTGATCTGGAAGAGGGTTTGCCTCAAGCTTGCGAGCTAGTTCTTTTCGACGAAGACGACCTTTGAGAGCGTTGGACAGCAGAGTCGTTGCTGACCGTGCATCTTGAATCAAACCCATAGTTTTAGCCTAACTTGCTTCAGAAAGAGCGCCTGATGGCACTAGATGATGGGGAAACGTCCCGCCAGTGTCATGCGCCACACCGTGAGCCATCTCATCCCCACGCGCCCACCGGGGTTTGTGCGCCATCCTTCAATCCACCCCGAAAACCAGGAACCCAGACCCTTTCCCCCAGATCTAACCGAGCGAACAAGTTGAACCCCCGTCCACGTGAACACATAGAAGGGAATCAGAATTCGAGGAAGGTTTCGCTTGGCTAACCACACACGATTACGGGCATTGAGTCGGTAATAGGTTGCATGCCGTGTAGGAGAAGTCACAGGATGGTGAACAACCATGTCACCGGCATACCACACGGTCTTTCCTGCGTTCCACACCCGCCAAGCCAGCTCGATGCCCTCGTGGGCATAGAAGTAGGGGTCTCCCCAGCCACCAATGTCATCGAATACTCTGCGGGGCATCAACACGGCAGCTTCAAGCACAGAGAAAACATAACTAGAGTCTGTGGCACTACCTTTTCGAAGGCGCGGAATCCACCTTCGTGGGGTTTGCTTACCCGTTGGATCAGTAATGCGAGGCTGAATCAACCCCAGCGAGGAATCGGCTTGTAATTTTGATATCCCCTCGGTGAGAAAGAGTGGATCTGCCAACTCCGCATCATCATCGAGGAAGAAAACATAGTCACCTTGCACGAGTTGTGCTCCGGCATTGCGACCAGCAGGTATGCCGAGATTCTCCGAAAGATGTAGTCCACGAACTCCTCCGGGAAGGAATTCAGGACGCCAGCCATTTCCCACCACAACGATGTCGAGTGAGACAAGCTGCTGCGCAAGAACACTCTTGACCGCTCGTGAAAGATCTTCTGGACGTTGCCCCATTGTGAGCACCACGACGCCAACGCGGGGCCTGACACCAAATTGTGTGGGACTAAGCAACTCGGACACGAGAGCTCGTCATGATGGCAACAAAGTGACCGATGATGGCAAGAATCGACAGCGGGAGCAAGATCGCAACCAAGATCTGGCTGACCACGAGCTGACCAATCACAATGCCCACAAGCATGGCCAGAAAAGCAATAATTGTCAGCTCAACCGAGTGGTAAATCCGGTGGAAGGGCACAAATCGTGCCATGCGGCGAAGCGTGGCAACCATGCCAGGTCGAGGTGCGTTTGCACCCTTCGCATCTGCAAGCTTTGGCAGGTCAGACATGGCACGTGCCACACGAACCAAGTCATTGAGCACCTTGTTCAAGATGATGACAATGGCCAGGAATGCGCCAAGAGCTACCCACATCCAGTTGATGGGTCGTGAGTTATCAGCAAAGCCCGCTGCGCGAAGACCGAGGGCAATAGGGATGAGGGCTTCGGTTGTGTAGTGACCTACTGCATCGAGGAAGTGCCCAGCCGGGCTCTTCGTTTTGCGCCAACGCGCAACCTCGCCATCACAGCAGTCGATCAACATCTGCAGCTGCCCCAGAAGCAACGCAAGAATTGGTCCCCAGATACCGGGGATCAGTAGTGCTAACGCAGTGGCCCAGCCGGTCAGAATCATCAGCGCGGTCACACCATTAGCCGAGATAGGTGTCTTGAGAAGAACCCAGGTGACATAGGGAGAGAGATCACGTAAATACAGGTGAGCGACCCAGTGCTCTGCATTGGCACGGGTACGAACCTCGGGAGGCTGTGTTACTTCACGCAACTGAGCAAGAGAGGTGGGTTTGTCCACGTTCTACCTTCCGCTCTTGCCAGCAATATTGGTGCTGAGTCTGGTGTAACTCATGATGAAACCTACACCCCAGGCGAAATGAATACAGGGAAGGACCAGTGGAAACCACCCGAGTCCCTTGAGACCCATGCCCCGGCCATACACCGCAGTGGAGACCACCACGAAGGCAACATAGACCGCTGGGATAACCCAGCCCAGAGTGAAGCCCAGTAGTCCAGACACGATACCCAACGCGGTAGCCAGCACCATCACCGGTGGAATGAAGTAGCGCAATCCACTGCCAAAACGGCGTGAAAGCTCTCCTCGCCATAAACCGGTGGAATACATCTGCTTGACCAGAGCTTTCACCGAGGTCCGAGGCCGATAGACCACCTTGAGTTTGGGAGTAAACCAGACCAGTCCCCCGGCATCGCGGATGCGACGGTTGAGTTCCCAGTCTTGACCACGACGAATCTCTTCGTTGAACATGCCGACGGTGAGCAGACTTTCGCGGTTGAAAACACCTAGATAAACAGTGTCTACTGGACCTTCTTTACCGCCGACGTGGAATGGTGTTCCGCCGAGCCCCACCTTCGTGTCATATGCCCTGGCAACAGCACGTTCAAAGGGAGTGGTTCCCTGGGCATCCATGATGCCGCCGACATTGTCCGCTTGGGTTCGCAGCAACGTTTCGACAGCGATGCTGGCGTAGTCACGAGGAAGAACCGAGTGTGCATCCACTCTAATGACGATCGGATAGCTCGAGGCCTTGATGGCGAGGTTCATTCCCACAGGCGTAGCGGCAGCGGGGTTATCAACCGAGTGGATTCGGGGATCCTCTGCACACATCTGTGCAACGAGCTCATTGGTGCCATCCGTACTTGGCCCTAGGGCGAGGGTGACCTCCATAGGGCCGGCATAGTCCTGCTCCAACAAACTCGCGACAGCTGCACGAATATGGGTAACTTCATTGAGCACAGGCATCACATATGAAACACCGGGAAGCGGTGTTGCAGGGATGGGCGCTGAGCCAAGAGCAGACATGAGGTCCTTGAGTAGAAGGCCGAGTTCTAGGTTACCAAGAGCTGGCCTTTTACCCTGGTTAGCTGATGCCCTCCGTGTTACTTGAGTGTGCCGAGCTGAACCTTGATGGTCTGTTGCTTTCCGTCGCGGTTGACCACCACGGTTGCTTCAGATCCACCTGCTGCGGTGCGCACCAACGCAGTGAGGTCATTAGCGTCTGTGACACGAACCCCATTGAACTGGGTCACGATGTCACCTGCCTTGATGCCTGCGTTTGCTGCTGCTCCGCCATCAACGGCCTTTTCGATGTAGGCGCCCACGGCGGTGCTGCCGTCCTTGGTTGCCGCATCTGAGACTTGAGCTCCGAGCAGACCGTGTGAAGCCTTCTGGTTTTCAATCAATTCTGTAGAGACGCGCTTTGCCAGGTTCGAGGGAAGGGCGAATCCCACACCAATGCTTCCAGACTGTCCAGAAGAGGATCCAGCGCTCGCAATAGCGACGTTGATACCAATCAACCGTCCCTTGGAATCCAGCAGTGCACCACCGGAGTTTCCAGGGTTAATGGCGGCATCTGTCTGAATGACAGGAATAGAGATAGAAGCACTCTGGGTTTGAGCCTGAGACTGGCCCTGGCCAAAGTCGAAGTTGAAGGGGTTGGAGCTGTCGCCACTACCCGAGTCAGAACTAGATGAGTCTGGAACTGCAGAGCTGGCCACCTGAATGGAACGATTCAATGCAGAAACGATTCCGGTGGTCACGGTTCCTGCCAAACCAAGGGGTGCACCCATGGCAATGGTGAGGTCACCCACGTTGAGTTTGCTTGAGTCAGCCCATTCAATGGGGGTGAAGGTTCCTGTTCCTTCAATCTTGAGTACTGCCATGTCCACCGTCGGGTCAGTTCCCACGATGGAGGCAGGGTAAATGTTGCCGTCGTTGTCCTGCACGGTGATCTTGGCATCACTAGATGCGCCATCCAGTGTTGCCACGTGGTTGTTGGTGAGGACATAGCCCTCTTTGTTCAAGATCACTCCTGAACCAGTCCCAGAACCATCAGTGCCGGTCACAGAGATGGTGACAACACTTGGTGAGGCTTTGGCGGCAACGGCTGTGACAGTTGAGACCTCGTCGGTGTCGTTAATGGTGATGCCCTGAACTGCACTAGAAGCTGAGTTACTGGAGTTTTGAGCACCCATGACTGCGACAACACCGGCCCCTGCAATACCGCCTACAAGGGCAGCAACAACGGCAACAGCAACGAGTGGGGCAACCTTGCTCTGGTTACGTTCACGAATAGCAGTTGGTCCAACGAAGGTTTCTGGCACTACCTGCTCCGCAGCAGGGGGTGCTGCAGGTGGTGGAGTTTCTCCACCCACGGGAGGGAAGTAATACTCAGGGATACCTTTGTCGTTGTTCTCAACCATTCGAGAAGCTCCTTTCAAGCACTCTTAGCTTTCCTGATGAATCTGTGTGGAAGCTATGACCAAGCTGAGTGTTATCTGAGTGTTTCTTGAGCAGATTCAGGTTGGTTGCTGTGCCACTTCAGGCTAACGCGACTTCATCCCCAAATAGTGTTGACGCTCCTGAGGTTCCATCTGTTCAATGGCATATCTGAGCATGGTTCGAGGCATCACCGAGGCATGAGAATCCAAGAAGGAGCGCAAAACACCACGATCACGGCGCCCCACTTCCCTCAGCATCCATCCAGTTGCCTTGTGAATGAGGTCGTGAGTATCGGTCAACAACTTTTCACACAGAGTCATTGTTGGCTCGTAGATGTCCATTCGGATCAAAGCAAACGTCAACATCACAGCTGTGCGCCGCTGCCACAAGTTCTCAGAAGACGACCACGAATCAAGCAGCTGTGCCGAGTCTGGAACATGAACAAGATATGACCCCACATAGGGAGCCGAAGAGTCGACCAAATCCCAGTTATTCACTCGGCCAGAAGAGACAAGCTCTAACAACAGGTTGAATAACTCACCCTGTTGCACCACATTCTTTAAACGTTTGAACTGCTCTGCCAAGATCTGAACAGCACACAGTCTCACTTCATGAATCTCGGACTGCGCTAGTTCATAGATTTCATCCGGCGACAGGTCTTTGTATTTCTTGCCCACAGAACGAGTGACGGGCACCCGAATGCCAATGAAGATGTCACCCTCGCCATACTCGCCCGGCCCAGTTTTGAAATAGCGCTGAGAATGTTCCGCAATTGCAGGATTTGCCACACCCTGAAGTTCGGCAATCAATTCACTCACTCTGGCGCTGGACACACCACCACGATAGCGCTGAAGTTAGGGACAGCTCCTCGTCACACCAACTTGAGAACAATCACGGGCGGCAAGCACGGTATCAGCACCTTGAACAATAACCACGGTTGTGGTTGCCGCACTGGATACTTCTCCGTCAACAGGAAGCCATGCTCCCCCACCCACTCGATATTCAACGCCGTAGCGAACATAAACAGAGGTAGTGAAAGAACCCAATGAACCATAAACATGACTAGTAGCAGTTGGTGAGAATTCACGTAACCCCTGAACATCCCACCTGGAACCAGCAACACTGGTGGTTTGGGTGGCGCCATCACCGTAGCTCCAGTCATATGCGTGAGGAGTAAAACGAACCTCAGCACTATTTCCCATCAAGGATCCCGAAACCACGTGGGTTGAAGCCCCGGCAATGAAGTTAGTGTTCAGATTGACCACTGTCCAGCCACGAGGCTGAGAAGTGAGAGTGGCCTGTTGAGGAACAAAGTTAGCCAGATCTGCCAACGTAATAGGGGCGTAGTAGACGGGTACTGCTGCAGGAGCTGGAGTACTACGACAACTCGCAATAGTTGCTTTCCTAGCCAAGCAGTTGAAAGTAACTGTTCCGGATGGATAGTAAGTCTGAGGTTGTGATGACCTAGTTCCCGTGCTTCTGCCAGCAGGCACCACCGCACTACTTGAACCACCAGGAGTAGTAGACCTCGCCCAGACATCTACAGAGTTGTTGGAGGTTTGGGCGCCGGTACAACCACCAAATACAGATGCTCCCCCTTGACAGCTATTCGAAGCGCCCAAGGAAGACATCGGAAAGGAAACTATTGAAGCGAGGACAAGGCCTATGAGCAGAAGTTTGTGCCAGACCATACGTCACTCGTTTGAAGAATCAAAACACCGGAATCTTCCGACCAGGTTAATTCCAAAGGAAGAATGTTTGGTCGATCTACCGGCGTTCGATCTGTATTCGCACTATCTACAACACGGATGTTGGAGACATCTAGACAAACATAATTAGTAAGTGTGTTTGAGTTTCGATTTTGCAATTCGAAGTGATTGAAAGTTGAGCTACCTACCGCTTTTAACCCATTTGAGGCAGCAGTTGAATACGTATCTAGTTGGCTTTTATACAACCCTGCAGAGATCAACCCCTTCAACCGCTCAGGGTTAGCTCCGCCATCACGGGCTATCTGGTCCGATACTTCCAAGTAGTTGGCATAGGCAGCTTGAGCTGCTGCGAGCGCTTCTTCATCTGTTGCGAAGAGTGGCTTTTCAGTTGCTGCTTGTGTTGTCTGTGGTTTCGGAGTTGCCTGTGTCGAACAGGCAGCCAGAGCAACAGCAACTATGGGAATAAGGAATAACGGTTTCACGCGCATGTGTGGAAACCTACTGAACTTCTTGGGTTTGCCTCAGAAGTTATCCACACAGGGTTAAATGACGAACGGGAGAGCCCGAAGGCCCTCCCGCTCGTGCGAGTGTTGTGCGACTAGCCGCCGAAGGCTGCAGTCAGAGGTGCTGATACGAAGTAGAGCACGAATCCAGCTGCAACAATCCACAGTACTGGGTGGATTTCCTTCGCCTTACCAGCGAATGCGCGGACGATAACCCAGGTGATGAACCCGATACCGATACCGTTTGCAATCGAGTAGGTGAAAGGCATGATGATGATCGTCAGGAAGGCGGGGAACGAAACGCTCCAGTCCTTCCAATCGATGTCAACAACCTGAGCCATCATAAGCGCACCCACGATTACCAGTGCCGATGCGCCAACCTCGATAGGCACTACTGAGGTCAGTGGTGCAAAGAACATGGCGATCAGGAACAGCACACCGGTAACAACGTTTGCTAGACCGGTACGTGCACCACCTGCGATACCCGAAGCGGACTCGATGTAGACGGTGTTGGAAGAGGTCGAGGTGAAACCACCAACAACAGCACCAGCACCTTCAACAACCAGTGCGGACTTCAGACGTGGGAAGTTACCGTCCTTGTCAGCAAGACCAGCCTGCTTGGAAAGACCGGTCATGGTGCCCATTGCGTCGAAGAAGTTCGAGAACACGAGGGTGAACACGAGCATGATTGCAGCGAGTGCACCGATGCGCTCGAAGGAACCGAAGAGGTTCACCTGACCGATGGTGGAGAAGTCAGGAACAGCAAACACGCTGGTGGGGAGACCAGGAATGGTGGTGTCCCAACCGAATGGGGTAACGAACTCGCCCTTGACGAACTTACCGCCGACCTGGAAGATCGCTTCTGCGATGATCGCGATAACGGTGGTCGAGATCAGACCAATCAGGATTGCTGCACGAACGCGCAGTGCCATCAGAACAGCAATGGTGAGAACACCAATGATGAAGATGGTGGTGGGAAGACCAATGCCGTGAGAGGTACCAACACCGAGTCCAACGGGAACTGGTCCTTCGTCGGTGCGACGAACAAGACCACCGTCAACCAGACCGATGAATGCGATAAACAGACCAATACCCACGGTGATGGCGGTCTTCAGCGCTGCAGGAACAGCGGTGAAGATCATGGTGCGAAGACCGGTGACAGCCAGAATCAGGATGATAATACCGTCGATGACAACGAGGCCCATGGCCTCCTGCCAGGTGACGTCCTTGACCAGGGTTACCGCGAGGAATGAGTTGATACCCAGACCAGCAGCGATAGCGAAGGGAAGGCGAGCAACCAGACCGAACGCGATGGTCATCAGACCTGCAGCCAGTGCAGTTGCCGAAGCAATTGCCTGAGGAGCGAACTGGAAGGCGTCAGCTGAACCGCCGCCGATAACGTTGCCGTTAACGTCGGGGCTGAATGCCAAGATGATGGGGTTCAGGATGATGATGTAAACCATCGTCATGAAGATGACGAGACCGCCACGGAACTCCGTACCAATGGTGGATCCACGCTTGGTGATTTCGAAGTAGCGATCGAGTGTTGCTGAGAAGCCCGACTTGGGCTTTTCGGTGGTCGAGGACGACAAACCGTTCTCCTTTTTGAGTAGGGATGAGGGAACTACAGGTTCCAGAATAACCTGCCTGTGAGTTTGCCTAGAGTTTTTCGCCGGAAAGTCTTAACCACTACTTGAAGTGAATTTCTGAGTATGTGACCACCAGATGTGGTGTTTAACTTCCTGACATAGCATTGAACTATGAGTAGGAACATCCCGACTAACGGCATCACCCTGGAAAGCCAGGGCATAACCCTGGCGGATCAACTTCCCTCTCGCGCTACTCGCTCTCACGTGCTAGTCGATGGATATCAGCTCGCCACCATCACGATTGAGCCTGTGGGTGAACACGTCGGCACTGCCTTGCTTGTTCCTGGATACACCAGCTCAGCAGACACCTTCAACATGTTGCTCCAGCCCCTTTCCGAACGAGGTTACAAAGTCGTTTCCTTTTCACAACGTGGCCAGTGCCTCTCTGAAGGCCCCGACAGTGTCGACGGCTATGCACTCTCCCGCCTTGGCCAAGACATTCACGAACTCATTGACACACTGGGCTTGGGAACGGACATTCATATACTTGGCCACAGTTTCGGCGGCGTGGTCTCCATTGAGGCAGTCCTTCAAGACCACTCCCCTTTCGCCAGTTTGACCATGTGGAACTCAGGGCCAGAGAACATGGGTGGAGATCTTCACGAGCAACGTGATGGCTTGCTCGAACACGGGCCCCGTGCTTACTTCGTTGGGAACCAACTTGCTCTGGGTAAAGACCCCGAGGCGGACATCAAGGGTGAGCTCAACGTGATTGAGCAGTACTACTACGACCGCCTGATGAGCACGAACCCTGCCCAGCTTGAAGCAGGCATCAACATTTTGATCAATCAAGAGAACCGCACGCTTGAGCTTTCACGAACCGACATTCCTGTTCTGGTTTCTCACGGCGCTAATGACGATGCGTGGCCTATCCCCATGCAACGCGAAATGGCAGAGCAACTTGGTGGGGATTACTGGGTACTTGCGAATGCAGGACACTCAGCACATGCTGATCGCACCCATGCCTCAGCTCAGTTGTTGGCAACCTTCTGGGACGAGCACTAATACCTAGGCCAGCTGGTGAATAACAAAGCTGGCCAAGAAGCCCAGAGTCGCGAGTAAGCCGGTGTAGTTGTGAGCTTTGCGGAAAGCATCAGGAATCATGGTGTCGCAAATCATGGCCAGCATGGCCCCTGCTGCCAGAGAGGTGATGAAGCCTGTCAGCTCAACCGGGGCATCAGCCAAGATGGTGAAACCTAGGAGGCTCGAGATGGCGGCAGCCAAAGCAATTCCGCCCCACAGCACAAACACAAAGCGAGGCTTCTTTCCAGCAGCTTTCAGCTCTGCCGTGCTGGAGAGGCCCTCAGGCAAGTTCGAGATGATGACCGCCGTGAGAATGGGAACACTCACTCCGTGACCTGCCAGCATGGACAAACCCAGCACCATGGACTCTGGAACACCGTCGAGCAGTGCTCCAACGGCAATACCTGTTCCTGTACCGGGACCCTCTGCAGATCCTCTGCGGTTACGTGCATCGCAAGCATCCAAAAGGATATTCACGCCCACATACACAACAGCGCCGACAGCAAAACCTGACACCGTTGGCCACATGCCAGACTCTTCGACGGCTTCGCCAACTAGGTCAAAAGCCAATGCGGAAATCAAGACACCTGCACCAAATGCCATGATGCTGGCAACCACCCGCGGTGGAACATTAACGAACCAGGCAATCAGTGCGCCCACCAGGAGTGCACCACCAGCAAGCAGACCTGCGCCTGCTGCGGTGAGCCACTCGTTCATATGTTCAGGCTATGCGTACTGGGTCGAGATTGCACGAGTAAGAATGTGAACCAGAGCATCGAGCTGGATGGAATCCTGCGAGCCAGCTTCGAGCTCTTCGCCCTCAAGTGCTCGGGCAGCAAGACCACGCTTACTGTCGATCAGTTCAGCAATCTTCGCGTCAATAGTCTGAGCAGCAATGATGCGCCATGCAGTAACCGGCATCTCCTGACCAATACGGTGAACGCGGTCAATGGCCTGAGTCTGCTCAGCAGAGGTCCAGGACAGTTCCGCTAGAACAACGTTGGAGGAGGCCTGCAGGTTCAATCCAACACCAGCAGCGGTGAGTGAACAGACAGCAACCTGGACGGATTCATCCTTGTTGAAGGCGTCAATAGCCTCCTGACGCGCTGCAGTGCTCTGATCACCACGGATGGAGACAGACTTGATGCCTTGCGCGGCAAATGCTCGCTCTGCCGTGTCCATCACATCGATGTGCTTAGCAAAGAAGACAACCTTGCCCACGGAACGTGCCAATTGTGCTGCATAGTCAGAGGCAAGACCTGCCTTGGCCTGACCGATCTTGCGCACCATAGTGAAGACGTTGTCGCCGGTCTTCTGACCCTTAGATTCATCCAGTTCTTGCTGGGCAACCATGCGGATGAGTTCAGCACTGGAACCTCGGAAGTTTCCAGAAACGGTGAGGCGGTTGTAACGATCCAGCAGGCGCTTGGCCAGTTCAGCCTCGGCAGCCTTAATGGAGTTGCCCAGTTCGTCATCGAGTTCAACCGGCAGATCCACCACGCGCTTGGCAGGAAGGTCCTTGGCCACGTCAATCTTGCGGCGACGAACAATACCCATTGACACCACGGTGTCACGGGCAGAGGCATAGAAACCCTGATCGGCAGGAGTCAAACCAGTTGCCTCCAGCTTGGCTGTCAGCTCGGCAGAAGGCTTGTCGCCATCAATCCAGCCCAAGAACATCCAGATAGCGCGGAAGTCATCAATGTCATTGATCAGCGGTGTACCCGTCAATGCAATACGCAGCGGGTTGTGACCAGGGGTGCGTGTAACAATTCGGTCAGCCAAAGCCAACACGTGCTTCGAACGCTGCGAAGTGAGGTTCTTGATGAAGTGAGCCTCATCAACCACCATTCCTTTAAAGCCCATCTGACCAATCCACGACAGGTGGCGATCGAGAACTTCGTAGTTCACGATGAAGACATCGGCAAAGGCATCCACGTCAGTACCGTCACCGTGGATAACGGTTGCCTTGCGGCCAGGAATCCAGCGCTCCACTTCGCGTGCCCAGTTCATCTTCACCACGTTAGGAACGATGGCGATCAGCGGGAAGGCGTTAGCCACCGAAGCAGCAATCAGAGACTGCGCAGTCTTACCCAAACCAGGTTCATCGGCAAGTAAGAAGGTGCGGTGTCCTTCGCGCACACTTTCAATGAAGCGAATCTGGTGTGGCATCAGCTCGCGGCCCTGAGGTGAGTAGCGATCAAACTTGGGCACTGCTGGCATCGGCATACATGCCGAGCCACCACCAGCACCTGTTTCAAAAGACTTGAACAGGGGGCCAAGTAATTCCCAGTTAGATAGACGCATAACCGGAATGGAACCGGTGGCAGGCTTGGAGAAGTCTGGCTCTAAGAAGGGACTGGACTTTAGTCGTGCCTTAACAGACAAGGGAAGCACCTGCTTTTCAGCAAGTTCTGGAGCAAACTCCTGCACAGGCTTGGCCTGCTCGGTGGTGATGATGAGGTCTTCAGGGTTGATTTCAGCGCCTGATTCCACCAACCAGTCACGGCGCATCTTCTGCGCAACAGGTGAGGTGGCGTGGTCAACCTCGAGCAATTGAATCAGTGAAGTGTCGCGGGCAGCAGTTTTAGCCAAGATGGTGGCAACACCATCGAGGCGCTTGAGCTGCTCTGCACGTGAGGCATCGGTGAGAGACGCATCACCTTTGACACGTGCACGCTCTTCACGCACCAGGAAGGCGATCACCTGGAACTTAGTGCGGTTGGTGGGGCCAACCTTCTTGCCTGTTTGTGCTTTTGCTTCCACCTCGCGCACCTTGCGGGCGAGGATAGGAATGAGCCCCGAGTTATCGAGGGTGTTACGACGAGTGCCGGTACGGGCCACTTCTGGTCTCCATGACTAAATGAAACGATGGCATCATTCACAAGCACAAGCTTGTGTAATGCCCCAAACTGCACCGTGCCTCAGATAGGAACCTCGCGCATCACGCGTTAGCGCCGGCGACAGTTGAAACTAGAGGGGTGGTACGTATTTAGTCTACTACTTGGGAGCAGGTGTCTTAATCAGGAAGCCACCAAGGAAGAAAACGGCCGCCGCTCCAGTTTGGAGAAGCATCCACCACTGAATGCCCGGAGTGATTCCATCAGTGAGTCGAACGATGGGGTTCCAGTAAATCGCGATGAGGAAAAACAAGGGCAAGAAGATCCACTTCTTAGGATCTGCCCACTGCCAGGTGAATACCGCCAGGATGGCAGCCAGAATGCTCACCACGAACAAGATGGTGATGTACCACTCGGAACCATAGACACCCATACCAATGAACATCGCGATAACCCCTGCTAGTCCGGGCACAATGCCAGGACGAATGAGCTGAGGTTCTTCTTGCTTACGTGCCATGTTCTTTAGTTTAGTTACGTGCAAACCTGCGAAGACGCAGAGAATTCAGCACAACAAACAAACTCGAGAACGCCATTGCCGCCCCTGCCAGCATGGGGTTTAGAAATCCCAGTGCGGCGAGCGGAATCGCTGCAACGTTATAGGCGAAAGCCCAGAACAGGTTGCCGTGAATAATGCGCAAAGTTCGACGAGAGAGTTCAATGGCATCAACGGCGGCAGAAAGAGTTCCACGAACCAGAGTGATATCACTGGCTGCGATAGCGACATCGGTGCCCGTACCCATAGCAATACCCAAATCAGACTGGGCAAGGGCGGCAGCATCGTTGACGCCGTCACCAATCATGGCAACTGTTTTTCCTTCGGCCTGTAGAGCAGATATCACCTCAACCTTGCTCTCGGGACTTGCACCAGCAATTACGTGAGCGATGCCCACCTGCGCAGCAATGTGGTGTGCAGCTTGTTCATGATCTCCAGTGAGTAGCACAGGCTCCAGTCCCAGCTTCTTCATCCGAGCTATGGCTTGTGCAGAGTCTGTCTTGATGGTGTCCGCCACAGAAACTATGGCGCGTACTTGCGAATCCCACCCTGCCAATACGGCGGTTGCACCGGTGGCACGGGCATGAGCAAGTTGTGCTTCTTGGTGAACGCTGAGCACCAGTGCATTTTCGCGCATCCAGTCCTGTGTTCCCACAGCAACCGTGACACCCTCCACAACTCCCAGAACTCCACTGCCGGCCACCGAACGGAACGCAGAAACGTCAGGCAATGGTTCAGAAGTCTCAGTGGTGACATATTCCACTATTGCCTTGGCAATCGGGTGTTCTGAAGAAGCTTCGAGAGCAGCAATACGTCGCAGAGCCAGAGTGTGCTCAGACTCAGTAACCTCCACGCTCTGCACACTCATCACACCGCTGGTGACAGTTCCGGTCTTATCCAACACCACGGTGCTAATCCGGGCAGAACTTTCGATTGCATCAGGGCCAGAAACGATGATGCCCATCTGGGCAGCACGCCCGGTGCCGACCATCAAGGCCACCGGCGTTGCCAGTCCCAGGGCACAGGGGCAGGCAATGACCAAAACAGCAATACCTGCCGTGAAGCCCACCGCTAGTGGAGCACCAGTGAGTGCCCAGCCAAGAATTGTGAGTACGGCAATAGCAATGACAATGGGGACAAAGACCGCAGAAATACGATCTGCCAACTTTTGCACTGCTGCTTTGTGGAGCTGGGCATCCTCAACCAAGGTGGCCAATTGAGCCATGCGGGTGTTCTGCCCCACTTCGGTGGCGCGCACCACCAGTCGACCATCGAGCACAATTGTGGAACCGGTCACCCGCGCCTCAGCACTGACGTCCACCGGCAAACTTTCTCCAGTGAGTGCACTTTCATCGACTGCTGCTTGCCCTTCGAGAACAACACCGTCGGTGGCAATGATTTCGCCGGGGCGAACCACAAACACATCTCCCACCGCAAGATCTGCAGCAGCAATGCGTTCTTCAACGCTGCCTACAAGCCGTGAAGCTTCGGTTGCCTTGAGTTCGGCCAGAGCACGCAGTGCTGCACCTGCAGAACGCTGTGATTTGTCCTCTAAATAACGGCCCAGTAGCAAGAAAGTGGTGACTCCGGCTGCTGCCTCGAGATAGATGTTGTGAGTGGGGTCTGCCTGCCAGGCAAAAAGTTCCATGCTGTGATGCATGTGAGCATCCCCTGCGGCACCAAAGAACAGTGCATATACAGACCAGCCATATGCAGCAAAGGTGCCCATCGTGATGAGGGTGTCCATGGTCAGGGTGCCATGGCGAAGATTCAAAAATGTCGCACGGTGGAAGGGCAGACCACACCAGAACACGACAGGTGTCGCCAATAGTAGAGAAATCCACTGCCAGTACTCGAACTGCCAGGCCGGAACCATGGACAACACAATGACTGGTGTGGAGAGCACAATGGCAATGATCAGACGCTCTAAGAGCGTCACGTTGCCAGCTTTTCCACCTTCAAGTTGTTCATCTGAAACTGGAGCACTCTGTGGCAAGGTGGCGGTGTAGCCAATCTTTTCAACCTGGTGAACGAGGTCTTCTGGGCTTACCTGTGAAGGGAATTCAACCTTGGCACTGTGCAACGCAAGGTTGACCGCCGCCGTGACGCCGGGCAATTCGTTGAGGCTCTTCTCGACTCGGGCAACGCAACTCGAGCAGGTCATACCTTCGACGCCCAACACAATTGTTGAAGTGGGTGATTGCGCCATAGCTCCTCATTCCTTCACACGTGTTAAACGTTTCTCCCTTTCAGAGTATTCCCCTAGAACACAACAATGCCGCCCCTTATCGGGACGGCATTGCGTGAAGAACTCGTTAGTTCGTAGTAGTACTGGGGGCGGTGGTGGGGTAACCCTCAGGAATGATGTCTTTACCGTTGGCATCGTGCTCGTGTGGCACGTTACCTGGCATCGATCCATCAGCTTCGAGACCACCCTGCGCTCCACCAGGCATACCACCCTGCGGTCCGCGGTGGCCGTGAGGACCATCACCATCTCCGTCACCCATCTGACCCTGTGCTGGACCCTGGCCAACCATGCCCAGTGCTGGTCCGCCACCGTTGTGGCCAATCACGTTGGCAACAGCAATGCCGCTACCAAACACACCGGCAAGAAGTGCCACACCAGCAGCTGAAATTCCGATGATTGCTCCGGTGCCCAGTCCACGCTTACGAGCACGTGCTTCAGCAATGGGGGTAACGGGAGCTTCGCTCTCCTCAGCAACAGCTTCAGGGGTGTACTCAGCAGGAGTCTGAGTTGCCTCGGTGTTGTCTAGGTTTTCGTTGTCGTTCTTTGGCATCTTCATGCCTCCTTACGTTCATTGTGTGGGAAGGGTTTCCCTGGCCCGTGTGGCCTGTAATTACACAATGGAGAAGGAATCTATGAGGACACTATGAACGAGATAAGGACAAACCTAGAGTTTTCAAGATTTCTGCATTCGTTCTTCATAGTGCTTCAGCGCCGCCTCAGTAATGCGTTTGGCCATACCGTTGAAGATGATGCCGTGTGCAGGAAGGATCGAATACCAGTAGAGACGCCCACCCAAACCACGGGGGAAGAAAATGGCTCTCTGGGTGTAGTGGGAGGTTCCATCAGGCAGAGCATCTGCGGTGAGTTCAAGCCAGGCCAAACCAGGAACCTTCATCTCTGCACGCAAACGAAGGAAGTTTCCGTGGTCAATTCGTTCCACTCTCCACCAGTCCACTGCTTCACCTAAGCGCAGCTTGTCCGGATTACTTCTGCCTCGGCGAAGTCCAACTCCACCGACGAGTTTGTCCGCAAAGCCGCGAGCAGCCCAAGCAATGGGGAGCGAATACCATCCGTTCTCTCCCCCAATACTTTCGATAATCGCCCAGAGATCCTCTGCAGGGGCAGAACAGTCTCGCTCCTTGAGATCGATATAAACCCGGTGACCCGCCCAGTTAGGGTCGGAAGGTAGCGGGTCACTCGGAGCACCCTCCACACTGGTGTTTTGCCAGCTGGTTTCAATATCTCCCTGCTTCATCTTCTCCAGTGCAAGGTGTACTGCTGTTCGATAAGGAAGCAAACCTTCTGCTGGCGGAGGAATGAGCTGGTCAACATCGTGCTCGTTCATCACACAGTCGTGCTGCAGGGAGGCAATGATGGGCACGGCGAGCGCCCGAGGAATCGGGGTGACCAGGTTCACCCACTGACTTGCGAGATACGGGGTGAGAACAGGCAGTCGCACAATGGCGCGTTCTTTCATACCCGCTTCGAGGGCATAGCCGTTCATCATCTCGGAATACTTCAAAACCTCGGGCCCACCAATATCAAGAGTTCTGTTCACCTCAGGTGGGAGATCAGCGGCTTTGATGAGGTAATACATCACGTCACGCACTGCGATGGGTTGAATCAGGTTGCCCACCCACTTTGGGGCAGTCATTACTGGCAAGACATCGGTGAGGTGGCGAATCATTTCAAAACTGGTTGAGCCAGAGCCGATGATGACTCCTGCCTGCAGGGCAACAGTTGGCACACCAGAAGCAAGCAGGATCTCACCCACTTCAGCTCGTGAACGAAGGTGCTTGGACAGTTCTCCGGTGGCAGGGTGGAGTCCGCCCAGATAGACAATGCGGGATACGTGATTGTTCTGTGCAGCAGTGGCAACGTTTCGTGCACCCTGCAGTTCTTTTGCTTCGAAGTCACCTTTTTGTCCCATGGCATGCACGAGATAGTAGAAGACATCCACTCCGACGCAGGACTGGTCAACAATGTGTTGATCGAGCAAATCCCCTTCGACAATGTCTACCTGTGCTCGCCAGGGAACGTCTTTGAGTTTGTCAGCGTTTCGAACAAGCACGCGAACAGCGAAGCCAGCATCTAAGAGTCTGGGAACCAGTCGCCCACCGATATATCCGGTTGCACCGGTGACAAGAGCTGTGCGAGGTGCCATGACCTGACTCTACGCCTGAAAGCTTGGTAACTTCTATATCAGGGAGGGGACATGAAGCCTCAGAAGAAGCTCTGGCTTGGTGGTGTCATTGCCGTGCTCATCTTGCTTCTGGTTGTCTCCATTGGTTCTGCCGTCAATGCCGTGCGCTCCATGCAAACTGCCACCACCGTGGATTCGTTAGAGCAAGCACTGGGAAGTACTGAATCGCCCGTAGATATTGCACTTCCCACCGAAACTCCTTCGCCAACTCCCTCCATTCCGGCAACGCATAATGCCGCCCTCACTTCGGCTCAGATTTCACAGTTCGTGAGCATGCTGGAGCAGCTTCCCACCGATGACACCCCTGCAATTCACACCGGATATAAGCGTGATTACTTCAACGCGTGGATTGATGCCGATAACGATGGCTGCAATACCCGGGCGGAAGTGTTGATGGCTGAGTCACTCACTAGCGTGGCCTCGCGTGGCACGTGCACCATCACAACCGGGCAGTGGATCTCTGCCTATGACGGAGCCAGTGTGAGCGATGCCAGCTCGTTAGATATAGATCACTTTGTTCCACTTAATGAGGCCTGGATCTCTGGCGCCTATGGCTGGGACTTAGCCACGCGTGTCCGCTATGGCAATGACCTCGGCTACGACGCGTCGTTGCTGGCAGTTACTGCGAGCTCAAACCGCTCCAAGAGTGACAAGGATCCAGCGAAGTGGATGCCTGCTAACCACTCCTACTTCTGCGACTATGCGGCAACCTGGGTTGCCGTGAAGTGGCGTTGGAGTTTGAGCGTGGATTCACTCGAGCGCCTCACACTGCAGTCAGTGCTTAACGGCTGCTCAACTGTCACTATTTCCCTTCCGGAGAAGGCAGATATCGGTGTGGGTGTTGCGCCGGAGCAATCAGCCCCTGTCAGTGACGGTGTTCTCGACCCGAACTATGGAACCTGCCAGGTAGCACAGGCTAATGGTGCTGGTCCCTACTACCAGGGCGTTGATCCAGAATATGCCTGGTATCGGGACAGGGATAAAGATGGGGTTGTCTGCGAATAGGGTTTAACAGAACAAGGGCCCGACCTCTATCGAGGTCGAACCCTTGTGCGCTGTGTTTATGCTTACTTTCCGCCGCAGCACGCGCCGCCGCAGCAGCCGCCCTCTTCGCCGCCACCGAGGGTAGCGGAAGGGGTCTCAAGCTTGATGTTTGCGGTTGCCATATGGTCTCCTTCGATAAGGGGTGACCGTCGGGGCTTTCGCCTGACCGGTCGTGGTCTGTATTAAGTGTGCGCCTGTTTTTCACGAACGTCAACGCGAGAAGCGGGCATGTCGCCCAGAGCTTAATTAGCTGTGAGAGCTACCCATCTCGAGCAACACCACGCCCACGATGATCAGGGCAAGACCGATGAAGCCCCAGACGTTGAGGTTTTCTTTGAATAGGAAGATTCCCATGATCGCCACGAGTGCTGTTCCCACACCGGCCCAGATGCCATAGGCAACGCCCATGCTCAGGCCTTTAGACAGGCCCAAACCTAGGGACCCAAAGGCAGTGAGGTAGCCAACGAATACGAAGATGGTGGGAACAATCTTGGTAAAGCCTTCACTCATCTTCAGCGCGAGAGTTCCGACAACTTCAGCAATAATCGCCAGGGCGAGTAGTAAATATGCAACAACCATGTCTCCAGCCTAACTCGCTCCGTGGATACGACGGCTGAGTTCATGAGCTGTTGCTGTCATTTCCGGCAACAGGGAGTCAATGCGCTGCTGCAGAGCTTCTGGGCTGGTCAGTGTCGCAGAGGAGAAGGTCACGGCAATACCTGCCGCAGGCCAGCCCAGGTGGTCTTTCACCACGACTCCGACAGAGGCAACGCCGTCGGTGATCTCTCCTCGTTCGATGGCATAACCTACAGTTGCCGCTTCAGTCACGAGGGCTTTGAGCTCTCGGTAGGTTCTGGGTCCGGGCGCAGAGACCCCGGCACGCTGGGTGAACACAATACTGTCGGGATATAACGCACGTAACTGTGCTGCAGGAAGCGCAGAAAGCATGGAACGCCCTGATGCGGTCAAATGCGCCGGCAGACGCACCCCCACATCCGTGATCAAACTCATTCGCCGAGGTGCACGCTCTTCTACAACATAGAGAACATCTGTGCCGTGCAGCACGGCAAGGTGTGCAGATTCCCCAATGTGATCAACGAGCTTGGCAAGCAGCGGAGCACCCAGTCGTGTCAATGGTTGTTGCCTGGTGTAGGCAGAGGAGAGTTCAAAAGCGGCAGGGCCGAGACCATAGCGTCGCTCTTCAGGGATATGTAGTGCAAATCCGCGCTCGGTGAGGACGGTAAGAATTTGATACACCGATGACCTGGGCAGCTCCAGTGCTGTCGCAATGGACTGTGCGGGAACTGGTCCACGTTGATGCGCCAGATACTCCATGATGCGAAGCGTTGAATCAGCTGCAGGAACTTTACTCACAGCGCCAGTCTGCCATGTCTGTTATCTCAGACACAAGGGTATCTTTCACTGTATTTTCAAGTAATTTTTTAGTGTGAAATCAGATGCATGAGTTCTGTAGTTGTCGGCACAGGTGCCGTATCCATTGAAGACGTTGTTGCTGTAGCTCGCCACAACGCCCCCATCACCCTCGACCCTGGGGCACTGGCAGGAGTTGCTGCCTCCCGGGCAGTCATTGACGGGTTGGCATCTGACCCCAACCCCCACTACGGAATCTCTACCGGTTTCGGCGCACTAGCCACCACCTTCATTGAGTCCGATCGCCGAGCACAACTCCAGGCATCCCTCGTTCGTTCACACGCAGCAGGATCTGGTCCAGAAGTAGAGAGTGAAGTCATTCGCGCCCTGATGCTGCTGCGCCTCTCAACTCTGATGACAGGCCGCACAGGTGTGCGTCCCGTTGTTGCTGAGACTTATGCAGCAGTCATCAACGCAGGAATCACTCCGGTAGTGCGCGAATACGGTTCACTGGGTTGTTCAGGAGACCTTGCACCCCTATCCCACTGCGCACTAGCAACCCTGGGCGAAGGCGATGTTCGTGACTCCGAGGGTGTTCTGATGCCCGCATCAGAAGCACTCGCAGCAGCCGGAATAATCCCCTTGAAGCTCGAAGAAAAAGAAGGCCTCGCCCTGATCAATGGCACCGACGGCATGCTTGGCATGCTGGCGCTGGCCATTACCGATCTCAAGATGCTGATGACCACCGTGGACATCTCAGCAGCCATGAGCATCGAAGGACTGATGGGCACCGACAAGGTCTTTGCGGCAGACCTGCATGCACTTCGCCCCCAGGTTGGCCAGGGACAATCCGCAACCAACCTGCGCAACATCTTGGCTGACTCCCCCATCGTGCACTCACACGCAGGACCAGAAGATGGCCGCGTGCAGGACGCCTACTCGCTGCGCTGCTCACCCCAGGTGCACGGCGGTGCCAGAGACACTATTGCTCACGCTGAAATGGTGGCAGGCCGTGAACTGGCATCCGCCGTAGATAACCCTGTGCTCACCGTTGACGGCCGTGTGGAAAGCAACGGTAACTTCCACGGAGCACCCGTTGCCTATGTGCTCGACTTCCTGGCAATCGTGGCTGCCGATGTTGCATCGATGAGTGAACGTCGCACGGACCGCTTCCTGGATCGCTCCCGCAACCAGGGCCTGCCACCTTTCCTCGCTCACGAGGTCGGAGTTGACTCAGGTCTCATGATTGCTCAATACACCGCAGCAGGACTCGTCTCGGAGATGAAGCGTCTTGCCGTTCCAGCCTCGGCAGACTCCATCCCCTCCAGCGCCATGCAAGAAGACCACGTCTCGATGGGTTGGCACGCCGGACGTAAGCTTCGCAAGGCAGTGGATGCCCTCTCCCGAGTCGTAGCAATCGAACTGCTCACAGCTGCTCGCGGTATTGATCTGCGCGACCCGCTTAAGCCAAGCCCCATCACCGGTGCTGTCATTGCTGAACTTCGTAGCAATGGTGTTTACGGCCCCGGAGCTGACCGCTTCCTTTCGCCCGAGATTGAAGCAGCAGCAGAACTTACCCTCAGCGGACGCATTGCTGAGGTTGCCCAATCCGTTTCCTCAACCCCACTGATCTAACTCAGCCCGTCACACCGCACAAGGAGAACATCATGACCTCAGGACCTCGCACCGTACGCGCAGCACGTGGCAACAAACTCACTGCAAAGAGCTGGCAGACCGAAGCGCCTCTGCGCATGCTCATGAACAACCTCGACCCCGAGGTTGCCGAACACCCCGAGAAGCTCGTGGTCTATGGAGGCACCGGTAAGGCAGCACGCACCTGGGAGGCCTATGACGCCATTGTGCGCACCCTCGAGACCCTCGAATCTGACGAGACGCTACTTGTGCAGTCGGGTAAGCCTGTTGGCGTGTTCCGCACCAACGAGTGGGCACCCCGAGTCCTAATCGCTAACTCCAACCTCGTCGGTGACTGGGCAACGTGGCCAGAGTTCCGCAGACTCGAGGCAGAAGGTCTGACCATGTATGGCCAGATGACCGCTGGTTCTTGGATCTACATTGGCACCCAGGGCATTCTGCAGGGCACCTACGAAACCTTTGGCGCTGTCGCCCGTGAACACTTCGGAGGCACCCTTGCTGGCACCCTGACCCTCACCGGTGGTTGTGGCGGTATGGGTGGCGCACAGCCACTGGCCGTGACCATGAACGATGGCGTGGTGTTGATCGTTGATGTGGACGCTACCCGCCTCGAGCGCCGTGTTGAACACGGTTACCTCGATGAAATGACCCATGACCTTGATGCAGCAATTGCTCGGGTTCTCGAGGCTAAAGAAGCCAAGATTCCACTCTCGGTGGGAATCGTGGGCAACGCTGCCGATGTGTTCACTGAACTGCTGGAGCGTAAGGTACCGATCGATATCGTCACCGACCAGACCAGTGCTCACGACCCGCTTTCTTACTTGCCAGAAGGTGTTTCTGTTGAGGAATGGCACAAGAAGGCAGAAGAGGATGCCGTCTGGTTCACCGAGCACTCTCGTGCCGCCATGGCCAAGCAGGTCAAAGCGATGGTTGAATTCCAGGACGCCGGCGCTATCGTCTTCGACTACGGAAACTCCATCCGCGCCGAAGCCAAGCTCGGTGGATACGAGCGTGCCTTCGAATTCCCTGGATTCGTTCCCGCCTACATCCGCCCACTCTTCTGCGAAGGAAACGGACCCTTCCGTTGGGCTGCACTTTCAGGTGACCCAGAAGATATTGCCAAGACTGACAAGGCCATCGTGGAACTCTTCCCTGAGAATAAGCACCTCAAGCGTTGGATCACCAAGGCAGGCGAGAAGGTTCACTTCGAGGGTCTGCCTGCCCGCATCTGCTGGTTGGGATACAAGGAACGCCACCTCGCAGGACTGAAGTTCAACGAAATGGTTGCCTCAGGTGAGCTCTCGGCACCGATCGTGATCGGCCGCGACCACCTAGACTCTGGTTCCGTTGCCTCTCCTTACCGCGAAACTGAAGCGATGAAGGATGGTTCAGACGCCATTGCGGACTGGCCACTGCTCAACGCTCTGCTCAACACTGCTTCAGGTGCAACCTGGGTCTCCCTCCACCACGGTGGCGGCGTGGGCATTGGTCGCTCCATCCACTGTGGCCAGGTGACCGTTGCTGACGGAACCGAACTCGCTGCACAAAAGCTCGAACGCGTCTTGACCAACGACCCCGGCACCGGTGTCATGCGTCACGTAGATGCAGGTTACGAACGAGCTGAAGAAGTTGCTCGCGAGCGCGGTCTGCGCGTTCCTATGCAGGAAGGCTAAGCCCAACTAGGCTCCAACCATGACCCGCACACTCTTCACCAATATCGGATTGCTCGTAACGAACAATCCGAGTGAAGCAGTGCGCGCTGGTGGCACCACAACTCCCACTGGGGAGATCGAGAATGCCGCCATGATTGTGGAGAACGGTCTGGTTGCCTGGGTTGGTCGCGCCATTGATGCCGAAACCGGTGGCGGTTTTGATATCGATGCTGTGGTCAACGTGCACGGAAACACTCTGATTCCAGGCTTTGTGGACTCACACTCACACATTGTTTTCGCAGGTGACCGTGCGGGTGAGTTTGCTGCCCGCATGGCAGGCAAACCGTATGCCGCAGGCGGAATACGTTCCACCGTGGCAGCAACGAGAGAAGCCACAGACGACGAACTGCGTTCTCGCCTACATGCACTGCTGGCAGAGATGCATCAACAAGGAACCACCACTATCGAGATCAAGAGTGGCTACGGCCTCGATGTTGCCACCGAGGAACGCTTAGTTCGTCTCGCTCGTGAAGTAACCGAGGAAGTCACCTTCCTCGGGGCTCACGTCGTCCCTGCCGAATACAAGGACAACCGCGAAGAGTATGTGCAACTGGTCATTGGGGAGATGCTCGAGAAGTGCGCTCCTCATGCCAAGTGGATTGATGTCTTCTGTGAGGAAGGCGCCTTCAGCGTTGAGGATTCACGCCGAATTCTCAACGCCGGCAAGGACGCAGGTCTGCTCCCCCGTGTTCACGCATCACAGCTAGGGCCAGGTGAAGGTATTGCCTTGGCAATTGAGGTAGGAGCTGCTTCAGTAGATCACTGCACATATCTAACTGACAGTGACATTACTGCGCTGGCAGCTTCTGACACGGTGGCAACGTTATTGCCTGGGGTGGAATTCTCCACCAAGCAGCCCTACCCTTCAGGGCGTGCACTGCTAGATGCCGGGGTGAGCGTGGCGTTGTCCACGGACTGCAACCCTGGATCGAGCTTTACTTCCTCGATGCCGTTTTGTATAGCCGTAGCAGTGCGCGAGATGGGTATGACCCCTGCCGAAGCTCTCTGGGCCTCCACCGCAGGTGGCGCCCAGGCACTGCGTCGTACTGACGTGGGAAAGCTTTCCGTCGGTATGCGCGCAGATATCGCAGAAATCACCGCATCAAGTTATATCCACCTGGCCTACCGGCCAGGAGTGCCGCTTGTGGGCAGAGTCTGGAAAGACGGCGAACTTATCGCTGGCTAAAGCCTGCAACCGCATCCAGCACACACAGTGCTGCAAGGCGAACGGTTCGCCCATCGGGTGCATCCATCGTGGCATCAATCTCTGCAAGGTCAATTGATCTCACCTGAGCGTGCGCACCTGCTGACCTGGCTGCCTGACGCAGTTCATAAGCACTGATACCGCCTGGCACGCTCGCTGGACACGCAGGCGCCACCGAGCGGTCACACACATCCACGTCCAGATCGACATGAATTGGTCCTCCGGCAGCACCAGCAATGCTGAGCGCATCAGCCATCACATCTGCCATGGGACGTCGAGCGAGTTCGTCACGGTGGATCACCGTGATGCCCAGCTCCTGTGCTCGGCGAGCATAGGCCACCGAGTTAGCAAAGTCTTGAATACCAATCTGCACAATACGTGCAGGGTTCATTCCTGCTTCAATCAGGCGTCGAACCGGAGAACCGTTACTCACCCCGTCACGCAAGTCATAGTGTGCATCGAGAGTAATGAGTCCGGCAGTCTCCAGGTCACTCCCCCAGACACCCAGTGCTGATGCCACGGTGATGGAGTTGTCACCACCGAGTGCAATAACTAACTCAGAAGCCTTTGCAGCATCGGCCATCAAGGCGATGGTGCGGGCTTCGCCAGCAGGGGAATCAGGTTCACTGACATTGCCAAAGTCTGCGACAGTGATCTCTTCCAGATCAATAATCCCCGTTGCGGCAGGTCCACCCTTTTCTGTGGAACCACGGTCCTGCATGAGTGCAGGCGAGTAACGATAGAGCGCCTGACGGATAGCGTCAGGGGTTTCGTGAGCGTTAGTGGCACTGAGAGAGGTCTGCGAGGCAGGAATACCCACCATCGCCACATCGATGCGCTTGCCCGCAGGAAGTTCTTCTGGGTGTGGCCACCCGCCAGCGCGAGGCCACAGTGGATCGGTGGATAACCCTGCCGGCGCCTTAGACATCAGCAGCCTTTGCAGCTTTCTGGCCCTGGACCGCGGCAAAGATGACACCCACCAGCAATGCTCCCGAGGCCACTTCGACCAGGTATGCCTGGTATTCGGCAGGAAGGAAAAGAGAAACGATAAGCAAGGTGGCATTTGCCAATGCCGTGTCACGCATCAGCGGGTAGGCAGCCACGTGGGCGGCAAGCCAGGTCTTGTCATTCTTGCGTGTTGCCTTGGTGCGAATACCGGCCCAGGCATTGGGTCCCACCTTGCCGGTTGCCGAACGTGCGACGACAACATACAAAATGATGTCAACCACAATCGAGAGCGCAACGATGAGGTAGTGAAGGCTGGTATCCATACCTCTAGGCTACTTTGTCACTCAGGTTAGCGAGGGTCTTGAAGGTCGATCACGTCACCGTGTTCTGGCGCACGAACGTTCCACTTCAACTCACTTGCGATGGTGAAACGCATCCGGTCTGCAGCATCAGGTTCACCATGGGTGACATAGGTCATCTTGGGTTCTGTCTTTGAGCGTTTCATCCACTCCAGAATCTCACTTGAGTCTGCATGTCCAGACATGCTTTCAAGCTGAATAACCTCGGCACGAATCGGCACATCGTGCCCAAAGATCCGCAGAGTCTTCGCCCCTGCCGCAAGTAGTGCTCCTCTGGTTCCGCCAGCTTGATAACCAGAAATCACAATCGCATTGTTGGGGTCTTCTCCAAAAGCAACGAGGTGGTGCAGCACGCGACCACCGGTCATCATGCCTGAGGCGGCGATGATGATCATGGGGCCATTCTTTTCGTTGAGTTTCTTAGATTCCTCGACTGAGCCCACCATGTGTGCCACGTCATAGACGGCTTCAAATTCTTCCGTCGGTATCGTGTGCTCTTCCCTGTGCTTGTGATACATCCTGGTGGCACTGGCGGCCATGGGGCTGTTCACATAGATCGGAACGCGGGGAATCTCACCGCGTTCCATCAGTCGCCAGATGTGCAGCATCAGGCCTTGTGTTCTGCCAACAGCAAAGGCAGGAATCACCACCACACCACCGCGATCAAGCACTGGCTTCAGCGCAGGCCCAAGTTCCTTTTCAGGATCGATATTGGGGTGAGTCCTGTTGCCATAGGTGGATTCGGTGATGAGAATTTCAGCGCCTTCAAATTCACGTGGTGGTTTCATCAGTGGATCGTGTTGACGACCCATATCTCCGGTGAAGTGCAAGCTTGTTCCGGCAACCTCGAGGTGAAGTTGTGATGCACCCAAGATGTGGCCTGCAGGGAGGAAGGTTGCCTTTACTCCTGGAACAACCTCAAGCACCTCATCAAAATCTGCAGTGCGGAATTGGGACAGTGCCTGTTCCACGTTTTGGATTGTGTAAAGCGGGGTGGGTGGGTTGTGCTTGGAATATCCCTTGCGGGCAGCATGTGCCGCCTCTTCTTCCAAGAGGTGAGCACTGTCAGGGAGCAGGATTGAACACAGTTCCGCAGTTCCGGTAGTCGTAATGATGGGACCGGAAAAGCCATCTCGAACCAGCGCTGGGACATAGCCAGAGTGGTCCAGGTGGGCATGGGTGAGCAACACGGCATCAATCGTGTCTGGTGGCACAGGAAAAGGTTCCCGATTGCGCTCACGCAGGGCTTTGTAGCCCTGGAATAGCCCGCAATCTAGGAGTACTCGCTTACCCCCACTTTCGATCAGGTACTTGCTTCCCGTGACTGTCCCTGTTCCCCCGAGGAACCGAAGTGTGTGCTCTGCTTGCTTCATAGTCCACAGCCTACGCCTGCTTACTGCGAGTGGTCTGGGGCATCATTTCTGCGTGGTAAACTGGTACTACCGACGCGGGGTGGAGCAGCTCGGTAGCTCGCTGGGCTCATAACCCAGAGGTCGCAGGTTCAAATCCTGTCCCCGCAACAAAGCCAGACCCGGTTTCGACAGAAGCCGGGTCTGATCTCTTTAACGGCTCAGGATTATCGGTCTCGCCTGTTAGGTAGCCGACGGTAGTACCAAGCGCATTCGCAACAGCTTTGATATCGCGGTAGTACCAGAGTCGCTGCCCTGAAAGCTTCTTACTCAGCTCCGACGGTGAAGATCCAATCTCCCTAGCAAGCGCAGAGTAGGAGCGGAAGCGGCCATACATTAGGGCGTGAATTCGCTGTCCAAGTACCTCTGTGCCATCTGACTCTGAAGGCTGTAGTTGCAAGATCGTCATGGCTTTATTTTAGAACCAAGTTGAGAGTATTTATCGAAAAACTTTCTTTTTAAGAGCAATTCGTTGCCTATTAGGAAAAAAACGGTATATATTGCCAATATGAACATTGTGTCTGAGTACCTCACCGTGAAGGAAGTCGCAACTCACTTTCGCCTGTCAAATAAACAGGTTTATCGGCTTATTCATGACGGCCACATTAACGCTGTACGAATCGGTGGTGCAGTTCGGATTCCCCGTCGTGAGCTCGATCGTTTAGACCCTAACCGGTCATCTTCGGAATCTGATCCAACTGTGGATTCACCAGCACAACAAGAACTTATTGGCCTCTAAAGAAATAGGAATGCCCCACGAGTTGCACCTCGTGGGGCGATACGGAGAACCGTAATGAACCAGAAATTAGTTTATACCCCACCTCCAGGATCTATCGTTTTTGAGCGTCCTGAACATGATTTCGAAAGAGATTATTTCGAAGTCCGAAATGATTGGGTGCGTGATGCCCGCATTACGGGTAACGCGCTGAGCATCTTTCTCTACATCAACTCTCACAAGCCCGGCTTTGTTGTTACTCGTGAGCTTGTGATGAGGAAACTCGAACTTGGTAAAAAAGCCTTTGTTGCTGCCTGCAAGAGATTAGAAGATGCAGGTTACCTTCGGCGAGGCATTCAGACCCAAGGTCCGGACGGTAAATGGGGGTCGATCAGCTACACAATTCTTGACCCATTTGCACACTCAGAACGTCAATCTGACCCTGTTGTTAACTCGGGAAATGAACCGTGGCTCCAAAAGGGTACACGGTCAACTATTTCTGTGGATAACTCAAGGGGTGAAAAGCAAAATCCGCATAAACAAGGCGAAGTAACCGTGACCCCAAAAGGATCGACCCTTAAGGAGCCCTTAAAAAGAAAACTAATTAAAGAAAACCAATCATCATCAGTTAACGACTTAAGTTACGAGTCGAGCACTTCGGCGTCTGTGGACGATGATGATTTTTCATCTGAGAATTCTTCCACCCCTGCCGATGCATCCGGCTTCGAGCTCGCTGTCGCTGCCGTGGCTGTGCCTGAGCCTGTGGCTGGTGAGCCTAGGTTGGCTAATCCGTTGGATCATTCCCTGGGTTTAGTTTCTCCAGGTCTTACGTGGCGGGGTATTTTCTTGGCCGTGCCGGAGAGTTTCTACCCGGTACTAGCCACGATCGATGTGGTGCGGGCTGCGAAAGTCATTCTTGGACGGGCAAAGAGTGTCCCTATGAATCCGGCAGCTTTCATCGCTGCCGCGTTAGTGAAAGCACCTACCGAGTTTTTTGACCCTGCACTGCTTCCAGCTACCCCTGCTGGCAGTTCGGTGCCGGGTAAGTGGGTATGTGATGTTGATGGTCACAAAACAGATTTCGCTGGCCCCTGGCGCACCTGCTACATCTGCCAAACCAGTATCCGAAGTGATGAATGGAACTGTGTCACGGATGGGCATCAACGCTGGAGCCAACACGATCAGCTCTGCCGTGAATGCTCCGCCATCTGCACACCATCCACCCCACCTGCTATCTCGGCTACTTCTGTGATGGCGGTGAACTAATGGGCCGCATTTTTCGGAAAGAAATCACCGGCATTGCCTGCGACGTGAAGTCGTGTCGTAACACATTTGATGTGTTTCCTGGCCTGTCTGAACAGGCATGGGATATTGACCTTCCTGAACTTCACAAGGCGATTAGTCAAGGGTGGGCGTTGATTCTTCACTCGCGGCTTCGGTCTTACTGCCCAGTACATGCTTCACGTGTGTGGAGTTGCACCTGTAAAACACATCCAGCACATCAACACCTCTGCACTGCCTGCACTACCGAAGCCGCAGATTCAGTCTGGACTTCAACTCACACCCCGAAAGAAATCATTACCTACAGCCCCCAGTCGAAAGGCGCATAACTAATGTCTACTATCGCTCTACTGAACCCGACGAACCGTCGAAGTGAAAAGGTTCCCGTCGAGAAAATTCTGCTCAAAAAACGTCAACGAGAAGTAGACACCGAACACGTCGCCCACATCCTCGACTCCTACCAAGCACTCGGTGATCTCCAAATTCAAGACATCGTCCTCAACCAGGACTATGTCCTCGTCGACGGTGCCCACCGACTCCAAGCAGCTTAAGACGCCGGATGGACACACATCGACGCGATCATCGTTGAAGGCCTCACCGAAGAAGACCGACAACTAGTCGAAGCAGAAGCAAACCGGATCCGCAAAGCACTCTCACCCATCGAGCTAGAACTAACCTGGCGCACCTACTACGAACCCCGATACAAAGCCCTAGCTCAGAAAAAACAGGCCTCATCACTTATTCAGAACCAGAAGTCTACGGTTACCGTAAATCCCGGTAACCGTGAGGTTGAAGAGGGAGAGTTTACCGTTACCGAGAATCTCGGTAACGGTAAAGGCGAAATTGCTGACATGGATGGTCCTCTCAATATTGAAGACCTGGCAAAGCAGTCGACGGGTATTTCGAAATTGACCTTGGATAAGGTGTCGCAGATTCGCCTTATTGCGGAGTCTGGGGATGTTTCTGATTCGTTGCGTGAGTCTGCCCTGATCGGGTTGAAGAAACTTGAACGTCCTGGGGCTCCGGTGGAGCCGGTCTTTAAGGCGTGGATGTGGATGTGTTGTGGGAGTGGGTTTCTTCTCCCGAGCGGGCACGGGCAGCTGTTAACGCCATTCGTGAACACCCTTACGGGATGAGTGAGCATGCGAACCATTTAGAAGAAGTCATCAATATGCCGCCGGAACAGCGAGCAACACAGTGGAGTGTGTTACCGACCGTATTGGCGTTCCTAGAGTCACGCTCAGCACGTGAATGGTTGAAACCGACCGAAGATACCCGCATGAACTTGGTGGAGTTCATTCTGGGTAAAGGCACACTGTATCTTGTTGGTGATAAAGCAGCAGCTGCCGGGTTTGTCCGCATCATCGACGGGCTGTTAGCCGAGTTGGACTATGTCTCTAAAGGGTTGGCTAATGCAAGCCCGGGTGGTCGACTTGACCCTCCCCTGTCCTACATTTTGGATGAGGCAGGGAATTTCACCTATCAAGGCCTGCCAGAGTTGATTACTGCCGGTGGTGGCCGTGGCCGTATCGCGGTGGCAGTGTTCCAGTCGAAGTCGCAACTTGCCGGGTGGGGGGAAGAAAATGCGAAAACGATGTGGGATGCGGCCGTGGCTAAAATCTTGCTGCCGGGTGGTGGCGACGCGAGGGAATTAGGCGACTTTTCTGAACTGGTTGGTAACCATTACATTCAGCGTGAATCACACACGTTCGGCCATTCACTAACTCCGTCAGTGTCGGTTTCTGAAGAGCGCCGTGCCGTGTTGGAAGCACACGAGATCCGTGAACTGAAATCTGGCTATTCGATCATGTTTTACCGGCACTTGAAGCCGGTCATTGTGAAGATGAACGGGTTTGATCAGCAACGACACTTTGCGAAGTATGTGGCTGATAGTGCCGAGTTGGCACAGTTGATGAAGGAAGCATCCCCGTTTGCTCACGCCATCGACACCTACAACAACACAGCAAACTAGAAGAGGATGTCTGAGTTTGATGCGTGAATTGAGTGTGTTTGCCCGCCGCAGTGAAGGCCGCCAGGCACATCGGGAAGCATATGAGGCCTACATTCATTCACCTGCCTGGTTTGCTACCCGCCAGTGGTGGTTCGAAACGATCAGTGTTGGCAGGAGCATGCCTGTGACGTGTGTGGGGTGTGAGAAGCCGTGGCGGTTAGAACGTGATGATGTGCACCATATTGACTACACACGCTTAGGCAACGAGAGTATCGAAGATTTGTGGCCGTTATGCCGGACCTGTCATGAACACATACATGACGTAATGGCGGGGACGAAAAGTTGGCGGAAACTCTCTCGTATCCAGGCGAATAATCTTGCCCTGGCCACAATCCGACACCAACACGGCATCACCGAGCTCGCCGGGCAGGGTGTGAGAGCTGATGGTGTGAGCAGTCTGCGCACTTGGTTGTAGAACTATTCTTAGCGCGGCCCATATCCGGCCCTCGGTGTTGCTGAAAATATGTGGCCTGTGGGTTACAGGCCTATTGCCCCATAAATGTCTATGTAATAGTTTTTAGCGACATCAAGGAGGGCTCTGTGGCAAGAAAAAGCAGAAAACATTCTTGGCAATCTGGTGACTATTTCGGAAGTGCGATTGTCGAAGCGCTGGTTTCTCTTGTCAATGCTGTAGTGCATTTCGTACAAGGAATTTTCTAGGAGGTTTTTTGCGATTACCCGATGGAACACTCAGTTCCACACAGATCAAACTATGGTGATGAGCGCTGTCTCAAGAAAAGAAAATCATGGACTGAAATGAATTCGCGATCGCGGTATTTCTAGTACTGGGTCTGCTCGGAATAGCAGTGGCTGGTTGTGTCCCTGAATGGCCAACTACCGCTGTTCACTGCGGGCAGTTTTGGCATTAGAGAATACTGCGTCGTATGCGGTAGGTGCCAAACACAAAGAACGTCACTGATGTTATAAGCAAAATTGTAATTGCGAGGCTATCTGTTAGCTGGAAATCTGCGACATTTGCAGTAATTCCGTAGAAATCTCGGAGTGCTTCCCCTGCTTGTTCTGAGCCTGGTCCTTGGATCAGTTTTTCCGTGGCTTGCGCGGTAAATGGCTGTCTGATCAACATTGCTGATTGGGCAAAAGGCAGTGCGTTAACGACGCTCATTACGTTCAGAGGGAGTGTCCCTGGTGGGATGTAGGCACCGGCGAGGAAACCAACCAGAGTTCCAATAACAGCCGAAAGTGCAGCAAATGCGCCTGAGGATTTCAGGAAAGTAACCAGAAAACTTGCCAGGGCGGAAAAAGCTGCTGACGAGAGTGCTATGTAAAACAGGATTTGCAGGGCTTCGCCAAAACTGACTGTCGGGTATCCCTGGCTCAGCAAAAAGAGTTCTCCGACTACGGCTACAAGCGAGCTAATTATTACAGCAACAGCGAAACTTGAAAGCAGATATCCAAGAATTAAGTCTGCTTTAGATGCTGGTGAGACGAGGAAGTCCTTGAAGCGATCAGTTGATTTGTCCTCGACCAAGATACTCAAAGCACTCAGTGAGGCTGTCAGTGTAGTGATCATGGTGATGCCGGCGAAAACCCAGCTATCTACAAACCATGTGATGTCTTGGGTGGAAGCGTGTGGGAAATGTTCTTGGAGGTTCTTTACCTGCAAATTTCCCAAGAAGAACGCGTAAAGGGCAATTAGGATCAGAGCCGACAAAATAGAGAAAAACACTCCCGCACGATCGCGGAAGAAAATCGTCAGATTTCTGCGGGTGAGTGTTAGAGCAAAGCTCATTATTTGATCACTCCATCGGTCAGCGTGAGGAAGACGTCATCCATGGTTCCATGGCGGAATTCAAAATCCTCCACCGGGTTGGTCTTCAAGAATTCGATGACATCATTCATATTTTCAGTTTCAAGCTTCAATTCGCCTGTTTCTCGCAGATCACTTACTGCAAATCCAGCTCGCAACGCTTGCGTCACGGTGGCATGCATATCTGTGCACCGAATGGTCAAAATGCTTCTGCTGTACTTAGCTCGAAGTTTGGCAGGGGTTCCCTGGGCTACCACTTTGCCGTGACTGAGAATGCAAACATTATCTGCACGCTCGGTTTCCTCCATGTAGTGAGTTGTGAGAAAAACAGTCAAACCATGTTCTTTCCGCAGACCATCTACGGTAGTCCAGACCTGCTCACGTGATTGTGGGTCCAAACCTGCCGTTGGTTCATCGAGGAATAACACGGTAGGGCTATGGATGAGGGCCCTAGCAATATCGGCTTTGCGTTTCTGCCCACCTGAGAGCAAGCCATATTTCCGGTTCAGAAAATCTCCTAAAGAGACAAGCTCAGAAAGCTCACCGATCCGCTTTACGAGTTGCTTGCTTGTTAAGCCATACAGTGCTGCCCGGACAGACAGGTTTTCCTTCACCGTGAGCGAAGTATCAAGCACTGAGTTTTGAAACACAACCCCAATTTGTCGCCGAACCAACGAAGCATCTGTGGCTACATCCAAACCATCCAGGATGATTTGTCCGAATGTAGGACGTAACGTCGTAGTAATGCACCCAATCGTGGTTGATTTCCCAGCGCCATTTGCACCAAGGAATGCAAAAAGACTTCCCGCTTCAACAGCGAATGAAACGTCATCAACGGCAGTAAAACTACCGAAGCGCTTCGTAAGATTTGACACCCGTATCTGTGGCATAACAACGGCCTTTGCTGATGTAGAAAGGAATTTCGCTTTGTATGTCACCTCAAAGAATTACTTTTCCATTTGTTTTACTAAAGGGTAGCTTCCGCATAACATAAACAGCTTGCCTTGTAGCCCTGAGGGGACAAAAGCTTCATGAAGTCTGTGTCTCTCTTTTAACTTAGGAGGTGAGTCCGCTGTAACTCGTAAGCCCGCTCAGGTTCGTTTAGAAGCTGTAACGGAGGCGGTTTTCACGTGCATACAGAAATGAAAACTCTGAGTTCAGTCTGCCCTGAATGATCGACCCATTGACCGGACAATTAAATATTGAACTGTTAGACTAAATATTGAACTGTTAGACCCGCCAGTTTTCGAGGCATCGGTAGTGTATCCGCCGGTCTACATACAACAACCGATGGTGTCTTAGTTTCTAGAGCAGAGAGTGGACTGGCTAACGTCTGATGCTGACACATTTAATTTTTGTTCTCGGAACCAGCTTGGTGGTTCTTTTCTTAGTTGGGTTGTGCTTACGGGCAACGAACCTCACAAGGCTTACTAAACAGTTGTTGTTCACTGCCTTTTGGGCTTGGACCGGGTTGCTTCTTGTCTTGGCGACAAACCAGATCGGGTTGGGAGCGGTGTTTCTCGTTGGGGCAGCATTGATGTACGTCGTAGCTCGATTCAGAAAGTACGACTGAGAGATAACACTCACCTGGCGGTGGTGACTTGTTTCACTTGAACCATCCAGGCTTCGGCCTGGATGGTTCAACCATTGTTGGTAATAGTCATAGATCGTTAGCGTATAAATGGACGCCATTTTTCTTGCTGTAGTACTGATCTTTCATGTGAGAGCTTCTCGGCCTGAGCTAGGGGTGCGCTGGGGGTGCCTTCTCATTGTTGAGGCAGATACAAATCCGTATCTGCACGGTCAACATCATTTGAGAAGAGCACATCATGTCTATGCAAGGTTTCCGTGTCCGCACCACCTCAGAAGCAAGGTTTCTGCCTGAAACAGAGAATCGACCTGCGACTGCTTATCTGCGCCTGGTGGAAGATAAGTGGATTCATCACGAAGATGGCACGTTTACGCAGGATGACCCAAATTGGTATGACGGAAAATTCACCGGTAAACAGGCAGAACTGGTCCAGGGCTTTCCTGTTGGTGCGCCTCTGATTGTGCTTGGCACAACACGAGAAGTAACCACAGAGAGAAATGGCCAGACTTATGTGAATGTGAAGTTGAGTGTGAAGACGTTCGGTAAGGATGAAGCATTCACGAAACTGCCTGAAGACGCACAGGCTACTTCTCAGGCCGCATCAGCTAACCAGGCCGCCACTACTACTCAGCAACCAGCACCTGAGGACTCTTACGCGACGATGTCTGATGAGGGATGGCCGACGGCCGAGCTCGGATCGGCACCAGAGGGTGCTGAGGCTTCTGCACCTGGTGTGGGGATTGACTCTCAGGGTGAGCCTTCTGGTGTCCCTACGGGGTGTTGGGAGTCGCCTGTGGCGTTGAACCTGCACGGATATCGGCCCCCTGCCGGTGATTACACGATCGCTGCCGCATCGCCACAGGCTGGGTCACCGACAGTGATTGCGCAGGTGAGCCACACCACGGCACCCGGCATGTGATCTGAAGAACATAGCAGTCTTGGCTGTCTCTCTTTGGAGGTGACAGCCATGGCTTTTTGACATCACTTGAAAAGAACTTATTGATTAAATTGCGGGGATGGGGATTTGAGCACTTGAGTGAGACTCTGTAACTGGGGAATTCAAATCCGATTGTATTATTGTATCCGTGATGATTTCCCTAAAAATGTTTTCGATAAAAACTTACCTACATTTTTTAGTTGGAAGTTTTCTTGTTGTTCTTGTTTGTACGTTTGGTGTTTCAAGTGCGGTGGCAGCAACTTTAGCTTGGAACATCCCTGGAGCAGTCATAACTCAGTCTGCAAATGGCGCAAACTTCTATCCACGTGTAGTTGTAGATGGGTCGGGAAATACTACAGCTGTATGGTTCGCACAGAGCGGTTCAAATACTGTTTTGTTCTCGACAACACGTCCTGCCGGCGGGTCATGGTCGGCGCCTTCCACGCTTTATAGTCTTCCTGCTGGTAGTGGAACTTTTTTTGGAAGTTCGGATATTGCAGTCACTCCTTCGGGTGAAGTAATTGTTGTTTGGACCTCTGCTGAAAATAATCAAAGTATTCAATATGTTCACTCTGTATCTAAACCTGCAGGAGGTTCATGGACTGCAGTAGAAAACTTAACTTCTGGAACATCCCTTGCAGATGCACATGTTGCGATTGATGCAAATGGAAATGCCTCAGTTATTTGGAAGTTTCAGAATGGACAAAACTTTGTTATTCAATCTGTGAGCAAGAATTCAGGTGGCAGCTGGAGTTCTGTTGTAGATCTTTCTCAGGCTGTTGGTATCGATACAGACACGCCTCGTATTGTCATTGATTCATCTGGTAGTTCGACTGCAACCTGGTTGCAATATGACACCACAAGTTTTGTATATTCCATTGTTTCGGCCAGTAAATCTCTGAATGGATCGTGGACTGGTCCAACTGTGTTGGCAACTTCCGCTCAGGGTGCCTACCATCCCGGTATTGTTGTTGCCCCGAATGGAACTGTTACTGCTTTATGGACAATATATGGCCAAAACGGTCTCTTGCTTCAATCTGCAGACTTGCCGCAAGGAGGCTCATGGTCTTCACCGGTGACTATTTCAAATCCAAGCAATTCCGTTTATGAGCAACAAATGAATGTTAACTCCAACGGAGACATTGTTGCTATCTGGCGTACATATACGAACAGTGGTGGCGGCGGGACCGTCATTCAATCGATAACCCGTACCTCAGGAGCTAGTTGGAATACACCTGTTAACTTGTCAATCCCAAACCCAAATGGTGCCTTTGGACCTGAAGTTGTTATTGACTCTTCAGGGAATACAACGGCAACTTGGGGAATTTTTGATCAAAATTACAATGAAGTGGCTCAAACTTCTTCAAAACCCGTAGGTGGCGCGTGGGAAACCGCTATAGATTTAATCGGACCTGGACAATTAAGTGGATTCCTTCATCCATCAATTGCGGTTAATCAGAATGGCGATGTAGTAGCTATTTGTAATTATCGTGACAGCCAAGGAAATTACATTCTTGCGGCCTTTGATGCGATTTTGCCAGTTTCTGCCCCGACTCCAACACCTACACCTTCGTCTTCAGGGTCAGGTTCAACTCCCTCTGCCACGCCTTCTAGCCAACCAACCATTGCTGGATCTGAAACTTCAACACCACTTGCATATACAGGCTTCAAGCTAAATATCCCACTGATATTCATCGGATTAGTTGCCTTGTTGTTCGGTCTCAGCTTGACTTCGTACAGAATCTTTAGGAAACGTTCTCTAATAAACGAAAAAACTGACGTACTCTAAGCGCAACTAGCTAATCAGGACACTCTTTCAAAAATTAGAATCCTTGAATACTTAATGTCATCGCCTGAGGGGAGTATTCAATGCTTACTGAGAATTTCAGAAATTCTGTTGTCTTCGCCAACGAATGCAGTACTTCCCTGCCCAGAGGTTAAGATTTCCCCGGTAATGGAAATGCGATCAATAGGGCCTTGTAACTCTATTGTGGTCACAGAATCACCAGAGGTTGAGATATTCCCACCTACTTTCAGAGCTCCGAGGCTTCCCCCTTGTTTTATGCTCAGGGCATCAGCAGATAGAACCAATTGGTGGCCCTTTACAAGGCTCGTGCCGACCGACCCGGTTGTTGTTAGATTTCCTAATATTGTAATCTCGCCCATGGGCTTGCTGATTTGAACACCAATTGAGCCGTCCCCAGTTGTTGCGATGCTTTCGAAAACTGCGGAGAGAAGCGATCCATCGTAGAGGTTGAAGCCTCTGGCACCAGGGCCGGTAGTAACTATGGGGGCGTTTACTTTGAGAGTAGTAATGTCACCGAAATTCACAAAACCAATACCAGAAGCGCCGGTAGAAGTAATGGGTCGTTGCGCTTCCCACTTTGTGACTGTTCCCCAGTTATCTAAAACCATATCGTTTGGGCCGTGTGATGTTACTGGGCCCATATTTATTACATTTTCGACGATTGCGCTTGAGAGAACAAATACTCCTCCACTAATGATGTCCGGAGTTCCAAGAGTGATTCCTCCATCGATAATAATTTCTCCTGTTGTAATGAGGTCAGCAGTAAATTTTCCTCCATCGTGAAATGCTCCTCCCGCAACAAAGATTCCGCTTCCACGAACAGGTGTCTTTGCTGTGCCGGCAGAAATGTTTTCCAAAGTTGCTGTTATCAGTGTTTCTGGGCTGGAATGGGTATTCCAGATTGTGAATGCACCTTGCAGAACATCCACGCCATAACCATTTGGACGTCGTTCTCTCCCGCGTAAATCAGCCTGCTGCACCCACACATTTTTCGCGACAATGTGTCCCGACCGAAGACTATTTTTTGCAATGACCGCTATCTGACCAATGGATTTGATGTTTTCCATACAAAGAGTGCCGAGGGAATCAACGGTTGAGTCTGACTTGATTGCGATTTCCGTGAGTGCAGTTTCAATGGAAATATCCCGAATGGAGTTATCTGTTGTTACTTTCACGCCAGGACCACCAAAACGCAAAGTACCTCCTCTCAATTCTGTTCCAGGAGGAAGAGTGATCGATGGCATGCCTGCGATGACGCCAACAACTTCAATTATTGAAGTGTGTTGCGATAAAGCAGCCAATAATTCATCTGCAGTGGAAACGCGGCAAATCGACCCCATTATTGTTCCTTTCAACTTGAATAATCACCTTGAAATTAAGTGCTTTAAAAGTTCAATGCAAAGGAATACTTCAAGTAAGTACCCATAGTTTTTGAAATCTAATACCGATTTACACACTTAGGACATATTTGTAGCCCGGAGGGGGACATCAAGTGTGATTAGTAATACAAACATTCCATAATTGACGGTATGCATAAGAAACTTTTTCGTTCGGTGAAGACGATATTGACGGCTTCACTCGTTGTAATTTTTTGTACTTTCGGAATCAGCAGTGCCACCGCAGCAACTGCGGTGTGGAGTCTTCCTGGAGCTGTGCTTGCACAGGGTGGCTTTGGCGGGGTTTATATTCCACACGTGGTTTTCGATTCTTCAGGTAATGCCACAGCGTTGTGGGCTAGCAATGATGGATCGACGGTACATATCCAATCGGCTACCCGTCCTGCAGGTGGTTCGTGGTCTGCTCCGGAAACGGTGTTTTCTGTCCCTAACTCCGATGGTGGTGTCTTTGGTTCTATCAGTACGGGAGTGTCTTCGTCTGGGAACATCGAAGCAGTATGGACTGCTTTTGTAAATGGTTACGCTAACCAACTCGTCTATTCATCTTCTAAACCATTCGGTGGTTCATGGAGCACACCTGTTGCTTTGAATTATGCAATTTCTCCCGCTTCGAATGCTGTCATTTCTGTCGATGCCAACGGAAATGCGACAGCAGTGTGGCTAGTTACTAATGCCACCCTTGGCGGACGCGGCCAGGTCCAGTCGTCAAGCAAGCCAGCTAATGGCAGTTGGAGTCTTTCAGTTCCACTATCTGATGTCATGACGTCTTCGGCTATGGCGCCGATTCGGATCGTGACAGACTCGTCGGGTACTTCGACTGCAGTGTGGGCACAGTACAACATGTTAGCTACAACCACCGAGGCAGTTGTGGTTTCAAAGTCAGTAAATGGCTCATGGGGGTTATTGGTCGGCACACCTACAGTTTTGGACACTGACCCAAGTGGTATTTTTGCTCCTGCACTTGCTGTTTCTTCGAACGGTAAAGTGACAGCACTCTGGAGTACAGGTTCTGTTTCGACTGTTCGAGCTGCAGACCTCCCACTTGGAGGCAGCTGGTCGAGCCCTGTAACAGTTGCGACTCTTGCCTTTAATGCTTTTGACACGGTTACCAGTGTTGACCCAGCCGGTAATGTTGCTGCAGTTTGGCGCACATATACAAATAACAATGGTGGTGGAACTGTCCTACAAGCTGTTACTCGACCAGTCGGTGGTGCATGGACTGCTGCTGTGGATGTATCGTCACCGAACCCTAATGGAATTAACGATCCACAAATAGTTTCTGATGCATTAGGAAATGTCACCGCATTGTGGAGTACATCGAATTTGATTGGGGAGGGCATCGTTCTAACAGCAACAATGCCTGCCGGGGGAAGTTGGGGCACTGTTACAGACCTGACTCAAACACCAAGTCATACCCCCGTGCCTGTAAGCACATCAATTGCAGTCGCCCCGTCGGGAAACCTCTTAGCTGCATTTAGCATTACTGATGCACAGAGCATCGCCTACGTCATTGTGGTTGATGCTGTTGTCCCAACTCCAGCACCCACACCGACACCGACACCGACACCTTCTTCTGCAGGGGCCGGTTCTACACCTTCGGCATCTGCCACACCTACACAAACAACATCAGTCTCGGCCGCATCCTCCACACCCCTTGCATACACAGGGTTTAGTGTGAATGCACCCCTGATTTTCTTTGGCGTATTTGCTCTCACGGCTGGTGCTGGATTGGTTGTTTTCGTGTTGATTAGAAATCGAATTTTGCGGAAAAAGCAAATCGATTAATTGAATGATCAAATGAGTATTTCAACACTGGTCTGCTCAAAATTACTTTTGTAGATGTTCAAACAATTTTGGGATTTTGTGCGTAATCCACGAGAAATTGGCTAGATCACTTATTTTGCGAATATTCAAACCGTTGGAAGAAATCACAGAAAAGGACTAACCGTGGCACAAAATATAGAATTCGGGTTGGATACATTTGGTGATGTCACAGTTGATCCAAATGGGGTTCTTCTCTCGCAGGCCCAGGTTTTGCGGAATGTGGCTGCCGAGGCTGTTCTTGCGGATGAGCTTGGTTTACAGTTCTTTGGTATTGGTGAGCATCATCGTGATGATTTCGCTGTTTCTTCTCCTGAGGTGTTACTTGGTGCTATTGCTGCTCAAACTAAGAACATTCATCTTGGTTCTGCTGTTACAGTGCTTAGTTCAGATGACCCCATTCGTGTTTTTCAAAGATTCTCTACGTTGGATGCACTCTCAAACGGGCGTGCAGAAGTAATGGTCGGCCGGGGTTCGTTTACTGAATCGTTCCCACTTTTTGGGTTTGAATTGCAGGATTATGACAAGCTATTTGAAGAGAAACTTGATCTCTTTGCCCGGCTGGTTGATGGTGGTCCCATTTCGTGGGAAGGAACTATTCGACCTGCTCTACGTGAGCAGATGGTTTATCCAACAGTTGAGGGCGGCAAACTCAAGACGTGGATTGGTGTGGGTGGAAGTCCACAGTCAGTGGTTCGGGCGGCTCAGTATGGTTTGCCTTTAATGTTGGCAATTATTGGCGGAGACCCGCTACGGTTTCGCCCATTTGTTGATTTGTACCACCATACTTTGGAACAGCTTGAACTCGAACCTCTTCCTATCGGTCAACATTCACCTGGTTTCGTTGCAGAAACGGATGATGAGGCTAAAGATATGTTGTTCCCTCATTTTCAGGTGATGCGCGAACGCGTTGGCCGCTCTCGTGGCTGGCCTGCATTGACTCGTGCCGAGTTTGAACAAGAAGCAGGTCCGGAAGGAGCACTGTTCGTTGGCTCCCCAGAAACAGTCGCTAAAAAATTAGCTCGAAGTATTCATGGGTTAGGGATTTCACGCTTTGACCTGAAATATAGTGCCGGAACGCTGCCTCACGAATATTTGATGAAAAGCATTCGACTTTATGGTGAGGTTGTGGTTCCTCTTGTGCGTGAATTACTTTTTCAGTTGGAGTAGAAATAGATTTTTACCGCGTATCCAGATTTCCGAGTGAGATTATGAGATATTTTCGATTAGGTTTGCATGTTCTTCAGTCGGTGTGGAGTACTAAGTTTTTGACCTAACTGGATTGCATCGCATTTTGGCTGTCAATTTATGAAATTTCTGAGCGTTGAGATTTCATGTCGAAGGCGAATTAAAACTCGCTAAATATTTTCTTGATTAGCTGCTTGAGTTGATCCTCAGTTGTCAAATTAAGCTGATTTGAGCGCTGTATTTCAAGGTGAAAGAGAAGAGATGTTGCTACACGACGATTTGAATTGACGGGTATTTCAAGGATGTCGTAAATTGCGATGAGATGATTGGCGGCAGTGTTTTCTCGGACATCGAGTAAATCAGCAATTTCCCTATTTGTCATACCTGTTGCTACAGCTTGGAAAACCTCAAACTGTGTTCGAGTAAGCCGGTGCACAACTGAGTCGAGGGGAAAATCTCGTTGGTTTGCCATCTGAGAAATAGCAAGCGGAAAGTCCATCTGGTTTTCTGAGGTTGTTTTCGTCATCTGTACTGGGTCGAGGGTTTCTCTGCTGAGGAATGAGCTTGGGTAACTCATTCCTCAGCAAATGACTATTTAGACGAACGTCTTCTAATCAGGAATACGAGACCGACCAATACAGCACTTGCAGCTAGTACTGCAAGTGGAACAAAACTGCTTCCTGTGTAGGCGAGTGGGGTAGAGCTCGAAGCTGTGTTACTTGATGCAGACTGTGATGGCGTCGGTGATGCGGAAGTAGATGCCGAAGGAGTTGGAGTTGGCGAACTAACAGGGGCTGATGCCGCTGCAAGATATTCGAATGTTCCAGCCGTCCAAGATACAGGTGCACCAGCAATTACCAAACCTCCATAAAGGTCTGCAGTGCCTACAACATTGACAGTTGCAGCTGCATGTGCGGGGGTAGTGACATTCCAGCTTGATCCTGATGCGCTCAGAGATGTGCCTGGGGTTCCATCGAAAGCGATAGAGGTTGGACGGAAGTTCGGCCCCATAGCTGGCAATGGGCTACCGCCATTTACCCCGTTACCGAGTTGTCCATATTGGTTTGCGCCCCAGCTGACGATGTCACCATTTGTAAGCACTGCAGAGGCTGAATCATATGTTGTCCCAACGGAAGAGACTCCAGTGAGGTGACCTGTTCCACCAATTCCTGAAACATAATCGGGGACTAGGCTCCCTGCAGGAGGCAGTCCGTTTCCCGTTTCGCCATTTATATTCGGACCCCAAGAAAGAAGTTCCCCTGCGGTAGTGATGGCATAACCCTGCTGGACTCCTGCCTGAATTGCGGTAATGCCGCTCAGCACGCCAGTACCACCAATATCGCGTGTTTGAACGGGAGCCTGGCTACTGAATATGGTGCCATCACCTAGCTGACCGCCCCAGTTGGCGCCCCAAGCATAAACCTCACCACTTGAAGACAGGGCCATTGAATGTAATGATGCTGAAACAGCGGTGATGTTGCTTAACAATCCGGTTCCGCCAACACCAACAACATATTCCGGGGTTGGAGTAAATCCAAGTGGCTGGTTAATACCCAACTGCCCATAACTATTTGCTCCCCAAGCAAGAACAGTTTTTGACTGGGTAATCGCGAGTGAGTGCTGCCACCCTGCTGTCACATGGACTATTCCCGTGAGTGGGCCTCCGCCACCGACACCAGTTGGCTGCACTGGAAGTGACGTGTCAGCATAGGTTCCGTTTCCTAGCTGACCCACCATTGACTGTCCCCACGTAAAAACATCCCCCGAACTGTTTAACGCAATCACATGGTTACCACCACCAGAAATTTCAACGATATTGGTAAGAGAACCCGAACCGCCGACACCTAATACCTGCACAGGGGTGGTGCTGAAAACCGGCTGAGGCTGATAAACAGGGGCCCCATCTCCAAGCTCACCATATTGGTTATCTCCCCAGGCAAAAACTTCACCACTAATTGAAATTGCGTAAGAGCTGTAGGACGACGCTGCAACATATTTGATACCTGTTAGGAAACCGCTTCCCCCAACGCCTTTGACCTGCACAGGAATTGATGAATTTGACTGTGTGCCGTTACCGAGAGCGCCATACGTGTTCATTCCCCACGAATACACTGTCCCCTCACTCGTGAGCCCAAGATGATGTTCACCGCCGACAGAGGTAGCGATTTGTACAAATTTGATGCCATCAATGGTGGCCACTGTCCCACCAGATGCGGGGCCGGACGTTGGCGTCACGACCGCTTGTGCGGGAAGGACCATTCCTAAACTAAGAAGGAACGCAGAGAGAGCAGCAATGCTAAGGTCTTTGATTTTCATATCCATGAATTCTTGTTAGTGGGTGCCAAGGTAGCTGGGCGCATCTTTATAAGGAACACCATTGTTAATAAAACATTGGTTTTTCAGGCGATTTCAAGTTTTGTAACCGGTTTGGGGACAATGAAGGGAATCGTTATCCGGTGGCGCCTCGGTCCTCTTCTTCTTTGAGAATTACATTGATTTGAAGGCTATGAGTATTAAACAGATGCCTAAAATTTCAAAGAAAATAACATTAATGGTGTGACTGTGTTTCATCAACCAGACACGAAGTGTATGTAGAAGTTGCGCGGATTTGGCACCTCCAGCTATACCAATTAGGACGATAAAGATAAAAGGCATTAGCGAGACCAATAGGAATAAGGCGGCACTCAACATTTCTGTCGCAGTGTATGTATTGATTACATGGCCTGCGGCCAATATGAGCGGCAAATTTACTGGATTGGCTAATGTTGCGCTTAACGCGAGGAATATCACAGTTCCAGTGTGGATGCGCTTGCTATTTGATTGCTGAGATTGAGACGGGGCTGAACGTTTCCTCGTTGCATAAATAGCCCCTCCAATCACCAGTGTGACACCAAGAATCAACTCAATGATGAATTGAATCGAACTCGGCACAGATGGGAGCGTTGCAAGAGATTTTGAGAAATAACTTCCTGCCACAAGTCCGATGATGAGGAAGATCCCTTGGAAAGTAATGAATAGTATTGAATTTCGCACCCTTCCCTGAGCAATCAGGATGACTACCAGTTCAGCAAGAGGTACGGGGCTTGCAATAAGGCCCATCGCAAGCGGGACTAAGAGAGCAATCTGGTCAGAAGTCACAATGTCAACTCAGTCAAGCATTCACTGTGACTGAGGGGTTACCTTGATTTTCGGTACGAACCGGCCAGCGATGCCACACCAAGGTCTCTAAATATTCATATCCGCTTTCATCCTGAAGACAAGAGGCAATCGTCAGCACATCATGATCGATTTGATAGCTGCGAATTTCGGTGTTTTCGATGCCAGTTTCATCAAAAGCGGATCTGAAGCGAAGTTCGACTTTTTTCTTAGCGCGTGTTATGTATTTCCCAGACTCTGCAATGAGTTGACCTTGATTATCTTGTGACGCGACAGTATTTGAGAACGTCCCGTCTGCCATGAAGGTGATGAATCCATATGGTTCATTCCCGTATGGAAGCACAGTCTCACAAATATGAAGATTTGTTCGGATGAGATGTTGAAGTTTCCAAACGCCTATGATGGAGGCTGCCATTTCTCACACTTTCTCGAGTCGTGTCATTTCACTAGCTGGAGAGACGGGGTCACTACTTTCGCACCGGAGTTGAGGTCGGCATGTTTGCGAAAGCAATGACCCCAGGCAAGTCAACATTTCCCTGTGTCAGGGCTTGCCTTTTTCCTTAGTAATCGAGGAATTACTTGGATGAGAAATTAATGTATATGAGTAGTTTCCAATGCCACATACTTTGTAGCCCAGGGATTACAAAGGATGGTGTGGACTCGGGAACATATCTGGATAATTAGAAGCTCACTTGTTCACCTTCGAGCGACGACAACTTGTTTATCAAGGTCGTTCATGCATAATTTTCATGTTCAGAATTTGAGCGGCAAAGATTCAAATCACAATTCAAACTTGTCCGGATCAGACGACCTAAGTAAGACATGAGGAAGAAAGGACTCAACAAACTATTGCGAGCAATGTGAGTGAGGTTGTGCGAGGTTTTTTAGTTGTAAACCTCTGGCAGGTGACTTCGGAATATGTGCTCTTAACTCAGTTATTACTTTTTCTTCGTATAAGTTCTATTACATAGTCATTGATGGGGCGAAATTAACGTTTTTCTCTATCTGAGATTGTTCTCCAACACTGACTACGCATTTTCAATAATTAATTAAATGCGGGAATTCGCATCCAAAGTGAAGTGTGCACAATTTCAAATTTCTGACACAACACCAGTGCAACCAGTGCATCAAACATGCACGTAATCTGCGTACAAGAAGTTGTGCAATATCTAGGCGGACTTAATGCCGCCGCTATGCATGAATTTGTCCCCTGTGGGGTGAGATGGCGTTCCACTTTTGAATTTCGACACATACCTTAGGACGGGTAAACCCTTCGAAACTACCTTGAGGACGTTTTAAATGAATCCACACGCTATTGACGTGCATGCCCACTATTGGACTGATGACTACCTAGATCTCATTAAAGATCTGGGAAAAACCGACACCGATACTCAACGTGGCCAGGGTGCAGGCGGCGGACCGGAACTCTCAGCACGGCTTGACTTGATGGATCGCACTGGTGTGCAAGTTCAAGTTCTCTCCACTTCACCGCAAATGCCCTATGGTTCTAATGCAATAAAGGCTGTCGCTGCTGCCCAGTTTGTCAATGACCAATACGCTGCAGTGGTCGCGGCACATCCAACAAGATTTCGAGCGTTCGCTTCGTTGCCGCTTCCGCATATTGAACAATCACTAGATGAGTTGGATCGAGCTCTCTCTCTTCCTGGTTTTGTTGGTGTTGCGACAACTACTACTGTGCAGGGAATTCCATTCACGGATGAGAAATTTTCTCCAATCTGGGCTGAACTCAATCGGCGAGGCACGGTCCTATACGTTCATCCAGCAGGTGAGTCTGTTCAATCACTTTTGATCAAGGATGCGCCCATGACATGGATGGTTGGAGCCCCCGTGGAAGACACCGTTTCGATAGTAGACATGATTATTAATGGCATACCTTCGCTCTACCCCAATATCAAAATTATTAACTCTCACTTAGGTGGTGCATTACCTATGTTGATGCAACGACTCGATAATCAGTACCAGTGGGAAGCACCATCAACGCCATATCGCCCAAGCCTCGAAGCAAAGAAAATGTGGTACGACACTGTGGGGCATGGGCATGTACCTGCACTCCAAGCTGCTGACGCTACGTTTGGATCGTCTCGTCTGCTTTTCGGTACTGATTTTCCTTATGAATCTGGACCAATTTTTAAACGAGCTGTTGATTACGTTCAAGAATCTGGACTGGATGAGGTTACGGTCGAAGAAATATATCGCGGTAATGCAGAGAAAGTTTTTGATCCGAAGGATTGGAATCTGTAGAAGCAGTATCGGCTTGAATCGCCGCCTAGAGAAATTGATTTCTCTAGGCGGCGAATCCTTTACGCATTGTTTAGCCTAGACATCCACATTCTGGCTTCGCCGGATGACTACTTATTTTCAACACGTCATTGCTGATGTAACGGATGAACTGAGGGCGTTAATTACTCGCAATAGAGGACCGGACAACTTCTCACTTACTCCGGCATGGAATCTGTACCCTCTGTCATTTTGATCTTGATTGCTTGAAAATATAGAGTGCAATCCATACGGCAGCGATTATGCAGCTTACGACCCAAATAATCCACCCCACATCGGGCTGTCCACTGATGTCTGAATCGGAAGAAGTGGCGATGGCCGATTGAAAAGTCATGCCATACAAAGACTCATTAGTGCCAAGACCGAATCGTGGGGAGTTGGCACAATTTGTGATCGAAATCATTGCACTGTACGAAATTGATGAGATGGTCATGACAAGGACAGCATCCTTAATTTGTAGATTGTTCAGAAGGTTGTGACTTGCCAAGACCAATAATTCCCGCCCAAACCGGTTCAGCGAAGATTGCAACTAACACGAGTGCTCTCCTAAATCCCAATTTCACTGAAATACGTGCCGCAGAAATCCACATCACAGTGAGATAAGCGATGGAGACTAAAATATCTATCCAATTAATCAAACCAAAAACGGGATTTTGGGTTACATAGTCACCGTAAAAATATCCGATCACAAAAGGATATGACCAAGCAATGATGGGAATGAGAATCCAAGCAGTGGACATTCCTGCGCACTTGAACATGTTCCATTCAAACCAAATGGGAATCCAAGCTGACCAACGCGGTCTTTCAAATTTTGCAAAAAAGAACATGTAAGCAATAACCGTAAAAACAAAAATGCCGATGGCAATGATGGATGCAACAACGAGCAGAATTGCAATAAATAGTGCTGTGTCTTCAGGAATTCCGGTGAAATTTTCCATGATATTTTGTCCCCACAGTATTTTGAAATAGTGATTTAAAAACTACATTTACTATCTAGCGCCAAAAAGAGCTTGTGGCCTAACGGTTACAAAAGAATTGCTGGAACCTTGTTGGCTAACGTATTCTCAGACAATTCGATTTGAATAATCCGTAATGTATATGCGCACATTCCAAAGAAGTCATGTGCAGGGAGCTCCTTCACATACGTGCTGAGTGATCTAAATGACGTGGAATATTTACGTCCAAAAATATGGAAATGTAAGCCCTCGTGCTGCCAAGGATGATAAACCTCATCCACTTTGACTTGGGCGTGCAAAAGTAATCAGAGAATCATTACCCCAAGAAATTAGTGTTATCTTTGCCCAACTTCACTATTGGGCGAGACATAGCCTCCGCAATGCCAAAATATGCATCAATTAATGAGGGTGTGAAGGGTAAAGCTATCCTCTTAAAAATGATGTTCATGCATCAATAAATGTTTTGCACAGCATGGAATTTAGCGGCGGTTTTGCAACAATCTAAATGCAAATAATCCACTACCAAGTATGAAAAATACAAATGCGAAAATTATCAATGTGACATTGATTTTCGCGCCTGTATTTGCAAGGGACGAGGAAGAAGCTGCTGCAGATACGAGTGGATCGCTGGTAGGTGTTACTGACGGTGTTGATCCTGAACCGTTGGGGGTTTGGCTAGGAGTCGGAGTCGGAGTCGGAGTTGGCATTATTGCGTCAGAGAATGCAACGAAAGCATTTATCCCACCCGTAAAATTCCCGTGATACATAGCAATGACATTTCCAGAATTATCTACTGCTAACTCAGGGTTGAATGCATAATCTTGAGTGTTTGAATTCAGAGTGATTTCGCTTTGCCAGCTGCCGCCAGCAGGCATTGACGCAACTTTGGCAGTCGACTTGTAGTTCACATCATAAGCAATCCACACAGCTGTCCTGTTCCCAAAAGAGTCCATCACAATCTGTGGTGTAGAAAGCCCTACAGAGTTCAACGTTGATACATTGACTGGGGTTTCCCAACTTCCCGCAAATGGGCGGTAGGAGGATTTGATAATAGAGCCACCACTCCACGAGGTCCAGATAATTGATGCATTACCATTTGCATCGATATAAAGCTGAAGTTCAGCTACCGGGTCTGTAGTAACTGTCACAGTTGATGACCAACTTCCGAAAGTGGTCGAGACAGACGATTGTAAGGCGGCTTGGTAACTCGGGTTTGACCATAACCATATAGCAGTAACATTGCCGCTTGCGTCGACTCCAAGTCCGGGTTGTTCCACTCCTTGGGGTGAACTAGCTAGAACTGTTGGAGTAGCCCAGTTCCCGTTTAACGTTGTTGAGGATGCCATCACTGAGCCTCCGCCAAACGTTCCGTATGTAATCCAGATGGCTGTCGTATTGCCTGTCGCATCTGTAACAATTCTGGGGCTTCCAGATTCTTGGCCCAGAGTGGATAAATTAGTTGGAGTGGTCCACGATCCGCCAGCTGGTTTATTGGCCGTTTGAACTATATTGTTACTGCCATTCCACCGTGCCCAGATGGCTACTGCATTCCCGTTAGTGTCAAGTGCACCTTGAATATACGAGGTTCCCGGGGCAGAAGTTGTAAGGGAAACTGGACTTGTCCATGTGCTGCCGGCGGTCTTAGACGCGGTAACTACCGAACTTGCACCGCCAAGTGTATTTGCCGAACGCCACATTACAAGGGTATCGCCTGTCGAATTCACTGAAATTGAGGGCTGGTCTGCATACACTCCTGCGTTTGACAGAGTATCTGGTGCCGACCAGGAACCGCCTGGGGGGCGAGTTGATGTCATGACGAGATTTGTTGAACCATCAGACTGTATCCACGCTGCTGTGGCATTGCCGTAACCGTCAAAAGCTACGACAGGTGAGTCGGCAATTTGAGTCGACTGAGCGAGTATCGATCCAGGAACGCTCCACACTGCACTTGTCGCCATAGCAGCCTGCATTCCCGCAAGGCTCAAAAATAATGATAGAAGCACTACAGAAACAGTGTTACGTAGAGTTTGCTTTGTGGTCTGAACTCCATATTTGCGCATGAATGCTGTTTCTATTAGTTGAGAAGTTGGGTAAGGATCGACTTCCCTTGTTAAGGCTGTAGCCCCAGGGCTACAGTTTGGATCGACTAACTCTAATTGTAACTATTCTTTGTACAGAGCCTTTCCTGAATAGATGCTGGGAAGTGCTCGAATAGTGGAGGCTTTCTAGTGTCACAAGTTGGCGAGAATAAACCGGTAAGGGTTTTAGTAGTTGATGATGATCCACTTGTCTTGCAAGGAGTGCTGTTGCTTGCCGCATGCAAGCCTTGGCTTGAAATAATTGAATCTGCCGTAAGTGCGGAGGAAGCACTGAGAGTCATTATTTCTCAGCAGCCAGATATTGTTCTTGCCGATGTTCGTTTAGGTAACCGTTCAGGTCTTCATCTGGCCGCAGCGGTCCGATCAAGATTTCCAAATATTGAGGTTGTACTCATGACAGCTTCAGAGTCTCGAGAGATGTACGAGGCAGCTAATGGTCTTGATGTGAGGCTTATCTCAAAACTTGATGTGACAGAGTTTATCGATTCCCTTAAAGGTCAATTCCCGGCACAAATAATTAGTGATTTTTCACATCTCTCACAACGTGAAATTCAGGTTGGAAAGCTAGTTTCGCGGGGAATGACTAACACCGAAATTGCGGAATATTTAGGCGTTGGGATTGAGACAGTAAAAACTTACGTTTCACGAGCGATGAAGAAACTTGAAGCAGAATCACGCGTTGAACTGGCTTTAGTGATGCTGAAGGATCGTGAAGTTTCAAACTAGTTATTAACGTGTACCAGGAATTTCTCATCTCGTGGCAATGTCATCTCAATAATAAATTCTTTGACGTTTCTAGGATCTTCAGTTTGGTGGACCTGAAAATATCCGCCCTGTAAGTGTGCGTATTCGCGAAGATTTTGTAACCCCATTTTAATTCTCTTGTGGTCTTGTTTATGTGAATCTGAAACCTGGTTTTTCACACGGGCCGTAATGATGAAATCATCCACAATATATTTCGCCACGATAACCGTGCCTTTTGGCGAATATTTGAACGCGTTAGTAAACGCCTCATGGAGAAAGTAAGCGAAGTTGTCCTCATCTTCTTCAGAAATTTCTTCAGGACGTTCATATTCAATGGTGAAGCCTAAAACTGCCGCATTTTTGTTGGCAAGATCTAAGATTTCACGAATTGCGAATTGAGGAAATGACGAGTTGTTTGGTACTGGCTTGGAGAGTTGTTCCAACATTTTTGCTAAAGAATTCATTGCTGCTCGTGAACTTTCACGAATTGACTCGATAGCTGCTAGTACATTTTGTTGAGGCCCCCCAGACTTGTTCTTAACTTCATGTTCTAGGACTTCAGCGTGCAAAGAAATCACAGCGATTTTGCTACTCACTTCATCATGTAACGTTCGCGCAATACACATTCGTGAATTTTGTTGATTTGTTTGCGCTTCGAGTTGTTCATATCGAATCAGGCGGATACGAGTCGCCACCAATTGGTGATCAATTCGTGCAGCAATATCTAGCCAGATTCCGCCAAGTGAACCGAGAGTAAATGCTAAAACTGTCGCGGTAAGTATCGCAAACATAGACCCGGGAGTCAGATCAAAAAAATGAAATTGATGAACAAAAAATAGTCCACAGATGAGTGCAATGAATCCCATTATTGCCACCGGAAGTAAACGCCATCTTTGGCCACGCATACCCAACAACGCCAACAAGAATGCAACAGCGGGCGCCAGAGCAGGATTGAGGAAGCTAAACCCGATAAGGGCTGTCGTGGAAATGAGTGAAAACTTGTTCAGGGCATAAAGCGAAAAGGATGCTGCAATCCCACAGCCAATAATGATTAGTCCAGGAAAAATCTCCTCGTTTCCTGAAACAGCCAGTGCCGGAAAGATACCGCACAAGTTAATAAGCACGCTACAGGTAACGGCGAGGGTTATTCCTGTGTATGAGAGAAAGAAGGTTCTTACCCGTGAGAGATAAGTAACAGGAATGATGTCTTTGTCAAACATCTGAATTAAGTCATTAGGTAGCTGGGGAGGCATACCGGCTAAATCCTCGTTGAGGTTACTTTTCTGCATCAAAATATCTCTCCAACAACTCGTATATTTATTTCAAGTGTATGGATTTAGTCATCTCGAATCGATCGTTGCGTGGCCCAGGGGCTACATCTACTGGTGCGATTCATATCTAGAAACTACTTTTCAATTACGACGTTTCCTGCCGGAGTTCAATGCGGCAAGGCAAGAATAAGAATTGAGGGACAATGTCCGAAAAAAGTAGAAATATTCAGCCAGGGACGACTGCTTCCTCGCCAGAATTTAGAATCACAATCACTGAAGGCGGACCCTACGTTGTCAACGGTGCACCCAAGCTTTCACAACAGACAATCAAGCAAGATCCAGAGGGAAATTCTTGGAACTATGTTGAGGGTAAAGTGTTTGACTGCGACGAGGGTGCTCACCTGTGTCGCTGTGGACATTCTGGCAATGCACCATTTTGTGACGGTACGCATCAGACTCTTCCTGCTGGGGTATTGGAAGAAACAGCAAGTTTTGAGCCGTTAATTCAACACTCTGAACTTATATCTGGCCCCACTAAGTCTTTATTGGATAACGAAAAATATTGCGCTTATGGAAGATTTTGTGACGCAGGAGAGCGTGTCTGGGGAGAAGTTCAGATTGGGACAGTCGAGCATGATGCATTAGCAACACGAATGGCACATCACTGTCCCGGCGGCCGGTTACTTATTGTGGATAATCAGTCAAAAGAAATCATCGAAGATACTGTCGAACCTGCGCTGGGACTTATTGAAGACCCCAAAATTGGTGCAAGCGGCCCCATTATGGTTCAGGGTGGTATTGAAGTAATTAGTGCAGAAGGAAAATCATACGAAATTCGCACAAGGCAAGCCCTATGTCGATGCGGAAGCTCAAGCAATAAGCCTTTCTGTGATGGCTCTCATGCGTCAGTGAAATATCGCGATGGGATTAACTAGCGAAACAACTTAATTGATGAGTTCGTCAAGTCTGCAAGAATCTCTTCGGGGAACGTGGAAACTTAAGGGATTTTTATCACCTGGTGACGATCATATCGAGGAATTCATCGAGCAAGAGCTGACCTATATGGGGTTGCTCACCTTCACTCACAATGATCGACTCGTTGTTTTGATGGCCAAATATAAAAACTCCAGACAAGATTTTCGAATAATCATCACTGGTAGTGGCAAAACCATACATACAGGGAAAAATTCAGCCCATGTGTTGTGGGATCAGACGTGGATTGGCCGATATAGGTTTAGCTTTATTGAATTTTCTGGTGACAAACTCATTATTTCCCTTATTTCAGCGGATGAAATGCGACCAAATTTGGATGCTTTGTTATCGGTTTGGTCCAAATCTCCAACAACTATCTGAACAAACCGAACTTTCGGATGGTCCACCTTTTGTGTCGGGAATGCAGGCCAGCTGAACGCTCTTAGCGGCAATGGCATTCAGGAGGCAGGGGGGAAACTGTGTTAGCTTGTGCAAATATTTTCTCGCTACCAAATTCTGTGGTGATCGGTTCTTCGGCAGAATTGGACTGTGACTTGCTTTGGTTATTCCATAAGAGGATCACAATATATATTGCTGCTGCAGTAAATGCAGAGGTTGCGAGTGCCCAACGTGGTCCCTCATTTTGTGCAATGAGTGAGACAAGTGGTGCGCCAATTGGTGTACTACCTGCCAACAGGGCAAGGAATATTGCGAGTACTCTCCCTCTGAGTTTGGCCGGGGTGAAGACCTGGATATATCCGTTTGCGGTCGTGAGCAGTGTTACGACACAAAAGCCCATCAAAATGCTGACAGCACCATATTTTTCAACTGTTGGCGATAGGGCCATCCCCAATGAGGAGATCGAAATGCCGAGTGTCGACCACAGCATGACACTGAGCTCAACTTTTTTTCTTCTAGTTGCTAGTAAGGCAGCAATCAAAGAACCGATTGCCATTTCGCTAGATAAAACCCCATAAGTTTCTGAGCCTTTACCGAATGCTAAAGACATCGTGGATGAAAAGATGGGAAAGTTCATGCTGAATGCGCCGACGATGAATGCCAATGCTAGGACAGAAACTAGGTCTTTTCTGCGGAGAACAAAACGAAAACCATCCCAGGTTGATTCTTTTTCACGGGTACGGTTTTGTTGAGTATTTTTTGCCGTTAGGCGAATTGAAAGTAGTACAACGATTACCGCCAGGTATGTAAATGCATTAATTACAAAGACCCAACCCGATGAAAACACTGCGAGCAATAGTCCTGCCAGGGCAGGCCCAACAAGTCTTGCGGCATTAAACGCTGCTGCGTTCATCGCAACACCTTGAGCAATGTCATTTTCAGGAAGTAAATCATTCACGAATGCTTGTCGACTGGGGTTATCAAACGCGCTAACTATGCCAAGAAGTAAGGCAAAAACATACATCGTGTCAACTGTTGCCACACCTTGGATCAGCAACAAACCTAGAATCGCTGCGAGAAGTCCTTGTAGAAGCTGTGTAATCAGCAGAGTGGTTTTTCTAGGAAGTCGATCCGCCACCCAACCAGCTGGCGCTACCAAGATAAACGATGGCGCAAATTGCAACGACATCACTGCACCAACAGTAACCGCATCATTATTACTCAATTGTGTTAAGACAACCCAGCTTTGAGCTGTGCCTTGCATCCAGGAACCAACATTCGAAACAAATGAACCTGCAATCCATGCAGCGAATCTATGGCCTAAACGCCCTGTAAATATCGTCACGTTCTCCTCTAAAGATTGACACTGATTGACAAACAAATTACCTGTCAGCTGTACCAAACAACATGTTTCGTCACCCAGCAGGTGACACGGCATATCCAGCACAATCATCCTGTGCGTTTGGTATGTCTCTGAAAGTGAACCGAAGTAGCAGAGTAAGATGTACCATATATGGTGACGAAGGGTTTTTGGTATGTCGCTTGGGTTACGGCTTCGACAGTCGCGTGTGAAGGCTGGGCTTTCTGGTGCTCAACTTGCTGTTCTTGGTGCCACTTCTCGCTCGGCTATTGCAGAGATTGAGGCCCAGAAGCGTCGGATTTCTGCCGATAAGTTTCAGAACTTGCTCCTGAAGACCAGGAGTCAGTTTGTTATTCTCCCCACGGCTGTGACGACACCGGCTGAGGCTGCGTTCGATATTGCAAAGTTGCTCGCCGCGGGTGATGAACGTTCTGCGTATCGGGCTGTCCTGTCGCTTTCTGATGGGTTGCGCTCGTTAGATCCAGCGATTCGCATTGCTGTCAGTGTAGAGGAGCCCGTGTTGACTGGGTCAACACTTTATGACGCAGCTATTGCCGGCGCCGTTGAAGAGGCATTGTTCGGCCTTCCCAAACCAGGGTGGCTAGATCAGCCAGCGCGGATTACCCCTGAGAAAGAGTTACTCACCGATAGTGTTATCAAGTTTTACCCTGATGATGATGAACTTGCTCAAGGTTTCTTGAAACACAATGTCTTGTTAGATGTTGGCTCGTTGGAGAGCGTATGAGTTTGGCTATGAACAAAAATGAAATCTTTGAGGCACTCACTGAGGTATCACATGCACTGGGGCGTTCTTCTGTAAAGGGACGCATCAATGTTGTAGGCGGTGTAGCACTTATTCTCATGGGCTTTGAAAGGGCATCAACAACGGATGTAGATGCAGTGTTACTTCCCGAACGTGCGGTCGTTGCAGCAAGTGAAGCTGCTGGAGCTCTATTGAGGTTGCCGACAGGATGGCTTAATTCTCAGGCTCAGCAATTCATTCCTGAGGGATATGGTGAGCCGGTTATTTGGTCGTTGGCACTGGAATTTGAAAATCTAGAGGTGTATGTTCCACAACCTGAAGTTCTGCTTTTCATGAAGCTCCGTGCGTGCAGGGGTAAAGATGTCGACGATATTCGCCAGCTCACTTCTCATCTTCGAATTACTACTATCGATGAATGTGAAGAGATCATCAATAAATATCGGCCAGGAGAAGATCTCAGCTCCAAGGCAGTGAGAATGTTGGATGCAATTTTGGAACAGTCTTCACAGAGCTCAAACCATGAATTCTTCAAACCACCCTTCCCTTACCCGCCACGGCCCAACATCCCTGAAACACCTTCTGGTCCTTCACTAGGTATGTAATTCCCCAGCCCAACAAATTAGCGTTACTGCCGCAAAGTGTGGGTTATGCCGATATTGGGGTGGGGGTTTTCTGTCGCGGCGTGTTGTAAATCTTCCACGTTGTGTGTTGGTGCATGGATGAGTGCTTGGGCTGCGATGTCATGGTGGCGCTGTTTTGTGGTGGAGGTGGTGATGTTCTTCCCCAGGGCTGTGTTGCTAGTGATGTTGTAGAGATCTCGGTAGCAGGTGACAGTGATGGCTCGACGTCGCCATGCTTCTTCTTCTCCAGGGAGGATGGGGCCTAGTTCTTCAAGCCAGGGTTCACCGGTTTCGATGGCTGTGTCGAGTAGTTGTTCTGCGCGGAGTTGGATTGCTCGGGTGCGGTCGTCTATGGCGTGTGTGATGTCGGGGTCGTCCAGGTGGGGTGGTGGTTCGATCAGGCCTGCAATGTTTGTTTGGTTGTGTGTTTCAGGAATGTTTTCGAAGTGTTTGGCTAGGCGGTAGTGGAGGACGGCCAGGACGTCTCGGGCGTCGTGGGTGCTTCTGGAGTTCAGCAATGTAGTGATGGTTTCTGGGATGTTGGCACCAGTGTTTTCTAGGCGGCGAAGGTTGGCGAGGACGGGGCCGAGGTAGGGGGATTCATGTGTGGGGTTGAGTAGTCCTAGTTCGGTCAGTAGTGGAGCGTAATACTCTTCGAGTACGGCTCCGATGAGGGTGTGGTATTCGGCTACGAGCTGTCCGATGTTTCCTAGGCGATGTTCTTCCAGCGCAGTGATGGCGTGTGCTGCTTTGTTGGATCCTTGTGTGGTGATGACGGTTTCTAGGATTTCACGCCAGGTTTTTCTCATACTGGTGGAGGATTTATCGCCGTAGGTGTCGTCTTCATCAATGATGATGTAGGCGGTGTTGGAGTGTTTGCCACGGGTCATACCGACGTAGAGCGTTTCTCGTGTAGTGGACGAGTCGATGAGGGCATGTGCGGTGGTGACGGTGCGGCCTTGTGCTCGGTGTGCGGTGGTGGCGTAGGCCAGTTGGATGGAGCTTTTGGCGTATTCGGCAGGCAGTATGACGTGTTCGGCGCCGTTGGCGGCGTGAATGTCACCGTCTGCGGTGATGGCGGTGATGGTGAATTCGTCGTTGTTTTTTACCCACCTGTCGAAGTTGGTGCGCAGGTAGCGGTTGTTTTCTCGTGTAACGATGCGGTCACCGATGGAGGCGACACCGGTTGAGATGACGGCTTCGGTACTGGCATCAACGACGCCTTGTTCGATACGCCATTTTCTGGCCTTCTGGTTGAGAGCATCCACCATGTCGTTATTTGAGGCGATCAGTAGTGATGTCTGCACGGTGCCATCTGGTGCAAGCTGGGATTCGTCACTCTTCCATGCCTGAATAATCTCCTCAAGGATGGTTTCACTTAGTCCTGAATGGATACGGCCGTGTTCGTGGTAGGTGTCGATGGCGTCTGTTTTGCCCAGGCGTAACGCGATGGAGGCGTCTTTTTCCCAGTCGTTACTGAAGCGGTGCAGGCTGGTTAGTTCTGCCACATCGGGGCGGGAGGTTGCAAGTAGTCCGAAAGCGCCACCGGCATCTACTGCTGATAATTGTGCCCAGTCACCGACTAAGAGCAGTTTTGCCCCGGCGGCTTGTGTTTGTTCCCGGAGGGCATCTAATGCGAGAGTTCCGGCGATGGAGGCTTCATCGACGATGAGCAGATCACCGGAGGCAAGCTGGTAGCTGAAACCGTGTTTGTCGATGGTGTTTCGACTGGTTTCATATAACCATTTCGCGGTGTTTTCTGTGCGGATACCAAGCGTGGTTGCTAGCACGTCGGCGGCTTTAGCGGTCGGGGCGAGTCCACGCACACTTCCGTATCCATGTTCTGCCTCCCAGAGTTCACGAAGTTTTTCTAGGCTGGTTGTTTTTCCTGCCCCGGCAGGGCCGACCAGGACATCGACGTGCCTGCCGGAGGTGATGATGTTGCGTACAGCTTCTGCTTGATCGGATGAGAGGGTGCGGTTCTCACTCGTGGTGGGGGCATGAAGAAGTGTGGCAATGACTTCTTCAGAGACCTTCACTGAATTACGGTCTTCACCGGCGATCAGCAGTCTTTCTTCTGCATCCCACACTTCGGTGGTGGTGTAAAGCTGGCGTGAGCGGGGGGCGAACATATCCTCACCGGTGTGTGTACGGAACTTAGCAGGCGTATGCCTTGTAGAAGCCGGCGTGAGTTTGACAGCTGCGGTAAGTACGTCGCCAACGATGCAGGCTGTAGTTTGGTTACGATCTTCAGCGCTTCGAAAACGCCAATGAGTCGTTGCACGAAGTACGAACGCTTCAGCATTGGTGCGGCTAAATGTTGACCGGGTAGTGCCTAATTGTTTCAGTACTAATGTGACGACATCGTTGGTGTTGTGTTGGGTGATGTCGTCGTGACGGAACAACCACAGGTTGTAGGTTTCTAGCAGTTTCAAACCGGTGTTGTGGATGCGGTCAGCGAAGTTGAAGGTGTCACCGACGATGGGTGTTGCCCGGTTGCGCCAGTTCGTGGTGAGGTCTTTCAGGGAGCGAATGTTTTTGTGGGCACGGGTGCGGATGGTCGCTGCTTGACGTATTTTGATCAGCGCTGCCGCATCAGGGGCATGTCCGTATTTGCGGGTGTAGTTGGCAATGATGGTCTCGGTGCGTCTCTTGATTTGTCCTGCCCGGGAAGAAAACTCAGTATTGAGCTTGGCCGGGACACCACTGATCTGCCAATGAACGTTGCCTGATTTCACATTCCCTGTCTCCAGCGAGAATTGATATGCCGTCGCGGAGGAATCTGTGAGCTGGTTTGCTTCACACCAGGCGGCATATTGTGAAGGGTTATTGATGACCTCATCGGTTGTCCAGGTGATACCAAACCGGGCAGAGAGTTCATCCATGAGTACCGAGTCATAAAATGCTCCGACAGTGGCCACAGCTGGGGAGAGTGACCAGCGTGAATCGATGGTGCGCCATTTATTATCGAGGCCTTGAACACGGTTTGAGATCAGCATGTGGGTGTGTAGTTGAGGGTCACCGTCACGGGAATCCCAATGGTCAAACAAGGCAGCCGAGATTCCGTGAATATGTTCTTGTGCGACACCGGCACTGCCGGTGCGGGTGCGAATAATTTCTGTTTCAAGTTTGTTGATCGTGGCATTGATCGCAGCATGATGTGCTTGCCGAATAGCGTCTTTCATGTCGGGGTCAGCCATCGCCCACCAAGACGATACTGATTTAGGTGGCGAGAACACACACTCAAACCCGGCCACTGACTGCTTCACAGGTTTATCAAGCTCTTCACCAGTAATACGGGCCTCAAGCTCGGCCTGCTCTTCCAGCGAAGCTTCCTGGAAACTTTCGACTTCAAGCCTCGCTTTGATGCGCTCATCTAAGGTTGCTGCAATAACGAAACTTTTCCCTAACGTTTCACCTGTTAGAGGGTGGGAACCTTCCCCGAACAAGTTACGTAGCTGGTCTTCTTCCACCGCATCCATCCCGGCAAGACCCAACGCGGCTAAGCCCGCACCTGCCCACACCCCGGGAGGTGTCCCACAAGCCATGTAGTACGCCGCTTTACCGGAGATCCGTTCGGCACCTGTCTCCAGGTTCACCGATTTCATCAAATACTTCCATGCATCTCTACTTGCACCGATTAGTTTCATCGTCATCATCAGTTGCGTGCTCCCTTCGAGCCGTTCAATGAAATAGCAGTCCTGTGTGCTGTAACCCTGCATCGCGTGGAGCAGAACTGTGCCCGCACTGTCCGATGCGAATACACATCGCCACACACCCGGCAACGCCTCGCTACCAGAGCAGATGCTTCAACCCATGCCTTACGCCGGCAGGAAGCACAGCAATACAGGTGTCCCTCACGCCTGGGAATAAACACCTGCGCACAACCAGACCGGCCACACACATTCAGTACCGAGTCAGACATGCGTGCAAAGCGCACCCGCTCAACCTCAGCAACTACACGGCGACAAGAGGATGAGCAATACTTTCGCTGCCTAGAGGGTGAGAGAAACACCTGCCCGCACCCTGCTCGCTGACAGCTAATCTCCCACCCACCTCCACCATCTAACGGTGATGCAGGATGCCCCACAGTCAACTTTTGACGGATCTTGGCCTCAAAAACGGCCTGCGCATGACTCTTTACCATGCCCTACGAAGCACCCCATCGCGCAACTGTATGTAACGCAACTGTCAACGCAATTTCCTCTAGTGCCAATGTGTAGGTCAAAGTTCCGAAGATTGAGGAGCTTCGGCTGCGGTGTTGATGTGCTGTGTTCAGGCTGTTGGCGGTGTGGTTTGTGGAGAGAATGGGCCAAACTTACGCGGAGAGCTTTTCCTCCAGCCGCCGCCACAGTCTCTGAATCTATTTCGCATTTCTGTGCTGAAAAATTCAGCACAGAAGGAATCGAAGAATGCGCAGATAGCTTCTTCTAATACAAAACCGTCAGCACTAAAAGGACGGTGTGTAACATCTATATCACGAGGTTCATCGAAGGGGTGCTGAATGGTTACAGAGGTAGCTGCTCAAGATTTCAAGGTCGCATATGACGGACCAGCTTTGCAAAACCATGAAATGAATGCCAAAGATTTGGCCACCGCCGTGTTAGCACTTGCAGACGCAATTCAATATGCCCAACTAATCACTGAGGTTGGCTCTTCACCTGTTGATTTGAAGATCAAAGCCTTCAAAGAGGGGTCATTTGATATTTGGCTGACCCTCACAGAAACCTGGGATGCGGTCAATTCGATTTATAAATCGGATTATGTTCAAACCAGTAAAGGGCTTACCGAAATCATTTCTTCGGTTTTCGCTGCTGTTCTTGTTGTTAAACAGATAAGCGGACGCAAGTTCAAACGCACTGACAAAGTGGACTCTGAAGGAATCGTCGAAATAGTCTTTTCCAATGGCACACAAATGAGCATCCCGAGTAACGTGTTCCTGCTCGTCACCCATCAAGGATTTAGGAAATCACTTAAAGGCTTTGTTTCGCCGTTGAACTCCGAAGGAGTCACCGTAATCAAAGCCACATTTGATCAAGAAGAACAGCCGCTGCAAATTTTCGAGAATGATGTGGCGGCCTTTGAGATTCCATTGCAGCCGGAGGAAATGCTTACGACTTCAACTTCTGAACGAATACTCAAAATAGTTAGTGTTGAATTTGATTTCCGAAAGTGGCGTTTCTCTGACGGACAAACTACCTTTTTCGCTGCGGTTGAAGATGAATCCTTCAAACAACGTATTGAAGATAATGCATCGGTCTTTGGTATCAGCGATTCTGTAAGGGTACTTTTGCGAAGTGAACAAATCATCGACTCTAACGGCAATCTCAAAATGAACCATGTGATCGTTAAAGTTCTTGAACACTATCGAAGCGGACGGCAACTTTCCTTTGATTTCGAAGAATAAGATTCGCCAGTTCACTTGATTCAGTAATTCACGCTGATGCGGAGTAAAAACTAGAACAAACTGCGCAAGTCCCTCGTTCAATCGGTATGAGCCAGTCACTTGTCATGCAATGCCCGTTCTGTTTCCATACCCAACCATCGGGTTTGCCGTCGTGCAATAACTGTCAGTTGGATTTGAGCACCGGCTATCAGCCAACCTCTATATCGTTACTTCCTTCGACAATGTCTAATGAACTAATGCCAAGGTCGTCAAAGAAGAGCGTGAAAGCGTCAGAGAAGGCAACTGGTCGATTCTTCAAACAGGTAACGCAGCGAGAACACACAAGACAGGTGTCCGATGATGCTGTCGCCAAACCTGTCGGTGACGCGGCATCTGTCGCCATGTCCGCTGTCGTGTCCGGTGTCATGTCCGGACACGACAGCGACAATAGGACAGATATGGCCGACACTCTCGAAATCCCTGTCCGGACAGCAGACGCGACGGGGGCGACACGTGACGCGACAACAACTCTCATGGCGCGACACGACAGCGACAGTAACGACAAGCCAGGCGACAGAAGTGCGACAGGACATGGCGACATCGGACACGACATCGGACACGACATCGGAGACGTGTCCGGACAAGGTAGCGACAAGAGTCGGTCACGTGGCGTGTCAGGGGCGACAGCAAAAGATGCTGTCCGGACAGAGACTTTGCACCATGTCGCTGGTGGTGGCGTGAGTGTCGTCGATGACCGGACAGTGGTGCCGTCTTCGTCTTGGATGTTGGTTGTCGCGGGCAAAGAATATGTGCTGCCTGGTGCTCGTGTCGTTGTTGGCCGTCGGCCATCGGCAGATGATGGTTCGTTGACTTTGCGCATTGATGATCCGACACGGACAATCTCACGTGTACATGCACTGTTGACTAATGAAGGAGATGACTGGTTTGTGGAAGATCTTCATTCCGGTAACGGCGTGAGTGTGATTACTGTTCGTGGTGGAGAACGCAAGATTGTGCCTGGAGATCGTGTTCTGGCAAGTGAGGAAATGATGTTTGGTGATCAACTCGTCGAGCTCAAACGGTTGTCGTTCTAGAAATTCCTGGTCAATTACCGGCACACCAATTCACCCTTGACAGGTTATTCGCCTCGTCCTGCACTCCCGAAGTGGCAACTTCTACCTGGTTGTCGCAAGTAGAGAAATATCTGTGGGCAATCACAGCGCGTAAGCGGTGTGTGCGACAGCTATCTAGCGTCGCAGTTAGGTTGTTAGCTGAGTTGAACTCAGGCTTAGCCAAGCGAACTAAACCGTTATCTGAACAACGTTCCAAATACCGTTCCAACGAACTGTAAGAACGAACTCAGAATTAGCTTGCCAGGAGATGCGTTTGGTGATCCAGGAATACTTTCGGAGTCCACTTGATCCAACTTTTTGTTGTTGAATTCTTGTTCATGCTTCAGTACTAAGTCTTCCAACGAAGTGTTAAACTTGTTTATCCAAGTGTTTTCGCCGTTTTGATCATTCATCGACAATTCCCTCCAAAATATCTAAAAGTGTAAGTGACCCCTGGGGGCATAGACCAGCCAAGAACACCCACCAGCTTGGTAGTTGAGTCTTGAATTTTTCGAAATGGAACCGAGATTCAGGAGGCAGTGTGAAGCGCTTATCGGGCTAAACCAGTTACAGAAGTATCCGTGGAAAACTAGATCACTTATGCAAAACAGTTCGTAACACGCAATGGCGGTGAAAATGTCAAGAACGATTTTGGAGCGAATCATGTGGCACACGCCAAAATTACGTCCCCCGTTCGTACCTAGCCGTTAGCAACTTAATTGCTACCTTGCCCAAATTCCTAGATTTAAACATTTCATGGTAATCAATTTAGAAATTAGTTAGTTTGATATTTTTTAGAGGAGCGTGTTTTTTTGATTGAGAGAAAAAGTACTAAGGAGACTATTCCGTAGAGCATATTTCCAAGGGGCACAATATAAATATTTGTTGCGTGTGAACCGGAGGTGTCCTTGAATCCAAATAAATTAATGAATCCAGGAATATTTATTTCAGTAAGTGAACTAAAGGATATGACTGCTAGAAACAAATAAATAATAAATAACGCACAGTAGGCAGAAATTAACACTCCGAAACTATCGACTACCGAACGCATCTGATTGTGTATCCCCTCGTCGTGTCAACTGATGGCCACATATTCATGCCTCGGCAATAATTAAACCACCAGACAACTACTCCGATTCCAATTACAGCTGCAATTGCAATCGCGATTCCAGCTATTGCGAAAATAACAGGGTCTGCTACTACAGGGTACGCAATGCCCTGAGCTGTTGAGTGTTCGATAACTTGGGTGAGGCTAGTGCCGTCTGTTTCATAATGTGTTGGAATATTCTGCCCATTAGCATCGGTTGCCCAAGGTGTTGCAACAGCTAGTTTGAGTGAACCGTCTGCCGCGTAGAGAATGGCGGATCCATCTTCTTGAATTTGGAAGTAATCCCCTGGAGCTGTCTCTACTTCATAGGTGTAGCGTTCTGGCGCTGACGAGTTAGCGATGGTGGTGAGCATTTGAACACCTCCCTCTGTGGGGATAACAGTGTTGGCGCTTGCCTCTTGTGAGGAGTAAATGACTTGCCCGTCACTGTTCTTCACGCCTTTAGCGGCATCGTTAGCGTTGGGAAGATGAATAGTGAGATCAAGGCCTGTACCTGTGAGGTCAACACCGGACGTGAGGTCTTTCGGTACTTCCACCGTTACGTTACCAGTTGTAGAGACCGCAGCCTCTGAAGAAGTAGTTACGGACGGTAGCGCATCTTGAACAAGAGATCCTGCTTTATCTAATGCAGAAGACACTTCGCTTGTAGTTAACACATCATCAGTGTTTGTTTCAGCATGTGCAGGAATGGCAGTAAATGCTGAAACTGCACACAATATTGCAGTAGCTAGGGCTGTTTGATGCAGAAATTTCTGCTTGAAAACCAACATGTGTAGAACCTTTCGCTCAGAGTTACCTATGGGAAGAGCACTTACATGTGAAAGGTTATTACCGGAAATTTCGGTAAATCCAGTACTTGTCACCTATACGGGGACAATTGAAGAAGTAATACCTATTTAGATAATTACGCAAAAACCACGTTTTTGTCCGCCGCACAGGTTAAGAATATGAACACTACTTTCTGGTTCCGAATATTTGAACTTGTTTTCGGCGATTTGCGAGAAATCGCGTTGACAATCCTTGGAGGAGTTTTACTTAAACTCATCTGCAAATGGTTGAAAATTTAGATAAAAATAGGCTCTTCTGACACAATCAAGGACCATGACGGAAGAGCCTATTTCTCTATTTACTGACAGCTATCACAGTGCAGCATGTCCATCGGATCCTGGGGCACTGCATAACCGCCAACCATTTCGACAGGCATAGCTGAAGGCATCTGCTGTTGGGGCAGTTGCTGGTTCATCGGAATATTCATCATTCACCTCCTCAGATTGATGTATTCGGATGTATCTTCATGCGCACTTAGTTGCTATCTCTAGCTGATTCGCTTGCACGAGAGCGATGAGAGAGTCTGGCTCCACTGTCGTATAGATCTGTGTTGTAGAGATTGACTTATGTCCAAGTAGTTCCTGTACTGCTCTGATGTCATGTGTTGCTTTGTACGCGTTAGATCCCGCTCTATGTCTTAGCGAATGAGTATTAAAGCCGCCAGTAGTCGAGCGAACCCATTTATAGTATGGGTATCCCCGCCAAATCTCCCCGGAAAGTAATACGACCTCTGACCTTGAATTTTCTCTAGATTTATCAGTAAATCGACTGTTATTTCATCCAGAGGCAGATGACGCTCATCACCATTTTTTCCCGTTACTAATAGATAGTTTCCAAACCGATTCCGAGGGTGTGCGGTAGCAATCTCTACTCGGCGAAGCCCAATGACTCCCCCAAGACTCAAAATGGCTCGTTCATGTAAAGTTGCCGATCTGAAGGCGTCGAGTAGAGATTTTTCCCCAATTCGTCGTGGCACTGTACGCGGAATGCGAACAGAACTTAGCAAAAGACTTGGGTCGCTCTCAATAAAGTTCCGATTGAACGCCCACTGATAAAAAATTCTGTATGTAGTCCGTTGTCTCTTGTTGTACTCAGGAGCCCAGATTTCAGTCTTCGACGCTAACCAGTTCTCTAAATCTTCAGAGGTCACGGTTGTTAGGTCTTCAAATCGCTCCTGGAGTCTTCGAATGTCTCCGATTCGTTGAGTTATTGTTCCAGGTCGGTTGTTTCTTGCTTGAAGATATTTTTCAAATTTGTTAAGCAGCAATGGTTATCCAATCATTCGGGTAGAAACACATTCGTGCCCAATTGATTGACATAACTAACCCGTGTGGCCTACTGGCCACAGTGCACGTTTTGTATTCCTGAACACGTCGAGATTGGTGATGAGGCAACTTAACCCAGAGGTCGCAGGTTCAAATCCTGTCCCCGCAACAAAAAGAGAAAGCCCTTCCGGTTTCGGAAGGGCTTTCTTGTATTACTGGGCGAGTATCGTGTATTACTGGGCGAGTATCGTGGGAGTGTGACCAGACGCCACTACACCCTCAACGAAGACCTCCAACTCGCCCTTCAGCTTGCTGATGCTGCAGATGAGATTTCTCGCGCCAGGTTCCTGGCGATGGATCTTGAGGTGAGCACTAAGCCAGATAAGACCCCTGTAACGGATGCTGACCGTGCCGTGGAGCGCGCAATCATTGACATCCTCAGCCGCGAGCGCGGTGAAGACTTCATGCTGGGCGAAGAATTCGGTGAGCAGGCAGGTTCACTCTCTGAACACCCCACCGGAACAGCAGACCACCCTCACCGTCAGTGGATCATTGACCCCATCGATGGCACATCCAATTTCTTGCGCGGCGTTCCAGTATGGGCGACCTTGATTTCTCTCGCCATTGACGGTGTTCCCGTCATTGGCGTGGTCAGCGCACCTGCGCTGGGTAAGCGTTGGTGGGGTTCTAAAGGCAACGGTGCGTGGGTTGACGAGTCACGGGACCCATTAGCCACTGTTCTTATCCCTGAGGAGCTCACAGAGTATCTCGAGAAGCCCATGGTGGCCGTGGCAGAACCACGAAAACTAGAAGTTTCTGGCGTTAAGGAGCTCGCTGATGCCAGCATCAGCTACAACTCCATTCAACAGTGGGATCAGGCAGGCTACCTCGATGAGCTGGTGAGCCTCAGCCGCAAGGTGTGGCGCACCCGTGCCTATGGCGACATGTGGTCCTACATGATGGTTGCCGAAGGCATCCTTGATGTCGCAGGTGAATTCGACCTCAAACCCTATGACATGGCAGCACTGATGCCGATTGTCACCGAGGCAGGTGGAACGTTCACCTCGATTGATGGCCATGCAGACATCTGGCACGGTAGCGCCTTGGCAACCAACGGACTCCTCCACAGCGCTGTACTGGCAGAACTAGCTCGCTAATTTTCCTTCACGCTTTAGTCGAGCTATACGAATCCGCGCAGCATCCTCAGAAGTTGAGGAGGGCCCTAAGAGCGCCCTGAGCATCTTGAGGATTACTCCCGTCATCCACAATGCTGGCCACCACGGTTTCTTCAGCCCCAGAATCTGGCGGTATTCCTCAGGAATACTCGCTACAGCACCGGCAAACATGATCCGGTAGAACGTCATCATGCTGCGGCGCAGTGGGGGACTTTTCAGGAACTCGATTGTTTCTTCTACCCGCTCATCGTGCTTGAGAATGCCCTCGGTATTGAAGGTGTGCAGGGCAGCAACGAGTTCAGCTTCCGAGCGTGGCGGATTAGCTACACCCACCAGCTCCCCGGCAATAGACCACTCTCTGACGTATTGATCAGCACCACCGGGGATGGGTTCTCCCCACGCCTGATGGCATCCCAGGAAAGCATCGGTGAAGACAACATGAACCCAGTAGAGAAGTTCAGGGTCTCCGGCCGAATAGGTTTGTTCATTGCCCTGAGCATCGATATAGGTTCCACGAACGCGGTCGTGGAACTTGGATACCCTGGCTGATTCTTTTCTTGCGAGTTCCGTGTCACCAAAGGTGACCGTGATGAGCCACTGGATGGTGCCGGCAAGGCGGCCCAGTGGGTCTTCTTTATAGCGAGACCAGTCATGCACGCCAGCCATCGCCCCTGGATGCAGGGTTTGCATAAGCAGTGCACGAATACCAGCAACCATGGTGGGCATGCCACCATGAACTGTCCACGAAGCAGAGCCTGGGCCAAAGAAACCGATATCTTCGCCGGCTTCAATGTTTTTCACCCAGTAGGGTGTGCCTGCTGTATCTCCTGAGAAGGTTTCCAGCAGGTGTGAGCGGATGCTCTCACTAAATCGACTCATGCCTCAAGCTTGGAGTTACTGTCGAGCTTGTGCCAGGTGCGGTTGTGATAGACCAGCGGGTGGGCACTACTGGCATCAAGTTCACTGCTGCCTTCAGCAGGGGTCTTTGCCTC